>CBDCVL010000004.1:0-597371 GCA_965223015.1 Vicinamibacterales bacterium | reverse complement strand
CACGGTGATGCTCCAGCGTCTTATAGACGTCGCCGGTGTCGTACGCGGCGTCGGCCTTGGCCGAGGCGATGGGACGCTCGATCTGGCCGACGAGTGACGCCACCCGGGAAGCGTCTCGAGCCCGCTTGCTCGTGAGCTCGCAGGCGACCACGTCACTGGTGTGCTCATCCACAGCGAGGTGCAGCTTGCGGGAGTCCCTGGCTTTCGGCGGAGTGCGCAACTGGCCGACGTGCACTGAAAGACCGCTCTGTCGATGCGGAGGTGGACGGGCTTCACGGTTCGCCTCTCGTAGGAAGCAACCTTCCCCAGCCTCGCCTTGCGCCTCGAGATCGTGCTGTGGTCGGGCACGTCGTTGTCCAGATTCAGGAGCGTCAGCAGCGAGCGCAGGAAGCCCTCAGTCTGCCTGGACGCCAGGCCAAACACCACGCCCAAGGTGACCGTCGTCTCGATGGCGTGGTTCGAGTACTTGCGTTGTCGGCCTGGCGTCCTGCGCGTCGGCCTCGGCGAGTTCCAGTTGGCGAGCGTGCCATCGGTGAGTCCGAGCCCGACGGTCAGACTCCCGCGAGCGCGGAGACCCGTCTCGTACTCCCGCCCATTCCGGACACGGTAGGCCTTCTGGACGTACTTCCGCTGGGTGCGCTTGAAACTCGTCATGCGGGACCTCGGATCTCGGGGTGGAGGGCAATTATTGACCGAGATCGCGAGTTGTGCACCAAGGCAAAGTGGCGATGAAAATGGCGATCCAGTATCAAGCCGCGCGTATGGCGGCCGGGCGCAGAGCACCGTGTGGGAGGTGACTCGTGGCGGCTGGGTTTGGGAGACCTCTTTAAGGTGATCGGCCCGGTCAGAGCGGACGGTGAAACGGCTGAATGCTAGTTCCCTGGATCTGTGATTTCTAGAATAAGTCACCGACCGTGGATTCGGCGGTGCGCGCCGACTGGGGGCGGGACGATAGTTCCGTCTGTGGTAATCAGGTTCGCCTGTCTGACCCGGATGACCTCGTACTCCGTGTGCGCCTCATAGACAAATCCTGCGAGTTCGATTCGATCTTTCTCGGGCACCATCAGGAAACACGGCCCCCCGCTAGCACCGCTGAGTTCCGGATGGGGGGGCAGTTCCTCGCCCTGAGGCCAGTACCAGCTGTTCGAGTCGAAGCAGAACGCCATGTGGTTCTCCGACCAGTTGTCCGCTCGGGCAATGAACGACACGAAGTCGCTAGTCATCGTTGCGGGCCTCTTTCCAGAAGTTTGAGTCCGACGGTTCGTCGGATACCCGCCAAGAATGACTGGATCGTCCTTCTTGATAGCAGGCGGTGGCCATGCCTCCGTCTTGTAGATCCGGTGGTCTCGGCCCCAGTGCTTCAGCGTGAAGTCGGGGATTCTAAACGTCGCGAGATCCCAATGCTCGCTGCGTGCGATCAGATTCGGGATAGGGTCGAAGGGCGCGCTACCAAGCTGACAGAACGCGTCGGGATGCGCGACCTTGTGTCCCTCGTAAATCGTGAGCACATGGTTGGCGGTGACACCGAAGACGGATTGCGGCGTTGCGATCACGCACATCGAACCGCTGTCGAGAATGGTCTTGCCGTCGATCTCCCACCAGATTGGTGCACAGAACGACTGCACGACTAATCGGAGTCGCGGCAATAGTCCGCTGGCCTCTGCTTCGTCGTACTTCTTGCGTTCAGCCTCGTTCATCTATGCCTGCAAAGTCGACAGATTATTCTAGGCGCAACACACAGCTCACTAGAATGCGGCTGGGTGACTACGCCGACGGCGCGTGGGTGTTCGTCGCGACGTGCGGCACCTGCGGTCGTTAGGCACGCGTGGACCCCGCCGAGGTGCTGACCCATCCACGCACCCATCCCCGCATGCGCGTACCAGCACCCGCGATCCGCCTCCGCTGTCGGGACTGCCGCCACCGCACCGCGCGGATGGTTCGTCTGCTCCGCCGCCCAGTCCCGGAACGACGACCGGAAGCCCGTGCGGCACAGCCGCGATGCCCAGCCCCATGATGAGCTCGAGATGATCGCGTCGTCGAGAATGAGTTACATCGCCTCTATGGCAGACTGGGCCGCTTACCTCAGTGAGGAACGCGGGCACGCGGTGGTATGACGCCGGTGACACCGCGTCGACAGGCGCCGGCAGATCTTTCGGACAAGACGACTCGGGGATCTCGATGTGTCGAGGGATGGCCTCGACGGCTCCGCTGCCGCTCACCCCAACAAGCCCGGAAATCCGGCGACCACACTCCTCTTCCCGTCATCCGAGATCGGATCCTCACCGAGGTAGACGTCAAACAGAGCCCCGCACAGGGCCCTCGAGTTGATGGGTGGGCGCTCGTCTCCGCCAACCGAGGTCGCCAAGCGTCCCGCGGGACCGCAGGAGAAGACGACCTCCGTGCCAGTCCTGACCTCGTCTACGTCGAAGTAGCTGCGGAACCTGTCCAGCGCCGCCAGCTCGTCAGCACCAATGGTGTCTGTCACCGCCCGCACCAGCCGGGGTCTCAGGGCCTCGTCGAAGGCCTCGGCTACGTCATCGCCATCGACGGTACGCGTCATGACCAGCCGGAGCGTCATGTCGAAGTCCAGGTCGAGGAGATGCCGATAGAAGCCCTCGTCGTCTTCGAGCCTCGGCGCCGATACGCCGGCAAACCGGGACAGAGATGCTCGAGCGCCCTCCGGATCGACATAGAGTCCGAACGCGTAGATCTGCACCCTAAAGAGTGTCCGCTGCCGAATCGCCGTGCCCATGAGCCAGTGCGGCGTCATGCCGCCAGGGGGTGTGAGCGAGAGAGGGAACGGGGTTCCGCTGCGAGGCTCGTCGACCGTGTCCGGGGCGGTCGATTGGGTCACGGCAGAAATCGACACCGTCGCGAACATGACGAGCGTTAGGACGGACCGAGTCATCTCACCGTTGCCCCCGTTCTCCATAGCCACAGCAGGCCGCAGGCCCGGAAGCTCCTCCCTCACGGACCTGCTCGCGATGGCTGATCGTACCTCGCGGGGTGCCAGTCTGCGCGGGGGGCTTGACCCCGGTTTGTCGACAACAGCGACCACACTGACTGCCGAACGGACTCAGAACTGATCGGGCATCGCCGTGTCTACAGGCGCCGGCGGCGGCGCGGTATCGATCCGGGGGTACAGCCAGGAGTACTCCAGTCCTGGGTGCCGCCCGCCATACCTGGACGGGATATCTTGGGTCCAGTTGCTCGGAATTGTCAGGCAGAGTGCCAGCAGGGACACGAAGGCGACGCGCTGAGAGATCAGAGGCGTCGCGTCGAATGACCCACTAGAGGATGGAGTGGCAGTCAGACCACTCTTGAGACGACCCAGCCTCCGCAGACGCGAACGGTACAACAGGGCAGCGCCGAGCAGGACCATCACGATATTGAGCGTCTGCCCCGTGCCGAGGGCGAGCCGGTGGGTTGGATAGTCTCTGAAGAGGTCGATGAAGACGCGGGGGAACGCGTACCAGAACACGAAGCGAGCTGCGGTCGCACCAGGCGTCCTGTTCGCTTGCCTGACCCGCAGCAGGTACGCCATGAGCAGCAGGTTCTTCGCCCCGTCGTACAGCACTACCGGGTGGCGAAACCCGTCCGCATCAGGAAACTTAACCGCCCACCACACCTCTGTCACGGCCCCGACGATTTGGCCGTCGATGAAGTTCCCGAGTCGCCCGATCCCCATGAGCAACGCCGCCGGAATGACGAGGGTGTCGGCCAGGAGCAGGAACGGCTTCCGGTACAGCAGGGCAAAGAGGCCCGCGCCGACCGCGCCACCGAACATAAGCCCGTGGGTTGCCATCCCTCCGAGCCAGTAGGCGGGAATCAGCCCGAGATGCTCACGGTAGAAAGGCCATTCGTCGAACGTGATCTCGACCAAGCGGCCGCCGACGAGGACGCCAACCGCGATGAACAGGCTCAGGCTCCAGACGTCCCTGAGTGATAGGTGGAGGCGACCATGACCGCGTCTTAGGAAGAGGTGAATCTCCAAGAACCCGAGGGCAAAACCCAGCCCGTACCACCAGACATGCACCCCGGCGATGTCGAACAGGATCGGATCAATCTGATGGATGTAGGGTCCGAACATGCGTTCCCCGAATACTACCGCTGGCATTGTCAGACTAATTAGGCTGGACCCAAAGAACCTGCAATCAAGGACTATCAGACTGCAAGTTGACGCCACTCGGCCAGGGCGGCGGCTCGGCCTTGTTTGAAAATGTCGCGGCGATTGAGATGGCGTTGGTGGTTGAAATGGTTGTGGATCGAGGCATGGACGGAGGTGAATGTCTGCAGGGTCTTGATGTCTCTGAACCGAGCCATTGCCCCTTCCCGCCTTCGAAAGGGTTGATGTGAGTTTTCCGCCCGGTTGTTGAGCCAGCGCCCGGTCTCTTGGCAACCCTCATTGCCGATCACCTTCATCGCAGCACGATATGACGGTCGCCTGTCCGTGACGATCGAAGCCGGTCGGCCATAACGCTTCATCGCACGCGTCAGGAACTCAAGCGCAGCCCTGCGATCCCGCCGTTTCGTGACAAAAACCTCTACCACTTCGCCTTCGTGATCCACAGCGCGCCATAGATAATGGGTCTTCCCGTTGATCCGGACACACACCTCATCAAGATGCCAGCGCCACAGCGAATAGAATCTATGATGAACACGGCGTTTCCGGATCTCCGCGGCAAACAATGGACCAAAGCGGTTCCACCAGTACCGCACGGTCTCATGGCAGATGTCGATGCCGCGCTCACACAGAAGATCTTCGACCTGTCTCAGCGATAAGGGGTAGCGGACATACATCATTACCGCGAGGCGGATGACCTCAGGCGAACTGTTGAAATAACGAAAGGGATTGTGCATCACCGGAGGTTATGAGGCCGTACGTCCAGGCTCAAGCCGATTTACTTTGACAATGCCCACACCACGCTCTCCCGACGAAGTCAGTCTCTCGCGGTTGAATTCCGCCGCATCCCATCGAGAGGACCCATCCATCTCATCGTCGACAGCACGGGACGGTCGATTGTGGGCGAAGGCGAATGGGCGGCGGTGCAACACGGTGGACGCGGCCACCGAGGCTGGAAGACGCGGCATCTTGCTGTTGATCGAGGGGGCGTGATCGTCGCTCACGCGCTGACCGAGCCGACGGTGGATGCCGCGACCATTGGCATCGACCTCATTGAGCCGGTCGACGATGAGATCGCACGGGTGACCGCTGACGCGGCCTACGAGACGGTCGCGGTCTACGCAGCGGCGGAGATGCGTGACGCGACTGTCGTGGTTCCACCGTCCAAGACCGCGAGGGTGTCTCGGCGTCGGCCGCGGTCGCGCGCGCGAGATCGCACGATCACGGACGTGAGGACGCTCGGCCGGCGCCGCTGGAAGAAGGAGGCCGGCTACCCGCTCCAGGCGCGGGTGGAGAATGCGTTCTTTCGGTACAAATCGATTCTCGGGGATCGGCTTCGCGCCCGGTCCCGAGGCGGGCGAGTGGCCGAGTCCGTGGTCGCGTGTAACGTCCTGAACCAGATGACCGAGCTCGGTCGGCCAGAGTCGTACAGTATTGGTCGGTGACTTGCCTCTGGGTTGGGATCGTTGACGGTCAGTTTCGAGTCATGCACCAGCGCCCCGAAATACTTAGAAGCGCACGTTGTAGAGGAGCGTGACGTTGCGCCCCCTCTCCGGCACATGCGCCTTGATGAGCGACAGATGATTCCGGTACAGCTCGTCGGTCACGTTGTCGAGCCTCGCCGTGACCGTGCTGGTCGTCTGGCCCGTCACGAACGAGTACGACGCAAACAGTTTGAGGAGCTGATAGCCCTCGGTCGGCTCCTCGACGCCGGACACCCGATCCTGCGCCGTGGTGGCCCGCACCTCGCCGCCGACCTGGAACGCGTTCACCTGATACCGCAGACCGACGCGGCCCCGTAGCGGCGGTATCCGCGGCAGCGGTAACCCCTTGTTCTTGAGCTGACCGTGGACGTAGTCCACGCCGACCTCGGCACTGAGCCGCGAGGTGAGCCGCACGTCGGCGTGTGCCTCGATCCCCTGCAGCCGCGCGTCGCTCCCCAGAAACTCCACGATCGCCAGCTCCTCCTCGTGTGCCTCCTCCTCGTGCGTGTGACCAGCCGGTTCGCGCCCGCCGAAGCGCACGACGAACGCCTCTTCGCGTGCCTCGAATTCTTCGTCGTCCATCTGCCGGCGGAAGATAAAGTTACGGATATCGTTGCGGAAGTAGGTCACCTCGGCCGACGCGCGCGGGCCGCGAGCCCGCAGCGACAGGTCGAACCCGAGCGCGGTCTCCGGCTTGAGGTTGGGATTGCCGACCTCAAGTGCGAAGTTGCCGTGGTGTTGGCCGAAGAAATATAACTCCTCGAGCGCCGGGTTGCGCGCGGCGTGCGCCAGGCTGAACGCCACCGTCAGGCGATCGTCCGCGGCGGCGGGCCGGACGAGCAACCCAACCGATCCAGAGCCGTTGGTGAAGGCGCGCGACAGATCGCTCGTGTTCTGTGGCGTGAACCGCGTGTGATCGAGGCGCGCGCCAAACTGCACCGTCACGTGCGGCCACGTCACCTCCTCATAGAGGAACGCTGCAAACCCGCGTTCGTCGACCGGTGGCGACAGCGCTTCGGCACCCACCGCCGCAAAGCTCCGGTCGAGCCCCCAGGCCCCGAGGCTTCCCTTCATCCGGCCGATGGCGCGATGCGACCCCATCAGCTCGACGTCGGTGGTGTCGTTCGTGAACGACGTGCCGATCTCGTTGCCCTCACGTTCGTCGTGCTGGTAGCGCCGCACGCCGAGCGTGGCCCGGACACTGTCGAAGACGCCCTCGAGCGACTCGGAGCCGCCCCGCAGCGTGACGGCGTGCCGCCGCGGCGTGAGCTGCAGACGGCCCTCCTCGACGACCGGAATGCCGTACTGCGTGTCGTCGTACCCGTAGCTGCCGCCGACGTACCCGCGCGCCCCCGTCCAGCTCAGTCCCACACTCCCGAAGCCGTTGCGCGACTGCGAGTTCCCGACCGGGCCGGCCGGCGTGTGCAGGTCACCCGACCGGCGGCCACCGCCGTTGACGTGCAGCGCGACCGTCCCGTTGCCGACGTGCAGATCGGCCGCGCCGGCCGCCTCGCGGGCGGCCGAGCCGAGGTTGAACGTGACGTTGCCACTAACGCCCTCCTCGGGCTCAGTGGGGATCTCGTCGGTGATGATGTTGACCAGCCCGCCGATCGCGTTGGCCCCATACAGCAGCGTGGCAGGACCACGGACGACCTCAATGCGCGTGGCGGCCGCCAAATTCACGTTCACGCCGTGATCACCCGACTGGCTCGACAGGTCGCCGAGACGCTGGCCGTCCTGCAGGATAAGCACGCGATCGCCGTCGAGGCCGCGCACCACTGGCCGCGCCGGCGCAGGCCCGAAGCTCCTGGAGGCGATGCCCGGCTGATTCTCCAGCGTGGCCCCGAGCGACATCTCAAGCGTCTGCGTCAGCTCCTGGCCCGCCAGCACAGACGTCGGCTGAAACGCCTCGAACTGGCTGCGCGCCTGCCCCGACACCGACACGACCTCATCGAAGTGCAGCTCAGGATCGATGAGCAGATCACGGGGCTGACCGACCTGCACTTCGGTGCGGCGCGACGAGAAGCCCGGCGCCACCACAAACAAGTGATAGGTACTCGGGGCCACGGCCTTGAGGCTGAACGTGCCGTCGGCGGCCGACGTGGTAGTGCGGTCCAGTTCTTCAATGACGACGATGGCGCCGGGAATCGGATCACCAGACAGCGAGTTGAGTAAACGACCTGACAGCGTGACGCCGTCCTGCGCCGCCGCGCGCGTCGCAGACGACAGCACGGCAGACAGCACGACGCACACAATGAGTATGGTACGGATCATGGTGACCTCCGAAATGAGTGGTGATACGAACCGGCCGATGGCCGGCTGCGATAACGACCGGCTCAGATCAGAGGGGGCGGCCCGCGAAGCGGGGGCTGTGCGGCCCGCGCCCGCGACATTATCCAGAAGCCGTCAACGAGCGCCAGCCGTACCGCGTCGACGGGAGACGCATGGTGAGAGACGCGGACAGGGGGCGCCCACCCCGAGCGAGCCCATTGGCAGACCAGACACGGCGGCTGGGGCGACTGGGCGGTCGACCCGTCACCTCCGACCCGGTGTGCCGACGCGTCGTGCTCGACATACGCGGGCGCGCTCTCCAAGCTGGTGTGGGCGTGGGTTGGTGCTTCGGCGGTGTTCGCCACCACGCTCGCCATAAGAACGCACACGGGAGCGAGCGACTGGGCCCTGGAGCTGGAGCGGAACCGGCGAAGCATAACGATTCAAGCGTACGGGTAGCCTTCCGACCTGTCAATCCAGCGCCAACCGGAGAGAGGCGAAGGATGGACGGCCTGCGCGAGCGCCGTTCACGTGAACCCGCACCCGTCGCCACCAAGCGGCGGATCCGGAACAGGTTCCCTCCTCCTCCACTATTTCTCCACGAACCGGGTCGATTCGAGGGGACTCGAGCGGATACCAGTAGACTCGACGGATGCCGACAAACGCTTGCAGTCGAACGTGTTAGACCACAAACTACGCGTCGTCGGTCAGTTACCGACACACGCTCGAATGGGTTCGACTCTCTCTTCTACCGTCTTGACCGGTTCCGGCTCTGTATCCAGCACTGCCAAGACGTCAACGTTCGTCCGTGCCCGGTCGTAGGGCCGCCCCTGTCTCGAATGTAATTCATGGCGAAGCGGATTCTGATCGTCGGAAACTCTGACGGCATCGGTGCGGCAACGACCGCTGCCCTCGTCGCCCGTGGCGAGAGCGTGGTCGGTGTCTCGCGTAGCCCCAGCTCGCTCCGGCCGCCAGCGCGCGGAGACGAGAGCCCCCGGCACGAAGTGATGGACGTCACCGACCCGGCCTACCCAGCATTGCTGGGCCGGCTTGTCCAGGAGACCGGCCCCTTCGATGCCTGCATCTACTGCGTGGGCGTGGGGTCTGAGCTCGAGCTGTCGGACCTGTCACAGGAGGCCAGGGTCTTCGAGGTAAACCTGACGGCGATGGTACGCACGCTTGAGATCCTGCTCCCACCCTGGCTCGAACGCAGGGCAGGTCACTTCATCGGGCTCTCAAGCATGGCGGACACCCTGGTCAACCCCGGCGCGCCTTCGTATTCGGCCTCCAAAGCAGGATTCAGCAACTACCTGCTCGGTATGGCGCTCCGGCTGCGGTCGCATGGGATCGCGGTTACCAATGTCCGCTTCGGGTTCGTCGACGGTGCTTGCGCCGCTCGCTGTTGATCAGGCCGCCGCTCGTTGTTCGTACGAGCATGAGAGCGGCGGCGACCCGCCCGCGGCAGTGTCGACGATCGCCACAAACACGCGCAGAGTGACAAGCCGCCCTGTGAAGATGTCGCTCAGGGCCAATCGCCTGGTCACCAGACCAGCCTGCATGGCTGGGGTCCTCGTTTCGCGCCCGAACCGCAAGGCCCGGTGCGGTCGGACGAAGTTGTAGTGGCACCGCACGAGCTCGACGTGGCTGCAGAGCTGGTCTGCATCACGGGCGTGGCAGGGCGAGCGCCGGCGCAAGTACGCCGACGCTTGCCGAATCGTGAGGTTGAGGCGCTCGACGAACGAGGTGTTCAGGGTCTCGGAATCCTCCGACGCCAACAACGCGGCTTTCAGTCGATTCGCCGTGCCGACCTTCACGCGGCGCTCGACCCGGACAACACGATTGTTCCGCCGTGTCTTGAGCACTTGACCATAGACGCACGCCGACCCAAAGAGTCGCGCAACCGCGCCGAGGTAGTACTCGAAGCCATCGGTGGCAATCAGTGGACATCCCACGACTCGCCCCCGGCGGACGACGTTGTTGATGACAGCGCTGGCGTTTCGATCGGAGCGGCGGCCCAGGACGCTCCCGGCCCACACGCGGGAGGAGACCTCGATGGTTGCAAAGAGCCAGATAATGTTGCGCTTGCTGCCGATGAACGTGCAGAGCTCATCGGCCTGCAGCTCCATGAGGTCGAAACCGCGCAACATCCGATGATTGAAGCGCTTCGCAGCCGTCGAGGCCCGTTCGAGCCAGCGCGCGATCGTGTTGCGGGAATGGCCCGTGACTCGGGCCGTCGCAGAAATACTCATGCCCTCGACGCGCAGGCTTGCGACTTGACCGAACTCCCGTCGCGTGCAGCGAAGCCCACTGTACGCAGTCCCCGTGTTCGTGCTGAGCGTGCCCCTGCAGACTGTGCAGCGGTACCGCTGCCGTCGGCCGGCCTTGGTCGCAAACGAGCCGTAGCCCACGATGTTAAGGCCCGGCTTTCCACGGTTGTCACACCCGGAGGTAGCGCACGCCATCCCATCGGTCGGGTTCATGGCTCAAGTGTACCGGCGGGTGAGACTCCTCGTGTCCCCCACGATTGTAGGGGTGCAGCTGACCGATCAACAGCGAACGGCGCAAGCACCCACGACAGACCGCAGGCCGCCGGGGCCCATCAGCCGGGCCAGGGTGGCGATCAGGTGCACCAGCAGGATGATCGGGTCGCGCATCGGAACATCCTAGCGACCACTCCCAGGATCACCAAACTTGATAATCTCAACGGATTGCGGGCTGAGTAGTAATTCGCCACCCACAGGTCCAGGGTCGTCAAGGCACTGGTACTCGCGCAGGGCCCGGCACCCTGAAGACCTCGAACTTGTCGGACAAGCCAGCCGGGAGTCTCACCGCCGGATAGCGTTCTTCGAGGTAGACGCGCACGTCTGCAAAACCATCGTCCCACCGTCGAGGGAACACGATGCCCGCCGCCGTCGCGTCCCATGGCTGCACGTCGAAGTTGAAGACCAAGTCGGCCCAATCCTGTCGTAGGCGCTCCTCGACCTCCGGAATGGACCACACGTTGGTTCGGAGCGCGCGGTCCCCGTAGAACCACAACTGGGCTCCTGACCCGCCATCCCCACCGATCACGAGGGCCAGATCGCCGGGATCGGGTGCAGCGGCCTGGATAGCCTCCCCCATCTCCATCGGCGTAAAGGGGGTGGCGGGTATCGTCGGATACAGACGTTCGAACGTCGTGTACCCAGTCCATGTTGCGAACATCGCCACGACAAGAGCGACGCCGACACCCGTGACCGGTGCCACGCGATACCGTTCGGTGAAGTGGAGCAGCCACTCGATCAGCAGCGCCGTGCTGACCGCGATGCCCGGCGTGAGGAAGATCCAGATGAACTCATGCGTGTACGCAGCCTTGTTTCCGATCAGGATGCACGTCGCGCCCCAGGCGATCAGCAGTCGCGCAACCGTGGCTCCGGCCTGTTGGCGACGGAACCGAAAGCCGAAGATCACCAGCCACAGACCACAGGCGATAATCAGGGCAAGCGTATGGAGCATCCGATTGAGAGCGAACGCCGTCCCCAGCCATTGCATGAGCGTGAATGGCGGCACCCCTCCCACGGTACTGTGGCGTGCGAAGAGAGGCAGCATCCACGTCCAGGGAGAGTCAGTGGCGAGTGCGATGTAGACATACACGGCAGCGAACAGCGCAGAGGCAGCGACCCCAAACGTAAGCATCCATGGCCATTCGAGGCGAGGCCGCGTCGCAATGAAGTGAGCGACGAAGATCGGGGCAATCACGTAGGCTGGCCAGTCACACAAACTGGCGATGACAAAAGCCGCGAGGAATGGCGTGAAGGTGGAAAGTCGAGGCTCGCGGTGAAACCGCAGGTATCCGAGTATTGATAGCAGAATGAAGAGGATGAGGGGCGTGCCGATGACATCGGGCATACCGCCGAAATAGAGGGTCAAGGGGCTGGCCGCAAACACGGCGGCCGCCGCCACGCCGGCGCGGCGGGTGGCCGTCAGCGCGGTTAGACGATACAAGACATACACGGCGGCGATCGTCATGATCGAAATCGGAAGCCGGGTCTGCCACTCACCCACGCCGAATCCCGCATAGAACGGGGCGACGAGCAGTGGGATGAGGGGCGGGTGATCGGGATACAGAACCACCGGTGCCGTCGGATGATGCCCTACGGTGAGGGCGGGCATGCCGTGGGTTTGGGTCCAGTCGAACCGAAGGTAGTTCCTCGCCAGGATCCCGTACTGGCTGGCCGAGGCCCCTTCCGCGTCGTAGCCGAAGGGACGGTCGAGGACGACGAGTCGGAACCCCGCCGCATAGAGCAATACGAGCGTGAGTATCAGCGCGTGGCGACTCACCCCGAATCTCATCACACGTCCAGGTCCCCAGAGGGCCTTGGTCTCGGCGTCCCCGCCTACATCCTAGCAGGCTGCTGAAAAAGTCCGTGGAAAGGGATCGACAGATCGATCCCGGCGTACTACCATGCTCCCAATATTGCTGAAGGGAGCCACATCATGCGCGGACACGATGAGCAGACCCATCACATGTTCAGTTACCTGTCGCCGGAACAGCGCGTGCCGGCCGGTCATCCGCTCCGCGCGGTCCGCGCACTGACGGATCACGCGCTGAAGACGATGTCGCGCAGGTTCGCCGGCCTGTACGCCAAGACGGGACGTCCGTCGATCCCGCCTGAGCAATTGTTGCGGGCCCTGTTGCTGCAGGTGCTGTACACGATCCGGAGCGAACGGCTGCTGGTGGAAGAGCTCAACTACAAACCTGCTGTTCCGCTGGTTCGTCGGCTTGAATATGGACGACCCGGTCTGGCATCCCACGACGTTTACCAAGAATCGTGACCGGCTGCTGGCGGGGGATGTCGCGGCCGCCTTCTTTGATGCGGTCCAGGCCCACGCCCGGGCGGCCGGTCTGCTCTCGGACGAGCATTTCACGGTGGACGGGACGCAGTTGGAAGCCTGGGCCAGCCTGAAGAGCTTCCGATGCCGGGACGCCGCGCCGAGCGCGCCCCCCGATGACCCCGGGAATCCCACGGTCGACTTCCACGGCGAGCGGCGGCGCAACGACACGCACCAGTCGACGACTGATCCGGAGGCGATGCTGCATCGGAAGGGCCAAGGGAAGGAGGCGAAGCTGGCGTATCTGGGCCACGTGCTGTTGGATAATCGGCATGGGCTCGTCGCCAACGTCTGTGCGACCCACGCGACGGGGACCGCCGAACGCGAGGCGGCGGCACTGTTGCTGGAGGCCAGCGCGCCGCCGGGCAGCACGGTCGGAGCAGACAAGGGCTACGATGTGGCGAGCTTCGTCGCCGATGTCCGCGTCCGGGACGTCACGCCCCACGTGGCGCAGAAGGTCCGCTGGAGTGCGATTGATGGTCGGACCACCCGGCATGCGGGTTATCACGTGAGTCAGCGGAAACGAAAACTCGTGGAACAGGTCTTTGGGTGGATGAAGACCGTCGGTGGTTTGCGCAAGCTCCGGCATCGCGGCGTCCCACTCGTCGATTGGCAGCTCACTTTCGCCGCCACGGCCTATAACTTGGTCCGCCTGCGGAATCTGGAGGCGACGTGTCCCTGATCGCCGGCCGCGCGTGTCGCCGGCCCCCTCATCGGGGTCAGCGCACACCCGTGCGCACTGTCGTCGGTCGGGCGTTACCCGCATGATGCTTAAGAAAACACTCCGATACCCGGATTCTTCAGCAGCCTGCTAGTGGACAGAACGCGAGGTAACGTAAGTGGAGAGTTGGCCGTCGTCGGTCTCGTTGATCTCGTGAATGGTGCAGATGTTGGGATGATCCAGCGCCGAGGCCGCTTGGGCTTCCTGCAGGAACCTGTGGGTGGCGAATTCGTAGGAATCCGACATCGTTCGATCTTCGGGTCCCGTGAGCCGGGAGTCCCCCGCGAAGTTGTCGCGATGGCATGAGTAAGGCGTGCAGCTGACGCACGGCCCTGCTGTGTCGCGATAGACGTCGAACGCGGGCGCGTCGACCCGCTCGCCACCGTCTTCGCTGGTCAGATGTCACGCCGCGATCGGCGTCTGATAGAGACCACGGCAATGCGCGTCCCATCGGTAGCGGTCGAGCCGTGCGACATCCTTTCGTATCGGGACGGGCGTCCGCCCGTCCAACGACGCATGGGCCCGATGCGCATTGTAGAAGTCCTGGAAGGCCACCAGTTTGTCTTCCAAGTCCGACGCCGACCAGAACAGCAGCTGATCCACGCATTCTCGTCGCAGCGTGCCGATCAACCGTTCGACAAACGGATGCGACAGCGGCACATACGGCACACTCTTCACCTCGGTCACCTGCAGCACCCGCAGGTTGGCGCGCCATTGGTGAAAGAGGTGGACCCCATCCTTTGGACAGCTCAGCGGCCAAGTTAAGGTGGATTCCAGGTTCATGTTTCTAAGCCGCTTCCGACTGCGCTGACGAGGAGCGCAGCGACGAGGTCGGCGCACCTCCCAAATCCGAGTACGCCTCATCAGGCGTGCGATCATCGAGCGACGAGTGCGGTCGCTCGGCATTGTAGAAGTCGATCCACCGGCCGATGCTGGCCCGCGCCTCGGAGCCAACCTCGAAGTCGTGCAGGTAGACGCACTCGTACTTGAGCGAGCGCCACAGCCGCTCGATGAAGACGTTGTCCATCCAGCGGCCCTTGCCGTCCATCGAGATCTGCACGCCTGCGTCTTTGAGCGTCTGAGTGAACTCCAGGCTGGTGAACTGGCTGCCTTGGTCGGTGTTGAAGATCGCTGGCGGTCCGTACTGCGCGAGGGCTTCCGCGAGGGCCTCCACACAGAACGAGGCATCCATCGTGTTGGACAAGCGCCACGACAGCACCTTCCGGCTGGCCCAATCCTGGATCGCGACCAGGTACAGGAAGCCGCGGTGCAGCGGAATGTACGTCACGTCGGCGCACCAGGCCTCGTTCGCACGGTCGACCGCTCGGTCGCGCAGCAAATAGGGGTAGACCCGGTGCTCCGGGTGCGGAACCGACGTGCTCGGGCGCTGGTACAGCGCCTGGAGGCCCATCTTTCGCATCAGACGACGCACCCGCTTCCGACTGACGGCGAAGCCCTCCCGGCGCAGCCAACGCGCCATCTGCCGCGATCCGTAGAACGGGGTTTCCAGAAATTGCTCGTCGATCCGGCGCATGAGCTCGAGAGTCAACTCACTCTCCCCGAGACCATCGTCGTAGAACGTCGAGCGCGAGATCGACACCAAGCCACACTGTCGCGAGATGCTCAGTTCGGAGTGGTTCGAGTCGATCAGCATTCGCCTTCGACCGTGACTCAACGGCCGAAGGCCTTGGACAAAAAATCCTTCTCGATGACGAGCTCGCCGACCTTCGCTCGCAGCTCCTGAATCTCCGCATCGCGAGACGCCTCTCGGCGCTGCTGGTGGTCCGAGAAGACGTCCACAAGCGCCTCCTGGGCTTTCTTCTTCCAGTTCGCGATCAGGTTCGGGTGGATCTTGTAGCGCGACGACAGCTCCGCCATCGTCTGCTCGCCGCGAAGCGCCTGCAGTGCCACGCGGGCCTTCAGCTCAGCGGGGTATTTTTTCCGTTTCTGCATGATTCCGATCTCTCCATTCTGAGGTCGGAATCCACCTTAGCAACCTGTCCGAATTTCGGGGTCCACCTCTGAAACCGATACAGCGGGTCGTGGTCGGAGCTGAGGCGCGTCGGACGCGAGAGCCCTCGAATCGCATGGTTGAACATACGGTACAGGGCCCGGCCATCCACGGTTCCAGCATGGATGCCAAAGCCGACGATCCGCCGCGTGTAGTGGTCCATCACTACCAGCACCCAATGGCTTCGCAGGATCGCCGACTCGCACCGGAACAGGTCGATGCTCCACAGGCTATCCTTCGCATGCCCCAGGAACGTCAGCCAGGACGGACCACCCGAGTGGGGTGCCGGTCGATAGTGCGTAGCGAGCACTCGGCGCACCACGTCCTTGTCGATGTCGACCGCAAAGGCGAGCGCGATCTGTTGGGCGATCCGCGGACAGCCCCACCGGGGGTTGCGCCGCTTCATGTCGACGATGGCATCGACCAGTGCTTTGGACGGTCCTTGGGGGCCGGTGCGACGGCGCGTGGGTGAAAACAGCCAGCGGTACTTGCGGGTGCGCAGAGCCCGATGGAACTCCAGGATCGTCGACGGTCTCAGCACGATCGCTGAGCGAATCACCCGGGCCGGGCGCATGAACAGTGCACACACGCCGGCGAGGATCCGATCCGACGCGCAGAGATTCGGCGCCCGGTGCCGCGAGCGATTCAGAATGAGCAGTTGCTGCTTGACCAAGACCGATTCAGCCACGACAGACCGCAGGCCGCCGGGGCCCATCAGCCGGGCCAGGGGCGATCAGGTGCACCAGCAGGATGATCGGGTCGCGCATCGGAACATCCTAGCGACCACTCCCAGGATCACCAAACTTGATAATCTCAACGGATTGCGGGCTGAGTAGTAATTCGCCACCCACAGGTCCCTATCGACCCGATATCGGACGTTTATCGGTCGAGTATCGACTGTTTATCCCGCGGCTAGCCGTCGGCCTCCCACGACCCGCCGTCGGTGTGCCCGCGAGGGTCACGACGTTGAGACGGGCCGCATGGGCTCAACGTTACGATGTTGATTCAATCAGGAACCAGTCGGCGTACTGCTGCCTGAAGAGGCGCTTTCGTTTCCCTCGATCCGTGACGTCCGGGTGCCAGTGAGGATGCATGCGGGACGATTCGACGTGCGCATCCCATCCACCTCGTGAGCCCCGAAACACTTTCGTACATGCCGGAATCGGACAGGGATACACCACGCTGCTGGACGGCGTGCGTGCTCGTGGGTGTGGCCGGAATCCGACGTACGAACCACGCGTTCCGGCACCAACAGTGGAACGCGCAGGGACTCTAGTCGCGTGGGACCGTCCACGAACCCGTGAGAGCAGGTTCACTGCGCCCTTGTTTAGATCAACGGGACCGGCGAGGAGCATCGAGCCCTCCGCTTCGGCGTCTATCCACTCAGAGCGGGTCAAGGGCGTCCCTTCGAGGACGCACCGCAGGACGGCGGCCGCTGTAAGGTGCGCGTCGAAGTCATCCTCGTTCGTCCTGGTCGGGCCAAGGTCACCGAGGTCGACACCGTTGGCGACGACCCACGGCATCTGTTCCAGGTGACCGCATACGCGATCCCGTGTAGTCTGTTGGGTCTTGGCAACCCGGACCCGATGCGTCGGCAGATCCGTGGCCAGCGCGGCGGCGTAGGCCAGCGCCGGATAGGTCTCGGCGAGCACGATCCCGCGTGTGGCGAAGAGATCAGGCAGCTCGCCCTCGAAGGGCCAGACGGCGAAGTCTCGTTTGCCAGCCAATACAGGGATCAGGGCCTTCCAGAAGTCGCGAGTCCCAGACCCGACGGTGCCAGGAATGCCGCTGACCGCGAAGAGCGGCTTCGCTTGTGTCGCATGGTCGATACGGCGGCGGAAGCCATCACCAGCCTGTGCGGTGAAGGATCTGAGCCCACCGTGGCCGGGTGGCACGGCGAACCACGGCCGTTCGACTCGCCATCGGTTTGGATCGTAGGTTGTCTGGAAGAATCCGCTCGTCGGATCGAGTTCGCGAAGCCAGTCGATAAACGTGACGGGCTGACGGCGGCGGCGACCATCACGGACTCGCCGCCAGTAATCCCTCGACACGCCCAGAGCAAGGTCGATCCCCACCAGCACGGATCCGTTGCAAGTGAGATTCTTGGCCAGCGTTAGCAAGGATTCTAGATTCCACGCGTGACTCTCTGCTCGCCGAATCCGGCGCTGCTGCAGATCGATGATGTAGACGGACCGTTTGTGCGCATGCTTGCTCCAATCGGCGGATACGACATACGCAGGGTGCAAGGGCAGTTTCATGGCAAATGCGTCAGGCGTTGTTGCACGAATCGTCGCTGCCCCGCACGATACCAACCGACAGGATCCTCACCTACCGATACGATACGACGCTGGTCGGCCGAGGGCGGCGCGCCGAGCCTACCGGTTGACGATCGACCGGAGTGAGGCCGACGCGCTTGATTGTATGATCGCCAGCCGTTGAGCGGGTTATTCTCGGCCGATTACTGGACGCTGAAGGAGTACGAACCCTCCGAGCAATAGATGGGCGCCATTCCGGACCATTCGACGATCTCGCGTTTTCGCACCTTACGAGGTCATCTTTGCGATGAAACCCACCACGGCCGAGATGAGAGCGCTGAAGGGCGTTGTTGCGCGGTTCGAAAACTGACCCGCAACGCCCCCTACCCACAGACCCGTTAACGACCGATCGCGTACGACGCCGGCCTACCAAGCTGAGTCATCTGATTGAGGATGTTACATGCGAGGATGGCCTCCGTCTCTTGCCCCGCCCGACTGCGCGCTCGAAGGCTCTCCCCGATGATCAACTTGTACCGGAAGAAGGCGTTCTCCACACGGGCCTGCTGATGGTAGCCCGAGTCCTTCTTCCACTGTCGCCGTCCAGCCTGCTGCACCTGTCGGATCGTGCGGTCGCGCGCGGGCGATCGTGGTCGCCGTCCAGACACGGTGGCTGTCCTGGTCGGTGAAATGACGACCGTCGCGCCACGCGCACCCGCAGCCTCGTAGATGCCACGCGTGTCGTAGGCCGCGTCCGCCGTGAGGCAGGAGACGTCGCCTTCGACCTTGTCGATCAGATCGAGGGCCGTCGTCGCGTCGTCAACATGCCCGCCGGTCAGGGCGTGAGCGACGATCACGCCCGATCCGTCGACGCCCAGATGAAGCGTCTTCCAGCCGCGTCTACCGCGTCCGCCATGTTTCACGGCCGCCCATTCACCTTCACCCACAGTCGAGAGCCCGGTACTGTCGACGATGAGATGTATGCCTGCGCCCGCGGGGAGGCGGCGAAGTGCCAGGTCGAGGTGCTGACCACGCCGTGAGAGAGTCGTGTGATCGGGCGCGGACAGGTCGAGGCACAGCATCCCGAAGATCGACCTCAGAAAGCCCTCCGTCTGACGAAGGGGCAGGTGAAAGATCAGGCGGAGCGTCAGCGCGGTTTCGATGGCAACCTCGGAGTACTGCAGCTGCCCTCCGCGCTTGCCGACGCCCACGGCCTCCCACGTGGCGATCGCTTCCGGCGTCAACCACAGGGTGACGTCGCCTCGCTGGACCAGTGCTCGGTCGTACGCCGGCCAGTTTCCGACGCGGTATTTCGTTTTGTACCTGGGATGCACTCTCGACTTCACGTCGAGAGCATGCCCCTTCGGCCGTCACGATGGCCAGGGCCGCGACGAACACTTGTTTCCGCGCACCAACGCCACAACACTCAAAACACCCTCGGTTGTGAACCCGGCAGTATAGAGGCTCCGCTCTACTTGTTACCCACTTCCTTGTTACATCATGCCGCCCATGCCGCCCATACCGCCCATGTCCGGAGGGCCACCAGCGGGCGCCGCACCCTTCTTCTCTGGGATTTCCGCGACCAGGGCTTCGGTCGTCAGCAGGAGCGACGCAATGGAGCCGGCGTTCTGAAGCGCCGTGCGCACCACCTTCGTGGGGTCGATGACACCCGCCTTCACGAGGTTCTCATAGGTGTCGCTCTGCGCATTGAACCCCTCGTTGCTGTCTGTGGCGTCACGCACGTTCTGCACCACGATCGACCCCTCGAAACCAGCGTTCTGGGCGATCCACCGCATCGGCTCCTCAAGGGCACGACGGAGGATATTGACGCCGATTTGCTGGCCGTCGTCCACCGTGAGATCGTCGAGCGCCTGGACACCGCGTAACAAGGCCACACCACCGCCGGGCACGATCCCTTCCTCCACCGCCGCCTTCGTGGCGTGCATGGCGTCCTCGACACGCGCCTTCTTTTCCTTCATTTCCGTCTCCGTCGCTGCGCCAATCTTGATCACCGCGACGCCGCCCACCAGTTTCGCGAGCCGCTCCTGGAGCTTCTCGCGGTCGTAGTCCGAGGTCGTGTCCTCGACCTGCGTGCGGAGCTGCCTCACGCGGCCTTCGATGGCCTGCTGCGTGCCCCCGCCTTCGATGATCGTCGTGTTGTCCTTGTCGATCGTGACCTTCTTCGCGGTCCCAAGATCCTCGACCTGGAGGTTCTCGAGTTTGAGGCCCAGATCCTCCGTGATCGCCTTGCCGTTGGTGAGGATGGCCAGATCCTCGAGCATGGCCTTCCGCCGGTCCCCAAAGCCTGGCGCCTTGACTGCGGCGACGTTCAACGTGCCGCGCAACTTGTTGACCACGAGGGTGGCAAGCGCCTCTCCCTCGATGTCCTCGGCGACGATCAGCAAGGGACGACTCAACTTCGCCACCTGCTCTAGCAGCGGAAGCAAATCCTTCATCGAGCTAATCTTCTTCTCGTGGATCAGGATGATCGGATTCTCGAGCACGACCTCCATGCGCTCGGGGTCCGTGACAAAATACGGCGAGAGGTATCCACGGTCGAACTGCATCCCCTCGACGATGTCCAGTGACGTCTCCATGGTTTTGGCCTCCTCGACCGTGATGACGCCGTCCTTCCCGACCTTGTCCATCGCTTTGGCGATGATCGCGCCAATCGTCGCGTCACTATTCGCGGAAATCGTCCCGACCTGCGCGATCATGTCACCGGTGACCGGGGTCGACATCGTGCGGAGCGCGCCGACTACCGCCTTGACCGCGCGCTCGATGCCCCGCTTGATGTCCATCGGATTCGCGCCGGCTGCGACGTTCTTCGCGCCTTCGCGGTAGATGGCCTGCGCCAGCACCGTCGCCGTCGTCGTGCCGTCCCCGGCGGTATCGGACGTCTTGCTCGCGACTTCGCGAACCATCTGAGCGCCCATGTTCTCTAGCGGATCTTTGAGCTCAATCTCGCTGGCGACCGTCACGCCGTCCTTCGTGATGGTCGGGGAGCCGAACTTCTTCTCCAGTACCACATTCCGCCCCTTCGGGCCGAGGGTCACCCTTACCGCATTGGCGAGCTGGTTCACCCCTGCGATAATCCGTCGCCGCGACTCTTCCCCGTACACAATCTGCTTCGCCATGTCCTGACACTCCAATCGCTTATTCAGTTTCGTGCGACGCCAGGTTGGCGACGCCCGGGTGCGGTCTCGAGACAGGTGTTACGTGTTCTTCCCGTCTTCAATGACACCGAGAATCTCGTCCTCGCGCACGATGAAATGCTCAGTCCCCTCCAGCGTGATCTCCTGACCGGAGTATTTACCGAAGAGTACGGTGTCACCAGCCTTGACATCGGGAGGGACGACCGAGCCATCGTCCCGCATCTTGCCCTTCCCGACGGCCAGGACCTTGCCCTGCTGGGGCTTCTCCTTCGCCGTGTCTGGAATGATGATGCCGCCAACCATCTGCTCTGTATCCTCGAGACGTTCGACGATCACCCGGTCGTAGAGTGGGCGAATCTTAACAGCCATACACGTGATGCTCCCTTCAAGTTCTTGAATAGAAAGACGCGGGTAGAAGACACACTCGCACACGGCGAGGTCGTAGTCGCAGTGATCAACTGCTAAGTATAGCGGACCATGATGATGAGGCAGCCCCGTCGCAGATTTCTCCCAGAGGAACTCGTTGGAGCCGCACTTTGGGTGGTCCGGGTCCGGTGGAGGGTATTGTCAAGTTAAGCAGAACTGGGCTGACCGACAACCAACATGTCCCGTTCACGACAGGACTCGAGCCCATCATCTTGGGGTCGGTCAGCCGAGTTTTCGTTAGCTTGACAGTGCCGTCAATATCGACTGTAAGTATCTGGATAATTCGGGCTTGATCTCTCTTCGCCAACACTTGATGACGGAAGCACCCATGCCGGTCGCAGCGTAACAACACTTGATGACGGAAGCACCAAAAGATTAGGCCTCGTCTTCGAGGAGGTCGGAGCGCGTGAGCGTGAGCGTGTTGGCGGCGGCGCTTGAGATCTCGTAGACCCAGGAGCCGTGAAAGGCATCGAAAGCCTTGATCGCGTCCGAGCGGCTCAGCTGGTCGGCCTTCTCTCGAAGCTCGTCCTCGGGCGTGTCGATTGCAATCGCGACACGGTCCAGGCCGTGCTCGCCACGAATCCGGAGGAAGCTGCGGTCGTCGCTCGTAGCAAGGGAGAGCACGTAGCTGCTTCCGTCTTTGAGATCGACCCGCAGGTTCCTGTCGAAGCTCAGGTCGCGCACGTCGTCGTCATCGGCGAGAAAGACTGCGTCGAAGCGGAGTCGCGTGAGGATCGACTTGAGCCTGTTGGTCTCGAGCGACTTCTCCTTACGGCCGGCTGGCACGTTCTGGAGGTGTAGCGGGCTCTCCGGCTCCTCCGCGACGATCTCAAAGTCAATCCCCTGGACCCGTTGCACCTCGGCTTGGGGATGATCGACAATCTCCGTCTTCAGAAACGCGCTGGAGCTGGTTGAGAGCAAGGGGCTGTCGGTGGTGAGATAGATTGGGGCGTCCTCGACATCGAGCCGCCGAACGTAACGCCCGACGCCGTCCGGCAGGGACTTGCCGATCCGCAAACGGACCATCTCTTGGTCTGTGCTGCTCATCAGTGCGACCTCTACCGTCTCGTCCGTCGGCGGATCGATCTCGAGATCGGCGGCCAGATCGATGCCTCGGCCGACCTCTTTCTCGAGCTCGATGTCCAGCAGGTCGCGAAGAAAGCGGTTGACCGACTCGTTCCTCGCCGGATAGTCGTGGACCTCGGACACGCTGAATTCGTCGCCTCGCTTCTGGAGGGTCGTCATCTCATCGCCCGTGGCGATTGTGATGGTGGCGACCTCGTCGGGAATCAGATTCGGCAGGAGACGCTGTCCCCGTTGAAACCGGTCTCCTCGCGCGGCACTGCTGGTGTATGACCAGACCGAGCCGGCGAGCAGGACGACGGCGAGTGCCGCGAGCGTGGGGTTTGTCTTCATCGTCAGGTCCCTCTCTTGGCAAGTCGTTCCTGTCGCGTGCGGCGAACGTACAGGACAAGCCCGAGGATCAGCACCAGGGTCGGCATCCAGCCCAGCACCGCGAACCGCACTCTGTTTTCCTCCTGCTCGAGCGCGGCTCGGCGTGCCACCCGAATGGCTCGTAGCTCCTGATTGCCCTCCCGGATTCGCTCGTTGAGGGCGTCGACCTCGTCCTGCACACGTCGTTGGAACAGCGCCGCGTTGCGCTCGGTGATCTCACCCTGCTTCGACAGGAGTTCCGCCTGAACCCCCTCGATCTCTTCCCGTATCTGGCGCTCTCGCTCGAGCGTCTCCGTCTCGGCGTCGGCCTCGATCTGATCGAAGAGGGTGAACGGGCGGTCGAGTCGTCGCGCCGTGCGCACGCTCATCAGGTCCCGCGATCCCAGCAGGTGATCCACGCTGTTGAGGAAGAGCCTGTGGTTGTCATTCGTGGCCTGGATGACGCCGAGGATATTGCGCTGGAAGCCCAACGAGTCGGAGATCACGTCGACGTCGGCGTAGACGAGCACGGTGGCCTCGGCTCGCTGGTCGTCAGGGACCGGGTTCTTCTGTATCATCTCCGCGCCCTCAGACGGCGGCAGGTCGATGGTCGCCGGGAGTCCCGGTGGTCGCGCCGGATCGGTCGAAGGGAACTCGACTCCGTCCGGGTACGCGGACGGCAGGCGACCGTCGAGCTGGTAGGCGATGACGACCGGTTTCGTCGCGGGAGCCAACGCGTCGCGCAAGGCGGCGGCATCGTTCAGATCCGTGTAGAAGAGGCCCGAACCTGTCCCGCTGCCGAAACCCGGTGCGATCTCGAGCGTGCTGCCACTGCTGGTGGTGGCAATCAACGGGGTGCGGGTCAGGCCATCAGACTCCTGCGGGGCTGCCACCGCTCCGTCCTCGGCCACCGTCTCGTCCGAACCCGACGATGTCGTTACACCGGTCTCTCGCAAGACGCCGCTCATGAAGAACCGGACGTCTCCGAGGCCCTGAATGACCGGGCTCAGGCGGTTCGACCCCGCCCAGCCGTCGCCGTCAAGCAGGAGGTCGACGACCACCGATTCGCGAGCGCCACCGCGCACGACGAGACGCCGCACGGCGAGATCCAAATCGGCCGCAAACGTGCGAGCGGGCATCTCCAAACCCCACGCGGCCAGCAGCGGGTCGAGGCTCGACGCCGGTTCGTACTGCAGGGCCGCCAACGGCTGTTGGGGATCCTGAGGCGCCGGGTCGGCCACACTATACGGATCGAGAAAGACGAGTGT
This sequence comes from Vicinamibacterales bacterium, assembly GCA_965223015.1. GTDB lineage: Bacteria > Acidobacteriota > Vicinamibacteria > Vicinamibacterales > UBA8438 > CAUZIB01. Next base: position 573,357 of record CBDCVL010000004.1, on the reverse strand, counting down.
CTTTCCCCCGGTGACTATCCACTCATCGAGAGCCCACAGGGCTTTGCCGCCAAAGCCCTTGGGGTGGATCACGATGACCAGATCGTAGTCGTCATGAGAGATGTGCTCGACATCGGTTCCGAGGTTGGAGACCTGGTACGACTCCTCGAGGAGACGTATCGCGATCCACGTTTCGCTCGGCTGGCGGCCTTGCGCCGCGAGCATCTGTGCCAGATAGGGGTTATCAGCAGTGCCAAACACCTCGAGCCCCGCCAGGATACCGATCCGCTTCGAGTCCGGCCAGAGCAGCGACGTCAGTCGCTTCGAGATCTCGTACTCGATGGATTCTTGTTCCTCCGGCCACAGGAACGGGATCGACGCCTTGCTGCCTGTCTGCGTCTCCACTGTGAGGCCAAAGAAAAACTGGTCGCCGTGTTCATTGACCGCGCGACCCTCGAGCCCGTCCTGGGCGGCTTCGACGGCCTCGTCGGAGTCCGTCAACGGATCGATAACGCTGACCTCAATCTTGCCCTGGGCCGCGCGCTCGTAGGCGCGGAGGAGGTGCCGCAGATAGCGCTCGTAGGTGATGAAGTCCTTGATGAAGCGAGGCAAAGTCTTCCCCGTGGTTTCGGAGAAGTAGAGCGTGATCTCGACCGGCTGGACCCCGTCCTCGTTCATCCGATCGAGAATTTGGTTTGTGCCGTCCGAGAGCGAGTAGATGTTCTGACTCGTGAAGTCGGCGGTGGCGCCCTCCAGGACGCGAGACAGGACGTGGATGGAGAGGATCGTGACGAGACTGAGGAGACCGATCGTCAGCGTGCGTGGGCTCATCCCGTTAGTTCCCCTTGGTTTCTCTCAAGGCTAGCATCCCCACCGCGAGCCACCCGGCGGTGAACAGCGTGAAGAAAACGAGGCTTCGGAGCGCGACGAGGCCACGGGTCAGAGACTCGAAGTGGTCGATGAGGCTGAGACTCAGGAGGACGTGCTCGACATACCCCCCGAGAGCACCGCCCACATAGTCGAGGGTTTCCGGCAGGCCGAGCAGCAGAAACGCGGTGGAGGCCGCCACCCCGAGGATAAAGGCCACCACCTGGTTCTTGCTCACGGCCGAGAACAGCATGCCGACCGACAGGAACGCACCGGCCACGAGAACGCATCCGATATACCCGGTGAGGATCACGCCCCAGTCTGGATCGCCGAGGCGCCCGACCTGATAAATGACCGGCCAAGTCAGCAGCAGCGAGAAGCCGAGGAAGCTCCATCCGGCCAGAAACTTGCCCACATAGGCCCCTTCCAGACTAATCGGGAGGGTCAGGAGAAGCTCAATCGTTCCGCTCTTTCTCTCCTCCGCCCAGAGGCGCATCGCGACGGCCGGCACGAGGACGACAAAGATCCACGGCACGGAGGCGAAAAAGGCGTCGAGGTTGGCCTGACGGATCTCTAGAAAACGCCCGAAGTCGCGCGACACCGTCAGGTAGCCGCTAGCGACCAGGAAGATGACGATGAAGACGTAGCCGAGCGGTGAGGAGAAGTAGCTCTTGAATTCGCGCCGGAAGACCGGAGCCACGCCCTGCAACGGCGTCACGCCGCGGTCCCTCTGGTGACGGTGCGGAACACCTCGTCGAGTCGTCCACTCGACGAGGACTCGACGAGGTCGCGCGGTGTCGAGTCGATGAGGATACGGCCATCGTTAATGATGATCGCGCGGGTACAGACCTGTTCGGCTTCGTCGAGAATGTGGGTGGACAGGATGACGCATCGTTCCTGAGAGAGGTTCGCGAGCAAGTCTTGAACCAGCACTCGCTGGTTTGGATCGAGGCCGTCCGTCGGCTCGTCCAGAATCAGGACGTCTGGGTTGTGGATCATGGCCTGGGCCAGGCCGACGCGGCGCTTGAACCCCTTCGACAGGGTCTCGATGGTTTGATGGCGGACCGTCTTGAGTGCTGTCACGTCCACGACTCGATCGATGGCACGCTCGGTGTCGACGACGTCCCGCGCATCGGCGATGAAGCGCAGGAACCCGTCGACGGTCATCTCGCCGTAGGCGGGCGCATTCTCCGGTAAATAGCCGATGCGCCGCTGCGCTGCCAGCGGGTCGGTCCCGACGTCGTGACCGGCGACGACGACGGTGCCGCCATCGGGTTCGAGAAAGCCCGTGATGAGCTGCATCGCTGTGGTCTTCCCGGCACCGTTGGGTCCGAGAAAGGCGAGGATGTCACCGCGTGAGACCTCAAAGGAAATGCCGTCCAGGGCATGAATCGGGCCGTAGGACTTGCGCAGATCGCGCACCCGGACGAGCACGTCGCTGACGTCGGTCAAGGATACCGTCCTCCTTAGTACATGTCCCCCATGCCCGGAGGGCCACCGGCGGCGCCCGCCGTCTTCTCCTCGGGGATTTCCGCCACGAGGACTTCAGTCGTCAGCGGTAGGGACGCGATGGATCCGGCGTTCTGAAGTGCTGTGCGTTACACCTTCATGGGAGGGAGCAGCGATACTCTGGCACTCCTCTGGGGCTCTGTCAACTACGCCAGCTGGCTGCCGCTGGGACGGATTGGCGACGCGGAGCGTGGTCCGCGCGCTCAGCGAACGGGATGCGCCATCCGTGGCGCCCTCTTCTCGTCAACGTGACAGTGCCGTCCAATAGCCGGAGCAGGGCTAACCGCACCTCAGAAAAGTACAATGGCCTCGTGCTGCTGGCCCAGCACCGACCGGACCTCGGCCGATTAAACGCACCTTACGGGGTGGAAGGGGCAGTCAAAGCCGCCTGATTCAAAGTGAGACACGACCGGGAGCACACAACAGATGAATCCCAACAGGAAGACGGTTAACCCTAATGCGTCAAAAACTCAGCCGCTCGCGAGGGCGTTGGCAATGCGGGTGAACGTCTGACGCGTCGGGAGATTGTCGGTCATCCGCAACCGCGTCTTGCCACCGGGGCGGACCAGCAGGGCGGCCCGATGAAACAGTTCGAAGCGGAGCGTCTGCACGCTCTGCAGCAGGGGCACGACGGTGTGCTTCCGGGTGCGGCGCCGCGGCGGGGCGCCCGTCTCGAGTTGGAAGTTCGTCAACAGGTTGTGGGCGAGCACCACGAGCTGCTGCCACGCACTGTTGGCGGCGTAGGTCTGGGTCGGGACGCTGTGGAAGGCCAGCCCGGTCTTGAGCTGCGCGATGGTCTTCTCGTGGTTGCCCCGCCCACAGGCGAAGTACCACAAGTTGCGGACCGTCAGCGCGAGGTTACTCGTGACCGCCGAGTATTCGTAGTGCCCATCGTTAGGATCAAACAGGTCGAGCTGATAGTTCTTGGTGGCCCGGTGGTGGACCTTCTTCCGATAGATGGTCACGGTCACGGGGATGTGCCAGGGCGTCTCCGCGCCCGGCACGGCGAAGCCGGTCACGCCGGGCGCCACCGGCACCCAGGTGGGACTGTCCCGGATGTAGCGCTGCAGATCCAGCCAGCGATAGAACGGGACTTTGATGGCATAGCCCACGCCGCGGCCCTGCAACCACCGCAGCACATCCTGGCGGAAAAACGCCCCATCCATGCGAAACCGCAGCCGGGCCCCGCCCGTGCGTAGCCCGACCAGCTGCGGCCACAGGGCCCGCAAGAACGGCAGGCCCGCCTTCCCATCGTGGACGTTGCCCGACCGATTCTTGACCCGCAGGATGTGGGTCGTTTCGGCCAGGTGCGCCATGATCGGGTAGTAGCTGGGCACCTTCCGCTGGTGCGGGTTGTAGCCCCGCGCCGCCCGTTCGACCTGCAACCCCGTCGACACGACGACGCCGTCCACATCGACCGTCCAGGTGCGCAGCCCCAGCGTGGGCAGCAGCTGGCGCACGACGGCCGCGTTGAGGGCTTGGAAGCGGGTGACCGTCCGCATCGTGAAGTGCCGCAGCCACCGACTCAACGTCCGCGCGGTGGGCACGACGCGCACGTTGCCGAACCGCTGGAAGATCGGGTCGTCGGCGACGTAGGCCAGATGCCGCAGGCGCCGGCCGCCAACGATCACCAACCCGACGAACACCCGCACCATCACCACCACCCCGAAGTCGCCCCAGCGCGGCAGGTCGGCAAACGCCTCGCGCACCAGCTGATTGAAGCGACGGGTGCGCAGGTAGCGCTCCAAGAGTTCCAGCCCGGCGTACGACGTGAGGCGAACGTCATCGAACTCCAGCGGCAGATTCCTATTGACACGGGCATGCAAATCGGATTTTCTTCGTCTCACGGTCAGTGGCCTTTCATGTGTGGAAGAAGGCGTTGGGTTGCACCACCTTTCAACCACACTGGAAGGCCTTTTTCAATCCCAAAGCGTCATTGCTCGCTCAGAAAAATGACGCATTAAGGTTAAGTGTGAGACCTTCGGGATCGATGGCGAACTACTGGTTGTCCCAGATGGCTTCGATGATGCCCCGAGGAGCTTCACGATCACGAAAACGTGTAGCGGTCCATGCGAAAAGAGGTTCATGCCAATGACGGCGCAGGAGATGCATGACAGAACGGGGCTCCCGCTTGAAGGCTGGTCGTCCTAAGAGCTATCCAATTCTGAGCTATGACCGTCGTGAAGGCTAGCGAAGTCACGAGTAAGGAAGCCCGTTTACCCTGTGGGTGTATCGGAGGAACCAAGTCTTCGGACTCTCAGGAGAAGCCCGTGTTCTTGATCAATCGTGGTTGCGGTGACGAGCGCGCGGCTCACCGGACTGGAGGGAGGCAGACTCTCGAACCAGATGCTCCTGCGGCCTAGGGTTTTCTTGGACACTTGATTGCGAGAGAGTTCTCGCAGGAGGAGTGTCGAGATGAGGAAGCACGTTGAGGAATCGGTGGCGACTGGCGTGGCCGCCGGGCGCGGCCGTGGGGGTCGGTTCTCGGCCGGGCGCAAGCGTGAGGTAGTGATGCGTCTGTTGCGCGGGGAGGACCTCGAGTCCGTGTCGCGGGCGGTGGGGATCACGGCGGCGCGGGCGTCGCACTGGCGGGCTCAGTTTCTGGCTGCGGGGCAGGCGGGCCGAAAGAGCCGCGCACCGGATGCTCGGGACGAAGACCATCGTCGGCTGCAGGCCAAGATCGGCGAGCTGCTGATGGAGACCGAGTTACTGTACGCGAAGGTGGACCAGCTGGAGGCCGGCGGCCCTTTGGCCCGGCGGAGGTCGACGCGATGAGTGGCGCCCAGTCGATCTCCACCCGTCGGGCGTATGGCGTGCAGCGGGTCTGCCGCGTGTGGCACCGCGCCCGCTCCAGTGTGTATGCGCGGCGGCAGGCGACACGGTCTCCTGCGCGGTGTCGGCGCCGCGGGCCGATCGGCGCTGCCCCGGACGACGTCCTGGTGGCCCACATTCGCCGGGTGCTCGAAGCCTCGCCGTTTCATGGTGAGGGCTACCGAAAAGCCTGGGCGAAGCGGCGGGTCGCGGGGATGCGCACCTCGAAGGAGCGGGTGCGCCGGTTGATGCGCGAGCACGACCTCCAAGCCCCGCCGCGCGCGGGCCACGCGCATGGGCCGAAGGCGCACGACGGGACCATCACCACCGAGGCGCCCGACGTGATGTGGGGCACAGACATGACGGCCACCGTGACGGTCGCCGAGGGGGCGGCCTGCGTCTTCGTGGCCGTCGATCACTGCGCGACCGCATGCATCGGGCTCCATGCCGCCAAGCGCGGGACCCGCTTCGAGGCCCTGGAGCCGATCCGCCAGGGCATCCGCGAACGCTTCGGGGGCATCGGCGAAGGCGTGGCCCGTGGGCTGCGGCTGCGTCACGACCACGGGTCGAACTACTTGGCCGACGATTTTCAACAGGAGGTCGCGTTCTTCGGCATCGAAAGCTCCCCGAGCTTCGTGCGGGAGCCCGAAGGCAACGGCGTCGCGGAGCGCTTCATCCGCACGCTGAAGGAGAATCTGTTGTGGGTGCGGAGCTTCGAGACGATCGAGGAGCTCCGCCTGGCCTTGCTCGAGTTCAAGCGGACGTACAACGAGCAGTGGATGCTGGAGAAGTACGACGACCGAAGCCCGGCCCAGGTGCGACGCGACCTCCTCGGGCTGGACGCGGCGGCGTAGAAGCGAATACCGTCAAACCACTGTCCAAGAACCCTGGGGCAGTACAATGATGAGGTCGAACCTCTCTAGGGTTAGGCCGCATCTCTCAAGTATTTAGGCCGACTCCGAAGAGTCCCGGTCGGCGGGTGGAGAGTAGCTGATGGCCAAGATCCTCCCCTTCCCCGCTCGGCCCACGAAGACCACAACGAAGCCGAAGAAGAAGTCCGCCAATAAACGAGTGGCTAAGAAGAAGGGGACGGCGAAGCCATAGGCGGGAGTAGCCTCGAATGGAAGGCATCTATCTGGGCCCGTTATTGTTAAACCCGATACTGTGGTTTCCCGCGCTGTTTGTGGTGTGGGCGCTCTGGCGCATTGCACGAAAGAAATGGAAGGCGAAGCCGTGACTTGGATAAAATCGCGCACGAAGCAAGACAGCGGAACCGACATGCGCCCCCGACCCCACGGGATCGTCGACGCCGAGAGCTACCCACAAGCCAGCTGAAGGGCACTGACGCCCCTATATGTCAAGACACGCGTTTTAAGCGGCCTGGATGAGCTCTTAGCGAGCGCGAAAATCGGTCATGACTCGCTGGTAGATCTCGCGAGCGAGAAAACGTTTCAGGCACCGGATGATCTCCCGTTTGGTTCGGCCGTCCGCCGTGCGGCGTGCGACGTCATCAACGGTCGGCTGATGGTACCGCATGCGGACGATGACCGCTCGATAAAGGGCGGCGTTGGCGTGGCGGTGGCCGCCCCGGTTGAGCCGGTGCCGGCCGGTGGTCATCCCGGACGAGGCCGGGAGCGGACACGCACCGCAGAGCTTCGCGAAGGCGGCTTCCGAACGAATCCGGTCGGGATTGTCGCCGAAGACGATCAGCAGTTCGGCCGCGGTGTGGGCGCCCACACCGAAGCCCTCACGGAGGGTCGGTGATGTTTCGGTCGTGAGGCGCGCGAGGTGCTGGTCGTGTATCGCCATTTCCTCGGTGAGAGCCATCCAGCGGCGGGCGAGGGCCCGGAGGGTGCCCGGAGGGTGTACTTGGCGGACGCGGTGGGCGTGTCGAGGGGGCCCGGTCGGAGTCCGGCGCAGCGCGTGAGCAGGCCGTGGTCGGTGAGGTCGTGGAGGGCTTCTCGCAGTTCGGGCGGGGCGTGCACGATGATCTGCTTCAGCGTGTTCATCGCCGTGGTGCGCGCCTTCACCGCGGTATCCCGCGTGATCTTCAGCTGGCGCATCATCTCGACGGCACCATCCGCGGTCTTCGGGATGGCCGTCGACTGTCCCGCCAGTACGGACCGCGCGGCGACCTCCGCGTCGATGGTGTCGGACTTGCCAGCGGCACGTCGCGTGCGCCGGTCGCCCCGATTCACTTCCACGACCCGATGCCCCGCGCGGCGCACCGCACGTGCCAGGCCGGCGCCATAGCTGCCGGTGCCTTCGATGCCGAATGCGTCAATCCGCCCGTGGGTCTCGGCCCACGTGATCAGCTGTTGGTAGCCGTCTGAGTCGGCCGCACACGATCGATCGCCGAGGCGGATCCCCCACGTGTCGATCGCCACGGCCACGTGGACGTGCTTGTGGGTGTCCACGCCGACGATCACCTTCCGCGCGTCGGGCTGGATAGTCCTTGGGTTCGTCACCGGGTGGCCTCCTCGGGTGCTGATGCGTCGGCCGGATGGGCGGACAGGACTGTGATGGGTCGACGTTGCCGCAGGCCCCTATTGGGTCACGGCCCATCCGGTCAGACGGGTTGCCGTGTCCATCGCCGACGGACGATGACCGACAGATCAGTAGCGAGGACCGTAGGTCAGTCAAGTTGCGGGTCAGGCCACCACCCGCCGGCACCCACCAGTGTCACCGAGCGACCTCGGCAGGCAGCGGAATGATGCTCACAGTCAAGTTAACGAGTCCGGGCCAAAATCACCGCTGCTCCCGAAGAGATAGTCCCCCGGATAGCGCGGACATCATGACCAGTCAAACGGGCGATCCGCGGCGATGAATCGCAGCTGCTCCTGGGACCACCCGGTGGCGGACAGCGTCACACTACTAGAGCGTTTTTCATGACGCTTTGGCGGCCGTGTAGCCGCAATGATGGACGTAGTTGCGGCATTCGGTGGGGGTGAAGCGCGACAGACACGCACCGAGGAGCGGCCAGAGCGTGTCGAGCGAGCGGCAGCGGGCTTGGCGGACGATAGCTTTGAGTTTGGCGAAGCTCAGCTCGATGGGGTTGAAGTCGGGACTGTAGGGCGGCAGGAAGCGCAGCGTCGCGCCGGCCGCTTCAATAGCGTGGCGCACGCCGTCGACTTTGTGCGCGGCGAGGTTGTCGGCCATCACCATGTCACCGGGCTGCAACGTCGGTACGAGGATCTGTTCGACGTAGGCGAGGAAGCTGGCCCCGTCCATCGGGCCATCGAGGACCCCCGGCGCGGTGAGCCCCGTCACCCGCAGCGCGGCGATGAAGGGACTGCTCTCCCACCGACCCTGGGGCGCGTGATCGGCGACCCGCTGGCCGCGAAGGCTGCGCCCATAGCGCCGCAGGAGATTGGTGGCGACCCCGCTTTCATCCAGAAAGACGAGGCGAGTCGGGTCGAGTGTCGGGGCAGTCGTCGCCCACTGCGCGCGGGCGGCCGCGACGTCGGGGCGATCGTGTTCGGACGCGCGTATCGTTTTTTTTTACGGTAAAGCCCAGCTGTTTCACGGCCCGCCAAATCGTCGCCAGACTGGCGGACGTACCCAGGGCGACCTGTAGGTCGGCGAGGGTGCGGTCCGGTTGCTCGCGGATCAAGGCCGCGAGCGTGTGCAGCTGGGACGCGAGCACCGGATGCCGCCCGTAACGCTGCTGGCGCGGGGCGACTTCGCCGGTTTCCCGCCGCCGGTGTGTGAGCCGCCGGACCCAGGAGGCACTGACGCGGTATTTGCTCGCGACCGCGGCCGCCGGCATGCCCGCGTCGCTCTCGTGGAGCACTCGTTCGCGAAGATCCATCGAATAGGCGCGCATTGATCCTCCTACAGGACGTTGCACGTAGGAGTACCATGAACCGCCTATCGAGTACTAGAGCTTTTCGAAAAACGCTCTAGTGGCTTGACAGCGCCTTGCGGAGGCACCGTTGAGCCTGGAATTCGAGAGGTCTATACTCGAACCATGGACAACGCGGCACGGGGTTGGCGCGACCGGCAGGTGCGCCGAGCAGCCACGACACTCCTGATACTGACGTTGGGCGCCTCGCCAGCAGCGTGGGCCGAGAAGGCTTACTTCGCTGGTGGCTGTTTCTGGTGCATGGAGTCAGACTTCGAGGGGCTGCCAGGTGTTGAGGACGTGATCTCGGGTTTTACCGGCGGGACCGCGAAGAGTCCGACCTACAACGGCGATCACACCGGCCATTACGAAGCCGTCGAGATCACTTACGATCCGAGCGTCGTCAGCTACCAGGACCTGCTCGATCACTACTGGGTCAATATCGATCCATTCGATGCCACGGGGCAGTTCTGTGACAAGGGCCCGAGCTATCGCGCCGCGATATTCGTGTCGACGCAGGAGGAGAGTCGACTCGCGGAACAATCGAAGCAAGATGTCCAGGCGACGTTTCCGGACCAGCGGGTGGTCACGAAGATCTTCGATGCCAGCACCTTCTATCCCATCAAGGGCGACGAAAGTTATCACCAGGACTACTACAAGAAGAGCCCTTGGCGATACAGGTTCTATCGGTTCAACTGCGGCCGCGATGCGCGCTTGAAGCAAATCTGGGGCGACCGGGTTACGCATTGACAGTGTCCTAGTCGCGACCGCAGACATCAGGGCTGACCGTCATCGCACTGCTCCGCAACCGTTGTGTTGGGGATGTCCCGTGCGCTGTTGAAACTCAGCGGCAGCTTGGTTCACGACTACGCAACCATCTCTGACGACTCCCCGAGTCCTAACCGCGCGTCGCGTGCCCGGAGGGCAGCGACCAGCGCGGGCATATCTTGACATCCTTGCACCCGGCGGAACCCCTTCGCCGCTTCGAGCACCCCGGCGGCCACCCAGCGGAGCACCATCGTCCCGCCGCGCCAGCGTTTCACATGGCGCTGCACGTGGCGCGTTCGGCTGAGGAGACTCTCGATGGCGTTCGTGGTGGCGAGCGATCGTTGGAGACGCTCCGACAGACCCAAGCCGAGCACGGTCAGCGTCTCGTCGAGCCCTTCCCGCACGCTCGTGGCCGCACTCGGGTAGTCAGTGTCCAAGCGCCGCGCCAGGTCCTGCAGCAGACGCTTGGCCGTCTTGACGTGGCTGTTCGTGTAGGCGCGCGTGAGGACCGCCTTCACCCACGGCCGCTGTGCCTCAGGGAGATGCTCCAAGATGTTCCGGCCCTTATGGACCTGACACCGCTGCACCAGTGCGGCGCGCCCGAATGTCTGGGTCACGGCCGTGTCGAGGGCCTTCGCGCCATCGACGATCACCAGCAGGCTCCGGTCGGTGCGCAGCCCGCGGCTGCCGAGATTGGTCAAGAGCCCCTGACAGACCGTCGCGTTCTCCGTGGCCCCTTCCCACAGGCCGAGCGGGTGTTTCGCGCCCATTTTATCGATGCCTAGGGCGACAACGATACAGTGTCCACCCACGTGCACGCCATCAATCAGCAGCCCCACCAGGTCCAGCGCGTCGAGCGGCGTCGCCCGCCACGCATCCAGCTGCGCCTGAGTCTGCGCGACAAAGCGTCGACTGACCGCACTCTTGCTCGTGCCCCGCGTGGTGACGTCGGCGCCGAGCGGTTCCAGACTCCGCGCATACTGGCGGGTCGCCACACCGATCAGCATCTGGTCGACCACGCGCCGGTTCAGCGGGTCCGCATTCGCGAATGCCCGGGCCGTTGGCAACGGAACCTCCTCGCCGGCGCGCCGCGCACGGGGCCGACGAATCGCCACCTTCCGCCCGCCCAGCACGACCTGACTCGGCGTATGCCCCGTTCGATACGCCTGGCGCGCAGGTTGATGCGCATCCCGTGGCCCACAGACGGCGGCCCGATCCTCTTCCAGCATGGCTTCGAGTACCTTCAGGCCAGACGCGACGACCAGCTCCTGGAGCTCGGCCTGCGTATCAATGAGGATATCGACCAACGGCAGGTGCCGTGGCGTCGGGGATACCGATTGGCGACGGCGAGGGACTGTGCGAGACTGCTTCTTCATGGCGGCTCCTTACTGGGAGGCTTGCACCTCGGTTTCGTCACCGGTCGTATAGCACGACCAGTGAAGAGCCGCCGCTTCAAATTTCAACAGCTACTGGGACATCTCCGTTGTGTTCGCAGGGGGCGCGTTGGAGCGTCGCCCTTCCCGCTCGACTTCATAGACCCACGTGGCCGCTTGCCCCGCCGCCTGGTAGAGCATCACGCCAACGATCTGGCCACGGTAGGGTTCTGTCAGGTTAACTCTCCCCGCGGCACAATGTCGGGATGAACACTCGCAGATCCCGCTACTTGAGGCATCGCTTTCCGGGCCGCGGCCGCATTCATGCCACGCTCAAGCGAGAATCGGGCAGATGGGCCAGTGTGGCGGCCGTGCGTGACGTCAGGTCTGCCGGAACCGCGTCTGCCGTGCAAAAGCACATCTCGTCAGGCGTCTGTCCACAAAACTCAGAATGCAGAAGCACGCGGTTGTGTTCGTGGACGTTTTTCCGAGTCAAGCCCATTCTTAGTTGAAACTCTTCACGGCTCCTGACTTACGCAGCTTTCTTCTTCGACGTCGCCGTGTCGATCTTCAGTTCTCGCTTCAGCCCGGCACGGAGCTTGGGCAGGTGGCGGTAGCCCATCACCTTCCGCAAGCGCGGTTCGATGTCGAGGAGCGCGGTCGCCAGCCAGCGGTGGCGTTGGCTCGAGTTCTGCCAGTGATCGACCTTCGCACAGCGTTCCTCGACGAGCGCATTGATGGACTCGAGACAGTTCGTCGTCTTCAGCGACCGGCCCAGCACGCCATACAGCCCGAGACGATGCAGCGTTAGGGTCTCGTCCAGCCCTTCCGCCAGACTGCCGGCGGCCGATTGGTTCCGGTCCTCCAGCTCGCGATGGAGTGTCTCGAGCGCCGTGCGGGCCTCGTCGTACTCGGGACGGTTGTAGGCGCGCTGGAGGCGCTGGCGCCAGGAGGCCTGCTCCTGCTTGGCCAGGTAACTGACCACGTTTTCGCGCTTGTGCCACTGGCACCGGTGGACCAGGGCTCGGTCCCGGAAGGCCTTCCGAACGGCCGCCCGGAGCCCCTTCCCGCCGTCGAGGATCACCAGCGTGCCCTGGGAGACATCGAGGCCGCGCTCGACCAACGACCGCAGGAACGGGGTCAGCACCCGCTCGTTCTCTGTGTCCGTTTCGACAAAGCCCAGAAAGCGTTTCTCCCCAGATAGCGTGATGCCCAACGCGATGACCATCGTCGCGTCCGCGAACGTCTTGCCGTCCAGGACCACAACCACCACGTCCTCGCCGGCGAGGTCCCGCTCCTGGAGTGCGCGGAACTGCGCCGCGCTGGCCTGGATGAAGCCCCGAGACACCGTCGACCCCGACAGCCCGATGGCCCCAGGAATCGCCTCGGCCGCGGCTTCGTAGTTGCGGCACGAGATCCCGTACAGCACACGCTTCAGCAGCCGGTCGTTGATGGCGCGATCGCCAGCCAGCGCCTCGTACGACCGCAGCGGAATCTCACTCCCCGCGATATGGCGAATCCGGGGCACGCGAATCGGTACGCGCTGGCCGGCTAGACCGACCGTCCCGGGGTTGCTGCCATGACGGCGCCCGCCGACTGACGCGTCCTTGCGGGCGTAGCGCTCGCCAGCCAGCGCCGTCACCTCCGCGTCGAGTAACTCCTCGACGTGCATCAACCCCAGCGGGACCAAGGAGCGGATCAACTCCACCTTGGCATCCAGTTCCAGATCCGCGTAATCCTCGCGGCCGATGATCTCGACCGGACCCAGCGTGCGACCCTTCTTGCGCTTCCTGACCGAACGTAAGACACTGCTCATCTCGGCTCCTTTCTCTCGTGGCGTGATGTTCGTCTTAGGCAACGTCATCAAACCACAGGGTTTGGAGCCGCTTCAATTTTCAACTAAGTTTCGCGCACCTTCGTTTTTCCAACTAGGGAGCAGTGATCATGGCTATATCCGACCACGTCAATCTCCAGCAATTTGTCGAGGGAGTCAACAAACGCAACCCGGGGCAACCCGAGTTCGTCCAGGCAGTGAAGGAAGTGGCAGAGAACGTCTTTGACTTCATCCAGGACAAGGAGGAATACCACGAGTACCAGATCCTGCGACGGATCGCCGAACCGGATCGGGTGGTGAGCTTTCGTGTTTGCTGGGAGGACGATAACAGCAACATCCGCGTGCAGCGCGGCTGGCGCGTGCAAAACAACAACGCGATCGGTCCCTATAAAGGCGGCATCCGGTTCCATCCGACCGTGACCGAGAGCGTGCTGAAGTTCCTCGCGTTCGAACAGACGTTCAAGAACAGCCTCACCGGCCTGCCCATGGGTGGCGCGAAGGGTGGTGCGAACTTCAATCCGAGCGGAAAATCAGAGCACGAAGTGATGCGCTTCTGTCAGTCATTCATGACGGAACTCTACCGGCACGTCGGCCACGACATCGACATCCCCGCCGGCGACATCGGCGTCGGCGCGCGCGAGATTGGCTACATGTTCGGACAGTACAAGCGGATCACAAACGAGTTCACGGGCGTGCTGACGGGCAAGGGACTCGAATTCGGCGGCAGCCTCATCCGCACGGAGGCGACGGGTTACGGCGCAGTCTATTTTCTGCGAGATATGCTGCGTCACGTGGGCAACTCGCTGGACGGAAAGGTAGTGCTCGTGTCCGGCTCAGGCAACGTGGCCATCCACGCGGTGGAAAAGATCCTGCACCTCGGCGGCCAGCCCGTCACCTTGTCCGATTCCGGCGGCTTCATTCACGATCGCGAGGGCATTAGCCAGGAGAAGCTCGATTGGGTCAAGGAGCTCAAGAACGTCAGGCGTGGGCGCATTTCCAAATATGCCGAAGAGTTCAACGGCTCCACTTACCACGAGGGTCAGCGGCCCTGGGCCGTGCCGTGCGACCTTGCGATGCCGTGTGCCACACAGAACGAGCTGCTAGGAACGGACGCGAAGACCTTGTTGAGCAACGGCTGCATCGGCGTGTCGGAGGGCGCGAACATGCCAACCGATCTTGACGGCGTGCACGCATTCAAGACGGCCAAGATCCTCTATGGACCGGGGAAAGCAGCAAACGCCGGCGGCGTGGCGGTCTCCGGGCTCGAGATGAGCCAAAACTCCGCACGGATCTCCTGGAAGGAAGAAGAGCTTCAGCAGCTTCTGTGCGACATCATGAAGGGCATCCACGACAAGTGCGTGCAGTACGGAGGCACGGCGGCTTCCGACCACGTCGACTACGTGAAGGGTGCGAACATCGCAGGCTTCGTGAAGGTAGCCGACGCGATGCTGGCCTACGGTGTGGTGTGATGAGACGGGGTTTTTATTCGACCCTCCATCCTGAAGATGGAAGATGAGTTTTCGTCAAGCGGCGACGGATCCTTGCTTCTCCAGGTATTATTAAGTTAAGCAGAATCGGCTGACCGACCCCGTAAGGTGCGTTTAGTCGGCCGAGGTCCGGCCGGTGCTCCCGGCCATGAAAACCGTCTAAAGTGTGCCCAAAAGCGGCCGAAGTCTGACGAATGAGCGTCGGCCCATTAATGGCACACTACGCGGTTAGGCCGCTAAGGTGACCGAATCCACATCGGACATCCGTGGCACAAGCTCGGTCCACGTGTTCGTCGTGGACGAAGAGGGCAATCCTGTCACAGGGCAAGACGTCGCGGCCCACGTCTCCGACGCCCAGGGACGGGACACCGTACACCATCAGTACTCAGATATTAGGGGGCACGTGGAGTTCGTGCGTGAGCACGCCGCCGAGCCCCTGCGCGTGACGTTCTTCGTGCGAGGTCAGTCGTGTGGGCCGCATACGATAGAGACCGGGGCGGAATACACGGTCGAGATCAGCGAGTGACACCCCCCCCGTGGAATGCCGGCCGACGAGCGTCGCTGCTGATCCACATCTACGGGACGGCTCCCAGCAGGCGCCCTTCGCGCCACCGCGGCGGGCGAGTCCAATCGGTCGCGACCGTGCCTGAGCATCCACGACCCGCGTCCCTCGAATCGACGAGGCCACGTCTCATCGACGAATCGCAGGCGTGTGGTGAGGGATGGCGAGGGAACAAGACGCCTCAGAAACCTCGAGAGACGCGCAGAACATCCTGCGACGAGCCGACGGAAGGAAGGACATGCAGGCACTCCTGGACGTGATGGACAGCCACTTTCTTGGGAACACAGTCGAGGACTACCTGATCGCCGCCGCGGTCTTCCTCGGCGTCCTCCTCGTCCTGCCGATTGCCAGGGCGATCATCCTGCGGCGCCTGAAGGCCCTCTCTCAGCGGACGGCGAACGACCTTGATGATCTGCTCCATGACCTGCTTCGACGCGTCGTCGGACCGTCTGTCTATCTGATCACCGCGCTGTATTTCAGCACCCTCTTCTTGACCCTGCAAGAAAGCCTCGGCGGCCTGGTGCAGGGCGTCGTCGTCATCGTTCTCGCGATCAAGGTCGCGCAGGTCCTCCAAGGGTTCGCCGCCTACGGTATCCATAAAGGGACCGAGCAGACCGCGAAAAAGGACCCGGCCCACGCCGCGATGCTCACGAACATGATCTGGCTTGCCCGGTTCATGATCTGGACGGCGACCCTCTTGTTTGTCTTCGACAACCTCGGGGTCAATATCACCGCGTTCGTGGCGAGCCTCGGCATCGGGGGCGTGGCTGTCGCCCTGGCCGCTCAATCAGTGCTGGGGGACGCGTTCAGCTCGTTCGCGATCTTCATGGACAAGCCGTTCCAGGTCGGGGACTTCATTATTGTGGGCGATCTCCTCGGCACCGTGGAGCAGGTAGGGTTCAAGACCACACGCCTCCGCAGCCTCGGCGGCGAGCAGCTGATCTTCTCCAACAGCGACCTGACCAGTAGTCGGATCAAGAACTATAAGCGGATGAAGGAGCGGCGAGTTGTCTTCAGCCTGGGAGTGGTGTACCACACCCCGGTCGAGAAGGTGAAGGCGATCTCGCCGATGATCAAGCGGGTGATCGACGAGCATCAGGACGCGCGATTCGACCGGGCCCACTTCAAGAGCTTCGGCGACTTCGCGCTCATCTACGAAGTCGTCTATTACGTGCTGAGGCCCGATTACAACACGTACATGGATCTGCAGCAGTCCATGAATGTTCGGCTGATCGAGGAATTCCAGGAGGCCGGGATAGAGTTTGCCTACCCCACGCAGCAACTCTACGTGACCACAAACGAACCGACGTCCAGCACGAGCCACTGAGCGGTATTGTCACGTTAGGCAGAATCGGGCCAACCGAGTTTTCGTTAACGTGACAGTGCCGTGCTCGCTCATGCCGTGTGACTGGTCATTTACGTCTTTGCCCAGCCGGTCCTCGATGGGTACGACCTCTGGATCGTCGTCGTCAGACGAGCCTCTCTCATCTACATGCTTCTGGTCACCCTGCTCGCGATCGACGGCGCGTTGAATGCCGGGGTCGACATCTTGCAGTCGTCGAAGGCCTCGCGCGATCTGCCGATCAAGACCGTCGTTCAGGTACTCAAGCTCATCCTCTACAGCATCGCCGCGATCGCCCTGATATCGCTGCTCATCGGTCAGTCGCCCAGTCTTCTGCTCGGCGGTCTCGGCGCGATGACGGCCGTCCTGATGTCGATCTTCAAGAACGCGATCCTGGGTGTGGTTGCCGGCATCCAGCTCTCCGCGAATCAGATGGTGGCTCCGGGTGACTGGATCGAGATGCCGAAGTCCGGCGCCGATGGCGACGTGCTAGAGGTCGCACTAACGACCGTCAAAGTGAAGAACTGGGACAAGACGATCACGACCATACCGACCTACGCGCTCATCACGGAGTCGTTCAAGCACTGGCGTGGAATGTCCGAGTCGGGCGGACGGCGGATCAAGCGCGCGATCAACATCGACATGAGCTCGATTCGCTTCTGTACTCAGGAGATGCTCGAGCGCTTCTCGAAGATCCAATACATCACGGAATATCTGGAACAAAAGCGACACGAGATCTCGAACTGGAACGCGGAGCGGAACGTCGATGCGTGTAACGCTACGGGGCAAGAACGACCGGCAGATCATGCTCGGGATGCGAGCCGCCTCGAAACTACAGGTCGCGATCGCCGACGCGTAACTGACAACGATACTCGCTAGCTCGGTTGTTGAAGCGTCAGCGACAGGAACCGGTGCGGCTCGTGACCGACAATCTGGGCAGCTACCGTGTGGCACATCGGGACCTCATGCCTTGGGTCACCCATGACACGACGCGATACGGGAACAATCGGGGCGAAGTGTCGCACCAACCCACGCGACAACGGGAGCGTCAGATGCGCGGCTTCACGTCATCCGACCCACGCGCGGTGTTTCTTGCACGTTCACGGCATCATTCAGAATCTGTTTCGCGTGGGTCGGCACCGGCTCAGATCGGTTCATCATCGAATGTTGCGGGCACGAGCTTTCACAGCGTGGGCCTCGGTGCCAGCGGCCTGATCTCTGATCAACTTGCCCTCGTATGGCTCGGACTCGTTAACTTGACTGTGAGCATCATTCCGCTGCCTGCCGAGGTCGCTCGGTGACACTGGTGGGTGCCGGCGGGTGGTGGCCTGACCCGCAACTTGACTGACCTACGGTCCTCGCTACTGATCTGTCGGTCATCGTCCGTCGGCGATGGACACGGCAACCCGTCTGACCGGATGGGCAGTGACCCAATAGGGGCCTGCGGCAACGTCGACCCATCACAGTCCTGTCCGCCCATCCGGCCGACGCATCAGCACCCGAGGAGGCCACCCGGTGACGAACCCAAGGACTATCCAGCCCGACGCGCGGAAGGTGATCGTCGGCGTGGACACCCACAAGCACGTCCACGTGGCCGTGGCGATCGACACGTGGGGGATCGATCCGCCTCGGCGATCGATCGTGTGCGGCCGACTCAGACGGCTACCAACAGCTGATCACCTGGGCCGAGCGTCACGGACGTGTCGCCGCGTTCGGCATCGAGGGCACCGGCAGCGACGGGGCGGGACTCGCGCGCGCGGTCCGGCGAGCCGGGCACCAGGTGCTCGAAGTGAACCGGGGCGACCGGCGCACCCGTCGAATCGCCGGGAAGTCCGACACCGTGGATGCCGAGACCGCCGCGCGGTCGGTCCTGGCTGGCCAATCGACCGCTATCCCGAAGACCGCGGACGGGGCGGTCGAGATGATGCGCCACCTCAAGGTCGCGCGCCGGACGGCGGTCAAAGCCCGCACCTCGGCGATGATCACGCTGAAGCAGATCGTCGTCACCGCGCCGCCCGCGCTGCGAGAGCCCCTCCACCCGCTCGCCGACCAGGCGCTCCTCAAACGCTGCCGCGGATGGCGCTGCGGCACGATCGATACGCCGACCGCCTCGGCGAAACATACCCTCCGGGCGCTCGCCCGTCGCTGGTTCGCTCTCTCCGTCGAGATCGTGGACCACGACCGTCACCTGGGTCGACTCACCACCCAGACCTCGCCGACGCTGCGTGAGGGCTTGGGCATCGGTGCCGACACCGCCGCCGAGAGGCTGATCATCTGTGGCGACAACCCCGATCGGATTCATTCGGAAGCCGCCTTCGCCAAGCTCTGCGGGGCCTGCCCCATCCCGGCTTCGTCCGGGATGACGACGGGCCGCCACCGTCTCTACCGCGGCGGGCATCGACAGGCTCACGCCGCGCTCCACCGGGCCGTCATCGTGCGGATGCGGTACCACTCACCACCCCTCAACGACGTCGAACGACGCACCGCTGAAGGGCGGCCCAAACGGGAGATCATCCGCTGTCTCAAACGCTTTCTCGCCCGCGAGATCTTTCAGCGCGTGATGGCAGACGACCGAGCGCGCCAAGCCGCAGACTTGGCTGCGTGAACGACTGTCTTGACATATAGGGGCGTCAGAGCCCTCACGGAGTCAGGCCTGGCCCCTCGGTCGTCAGCCGGAACGTGCTCTCGCTTCTGACGCCGCGGCCTTCGTGCGGATAGGTGTGCAGGGTCTCCACCAACAGAGCAGCTTCCGCGACACGCCACCCGATGTGGGTCATCGGCTCCGCGGCTCCGTGAGCGGCCTCGTAGTTGACCGCCAACTGATCCGCGCTGGCGAAGTCACCACGCAGGCGGTCGGCCCCGTCGAGCTCGACCGGAGACAGCCGGCAGTCGTACCGGAGATGGTCGACGGTGCGGACGACGAGCGAGTCTGACGTGGCGGTCCGCCGCTCCAGCGCCTGGGCCCCGAGATCGCCAGCGGCGCAGGTCAGGAGCTCCGTCAGCGCGGTGTCGTCCTGTTCGACGAGCACGGCGTGGCTCGTCCCGAGCACGTAGAATGTCACCACTCGCCCCGCCCACGGCACCCGGCGCGAGTCGAAGACCCGTAGCGGCTCCAGACGAGGGCGCCCGGCGAGCAGGAAGTAGTGCAGCGTCGCCGCACTATGAGTTGCTGAGGTCACTTGCACAGGAGGTCGCACGGGCTCGGTGGAACCGCAGCATCGTACCGAAACCCCCGGCCCGGAGTCAAAGCACCGTACCGGGGGCCGGCGACGTGCATGGGCGGCCCGGAGCAGATGGTGGCCGACCCGGAAGAGATTCTGCACGACGCTGTGGACCGACGCGAAGCGCTGGAGCTGCCCCGCGGACTTGAGGCCGCGCATCTGCCGTTCGCGTTGTCGCGTCGGTTCGTGCGAGACCTCGGCTCGGTTGTTGGCGTACCGGTCCGCGCGATGGACGACCGAGGTATCACCGTGCGGCAGGCGGCTCCGTAGCTGGGCAGCTTGTCGGTAATCAACCGTCGCGGGGTACGACCCTGCCCCATCAACAACTTGCGGAAGAAGCGGGTCGCCGCTCGGCGATTCCGCCGGGGCTGGACGCGGAGGTCGGTCACGGCGCCGTCCTCGTCCACGGCTCGCCACAAATACGCTGCCGGCCCCGAAGCCGGACGAACACCTCGTCCAGAAGCCAGGTGTCATCCTGGCGGCCGCGCCGGGACCGCAGGCACCGGGCGTATTCGAGCCCGAACGTCGCGCACCACTGTCGGATCGTCTTGTAGGTGACGGTGATCCCGCGCTTGGCCAGCAGATCCTCGACGTCGCGGAAACTGAGGCTGAACCTGTGGTACAACCACACCGCGTGACTGATGATGTCCGGCGTGAATCGGTATCCTCGGTAGCTCGGCATGCGGTCACTCTGCCAGATCAGAGCGGAAGTTGACAGAACCTCGGAGATGCCGTGGTGGCGCATGCCACCACAAACGCGTTGCTCGCCGGTTGGGTGCTGACCCACGGCGCGTGGCACCTATCGGACGAGGGTCAGGGAATGCCCAGGCACCAGGGTGGGCGGCCGCAGACGCGCGGCCCTGGCGAATACCGGATACCATGTGAGCCGAGCTACATGGACGACACGAGCGCACCATCGACAGACCATGCGGGCCTCAAGACTCGCGCGCTCCTGGTGTCGGTCTTCACCATCGCCACCTGCGGGCTGATCTACGAATTGCTCGCCGGCACCATTGCCAGCTACCTGCTCGGCGACAGCGTCACTCAGTTTTCCACCATCATCGGCGTCTATCTGTTTGCGATGGGGGTGGGCTCCTACCTCTCGCGCTACTTTCAGCACGATCTGATCACGCGCTTCATCGAGATCGAGATTCTGGTCGGGGTCGTGGGCGGCATCTCGTCGCCCGTCCTGTTCTTCTCGTTCGCCGAGATTGCCGCCTTTCGGGTGGTGCTCTATGGGTGGGTCGTGGCGATCGGCGTCCTGGTGGGTCTGGAGATCCCGTTTCTGATCCGCATCCTCGAGGACCAGTTCCCGCTGCGCGACCTGGTGTCGAAAGTGCTGTCGCTCGACTATGTGGGTGCCCTCGCGGCGTCGTTGCTTTTTCCGCTCTGGCTCGTGCCGCAGGTCGGTTTGATGCGGTCGTCGTTCGTGTTCGGCGTGCTCAACGTGCTGGTCGCGGTGTGGACGTGCCACCTGTTCAGCCGCCAGCATCGCCGGCCGTGGCTAACGGCCCAGGCCTACGGCGCGCTCGCGGTGCTGCTGCTGGGCGCCGTGTTCTCGGACGATCTGATGGACCGGTCGGAGCGTCAACTGTACGAGGATCCGGTGATTCTGTCTCGCGCGTCTTCGTATCAGCGGATCGTGCTGACCCAGAAGGCTGGCGAGGTCCGTCTGTTTCTCAACGGCGATCTGCAGTTCTCGTCCGTCGACGAATACCGCTACCACGAGGCGCTGGTCCATCCGGGACTGGCGGCGGTGGCGGCGCCACGCCGGGTGCTGGTGCTGGGCGGTGGGGATGGGATGGCGGTTCGCGAGATTCTTAAAGACGACCGGGTCGAGCGCATTACGCTGGTCGACCTCGACCCGGTGATGACTGAGATTTTCGTCGGGCACGACGAGTTTGCCGCGCTCAACGACTATGCGCTCCGTTCGCCTCGGGTCGAACTGGTCAACGCCGACGCGTTCGTCTGGCTCGAGGAGGACGCGGCCAGCTACGACTTCATCGTTGTCGACTTCCCGGACCCGTCAAATTTCTCATTGGGCAAGCTGTACACGACCACGTTCTATCAACGGCTCGCTGCGCACCTGAACCCAGGCGGCGTGGTCGCTGTCCAGAGCACGTCGCCCCTGGTGTCCAGGCAGGCGTTCTGGTGCATCGTGGAGACCGTGCGCGCGACCGGGTTATACGCCGCGCCGTATCATGCCTCGGTGCCGACGTTCGGGGAATGGGGCTACCTCGTGGCGTCCCGAGAACCGTTCCAGGTGCCCGACCGTTTCCCCGGCGCCCTGCGATTTCTGACGCCCGCCATTGCCCGGTCACTCTTCGAGTTTCCGGCCGACATGACCCGCGTGCCGGTCGAGGTCAATCACCTCAATAACCAGATTCTGGTGCAGTACCACGCCGACGGCTGGGACCAGTACGCACGCACACCTGCGGTCGGGGCGGAATGACGCGCAAGCGCCGCCCGAGATCCCAGAGAGCCGGGGCCCGCCTGCCCGCCGCAGACACGGCACCGGCGGGGCTGACCCGGCGCGATGTCCTGCGCATGGGTCCGGTCGCCGCGGCCGCGGTGGCGATGGGCTGCTCGTCGCCACCGCCATCCCCATCGCTCGGCACCGGTCACATCATCGATGGCACGATTGTGGGCGCCTCACACCAGACCGGACACCGACTGCGAGAGGGCGGGTTCCCGGCACCGCGCGAGACACGAGACGTGCCGGTCGTCATCGTGGGCGGAGGGATGGCGGGCCTGTCGGCTGCGTGGAAGCTGGCGAAGAGCGGCTTTCATGACTTCGCGTTACTCGAACTGGAACCGGAGGCCGGCGGTAACTCACGGTGGGGACAAAACGACGTGTCCGCGTATCCGTGGGGGGCGCACTACCTGCCGGTGCCGCCCGTGGAGGCGCCGGTGGTACGGGAACTGCTAGACGAGATGGGTCTCGTTCAAGCCTACGGCCCCGACCGTGAACCGATCTACGACCCGCGGCATTTGTGCCATGCCCCGCAGGAACGGGTCTTCATCGACGGCCAGTGGCGTGACGGCCTGTCCGCCCAAGACCTGCTGGATCCCGAGGGCACCGGCGCGGTGGCGGTGCTCGCCGAGTTCGAAGCGCAGGTCAGGGAGTATCAGGACTATCGGGACGCACTGGGTCGGCGGGCGTTTGCGCTCCCGGTGGCCGCCAGCACGACGGACGCGGAAATCCTGGCGCTCGACCAGATCTCCATGCGCGAATATTTCGACCGGGCCGGGTGGTCCTCCGAACGGCTCCGCTGGTATGTCGACTACTGCTGCCGCGACGACTACGGCTGCACCCTCGAGACCACCTCGGCCTGGGCCGGCTGGCACTACTTCTGCTCGCGCCCGGCCAACGGCCAGTATCTGACCTGGCCTGAGGGCAACGGCCGAATCGTCCAACATTTTCTGGACCGGGTGGCAGACCACGTCATTACGGGCATGCTGGTGTACCGGGTGCGCTCCACGGTGAGTGCCGGAGATGGCGGCTCGCCGGCCGGCGGCGTCGAGGTGGACGTAGTGGACACCAGTACGGACACCGCGGTGCGCTATCGGGCCCGCCGCGCCATCTATGCGCTCCCGCGTTTCACGGCCGGCCACGTCATTGAGGGATACGCTCCACCCGACGCAGGGGCGGACGCCTTTACGTACTGTCCGTGGATGGTGGCGAATCTGACCGTAGAACGCCTGCCGGACGACGCCGCGTGGGACAACGTGCTGTATGACAGTCCGTCGCTCGGCTATGTGGTGGCCACCCACCAGAACCTGAGCATCGCACCCGGTCCAAGCGTGCTGACGTATTATCGGCCGCTCTCAGTTCCCAATCCCGAGGCTGCGCGGACCTGGATGCTCGCGCAAAGCTGGGGCAACTGGGTGTCGCTGATTCTCGCCGACCTGGCCCAAGCCCACCCCGAGATCGAGTCTCTGGTCACGCACGTCGACGTCATGCTGTGGGGACACGCGATGATTCGCCCCGTGCCGGGCTTCGTGTGGGGCGAGTCGCGCCGCCGGGCGGAGGACCCGCACGGCGCCATCCGCTTCGCGCACTCGGACATGAGCGGTCTCTCACTCTTTGAGGAGGCGCAGTATCACGGCGTACGCGCGGCCGAGGCGGTCATGGCCGACCTCGGCCACGCGCACACGAGTTCGATTTAGTTACGTACACGGGGACCCCTGAATGCCCCAGTCCGCTTTCTTCAGACGGGGGCTGCGCCCCTAGCCCCGCGCGGGCGCCGCGATGCCCATCTTCGCCTTCAGCGCCGCCAGCGAATCGGCGCCGGCGCTGCTCGAAGGCGTGGCGAGAGCCTTGTCGATGTCCTCGTCGAGATCACCGCCGACGTCGGAGAGCTGCTGGTAGGCCTCCGCGAGCGACTCCTCTTCCTGAACTTTCTGTTTCATTTTCTCAAGCATGGCCACCGTGCCTGACGCATCGGCGCCGGCCAGCTGCTGGTTGATCTTCCGCATCGATGACGCGGTGCGGGCTCGAGCCTTCAGGGTGATCGCCTCGTTCTCGTGGGTCCCGATCTGGCGCTTGAGATCTTCGACCTTGCCCTGGAGCTGGTCCGCCATCCGTTGCTGGGTCTGGTGGTCGGCGGTCGCGGTGGCGGCCTGCTGCAACGCCGCCTCCTTCTGCTCCAGCGCGGCAGTCGCCAGGCGCTCTGCCTCACCGGCGTCCATCTCTCCCGCCTCCATCTTCTTGAGCAGCAGCATCGCCTTGCGCTCGTAGTCGGCCGACCGCTTCTTGTGGTCGGACGCCTCCTTCTGCATACGAATCGCCAGCGACTTCACCTCCGCCAGACTGACCATTGCGGCCTGCAGGTTCTTCTTGAGATCGCGAATTCCTTGCTCGGTCATCTTGATCGGATCCTCGAGATTGTCCATTGCGGCGTGGGCATTCGATTCGGCGACCTTGAACATTCTTCGAAAAATACTGGCCATCAGTCCGTCTCCTTGGGCAATGGATCACAAAACGACTACTTCTTCAAGAACGTCAGTAGCTCGGCGCCGTACTCAGCCAACGCCAAGGACAGGGCCCGGATCGAGCCCTCGAGCTCATTCAGATCGAGATTGGCAAGCTGCAACGTGTCGCGATAAAAAATGCGCTCCGCGGTTTCGTCGAGTACGAAGGCACCGTGCACCAGGGTGTTGTTCATCTGCAACAGCCGGACAAACAGCTGGCCCGGCTCCGCGGGCACCTCTGCGATCAGCTGCTCAAGGACCACGATGGGGGGCTCGCAGTCGATGACCAGCTGCTTGATGCCGCTGTCCTCATCGTCGACAACCACCAGCTCGTCCGCCTCGTTCTCCGCGACGATCGTGAGCCCGAGGTCCAGCAGATAGCCCTTGACCCGATCAAGATGTTCAGACATTCACACAACGCCTCCTTGCGTCCTAGCTTTCTCTACGTTTCCAACATTACTATTCGTCCACCGTGGATCTTTATTTCCCAGCGGCCGCCGATGATCCTACTGTTCACTACGACCCAGACGGCTGACGAGTTCGTCGTGGGCGCGGTTGAGCCCCTGAGTCACCTGCGTGGCGGTACGTCTCCTGCCGGGGTCGGCCGAATGCAGGTCAGGGTGGTAACGCTTGAGCAGCCGTCGCCGGGCCTCCCGAACCGCGCCGAGGCCGGCCCCGTAGGGCAGCTCCAGGTTGGCGTAGTAGCGCGCCAGCGTCGGGTCCTGCGGCGTGGGGCTCACCGGGAGGGCCGGCGCTCCTTGAGACGACGCGCTGGGGTCGTCGTCGATGAACCCGCCGGCGCGTCCTGGTCGCGCGCCCAACCGAGCCGAGAACTCGCGCCGGAGCAGGAGGCCAACGCGACTAAAAAGTGACATGTCGTCGACGAACCACTGAGTCAGACCTGCGACGGCGGTCACGACGCGTGCCGCTCGCCCGCCGACACGACCACCAGGCGATCGTCACCTTTCACGACGGTGTCCCTCGGGGGGTTCGTCACCACACTCCCAGCCCCGGCCGCGTGCGGGATAATCGCCATCGCGATCATGCCGTGGTCGCGCTTCAGGTCGCAAAACACATCGAAGAACGGCCGCCCGGCCAACCGCTCAGGTACCGGTACGGTGATCAGATCATAGCCGACCTGCGCGCTCAGCAACTCGCGCAACACCGTTGAAATCCCGTGGTCAAGGGTCGCGGTGGAGATGACGCGGCTACTGAACTCGGCCCCCACGATAATCTCGTCGGCCCCGGCGCGCTCGCAGTGCCGAACATTGTCCTCGCTGGCCAGCTCGACGATCGAATACACACTTGGATTGAGGCTCTCGACCGTCAACAAAGACAGCACCGCCTTGGCATCTCGCGCCACGTACTCCAGGGACCGGTCCCCGACGAGCACGACGGTGGCCGCCGTCGCGATACCGGCCCGTATTAGATGCTCCTCCGTCACATCGCCCCGAACGAAGTAGAGCCGCTCGTCGTCCACCGGTTTCGCGTCGATATCGGCCACCAGCGCTATCGGCGCCTCGGCCGCTCGCGCGTCCGCCCGCAGGTCCTTGAGGATCTCCTTCGTCCGGTCGTTCCATCCGCACAGGATGATGTGGCCATTCAGGTCGTCGTACGAACCCATGCCCCGCTCCTTCCGCAACCGCTTCTCGACAAACACCCCGGCGATGGTCGCCGTGAACATGCCGAGCACACCAATGCCGAAAAACATGAGGACGACCCCGATCAGCCGGCCGCCAAGCGTCAACGGAGAAATGTCTCCGAAGCCGACCGTGGTCAGGGTGACGATGGACCACCAGAGCGCGTCGAGAAAGGGTCGGTTGTCTTCGAAGTATGTGAGACCGCCGGCCCCCGCCACAACCAACACGACGATCACCCCCATTAGCCGCAACAGGTTCTCGCGGTGCAGGAACGCTAGGAGGTCCAGGAACGGCCGTGTCACGTTGGTCTTGAAGATGCTGGTCAGTTCAGAACCCAATCGCCGTCTCGATAATAGTAGAAGATCGCAAAATTGGTCTCGTCGCTGACCTCGACCTCGTCGTCAAAGCCCTTGCCGAAATGCAGCATGCTCACCATCGCATCGCGGTTGAGAAACCGGGTGCCCAGTCGCTCGAAGCTAAGCCCGGCCAGGCGCTGCCTGAACCGGTCTCGGTCCTGGTTGTCCCCCGGGGCGGTATCGTCTCGACCACGCATGCCGAGCACAAATCCTAGCTCGCCCATCGTGGGCACATGGTTGTGATACGACGCCGTGATCAGCCTCGCCGCGTCCATCGTCACCCCCACGGACAGGAACGCGCGACGGGTGAAGAACGGGCTCGTGGCCTGGGTCACGATGACGCCACCCGGTGAGAGATGCCGTCGCACCAGGCGATAGAACTCGAGGCCGTACAGCCGAGCCAGATCGACGGTCCGGGGGTCTGGGAGGTCGACCAGGATGACATCCCAGAACCGGGTGTCGGCATCGCGCAGGTAGGCGTACCCGTCCTGATTTTCGACCGTCACACGCGAGTCGACGAAGGCGTCGTGGTTCAACGCCACCAGTACGTTGTGTGTCCGCCCCAGCGTGGTCATCGCCGCGTCGATGTCAACCAGGGTGACCTCCGACACGTCGGGGTGTTTCAGCACCTCGCGGAGCGCCAGACCGTCGCCACCACCCAGGATCAGGATACGACGTCGCGCCGCGCTCGCGAGCATGGCGGGGTGCACGAGCGGCTCGTGGTAGCGCTCTTCGTCGAAGGAGCTGAACTGCGTGTGACCGTCGAGGTAGAGCCAATGGTGGTCCTGGAACCGCGTCATCACGATTCGTTGGTAGCGCGTCTGGTCCTCGTAGATGACCTGATCGCGGTACTTGCGCTGTTCGCCGAACAGGACGATCGGTTTGGCGAACACCGCCAACGCGATCAGGAAGACGGACACCCCGGCGAAGGACACGCTCAGGACACTGCGCCGCGCGAACACCCGACGATGCCGAGCGAACAGCACGCCGGCCACCGCCAGATTGAGGGCGCCCACGGCGATCGGCGTGTAGGTGAGCCCGAGGAACGGCAGCGCGACAAAGGCGAACAGTACCCCGCCCAGCAACGCCCCGTAGTAGTCGTACTCGAGCACCGTGCTGATATTCACGCGCAGTTCGTCGAACTCCTGATTGAGCCGGGTGGCAAGTGGAATCTCTACGCCGATCAGCAGACCGATCGCGAAGGCGAGACCATAGACGACCGGTGCCAGGTTCGCGATCCAACCGGACAAGAAGTAAGCCAGCGTGGCGCTGATGGCGCACACCACCGAGAGGAGCAGTTCCACGGCCACGAACGCATCCAAGATCGACCCGCGCACGAACCGACTGAGTCGGCTCCCCACCCCCATCGCGAAGAGCATGAGGGACACCGTGAGGGTCCACTGCAGCACCGCGTCTCCGAGGAGATAGCTGGCCAGGGTGGCCATCACGTACTCGGCCACGATGCCGGCGAGGCCCGTGGCAAAGATGCAGGCCTTGAGCACCAAACCGTGCGGCGGGGCCTGGCGAGCGATGGCGGGTGTCGTCATACGTTCGCCGACCACTGATATGGCGAACTTCTGAGGCTGGGCACGAGCCTCGCAGGGTTAGAGCGTCAGTCCAATCAGCATCGACGCCGCGAGATACGACACCGCCTCGAGGACTCCGGCGCCCAGGTTGGGCTGGGCCTTGACGAGCTCGTCGCTCAAGCTGGCGCCCGGAAGCAGCACCTTGTCGGCGAACAGCCGGACCAGCGGCAACAGGATCAGCCCGACGACGGTGTAATACCCGAACTGGGTCAGGCTCTCGTTCCAGGAGACGAAGTCGCCGTCGCCCGCCAGGCGAATGATGTTCCCGAAACCGATCAGCACTCCGGCGAACGCGACGCCGACCGCGGCATTGTCCTTCTCGATCTCGTCGTGTAGATCGTATGACGTGATCTTGTCGTACAGCAGACCGGCCACGACCAGGGCGGCCAGTCCCGCGATCCAATAGACCAGCCCGGGCACCAATCCCCCTTCGCCCGACATGGCGCCGGCCGTGACGAGGCCCACCGCGACGTAGTTGCCCGCTTCGACGGCACCCATGCCGGTGTTGCGATCCTCGACAATCTCCTTCTCGTTGTTAAATTTCGAAAACACCACTGTGTCATTGACCCAGGCCGAGAGATTGAGCAGCACAATCCCCAGAGCCCCGAAAATGACGAGACCGATCACGTCGTCGACGATGCTGAACGACGCGGGCCCCGAGACCACCCCGCCCAGCACGATCACCAGGCCCAGGTAATAGCCGGACACGGTGACGGCCACCGCCAGGTTGTCCTTCTCGACGAGCTCGGTCTGGAGCACGAAGCGCCGGTGCAACGCGTCGTAGAGCCACTTGCCGAGGACGAGCAGACCCAGCACGACCGCTAGATAGATGAAGCCCGTTCCGATCTGTTCCACCGACATCTCGCCCCTCCTACTTCCCGCCGAAGCGGGTGCCGCCTGACGTGCGACCGCTTACCCGCTCCCCAAACGACCGGCTGCTCGCGGCTTGTCGCGCCTGTTGTCGGCGAAAGAAACTGGGGTTCGTCTGTCTCGTGACAGATCCGTTCGAGCCATACTCACCACCCGGACCGTAGTAGGTCTGTCCACGACCGCGGGCGGTCTGGTAGCCGGTCCAGTCGTTCCGGTAAATGGGGCGTCCGAAACCGCCGATCATGTGGCTCAGCAAGGCGTACTGACCGTAGAAGACCCAGAACGATCGCCCGCCTCCCTCGTCACGCCATTGCCCGTACCGCTCGTTGCCCACCTGCTGGTACCCGGGTGGGTGCTGGTTGCGATCGACCATCCCATCCGCGCCCTTCGAGAGAATCACCATGCCAAGGTGCGGCTGATACTGGTCGTAGGTCGCTCGGCCAACCTCCTGCCAGTCGAGTATGGAGTCGCGAAAAACCAGATCGTCCGACCCGGTCTGTTGCTCGCCGATGACCACACCATATTGATGAAAATACCCGTCCTCACGCATGTCCTGCAGAGTGACGGAATACTCCGGATATTGCTCGAGCTCGCTCTGCAGCCGCTCGAGCGGCGTGGTGGTGTCGCACCCGACCGTGGCCAGCATGGCCAGCATGCCGAGCAGGGCGGCCGCGGGGGAACGTGGACGGCGCATGACTAGAGACTCCCCGGCAAGATGTGGTTGAACTGATAGTTCTCTACGACAAACCCGGCCGCTGCCGCGAATTGGGTCTCGCCCCACTGCTCGACCCCGACAAACGTCGTCTCCGCCCCGTCCAGAAACTCCCAGCGAATCACGTCCTCCCCGGGGCCCGTGCCGTCGGCCAACATCTGACCGGCATACGAGGCGTCCAGGTGAAACTCGGTGCCCTCGAAGACGATGCGCTCG
This sequence comes from Vicinamibacterales bacterium, assembly GCA_965223015.1. Classification (GTDB taxonomy): domain Bacteria; phylum Acidobacteriota; class Vicinamibacteria; order Vicinamibacterales; family UBA8438; genus CAUZIB01. The sequence goes on along the minus strand of CBDCVL010000004.1, from coordinate 543,406 downwards.
GGGGGATCCTCGTGGTCGAGAATGTGCTGCTGTACGTCGCCGGCAATGTCGCCGATGGAGATTTTCCTGGAGAGCGACCAGCCGCCGTCCGCCCGCTCCAGAAAACGTTGCTCACCCGCCGCGGTAATCTCCCACTCCTCGACGCTGTCCTTGCCCGAGAAGTTGTACCGGCAGTAGCTCGTGACCTGCCAGGTTTGCATGTCGTAGTCGACGAGATAGCCGACCTTGAGTTTCTCCAGCACCAGATCGGCCAAGGGATCCGGCGCCTCCTCCGTTGTCTTCTTGCCGAATAGGCGATCTCTCAAACCCATGACACGCTCTCATTCGCCTCGTCTCTCCGAATCTCCAGAACGACACTAGCAGGAAACCATAGCGCCTGCAATTCTCGGGCCGGGGCGCGCGGTCAGCGCCGACGCCCGAGCTCGTCCAGGGGCATTGTTAACTTGAGGCCGAGAGTGACCGAGTGGGGCGATCCGACGCAAGGTCCCCAGCTACCACGGATACTGATTCCCACCCGAGATCATCAGCCGCGCCGTGTGGCTGTATCACCGTTTCTGCTTGAGCTTCCGAGATGTAGAAGATTGGCTCGCCCAGCGGGGCGTCACGGTGTCGTACGAAGCCATTCGCCAGTGGTGCCGGACATTCGGGCTCGACTACGCCCGGAAGCTGCGGAGCAGACGGGGAAGCCGGTTCACGTCTGCCGCCCACGCGCAACGATTTCTCTCGATACACGGACTTGTCCAGAACCTCTTTCGGGTCGGACGCCACCTGCTTCGAGCTGTTCACCACCGCTCGCTGAGAACGCGCTCGTTCCGCGTCTGGGATGAGGTGACCTACGCCTGCTGAGCGATGATAGATGCCGAGTCATCGAGGGATGGGCACGCCCTCTTCTCGTCAACTTGACTGTGAGCATCATTCCGCTGCCTGCCGAGGTCGCTCGGTGACACTGGTGGGTGCCGGCGGGTGGTGGCCTGACCCGCAACTTGACTGACCTACGGTCCTCGCTACTGATCTGTCGGTCATCGTCCGTCGGCGATGGACACGGCAACCCGTCTGACCGGATGGGCCGTGACCCAATAGGGGCCTGCGGCAACGTCGACCCATCACAGTCCTGTCCGCCCATCCGGCCGACGCATCAGCACCCGAGGAGGCCACCCGGTGACGAACCCAAGGACTATCCAGCCCGACGCGCGGAAGGTGATCGTCGGCGTGGACACCCACAAGCACGTCCACGTGGCCGTGGCGATCGACACGTGGGGGATCGATCCGCCCCGGCGATCGATCGTGTGCGGCCGACTCAGACGGCTACCAACAGCTGATCACCTGGGCCGAGCGTCACGGACGTGTCGCCGCGTTCGGCATCGAGGGCACCGGCAGCTACGGGGCGGGACTCGCGCGCGCGGTCCGGCGAGCCGGGCACCAGGTGCTCGAAGTGAACCGGGGCGACCGGCGCACCCGTCGAATCGCCGGGAAGTCCGACACCGTGGATGCCGAGACCGCCGCGCGGTCGGTCCTGGCTGGCCAATCGACCGCTATCCCGAAGACCGCGGACGGGGCGGTCGAGATGATGCGCCACCTCAAGGTCGCGCGCCGGACGGCGGTCAAAGCCCGCACCTCGGCGATGATCACGCTGAAGCAGATCGTCGTCACCGCGCCGCCCGAGCTGCGAGAGCCCCTCCACCCGCTCGCCGACCAGGCGCTCCTCAAACGCTGCCGCGGATGGCGCTGCGGCACGATCGATACGCCGACCGCCTCGGCGAAACATACCCTCCGGGCGCTCGCCCGTCGCTGGTTCGCTCTCTCCGTCGAGATCGTGGACCACGACCGTCACCTGGGTCGACTCACCACCCAGACCTCGCCGACGCTGCGTGAGGGCTTGGGCATCGGTGCCGACACCGCCGCCGAGAGGCTGATCATCTGTGGCGACAACCCCGATCGGATTCATTCGGAAGCCGCCTTCGCCAAGCTCTGCGGGGCCTGCCCCATCCCGGCTTCGTCCGGGATGACGACGGGCCGCCACCGTCTCTACCGCGGCGGGCATCGACAGGCTAACGCCGCGCTCCACCGGGCCGTCATCGTGCGGATGCGGTACCACTCACCAACCCTCAACGACGTCGAACGACGCACCGCTGAAGGGCGGCCCAAACGGGAGATCATCCGCTGTCTCAAACGCTTTCTCGCCCGCGAGATCTTTCAGCGAGTCAAGCCCATTCCTAGTTGAAACTCTCCGCGACTCCTGATTGCTTACGCGGCTTTCGTCTTCGATGTCGTCGTGTCGATCTTCAGCTCTCGCTTCAATGCGTCACGAAGCCTGGGCAGGTGCCGGTAGCCCATCACCTTGCGTAGACGCGGCTCGATGTCCAGGAGCGCCGTGGCGAGCCAGCGCTGGCGTTGACTTGAGTTCTGCCAGTGATCGACCTTCGCACAGCGCTCCTCAATGAGCGCGTTGATGGACTCGAGGCCGTTCGTCGTCTTCAGCGACCGGCCCAGCACGCCATACACGCCGAGGCGATGCAACGTCAGGGTCTCGTCCAGGCCTTCCGCCAGACTGCCGGCCGCCGATTGGTTCCGATCCTCCAGCTCATGCTGGAGCGACTGGAGGGCGGCGAGGGCCTCGTCGTACTCCGGACGGTTGTCGGCGCGCTGGAGACGCTGCCGCCACACCGGCTGCTCACGCTTGGCCAGGTCACTCACCACGTTCTCGCGCTTGTGCCATTGACACCGTTGCACCAGGGCGCGGTGGCGGAAGGCGTGCCGCACGGCCGCCCGGAGCCCCTTGCCGCCATCTACGATCACCAGAAGCCCCTGGGAAACATCGAGGCCCCGCTCGACCAGGGACCGGAGGAACGGTGTCAACACCTGCTCGTTCTCGGTGTCCGTCTCGACAAAGCCCAGGAAGCGTTTGTCCCCCGTCATCGTGATGCCCACCGCGACGACCATCGTCGCCTCGGCGAACGTCTTGCCGTCCAGCACGAGGGCCACAACGTCCTCCCCGGAGAGGTCCCGCTCCTGGAGTTCGCGGAGTTTCGTCGCGCTGGCCTGAATGAACGCGCGGGACACCGTCGACCCCGACAGGCCGATCGCCCCGGGAATCGCCTCGGCGGCCGCCGCGTAGTTGCGGCACGAGATCCCATACAGCACGCGCCTCAACAACAGGTCATTGACGGCGCGATCGCCATGCAGCGCCTCGTACGACCGCAGTGGAATCTCGCGCTCCGTGACATGGCGAATCCGGGGCACGCGAATCGGCACGCGCTGGCCGGCCAACCCGACCGTCCCGGGGTTGCTCCCATGACGGCGCCCGCCGACTGACGGGTCTTTGCGGGCGTAGCGTTCGCCAGCCAGCGCGGTCACTTCCTCGTCGAGCAATTCCTCGATGTGCATCAACCCCAGCGGAATCAAGGACCGGATCAATTCCACCTTGGCATCGACCTCCAGCTCCGCGTACCCCTCTCGGTCGATGACGTCGACCGCGCCCAACGTGCGACCTTTCTTGCGCTTCCTGACCGATCGTAGGACACTGCTCATCTCGGCTCCTTTCTCTCGTGGCGTGATGTTCGTCTCGCAACGTCATCAAACCACAGGGTTTGGAGCCGCTTCAATTTCCAACTAAGTTTCGCTCACACTCCTTTCAGCGCGTGATGGCAGACTACCGAGCGCGCCAAGCCGCAGACTTGGCTGCGTGAACGACTGTCTTGACATATAGGGGCGTCTGTGCCCGCCTGCCGCACCGTGGCTCTCAGAGGATCGCCCGCAGCACGACTTTTGCCACTGTCAGCAACACCGCGATGAGCAGGGTCGTGCGAAGCGAATGGATCTCGAAGTCGTCGATCAGCTTGTCGGTCAGCCACAGGAGGAACGCGTTGATGACCAGCCCGAACAGGCCGAAACTCAGCAGCATCGGGATAAAGGCGATCAGCGCGACCAGCCAGAATAGAAAGTAGTTCAACAGTCCGTAGACCAGCACGACGACCAGCGCGGTGCCGAACGATTTCAGGCGCACGCCGGGCAACGCTGTCGCCAGAGCGTAGAGGAGCCCTGAGGTCACGAACACGTCGAGGATGAGTCTCAGCATGGGGGTCTCGTATCGAGGGCGCCAGCAGGAGTCCGCACGTCGCTTCCTGCCGGACTCTGGGCATTGTCAGGTTAACTCTCCGTGCGGGACAATGCCTAGATGCACACTCGTCGATCCCGCTATCTGAGGCATCGCTTTCCGTCTGAGATCATCGGCCACGCCGTGTGGTTGTACCACAGATACGGCCTGAGCTTCCGGGATGGTATTGTCAAGTTAAGCAGAATCGGGCTGACCGCCCCCCGACATGCCCGGTTCACGACAGGACTCGAGCCCATCATCTTGGGGGTCGATCAGCCGAGTTTACGTTAACGTGACTGTGAGCATCATTCCGCTGCCTGCCGAGGTCGCTCGGTGACACTGGTGGGTGCCGGCGGGTGGTGGCCTGACCCGCAACTTGACTGACCTACGGTCCTCGCTACTGATCTGTCGGTCATCGTCCGTCGGCGATGGACACGGCAACCCGTCTGACCGGATGGGCCGTGACCCAATAGGGGCCTGCGGCAACGTCGACCCATCACAGTCCTGTCCGCCCATCCGGCCGACGCATCAGCACCCGAGGAGGCCACCCGGTGACGAACCCAAGGACTATCCAGCCCGACGCGCGGAAGGTGATCGTCGGCGTGGACACCCACAAGCACGTCCACGTGGCCGTGGCGATCGACACGTGGGGGATCCGCCTCGGCGATCGATCGTGTGCGGCCGACTCAGACGGCTACCAACAGCTGATCACCTGGGCCGAGCGTCACGGACGTGTCGCCGCGTTCGGCATCGAGGGCACCGGCAGCGACGGGGCGGGACTCGCGCGCGCGGTCCGGCGAGCCGGGCACCAGGTGCTCGAAGTGAACCGGGGCGACCGGCGCACCCGTCGAATCGCCGGGAAGTCCGACACCGTGGATGCCGAGACCGCCGCGCGGTCGGTCCTGGCTGGCCAATCGACCGCTATCCCGAAGACCGCGGACGGGGCGGTCGAGATGATGCGCCACCTCAAGGTCGCGCGCCGGACGGCGGTCAAAGCCCGCACCTCGGCGATGATCACGCTGAAGCAGATCGTCGTCACCGCGCCGCCCGCGCTGCGAGAGCCCCTCCACCCGCTCGCCGACCAGGCGCTCCTCAAACGCTGCCGCGGATGGCGCTGCGGCACGATCGATACGCCGACCGCCTCGGCGAAACATACCCTCCGGGCGCTCGCCCGTCGCGGGTTCGCTCTCTCCGTCGAGATCGTGGACCACGACCGTCACCTGGGTCGACTCACCACCCAGACCTCGCCGACGCTGCGTGAGGGCTTGGGCATCGGTGCCGACACCGCCGCCGAGAGGCTGATCATCTGTGGCGACAACCCCGATCGGATTCATTCGGAAGCCGCCTTCGCCAAGCTCTGCGGGGCCTGCCCCATCCCGGCTTCGTCCGGGATGACGACGAGAGGTGGACCCCGAAATTCGGACAGGTTGCTAAGGTGGATTCCGACCTCAGAATGGAGAGATCGGAATCATGCAGAAACGGAAAAAATACCCCGCTGAGCTGAAGGCCCGCGTGGCACTGCAGGCGCTTCGCGGCGAGCAGACGATGGCGGAGCTGTCGTCGCGCTACAAGATCCACCCGAACCTGATCGCGAACTGGAAGAAGAAAGCCCAGGAGGCGCTTGTGGACGTCTTCTCGGACCACCAGCAGCGCCGAGAGGCGTCTCGCGATGCGGAGATTCAGGAGCTGCGAGCGAAGGTCGGCGAGCTCGTCATCGAGAAGGATTTTTTGTCCAAGGCCTTCGGCCGTTGAGTCACGGTCGAAGGCGAATGCTGATCGACTCGAACCACTCCGAACTGAGCATCTCGCGACAGTGTGGCTTGGTGTCGATCTCGCGCTCGTCGTTCTACTACGATGGTCTCGGGGAGAGTGAGTTGACTCTCGAGCTCATGCGCCGGATCGACGAGCAATTTCTGGAAACCCCGTTCTACGGATCGCGGCAGATGGCGCGTTGGCTGCGCCGGGAGGGCTTCGCCGTCAGTCGGAAGCGGGTGCGTCGTCTGATGCGAAAGATGGCCCTCCAGGCGCTGTACCAGCGCCCGAGCACGTCGGTTCCGCACCCGGAGCACCGGGTCTACCCCTATTTGCTGCGCGACCGAGCGGTCGACCGTGCGAACGAGGCCTGGTGCGCCGACGTGACGTACATTCCGCTGCACCGCGGCTTCCTGTACCTGGTCGCGATCCAGGATTGGGCCAGCCGGAAGGTGCTGTCGTGGCGCTTGTCCAACACGATGGATGCCTCGTTCTGTGTGGAGGCCCTCGCGGAAGCCCTCGCGCAGTACGGACCGCCAGCGATCTTCAACACCGACCAAGGCAGCCAGTTCACCAGCCTGGAGTTCACTCAGACGCTCAAAGACGCAGGCGTGCAGATCTCGATGGACGGCAAGGGCCGCTGGATGGACAACGTCTTCATCGAGCGGCTGTGGCGCTCGCTCAAGTACGAGTGCGTCTACCTGCACGACTTCGAGGTTGGCTCCGAGGCGCGGGCCAGCATCGGCCGGTGGATCGACTTCTACAATGCCGAGCGACCGCACTCGTCGCTCGATGATCGCACGCCTGATGAGGCGTACTCGGATTTGGGAGGTGCGCCGACCTCGTCGCTGCGCTCCTCGTCAGCGCAGTCGGAAGCGGCTTAGAAACATGAACCTGGAATCCACCTTAACTTGGCCGCTGAGCTGTCCAAAGGATGGGGTCCACCTCTTACTGGCGCAGCAAGCCGTTGGTGTTCTCGTTGGACCCGCGCTGCCACGGACTGCGCGGGTCGCAGAAGTACACCTGCACCCCCGTCGCGATCGCGAAGGTGCGATGCCTTTTTTGGAGCACCTGGATGAGCTTCGGAAACGCCTTGTCGTCTCCAGCGCAGCCCTGTTCGTGGGCATCCTGATTGCGTTCGCATTCGTATCCCAAATCTTCGACTTCATGATGCTCCCGCTTCAAGAGACCCTCCCGGCAGGAGGGAGGCTCATATACACAGAGCCGACGGAAGCCTTCTATCTGTATATCAAGATGGCCGCTCTGGCTGGTGACTTCATCGCATCGCCGGTCATCTTCTGGCAGGTGTGGTTGTTCGTCGCACCAGGACTCTACGCACACGAGAAGAAGTGCACCATTCCCTTCGTGGTGTTCTCCACGCTGTTCTTCGTGGGTGGAGGGCTCTTTTCTCACTTCGTCGCATTCCGATATGCCTGGATGTTCTTTGGCTCCTTTGCGACCGAGACGGCAGAGTTCCTCCCGGTTTTCTCCCTGTATACCTGGATGCTCCTTGCCTTCGGCGTCATCTTTCAGATTCCCACGCTCGCATTCTTCCTCACGCGAATGGAGATGATCACGCCGAAGCTTCTACTCAAGAACCTCAAGTATTCGGTCCTCGCGATCTTCGTCGTGGTTGCCGTCCTCACGCCGTCCGGTGATCTAGTGAACTTGTTCATCATGGCGGGCCCGATGTTTGCCCTCTACGTGGTCAGCATTGCGATCGCGTGGGCGTTTGCCAAGCGCGACACTGGCAACGAGAGGTAGTGGTCAGGTTTGAGTTCGCGGTGGTAGTGGGCGGGTCAGTTGAGATTCGTGATTGGTGGCGAGAAACGCCAGAGCAAACCACCGAGTTTTTCGTAAAGCAAGGCGCTGGGGGGAAGAGTCGTTCTACGTGAACGATCCCTTCGGAACCCCCCTTTGCGTTGTCAGTCGCGAGTCCGTCTTCACCGGATGACACCGCAGCTAGAAAGGCGTTCCGTGATGCACCGCGCAACTCGAATCACCAGGGGCATTCGTTTCGTCGTGGTCTGGACGGTCATCGGGTTCGGCGTGTGCGTGCTCAATGCTACCCTGGGGATCTTCAGTCCTTCGCTGGCCGAGTAGTTCGGCCGTCCGCAGCCGCCCTCAATACGCGTCGAGGACTACGCTGGCGGGGCTTTTGCTTCTGGTCGAGATCGGTCCTGGCCTGTTGGCAAAGCTGGAGTCTCCCGCCCGGTGAAATAGGGGAACAAGAACGGCGTTTTTCGGGAGTCGTCAGATCGAAACAGGCCCCGCAGAGGAGCGGGCCGCTCAGGAATCTTTTTCCCCCTCGTCTCACTGCTTCCGGGTGCCGATAGCTAAGACACGGGGGGCTCGGACGGGCGATTGCAGATTCCCGGGAGTCCCATCAGCCCGTCAGGTCCCCGTGTGAAGGAGATATGAGCACGAAGAAGAAACCGGCGCGGAATCCCTATGTGCGGCCAGCCCTGCTGTTGGGTGTCTTCGCAATCGTGGCGCTCCTGGGCGTCGTCAGCGGTGTGTTGTTCGCCTACTCGCCGGACCTGCCGGTGATCGCGGAACTCGACCGCTATGCACCCGGAACGATCACGCGCGTTCATGCGCGCGGCGGCGAGCTGATCGGGGAGTTTGCCACGCAGCGCCGCTTCATCCTTGGGTACGATGACATTCCTGCGGTCCTTCGCCACGCGATCATCTCGGCGGAGGACGGAGATTTCTTCGACCACGCCGGCATCAACGTCGCCCGATTCGCGGTCACGCTGCTCCGCAACATCCTCAGGGGAGATATTACTTACGCCGGCGGAAGCACGATCACGATGCAACTGGCGCGCAACGTCACCTTGCGTGGTGAGACGCTCGGGGATGAGAAGAGGTGGCGGCGCAAGATTCGCGAGATCTACTACACGCTCCACATCGAGAAGCGGTACACGAAACGTGAGATCTTCACGCTGTATGCCAACCAAATCTGGCTCGGGACGGCGAGGTACAGTGCGTTTGGTGTCGAGGCCAAGGCTCGCCTCTTGTTTGGCAAGTCCGTGAGGGATCTGAGTCTTGGCGAAGCGGCCACGATCGCCGGAAGTATTCAGACGCCCTCGCGGAAGAGCCCGCTCGTGAACATGGACCTCGCCATGGGCCGTCGCAACTACGCGTTGCAGCGCATGGCCGACGAAGGATACGTCAGCCAGGCTGAGGCCGATGCGGCGAAGGCGGAACCGATTGTCCTGGCGGAGCGCGCGGTGCGAACCAATTCCGTTGCCCCCTATTTCGTCGAAGAGATCCGCCAGCATCTGGAGCAGGAGTACGGCGTCGCCAAGTTGTATGAAGAGGGTCTGACGGTGCACACCACCCTCGATGCCGGTCTCCAGGCCGCAGCCAACCAGGCTGTCGCCGATGGACTCCGTGCTCACGACAAACGCCGTGGCTTCCGGACACCGGAACGGAACATTCTGGACGAGGCCGAGGCAGAGGTTGGCACTGAGGCCGCGCAGGGGGTCCTCGACGAGTTCACACATGACCGCTGGGTGTATGCCATGAGTGTTGGTGACGTCGTGCCTGCCGTCGTGACGGAGGTCGACAGCGAGGCGATGCAGGTCCGGTTCGGGCGCTACGCGACGCGAGTTGAGCCGAAAGGCTTGAGGATGCTCCCATCGGGTGCCATGGAGGGCATCCGGGGCATCGGGCGCACATCGGCTGACCAGCTGGTACGGACGGGTGACCTCATCGAGGTCAAGATTACGACGCTCGAGACCGTCGACGCCGACGGCCAGCCTCTTGACACCGCCACCGTTGAGGCTGACCTCGACCAAGAGCCACTCGCCGAGGCTGCGCTCCTGGCGATCGACAATCGCACGGGTCGCATTCTGGCCATGGTGGGCGGATACAGCTTCGAGCGCAGCAAGTTCAACCGGGCGACCCAGGCATCTCGCCAGCTTGGATCACTGTTCAAAGGTGTGCTGTATGCCGCGGCCGTCGACCAGGGGTACACCACCGCGTCGATTCTGCAGGACGAGCCGGTCAGCTACGACGTCGGGCCCGAGCAGGACCCCTATGAGCCGACCAACTATGACCACGAGTACAAAGGACCGGTCACGCTGCGGCAGGCATTCGAGCACTCGCGCAACGTACCCGCGGTGTGGCTCATGAACGAGATCGGACCCGCCACCGCCGTTGGGGTCGCACGGCGACTCGGATTCACGTCGCCGATTCCCCCCTACCTCTCGGTCGCGCTGGGGTCCGCGGAAGCGACCTTGATGGAAGTCACCAGCGCTTACTCCGCGTTTGCGAACCGAGGCACGCGCATGGTCCCCTATCAGATTGAACGGATTGTCGATCGGGCCGGTGATGTCTTGGAGACCGGACGTCCGGTCCCGGAGGACGCGCTGCGTCCTGATACCGCGTACATCATGGTGAGTCTGTTACGGGGTGTGGTGCAGCGCGGCACGGGGGTACGAGCCTCACGCCTTGGTGGCCACTGGGCGGCAAGACGGGCACGATGGACGAATACACGGACGCCTGGTTCGTGGGGTTCGACCCTGATATCACAGTGGGTGTGTGGGTCGGGTATGACGAAAAGAAGACCTTAGGCGACGATGAGCAGGGTGCGCGCGTCGCGCTTCCGATCTGGATCGACTTCATGCGTGCGGTTGTCGAGGGTCGGGACGCCCCAGAGGGATTCAGGCCGCCTAGCGATATTGTGTTTCGGTCCGTCGATTTCGCGACAGGCGAGCTGGCGGAACCGTGGTCGCCCGGCGTGATTCAAGAAGCGTTCATCGCCGGCACCGAGCCTGGCGCAACGATCTTTCAGTAGGCCGATCGGTCGACGCAACGGCGGCTAGTCGGAACTATCCATCTGGACGATGGCGACGCATAGTGTCGTCAGGAATCAAACGATTCCACAACCACCTGGACATCCTCTACGGGGCACTGACGCCCCTATATGTCAAGACACGCGTTTTAAGCGGCCTGGATGAGCTCTTAGCGAGCGCGAAAATCGGTCATGACTCGCTGGTAGATCTCGCGAGCGAGAAAACGTTTCAGGCACCGGATGATCTCCCGTTTGGTTCGGCCGTCCGCCGTGCGGCGTGCGACGTAATCAACGGTCGGCTGATGGTACCGCATGCGGACGATGACCGCTCGATAAAGGGCGGCGTTGGCGTGGCGGTGGCCGCCCCGGTTGAGCCGGTGCCGGCCGGTGGTCATCCCGGACGAGGCCGGGAGCGGACACGCACCGCAGAGCTTCGCGAAGGCGGCTTCCGAACGAATCCGGTCGGGATTGTCGCCGAAGACGATCAGCAGTTCGGCCGCGGTGTGGGCGCCCACACCGAAGCCCTCACGGAGGGTCGGTGATGTTTCGGTCGTGAGGCGCGCGAGGTGCTGGTCGTGTATCGCCATTTCCTCGGTGAGAGCCATCCAGCGGCGGGCGAGGGCCCGGAGGGTGCCCGGAGGGTGTACTTGGCGGACGCGGTGGGCGTGTCGAGGGGGCCCGGTCGGAGTCCGGCGCAGCGCGTGAGCAGGCCGTGGTCGGTGAGGTCGTGGAGGGCTTCTCGCAGTTCGGGCGGGGCGTGCACGATGATCTGCTTCAGCGTGTTCATCGCCGTGGTGCGCGCCTTCACCGCGGTATCCCGCGTGATCTTCAGCTGGCGCATCATCTCGACGGCACCATCCGCGGTCTTCGGGATGGCCGTCGACTGTCCCGCCAGTACGGACCGCGCGGCGACCTCCGCGTCGATGGTGTCGGACTTGCCAGCGGCACGTCGCGTGCGCCGGTCGCCCCGATTCACTTCCACGACCCGATGCCCCGCGCGGCGCACCGCACGTGCCAGGCCGGCGCCATAGCTGCCGGTGCCTTCGATGCCGAATGCGTCAATCCGCCCGTGGGTCTCGGCCCACGTGATCAGCGCCTGGTAGCCGCCCGAATCAACAACGAACGCGTGATCGCGGAGACGGCTCCCCCAGCTGTCGATCGCCACCGCGACGTGGACGTGCGTATGCGTATCAACGCCGACGATCACCGTCCGCGCATCAGGCGGCGTGGGTATGCGGTTGGTCACAGGTATACCTCCTCGGGTTGCGGCCCGAGCTGGCCCGGGTGGGCGGACAGGACTGTGACGGGCCGTGGGTGCAGCAGGCCCCTATTGGGTCACGGCCCATCCGGTCAGCTGGCCGCCGTACGAGTGGCCGGTGGGCGATGACCGACAGATCAGTAGCCAGGACCAAAGGTCAGTCAAGTTAAGGGTCAGGCCACCGCTCACCGGCACCCACCGGTGTCATGGAGCGACCCCGACAGGCAGGGGGATCATGCTCACAGTCAGGTTAGTGCCGCACGCGGTATGCCCGGTTCACAACAGGACGCAAGCCCATCTTGGGGGTCGGCCGGCCCAGTCTTCGCTAGCTTGACAGTGACGTCACCGAGCCCGCCGCTCGATAGTACCTACTCCTCAAGCCTCTGCGCCTGCACGGCTTCGATTTCACCCCCGAGCCACTGCCTGGTCAAGACCCTCGGCTGATGGGCCGATTGCCTGAGCGGGTGAACCCGCGCTTCCTTACACCTGGCGCGTACGTCCGTCGGGTTGCCCCAGAAGCGAGGTTGCTCGGGCATGGGGGCGGCCTCGCTTCACCTTTTCTCCCGCTACCGATCTGCGCTGGAGGGAGCAACTCGGCGTCGCGTGTCGAAGGGACTACACTATCTGCAGGGCCATCGAACGAGACGTGCATGGGAGTACTGTTCTGGACCGCGCTTGGAGCCCCGCTGGGGTATGTCGCCGCGCAGCGTCGCGGCTACTCACCGATCGCCGGGGTTGTCGCCGGACTGGTGTTGGGACCCCTGGCGGTGGCGCTGTTCTACATTCCCCTCGGGACCGCGGACGCCAAGATCCAGAAGAACTGCCCATACTGTCCCGGCCGGGTCGCATCTGACGCGCGCGTCTGCCTGCACTGCGGCGCCATCTTACAGAGCGGATGGGGGTAGCCCCTGGCGGGCCGGGAGCGGCTGACATGACCCAACGCGCGCCACACACGGGAGCTGGCAGCGGGTTGTCCTCCGCCCCACGCAGGCCCGTCCTGACCCGCACCGCCTCCACCGTCATCCTGGTCGTCGAAGACGATGACCGTCTGCGGCAGATCGTGATGGACAGCCTCCACGGACCGCAGTACTGGGTCCTTGTCGCGCGGAACGGTGAGGAGGCTTGCGGTCTGTTCAACGAGCACTGGCAGGTCATGAGCCTGCTCATGACCGAGGTCGTCCTGCCGGGGACGGACGGATGTGCGTTGACCGCTCGTGCCCGGGAATGCGTTCCTGACCTCCCCGTGCTTTACATGGCCGACGAGGACCAGCTGTCCTAGGCCGTGCGTCAGGGTGTGGAACATACCCACAACTTCTACCTGATGAAGCCCTTCGATCATGAGTACCTCCTCTTGAAGGTGGGGGCAGCGTTGAAGGGCTAGAGGAGTCACACGAAACGCCCTCTGCTGCACGAGATGGTGTGCAGGCCGAGTATCTGACTCACCGAGGGCGATGCCTCTCGGCCGCCGGCTGCTCACGTCTTGGCTTGAAACTCTGCCTCGCCGCGGTGCGTCGAGACGACCATGACGAGTGCTCGGGCGAGCGCGACGCCCCGCACGTTGTGAGAGAGGTCACGTCTCCCGCCGGCAGCGCGCGTCATCAGCGGCGATCTCGGGCGTGGCAAGGGCGACGCCGACCACTGAATGGCGAGGATGAGGCGCTTCGGCGCATTGAGGTTCCCCCGACTCGGCGCGATCACACGCCGGGCGCCCCACTCGAGCCTAGCCTCACCGCACCCCAGGCGAACGACGAGAGGTAGGTGAGGATGAACGCGGCGGCGATCAGCGGAGTGGCAGACGGCACCAACCAGGCCACGAGCAACACGACGTTCAGGAGACCAATCGCGGTGGCCGACGTGGTCATGCTGCGTATGAGCCATGGCATCCGATACGTCACGAGCATCGAGACCGTGTGGAACAGACACGCGACCGTTAGGAACGGAGCCGCCGCCACCCCTGCGAGCTTCGTCAACAGAAGGATGAACAGGATGTGGCGAATGAGTTCATTCGTTGGGGACCCGCGCTGGGTGAGCGCGCCGGGGCTGAGGCGTGACACACAGCGGACGATGATCGCCGTGACCGCGGCCAGGCTTGCAGCCACCGAGATGCCGCCACCGGGCATCCCGACGACCATCACGAAGGTGGTATGGGCGATGGCATCGCAGACGTTGTCCAAGCGCGCACCGAAGTCACTCGTGATCCCGAGCTTTACCGCAAGTACGCCGTCAAGGTCATCCATGATGTTGTTGTAGAGCATCAACGGAATCAGATAGTCTCGGCCGCCATCGAGCATGAGCAGGCCGATCGGAAGCACGCCGAGGATCGACACGAGGTTGGCAGCATGTCGGCGGAGGAACGTGCGCGAAGGCGCGTTGGCCCGCCCTGGCGTGGCCTCACCCACTCTTTGACGGCTCCCTATGAGCGGGCATGGGCGATGTCAGCCCCGAGCACGAAAAAGTGATTCAGCCACTGGGGACTCGTGTATCCGAACGCCTCGGGCACACGGGTCATCCACGGATCGCCGAGCCGGAGCCCCCAATAGACACATCGTCCCAGTAGAGGGTCGAGGCCACGAAGTGGACGGGGTGCCACGGCCTGCCACTTCTTGACGAGCTCACACCCCAGTTGCAGGAGCACATAGGGTACATTGGGTTCAATCTGCGTCACCGCCAGCCGACTCTCGGCGAACAACCGACGGTACACCTCAATGGAGCGGTAGGTCGCTTGATACTCCCCGCTCCGAGAGACGACGCCCTCTCGGACCGTCGTCTCACGACAGAGGATCATGCCTCCTGGATTGAGTGAGGGACGGATCTTCCCGAGCAGCGCGATCACTTCTCGGTCGTTCAGATACATCAGCAGGCCGCCGAGGAACACGAGCTCGTAGCGGTCGTCGGGTTCAAACGCCAGGACATCCTCGGGTACCACCCGCACGTTCGGCTGCGTCCCACAGCGCGCTCGAAGGGCATCACACAGCGCCGGACTGGCCTCGACTGCGACCACCTTCTTGAACTCATGGGCGAACGCTTCCGCCCAAAACCCGATCCCGCTGCCGAGATCCAAGACCGTGCCCGTGCGATCGAGCCCATGGACCAATCGCTGCACGATGTCTCTCTCGGCACTAAAACGGAAGAGGCCTGCAGCCGGAGGAAAGCCGAACCCCTCCATCATGTAGGGACCCAAAATGGAGGGCCGTGCGTTGTTCCAGTACCGACGGACCGCCGCGTAATCCAGCTCAGCCATCGGCCATGGTCACATCATGCCCACGCCGGGGTCGAGACCGCGCGCTCCGCAGCTCGCAGATCGTCCAGGTCATCGATCTCATACCAATCGTGTTGGGAGAAGTCGACGGCCTCGAAGGAACGGTCGCCCTCGGCGACCATCTCCGACAACACCACTTCGTAGTAGTCATCCACGTGGCCCGCGCGGATGCGCTGCTCGAGCCTCAGTCGCATGGCGTGCCAGGTCGCCATCGAGAAGCTGTAGACGTTGACCGTTTTGAAGTCGAAAGGCTCAGCGTGGTGTCCAACCCGGAAGCTCGTGATGTGCCGGTCGTCATTGACGTCAACCGTGGTGCCCTTCATCCACGGCCGCACCTGCGAGACCGCCACCTTGTTCGGGTCGAGCATGTTCGCGAGCGCCCCCTCTTTAAAGAACAGATCGCATTCAAGCAACAGAAAGGGATCTGAGATCTGCTCCTGAGCCAGCCACAGGGAGTAGATGTTGTTGGTGGTTCGGTACCGTGGATTCACCACGTAGTCGATCGTCAGCCTCGCGTCCATCCGATCGAGAAAGTTGCGAACCTGACCGTCCAGGTGTCCCACGACCATGATCAGGCGCTCAAAGCCCCACCGCTGCAGGCACCGCACCTGTTGCGCCAGAATGGGGACGCCATTCACCTCGCTCAGGCACTTCGGCACCGCGTGGGTCGCGGGTTGCAGACGGCTTCCACGACCCGCCGCGAGAAGGACCGCCGTGTGCACCTGGGCGTCTTTCTCATGACCGCGGGGAATCGACCCCGTCGTGCGTCGACCAGGACGCAGACCTGGCGCGGCCTTGGCGCGTGACGTAGCCTCATCGATCTCATCGCGATCATTCATAGGTGTGCCTTTCTCCTCATCGTGACAACCGACGCGGAAGCCAGGGGGCGCTCACCGTCCGCACAGTCGACGACCAGGCCGTCGGTCGCTTGCCCTCAGTATGTCGAGAGAGGTGTGGGTCCCGATGTCGGCGGCGGGCTAGCGTCTCGAGGGTCCAAGAGTGGCTGAACAGGCCCCCGTCTCGAACCGAGCTGAGAACCACCAGTCTATACCAGTACTACGCGCACCCAGGATGTCATGCCCTCTTCCCTGACAGGCCGTCCAGGCGCCGCGTCAGTTCGGCCCGCGCGTCCTCCAACATGTCAAACCACGCATCCGCTCAAACCACGCATCCGCGAACCCCAGCGGCGGCAGCGCCTGTTCGCGTGACCAGCCATCAGGCAGCTCGACCACACACCACTTGTGGCTCGCCGCGCCTCGGGGAAATCGTGTATACCGCTGCCATTCGTCCCCTCCCCAGGTCACTCCATGCCTGTCTACACCGGGACGACACCGACCCGCCCCCGTCGCCCGCAGCCCACGGGTCCACCGCCCTAGTGTGGCTGTTCCCCCGGCGACGAGGCGGTTCTCACCTCGGCCATGATCACCGTGTCCCCATTGCGAAGAATCAACTCCAACGCACTCTCGAACGTGTCACTCGACGACTCCTGGATCGCCACCGGGATGTTCTCTGCCCGATGATAGGCGTAGGACGCGCCGTCAAGGGTGATGACCGCCCCGCAGTCTGTCCCTTTGATCGACAGCACGGAGTCTGACAACTCTGAAACACGGCCCGTCAGGCCAAATCCGAGGCCCTCAGTGGTGCTGGTACAGCGAAGCGGCGTGTCTTCGCTGTGCCAGTGTCGGATGAGGTTGAGCGCATCGTCACGCGCCGCCTTCATGCTGATTCATCCTCCTCGGATCGTCTCGGCCGTCAGCGGTTCGCGGACCGTCCCACGACGTCCCCGTCCACCCACGCCGCGCCGATCCAGCGCGCCACGTGCCTCCGCCGCGACAGTGCTAGCATACGCTGAGATGATGTCGACACGAGCAGACGGGGCCTCGGTGTCGCGTGGCGAACACGACGAGGCCATTCGGCAGCTCATCGCGATCGGAGAGGAGACGGGGTACCTCCTCCGAGAGGAGATCGACGCGACGCTGCCGGGAGACAGCACCGCGTCGTCAGTCCTCGACGAGCTGCTCAGCCAGTGTTGGGACGCCGGCATCGACGTCGACTCAGTGGTGCGTGAGCGCGTGGGGACCCGCCGCGCCGCGGACGAGATCGACCTGACACCGAGCCGGCCCGCCTCGTCCAGTGACGTCGTGCAGTGGTATCTCGCGGACATGCGCCGAGTGCCGCTCTTGACGCGCGGAGAGGAAGTCGCGCTGGCGACGCGGCTCGAACGCGGCCACCGGAGGGTCATGGTAGCGATCTCGCACACCCCCAGCCTCGTGCAGCAGATCATGCGACGAGGCGACGCGCTGCGGGAGGACGCGCGCCTTATTCGGCAGCTCGTCACGCCTCACCCGGGGGATGTGACGGTCACCCGGCTCGCGTCTCGCACGCGCGAGGTGCTCGCCCAGATTGACGCGGTCAAGGCTGCCTGGACGGAGGCGCAGGCGCGTCAGGCCTCGTGGCAGACGGTCCCGAGACGACAGCGGCGCAGCGCCCGGCGGGCCCTGTGGCAGGTGCGGCGCGCGCAGGCGCGTGTGGCCCGGCTGGTCCGCCGCATCCCGTTCAGTGCCGCGGTCCGGCGCGACCTCATCGAGGGATTCAAGGCCTCCGCCGCCGTGGTTGAGGAGGCGCAGCGACAGGTCGAGGTCATCGAGCGACGACTGCACGCGTCGAGCACGCGGACCCGGCTAACGGGACCGCCGCGCGGGCACACGCAGCGGCAGCTGCAGGCCGCCAGAGCCGCGCTCGCCCAGCTGACGGACCCGCCTGCAGCAGACCCCCGCGGCGGTCCGGCAGACGCGTGAGAAGATCGCCCGCGGAGAAGCGCAAGCCCAGCGGGCGACAGACGCGCTGGTCGAGGCCAATCTCCGTCTGGTCGTGTCGATCGCCAAGAAGTACACGCACCGCGGCCTGTCGTTCCTCGACCTGATCCAGGAAGGCAACATCGGGCTGATGCGAGCCGTGGCCAAGTTTGAGTATCGCCGGGGGTACACGTTCGCCACGTATGCCACGTGGTGGATTCGGCAGGCCGTCACACGTGCCATTGCGGACCGCGCACGCACCATCCGGGTCCCGATCCACATGGCCGACCGGATCAGCGCGCTGAGCCGGGGCGCCCAGATATTGTTCCAGGAATGGGGCCGCGAGCCCACGCCCGCCGAGCTGAGCCGGGCACTGGGCCTGTCGGTCGCTCAGGTCCTCGAGGCCCAGCAGGTCGCGCACCACACCCTCTCGCTCGAAACGCCCCTCGGCGCGGGGGACCCGTATCCGCTCCGGGACACCCTTCCGGATCAGGAGGCGCCCTCGCCGCTCGACGTAGCGAGCACCGTCGAGACGCGGGAGCGGACCGAGGCGGTCTTGCAGACGCTCACGCCCCGCGAGGGGGAGATTCTTCGGCAGCGATTCGGGATGGCGGATGGGCGTGAGCAGACCCTCGAGGAGATTGGACAGACCCTCGGGCTCACGCGCGAACGTATTCGGCAGCTCGAGACCAAGGCACTGCGCAAACTGAAGTCTCCTGCACGCCGTCGGGCACTCCGCCTGTTGGTGGAGGGGTCGTCTTCATCAGGTGTCCGTGGTGCCCGAGTCCATGACGGCGTGTGAGGTCCCATGACGATCGCTGACCAGGTACGGACGCTCATCGCGCAGCATCTCGGCATCAAACGCAACCGCGTGACCGACGACGCCCGCTTTCGCGACGACCTGGGGGCCGATTCGCTCGATGCGTTCGAGCTCCTGACGGCCTTGGAGGAGACGTTCGGCCTTGAGATCCCAGACGACGATGCGGACCCGATGCAGCGCGTCAGCGACGCGGTGACGTACATCGAGGCGCAGGTCGCGCTGGGCCACATACGCCGGCCGGAGGGTCACGTGCCCGACTCGTTGACCCGCAACGCACGGTCATGAGTGAGCAGAGACCATCATGACGACGGCGCAGACGCTGCGGACGCTCCTCGCGATTGTCGAATGCGTACCGGCGGCCCGAGCGATGACGGGATTTGAGAGCGCGGCACGGCGCGGAGATCTTTCAGCCTTCTGGGAGCACTACCAGGATGTGCTAGGGAAGGAGAAACAGGGCGGGGACCTGAAGGTTGCATCGAACAACGAGGTCTCCTGGGAGATGGTCGAGCCGGCCATGCAGGCCGTGTATGACCTGCCGACGCGTGACTGAGGGCCTCATTCGGGATGGCCAGACGGAAGACGCCCGAGTCCGAACCACGTACCAATGGTGTCACCCCCCGCCTGCTGCATCTGTGAACGTCCGGCCCAGCTCCACCACGACTGGAGGGACCGCTGGACCGTCGCCTGCGTACACGGCGGGACGTGTCAGATGGCCGCCGCGCTGACACGCGCGTTCGACGCGGCCCACGCCGCTGGGTGGCCGAATGGACAGCGGTTTCTTGTGGACCTCTCCCAGCTCACGCGGACAGCGCGCGAGCCGCGGTACCTCACGAAGGACAACTGGCTGGCGCTCGTCCTGGAGACACGGGGAGTGTGGAGCGGGTAGTGCCCCGAACTCGTTAGCTTGATAGTGCTCTTGTGAGGCGATGCACGACTCAAAGCTGAGGGTCGGGAGGATGGGACGTCTCGTTCAACGGCTCGTCTTTCGTCAAATCCAGAACGGCATCCAATACGCGCCGGTCTCTCGCCAGGTTCGTGACGATCGTTGTCAAGAGCCGAACCGCGTGCTCTTCGTCGGCGTTGCGGATCATCTGAGCCCGGATCTTGATGACATTCTTCTGGGTGTCGGAGAGAAACGTGGCGTCCATGGGCCTGGAGTCTATCTCACCAGTCCAACGACATGTGACTTATCTCGTGGTGCTCCGGTGGTCGTTTCACGATGCGTCTGATGCCCTCAATCGCCACAGCCACGGCATCGCCGGACACCACGGCGGTGTAGGATGGGACGTGCGGCCTGCCGGCGCGCGAACCGGAGCACGTCAACGTCCGACGACCAGAGTGTCAACACGAGCGGGAGTCACAGCTTGGTCCATGTGTTCGTGGTGGACGAAGAGGGCACTCCTGTCACAGGACAAGACGTCGCGGCCCACGTCTCCGACGCCCAGGGACGGGACACCGTACACCATCAGTACTCAGATATTGAAGGGCACGTGGAGTTCTTGTGTGAGCACGCCGCCGAGGCGCTGCGCGTAACGTTCTTGGTGCGAGGTCAGTCGTGTGGGCCGCATACGATAGAGACCGGGGCGGAATACACGATCGAGATCAGCGAGTGACACCCCCCGTGGAATACTGGCCGACGAGCGTCGCTCCTGATCCGCATCTACGGGACGGCTCCCAGCAGACGCCCTTCGCTCCACCGCGGCGGACGAGTCGAATCGATCACAACCGTGCCTAAGAATCCACGGCCCGCGTCGTGCGCCCAGGCGTCAGGGAACAACGCCTCTGGTGCGAGTTCGTGTTCATGCACACCCAGATGCCGCACGCTGATGCGACTCACGCGGTCGACGCCGGCCAGGCTTCCTTCCAGAGATACGGTGGTCACTGGCATGGTCAGGCACGAGGGACCCGCATGGAACGAGACGTCCGACCGAGAGCCTGCCTCTCACGGCGAAGCTGACGACATGCCCCTCACGCCCGATTCTCAGAGCCCGCTGCTGGTCGCACCATGTCGTCACTGATTTTCCGCAAGGGACTCGGTCTCAAGCACGCGGTCGCCGCTGAGGTGGCGGCGGACTACCACAGTGCGCTGGTCGACCGGATCAGAGACTCGACGCACCCGTACACGTCCGGGCGGTTGACTGTCTACCTCGCGCGGGAGTTTGGGTTCTGCTACGGCGTGGATCGGGCGGTCGATTACGCCTACCAGGCACGCCGCCGATTCCCCACCCGCCCCGTCTACCTCACGGGCGAAATCATTCACAATGCCCATGTGAATGGGAAGCTACGCGCCGCGGGCATTCGGTTCTTGAGCGACCCTGCGGAGCATGCCGACCAGCTGGGTCGTGATGCGGTCGTCATTCTTCCCGCATTCGGGGTGACCGTGGCGGAGCTCGAACAGTACGTGCGCCTGGGATGTACGGTGATCGATACCACCTGTGGATCGGTCCTCAACGTGTGGAACAGGGTGAGACAGTACGCTGCGGAGGGATTCACGGCCATTATTCATGGCAAGGTTCACCATGAGGAGACGCGCGCCACGGCCTCCCAGACGCAGACGGTCCCACACGGGAGGTATCTGGTCGTGCTCGATCGCGCAGAAGCGCTGGTCGCGTGCGACTATATCCGCCACGGCGGCGACGCACGCGTGTGGTTGGCGCGTCTGGGGAAGGCGGCGTCGGGGGGTTTCGATCCGGACCGGGACCTCCAACGCATCGGCTTGGCGAACCAGACGACCATGCTGACGACGGAATCGCTCGCGATCGGCAACCTGTTCCGCCAGGCGATGGTCGATCGCTACGGCGACGCCGATCTGTCTCGTCACTACCGTGCCTTTGACACCATCTGTAGCGCCACGCAGGATCGTCAGGATGCGGCCACGGAATTAGAGCGTTTTTCATGACCGTGTGGCGGCTGAGTACCCGCAGTGCCGAAAATAGTTGCGGCATTCGTCAGAGCTGAAGCGCTCGAGACAGGTACCAAGGAACGGCCAGAGCGTCTCACTGCTGCGACAGCGTGCGGTGCGAACGAGGGCCTTGAGCTTCGCGAAGCAGAGCTCGATGGGATTGAGGTCCGGGCTATAGGGTGGCAAGTACCAGAGGGTGGCCCCGGCGGCCTGGATAGCCCGCCGGATGCCGGCGACCTTGTGGGCCCCGAGGTTGTCGGCAATGACGATGTCGCCTGGCTGCAGAGTCGGCACCAGGATCTGTTCGATGTAAGCGCGGAAGCTCTCGCCATCGATTGCGCCGTCGAAGACCCCCGGTGCGGTCAGTCCTGTGACCCGCAACGCGGCGAGAAACGTGCTGGTCTGCCGGCGCCCGCAGGGGGCGTGGTCGTGGACGCGCGCGCCACGCGGTGCCCGGCCGTACCGCCGAAGCAGATTGTTGGTGATGCCGGTTTCGTCCAGAAACACGAGGTGGGCGACGTCCCAGGTCGGCGCCGCCGCGTGCCACGCGACCCGCGCTGCCGCGACGTCAGGCCGATCGTGTTCGGACGGGCGGACCGTTTTTTTTAACGGTCAGGCCAAGGGCCCGTACGGCGCGCCAGACCGTCGGCACACTCGCGGGCGTGGCGAGGGCGTCCTTCAGCTCAGCCAGCGTGCGATCCGGTTGCGCCGCAATCAGATCGGCCAAGGTGTGCAGGTGCGGCTCGAGCATGCAGCGCCGTCCATGTCGCTGGACGCGAGGCGCCACCTCGCCCGTTTCGCGCCGTCGCTGTTTCAATAGCCGCACCCACGACCCGCTCACGCGGTACTTCGCCGCCACATCGGCCGCCTTCATTCCGGCATCGCTGTCGAGGAGCACCCGCTCTCGCAGATCCATCGAATAGGCACGCATCAGTCCTCCTGCATCCGTGCGCGCAGAAGTACCACGACCGCCCCAGGTAGTACAAGGCCTATTTGAAAAGCGCTCTAATGGACGGGCACCGCCTTGATGTGATGTTGGTGGTCGGCGGATACAACAGCAGTAACACGCGCAACCTCGCGCGGATGTGCGCCGCACGCGTGCGGACCTTTCATGTCGTCGACGCCGCCGGTCTGGTGTCGCCGGACGTGGTGCGGCATCGACCGGTGAGCACCGGTCGCGAGGTCGCGCCTGCGCATGACGGACGGCAGGGTGAAGTTGTCGCGCGTCACTGGCTCCCGCGGAGCGGCCCCCTCTCCATCGGTCTGACGGCCGGAGCCTCGACACCCACGAACATCATCGGGCGCGTTGTCGAGACACTGGCGGAGTTCGCGACACGCGCAGACGTCCACGACGAGCGCGGCTAGGCCGCCGCTGTGGCGCGTGAACTGTGGTCGCCGTACTTGGCCAACATCCACCAACCGAGGTGCGGTAGGCCCACGAGCCACAGGCACTGGAGATAACTCAGGTGCGGCAGTGGAGCTGACCAACCACCGTCAGACTGGGTCACGGCGTGACGACGAGGCCGCGAGACTCACCGTCGCCCCGGCGTCGTTTCGGGGTAGCGGGTCGACGCCGCTGAACTCGCTCGGAATGAGTGCACGACTCATGAGGGCACGTCACGTGACATTCGTGCCTCTCGCCATCGAATGGAGCAGGGTATGCAGCGCAGGTTCGGCGTCGTCTCCTTCCGCCTCACGCGGCGGGTGGTCGGTCCGCTGGTTGTCGCCAGCACGCTTGCTGTCACCGTGTGTGGGAGTGACGGGAGCAGTGCCCCGGCGCCCAGTTCCACGTCCTGCGTCGCAGGCGCCAGTCGTACGCCACGGTCGTCGGCCGACGTTGGCACGGTTGAGGGGGAGGGCAAGACTGATATCTGCCACCGCAAGCGGGCCAACGACGTCGCCCTGATCTCCGTCGCCACTCTTGCCGCCGGTGCGAACATCGCGCGCGATCGGGGTCTGGTGTGGGGAGCGGTTCGAAACATCCCTACGCGAGTTTGGGGAGTCGCTAGCGAACTCCTCGACGATCGTGACGAAGACGGAGTCCCTGATGAGGAAGACAACTGCCAGGACATGCCCACCTTCGACCAGACGGACAGTGACGGGGACGGGGTCGGCGACGCGTGTCAGCCTGCCGAGGAGAGAGGCACCATTGTGCTATCGGGCGATGCCAACATCGGCAGTGCGTTGGTCGCAGGCGGTCAGCCGATACCCTTCAACCGAGGCAGTGTGACATTTTTCCAGAACGTGCTGACGATGAATGCGGGAAGCAGCGTCGCCCTCAGCCTCAACCGTGCTCCTGCCTCAGTCGTCAACGAAGTCTTAAGTGACATTTACCAGACCTACCAGGACGCTGGTGCCGCCGTTTCTTTCATCGCAACAGGAAGTATCAGCGCCGCCACCCTTGACGCTGTTGCTCTCCTCGTCATCCTGGTGCCGAGCGTCGATTTTACCCCTGCTGAACTGACCGCGATGTCAGAGTTCCTGGGTGGTGGCGGGACGGTCTTCTTTCTGGGCGAGAGCACCAACTTTTTGCCGTGGAACAACAGAATCAACGACACGCTGGAATTCCTGGGCAGCAGCATGAGAATCGACAATACGGTCGTCGGGCGCGCAGCCGACCGAACGGACAATCTCGCCGCGCATCCATTGTTGTTCGGTATTACGGACATCGGCTTCGCTGTCATATCCACGATCAGCGGCGGAATGACCCTGGTCTCGTCAGAATTAGACGAGCCCTTCATCGCGGTGGATTGAGACGTAGAGTCGTGACGCCGCCTGACGGCGTCGAGAGAAGCCGTGGCCTGCCGGCGTAGCCGAGCCCATGTCGGTAATCGTTACACCTTCGTTGCGGCTTCGACGCGACATCGGTGTGAGGCACGGGGCTCCATTGGACGACCATGCGGGAACGCCTCCTTGCTGAAACAAACGTCGCTGCAGCGTCGACGGCTGTCGAGGAATCGATGCAGCCGCGCGTGAAGCCCTTGAATCAACGGCGTGGGGCGATTCTCGCGAGTGGCACCGAAGTTGGATCGTATCTCGGAGGAAGGAGCTGGCGGTTCAGCGAGAGGGATTGGCAAAGTCCTGTGCTGCGGAACAGCTGGCCCGACAGCGCGCCGGGGATGCACGGCGCGCCTCGCGCTCACTCGAGCGGTGGTTTGAGTGGGCCTGGCACCGTCATCAACAGGCGCTACGCCGGTTCGGACAGCGGGAGCTCGATGAAGTTGGTGCGATGAGACATGTAGGACGGAATCGGCACAAGGATAGGGATCAAGAAGGATGACGAATGAGGAAGCGAAGTGGGGCCCCGAACGGATCGAGGCGGCCTTCAATCTGAACGCGCAGAACGCACTGGCGTCGAACCTTAACGGAGGGCAAGTCTAATGGCGATGGGATCCTTTTCGGCGGCACTCTCTGGACTGAATGCCAACTCGGTGGCACTGAGTGTGATTGGCAACAACCTGGCGAATACCAACACCGTTGGCTTCAAAGCGAGCCGTGTGCAATTCCACGATCTGGTGAGTCAGACGCTGAAGCTCGGCGGTGGCGGGGGCAACCCGGTGCAGGTGGGTCTTGGAGTCATCACCGGCACGATCTCCCCGACCTTCAGCCAGGGGTCGATCGAGTCGTCACGTGAACCGACGAACGTGGCGATCCAGGGCGATGGTTTCTTTTTGGTCGGCAAGGCCGGCGGGGTTGCCTATACCCGCGCAGGAGACTTCAGTTTCGACGCCGAAGGCCGGCTCGTGTCCTCTGATGGTGATCGGGTACTCGGGTGGACGGCGCTGGATCCGGCAACGGGAGACATTCTGACGTCCGCGCAGCCGGACGAGATCGTCATTCCGCCGGGCGCCCTCCGTGACCCGATTGCGACGACGGAGATCCAGGCCCTGAGTAATCTGGATGCTGACGCTCTCGTGGGCGACACGTTTACGACGACCATTCAGATCGTCGACTCGCTCGGTGCAACGCACCTGGCGACAATTACGTACACGAACACGGCTCCGGGCGCGTGGGACTACGATGTCACCGTGCCGGGCGCCGAGATTTTCGGCGGCACTCCTGGCACGCCCTTCAGTGTGGACACCGGAACGGTCGCGTTTGATGCGCTGGGTGTTCTGAATGATGTCAATGGCGGAGCACCTGCGGATGTCGCGATCGTCACACCGACGTGGACCAACGGCGCCGGTGCCTCCAACCTGTCCTGGGACCTGATCGATCCGGTGGGTGATCCGTACCTGTCAGGGTTCGCGACAGCATCGTCGACATCCTCGATTGCGCAGAACGGATCTGAGGCGGCGAGGCTGGAGACGCTCAGTATCGACAAGTCGGGCAACATCGTGGCGACATTCGGCAGCGGCCAGAGTGTGAAGCTCGCGCAGATGGCCATGGCCAACTTCAACAACCCGAAGGGGCTGTTCAAGTTGGGTGCGAACCTCTACGGGGTGAGCGGCGCAGCAGGACTTCCGAACGTCGGGACTCCTGGCAGCGGTGGTCGCGGGTCGCTGATCGGGAGCGCGCTTGAGACCTCGAACGTCGACATCGCCGAAGAGTTCACGAGGATGATCCTCGCGCAACGGGGATTCCAGGCGAGCGCGCGCACCATTACGGTGGCGGACGAGCTCCTGCTTGAGACGCTGAACCTCAAACGATAGGGGTGGCCGTTCGTCGGCCTTGGCCATCAGCGCCTTGGCGGTCTCGCCCTCGAGGCGGGCGGTCCGTCCAGGCTCGTCGGCAAAAACGTCAAAGATCCCGAAGGTGGTTGGCCCCAAGCGGAGAGCGAACCGCACGGTGGTCTTCTCCTCCTAGAGAGCGAGTCCGGACTCGAGGAAGGCGGCCATCCTGGAGGCTGTCAGTCCTCCGCCGGACACGAACCTCGGCCCTGGTCGCGTCTGGGTTCGCCTCTCTTCAGGTCATCGACTCCACTCCTGACATCGGCCAGAGCAAGCTGGATGGTCACTGCGGCGCCTGAGCTCAGCGTCCGCCCCCACCTTGGCGTGCTCGGTAGACACGTAGCTCCGATGCACGGGATATTCGAGGGGCGGTAACGTCCTTCCAGCCCCTATGCTGCGCGGCCGCGATACACCCGCGACGAAGCCAGAATCTCCAGGGGACACCCAGCTTTCCCAGCCGTTGTCGTGGGTCCGGGTCCAATGACGTCCGTGTGCCACCTCTACCTCCTGACGACGCTGCGGTTTGCCAGCAGCACCTCGCAACTCACTCAGCGCGGGATCGCCACGGTTTCCGGCACGTGTATCGGTCTGGGACCGATCTCGCGACAGTGATAGACAGTGCGTGAGTGCCACGCGACACCGGTGTTGTGAAAGCGCCCGTCGGTGAAGATAGGGCCCACGTGACAGGCGGTGCAGTTCCCTTTCCCACGAAAGAGGTGGAGTCCGTCAAGGGCCTGCGCGTTATCGATTCCCGCCCGAGATCATCGGTCACGCCGTGTGGCTGTATCACCGCTTCGGTTTCAGGTTCCGGAACGTGGCGGACCTGCCGGCCCGACGGGGGATCACGGTTACCGATGAGACCGTCCGGCGATTGCGCCAGTGTTTTGGAGTGTTGGTGCATGAACATGAATAGGATGGGGACTGCAGCGACCCCGACCCAACGGCTCCTCACCGCCCGACGCCGTACGTCTGGAGTGAATACCGTCCATAATGGCAAGAGGCCGAATGTCAGTAAAGGAACTCGCTGTCAACGACGTGATCATGGGGGAGCACGATGCGCACCCGCAGTTCGCTGTCAGCGGAGGCGGACCCCTTGCTCGCCACGCGCATGCCACGTGTGATCAGGGCCGAGAGGCAGTGTTTCAGCACATTGGGTTCAAGGGCTTTGACGCTTGGGGCATAGGAGGAGCTGGGTGAACTGGACCCTGCGCCGGTACGTGCCTTGGATGGTGCTCGTCGTTGGCGTTGTCTTGATCTGGAACGTCTCAAGGTTCCAGACGGCGGCTAGCGCGCTGCCCTTCAGCGAGTTTCTCCGGCACGTTGACGCCGGGGAGGTGGAGAGCGTCGAGCTCGCCGGCAGCGAGATCTCCGGCCTCCTGAGGGGCGGTGCCCGCTTTCAGAGTTACGTCCCGCCGCAGTACGAAGGCCTCGTCAATCGGCTCGTCGAGCACGACGTCAACGTCACCGCGCGCGCGGTGGCCACGAGCCCGTGGGCCACGCTGTTGTTCTCGTGGGCGCCGATTCTGCTCATTGTCGGTTTCTTGGTCTTCTTCATGCGCCAGATGCAGGGCGGTGGCGGCAGCAATGTGCTGTCGTTTGGGAAGAGCCGTGCCAAGCTCTCGTCCAGCACACAGAAGAAGGTGACCTTCAAGGACGTCGCGGGCGTCGAAGAACCCAAGGAAGAGCTCCAGGAGATTATCGAGTTCTTGAAGGAACCTCAGAAGTTCCAGAAGCTGGGTGGAAGAATTCCCCGGGGGGTCCTTTTGGCGGGGCCACCTGGGACCGGGAAGACGCTGCTGGCTCGAGCCGTTGCGGGTGAGGCCGACGTGCCGTTCTTTTCCATCAGCGGCTCCGATTTCGTGGAGATGTTCGTCGGCGTTGGAGCCGCACGAGTCCGGGACCTCTTTGACCAGGGGAAGAAGCACGCACCCTGCATCGTCTTCATTGACGAGATCGACGCGGTCGGTCGGCACCGCGGTGCCGGATTGGGTGGAGGACACGACGAGCGCGAGCAGACGTTGAACGCCCTGCTCGTCGAGATGGATGGGTTCGAATCGAACGAGGGCGTCATCCTCGTGGCGGCGACCAACCGCCCGGATGTCCTCGACCCCGCGCTTTTGCGGCCTGGACGCTTTGATCGCCGGATCGTCGTCAGTCTGCCGGATGTCAAGGGGCGCGAGGGCATCCTCGCGGTCCACACCCGGAAGATCCCGCTGGCGGACGACGCGAACGCGCATGTGCTGGCGCGTGGGACCGCGGGTCTATCGGGTGCGGACCTCGCCAATCTGGTCAACGAGGCGGCGCTGCGCGCGGCGCACTCCAACCAGACCGTGGTCCGGATGCAGGACTTCGAGTTCGCCAAGGACAAGGTCCTGATGGGCTCGGAGCGGCGCTCGATGATCATCAGCGAGGCGGAGAAGAAGGTCACGGCCGTGCACGAGGCGGGTCACGCGTTGCTCACCGTGTTGCTGCCTCACGCCGACCCGCTCCACAAGGTGACGATCATCCCGCGTGGCATGGCGTTGGGGTTGACCCAGCAGCTCCCAGAGGCCGACAAGCACAACTACTCTCGCGACTATCTCGAGGACCAGATCGCAATGTTGCTCGGCGGTCGGATCGCAGAAGAGTTGACCCAAGGCGACATTACGACGGGTGCCGGTAATGACTTCGACCGTGCGACCGACCTGGCGCGCAAGATGGTGTGCGAGTGGGGGATGAGCGAGGCGATCGGACCCCTCACGTTTGGGAAGAAAGCGGAACAGATTTTCTTGGGTCGAGATTTTTCCCAGCACGCCGAGTACAGCGTGCACACCGCGTCGAGCATCGACCAGGAGATGACGGCCATCGTGACGCGGAACTACGAGCGCGCGCGTGAGGTCCTCGAGACCCACACGCGGGCGCTCAGCCGGATCGCAGAAGAGCTACTGATTCGCGAGGTCCTCGACGCCGATCAGGTGAGACAGATCGCCAAGGGGTTGCCGCTCGAGGACGCAGTGACGGCCGACGCCCCTGAACGCCCGGCTGACGGCGAGACCGACCATCCGGAAGCGCGGCCGACGATCGTCCCGCCGATCCCGTCGCTCGACAAGGTGGTCCCACAAGAGTAGTCAAGGTAGTGTCAACCTGATCGGCTGAGTGGCAGCGTAGGCGGATGACCAGCCAAGCGCCCAGCTATTACGGGTATCGATTCCCGCCCGCGGTCATCCGTCAGGCCGCCTGGCTGTATCACCGCTTCCCCGGGGTTCGTCGAATGCGGTGCGGTAACGTACCTGCTGAACGATGATGGGAAACTGAGCCGATGAGGGACCGTCACGCCCTCTTCTCGTCAACTTGACAGTGCCTTACCAGGTTGCAGCCGCTTCGCACACCCAGAGTGACCGGGTAGACTGACGGCGGAATGAGAGGGAACTTTGATCGGACCGTCCTCGAGACGATCGGTGGCTTTGAGTCAATCACTGCGCTCGCCCTGTATAACCGGCTACGGGTCAAGAGTTTCTTCTGGTGGGGAACAAGCGACGACCGCATGTGGTCGTCTTTGCGTCGTCTTGAATCTGCAGGATTGATTCAGATAACGGACGGACCCGTGAGTGCGGTTCCGGGCCACCAGCGAGTCCAGATCATCAAGACGCTGAAGGGCTGACTGATACCAGGCCAAGGCTCGCCCCCGCCAAGTTGCGCGGCGATCGAAAGGGAGAAGGACACAGGCACATGCCACACATTAGAGCGCTTTTCATGACCGTGTGGCGGCTGAGTACCCGCAGTGCCGAAAATAGTTGCGGCATTCGTCAGAGCTGAAGCGCTCGAGACAGGTACCAAGGAACGGCCAGAGCGTCTCACTGCTGCGACAGCGTGCGGTGCGAACGAGGGCCTTGAGCTTCGCGAAGCAGAGCTCGATGGGATTGAGGTCCGGGCTATAGGGTGGCAAGTACCAGAGGGTGGCCCCGGCGGCCTGGATAGCCCGCCGGATGCCGGCGACCTTGTGGGCCCCGAGGTTGTCGGCAATGACGATGTCGCCTGGCTGCAGAGTCGGCACCAGGATCTGTTCGATGTAAGCGCGGAAGCTCTCGCCATCGATTGCGCCGTCGAAGACCCCCGGTGCGGTCAGCCCTGTGACCCGCAACGCGGCGAGAAACGTGCTGGTCTGCCGGCGCCCGCAGGGGGCGTGGTCGTGGACGCGCGCGCCACGCGGTGCCCGGCCGTACCGCCGAAGCAGATTGTTGGTGATGCCGGTTTCGTCCAGAAACACGAGGTGGGCGACGTCCCAGGTCGGCGCCGCCGCGTGCCACGCGACCCGCGCTGCCGCGACGTCAGGCCGATCGTGTTCGGACGGGCGGACCGTTTTTTTTAACGGTCAGGCCAAGGGCCCGTACGGCGCGCCAGACCGTCGGCACACTCGCGGGCGTGGCGAGGGCGTCCTTCAGCTCAGCCAGCGTGCGATCCGGTTGCGCCGCAATCAGATCGGCCAAGGTGTGCAGGTGCGGCTCGAGCATGCAGCGCCGTCCATGTCGCTGGACGCGAGGCGCCACCTCGCCCGTTTCGCGCCGTCGCTGTTTCAATAGCCGCACCCACGACCCGCTCACGCGGTACTTCGCCGCCACATCGGCCGCCTTCATTCCGGCATCGCTGTCGAGTAGCACCCGCTCTCGCAGATCCATCGAATAGGCACGCATCAGTCCTCCTGCATCCGTGCGCGCAGAAGTACCACGACCGCCCCAGGTAGTACAAGGCCTATTTGAAAAGCGCTCTAATGGGAGTTGTAGTCGGACGGATGACGGCGATAGAGTCCTCCGTCTCTGCTCTGGCGAGTTCTCAACGCTCAAAAAGACTTGGGGGGTCTCTGCCATGCGTAACCAGGTTCTTGTGACGACTGTTGCCGCGGCTATGTTCGTGGGATGCGGGGTCGGGCCAGAGCCGCCCTCGCCCGAACCAGAAGCTTTGATGCCGGAAGCGGATGCTTCCATGCCCGCGCCCGACCTCCCTCCGGCCATGATTGTGGCGGAGCGAGGAGGCTTCATTCCGGAAGGTGTGGAGTACGACACCGCGAACCGTCGCATTCTGACGGGGTCGCTCTCCGAGGGCTCCATCTTTCACATCCACAACGATGGCCAGGTGACGACCGTGGTGAGTGATCCCGATCTGGTCTCGTCCGTTGGCATTGAGGTCGACGAGCCTCAAAATCGTCTACTGGTGGCGAACTCGGACCGGTCCGTGTTCGAGGGCGAGACTGCTGGGCAAGCGAAGCTAGGTGTGTACAACCTCACGACCGGGGGACGGGTTGCCATGGTGGACCTTGCCGCGGCCATCGTCGACCCTCCCCGTGACGCCGCCTACTTCGCGAACGACGTGGCGGTTGGCGAGGATGGAACGGCGTACGTCACCGATACACGAATGGGCATGATCTACCAAGTCGACACCAACTATGAGGCCTCGGTGCTGCACCGATTCGATGACTTCGGACCCAATGGGATCGTCTATCACTCTTCGGGATATCTCCTTGTGGGGGGCGGCGCAGCCCTTTGGAAGGTGCCGCTCGACGACCCGACTGGAGCCACCCCGGTGACGCTTCCGGAGGAGGTACCCGGGCAGGACGGGATGGTGTGGACCGCTGATGAGGACCTAGTCATCGTCAGCAACTCCGGTAACCGCGTGGTGGCGTTGACGAGTGAGGACAGCTGGGCCACGGCACAGCTCGCTGGGGTCGCGCCATATGAGACTCAAGCGACGACCGCTACAGTTGTCGGTGACGACATCTACGTGGTCCATCCACACTTCGCGGACGAGGATCCCCCGAGTGTAGAACGCGTGGTGCTTCAGTGAGCCTGAGAACCGTGCTGCTTGAAGATCCCTACCTGAGGGACCGCAACAGCAGTGGTGTGCCCAACAACGACGTGTCGCTCGACGGGCAGCAGGTCTTGCTGGTGCAGCGAAGCGCAGGCCGTCTCGGTCGTCGTGGGATTCGTGACGAGCCGCAAGGCCGCCGCCTGACCCTCATGGTCCGCTATAATTAGCCTTAATGCGTCATTTTTCTGAGCGAGCAATGACGCTTTGGGATTGAAAAAGGCCTTCCAGTGTGGTTGAAAGGTGGTGCAACCCAACGCCTTCTTCCACACATGAAAGGCCACTGACCGTGAGACGAAGAAAATCCGATTTGCATGCCCGTGTCAATAGGAATCTGCCGCTGGAGTTCGATGACGTTCGCCTCACGTCGTACGCCGGGCTGGAACTCTTGGAGCGCTACCTGCGCACCCGTCGCTTCAATCAGCTGGTGCGCGAGGCGTTTGCCGACCTGCCGCGCTGGGGCGACTTCGGGGTGGTGGTGATGGTGCGGGTGTTCGTCGGGTTGGTGATCGTTGGCGGCCGGCGCCTGCGGCATCTGGCCTACGTCGCCGACGACCCGATCTTCCAGCGGTTCGGCAACGTGCGCGTCGTGCCCACCGCGCGGACGTTGAGTCGGTGGCTGCGGCACTTCACGATGCGGACGGTCACCCGCTTCCAAGCCCTCAACGCGGCCGTCGTGCGCCAGCTGCTGCCCACGCTGGGGCTGCGCACCTGGACGGTCGATGTGGACGGCGTCGTCGTGTCGACGGGGTTGCAGGTCGAACGGGCGGCGCGGGGCTACAACCCGCACCAGCGGAAGGTGCCCAGCTACTACCCGATCATGGCGCACCTGGCCGAAACGACCCACATCCTGCGGGTCAAGAATCGGTCGGGCAACGTCCACGATGGGAAGGCGGGCCTGCCGTTCTTGCGGGCCCTGTGGCCGCAGCTGGTCGGGCTACGCACGGGCGGGGCCCGGCTGCGGTTTCGCATGGATGGGGCGTTTTTCCGCCAGGATGTGCTGCGGTGGTTGCAGGGCCGCGGCGTGGGCTATGCCATCAAAGTCCCGTTCTATCGCTGGCTGGATCTGCAGCGCTACATCCGGGACAGTCCCACCTGGGTGCCGGTGGCGCCCGGCGTGACCGGCTTCGCCGTGCCGGGCGCGGAGACGCCCTGGCACATCCCCGTGACCGTGACCATCTATCGGAAGAAGGTCCACCACCGGGCCACCAAGAACTATCAGCTCGACCTGTTTGATCCTAACGATGGGCACTACGAATACTCGGCGGTCACGAGTAACCTCGCGCTGACGGTCCGCAACTTGTGGTACTTCGCCTGTGGGCGGGGCAACCACGAGAAGACCATCGCGCAGCTCAAGACCGGGCTGGCCTTCCACAGCGTCCCGACCCAGACCTACGCCGCCAACAGTGCGTGGCAGCAGCTCGTGGTGCTCGCCCACAACCTGTTGACGAACTTCCAACTCGAGACGGGCGCCCCGCCGCGGCGCCGCACCCGGAAGCACACCGTCGTGCCCCTGCTGCAGAGCGTGCAGACGCTCCGCTTCGAACTGTTTCATCGGGCCGCCCTGCTGGTCCGCCCCGGTGGCAAGACGCGGTTGCGGATGACCGACAATCTCCCGACGCGTCAGACGTTCACCCGCATTGCCAACGCCCTCGCGAGCGGCTGAGTTTTTGACGCATTAGGGTTAGCAGATGATCGCTGTGATTGCCACCTCGCCGTGCGCGAGTGGGTGTCTTCTATCCCGCGTCTTCTCAAGAACTTGAAGGGAGCATCACGTGTATGGCTGTTAAGATTCGCCCACTCTACGACCGGGTGATCGTCGAACGTCTCGAGGATACAGAGCAGATGGTTGGCGGCATCATCATTCCAGACACGGCGAAGGAGAAGCCCCAGCAGGGCAAGGTCCTGGCCGTCGGGAAGGGCAAGATGCGGGACGATGGCTCGGTCGTCCCTCCCGATGTCAAGGCTGGTGACACCGTACTCTTCGGTAAATACTCCGGTCAGGAGATCACGCTGGAGGGGACTGAGCATTTCATCGTGCGCGAGGACGAGATTCTCGGTGTCATTGAAGACGGGAAGAACACGTAACACCTGTCTCGAGACCGCACCCGGGCGTCGCCAACCTGGCGTCGCACGAAACTGAATAAGCGATTGGAGTGTCAGGACATGGCGAAGCAGATTGTGTACGGGGAAGAGTCGCGGCGACGGATTATCGCAGGGGTGAACCAGCTCGCCAATGCGGTAAGGGTGACCCTCGGCCCGAAGGGGCGGAATGTGGTACTGGAGAAGAAGTTCGGCTCCCCGACCATCACGAAGGACGGCGTGACGGTCGCCAGCGAGATTGAGCTCAAAGATCCGCTAGAGAACATGGGCGCTCAGATGGTTCGCGAAGTCGCGAGCAAGACGTCCGATACCGCCGGGGACGGCACGACGACGGCGACGGTGCTGGCGCAGGCCATCTACCGCGAAGGCGCGAAGAACGTCGCAGCCGGCGCGAATCCGATGGACATCAAGCGGGGCATCGAGCGCGCGGTCAAGGCGGTAGTCGGCGCGCTCCGCACGATGTCGACCCCGGTCACCGGTGACATGATCGCGCAGGTCGGGACGATTTCCGCGAATAGTGACGCGACGATTGGCGCGATCATCGCCAAAGCGATGGACAAGGTCGGGAAGGACGGCGTCATCACGGTCGAGGAGGCCAAAACCATGGAGACGTCACTGGACATCGTCGAGGGGATGCAGTTCGACCGTGGATACCTCTCGCCGTATTTTGTCACGGACCCCGAGCGCATGGAGGTCGTGCTCGAGAATCCGATCATCCTGATCCACGAGAAGAAGATTAGCTCGATGAAGGATTTGCTTCCGCTGCTAGAGCAGGTGGCGAAGTTGAGTCGTCCCTTGCTGATCGTCGCCGAGGACATCGAGGGAGAGGCGCTTGCCACCCTCGTGGTCAACAAGTTGCGCGGCACGTTGAACGTCGCCGCAGTCAAGGCGCCAGGCTTTGGGGACCGGCGGAAGGCCATGCTCGAGGATCTGGCCATCCTCACCAACGGCAAGGCGATCACGGAGGATCTGGGCCTCAAACTCGAGAACCTCCAGGTCGAGGATCTTGGGACCGCGAAGAAGGTCACGATCGACAAGGACAACACGACGATCATCGAAGGCGGGGGCACGCAGCAGGCCATCGAAGGCCGCGTGAGGCAGCTCCGCACGCAGGTCGAGGACACGACCTCGGACTACGACCGCGAGAAGCTCCAGGAGCGGCTCGCGAAACTGGTGGGCGGCGTCGCGGTGATCAAGATTGGCGCAGCGACGGAGACGGAAATGAAGGAAAAGAAGGCGCGTGTCGAGGACGCCATGCACGCCACGAAGGCGGCGGTGGAGGAAGGGATCGTGCCCGGCGGTGGTGTGGCCTTGTTACGCGGTGTCCAGGCGCTCGACGATCTCACGGTGGACGACGGCCAGCAAATCGGCGTCAATATCCTCCGTCGTGCCCTTGAGGAGCCGATGCGGTGGATCGCCCAGAACGCTGGTTTCGAGGGGTCGATCGTGGTGCAGAACGTGCGTGACGCCACAGACAGCAACGAGGGGTTCAATGCGCAGAGCGACACCTATGAGAACCTCGTGAAGGCGGGTGTCATCGACCCCACGAAGGTGGTGCGCACGGCGCTTCAGAACGCCGGCTCCATTGCGTCGCTCCTGCTGACGACCGAAGCCCTGGTCGCGGAAATCCCAGAGAAGAAGGGTGCGGCGCCCGCTGGTGGCCCTCCGGGCATGGGCGGTATGGGCGGCATGGGCGGCATGATGTAACAAGGAAGTGGGCAGAAAGTGGTATCGTCAGCTTCAGCAGAATCGGGCTGACCGATCCCCAAGATACCGGGTTTACAACAGCACTCGAGTCCGTTATCTTGAGGGTCGGTCAGCCGAGTTTTCGTTCGCTTGACCATGCCCCTGCGGATGTTCATATACAAACCTGGTAGACGCGTCTCGCAGGACCAGTACGGCTCAGGGACCGTGATCGAATGCAACGAACAGTACACCGTTATTGACTTCGACGACCACGGCGTCCGCAAGTTTGTCACTCGCATGGTCAACCTCACAAACAGCACCACTGCTGCACCATCGGGAGCGCAGCGCCACAAGACCTGCGCGAAGTAATGAAGCGACCGGTCGGGTAGGCCAGGGCCGTTGCTGACCCCAGTCCCCCACGGATCCGGACGTGTGGGTTCTTCCGCATCCGGCTCCTCACGTCTGCTGCGGGCGGCGCATCACCGTGTGCTGCGAACACGGTCCTTCGTCGAATGGGAGGCGGTGACGTGTGCCTACCAATAAGGAGGATGGGAGTCCGCCATCCGGCCACACCTATGCGCTCCGCTCGTCCACTGGAAAGTCCCGTGACGACGTGCGCGGCAAGTCAGAGTCAAGGAGCACCAGCGCACCACTCGGCTGCTGGATCGGCTGGCGTGGACTCGTCGCCGGTGCCTTCGGAGGCACGATGGGAGGCATCGACTGCAGCCACCGATGCGATGCGCTAGGGCGGTGGTCGCGGGTCGCTGATCGGGAGCGCGCTTGAGACCTCGAACGTCGACATCGCCGAAGAGTTCACGAGGATGATCCTCGCGCAACGGGGATTCCAGGCGAGCGCGCGCACCATCACGGTGTCGGACGAGCTCCTGCTTGAGACGCTGAACCTCAAACGATAGTGGTGGCCGTTCGTCGGCCTTGGTCATCAGCGCCTTGGCGATCTCGCCCTCGAGGCGGGCGGTCCGTCCAGGCTCGTCGGCAATGGCGTCAAAGATCCAGAAGGTGGTTGGCCCCAAGCGAAAAGCGAACCGCACGCTGGTCTTCTCCTCCTAGAGAGCGAGTCCGGACTCGAGGAAGGCGGCCACCCTGGAGGCTGTCAATCCTCCGCCGGACACGAACCTCGGCCCTGGTTGCGTCTGTGTTCGTCTGTCTTCAGGCAAGGGGAGCATGAGCATTGCGTCTTCAGGTCATCGACTCCACTCCTGACATCGGCCAGAGCAAGCTGGATGGTCACTGCGTCGCCTGAGCTCAGCGTCCGCCCCCACCTTGGCGTGCTCGGTAGACACGTAGCTCCGATGCACGGGATATTCGAGGGGCGGTAACGTCCGTCCAGGCCCGATGCTGCGCGGCCGCGATACACCAGCGACGAAGCCAGAATCTCCAGGAGACACCCAGCTTTCCCAGCCGTTGTCGTGGGTCCGGGTCCAATGACGTCCGTGTGCCACCTCTACCTCCTGACGACGCTGCGGTTTGCCCGCAACTCACTCAGCGCGAGATCGCCACGGCTTTCCGGCGCGTGTATCGGTATGGGACCGGTCTCGCGACAGTGATAAGTAGTGCGTGAGGACGACTCCTTCGCACCTCGTGCGTTCTTCCGGCGAGTATGATTGGAGGACAGGACACACATGCCGAGAATCGCACGCCTCCACTTCGCAGACGGACACGCCGACGAGGGCGCGATATACGACCCGAGAACGCCACGTCTCCGCCACCGCAGCCGGTATTTCAGAAAGGCCAACGTGGGGCCTGACGAACCCGTCACGTACCTCGAAGAGGCTACCAGCGATCGTCCTGGAGCCGTGTTGCCGCCGACGATAGATCAAGCCAAGCCAGCCAGTACGAGGGCCTTCGGAGATGAGACGCTCGTGCCTGGCCCTGGCGGACACAACAGGCCAGACTGGTAGATCTCCACTGCCCCGCGAATTGCCCCGCGGCATCCGCTGTGGCTCTCTGCCGACGCAAGGGACGCGTGGCGACCGGCGCCGTCCGGGCAACCCGGTGGGCAGCAGCGGTTTTCGGTTGTCGCGATCAAGACCGCGTTGACGCTCCGGCTCGGGCCAACCATCGGTTCATCGTCGCCTTCGACTGGGCAGCCTGGGCCTCGAGCCGCTCCCGATGTCGTCGCCGCGACGGCGCCCGCCGGCAGGCCTGACCGCAGTATTCCTGGCCGGGCCGCGTGAGGATGAATAACTTGCCGCACTCGCTGCAGGGGTGGCGCACCTGGTCAGTCATGGCCACCGCTCCAACGGAGGGTGCAGCTCCTCGGGTTTCGGCTCCCACTTTACCCACTCGAACGGTTGGCGATGTTTCGCGCGGCGTGCGGGCCGAGACAGGACGTGGGATCGTGTACGACATACCGATGAACAGTACCGCCGCGGACGTCGAGTGCTGGGAGGCACGAGGCTACCACAGATCGGGCATTTCACGGTCACCCCCCCTGCGTTATTTCGCGCTCGCGCGTATGAACCACTGACGCGGTCCCGAAGGGTGAGCGGCATTGCCAGCCCGACCGGTAAAGGTCCTGAACCCGTGGTTGCGACCGCACAGCGGCTATGCCGGGGCGCTTGTCACGGGTAGCAGCCCTGCCGGACCGTGTCCCAGGCGCACGCGTGTGAATTCGTTTTCAGAAGTTTCCAGGGCGGCGTCTTTGACAGACCCCGCCCGCAGACCTAGCCTTTCAGACATGGTGGCCATCGCAGAGCGGATTAGGGATTTTCTGCGCGACCATAGTGGACACTTCTACTGCAACCACTGCATCAGCCAAGAGACCTTCATTCCCACTACAAGCGTTAGTCGAGTCATTCGATCTCTTCGAAACGTCACACCGTACCGAGCTGGCCTTGTCAGTTGCGATCGTTGCGGCCTCTATAAACGGTGCATTGCTCACGGACAAGCTGCAGCCTGAAGTTGGCCCGATCGAGAAGGAGAACCGCAACAGTCGGGATGGGTTAGGCTGAGTTCCTGCGTCGGCGTACGGCACCTACGCGGAGGGGGACTCCTGCGGCACTTGATGCCACCGACACCGGCCGTTGGCGAGCAGCCCGGTGCTCCGACACGGCGCGTGGGGCGGATGCCGGCGCGGCGCGCCGCACGGGACCGGCGCGCTGGACGCCGGCGGGCCGGATCGACGCGGGTGGTCGGCGATCAGCCCCTTGACCCACTCGTCGGCGAGGTCTCGCGCGACGAGCCGCGCGACCTCTTTCGCGTCGATTGACAGCGTGGCCACGACCCCCGATGGGCTTCGGCGTGGGGGTTGTCGCTGATCCTCGGGGTCGTGGGAAGGGGAGGACTCTGGCTCGTCGCGGTGGCATCGTACTCGTCTCCTTTCGCCGTTCTGGCGCGGTGTCACGGCCGGGACCCTCGCGTCGAGTGGGCGGAGGCGTTGGCCGTGGCCGCCGGCAGGTTCTTCACAAGCCGGTCGAGATCTTCACCGTGCTGCCGGCAGAGGGCCGCCACGGTGGCCGACGCGGCCGCGGAGAAGCCCGGCCGGGAGACCTCGGGAATAACGCTGTGCAGCTCGAAGATCTCACCGTCCTTGGACGTCGTTGTAATGACCGAGTCGGTCAGCAGCGAATGCTGGGTAGTCTTGCTGCAAGCGTTTCTCGGCCATGACCTCGTCGGGAAATAAATACAAACCTCGCGCCAAATGGATGCGTTGGGTCTCAAACGCCTGCTCCGACCTCGTCTTGCCTTGGAAATGCCCCTTTGATAAATCGTCGGCCTGTTGGAGGCGTCTCCACTTTAGCTCCAGGCTCATGCGGATCGTTTCATGAAGGAGTGTCACCATCTGGCCGGATGGACTGAGCCGAAAGAACTCCGCTGAAAGCCGCAGAATCAGCCGTGGGTCACCTGGTAGGTCTGGGACCGCCTCAGCCTCAGTAGTCGCATCGGCCAGCGGTTGAGGAGCCTCCCCCCAGTAGATGTCAGTGACCTCGACCCTCCAGGTGCAGGCCGACACCGACCCAGCCCATCTTCAGACAACTGCCGCCGAAGCTGGACCCGCTCAGGCACGCACGCGTGCGTTCTGGAAAGAATGCCCCACCTTGGACGACCACCTCCCGAGCATGCGGTTGAAGGATCGTGATCTGGTAGACCGAGTTGTCGGTTCGCACCATCAGCGTCGTGAAAGCATCCACGTCGGTCAACCCGATCCCGTCCGCCTGTGACATGGCTTCGACGAAGCCATCCAGCGTGCGGTGCTGGGGCACGACACTCGATGGCGCGTCTCGGATAGCCGTTGACGTCGTGTCATCCAGCATGGCTACGGGTCGGTGGGCACAAGGGCTCTCCCTCCGAGAGCGGACTGCCGTCGACGCTACATCCCCAGCATGAGGTCGCCGATGTGCACGTCCAGCAGGTGGGTGACTCTCAGCCCGGTGATCCCATCGGTATCGACCTCGGACCGCGGCAGGGTCGCCACCTCCATGTCATTCACCAGGAAGCGCACCTGCGAGCTCCCGACCTCGACCGTCAGCGTGTTCGTCGACCGCCCGTCCGCATCGAGGTCGTTGATCGCAGAGGCGGCGGTCCAGTCGACCACTGTTGGCGTCTCGCTGCCCATCCGCCTCTTGATGTGGCACATGCCGCCCTGGCGGATGACGAAGTACGAGTACTGCTGGTTGGGACCGGACAGGTCAGAGCCGCCCCAGAACAGCCCGTAGGCGTTCGGGTGACCCGAGGGCTCGGTCTGCGTGAAGGACGCGCTGATGGTGAAGTTCCCCGTCGCCGTGCTGTTCGGCTGCCAAAAGATGGCGCCACCGCGACCAGCCGTCGACGCGTGGACCCCGTCCCCCATCGTCCTGAAATGAAGCACGCCGGTCGGATCCGTGCCGCTATCGAGCCTCGTCTCCCAGCCCTCGGCCTCGTTGCCTCCCTCCTGGGCTCGTCCGACGAGTGGAACCGCCAACGCCGCCACTGCCACCGCGATCAGTACGTTCCGCATCACTTCCTCCTTGATTGGCATCACCGAGCTCCACACGACACCGCATTGCTCGCCGACCAAACGCTCGACGTGCGCCGTGAGAAGTCTGCCCGTTTCATGTCCGGCATTCCCGTCTTGCCTGCCCCGCATGGCACCCTTATACACCCCAGAGCCCGCCGAGCCCACGAAACTTTCTTGGGTCAAGCTTCCTCTCTCTGGCCCGATACACTTCCCCCATACCGCCTTTCGGGCTTCACACGTCAGTTGGTGGGCACGAGGCGCATAAGGTGTCGGAGGTTCCGCCCGAGCCTATCGAGACGCCACACCACGACCACCGAGAAACGGCGGAGCTTGGCGTCACGGATCCGTGAATCCAGTGCCGGTC
Source organism: Vicinamibacterales bacterium (assembly GCA_965223015.1). Taxonomy (GTDB): domain Bacteria; phylum Acidobacteriota; class Vicinamibacteria; order Vicinamibacterales; family UBA8438; genus CAUZIB01. The sequence goes on along the minus strand of CBDCVL010000004.1, from coordinate 502,108 downwards.
GGCGATCCTTCGCACCGGAGACACCGTGGTCGACGTACTCGTGAGCCGTCCAGCTCCGAGCCCTTGCGTAGCGCCGAAGTTCGGCGAGCGGGTTCTCGGGCTCTTGATCCAACGTGCTGACATGGGCGTAGGTCGCAGCCCTAGACATCTTCCTGGTTCCCTGCATGGTCCAAGCGCCGCTTCAACTCCACGAGCCCATCGTGAACCTTGCCATGCGCCTCGAGGACGCCGTCGAGCAGCTGGCGCCCGATCGGACGACCGTTGGGTGACGCCACGAGCGCCGTGTGCGCCTCAGAGAGCGGCGGTTGCAGCCAGACCCGCTCAGGTTGCGACTGGGCCACGCCTTTGGCTGCACCCGCCGCATACTCGTCCTTGAGATCGCGCTTGATCTCACGGTAGAAGCCCCGGAACATGTCATCATCCCGCCTCGCGACAAACTTGGCCCCACCGAGAATCTGAAGCAGCTTGGACAGCCGATCCTCGTGCCATCGAAGGCGCTCTACGCAGTGCCGCTCGTCAGGCGTCATTGACGGTCCCTCGTGGCGCCCGTTGCAGTCTTTGACCCACCCGGCCCATGCCGCCTAGCCTTGCACGGGTGAATCACGCCGATCGAGTCAAAGCATTTCTTGCCGACCACAAAGGACGCTTCTATTGCAATCGCCGCCTCAGTGAAGAGATCTTCATTGCCACGTCCTCGGCGACCCTGGTCACCCGATCCCTCAGAAGCACGACACAGCACCGAGCTGGCCAAATCAGTTGCTCTCGTTGCGGCGACTATCGGGAGTGCATATCTGCCCAATAGCAACACAGACATCAGGGCTGACCGTCATCGCACTGCTCCGCAGCCGTTGTGTTCTCAGGGGGCGCGTTGGAGCGTCGCCCTTCCCGCTCGACTTCATAGACCCACGTGGCCGCTTGCCCCGCCGCCTGGTAGAGCATCACGCCAACGATCTGACACGGTAGGCGCCATTTGTGGCATTTCACGCTGCCATTCCGATGTTACGGCGCATCGCGGCTCCGGGGTCTTCTGTTTGGCAGCCCGACATGACCAGTGCTCCAACCGCGACGAGTCCCACAGACACGAATCGTTCGCTGCTCATGTCCGCCTCCCCCTGGCGGCGTGGGGCCGTTACCGAGCCCGCCGCTCGATAATACCTACTCCTCACGCCTCTGCGCCTGCACGGCTTCGATTTCACCCCCGAGCCACTGGGTGGTCAAGACCCTCGGCTGATGGGCCGATTACCAGCGTGGGTTAACCCGCGCTTCCTTACACCTGACGCGTACGTCCGTCGGGTTGCCCCAGAAGCGAGGTTGTGGGCCTGACCCGCTTCCGTGGACACCTAACCCTTGTGGTAGAAGGAGTCCACGATGCCGAACACCAGGAAACCCTACCCGCCGGAGTTTCGCGAACAGATGGTCGCGTTGGTCCGGGCCGGGCGTACTCCCGAAGATCTCGCTCACGAGTTTGAACCGACCGCCCAGTCGATCAGCAACTGGGTGGCTCAAGCCGATCGCGATACCGGTCGGCGGACCGACGGCCTCACGACGACCGAGCGTGCCGAGCTGACGCAGCTCCGCCGCGAGAATCGCCAGCTGAAGCTCGAGCGAGAGATCTTGTCAAAAGCCGCGGCCTGGTTCGCACAGGAGACCGCGCCGAACACGAAGCGATCTTCGGGTTCATGAAAGCGAATCAGGCCACCTATCCGGTCCGGGTCATGGGCCGGCTGCTGGGCGTCTCCGCCAGCGGCTTCTACGCGTGGGCTGGGCGGCCGCCGTCGGCACGGGCCGTGGAGGACATCGGGCTCACGGCCCTGATCCATGCGATCCACCGGCGGTCGGACGGCGCGTACGGGGCGCCGAGTATCCACGCGGAGCTGGCCGACGATCACCACCGTCGGGTCGGGAAGAAACGTGTGGCCCGCCTGATGCGCGCAGCGCGCCTGCAGGGCCTGCGGCCGCGGCGCTTCGTGACCACGACGATCGGCGATCCCACCGCTGACCGGGCGCTGGATCAAGTGGATCGGGAGTTCACTGCAGCGGGCCCGGATCGTCTCTGGGTGGCCGACATCACGTACGTCCCGACGTGGGCCGGCTTCCTCTATCTCGCCATCGTGCTCGACGTCTGGTCGCGACGCATCGTTGGCTGGGCCATGGAGACGCATCTCCGGACTGAACTCGTGCTCGCCGCACTCGACATGGCGTTGACGCAACGCCGGCCCGAGGCGGTCGTGCATCACTCGGATCGCGGGTGCCAGTACACCAGCTACGCCTTCGGCAAACGATGCCGCGACGCCGGCGTGATGCCCTCCATGGGCTCCATCGGCGATGCGTATGACAATGCCATGGCCGAGAGCTTTTTCGCCACGCTCGAGCGCGAAGTGCTCAACCGGCGACGGTTCCGCAGCCAGGCCGAAGCGCGGATGGCGATCTTCCAGTGGCTGGAGGGCTGGTACAATCCGCACCGTCGCCACTCGGCCCTCGGCTATCGTTCACCCATCAACTACGAGAGGAGACAGCTGCCGCAGAGTGCTTGAAACCCAAGTCCACCCGTCCACGAAACCGGGGCAAGTCCAGGCGGGAGCTGGAGGAGGGCCTACACGGCCTCAGAAAGCGGCCGACTCCAGTGCTGTTCCGTGTTGCGGCAAGGAACTGGCTTCTCTGGAAGACGCCCGCCCTATCGCCACGGACGGTCAAGATGCACGAGATAAACCTGTCACACATCAATGGGCCAATGGGAGGGCTGTTGATTACAGACATCAGCGCAGAAGACGTCAGCGGATACCAGAAATCCCGCCTTGAGGAGGGGGCAAGCCCCAAGACAATTAATCTTGAGGTCGCCACAATTCGGGCGGTCCTACGTCGCAACAAGCTCTGGGCGACGATCGCCGACGATGTCCGGATGCTCCCGGTGCGCAACGACAAGGGTCGAGCGCTCACCAGCAAAGAAGAATATACGCTGCTCGAGGCCTGTGCCAAAAGCCGAAGCCGATTGGTATATCCGTTCGTCGTGCTGGCGCTGAACACCGGAATGCGTTACTCGGAGCTGCGTCTGTTGCAGTGGCTCCAAATCGACCTGGTCGGACGAATGATCACAGTTGGTGACAGCAAGACCGAAGCGGGAACCGGGCGCAAGGTGCCCCTCAACGAACGCGCGTTCAAAGCAATGGTCACGTGGGCCCAGTCGTTCCCTGACCGTCAGCCCGACCACTACGTGTTTCCTTCAGAGCGGTACGGCTTTCCCACAAACGAGCGGACAGCGTGGGTCTACTCCAGCGAGCCGACGAGGCCAACGACCAGTGTTCAAGAGGCGTGGCAGCGCGCCAAGAGGCGGTGCGGCATTCAGTGCCGACTTCACGACCTACGACATACCGCCTGCACACGGATGCTCGAAGCCGGCGTTTCTCTGACGGTGGTCGGTTCAATTCTCGGGTGGTCCGGCTCAACAATGGTGCTCATGGCCAAGCGATACGGACACATCGGAGCTCAAGCGAAGCACGATGCGGTCGCGGTGCTCGACCGTGCCGATCATTGGCGCCCCGGGCCAGCAGATGCTGCCGCTCGAGATAGTCAGAAAGCGAATCGAGTGGTCAATTGAGGGTTGGAGGGTTCTGTTGCAACGTTTGGGATCACGCGCGAGAGTCCGTTGGGTGGACCTCGCTACACGGCCAATCCGAACACCTTGTGGATCAGCCGCGTCTGACCGACCACGTCGCCCTTCGCCATCCACCGCGCCTGCCCCTTGCGGAGCGCATGCATTATCTCGATACCGCGGACGGTCCGCCACGCCGTGGTGAACCGCTTGAACCCCAGCATCGGCCGGGTACGGCGTTTGATGAATCGATGGTCCTGCTCGATGACGTTGTTCAGATACTTGCATTGGCGGAGAGACGAACGTGGTCGGAAAAATCCCTCGTGTTTGATGGCCTCGAACGCGATCGGGTAAGCGGGGTTCTTGTCCACGTTCACGACGCGAGGGGACGTCGTATGAGACGCACCGACCGTCTTGCGGAAGAACGCGATGGCCGCATTCCTGTCGCGCGTGGCCCGGAGCAAGAAATCCAGCGTGTCACCGTTGGAATCAACGCCCCGGTAAAGATAGTGCCAGGCCCCGCCGACACGCACGTACGTCTCGTCGATTCGATACGAATCCGTGGTGCGTCTCAGAAATGGCCGGCACCGCTTGTCGATCTCCGGCGCATAGCGCTGCACCCATCGATAGATCGTCGTATGGTCGACACACAGGCCCCGCTCGCGCATCATTTCCTCGAGGTCGCGGTAACTCACGGCATACCGCAAGTACCACCGAACACACAGGAGGATGAGTCCTGGTTCGAACTGACGCCATTTGAACGGATTATCGCTGGGCATGATGGGGATCCGGTCCAGTCGTTGTCAAAGACCGTCCATCCTGAAGTCGCCGGCCCGAAGTTGCAACAGAACCCCTTCATCTATGGAACCACCGTCCGGGCAAACGACTTCGGTGAGACCGAGGAAGACGTCTACTGGTGGGAGGCCTATCAGATTGCCGAGGTTGAGACGACGCAGGGTGGCGTCTGTGCCATCGCGCTGGAATCCGCGAAAGATGCCGAGTGCTCCGCCGGCTGCGACACGCGAAGCCCCCATCCGCCGCGTAGCGTTGCGGCTGCTGCCAGCGCCGGAGCGCACATAGTCCCGTGCAGCCCGCCGCAGAGCACGCCCGTTGCCGCCACCGGAACCAGCAAACGCGGAAAAGTTCCGACGGGCACTCTGAAAACGTGCCGGAGGAGGTACCGGCGGAATCGGTGGCAGCGTCGCCGGGGCACCTTGTGCATCTCCGCCAGCCGCCTCGTCGGCCGGCGCCGTCCCCGCATCCTCGGCGGGAGGAGCATTGCCGTCGCCACCCGGCAATGGCCCCCCAGGGCCGTCGTCCAGCCAGGACGGAACAAGGGGTGTTCCGCCGCCGGGTCCGCCTGACGAGCCGGACGTCCCCATCAGTGCGCCGCCCTTTGGGTAATCGAGATGGCGCTTTGCGCTGCCCTCTTGAGCGTTTCGTTCTCGTCCTGTGATGCCCACCGGGCCAGAAGAGCTTCATACTGCTCCCTGGCAGCGGTCTCCGTGAGGATTTCGTTCCAGCCCTTGACGATCCAGAATCCCAGAGCCCTAGGATCGATGCTGCTGAGAAGTTCGAGGAGCTCTGTCTGATGCCGCGGATGATGCTTGGCGACGATCATCAGTCCATCAAAGCCAGGCGGCTGCGTGGAAAAGCTACCCTGCCGCACCGCGCGTTCTCTCAGAGCACTGAACGCGCGTTCAGCTTCCGCGGGTGTGAGGGCTCTGACCTGCGGCTCGGCGCTCCGAGCGGCCATCTCGGGACCGCTCAAGGTCTCGATCAGGCCGTCGAGGTCGCTCACCTCTCCGGCGGCAGCGAGGATGCGCTTGTCGCGTGCGACGAAGACGTAGGGCCGTAGGTCGACTGCGCCGAGGGGTGGCGCAAGGGTGAGCCAACGGCGCACCCACTCGCGTTCGAGCCACTTCTCGGCAGCATCATCCGTCGGGACTGTCGGCCCCTTTGTCTCATGCGCTCCTTCACCTCGCTGCGCAGTGGTCTCCAAATCACGCAGCTCCGCCACCCTACCGTCGTCGGAACGCATCGTGAGGGTGGCCAGGTGTTCATAGAGGTCTGGTTGAAAACGCTCCGCCAGCATCAGCTTGGCAAGCACGGTCTCGTTGACGCTATCGCCGAAGCCTCGGGCTCCGGCGATCGTGAGCCTGACGAACATCGAGTTGAGGAACCGCTTGATCTGGCGCGGGTTCCCCTTCGTACCCTCGGCAAGAATCGGTCCGATTTGCTGCGCAAGTAGAAAGCCTGAATCCAGCTGCTCCTGCCGCGTAGCATCGACTGCGTGTACGTCTGCCTGGGTGATGCCAGCACCGAGCCAGGGCTTGTTGAGACTCTCCCGCGCCTTCCTAAGCAATGCGCCGAAGCCCTCGTGGCCTTCCCCGACGAGTGCTTCCACCAGGAGGAGCGTCACATAGGTGCGTGCTTCCTGTATACCGAGCGCCGGGATGCGGAACGGCACCTGAATCAACTTCTCCAGATAGTTGCGCGCATACGGAATCGGACCCGTGACAAGGGGTAGGTTCGGGAAGTGCTGGCGGACCGCGTACTCGATCATCGCCTCGTCAGCCCCTATGACGAAGGCGGTCTTGGGAACGAAGAGAAATAGTCGAATGGCTTCCAACGTGTCGATCGCGGTCGCTGGTAAGCAGCGATCGAGGTCGTCAATCAGCACGACTAACTGGTCGATCTTGGCCTCGTCGAGGAGCTGGGCAAACTCTTCTCGGAACTGATGTATCTCTTCAGGACCACTGCGTTCCTCACCAGGCTTCAGGTAGGAGGCCGTCTCGCTCAGCCTGGCTTCGATGTCAGCGGCAGACATGGAGGCAACGTTGCCGGTGAGTTGCTGAAGACTGCCGAGAGCATCGGCGATCAGGTCGGGCGAGGGCACGCCCGTCGCAATCGTGAAAGCTAGTCCACCACCGCGGCGGGCAAGCTTGAGCCAGTCGATGCGTTTGATCAGGCGCGCACCGATCTCTTTGACCTTGCCGGTGGCCGAGCGCTGGCGACACAGTTCCGAGATCGTTGCTTCGATCAGTACAGTCTTGGCGTCATCAAAGCCCTGGAACACCCATCCGTTGAACCAGAGACATGCGATAGTCTGATCCTGCGCGACGGCTGATTCGACCATCTTGAGGACGCTAGACTTCCCCGCTCCCCAGTCACCATGGATGCCAACCGTCAGCGCGCGCTGACGGTTCTCCTTAAGCAACTCCACGACGGTCGCAGAGATGGCCTCATAGTTGAGGAAATCGACTGCGGTCTCATGGTCCGGAATAAGCACCGTATTCTCCAGATTACGAGTGTCTCACCTTCAACGGTTCCGCGGCTATCAGCTTCCGAGGAGGCACTGTCTCCAATCTCCCACAGATTATCAGCCACACTGGACATGCCTCAAGAGCGACTCCCAGATGGCTATCAACAGATCACGTCGGGTTTCGAACGGTGCCCCTCGCATGGCCTGGACTCGTTAACCTGACAGTGCCCTGCGACCACATGGGCGAGATGCGTGAGCTGCGTCGGTGCATCGGATTGTCGCAGCAGGAGTACGCGACGCTACTCGGCGTTTCGCTGGAGACCTGTGGGTGGCGAATTACAAATCTCCCCGAAAATTCGTTGCGACATTACGGCCTCGGCCGCTTTTTCGCACCATACGGGGTCAGCACCACTGCGGGCGAAACTCCGTTCACACGAATCCCATTCCCCGCGAGTTCCATCGCTACGTGCTGCGCAAGCGAGTGGAGCCCCACTTCCGCCAGGGCCGCGATCCTCGCTTGACAGCGCCCAGCGGAATCATCGTGGTCGGCGGAAGGGTTCACCGCCCCCATGCACGAGCATCCGCCGAATGATCTCTCCAGATGACACGCCCGGACGACGACGCCATCGGAGCAGGAGCTGGGTGAACGCGTCGACATCGTCATCATGCGCCCCCATCGGAAACGCCGCTAGCTGCTCGATGAAATCGTCCACCCACACCCGTCCTGGGATCCGCCGTCCGTTCTGCGCCGTGGCGCGCGGCAGGTAGACGTTGCCGGCTTCCACCGTTGGGGCACACGCCGCCGCCCGCTCAATTTTACCGCCCTGCGGCTTCACCGGGATGATCCCGCGGATCTCATCGCGCAAGAGATCGACCACGGCGGGTCCGTTGGCGGAGTCCTCCACCAGAATCGTGCGCGTCTTCGGATACTGCCGATAGACCCGTCGAATCGAACGCAAGGTCTCGGACACGTGCTCCTGGGCCTTGTGCCGATCGACCACGTAGATGTTTGCGCCACGACGACCGGCGACGAGCCCCACCACGAAGTCGTGGTCCGCGCCGCCTTTCATGGCGAGGTCCCACGATTGGCCGATCTCCTCAAGATCACCCGGAAGCTCATCGTAGAAGCGCCACCAGTTCCGTTTGAACATCCCGCCGGTCCGCGGGCTCGGCGTCTGCTGATATTGGCCACTGAACGCATAGGCGCCGAGCTCGATTCGTCGTTGCGCGATTTCCCCCGGGCCCTCGCGCGCCGGCCACAGGAGGTCGCCCATCTCGCGGGTGACGATCCGCTCGGACCGGGGGAAATCGATGATGGTGCGGCGTTCCGCCTCAGCAGGTAAGCAGAGATGCGTGTACCCGAGATCGAGACATACGGCCGTCAGATCTTGGGCGTGGAGTCGCTGCATCACCAGCACTGTGGCCCCGCGCTGCTTGTCATCAAGCCTCGTCGACAGCGTTCGGAGAAAATACTCGATCACGCGCGCTCGTACCGCGTCGCTCTCGACGGCGAGGGGCGTGTGCGGGTCATCGACGACAATGCGGTTGCCGCCTTTCCCGGTGACGGTACCCCCGATGGAGGTCGCCACCATGCGCCCACGGTGGGTATTGCGATACTCCGTCTTCTCATTCTGGTCGTGCATGAGACGCACCCGATCCCCACACAGACTGCGGTACCACGGCGCCAGAAGCAGTTCCCGTCGATCAAGGGAGAACTGGACCGCCAACCGCTCACTGTGACTGACGAACACCCAGCGGCTTTCAGGCGACTGCAGCCACTCCCACACCGGCCACATCACCGAGACGAGCAGCGATTTCATGTACCGCGGCGGGATGTTGATGACGAGCTGCTTGACGTCTCCGGCGGTCACCGCTTCGAGGTACTCGCAGATCAGATCAATGTGCCAATTCGGGAGAAACGGCGTCGTCGGCTCCAACATGGGCCACGCTTGCTCCACGAAGGCACGGAGCGACCGCCGGGCCCAGCGTTTCAGCTGTTCCGCTTGGAGCGCCGCCACGTACCGTCGATCACCGGTCGTCATCGGGGCCCTCCTCCGCGTTCGGGGCAGCTGGCGTCGGCGCCGCGTCGTCACGCGCCGCGAGGAGCTCCTGTTGACGGGTCAGCTCCGCCGCCAAGGCCTCGTCGCTGAGGATGTCGAACGGCCCTTGACTGGCACGGACGTCGAGCTTCTGCGGGGCATCCAACCCCCACAGCGTCCGCTGGTCAGCCAAAGCCTTGCGAGCCAGCTCGAGATAACGGGAATCCCCGTGTTGCGTTTCGACAACCAACTGGGCCACCGTTGCGCCGGGTGTCCCCGGACCACGGTCGGTCTTCCGCTGCACCCGGCGCGTCAAATCGCTCTTACTCGCCTCCCAGGCTCGGAGACTCTCCCGGTACAGGTAGTCGAGGCGCAACGTCTGGCGTGCCTTCTGCCGCTCCACGCGGTCGACGAGCTCTTCCAAGGCCCGCTGTTCAAGCCGACTCAGGATCTTCGAGACGGCGCCCTGGGTCAGGCCCTCCTCCGCCGCGATCTCCCGCTGGCTGTGACCCTGAATCGAGCGCTCCAGCACCCGGAGCTCGCGAGCCTGAATCCGCGCACGAGGTTCGTGGCCCCCCTGCCCGCCGCGACCCTGCCCTGGTGTGCGCCCGTCACCGGTCATCGCCCACCTCCTACCACAGTCGCCGATTGGCCGGTGAAAGCCTCCCAGCGCGAGACCGCCACTTGCACATACCGGGGATCAATCTCCAACGCCAGGCAGGTCCGCCCCGTCTTCTCCGCCGCGACAATGGCCGAGCCACTTCCGGAAAACGGCTCAAAGATTGTCTCCCCCCGCTGCGTATGATTCAGGATGGGAATTTCGAAGAGCTTGATCGGCTTCTGTGTCGCATGCCCGGTGACCGTATTCTCCGGCGACCCAGTCTGGCCAATCGGGTTCAGGCCGGGCACCTCCCAGACCGTGGATTGGCGCCGGTCGCCGCACCAGTGTGCGGTGGCGCCGCGACGGACCGCGTACCAGGCCACCTCGTGTTGCCAGTGATAGTGGCCGCGGCTGAGGACGAAGTGCGGCTTCACCCACACGATCTGACTGCGCACGTCGAACTCGGCCGCGTCCAAACTCGCGGCCACGGTGCCGGCGTGAAGCCCCGCGTGCCACACATACGCCACGTCGCCCTTAAAGTACTGCCACGCCTCAGTCCAATTTGGTCGGTCGTCGTTGGCGACGCGGCCGACGGCGGTCCGTTGCCCCGGATACACCTGGTGTCGCCAGCCGGGGTCGTAATCCACGCCATACGGGGGGTCAGTAATCATGAGTAGCGGCGTGGCCCCATCGAGCAGCCGCTCGACATCTTCACCCGACGTAGCATCACCGCACAGGAGTCGATGACGACCCAGCACGACAAGGTCCCCGCGGACGAAGGAGGTGGGCCCAGGTGTGATCGCGGCGTTCTCATCGATCAAGCCGGCTGTTGGTGTCGCCAGCAGCGCCGCGAACTCGTCATCCGACCAGAAGTTTGACAAGTCGACCCCTGCTTCGTCGAGGTCCCGGAGCACCGCCTCATCCCACTCGAGTCCGAGCTCAGAAACTCGGTTGTCAACGATGGCCAACGCCTGTGCCCGGGCGTCCGACGCCAGGTCAAGGTCTGATCGCCTGACCGCAACGAGTTCAGCGCCATTGCTCTCGATCATCCGCAGTCCGAGCCCCTGTACCTTCGCCTCCTCGACCGTCTTATTGCCGGCGATCACGACACTATGTCGATCGACCAGGACAGCACGACCCGCTCCGTATGCTCGGAGGGAGTCGGCAAGCGCCTCGCGGCCACGCGCGGTCCCTCGATTCGCATTGCGTGGATCGCTCGTCAGGTCAGACAGAGTCCGCAAAGGGGGGGGTGGTGTCGGCTTGCTCTTCATCGTTCACCTCCAGAAAGCCTCTGCTCCTCATGAGCAGGGCGGAGGTGCGTGATGTCCTTGGACCGGAGTCCGGATGGATTACAGTCAGCCGGAGACGGCGGCGTCACGCACCTTTCAGAAGGTAGCGCGTGAAGTGGTGCACAAAACCCGATGCGGTTTTGTCACCGCTGGAAACCTAACCCCAGCGAAGCTTGGCGATATGCGACTGTTTCTGGAGATCTCGAATCGTGTGGTCAGGGAGATTGAACCGAAGGCTCAGCAGCACGCGGATAATCTCAGACGGCTTCCTCTTCGGCACAAGTCTCAGGAGTCGTGTCTTATCCGCATCAGCCAGGACGCGAGGTCGAACGAGACGGGAGGCCAAGGCGAGAATCTTGTCGACACCTTCCGTCACCGACTGCGGGTCACCCTTGCGGCGATGGCGGAGGATGCTGCGGACCTTCCGAGCGAGAACGTCTTGGTGGTTCCACCCTCCCACGCCCACCTTCGGCGGCCGGCCTGCTGGCCTGGGCGCCAGCTCGCGCAACGCGCGCCGGCCTCGAGCCGCACCCACCGGGTCGGTACGCTCAACGCTGGCCAAGACGTCGTGAATCGTCTGAACCGCTCGCCTTCTCGCCTCTGCGGTCCCATCGTTGGATGTGTACTCGTCACACATAGAACTCCCCCACGCCAGTCTGAAGACAACAGAATCGACTGAAGTGTACCCGCTATCAGACTGACGCGCGAGCGAGCCTCATACCCTTGCGTTGTCGCCGTGCACGCCAGGCTGTGTTCGGAGAAACGACACGAGTTGGGCGCCCGCTTGGTGGAGCTCCCGCTCGTTCACGATGTGGTAACGGTCGAACACAGCCCGGGTCTTGTGTCCCGTCAGCATCATCGCCACGCGTTCCGGCACGCCGGCCCGCACGAGGTTGCGCGCCGCGGTGCGACGGCAGTCGTGCAGCAGACGTCCCGGAACCCCGGCGCGCCGACACGCCTCGGGCCACGCGCGGCGCCACGATCGCACGGTCGTGTGATCCCGATTGAACACCCGCGACTCCCCAGTCCGCCGGAGTGCCCGTCGGCGGCTGAGCACGTCGGCGATCGGCGCGGAGATCGGCAAGAGACGCCCCTGGCGTGTCTTGGAGCGTGCGGGTGACAACCGCACGACACCTCCTCGCTCGTCGACCTCGCTCCACTGCAGGTCGAGGATCTCCCGCTTGCGCCAACCGCTGATGTAGGCGAAGTCCAAGACGTCCTGATAGGGCGCGGGCAGATGTCGCCGTACCGCTTCGTACTCCCGGTGTTCGAAGAACCCTTGGCGTGGCCCGTTCTCCTCGAGTCGCTCGGGGAACACGGGCCGCTCCGGCAGCCGCCGGGCTCTCACCGCCAACTGAAACATCCGGCTGAGCGCCGAGGTCTCACGATTCACCGTGGCGGCCGCCGCGCCGGCTTCCCGTCGATGTCGTTGGTACGCCCGAATCGCGGTCGTCGTGATCGCGGTGGCCACCCGGCCGCCAAAGACCGACCGGAGATTCGCCACCCGGCCGCGTGCCGTGTCGAGTGTCCGCAGGCCCCGCACCACGTAGTCGTCCAGATACCATGCGGCGAGCGTGTCGAAGGTCGGATCACTCGTCGTGTCGTCAGCGGCTCGTTCGAGAAGCCGTTGGGCAAGCAGCCGTTCCGCGACCGCCCGGTCCGACGACCGGGCGCTCTCTCGATACTCCCGACCATCCCAGCGATAGGCGATGTAGTAGTGATGTCCCCGTTGGTAGATGCGTCCCGTTCCAGCCATGTCGCGTGCTCCTTTCTCGCCCGTCTGGCAAGTACCAGCAGGCGTTCGTACTTCGGGAATCAACCCTCGGACCCCGTCGTCACAGCTTCGCTCGACACCGCCTGGAAGTGAAGTCTGGGCCCACGGTGTGGACCATGCAACGCGTGCGCAGTCAAGCCCTTACGCTGATCGTCCAGGAGCACACAGTGGACGGGATACCCACCGGGATGTGGCGTGCGAAATCAAGGGTCCAATCGGTTATCGGGTTGCCCGACTAGACCATATGGAGAGACCGACCTCGGCTTTGCATCGGTCGCGGGTTACGTTGGACCTGCGACAGCTCAACGCAGAGCCGCATACAAAGGAGGTCGGTCATGGGTGAGTCTACAACCATCATTGCGTTCGATCAGCACGCCGCATCGGTGATGGCCGCAGTGTTGCTGCCGGAGCATCAGACAGCGGCGACGCAGGAGCTGAGTTCGGACGTCACGACGATTGGTCGGTTCGTGAAGCGTGTGCAAGGGCAAGGGCCGGTGCGGTGCTGCTACGAGGCGGGACCGTGTGGCTTCGAGTTGCAGCGGTATCTGAACACGAAGGACGTGCCCTGTGAGATCAGGGCGCCCACGCTCATCCCACGCCGGCCCGGTGATCGCATCAAGACTGACCGGCGGGACGCGCGGCAGCTGGCCGTGTTGTACCGCGCCGGGGCCCTGACGGCGATTCATATCCCGACCGAACAGGAAGAGGCGGCGCGCGATCTGCTGCGGTGTCGGGAAGCCTTCCTGGCGGACGTCGTCCGCGCCCGCCATCGGCTGTCGAAGTTCCTGCTCCGGCATGGCCGGCGCTTCACGGCCGGCACGGCGTGGACGCAACGGCATGCCGCCTGGCTGCAGACGCAGCGCTGGGCGCTCCCCGCCCTCGACCAGACGTACCGGGCGTATCGGCGCGCGGTTGAAGACGCGGTGGCACGGATGCAGGAGGTTGAAGCGGACCTGCGCGAACTCCTCGTCCTCGAGCCCTTGCGGGACCGGGTGATGCGGCTCCGCTGCTTCCGGGGCATTGATGACCTCACGGCGTTGACGGTCGCGGCCGAGCTGGGCGACCCGCGGCGGTTTCCGACCGCCCCGAGTGTGATGGCCTTTGTCGGCTTGGTCCCCTCCGAACACTCGAGTGGGGGGAGCCGCGCGCGTGGCGCCATCACCAAGACCGGCAATGCCCATCTGCGCCGAGTCTTGATCGAGGCGGCGTGGCACTATCGCCATCACCCGTTCGTCGGTGAACGCCTCCGCAGACGGCAACAGGCGGCGGCTGCGACGAGCGTCGCACTTGCGTGGACCGCCCAACAACGGTTATGCCGACGCTTTCGCCGACTCACGGAACGCGGCAAGTCCCGCCCGAAGGTCGTCACGGCGGTCGCACGCGAACTCAGCGGCTTTCTGTGGGCGGCCTTGACGCCGTGATCTGATCGGCCGACGTCGAAAGGAGAACCCTCGAGGCGACTATGCGATAGACGACTCCGGTCTCGAACTCGCGCGACTAGAGCGAGGCAGCTCCCGACGAATCATGGACATGCGGTTCGAACCCGCGAATATCAGACTGATTCATCGTCGTTGCCGCTCGGCCGATCAGCTGACGGAGTCTCAACGGACCGACACGAAAGGACTCAAATACGAACACTTGACAACGGTCTCTCCATATCAGTCGTACAAAGTTCCCGTTAGCGGCGGGGTAAAGCGGTGGGTGTGGACAGGCCACGGACAGTCAGACATGACCGTCGTGTGATGAGCGATTCCGCCCGGCATCCGGGGATGATTCAACGTCATGCGCCGGCGTGTCACTATTTTTGGCCTTCTAAGCCGAGGCTCGCAGGTTCGAGTCCTGCCGGGCGTGCCATCTCCTTCCCAGCACACCACTTAGCGGCATCGGCGCCATGTTGGGCCAGAAACGGCGAAGCATCGCCTTTCTGTCGCCAAAGATACGGCCCCACCGACAGGCCACTCTCTATATAAGAAGGGGCGGCAAGGTCGCGCTGGAGGTCGCTCACTCCTAGCCGCCGGTGAGAGATTGCGTCCAAACGGGCTTCATGAAGTAAGCTCACCCCACGCGGCGTCTGGACGAATCTCCAAGAGCGCGCCGACCCGAAATGACGACTGAGGCGACACGGCTGCAGAGCTACGACGTCGTCGTGATCGGTGCCCGCTGCGCCGGCGCCGCCACCTCCCACCGCCCTCCAAAGGGCGCACGACGGTGGAGGTTCCACCGTTGATGGTCGCCAAGGTGGCCATCAACGCAGGGTAGACAGCGACATCCCCCCGCCTTGAGTAGCGGTCGGCTTTAGAGTCCGGGGCTGACTGTACTGCTTTCCGCGGCCAGTTGCTTCGCGTAGAGGGCGGGCGTCAGCCCGCCCAAACCCTTCTTCGGTCGCTCCTCGTTGTATTCACAGCGCCACGCTTCGATCAGGGCCTGGGCGTGGGCCAGGGTCGTAAACCAGTGTTCGTTCAGGCATTCGTCGCGGAAGCGCCCGTTGAAGGACTCGATGTAGGCGTTCTGGTTCGGTTTGCCGGGTTCAATGAGACGCAGGGTCAGCCCCTGCGTGTGCGCCCATGTGAGCATCGCGCGCCCGCAGAACTCCTTCCCGTTGTCCGTGCGGAGAATCTGCGGAAGTCCGCGGGTGATCGCCAGGCGGTCCAGGACGCGGGTGACCGGCAGTCCCCCGAAGGCCCGCGCCGGGACAATCGCCACGGCCTCATGGGTGGCGTCGTCGACAATGGTCAGGCACTTCATAACCCGCCCATCCGCCGTGCGATCGAAGACGAAGTCCGCGGACCAGACCTGGTTGCGACGCTCGGGGCGCACCAGGGGCTGGCGGTCGGCTATCGGGATCTTCTTGCGTCGACGGCGCTTCAACTGGAGCCGGGCCTCCGTGTACAGGCGATCGACCCGTTTGTGATTGATGACGTGGCCGGCCTGCCGCAGCTTCAGATAGATCATCCCGGCCCCATAGCGTCGATGTCGCTGCGCCAGGTCAACGATCCGATCCCGGACGACCGCATTGCCATCGGGCCTTGGCACGTACCGGAAGGCCGACGCGCTCATCCGCCCCACGGCCAGGGCCCTGCGCTCACTGAGGCCCCGCGCGACCATCTCCCGCACCACTTCTCGTCGAACCGGTGCGGTCACCATTTTTTTCGCAGCACCTCGCGGGTCACCTCGATCTCGAGCTGCGATTCCGCCAAGAGCTTCTTGAGCCGGCCGTTTTCGGTTTCAAGCTCTTTCAGGCGCTTCGCGTCCGAGACGCTCATCCCGCCGAACTTGCTCCGCCAGAGGTAGTCACTGGCCTCCGAGAACCCGTGCCGGCGGCACAGGTCCTTCACCGGGAGGCCTGCCTCGGCCTCCCGCAGGAACCCGATGATCTGCGCTTCCGTAAATCGCTTCTTCACGTCCGATCTCCCTTTCCGGATGATCGGACTCTAAACCGAAGTGCTACTCAAAATGGGGGGGACGTCGGGGGCATCCGCACCGAGAGAATGGGTGATGCTTGTTGTGGTCCTGGTGGTCGTAGGGGCTGGGTTCTTTGTCATACTCTCCATGCGACAGGGTTTCTAATTTGAAGGAATCCCCTAAGAATTGGGCGCGGCTCCTGTTGTCCGCCCTGTTCTTTATGGCGCTCCCCAGCGTCATCAGAGGTGGACCCCGAAATTCGGACAGGTTGTTAAGGTGGGATCCAGACCAAGGAGAAGGAGTCTGGCATGCCACGGAAGAGACGGAGTTATCCGGCTGAGCTGAAGACGAAGGTCGCGTTGGAGGCGCTTCGCGAGGAAGCGACGATGGCGGAACTGGCGGCCCGCTACGATGTGCATCCGAACCTGATTGCCCACTGGAAGAAGAAGGCTCGACAGACGGTGCTGGTCGGCTTCTCGGAGAACCACGAGCGGCAGGAGGCCGCTCGGGAGACCGAGGTCAGGGAGCTGCGGGCCAAGATCGGAGAACTCGTCATCGAGCGGGATTTTTTGTCGAAGGCCTTCGGTCGGTGAGCCGCGGCCGGAGAGTCGAGATGGTCGATCCCAACCACCCACGGCTCAGCATCGTACGGCAGTGCCGCTTGGTGTCGATCGCCCGCTCGTCGTTCTCCGACGAGGGCACGGGCGAGACCCCGTTGACCCTGCGCCTGATGCGGTTGATCGACGAGCAGTTTTTGGAGACGCCGTTTTTCGGTTCGCGTCAGATGACACGCTGGCTCCGCCGGCAGGGCGACACGGTCTCTCGCAAGCGGGTGCGCCGCCTGATGCGGCGGCTGGGGGTGCACGCGCTCTTCCAGCGGCCCCGGACGTCTCAGCCGCACCCGGCGCACCGGATTTATCCCTCCCTGCTGCGCGATTTGCCGATCACACGGCCGAACCACGTGTGGTGCACGGATGTCACCGACATTCCCCTGCAGCGGGGCTTTCTGTATCTGGTCGCCGTGATGGACTGGGCGAGCCGCACGGTGCTGTCCTGGCGGCTGTCCAACACGCTCGATGCGCGCTTCTGCGTCGAGGCCTTGCACGCGGCGCTCGAGCGCTATGGCCCTCCGGAGATCTTCAACAGCGACCAGGGCAGCCAATTCACGAGCGTCGACTTTACCGACGTGCTCACGGAGGCGGGCATTCGCATCTCGATGGACGGCAAGGGCCGCTGGATGGACAACGTGTTCATCGAGCGGCTATGGCGCTCACTCAAGTACGAATGCGTCTACCTGTCCGAGTTTGCCACCGGCTCCGAGGCCCGGAGTGGGATCAGCTCGTGGATGGACTTCTACAACGAGCGCCGACCGCACGCTGCGCTCGACGACCGGACGCCGCAGGAGGCGTACACTAACGGAGGGGTTGCTCGGAGCCCGGGGCTACGCCCCGTCTCCCGTCAGCCCAAGGTCGCGTGAATCATGAACCCGGATTCCACCTTAGCTGTGACGCAAACCTGTCCAAAGGATGGGGTCCACCTCTATCGTCCCTTCGACTCGTCAGGTCAGAAGCATAGAGCCAACCGCGGGGCCGTATAACAGGCAGTAGGCCGAACGAGATAACCCAATACCTGAACAACCGCCGCAGTCTAACGTGACCGATGCGCGGACACAATAAGGCTACAAAGCCGCGCAGCACCGTCGCTTCCCTCCAGCGCTGTGGAGACGAACGGGCGGGATATGCGGAACTTCATAACGCGATTGATACTCGCGAGTGCGACCGCGTATTCAGGTTAGCGCCCGATTACTCTTCCCTTGTCGCCTTGTGTTTACCGATCCGCCTGACGATGGATAGATGACGAGATCGGCGAGGTAGGCCACTGTGGGCTCGATCGTAGGCGACCGCGAGTCCCATTCCCATCCTTGCGCCAGGCCCTGATATGTCGGTGCGATTTCATGCGCAAAAGAGCATCAAGGCCTGAGGCGCAATGCCCTTGGCGGCGCCGAACTCGACCGAGACAAATTCGTCCTCCGTGGCGAGCCTGATGTAAGCATCGCCGTTGTCATCCCGTCCGATCGCGCGGATCGTGCCAGCGGTCTCGACCACGCAGCATTCAGCCCATCATTTTATCGGGGCCGAGTTTCAGTCTCGCTTCCACTGGCACGTCGAAGACCAGGACATCCGCCACGTCTATATCCGCCCACGGACGCCTCACCTGAACGGCAAGGTCGAACGGTCACATCGGGTCGACGAGGCGTTGGTGCACGGCTCCGCAGCCGCGCACCAGTAGGCGATCGTCGATCCGCTGGTCTTATTGACGGTCGGCGGTCCACGATCTCGCCATAAAGTCGAGGGTTCATCCGAAGTACAAAACGAAATATCGCGTGGGGAATTGGCGGGCGTACGAGCGAGCGCTCGTGCAGCGCTGCGACGTGACCGTGTGGCTCTCTGCCGACGCGAGGGACGCGTGGTGCCCGTCGCCGTCCGGTCAACCCGGGGGGCAAAGGAGGTTCTCGGATCTCGCGATCACGACCGCGTTGACGCTTCGGCTCATCTTCCGGTTGCCCTTGCGCCAAGCGAAGGGCTTCTTGCGGTCGGTCCTCTCTTTGATAGACGTCGATCTCGACGCGCCCGACCACACCACGCTGTCTCGCCGCAGTCGGCACCTCGACGTCGCGCTGCACCGCGTCGCGGCCAGAGGGCCTCTCCATCTCATCGTCGACAGCACCGGCCTCTCTATCGTGGGCGAAGGGGAATGGGCCGCGGCGAAGCAAGGCCGTCGCGGCCAGCGGGGCTGGAAGAAGCTCCACCTTGGCGTTGACCGGTCGGGGGTGATCGTGGCCCACACGTTGACCGATTCAACGGTCGATGACGCGACGACCGGCATCGGCTTAATCGAAGCAGTCGACACCGACATCGCACGCGTCACGGCCGACGCAGCCTACGACACGATTGGGTTCTACGACGTAGCGACGGCCCGGGGCGCGACCGTCGTGGTCCCACCAGACAAGACGGCCCGTGTGTCTCGACGGAGACCGCGGTCGAGCGCTCGAGATCGAACGATCACGAAGATAAAGAAGATCGGCCGTCGTCGGTGGCAGAAAGAGAGCGCCTATCATCGGCAAGCCCGGGTGGAGAATGCCTTCTTTCGGTACAAATCGATCATCGGGGGTGGTCTGCACGCCCGCTCTCCAGGCGGGCGAGTGACCGAAGTCGTGATCGCGTGCAACGTTCTGAATCAGATGACCGAGCGTGGTCGGCCGGAGTCGTTCAGCGTTGGTCGGTGAGTTGCCTTTGGGTTGGGACGGCCGCAGGTCAGTTTCGAGTCATGCACCAACGCCCCTCGCCGGCGTTGGTGGACAGCGACATCTACCTACGCGGACACCGATACCTCTACGCGATCAGCGAACAGTGAGCACGGACGGCCCTTGAGTCTGCCGCCCTTGCTAGTGTGAGCGTCGTGCTGAGAGAAGGACCGATCGTCTTGCCTCGTGAAGGCTGCAGGAAGCGTGCGTGCCCTCCGCCGGTGGAGCGTGTGGCACTCCCGGAAACGAATCCGCGCGACAGTGGACATCCCCTCATGACCCGGTGTAGAGCCGACGGGATACCATGTGCGTGTGCCGAGAACGCACCAGGTCGCACTTGTCTTCTGGGTGCTGTTGACGCTGGCGCTGCTGGCACTCTACGCGGTGAATCCCAGACTGACGAGTCCCGAGGGGCTCGTCGACGCGCTCCGTCAATCGGGTGGGCCGGTCTTGCTGGGATACATCGTGCTCAGCATCGTCAGGGCATTCACGCTGATCCCGAGCACCGTGCTCATCGTTGTCGGCACGCTGTTGTTTCCGGACCGGCCGTGGTTCGTCATGGCAAGTTCGCTGACCGGGATCGTCGCCTCAGCGGTGCTGGTCTATTTCTTTTTCGAGTTTCTCGGTCTCACCGCGCTCTTCGAGCGCCGGCACAAGACTCGGGTTCGGTGGCTCGAGAACCAGATGCGCCGGAAGGGTTTCTGGATCGTCGTGGCCTGGTCGGCGTTCCCATTCGTGCCGACCGACATCATCTGCTACGTGGCTGGAACGTTGCGAATGAATGTGTGGATCTTTCTCTGCGGCGTAGCGCTCGGGGAGTTACCGCTGGTCACGTTCTACGTTCTGCTTGGGGGCGTGCTGTTTGCCAGCTAGAGGCAGCGCAACCCGGACGAGTTGAAAAAGGATGTAGGGGGCAAAGACGAGGAGCCAGACGCCCGGCCGCAGATCCACGAACAGGTCTCTCAAGAGCAGACCAGCAAGGTGGATCGGCCCCCCTTCATGGGGCGAGTAGAAGAAGAACGCCAGGACCGGAAGAAGAACGAACCAGCCCCCGACCAGGCCGACGACCAGCAGACCCTCGCGGGCGAAAGTCTTCCTATTCATTTTCATTCCAGAACGTGCAAGAGGATGACGGAGCCCAGGTGGCGTGCATGCGATTCGGCCAGTGCATGGGCCTCTATCGCGGGCACCCACTTTGAGAGTTGCCCGCCCGCTACACGAGGCGCGGTATCAAGCGCCGCATCAACCACGCGCCCACGGCAATCACCGCAAGCTATGAAGCGGCCACAGCACTGAAGAACGGCAGAACCGCCGTACGCGTGAAGGTCTCCGCAGCCAATGCGGCAAGCAAGCCGACATACGAACCCGTCATGAAGTAGGCGTGCGTGACCTTCCAACCAGAGTTCTTACGCCACGTAGGAAGATAGCCGATCACTACTGTCGCAAGGCTGGCGAGCGCCATCCAGTGAAACAGGCCAAATCCGTCGAACAACTCGTAGATCACGAATGCCGTCAGGTTCACGCCCAGCATCGACGCAACGTAGCCGCGACCAAGCCATCGGTGCACTCGGGTACCCTTACGGATGAAGACAATGACCGTACCGAATGCGATCGCCAAGACCGCAGTTAGTAGATGAACAAGCCCCAGGGGGTGCTCTTGCCAGTGCTCAATCACGACCCGTGTACATCTTCCCCTATACTACCTTCGCCGCTCCGGGAGGTGAGAGGAGCTTGAGTTCCCCGAGGCGTCACTGGTCCTCCCATCGGCCAGAATTCCGAACGCGCGCGCGGCCAGGCCACTCCGACGGCAAAGCTCGGCAGGGCGGAGGCGCGCAACACGGCTGTATTGTTGCCCGGCTTGGCCCGACCATGTCAACTTACCGCCCGTTCCGACGGTCAGGGCGAACGGGATGTCTGCTATTCTCGACCTCAACGTGACAATACTCACGTCTTGCGCAGCGACACATCGCGAAGAACACGTCCCAGAGCGAGACGGTGGTCAGGCGTGCCTCGAGACACCACAATGACGTCACCGAAGCCCGTGGGCGGACCGTCGCTGCCAGGCCTCCTCCGGCGAACCCTCGGTGTGATCTGGTCACCCCGGCCAACGTTCGAGGCGGTGATGGCGACTCCCAAGTGGTTGGGGATGCTGGCACTGACGACCGCCGTTCCGGCACTCATCACCGGTGCGTTCATGAGCACCGAGGTCGGTCAGCAGGCGCTCGTCGCGCTGCAGCAAACCACGTTTGAGGAACTCGGGTTGACTTTCAGTGACGAGCAGTTCGCTCAGATAACCCAGGCCACCAACTCCTCCGCGTTCCTGCAGGCGGGAACGCTCATCTTCACGATCCCCGTCGTGACCCTCGTCCTCAGCGGCCTTCTGTTTACTTTCGCAAACGCGTTTCTTGCCGCCCGCGTGTCGTTCGTACAGGTGTACGCCGTGGTTGTGCATGTCGGGGTCATCGGCATTGTGCAGCAGCTGTTCCAGACGCCACTCAACTACGCCCGCGGGGCGCTATCTAGCCCATCGACGCTCGCCGCGTTCGTGCCGATGCTCGAGCCGGCCACGTTCCCCGTGCGGTTTCTCAGCGCCGTCGACCTGTTCATCGTGTGGCAAGTGGTGCTGTTGGCGATTGGCCTGTCGGTCTTCGCGACGCGTCGGTCGGGTCCGATCGCCGCGGTGTTTCTCCTCCTGTACGCCGCGGTTGCCACTGGGATCGCAGTCGGTTGGGGACTGTTCACGAGTTGACGTCATTCACATGCGAAAGCTTCTTGTTAGTGTGTTGGTGATCGCTACCGGTGCGGCGCTCATCTTTGTCAACCTGAACTATCAGCGATCAAACGCGCCTGAGGTCACGGTCGAACCGATCGCCCGCCGGACCCTTCTGCAGATTGTCTCCGCTTCTGGAACGATCCAGCCCAAACTGTCGGTTGATATCAGCAGTAGCGTCGCGGGGCGGGTGACCCGGCTGGAGGTCGAAGAGGGCGAGCGGGTCACAGCGGGACAGTTTCTGCTCGAGATTGATCCTGAGTCGGTGCGCTCCGCCTTGACGCGAAGCGAGGCTTCGCTCCGCGCCGCCCAGTCCGCACAGGAAGGGGCCGAAGTCGGAGTCCAGACGGCGGCCGTCAGCCTAGATCTGGCTCGGGAGACCCTCGAACGGCAGGGGGAGCTGTGGGAGCAGCGACTCATCTCTCGCGAGGCGTACGACCAGGCCATCAGAGAGGTCGAGCTGCAGCAGCATGCGCTCGAGGCACGGGAGGTCGAGGTCCGGACAGCCGTGCAGCGGGTCCGCCAGGAGCGTGCGCTGCTCGACAGTGCGAAGTACGACGTCACGCAGGTAACGATGGTCTCGCCGATCGACGGCGTGGTGAGCCGGCGTAACGTCGAAACGGGCGAGAGCGTGCTCGTCGGCACGATGAGCAACCCGGACACGCTCCTACTGACGATCGCGGACCTCTCGATCCTCGATGCCGAAGTGAACGTCGATGAGATCGACGTTCCGGCCGTACGTCCGGGGCAGCCTGCCAGGGTGACGATCGACGCGTTCCCCGATTACACCTACGACGGACGGGTCACGGAGGTCGGCATCAGCGCCCTCCAGGCGGGTGGCCAGCAAGGCACAGCATATCGGGTCGTGGTGACGCTGGACGAGGAGACACCGGGCGTGCGGGCTGGCTTCGCCTGCACGGTTGACATCACGACGGCCAGCCGGGCAGACGCGATCGCGGTCCCGATTCAGGCGACAACCATCCGAGAGATCGAGACTGATGACGCGGGCGAGGTCGTGCGAGCGGTTCGGTTGACCGAAGACCAGTTGGACAGTCTGAACACCGCAGGGTCCGGCATTGACACCACTCGCTCGCTGGGCGTCTTCGTCGTTCGGCAAGATCGAGCGGAGTTCGTGCCTATCGAGACCGGCGTCTCTGGCCAGCGATTCGTCGAGGTGTTAGTCGGCCTCAACGAAGGCGACATGGTCATCACCGGTCCGTTCAACGTTGCCCGGAATCTCGGCGATGGCGACCTCGTGCAGGCCAGCGAGCGCTCGACTGTTCAGTGACTGGCAGTGTCACGCTCCAAGGTCTACACAATGGGCGCGCCTATCAGGACCTACCCTTGTCGCCGTTCTCTGCTGGATCGAACGCAGGTTGATATCGAGCGATGCCCGAGCACTCTTCCAGCGCGCCCGAAACCAGCGCCACCGCCACGAACGCCTCAACCGGCGGGGCGTGTTCCCAGCGAATGTCCCACTCCTGCGCTGGTCTGAACCCGAACCGCGTGTAGAAGGACGGGTGCCCCAACACGATAGCTCTTTCGTAGCCCCCGTCCCGACATTCCTGGAGACCGCGTTCGACGAGCTTGCTGCCTATCCGCCGCCCTTGATACTCGGGCAGAACGCCCATGGGAGCCAGCGCAACGGCAGGCCATTCTCTGCCGTCCGAGCTGATCGTCGCCCGACTAAAGAGGACATGGCCTACGACGTTTCCGTTCGCGATCGCCACTAACGAGATCATTGGTTCGCCGCTTTCCCGAACGGTCCGAACCATGAGCGCCTCCTCCCCCGTCCCAAATACCTCGCGGTTCACCCGATCTATGGCTTGAAGGTCGTCCTTGACCTCCCGCCTGACGGTGACATCGCTCATCAGAGTTTCCTCTGCAGACAAGATTTCAATATGATATCATAATGAAATCATTCAATAGGGAGGACCATTGATGGGCATGAAAGAGCAAACTCGCACGGTGCAACCCGGCTGGCCCATGCTTGGCATCCTCGTCGCAGTTCTCGTCGTCGCCGTGTTTCTCCTCATCTATAGCGCAACGCGCGGACAGTTGGCGATCATCCCGGGCGTGGTTCTGGTAGTGGACGGCTTTCTCTTCGTTGGATTCTTCGTCGTCAACCCGAACGAGGGTCGCGTTCTTCAACTCTTCGGCAAGTACGTCGGCACCGTTCGGAAGGCGGGACTGCGATGGGCCAACCCGCTCTGCACAAAGCGTAGAGTCTCACTCCGGGTTCGCAACTTTGAAACGGAACGAAGCAAGGTC
This sequence comes from Vicinamibacterales bacterium, assembly GCA_965223015.1. Lineage (GTDB taxonomy): Bacteria > Acidobacteriota > Vicinamibacteria > Vicinamibacterales > UBA8438 > CAUZIB01. The sequence goes on along the minus strand of CBDCVL010000004.1, from coordinate 477,804 downwards.
AACGACACCAACGGCAACCCCATCGAGATCGCAGCTGTGGTCGTCTGGAAAGTCGTTGATACGGCGGAGGCGATCTTCGAGGTAGACGACTACGAGCACTACGTTCGCGTCCAGAGCGAGTCCGCGGTCCGGGATCTCGCCACGCGATACCCCTATGACACCCAGGATGAAGGACAGCTCTCGCTACGAGGAGCCACGGCGACGATCGCAGGTCACCTGCGGACAGAGATCCAGCAACGGCTTCACCAAGCCGGAATAGAAACACTCGAGGCACGTATCACCCACCTAGCATACGCTCCCGAGATCGCCGCGGCGATGCTGCAACGCCAGCAGGCGGGGGCCATCATCGCAGCGCGCCAACTGATCGTCGAAGGAGCTGTCGGTATGGTGGAGATGGCGCTCGAGAAGCTCTCGAGCCAACAGCTCATTAATCTTGACGAGGAGCGCAAGGCCAATATGGTGAGCAATCTACTCGTCGTGCTGTGTGGCGAACGCTCAGTTCAGCCGGTGGTGAACACCGGAACCATTCACCAGTAGTGCAACGTACGACGGCACCCAAATATGCCGCCACGGAAACCGTTTCTCCTGCGGATCGATCCGAACGTGCTGCAGGCGCTTCAGCGCTGGGCTGGCGACGATCTGCGCAGTCTCAATGGCCAAATCGAGTTCGTCCTGCGGGATGCGCTGCGTCGAGTCGGACGCCTCGATGCAGGCTCGGGGAAGCCGGCACGGCAGCAAGTCGCGGCCGCAGGGAAACGCGACCACTTGTCGCGATGAGTCGCGCTGGAAGGGACAGTCCGCAGTAACGGCCCAGGCGACGGCCTGGTTCACTGCGGATCGACGATCAAGATCGTGACGTTGACCTACCGCTGAGCGCTTGTTCCGCGTCCTTCCTACCGCATAGAATCACGGCCGTGGAAACGCTGCTCTCGTCGGCGCCCGAATGGCTGGAGCACCCAGTGGTCCTGGCGCTGGCCGTCGCTTTGGCCTCGGTGGTTCTAGCCAAGCTCATCGAGCTATTTCTGTGTGGAGCCCTTGGTCGACTGGCCCGGCGCACGCGCACCGACTTCGACGAGAAGCTGATCGATGCGTTGCACCGCCCGATCTTCCTCAGTGTCCTGTTGCTCGGCGTGCGGATGGCGCTGCTGATCCTCGGTCCGCCCGACGCCGTGATCAGTTGGACAGACAGCATCGCCCAGACCATAGCGATCTTCGTGTGGGCCGTCGCCGGACTTCGGGTCATCTCTCTGATTCACGGGAAGATGGGTCACGCGGTGCTCGGCGCCGACTGGATCGACGATCGGACGTTGCCGCTGTTCGACAACCTTACCCGGTTGATCCTGCTGGGTGCGGCATCCTACTTCTTGCTCCTGGCCTGGAATCTAAACATCACAGGCTGGCTCGCATCGGCCGGCATCGCCGGCCTCGCGCTCGGGCTGGCGGCGCAGGACACGCTGTCCAACATCTTCGGGGGACTGTCGATCATCGCCGACGCGCCCTACAAGACCGGGGATTGGGTGAATCTCGACGGCGGCGAGCGCGGGCGTGTCACGAAGATCGGACTTCGCAGCACGCGAATGATGACCCGAGACGACGTCGAGATCACGGTTCCCAACGCGGCCATCGCCAGCGGAAAGATCATCAACGAGTCGGGCGGGCCTTCGAAGAAATCGAGGGTGACAGTCGGGGTGGGAGTGGCCTACGGCTCCGACGTCGATCAGGTGCGTGAAGTCCTTCTGCGCGCCGCGCAGGGCGTCGAATCAGTCGCGGACGATCCAGAGCCGCGCATCCAGTTCACAGAGATGGCCGATTCCGCGCTCGTGTTCAATGTGCTTTGCTGGATCGAATTCCCCGAGCTGCGCGGTCAGTGCGTGGACGGTCTCAACACGGCCATCTACAAGGCACTGAACGCCGAGGGAATCGCGATCCCGTTTCCGCAGCGGGACGTGCATCTCTACTCCGACACGGCCGAGACTCCGACGCGAAGCTAAACCTGCTCCGTCCGCGACTGACACTCGAAGCGCGCTGTGGGAGGCTAGCGTTTCAGGGCCCTTCCAACTCGTACCTCCCGCCCATCTCCACTGCAGACTCCCAAGAGTACGCCTGCGTCCTCTCGATCGGACGACAAACCTGTCCCCTATCGTCTGACCGCTGGAACCGCGGGGGAACAATACCGTTCAAGGATTGGCACACTTCGTGATGTATCACTGAGCGGAGGCACGGATCATGGGGCAACAGACACTGACGCGCCGAAAGATGCTCACCCTCATGTCGGCACCGGTAGCTCTCGCGGGCTCGGGGGTGTTCACCAGGGAGGCCTACGCCGAGACGTTCTGGGATTTCGTCGGCGATGTTCAGATCGGCGGCGTTCACTTCTCCGTGGGTCTGCACTCCCCCTCCACCGGAAGCTACGGTGTCCACCCCGGGTACTACTACCGGACGAGACAGCGCCTCAGGTATGCGAGGCATCGGTGCGGCGCGTACTGCTATCGGAGAGGGAACTACGATTTCCATCACGAGTCGTGTCCGCTCCTGGAAGTGCACGTCGAACGCTACGGAGCGCCGCCGATCTATTACGACCGACGGTCCTGGGGGCGCGGCGACCGGTATCGATACGATGGCTACGGTTCCCCGTATCGAGACCGGGGCCCTAGGCGCGGTCGGCGTCGCCGCGGCAATCGCGGTCGGGGTCGGGGTCAAGGCCGCCGAAAGGGACGCAGGCGCGATCGTTGGTGACGGTGCAGTTCACGACCGGTCCCACGTCCAGCACCCGTCTCGTAGAGAGTCAACGCAGGATCTCTTTGAGAAATAAGGGTAGAGTCTCTGCGGATGCCGTGGGAGTCGTTGTAGCGCCCCAGGGTTCTTGGACAGTGGTTTGACGGTATTCGCATCTATGCTGCCGCGTCCAGCCCGACGAAGTCACGTCGCACCTGAGCGGGGCTTTGATAGTGGTACTTCTCTAGCATCCACTGCTCGTTGTACGTCCGCTTAAACTCGAGTAAGGCCAGGCGGAGCTCCTCGATGGTGTCGAAACTCCGCACCCACAACAAATTCTCCTTCAGCGTGCGGATGAAGCGTTCCGCGACGCCGTTGCCTTCGGGCTCCCGCACGAAACTCGGCGAGCTCTCGATGCCGAAGAACGCCACCTCCTGTTGAAAGTCGTCAGCCAGATAGTTCGACCCGTGGTCGTGCCGAAGACGCAGCCCGCGGGCGACGCCCTCGCCAATCGTGCCGAAGCGGGCGCGGACGCCCTGGCGGATCGGCTCCAGGGCCTCAAATCGGGTCCCGCGCTTGGCCGCATGCAGGCCGATGCACTCGGTCGTGCAGTGATCGACGGCCACGAAGACGAAGGCCGCGCCCTCGCCCACGGTCACTGTGGCCGTCATGTCCGTGCCCCACATCACATCGGGGGCCGCGGTGGTGATCGTGCCGTCGTGCGCCTTCGGGCCGTGCGCGTGGCCCACGCGGTGCGGGGCCTGGAGGTCGTGCTCCCGCATCAACCGACGCACCCGTTCCAGCGAGGTGCGGATCCCCGCGACCCGGAGCTTCGCCCAGGCTTTCCGGTACCCTTCGCCGTGAAAGGGCGAGGCTTCGAGCAGTCGGCGGATGTGGCCGGCCAGCACGTCGTCCGGGGCGGCGCCCACCGGCCCACGCCGCCGACACGGCGCCCGGGACGTTGTCGCCTGCCGCCGCGCATACACGCTAAAGCGCTTTTCAAATAGGCCTTGTACTACCTGGGGCGGTCGTGGTACTTCTGCGCATACCGATGCAGGAGGACCGATGCGTGCCTATTCGATGGATCTGCGAGAGCGGGCGCTCCTCGACAGCGATGCCGGGATGAAGGCGGCCGATGTGGCGGCGAAGTACCGCGTGAGCGGGTCGTGGGTGCGGCTACTGAAACAGCGGCGGCGCGAAACGGGCGAGGTGGCGCCTCGCGTCCAGCGACAGGGACGGCGCGGCATGCTTGAGCCGCACCTACACACCTTGGCCGCGCTGATTGCGGCGCACCCGGATCGCACGCTGGCTGAGCTGAAGGACGCCCTCGCCACGCCCGCGAGTGTGCCGACGGTCTGGCGCGCCGTGCGGGCCCTCGGCCTGACCGTTAAAAAAAACGGTCCGCCCGTCCGAACACGATCGGCCTGACGTCGCGGCCGCGCGGGTCGCGTGGCACGCGGCGGCGCCGACCTGGGATGTCGCCCACCTCGTGTGTCTGGACGAAACCGGCAGCACCACCAATCTGCTTCGGCGGTACGGCCGGGCACCGCGCGGCGCGCGCGTCCACGACCACGCCCCCTGCGGGCGCTGGCAGACCAGCACGTTTCTCGCCGCGTTGCGGGTCACGGGGCTGACCGCACCGGGGGTCTTCGACGGCGCGATCGATGGCGAGAGCTTCCGCGCCTACATCGAACAGATCCTGGTGCCGACCCTGCAGCCCGGCGACATCGTCATTGCCGACAATCTCGGGGCCCACAAGGTCGCCGGCATCCAACGCGCCATCCAGGCCGCCGGGGCCACCCTCTGGTACTTGCCACCCTACAGCCCGGACCTCAATCCCATCGAGCTCTGCTTCGCGAAGCTCAAAGCCCTCGTTCGCACCGCTCGCTGTCGCAGCACCGAGACGCTCTGGCCGTTCCTCGGCGAGTGCTTGGCGCACTTCAGCCCTGACGAATGCCGCACCTATGTTCGGCACTGCGGGTACTCGGCCGCCACACGGTCATGAAAAGCGCTTTAGAGCGGGCGCGGTGCCACACGCGGCAGACCCGCTGCACGCCATACGCCCGCCGCGTGGAGATCGAGTGGGCGTCCTTCATCGCCTCGACCTCCGTCGGGCCAAAGGGCCGCCCACCTCCAACTGGTCCACCTTCGCGTAGAGCAGTTCGTTCTCCATCAGTAGTTCACCGATCTTGGCTTGCAGCCGACGATTCGCCTCGTCCCAGGCGTCCGGCGCCCGGCTCTTCAGGCTGGCCTGGCCCGCGGCCAGAAACTGATCCCGCCACTGCGCGGCCCGCGCCGCCGTGATCCCCAGCTCCCGCGACACGGACTCGAGATCCTCTCCGCGCAGCAGACGCAGCACCGTCTCGCGCTTGCGCCGGGCTGACAACCGTCCCCCACGGCCGCGCCCGGCGGCGTCTCCGGTCGCCCTTCGGGCTTCCTCCGCCGCCGCCGATTCTTGATCTGGTTTCCCCATCTCGACACGCCTCCTGCGAGTACTCTCTCGCAATCAAGTGTCCAAGAAAACCCTAGGGCGCAGGATCGTGGCTAACGCTAGTCGTGCTGGGCGGCATGATCGCCACATTGGCCCGGGACATCATCGCCCCGCCAGTCGCCGTTGTTGCTGCGGTTGTCATCCTTCTCGTGGCCGACGTCATTACTCCGGCGCAGGCTTTCGGCGGGTTCTCCAATCCGGCACCTATCACGGTGGCCGCCCTGTATGTCGTTTCGCGAGCGGTCCAGAAGACCCGTGCGCTCCAGCCGTTCGTGGCGACGACACTTGGAGGAAGTGAGAACCAGCGGTGGACGCTCGCACGGTTGCTGACACCCACCGCTGCCTCCTCAGCCTTCTTGAACAACACTCCGATCATCGCGATGCTCGTTCCACAAGTGACCAGCTGGGCCGAGCGTAGCGGGCACTCACCCTCTCGGTACCTCATGCCGCTGTCGTTCGCGGCCATCTTCGGAGGGATGGTCACCCTTATCGGAACATCGACCAATCTCGTGGTGTCTGGTCTTCTGACAGAGGCCGGCGAAGCCCCGCTCACCATGTTCGAGCTCACACCCATCGGGTTGCCGATCGCCGTTCTCGGAATCAGCTCCGTGCTCTTGCTCAGTCCGAGGTTGTTACCTGATAGGCGTCCCGCACGGGCAGATCTGACCGAGGGATACCGGGAATTCGCCGTGACGATGACCGTGCTCCGTGGCGGACCGCTCGACGGGCGAACAGTCGAAGGAGGTCATCTTCGTCATCTTCAAGGTGTGTTCCTCGTCGAACTCGAACGGGAGAACGAAGTCATCGCTCCCGTCACACCCGACACGGTCCTGAGAGGCGGCGACGCGCTTACCTTTGTCGGACGGGCAGATGTCGTGGTCGATGTTCAGAGCACAGCCGGCTTGGTGTCGAGCGAACACGAACACGTCGCGAAGTTCGATACGACGCGCCACACCTTTTTCGAAGTCGTTTTGGGACCAACCTCTCCGCTGGTGGGCCAGACGCTGAGGGAAGCAGACTTCCGCAGCCGGTACCAGGCCGCGGTCGTCGCGATCCACCGCGCTGGGCGGAGGGTCCATGCCCAACTGGGTCGTGTGCAGCTCAAGGTAGGGGACACGCTTCTCGTCCTCTCCGACACCGACTTCGAAAAGCGCTGGCGCGAAAGAGGCGTGTTCCTGTTGGTGGCACGGCTTGGCGGCGTCACGCCAGCGGCAACGAAGAAGGCCCCGGTCGTCGGCATTGTGGTCGTTGCGATCGTTCTCTCTGCCGCCCTGGGAGTCCTTCCCGTTCTCCATGCCGCGCTACTCGGGGCTTTGGCCCTCGTCGTCATCGGTGTGCTCACACCTGGAGAGGCAAAGAACGCAGTGGATCTGGACGTGATCATCGTCATCGCCGGGGCGTTCGGTCTTGGGGCGGCCCTCCAGGCCTCGGGGCTTGCCGAGTTGGCCGCGGAGTTTCTGGTCACGGCGTTCGGCGGTTGGGGCGCAAGAGGTGCGTTGTTCGGGGTTATCCTGACGACGGTGACACTTGTTGGCATCATCACGAACAATGCCGCTGCGGTCCTGGTGTTTCCGATTGCCATGTCGACGGCTGCGGACCTCGGTCTCGACCATCGGCCGTTCGCCATTGCGGTCGCAGTTGCGGCCTCGGCTTCGTTCCTGACGCCGATCGCGTACCAGACGAATATCATGGTCTACGGACCGGGCGGCTATCGATTCACAGACTACACGCGCCTCGGTCTCCCGCTGACGGTTCTCGTCATCGCGGTTGCGGTTGTGCTCGTGCCGGTGTTCTGGCCACTACGCTAGTGTCGACACGAAGGTGCCGCGGGGGCGCCCCAGCCGTAGCGTCAGAAACCGCACGCCGGTCGCAAACGATCCGAACGGGTCATCTGCAGTGCTACGGGTCACCCGCGCCACGGCCGCAAGCGTTGGGCTCTCGATCTTGATTACCGACGCTGGGATCAGGTGTTGCTGGGACAGGAATCGGAGCCCGGTCGGAGACAGATCCACCGTGCGCCCGGAGGTCGAGTCCAGCCCAGCGGCCTCCACCCAATAGCGGATGTCGCCCGGGTGCTCGATGCGTTGAGTTCCACGCTCGGTCACTTGGCCGGCCGTGAGCCCGACAAGCCGGAGGGGAGCACCGCACCCGCCGCACACGGCATCGACATGCTGACGGCCGCGGTAGTTCGTGGTCTGACAGAACGCACAGACGAGTCGTTCGGCGAGTCGGAGGCTTTCGGCGAGTTGGAGGCCTTCGGCGTGCACCGGAAACGCGAGGGTCGACGGGACACGGTCAGGCTGGCCTGGATGTCGCTCGAAGCCCTGGCGTTCACGGTCGTACTGCGCGCGCTTCTCGGCAATACTCAGGACGCCGTAGGCCTCGTTGACAAGCCCAGCGTTCCAGTCGTCACCACCCAGGTCTGGGTGGTGCTTCAGGATTCGCATCAGCGTGCGGTAGCTCGCCCGGATGATCTCGAACGGCGCATCCGGCTGCACGTGGAGCAAGCGATAGTAATTTCGACGGTTCGCCCGGACCATGATTTCTCTCACGCCGACTCCGACTCCCCTTTTGAGCTCGCGTCATGCCCTCTCGCATGGCTGGCGGCGCGCAGAGGGCCGGTCGAACTACTGCAACCATGCCGCCATCGCCTGGAGCACGCGCGTGAGAGCGGACCTCCACCAGGTTCCGCGCCGGATCGGCGGCAAACGCCCTTTGCTGGTCGGTCGCTCGGGGGCGACGAGCCCACGCTCACGCCTGGTCCAGCGTGCCCATGGCGACGAATTGGCAGCGGGCGGGTTGGGCGCGAAAGAACGGCACAAGTACGAGTTGTGAAACCGCGCCTACGTTTTCGCGCGAGCGGGTGAAATGGTATGCAGCCTGGTGGGGACGGGCCGCGGCCGGCGGGCGGTCGGGAGTCCTGCTACCTGTAGTCCTCCGCGGCCGGCGGGCGGTCGGGAGTCCTGCTACCTGTAGTCCTCCGCGGCCAGCGAAGCCCGGATGATCTCCCGATCATTGCGGTGAACGATGTGCCGGTTGGCATACGCTGGGTGCGACCAGTTGACCGGGCGGTCCCACCTCCTGCTCGGTCCGAGACCAGAGCTCGACGTCGGTTCAATCAGTCGCGTCCGGTCGAGCTCCACATAGCCATCCGGTGTGAACTGCGCGATCATCAGATACCCATCGTCGTTGTTGACGAAATAGCGGTCGCCATGGCGCACCATAAAGGCGGTGCCCCACCTGGCCTGCGCCGTCATGTCTGGACTCATCCACAACCGCTCCCCGGTTCGGGCGTCAAGAGCCCGCAGCTCGCCGTAGCTGCCGACACCGTACACGTAGTCACCGACCACCAGCGGTGTGGTGATCATCGCGTGCAGCCCGTCGGTCTGGTCCGGCAGCTCGCTCCGACTCCCGCCCTTCCAGAGCAGCGTGGCAGCTGGGCGATCAGTGCTGAGCCGCATCATCATAGAACCGTTGTAGAACTGCGTCACGAGGAGGTAGTCTCCGCTCTTGACAGGCGTCGCCACCGACATCCCAGCTCCGACCTCCCAGGGTTGCTCCCAATAGATTGCCCCTGTCTCCGGATTGAGAGACACCAGCGCCGCCGCGTGCCACACAACGAGTTGCCTCGTCCCTCCGGCCTCATAGATGACCGGTTGCCCGTAGCCCATCTCGCCAACAACATCGACCGCTCGCCACCGCTCCTCCCCCGTGTACTTGTCGAACGCGACAACCAACGCCCCCGGCTCACCACCGACGACCGAGATCAGGCGGTCGCCGTCGACGAGCGGTGCGCTGGCGATTCCCCAGGTAGGCACGAAGGAGTCGTAGTCGGCCCTGTAGTCCTTCTCCCAGACCACCGCCCCAGTCTCGACGTCGAGGCACAGCAACCGTCCCGATGCCCCGACAACATACACGCGGTCGTCATCGACGGTCGGCGTCGCGCGCGGGCCGATCGCATACGAGCCCATCAACATGCGGTATGTGGTCTGCCACTCGCGAGTCCACAGCACGGCACCAGTCTGTTCGTCGAGAGCCACGGCACGCTCAGTGCCGTCCATCGTTCGCGACTCGGGGTCCTCTTGCCAGTCGGTGATGAAGACGCGACCGTCGGCGACGGCGGGTCCCGAAAACCCAGATCCGAGGGCCACTCGCCAGGTCACCTCGAGCTCCTCAGGAAGTTCCTGGACGATGCCGCGCTCGTCCCACACGGCCAACCGGTCTCGGCCACGCCACTCGGGCCAGTCCTCGGCACCAACCGAACCGGTGAGGACGAATCCGGCCATCATCGTCGCTAGTAGCACTCGTGTCACGTGGAACCTCCGATGCCTGGCGTTCTTCATGTCACCTCGACTCAAGAAGCGGGCAATATCCAGCGTATCAGTCGCACATCCAAGCCGAGCACACCAGTGCTGGGAGCGGACCATGGAGCCATGTCGTGCGATTGTAGCCTGCGAGGCCGATCGGCTCCACCGTGATCGCAGAAACGTGACACAAGGCTGTACGAACGCATTCCGACGGGCGTCAGCACGACGCCGGACATCGGTGCGACTGCCGCACGATACACATGACCACGGTCGTGCGACTCTGGTGTCTGCCGCCACGTAGGCTGTACGCTCTCCGGACTACCCATGTCCAGACCGTCCCGGCTCGCCATCCTCGCTGGCTTCGCCGCCATCTATGTCATCTGGGGGTCGACGTATCTCGCGATCCGGCTCGGCGTCGAGACCATTCCGCCGTTCTTCATGGCCGCGGTCCGTTTTCTACTGGCCGGCGTCGCGTTCATCGGGTGGGCAACGTATCGCGGCGCTGGACGCCCCACTCCCTGGCACTGGTTGACGACGGGCGTCATCGGCACGCTGATGGCGGCCGGCGGCAACGGGATGGTGACCTGGGCGATACAAACGGTTCAGTCCGGACTGGCCGCCCTTCTCGTCTCTATGGTCCCGTTCTGGGTCGTGCTTATCGACTGGCTCAAGCCGGGCGGGCGCCGTCCGGCTGCCCGCATCGTGCTCGGTGTCGTGCTGGGATTCCTCGGAGTTGCGTTGCTCGTGGATCCAGCCGACGTCTCAGGCGGGCGACAGATCGCCCTCGGCGGAGCAACGGCCATCCTGATCGGGAGCATCCTATGGGCCGGTGGCTCGGTGTATTCACGGCACGCACCTCAACCCTCCTCCCAAGCCCTGTCGTCCGGCATGCAGATGTTCGGAGGCGGCGTGGTCTTGCTCTTGCTGTCCGTAGGCAGCGGCGAGATGCATCGGTTCGCGTGGGCCTCCGTCTCAGGCGTGGCGCTCGCCGGGTGGGCGTATGTCATCGTGCTGGGCTCGGTGGCATACGGGAGTTACTTGTGGTTGATGAAGGCGTCAACGCCTCCCAAGGTCGCGACCTACGCGTACGTCAACCCTGTGATCGCCTTGTTTCTGGGGTACGTTTTGGCGGACGAATCGCTGTCGGCCTGGACCATGGGGTGTTCCACCCTCATCATCGTTGCGGTGCTCATCGTGGTGGCCGAGTGACACCGGTAGAGTGTCCTTCCACTAGCACCAGACACACCAATAGAACGGCGGACGGAAATAGGTAATGAGGCGGCCACAGACAATAACGCCGATCCAACACCCTAGCGAAACGGCGGCCACAACCCTTGCTGCCCTCGGTGCGTCGTCATCGGGGCTGCCGGCCTTGACCGCGCCAAACACGAATCGGTAGAAGAACGTGACGTTGATACCGGCGACGGCCATCAGCGCAATCTTCGTTTGGAAGGCCGGGTTGTATAGATACTGGTCAGGCACACTCGAGACAAACATGAAGCCTGTGATGACATTCAAGCCATAGCCGGTGATTCCCCATGGCACCAATCGGTGAAGCGCGCTGAAGGGAATACCTTTCGCCAGACCCAACAGACGAAGGTCAAACAGCCCAACGGTCCCAATGAGCAACGAGAGACCGATGAAATGCAGCGACTCAACGAGCGGCCACCCCCACGTAGAGTGCATGAACCCCTGGATCCCTAGGACGAGGCTAGGGTCGCCAATCCCGTGCAGGCGCTTCAAAGGCACCTTCGGATCCCCTAGCCTCAACCCAGATCCGACGAATCAAAACACCAATTCCTTCATCGGCCCTCTCGCAGTCGGCCTATCATACCGCCGCTGACCTGAAACCCCGTTCGCATCCTATCCTCCGAGACTAGGCACCGGATCGTCTTGAAAAAGTTGGCCAAGCGCTTGGCAAGATGGTGGAAAAGCGCGGCGAAAAGAAGGAAGTGGGCCTGACCCGCTTCCGTGGACACCTAACCCTTGTGGTAGAAGGAGTCCACGATGCCGAACACCAGGAAACCCTACCCGCCGGAGTTTCGCGAACAGATGGTCGCGTTGGTCCGGGCCGGGCGTACTCCCGAAGATCTCGCTCACGAGTTTGAACCGACCGCCCAGTCGATCAGCAACTGGGTGGCTCAAGCCGATCGCGATACCGGTCGGCGGACCGACGGCCTCACGACGACCGAGCGTGCCGAGCTGACGCAGCTCCGCCGCGAGAATCGCCAGCTGAAGCTCGAGCGAGAGATCTTGTCAAAAGCCGCGGCCTGGTTCGCACAGGAGACCGCGCCGAACACGAAGCGATCTTCGGGTTCATGAAAGCGAATCAGGCCACCTATCCGGTCCGGGTCATGGGCCGGCTGCTGGGCGTCTCCGCCAGCGGCTTCTACGCGTGGGCTGGGCGGCCGCCGTCGGCACGGGCCGTGGAGGACATCGGGCTCACGGCCCTGATCCATGCGATCCACCGGCGGTCGGACGGCGCGTACGGGGCGCCGAGTATCCACGCGGAGCTGGCCGACGATCACCACCGTCGGGTCGGGAAGAAACGTGTGGCCCGCCTGATGCGCGCAGCGCGCCTGCAGGGCCTGCGGCCGCGGCGCTTCGTGACCACGACGATCGGCGATCCCACCGCTGACCGGGCGCTGGATCAAGTGGATCGGGAGTTCACTGCAGCGGGCCCGGATCGTCTCTGGGTGGCCGACATCACGTACGTCCCGACGTGGGCCGGCTTCCTCTATCTCGCCATCGTGCTCGACGTCTGGTCGCGACGCATCGTTGGCTGGGCCATGGAGACGCATCTCCGGACTGAACTCGTGCTCGCCGCACTCGACATGGCGTTGACGCAACGCCGGCCCGAGGCGGTCGTGCATCACTCGGATCGCGGGTGCCAGTACACCAGCTACGCCTTCGGCAAACGATGCCGCGACGCCGGCGTGATGCCCTCCATGGGCTCCATCGGCGATGCGTATGACAATGCCATGGCCGAGAGCTTTTTCGCCACGCTCGAGCGCGAAGTGCTCAACCGGCGACGGTTCCGCAGCCAGGCCGAAGCGCGGATGGCGATCTTCCAGTGGCTGGAGGGCTGGTACAATCCGCACCGTCGCCACTCGGCCCTCGGCTATCGTTCACCCATCAACTACGAGAGGAGACAGCTGCCGCAGAGTGCTTGAAACCCAAGTCCGTACCCGTCCACGAAACCGGGGCAAGTCCAAAGACTAGCAGCCCGTGGTAGAAGGGGCTCTTCGTAAATCGATGGGTAGGTGTTCGTGACACCGTGTCACAGGGTCGCTACACGACCAATCCGGGCGATCGCGCGCCTCTGGTGCCCAGGAGGCGCGATACGAGGGTCCAGAGGCAACTGAGACCGGCGATCAAAGCGCCGAACACGGCGGCCGCGCGGCCTTGGAGGCTCCGCGGCGTACCGACGCCCGTCAGCTGCCGCATGAGGAGTCCCAGATTGAACCCGGAGACGTGGACGAGCACGCGCTTGAGGATATTGGGATGCCCGCGCAGATGCACCCGGCGCATCCGGCCGGTCTCATAGAGATGCGCGTTGGGCCGTTCCAGCAGCTCGCCGCGCTGTCGCAGCAGCCGTCGCCCGCGCGCGCCCCGAATCCGCCGCCGATTGGCATACACCGCCGCGCGCGCCCCCGCCTTGCCCTTCCACGTGCGCCGCCCGCGATCCGGCTCCGACACGTAACTCCGCACCCCGATCGCGGCACACCCGACCATCGTCTCGTTGCTGTGATACCCCTTGTCGCCCACGAACTCGACAATCCCGGCGGCGCCGACCGCTTCGACCTGTTCCGCCGCGGTGATGAGGGTTTCGACCATCGTCGTCGTGTCGCCCTCGTCCGCGTCCTGCACCGTCACGCCCACAATGGCCCCCGTCTCCAGGTCGACCGCGTGCTCGGCAGTATGGGCCAGATGCGTCCGCCCGTCCTTCATCTTCGTGATCTTCGCGTCGGGATCGTGCGGGTTCGTCCAGTCGTCGTTCGACCCCTTCTTCTTGCGTGTCCGGTCGAAGCGGGCCAGCTCGGCGCGCGTCGGCGTCGCGATGCCGGAGGCCTCGGCCAGTCGGGTCAGCCACGCGTCGTACCCCTCGCCCGTGTCCCGGCGCACGATGCTTCGCATCGCCGCGTTGGCTTCCAGCGTCGTCGCATCGATCCCGATCGTGTACCCCTGGACGAGGTGGGCGTCGGCCAGACGCTGCAACACCCACGTGAACACGGCCTGGTGCGTCTCGAGGTCGATCAGGCGCCGGGTGCGCGACAGCGTCGAGTGGTCGGGCGGGGCCTCGTGCAGCGCGAAGTCCAGAAACTCGCGGATGCTCAGCGAGTCGGCGGCGCGCCACGCGATCGCCCGTTCCGAGTCCAGGCCTTCGAAGTAGCCGAGCAGCAGCAGCCGGAAATAGCGGCCCGGCGCCAGACTCGGCCGGCCGACCCCGTCGGCGTAGAACGCCGCGCACTGCGCTTCGACGAAGGCATCGAAGCCCGCCTCGTCGAGCGTGCGATTCAGGCGCTCGTAAAACGGGTGCCCTGCGCTCTTCGGCAAATCTGCGGTGGCCACCCACATCGTCGATTGGCGCGCCCGGCGCCGTCGTTTGCCCATCGCCATGCCCGAAGTGTAGTACGAGCGGTCAATCGTGTCGATCCCTATGACGAAGGACTTTCACCACGGGCTGCTAGGCCACCGAAGCCATGTTCAGTCTCGCGGTTGCCTTGGCGAGCCTAGTCATCAAGCTCGTCGAGCAGAAGCCGAAAGCCGGCTGATCGCTGGCTCGAACGAGCCGTGCTGACCGCGGGCATCGCCTGAGGCCGCTCGAAAGCATCCGCCAGGTTTGGGTCTGGGTCACCGAAGAGAATGCGTAATGGCGGCACCGGGGCCACGTGTGCGCCGACACCTCTGCCCACCTCCCAACCTGGTGTGCAGACGCCGCATCGCCGACAGCAGAGGGACAGGCGGCCGTCGCCCCTCTGGAGGCGGTAGTCATGTGTTCTACAGACCAGGCAAGCGAGCCGCCGTAGAGCGTTTGGAAGTAGGATCCGGTCCTCCGCCCGCTGGCAAGCAAGAACGCCGCCACACAAGTGAGCAGAGAAACAGCCAATCCCGGCTGCCAAGTCGCCCTGGGCGCCGGCTTTCGTTCGCCGTCTGGGTGGTCTCGCTGACTTTGGCCCAGACCCCAGCAGCGCTGACGGGCTGGCACATCCGACCGCCCGGCCCAGCCTATCCCAGGCTGAACTTCTTCCTAGCGACCGCCTTGGCCTCGTCGTCGTCGAGCACCGGTGAAATCTCCGGGTCCAGCACACTGTTCCAGTTGAGGGCCCACAGACTCACCGCCCCAAGGTCGTCACTTTCACAAATCGCAACTCCTCGTCCAGCTCCGAGGTCGTGCCAGCGACCGATGAGTGTCACACCGCCGCGATCCGCTTCGTCGTCAGCATCTGTCATCTGGGCGAAAGCCTGAAGAGCCTCGTGTCGCTTCTCTGGATGAATCTCCCACGCAACCATGAATTTCACGGCTCATTCCTCCTGTACTCTGGGGGCAAGATGAAGCGACCGTACCGGTCGCTCCAATTTGGACCTGTATTTAGACATGCCTCGCGTCGAGGCTTCCAGACCCATCTCCGGGGCGGGATGGCGTCGGGCCTCGGTCCTGTAGAATGCCGGACGCTCGGGGGTATCAGCGGAAGCAAGCCCCTGGGGATCTGGAGGTGCCGACGTCATCCGAACGGCGACGAAGCCCGGGGCGTTCCTAGGCCTCGCGTGTGGCGACTTGACGCTCCCTCGCACGGTTGGGGGGAAATCGGAAGCAGCGCCGACTGAATAGAGTAGATGACTCCAGACGCGCGTCAAGTGCTCCCGCCGGTCCGCGTCACGACACCGCCGCGGACCGAGTCGGAGGTCAAGCGGGAGCGCGACCTGATAGAGGCGGTTCTCGGAAAAGACCGCAAGGCGGCAGCACTGTTCGTGGACCAGTACGCCGACGGGATTTACGGATACGTCAGGCAGCGGTTGACGCCTCGCACGGAACTGGTTGATGACATCGTGCAAGACGTCTTTATCGCCGCGCTTCGAGGCCTTGGAGGATTCTCGGGGCAGTCGTCTCTTCGGTCGTGGCTGCGGGGTATCGCCCGGCACAAGGTGGAGGACTACTATCGCGAACGGCTGCGCACGATCGGCGATTTGAACCCCGACGATGAATCGCTTCCCCCGCCCGCATCCCATCCCGCATTCGAGGAACGGCTCGATCGCGAGCGACGAACAGACAAGACACATCGGATACTAGCGAAGCTACCTGAACCGTACGGCCTCGTCCTGCTGTGGCGCTACTGGGAAAAGCGGAGCACGAAGGAGATGGCGGAGCGGACCAGACGAACCGAAAAGGCGATCGAGCGGCTGCTGGCACGCGCGCGGGCACAATTCCGACAACTGTGGGAAGCTGAGTGAGGCACAGCATGGATTCAGAACGGTCTTTCGAGAAGCTCGCCGCTGAAACTGACGTGCTCGACCCGGTCGAGGAACGCGCGCCGGCTCGCCTGAAGTCTCGGATCTATTCGGCACTTTTGACCCACCTCGCAGCAACGGGTCCGCTGCTCAGCCTGTCTGCAACGCAGGACGGCGGACGCCCGCTCTGTATCTTCGAGGCAGCGCTATGCGCGGCCCCTCTGGGCGAACGCGTTGACTCGATGAATCCGTGCCGGGTGTGCCATGCACGAGTCCTTGCCGAGCACATGGAGTCTGCCCAGATTTTTTGGCCACACTGTCCGTACGCACAGTTCCACCGTCCGTGAAGTAGTCTCGTCCCGACTTGGGACGCCAAACTCGAGGCAGCGCTGGCCCAACCCGCGATCCTCAGAACCATTCGCGACTAGAACATCCGAACGACGCCGAGCAGATTCTGAAAGTTCGCCAATCTGCGCCTCGCGGGCGGGGTCAGCGCCTGGCTGATCGGGTTTCGGCTGAGACTCTCGCTGAAGCTGTAGCGCACGCTCCACCCTGGGCCAGTTTTCACGTCGATACCGACCGCCACCCTGAGTACATGACGTGACTCCGCGAACTCCTGCTCGGGCGGACGTACTCCAGCGATAACCGCTACCCCGCTCGCCGAACTCACTAGACGCACTACCCCTCCGCCCACGGAGAGGTAGGGGCGAAACCGACTCTCGCGGTTGCGAAAGTACAAGAGAACGTCGGCCACCACCGCATGCTGCGAACTATCTCTGGACTGTTCATAGAAGGCCGTCTCCTCGGGCCCGAAGCTGGTCGATAACAGAGTGAGCGCGTTCCGGTTCCAGATGTAATTCGCCTGGACGGTCACGTAGTCGGTCAGGTGGACACCGACCAGCACATTCGCCGCCAAACCAGTCTCCGGCTTATACAGCGACACAACGCCGGACTCAGCACCGACTCGATGTTCTGCATCCGCCGACAGCGCTGACACACCGACCACACCGCCGCCATACCAACGAGCCGCGTCCTGACCCAGAGCCGTGGCTGGCCTGGCGAGCGTCAGCAGGACTCCCAACAGAATCGTCCATCGTTTCGCACCCATCCGTAGATCCTTATCACACAGACGGAAACTGCCGCCCACAACGGTGACGCAGATCGAGGAATCGTTTCGGGCGTACTAGGAACCAGAGGGGGGTTTGGCCAGTTCATACGACCTGTCTAACTGGAGGGGCGGTTGGCCGTCCCAGCACGCAGCGTCCAAGGCTGCATGATCATCGAGCCACCCAGGAATACTCCTGGTAGCTCCGCGGGCGCAGATGGAGGCAACCATGAAACACGTAGTCGCAATCGCACTCCTGAGCATCGGACTCATCGCCACACAATCCCACGTCCAACCACCTGTCCGAGCCGCAGGGGGGCTCAGCTATAGCGTCGCTATCACGAATCTCACCCATGCACAGAGTTTTACGCCCATCCTCGCAGCAACACATTCTTCGATCGTCAGGATGTTCCTTGAAGGCACCAAAGCCTCCCCAGAGCTGCGAGCCTTGGCGGAAGGCGGCGATGTCGCTCCTCTGACGATGTTGCTCTCGGGCACCGCCGGTGTCCGAGACATCAAGGCGACCGCCGGACTCCTCCTGCGTGGGCGTACTACCAGGCTCGAGATTACCGCCGACCCAGGCGACCGGCTGAGCCTGGCTGCGATGCTTATTCCCACGAATGACGGATTCATGGGCATCAACGTGGCCCTGCCCGCCACCTTCCCCGAACCGATGGTCGTCTACGCCTACGCGTACGACGCGGGCACCGAACGGAACGACGAATTGTGTGCGTCCATACCAGGCCCATCGTTTTCAGAATGCGGCGGTCCTGGTGGCGGCGAGACGGTTGGAGGCGGAGAAGGTGGGATCGTCGTACATCGAGGAATGATGGGCACTGGCGACTTTGACGCCACGCGGCGCGATTGGAAGAATCCGGTGGCCCGCGTAACCATTCGCCGCACCGAGTGAGTCCTGTCAGCCGCAATATGGGGCCGCCCGTGGGCTGCCGGACGCACCCACGCACCGGAAGCCCACGGTGGCCCAGCACTCTAGCATCTCGACCTCTCTCGTGGCGTGGATGCGCCTAGACTTTGGGAGCCAGGCTGATTGGACCGAAGCCGACCCCATCCTCCACCAAAGGTATCACTCCTCCACCAACCAATCCGAATGCCGCCCATGCCATGCATCGTCATCGACAATGCGATCCACCACCCGCTCGCGATGATCCTGGCCCCGCCTCCGCTCACGCCGGCTGCTGTACCCGGACGAGCGCCTGGAGAGCTACGGCGCCAGCCGCTGGAATTTCTCGCCCCCAGGTCTTAACATTCCCGAGACAAGGGATCGCGCCGTCGCCGCGTGGTTTCGCCGTGGCCGAAGACGTGAGGTCGCGTAGGTACCAACACAACAGTACTGTTGACGTCTAGGATGGGCAATGATGATGACGAGGTGCAGACTATGACAATCCGAGCGCTCGTGTGTGTTGCCGTCAGTGCGGTATTGATACTGCTTCTGTCGACCCCAGCTGCCACCCAGTCGAGCGGCAGATCGATATCGTCACGCACATCGGATGGCCACCCTAACTTGATCGGCGTATGGGATTTCCGAACGGTCACGCCACTCGAGCGTCCCGAAGAGTTCGCGGATAAGGAGTTCCTTACCGAGGAAGAGGTCGCCGCCTACGCGGCGGAGCGGGTGCGGGCCAACAGCGCGGACCTGGACCGAGAAGAAAAAAAGATCAGGACGACGGCTCGCGCGGTGGTGAATGGCACTCGCGAGAGCGAAGATCTCCGATTCGCGTACAACGACTTCTGGTGGGACCGCGGGACAGTCGTTGTCGAAACTCGTCGCACGTCCCTCGTTATCGACCCGCCTGACGGACGGATCCCGTCCCTTACCGATGCCGCCATCGAACGAGCGGCTGAACGACTCAGGTTCAGCCAACGTCCCGCCGAAGGACCGGAAGATCGCCCGCTCGGAGAGCGATGCATCATGGGCTTCAACTCGGGACCGCCGATGCTTCCGGCGGCCTATAACATGAACGTCCAGATCTTCCAGACCGCTGACTACGTCGTGCTGCTGAACGAGATGGTACACAACGCGAGAATCATCCCGCTCGATGGCAGTAGCCATGGCAGCGTACCGCAATGGATTGGCACGTCGCGGGGACGTTGGGAAGGAGACGCCCTGGTGGTGGAAACCACCAACTTCTTGCGAGAGACCAGCTTTCGGAACTCGAGCGAGAATCTCCACCTCGTCGAGCGGTTTCAACGGACGAGCGATGACATGCTGCTCTACAGCTTCACTGTCACGGACCCGACGACGTGGGAACGGCCCTGGACGGTGGAGCTCCCGATGCGCCGGAACGATTTACCAGTCTTCGAGTACGCCTGCCACGAAGGGAACTACGGTATGGGAAGCACGCTCAGCGGCGCCCGCGCGATCGAAGAGGGATCCAACTAGACAGGCGACTCAGGCCGGTTCCGGCTCTCCACGTACCAGCTTGGTCCGACGAAAGTCCAAGACCGGTAATCCGCCTTTCGTACACGAGGAGACATCATGCGACAGCTTCTGATCAGCGTCTTTGTCATCACACTTTCGTTCGTGCTCGGTCGCCTTTCAGCACAAGACGTCGAGCCATCGTGCTCCATGTGCCCGGCAGACTATGTCGGAGTCGAGGAGATCGACTCGTACGTAGCCGTGGGGCGCGCCGAGGGGGTGACCGACCAGCAGGTGCGCTCGATTGACATCGGACACGCGCAGGTGCAGATCGCCGTTGCTCACCGAGGCGCCCTGGAAGAGCCGCGGCCCAACTCCGTGGCCGTGCACGACTTGGTGACCGAGGTCTACTACGTTCTGAGCGGCTCCGGAACCAATAGGACGGGGCCCGACCTAGTGGACGCGCGTCGCCGCCCACCAGACAACAGGGCGGTACAGTTTCTGAACGGCCCTGGCCGAAACGCCGCGGAGATCCATGACTCCGAAGTCCGCGAGTTGAAGGCGGGTGACGTGCTGGTCATCCCTGCCGGCACCGGCCATCAGTTCACGAAGATCGACGACCACATCACGTATCTGATGGTACGCGTCGACCCGGACAAGGTCGTGCCGCTCATGGGCGCGACGGCGTCTCGTAGCTACCTGGATGAGCATCGGCAGTGATACGCCGAGGCGAGCGGAGCGGGGGACCTAGAAGCGGACTGTACCGCTGACCCCCACGGTCCGCGGCGCGCCCATTTCTCCAATGAAACCGGATGGGGCGAAAATCGGAAACGGGAACGCGACGGGAATGTATCGAGTGTCGAAGGCGTTGCGCACGAACACCTCGGCGACGAAGAATCGTCCCGTGACGCCCAGGCGGAGGTTGACGAGCGAGTACGCGTCCTGGGCCATCGTGTTGGCATCGTCGTACTGGAACGCGCCATAGAACACGACATCCGCGCGCCCGTGGATAGTGGTCGGGCCGACCGGCCGCGCGTACTGCATGCCGGCACTGGCGGTGTACTCCGGCGTGTTCGGAATGGTGTTGCCACCCACGCTCACACCGCTCGAGACGCTCCCTTGTGAGAACCGCGCGTGGGTGTATCCCACCGCCGAGAACAAATCGATGCCCTCGGCCGGCCTGGCATTAATTTCCAGCTCGACGCCCTTGCTGACCGCGTCGCCGACGTTGGCGATGAAGAACTGCGCCGGCACCGCAGGATGGGGAACGTTCAGTTGCAGGTCCTGCCAGTCGATGTAGAACACCGCCGCATTTGTCGACACGCGACCGCCCGCCCAGAGTGACTTCGCGCCTCCCTCGACGTGCCACGTGCGTTCTTCGCCGTACGCCTCGCTCCCCGGGGGCGAAGCGGCGTTGAACCCGCCGGCCTTGTAGCCGCGACCCACCGAGCCGTACAGAGTCTGATCTGGCCGCACACGATACGCCAACGAAGCCTGCGGCGAGACGTTCGCGAAGGACTCCTCGCCCTCGACCCGCGAAAGCGGTGCGACCATCGGGTCGAAGAAGGTTTCGAGCGTTGCCTGCTTGTCCTCATAGTCCACTCGCGCGCCGGCCGACAGATCAAGGCGGTCACGGATCGTCACGGTGCCCTGCCCGAAGATCCCCACGCCCACATCGTCGAGGGTGGAACGCGGCGCGTGCTGCGCCACAGCGAACGGCGCGACCAGCTGCGGCGCGAAGGCGTTGATGGCGTCTTGTTCGTAACCCTGCGTGAAGAAGAAGATACCAGTCTGCCACCCCAGGCGGACTTGGTCGCTCAGCCGGATGGCTGCGGCGTCAGTCGAAGCGAGGTGCACCTCCTGGGTGAACTGTACCGCGGTCTCGGTGTTGTCGCGCGTCACCAGCGGCAGGGGGGTGTAGTCGAGATCCGTTCGGTCTCGCGTCGTCCAGTCGACGATCCCCGTCGTGCTGGCAAACTCAAAGGAGTCGCCACGGTGCCGCACCTGGATGGTCGTGCCCAGCAAGCACATCGCGGTCGGTGCCCCCTTCGAAGTCGCGCGACGCGTGAAATTGCATGGCGCGTAGCGCCCCGACGTCGTGGAGCGCGAAGTCGCCGTCTCTGGACCGCTCGCTCGTCACGATGAACCGCGTCTCCCACGTCGAGGATGGCGTCCACAGTAGCTGAGCCTTAGAGGAAAACGCCGACCGGCTATCGATGTCCCGGACCGTGACGTCGTTCACGGTGAACCCGTCCCGATTCACCTCCGCGAACGACACGCCGAGGCTCAGTCTATCGGGCACCACGGGGCCGGAGGCCCCGCCCCGCACCGCCCAGGCGCCATAGTTGCCAAAGGGCGCCGACAGCGTGCCTGTCCAGCTGTCCAGGGACGGTCGCGCTGTGGTGACATTCACCAGGCCGCCGAGTGTGTTTCGGCCGAATAACGCGCCTTGAGGTCCGCGCACGAACTCGATCTGACCGACGTCAAGCAACTCGAGACTTGCAGACGACTCGTTGAGCTGCGGAACACCGTCGATGTACGTCGTGACGCCGGGATTGTTCGGGCTCGAGCCGACGCCGCGGACACGGGCAGTGCTCAGCTTCCTCGCCGTGAACTCCGTGTAGAAGACGTTGGGGGCATGGAGCACCACGTCGCTGACGCGGCGAAACCCGGCACGCTCGATGGCCTCCCCGGACACGGCGGTGACGCTCACCGGGACCTCCTGCCGATCCTCCTCCGTCCTCTGGGCGGTGACCGTGATCATCGGGGTGCGAAAGCGAAGTGCCGCCTCCTCGTCAGGCGACTGCGCATCCTGCGAGGAGGCAGCCCCTGTCGGGGCCGAGGGGAGCGCCTGCGCGCGTGACGGCGTGGGGTTCATGACCGTCCCCGCCACCAGCGCGGCAGCAAGCATGACCCGCGTCCGCCATCCGAACCACTCCGTAAAGTCGCGCATATCCAATGGAGCCAGCACGCACCACCGCCTAGCCATTCGGGGTGTCCTGCGGGCGCCGGCAATGATACATGATATGGGGCAGCGTCACGTTGTGGCCCAGGCAACAGCTGCCGGATGATCGGTCCTAAGAAAAACCACCACGTAGCCGGCTCGGCGGCACGTACACACGTCGACGCCTCTTGACCAATTGTTGAGCGAGACGAACACTTGTGCCAGACTGCACTCATACCGTGACAGCTCGTATCCAGCCAAAGCAAAGGGGAGAATCGATGCCTTTCGTCATCTGGAGTCGAAGACGCAGTTCTCGAACGAGTCGGAAAGTGCTGGTTCTCGCCTCTCTCCTTGGTGTGTCCCTGGCGGTACCCAACGCCGTACGTGCAGACGAGTACCAGCTCTTCCTCGCGGCAACGAACCCGGACGGCACACCTGTCGTCGACATTCGCGCGGACGAAGTCTTCGTAAAGAACACCGGCGCCGACTGCAGTGTGACACGCGTACAGCCGGGCACGCAGGCGATCAAGATCGCGTTGCTTGTCGACAACAGCGACGGCGCCAGCAATTCGCTGAACGCCCTCCGTGATGGACTCCGCGGTTTTATCGAATCGATCCCGGCATCACACGAGATCGGGTTGTTCTCGATCGGCGGACAGGTGCGACGCCTCGTCGATTTCACCACCGACCGGGAGGAGTTGACGGACAGAGCGACCGGCATATTCATCCAGCGCAACACCGCCGCGATGTTCATGGATGGCCTCCTCGAGACTTGGAATCGCCGTTTCTCGGACGAAGATTCATGGCCGATGTTCGTCATGGTGTCACACGATGGTCCCGAGGGCAGCAATAACGTCCAGGAGAGGGAGATCAACGAGTTCATGAACGAGTTGCGCATGCGCTCTGCGACAGTAAACGTGGTTCTTGTCATGAACCGGGGTGGTGCCCTGCAAAACAGCGTGTCTCTTTTCTTGACGGACGCGACGGGAGGCAGCTACGAGGGTCTTACTGCCGCGACGGCCCTCTCAGACGTCCTCAGCAGGCTTGCAACTGAGATCGGCGAACATTTCGAGCAGGTCAAGAATCGCTACCGGGTCGTCTTCGACTGCGACAGCGCCCCTGACCAGCTACAGGCCGGCGTCACTCGCCCAGCCGTGTCCGTGAGCCTGTTCGCCAACCGCCAATTGGAGCCGTGATCCCGAACAAGACCGCTCGTCGGCAGGTCAACAGACCGCTGGTCAATCGGTGGGCTGTGCAATGAGTGCATGACGGACGATCGGCTTCGCTGACTCGGCCACAGGGGTGCGGCACCCTCGGGAAGAATCGGCCGACCTCCATCTCAGCGCACCTCGAACTCTTCAGCGTAGAGCAGCGCCCCGTCCGCCGAGAGAGCCTCGACCCGCCATGCTCCACTTTCCTGACTCGCAATCGTACGCAGGCTATAGGTTCGATATCCGGGTCCGTCATTGGTGTCAACCTCGAGCTCGACCTGTTGTGCGAGCGAGCCGTTCCTGAACCACCGGTGCACGACGACGGCGCTGGTCCGCGACCGTATACGCGTATAGAAGAACAACTCTCCCGGCGCCGCCCGTTCGACGACAGATGTGCATCGCCATTCGCCCAGCGAGACACCGTCAGCTCCTCGTGTTTCCAGTTGGCTACAGAGTCTCGCCTCGGCCACAGTCCAACTCGAGGAATCCCCACCGTCGTCCAACGCGGAGATCGGTTGTCCAACCGACGCCGTGTCGGGCGACACCGCGACCTGGGTCGGAGCTGCGGCGGGCGGGGCGATGCGTCCCTCGTCGCGTCGAATGCCACCGGCCACGTCAGCCTCGGGGGCGGCTGCTGAGGAGCGGCTCCGGTGGTCTGCCGATGCTTGAGAAGCTCCTCCGGGCACTCCCTGGCGGTCGCCACCGACATCGGACGTGCGGCTTCCGACAGTGAGCACCCACACGATCGAGAAGAGGACGACGGGAGGATGACCCAGGCGTAGTGGAAGGTCGGTGGTAACTCCTGCCCGATCGTAAGGTCGATCGGGTGCTTGTCGGAAAGGAGAACCACCGATGAAGAGAACGTACCAGGTTGTCACGAAGCCGTCCACGCTCAGCAGCCGCGAGCTCGCGGAGTTTCTCTCGAAGGACGGTCAGCTCCTGCTGCCGCTCGTCGAGCTCTTGGAGCGGGGCGAGAAGGCCATCGACGAGGTGATCGACGTCATGGGTCGGGCGACCGTCGAGGCGGTCCTTCGGATGAGCGCTGAGCGGCTCGCCGGGCCCAAGCGGCAGGGCCGCCGCGCCGACGATCGGGCGCTGTACTGGCACGGCAGCCAGCCGGGGCGCGTCACGTTGAGCGAACGTCAGCTGCGCGTGGAAAAGCCGCGTCTGCGCAAGAAGACGGCGCGGCAGGGGGAGCGCGGCGAGGTCGCGATCCCGGCGTACGACGCGATGCAGCGCGATCAGCGCCTTGCCGACCGCATGTTGGCGATCATGCTGAACGGCGTCTCGACCCGGCGCTACGAGACGGTCCTGCCGGCGATGGCCGAGCAGGTCGGCATCGGCAAGTCGGAGGTCTCCCGTGAGACCATCGAGGCCGGGACGCGAGTCCTCCAGGACTTGGCTGAGCGAGACTTCAGCAAGGTCGACGTGTTGATTATCTACCTCGACGGGATCCAGTTCGGGAACCACCATGTTCTGGCGGCCGTGGGGGTCGACGAAGACGGGAAGAAGTACGTGCTCGGCGTGCGCAGCGGTGCCTCTGAGAACGCGACCGTGACGACCGCCCTGCTCGAGGATCTCGTCGCTCGCGGGATCCGCCCCGACCGACGTCGGCTGTTCGTCGTCGATGGAGCGAAGGCGCTACGCAGCGCGATCGCCCAGGTGTTCGGCGCCGGCAACGAGGTACAGCGCTGTCGCAACCACAAGCTGCGGAATGTCGTCGGCCACCTGCCGAACGCGCAGCACGACCAGGCACGGGCCACCCTGCGCGCCGCCTGGAAGCTCGAGGCTAAGGAGGGCCTGCGCAAGCTTGACCAGTACGCCTCGTGGCTCCAACGCGACTGGCCCGATGCAGCAGCGAGCGTTCGAGAAGGCCTCGATGAGATCTTCACCGTGAATCGGCTCGGCCTGCCCGCATCACTGCGCACGTGCCTCACGACGACGAACATCATCGATTCGACGCACTCGGGAATCCGGCAGCGCACACGTCGCGTCACCAACTGGAAGAACGGAGAGATGGCGCTGCGCTGGTCGGCCGTGGCCTTCGTGGAGACGGAGAAGAACTACCGACGCATCACAGGTTACGAGCATCTCTGGATGCTGAAGGCACACCTGGATCGCGACGACGACAACATTGCAGAGATGCAGAAGGTCGGATAACTTGTGTTCACCGTTGCCGCTGACTTTCTACTACCGGTGGGACACTCTCGACGACGGCGGTCCCCGCCAACAGGGCGACCTGCCGCACGGACCACGCGTGCCGCCCAGGCGGTGGCACGGGGCCGCGCTCGAAGTCACGATCGGAGTCGAGAGCGTCCGACGGTGCGCGCGGCGCGCCGGCCGGTCCGACGCTCTCCTCGACGGCAGCCGGTGGGCCGGAGCTCTCGGCCATGTGTGCCGAGTCAACTGTGGGTAGGCCAGATCTCGGAGCCAACCGATCGGACAACTTGGCGAGCTTCTCGGGCTTGCCCTGGGTCCGGTACAGTTCTGAAAGGTTTCGGAGGCTCGTGGCGATATAGGGATGGTGAGTGTGAGCGAAACTTAGTTGGAAATTGAAGCGGCTCCAAACCCTGTGGTTTGATGACGTTGCGAGACGAACATCACGCCACGAGAGAAAGGAGCCGAGATGAGCAGTGTCCTACGATCGGTCAGGAAGCGCAAGAAAGGTCGCACGTTGGGCGCGGTCGACGTCATCGACCGAGAGGGGTACGCGGAGCTGGAGGTCGATGCCAAGGTGGAATTGATCCGGTCCTTGATTCCGCTGGGGTTGATGCACATCGAGGAATTGCTCGACGAGGAAGTGACCGCGCTGGCTGGCGAACGCTACGCCCGCAAAGACCCGTCAGTCGGCGGGCGCCGTCATGGGAGCAACCCCGGGACGGTTGGGTTGGCCGGCCAGCGCGTGCCGATTCGCGTGCCCCGGATTCGCCATGTCACGGAGCGCGAGATTCCACTGCGGTCGTACGAGGCGCTGCATGGCGATCGCGCCGTCAATGACCTGTTGTTGAGGCGCGTGCTGTATGGGATCTCGTGCCGCAACTACGCGGCGGCCGCCGAGGCGATTCCCGGGGCGATCGGCCTGTCGGGGTCGACGGTGTCCCGCGCGTTCATTCAGGCCAGCGCGACGAAACTCCGCGAACTCCAGGAGCGGGACCTCTCCGGGGAGGACGTTGTGGCCCTCGTGCTGGACGGCAAGACGTTCGCCGAGGCGACGATGGTCGTCGCGCTGGGCATCACGATGACGGGGGACAAACGCTTCCTGGGCTTTGTCGAGACGGACACCGAGAACGAGCAGGTGTTGACACCGTTCCTCCGGTCCCTGGTCGAGCGGGGCCTCGATGTTTCCCAGGGGCTTCTGGTGATCGTAGATGGCGGCAAGGGGCTCCGGGCGGCCGTGCGGCACGCCTTCCGCCACCGCGCCCTGGTGCAACGGTGTCAATGGCACAAGCGCGAGAACGTGGTGAGTGACGTGGCCAAGCGTGAGCAGCCGGTGTGGCGGCAGCGTCTCCAGCGCGCCGACAACCGTCCGGAGTACGACGAGGCCCTCGCCGCCCTCCAGTCGCTCCAGCATGAGCTGGAGGATCGGAACCAATCGGCGGCCGGCAGTCTGGCGGAAGGCCTGGACGAGACCCTGACGTTGCATCGCCTCGGCGTGTATGGCGTGCTGGGCCGGTCGCTGAAGACGACGAACGGCCTCGAGTCCATCAACGCGCTCATTGAGGAGCGCTGTGCGAAGGTCGATCACTGGCAGAACTCAAGTCAACGCCAGCGCTGGCTCGCCACGGCGCTCCTGGACATCGAGCCGCGTCTACGCAAGGTGATGGGCTACCGGCACCTGCCCAGGCTTCGTGACGCATTGAAGCGAGAGCTGAAGATCGACACGACGACATCGAAGACGAAAGCCGCGTAAGCAATCAGGAGTCGCGGAGAGTTTCAACTAGGAATGGGCTTGACTCGGGATGGTCGTCCGTAAACTCCTTCCTCGCGATGCCCACTGCGCGCCGATAGAGGAACTCCGCCTCGTCCGGCCTGCCCAAGATGTTGCAGACAACGCCAAGCGAGTTGAGTGTGTTCGCAACATCAGGGTGGACCAGACCCATTTGGGCCTCCTGAAGCCTCAGTGCTTTACGCAGGGCTCGCTCTGCGGCCTCGAAGTCCTTGGCGGACATCGCCCTTTCCGCCTCTGCGCTGAGGTCTGTGATCTCGTCCCACTCCGCCATTACGTCGGCTTTCGTACGCGACTCGTGCTGGCCCGGATATGACCGGATTCTTCTTGATCGAGCTGTCTACAATAGCAGCAACCGAACCCTCAATTTGTCGGACTTGCGCGTCCGGGCCGCTCCGCGACGGCGATGGGACTCTTCCGTCTCCCCGTGCGATCGCGATTGGCAGGGTACAGTAGAGCGAATCGGGAGGGTATGTGGGGACACAGCTCAGAGTGAAACGCCTAGCAGAAACAGCCGTTCTTCCCAGCTATGCCCATCCGAACGACGCAGGTCTGGACCTCCACGCAGCGGTCGACACCGTGATCGAACCTGGGCAGGCTGCCTCGATCTCAACCGCCATCGCCGTCGAGCTCCCACCGGGGACTGAGGCCCAGGTGCGCCCGCGGAGCGGGCTCGCGCTCAGGCACGCCGTGACCGTTCTGAATGCGCCCGGCACAATCGACGAAGGGTACCGCGGCGAGGTCGGCGTCGTGCTGATCAATCACGGACACGAAGCGTTCCGAGTTGAGCGAGGCATGCGGATCGCCCAGCTCGTCGTCCAGCCACGGCTCGCGATCGATATCATCGAGGTGGATGTACTCACGGACACCGAGCGAGGGATCGGGGGATTCGGCTCGACCGGCTCATAGTGCCATGAGGGTGCCGTTCGTCCCAGGACAGACCACGCTCAGTCAATAGCGAAACAGTAGAAGAAGCCAGCCCCACCGGTGCTTTCGAGCGCCTCTTGGCTACAGCCGCTCGACGGATGAGCCGAATTCCAGGAGCTTGGACCGTCTGGTCCCACTCGATCGTGATGGCCGACTTGCGCCTGCCCGGCGTCACTGGACGTCCAGTTGCTGCAGGTGAGATCTTCGTCCTCAAACGCCGTGCCGTCGGCTCGCGAACCGGTCAGGATGTCATGTCGATTGGGCACGTCACCGACCCCATTCACCTGGTCCAGACGTTCGGTAGTCGCGGTCGTCTTCTCTATCCGAGTGTCTTCACCATGCAACGCTTCGACATCTGAGGCGACGAGTAGACCTTCGGCGTTGTACCAAGGGCCGGTTCCGATCCGATCTCGAGCGTTTGCCGCCGGTCCGTCGGCAGTCGCCGCCGTACTGAGGTAGGCACGCCACGTGTGGTCACCGGCGTACTCGGCAGTCGCGAGCGCCTGACAGTGGGCATCGGCACCTTCGAGACCACCCAGATCTCCCCCCCGCCCGGTTCCGATACTCGTCACGAAAAAGCGGGTCACTGACTGCGATCCTCCCATCTCGAGTCGCTCAGGAACCGTCTCATTGTCGGCAGCTGCGTCGTTCATGAGGGCAGGATCCTCAGACCCCGGGACGGTGCTCTCCGGCGCTGGGCTCCCACAGGCAAGTGAGACCCCCGTGAGCAACACTATTGTCATTGTCAGTCGGCTCAGCAACACACCTCCGGACATCCTCATCATTATCATTATCATTGCTCGTGACCTCCCCGGAACCATGGTCCCGTGCGCCCGGCGACTAACTCGAGCATCCTACCGTACGCCGAGACCCGCGGTGGCGGACAGGCGTCACACGACGATCGCACCCAGACCCGTTCGTATCATACAATCGGAGCCGAGCTCCCACGGAGGTTCTCCGTCCGGAGCGACCGGGTCGACTGGGAGAGTGAAACCCGTCGTCGGCGGCGCGTCGTATCGGTACTCGTAGATCGGAACGAGGAGCACATCTTTTCCTTTACGCGCAGGGTGTCATGGTGAACAAGGACGCGACTGGGCTGAGTCGCATCGGGAGGGAGGCCGTGCCGTGAACGGAATGATTGTGTGGTTCGCGAAGAATCCGGTCGCCGCAAACCTGCTGATGGTCTTCATCATCGTGAGTGGGGCGATCTCAGTCCTCTCTGTCAATTCCACGATCTTCCCAGAGTTCTCACTCGACATGGTGAGTATCGAGGTGCCGTATCTTGGCGCAGCTCCAGAGGAAGTCGAGGAAGCGGTCTGTATTCGCATCGAGGAAGCCATTCTGGGTCTCGACGGGATCAAGGAGGTCACCTCCACAGCCTCCGAAGGCATGGGCATGGTCATGGTGGAGCTCGAGCTCGGGGCCGACGCCCGCAAAGTGGTCGACGACATCAAGAGTCGTGTCGATGCCATCGACACGTTTCCCGTGGAAACGGAGAAGCCGATCGTTCG
Source organism: Vicinamibacterales bacterium (assembly GCA_965223015.1). GTDB lineage: Bacteria > Acidobacteriota > Vicinamibacteria > Vicinamibacterales > UBA8438 > CAUZIB01. Next base: position 447,820 of record CBDCVL010000004.1, on the reverse strand, counting down.
AGAGATGATTGCCCGCAATCAGGTCGTAGACCTTGCGGTGTCCGGATCGGCCGACGAGTTCATGCTCAAGACGCTGGCCGAGCAAGTGCGCGATGAGCTGTCGGCAATTCCGGGGATCTCACAGGTCGAGATCACCAGCGCTCGCCCTTATGAGATCGCGATCGAGGTGTCTGAGATCGCGTTGCGTCGCCACAGTCTGACGTTCGACGACGTCGCTTCGGCCGTGCGACGGTCTTCGCTCGACATGCCGGGCGGGTCCGTCAGGGCTGACAGCGGCGAGATCTTGCTCCGCACGATCGGCCAGGCCTATCGCGGCGCAGAGTACGAAGACCTCGTGCTGATGACGCGCGCCGATGGCACACGGCTGCATCTTCGGAATGTCGCCACGGTCATCGATGGATTCGCGGAAACTGACCAATCGGCCCGGTTCAACGACGACCCGACTGTGCTGATTTCTGTCTTCCGGACGGGCGACCAGGGCGCGCTCGAGATCGCCGGGCTCGTCCACGAGTATGTCGAACGCAAGCAAGGGACGTTGCCCGCGGGAGTCGGACTCTCTATCTGGCAGGACCAATCGGTCGAGCTGAGTGGCAGGCTCAGCAACCTTCAGCGCAATGGTTTCTTGGGGTTCGCGCTGGTGTTCATCCTCTTGGCGTTATTCCTGGAACTGCGCCTCGCATTCTGGGTCAGCCTTGGCATTCCGGTGTCGTTTCTGGGTGCGATCATGTTGATGCCGGCGCTAGACGTCACGGTCAATATCGTCTCAACGTTCGCGTTCATTCTTGTGCTCGGAATCGTTGTGGACGACGCGATCATCGTGGGCGAGAACATTCATAGTCACATGGAAGAACACGACGACGGCGTACATGGGTCGATTCTAGGCGCTCAAGAAATCGCCACGCCTGTCGTCTTTGCCGTGCTCACGACGATCGCTGCCTTTACTCCCCTCATGTTCGTGCCAGGCATGCTAGGTAAGTTCTTCGTGGTCGTCCCGTTCGTCGTGATCCCGTGTCTCATCTTTTCGCTGGTGGAGTCACTGGCCATCCTGCCAGCACATCTCGCGCACATCAAGAAGCGACCACCCGGACCCTGGCGTCGGTTTCAGCTGATCTTTGCCAACGGACTCAAGCGATTCGTTCAGCAGGTCTACAAGCCGAGTCTCAAGCTGGCACTCAGATGGCGGTATCTGACCGTCGCGGTCTTCGTGTCGACCCTCGTCATCACGGTTGGGATGGTGCTGGGTGGGCGGATCGCGTTTCACTTCTTTCCAGCGGTCGAGGCCCAGTTCATGTCAGCCTCCGTCACGATGCCATTGGGTTCTCCCGTCTTGATGACCTCTGCCGCCGTCCGGCGCCTCGAAATCGGAGCCGATCTCTTACGCCAGGAGATCGTTGACGAAACAGGCGGTGACTACTTCGTCCACACGTTTGCCTCGGTGGGTGACCAACCGATCTCGTCCCGCCAGGGACCGATGGGTCCTACCCGGGGTACCGCGGCATCACATGTTGGTGAGGTAACCATCGAGCTGATCCCCTCTGAGCGGCGCGCGCTCACCTCGGAGGCTCTCGGAAACCGGTGGCGCGAGCTGACCGGGCCGATTCCCGAGGCCGTGAAGGTTAACTTCCTGACGTCCGACATGTCGCCCGGAGAAGACATCGACGTCATGCTCGTGGGAGCCGATATCGACCGCCTTCAGGCTGCGGCCAACGCAATCAAGGACGAGCTGGGAAGCTTTGCCGGTGTGTACGGAGTCTCGGATTCGTTTCTTGAAGGCAAGGAGGAGCTACAACTGGGCATCAAGCCGGCGGCCGAAATGCTGGGGGTGAGCTTGGTTGACCTTGGGCGCCAGGTTCGGCAGGCCTTCTACGGGGAGGAGGCGCAACGGATTCAGCGCGGCCGCGATGATATCCGGGTGATGGTCCGTTATCCGGCGGACCAGCGTCGGTCGCTCGGCAGCCTCGAGCGGATGCGTATTCGAACACCCGATGGGGGCGAGATCCCGTTTAGTCAGGTTGCCGTCGTCGAGCCCGGCCGCGGCTTCGCCTCCATCAAGCGGGTGGACCGGAATCGGGCAGTCAACGTCACGGCCGGAGTCGACGCCAGCGTCACATCGGCAGGCGACATCAACGGCGACCTTGAAACGCGGATTCTCCCGGCGGTGCTCGCGCGATTCCCTGGTGTCTCGTTCGTGTTCCAGGGGATGCAGGCCGAACAACAGGACGCGTTGGCGGGCCTCCAAGTAGGGTTCGGGGTCGCGCTCCTTGCCATCTTCGCGCTGCTCGCCATTCCGCTCAAGTCGTATGTGCAGCCGCTCATCATCATGAGCGCCATCCCGTTCGGCCTCGTCGGGGCGATGTGGGGACATCTCCTTATGGATGTCAGTGTTGGGATGATGACGATGTTTGGCGTCGTCGCGCTATCCGGGGTCGTCGTCAACGACAGCCTCGTCATGGTGTCGTACATCAACCAAAAGCGCGCGCAACACGTCGACCTTCAGACATCGATCCGCGAGGCAGGCGTGGTCCGATTCCGACCGATTCTGCTGACGTCGCTCACGACCTTCTTCGGCCTGCTACCACTGATGCTGGAACGCAGCTTTGAGGCAGAGTTTCTCCTGCCGATGGCGGTATCGCTTGCGTTCGGTGTCGTCTTCGCCAGCTTCATCACGCTGTTGTTGGTTCCGACCGCCTACTTGATTCTCGACGACCTCGAACGCGGGGCGACGCGGCTCTTCAAGGGCGGCCTCGGGGGACGCTCGTCAGTCGGGACGCCGGCGTAGGGGCTCGCGACGGTACGGACGGTCTCCCGGTCGGAGAGGGTGCGGCTACCCAATCTCGCGCTTGCGATTCTACTTACCGTTTTGTAACTCCGCCCTAGGAATTGCTTCGCCCCCAGAACGGCAGGACCAGTACAAGGCGGAAGAAAGGGCCTTAGGCTGATGGCATCGAATGTGCTCAGCAACACGACTGGAGGTTTTCACACATGCTTTCAGAAATCTCAGCAATCAATGTCGTCATGGTCGGGCTGCTCGCCGTCTGTCTCATTCTTTATCTGTTGCGGCGTAGAACCCGGATCGTCACGACGCAGCTCAACATCGGCCCAGACACCAAGGTGGATCAGGCTTCTTCTCAGACAACAGCTTCGTAGACGACGACAACGCCCGCTAGACTGCGTCGCCGGCCTGCAGTGCCCCCTCTGCTATCGGCAACCCGCGCTCGGAAGGGATCCCCTCCACGCAGGTACAGTCGTGGGGTTGGCTTGTCTGTGGGAATCCGGCGCGGCTACATACAGCGAGCAGCCTACTGGGTCGTCGGATGTTCAGTGGATGTCTGAGCGATCTCCGGTAGGACGGTCCGATACGTCCTCGCCTTCGCGCTCCCTGTCGACCTGAAGCAAACGGTTCAGGCGTTCCAACGCCGGCCGCTCCACTGGGTGCTCTTCTGAGTGCGCTTCCGACAACTCGTCCGCGGGCACGGCACCCGCCGGACTGCTCCCGAACAGAGTCGTCGGCTGAGACTCCCGACGTCGAAGGAATGACGGGAGCAGCGACCGGAGAGAAAAGGACCCGTCGCGGTCCTGGCCCAAGCCGGTCGGACTCTTGTCCGGCACCTTCTGTGAATCGTCCGAATCGTCGGCGATTGCTGCCGGTTCCGGATCCTGTGACAGATTGAGACTCCCCACCGAGGACACTTCGTTCGGGACACTGTGTGTCTCGACACTGTTGGAGACCTTCGCCTCCGGTTGGAACCGGCCCGGCTCGGTCTCGGAGATGCTCGGCTCTGGCAGTTCGATTTCGATGTACCGGAGCGGCTTTGGCATTGCGGCCGGCTCGGCATCCAACGCCTTCCCGACGATCTCCACCGGCCGATCCTCAACCGACACTCCGGCAGGAGTTGTCGCCGTCGGCGGTGCCATGGCGGGACTCGGGGCGGTCGGCGTGTTCAGCGTCTCGTCCTGCATCCATTCCCCCGCATCGTCTTGCACCTCGGGGCTGCCCTCCCTAGCCGAGTCAGGCCACCAAATCCGCCCGATCTTCAGGTCGCGCGCAGACGATTCACGCCAGGTCGCGGCCCGCTGTTCCACCGCCCGGGTCACCGCGGTCGCGCGATCCGAGACGCTCGCCACGCCAGACTCGACCCGCGCTCGAAAGCCGTCTCTCACTCGTTGCACAACCTTCATCGGACCCACCGTCTCGGTCACCCAGGCACTCGCCGTTTCAAGCCCAGTCCCGATCTCCTCCAGTCGGTCCGCAACGCGATCCTGCAAGACACGTCCTTCAATCTGCTCGCTCGGCTTGGACCCATTGTGGGAGGTCCCCTGCCACGTCTGCTCCCTACCGGACGACGCTGAGGGGAAGGACGCCGCCGAAGGCGCTTCCGAACTCGGTGCTCGGCCGACTTGGTCGCCCGTCGGCGTTTGGGCACGCCGGATGGGAGCGTCCGCCTCTCCATAGCCCAGTCCATAGCCGACCCAGCCCAGCACGGTATCCAGGTGCCGCCGCATCTCAGGACTCATTCGATCTCCGACTCGCTCGATGTACGCATTGCGCTCGAGAGGCGATGACTGCAAACAGCGCACCTCTCTCGGTAGAGCCAGATAGCCTGTCAAACCGGCTGTCTCCGCCGGCCGCGCCCCCAAAGTCAGCTTGCGTGCGACCTTTGTTCCGAGCCTCCGCACCCTTGCCGCCGGTCCCAGCTAATCACAGGACACCCGAATCCGACTCTCGCTGTCGGCGCCACCCACTTCCCCGGTACCCCGTGTCCCTATATAGTCACCCTCGTCGTGACCAGCAGGTCTGTTTCTAGCATGTGAACCCTCAGGAGTCGTGATGCTGAATGCCCGGGTCTCAGTTCCAACACCTCGCAACGAATCGGTACTCGCCTATGCGCCGGGATCACCGGAAAAGCGTGCCCTGAAACAGCAACTCGCCGAGTTCGCCGGCAGCCAACTAGAGATTCCGCTGATCATCGGCGGAAAGGACGTAGAGACCGGAGACGTGGACCAGTGCATCCTTCCGCACGACCATGGAACCACTCTGGCGACGTATCACAAGGGAAGCATCGAAACCGTGACCCAGGCGATCGACGCAGCCGCGGCCGCCCGCGCCGATTGGGCGGCAATGCCCTGGGAGTCGCGTGTGGCGATCTTCCTCAAGGCGGCAGAGCTTCTGGCGGGCAAGTACCGACCCATCATCAACGCCGCAACGATGCTCAACCAGAGCAAGACGGTCTTTCAGGCTGAGATCGATGCGGCCTGCGAACTGATCGACTTCTGGCGCTTCAACGCGTCGTACATGCCACAGATCTTCAGCGAGCAGCCCGAGAGCGCCCCCGGCATATGGAACTACGTCGAGTACCGGCCACTCGAAGGGTTCGTCTTTGCGGTCACACCCTTCAACTTCACGAGTATTGCGGGCAACCTGCCGACTAGCCCTGCGTTGATGGGAAACACGGTTGTCTGGAAACCAGCCTCAACCGCCGTCTACGCAGCCTACTGGCTGATGCGGCTCCTCGAGGAAGCGGGCCTGCCGCCGGGCGTCATCAACTTTGTCCCCGGCAGCGGCGGACAGATCGGTGAGCCGGCGATGAACCATGCCGACCTTGGAGGCGTGCACTTCACCGGGAGCACGGCTGTCTTTCAGGGGATGTGGCGCACTGTTGGCACCAACATCTCCAATTACAGGAGCTATCCGAGAATCGTCGGCGAAACCGGCGGCAAAGACTTCATCGTCGCGCATGCGTCAGCCAACGACTCGGAGCTCATCACGGCGCTGATCCGCGGCTCGTTTGAGTATCAGGGACAAAAGTGCAGTGCCGCGAGTCGAGCCTACATTGCCGAGAGCACATGGAAGCGCATCCGCGACCCCTTGTGCGAACAGGTCAGCGCGATGGCCTACGGCGATGTCAGCGACTTCACGAACTTCATGGGAGCGGTCATAGACAAAACGTCGTTCGACACACTGAAGGGCTACGTTGGCGCCGCGAAATCAGATGCCGACGCGGACGTCATTTGCGGAGGTGAGTGCGATGACAGCCGCGGATATTTTGTCGCGCCGACAATCATCCAGGCACACGACCCGCACTACGTGACGATGGAAACCGAGCTCTTTGGACCGGTGCTGACAGTCTACGTCTACCGGGACGCTGACTACGAGCACGCGCTCGAGCTGTGCGACCGAACATCGCCGTACGCGCTGACCGGCGCGATTTTCGGCACCGACCGTGGCGCGATTGACCTCGCGAGCGAGAAGCTCCGCCACGCCGCTGGCAACTTCTACATCAACGACAAGCCCACCGGCGCAGTTGTCGGCCAGCAACCGTTCGGCGGGTCACGCGCATCCGGCACAAACGACAAAGCTGGCAGCTATCTCAATCTGATCCGCTGGGTCAGCACTCGGACGACGAAGGAGAGCTTTACCCCGCCGCAGGACTATCGCTATCCGCACATGGGCGAGCAGTAGCGGGTTTTCCCGCCAGGCACTGATCATCGATGAACGTGCGGCCCGGCGAGACGATCACAGCAGTTCGCGAAGGATGACAGTAAGACCGGCAGCAGCGGCGAGCGCGAGCACGAGCGGGCGCGTGTAGCCCCGATCGACACGCGTGGCCGTCCACTTGGAGACGACGAGGCCCGCCACCATCGCCGGCAGAATCACCAGGGCGAGCCCTACCTCTTCCGCTCCGAACCGGCCAACGAGACGCAGGGTCACCAGCGACATGACCGTCCCGATCCAGAAGGAGCTCGACATCGTTGCGCGCAACCGAGCCCCGTGTACGTGTTGATAGACCAGAGCCATCGGTGGACCTCCGATCGACGCGATCGTTCCCATGACCGCAGAAAGTGTGCCCGCACCAACAAGCGTCCAGCGCTGGGCCGTCAGCTGCAACCCTGACACGCTCATCGCTACTCCGACCAGCACCAGTCCCCCGAACACGATCGTGACCCGGTCGGTTGGCAATACGGCAAGCACGATCCCGGCTACGAATGTGCCGGCTACACGACCCGCAACCGCCCAGCGTAAACCCACAAGATCAATAGCCTGACGTTCGCGGAGAACAAGACACGTCGTCAATACCCAGCTCGACAAGAGGATGGGCGCCGGCACGAACCGCTCGTCGATCAGAATCAAGATCGGTGACGCGAGCAGTCCCATCCCAAACCCGATCGATCCCTGGACCGTGGATCCGACGAACATGGTGATGCTGGCGGTGGCTATGTCGAGGAAAGACACGCGTCGTCTAGTGTCCCCTCAGGCTGGGGCGGATGGATAGTCGTGGCCGACCGGAGCCCGCGACGTCAGGACGCGGGCCCGAGCCTGGCAGACCCAAGCCGCAGCCAGTGATCCGCCAGCACCAAGGCCACCATAGCCTCGGCCATGGGTATGAAACGCGGCAGCAGGCAGGGATCGTGCCGCCCTTTCGTGCTGATCGTGGTCGACTCACCCTGGGCGGTCACGGTCTCCTGAGCGATCGGCACAGAGCTTGTCGGCTTGACGGCCGCGCGCATGACGATCGGCATCCCGGTAGAGATTCCACCCAGCATGCCACCGTGCCGATTCGTGCGCGTTGCGATCCGCTTCCCATCGGCCGATCGCTCAGCGTAGAACACGTCGTTGTTCTCCGTTCCGCGCAGCGTGGCGCACCCGAAGCCGATTCCATACTCGACGCCCAAGACTGCCGGTAGGCTGAACAGCGCCTTGCCCAGGTCCGCCTTGAGCTTGTCGAAGACCGGCTCACCGAGACCGGCAGGCACGCCGGTCGCCACGATCTCCGCCACACCACCAATCGAATTCTGCTGGTTGCGGACCGCCTCAATGAGCGACACCATCTTAGGCGCCGTCTCAACGTCCGGGCAACGAACGATGTTCGGTTCGCCATTCGGCAGCGTTTCGACCTGGTCGGGAGTGACCGCCGCGGGATCCGGAATCTCGGCAACGATGTCACCAACCTGTGCGACGTACGCCAGGACCTGCCCACCGAACTGTTCGGCAATCAGCTTCTTGGCGACCGCGCCCGCCGCGACGCGGACCGTCGTCTCTCGCGCACTCGACCGGCCACCGCCGCGGTAGTCGCGCAGCCCGAATCTGGCGTCGAAGCTGTAGTCTGCATGCCCAGGACGGTACTTGTTCCTAATGTCCTCGTAGTCTCGACTCCGCTGGTCGCGGTTCCGAACCAGGATCGCGATGCTGGTTCCGGTCGTCAGTCCTTCGAACACGCCGGATAGAATCTCGGGTTCGTCTGGCTCATCGCGCTGGGTCACAATCGAACTCTGTCCTGGCCGACGCCGCGCCAGATCCCCGCGCAAGTCATCTTCGTCAAGCGACAGGCCCGCGGGGCACCCATCAATAATCACGAGATTCCCAGGGCCATGGGCCTCTCCCGCCGTCGTGACACGAAACGCCTGGCCGAAACTGTTTCCGGCCACTAGTGGAGAGTCCTCAATTCAACCCCATCCCGATCACCAGCCCAATCGCAATCCCGAGGCCGACGAGGATCGATCCCACCACGATCCCTACGGCTACGTTGCCCTTGGCCAGCTCATGGTGCGTGTTGAACGGCGTCAGTGCGTCGAAGACTTTGTACCCCACCGCCATCGCCACAATCGTGACGGCAGCGCCGGCCACGGCATACACGAAGTTGAGCACGAGAATCGAAAACTCCATCAGCGAAGCGATCCCTTGATACTCATGATGCGCGACACGTAGGTCAGCGTCTCCTTCGAGTGCCGACCGGTCACATTGGGCAAGTGACGTTCGATCGACGACCACAGCGTCCCGTTCAATCCGTTTCGGAGCGCCTCGCGCTGCGCTCGCAGGGTGCTTCCACGACCGGCGTTGTATGAACCGAACATGAACTTGAGCCGTTCAAGAAACGTCCGATCCGCCTGCCACATCGAAAAGTTCTGACGGTTGTACCAAATGCCAGCCGCGATATTCCAGCGCGGCTCGTCGATCGCGCCTGCGATCCCACCGTGACGTTCCCTGATCTCTTCAAACGTGGCCGGCATGATCTGCATGACGCCCCGTGCCCCCTGAGACGAGCGAGCATCGGGGCGGAGGCTCGACTCAGCAATCGCCTGCGCCTTGAAGTAGCGCCAATCGAACCCGGCGCCGAAATACCGCTTGCTGTACTTGGAGAAATGCGAGTCGTACAGCGTCAGACGGTTATATCGCCCGTAGTCGGTTGCATCGGCGGGCGATACCTGCACGAGCATGAGCGCAATGAGAAGGGTCTGCATAGTGGTCAGCCGGATGGTCCTGGTGTCACGTCTCCACCCTGTGTCTAGAGCACGGTCGGCGGACGCTTCCACCGTGCCAAAAGCAACGCCGCCAGGCCCAGGAGCACTTCGTCAACGACGGGTACCGGGTCCGGCACGACGAGGTCGACGGCCAATAAACTCACCGCAAGCCCGAACAGTTGCCACGACCTGAGCCCCCGCAGAAACGTCCACACGAGCGGACTGACTACGCCGACCCCTCGCGGAGATGTTGATTGAAAAACTTCAGCATCCTGACCCAACATTCCCGGGCGTGTGCGGTGTGATGCACCTGGTGGCGCGTATCATTGAAGAATCCATGAGCGGCCCCCTCAAAGATCGTGAACTCGACCTGATGACCAGCCGCTCTCAAGTCTGCCTCGAGCGAACGAGCCGCGGCGGGGGGCACGAAGTCATCCTTTTCCGCGAAAAAACCGAGCACGGGTGCGCGCAAGCCCGCAAGATCCGGTTTCACGTGGGGATGGATTCCATAGAAATCAACGCAGGCTCCAACGTTGGGGTTGGCACATGCTGTATAGAGTGAAAGCTGCCCTCCCATGCAGAAGCCGACCGTTCCCACGTTTGGGCCCGTGACCGAATCGTGTGACAGGAGATACTCGATCGCGCCTTTCAGATACTGTGATGCACCATCGATCTCAAGAGCCATCATCAGTTTCCCGGCTTCGTCGGGGCTCTCGGTCGTTTGCCCGCTGTAAAGATACTGGTGCGAGGGCGGCGAAGCCTGCCGCCGCGAATCTGTCGGCCACATCCTTGATGTGATCCACAAGCCCCCACCACTCCTGGATCACAATGACGCCGGGCCCACCCCCGGTCGGCGGCAACGCGAGATACCCACTTCCCGTCGCGCCGCTGGCTGGAAACCGCACCATCGCACGTCAGAATAGCATAGCGCTGTTGTGTTCCACGTCCGGCCACTCGCCTACGGGCGAAGGAACTCAGCCAGCGGAAGCTCCTGGACAACCTGGCCGTTCTGGCCCAGAAAACTCATGCTCGGATGTCCGTCCTGCGCTACGCCGATGACGAGCCGTGTCTGTTCCGCGTCATACATGTTGAGCACCGCCGACTGCTCGAGCACGCCCAGCGCCAGCCGCGTACCTCCCTCTTGGTGGAAGCTCATCAACGGCAAGCCGGTGGCGGCGTCGACGCTCACGACGACGCTCTGTGCGCCGCGCTCATCAAACAGCCCAAAACTCGACGAACCGTCCTGGTTGACCTGGACTCGCGCTCGGCTCTGACGCCCATCATCAAGGCTAAGCACCGGCACTCCGCCGAGGACTCCGAACGTGCCGCTCCGCGTGGCGTCGCTTCCAACCACGACCACCGCGTCCTCTCCCAAGACTGACGCCCTCAGGCGGTTCTCTCCGGTGCGATTCAGCAGGCTCACGAGCGGCACTCCGTTCGCATCCAGGCCGACGATGGCCCGTACTTGTCCGTCAGGATCATAGAACGCGAGTGAGGCCATATTTCGTTCGTCCTGGCCACTCAATACGGCTCGGAGCCGGTTGTCGGCATCAACGACGTTGATCTGCGTCGTTGTCACGACGGCCGGTTGCGCCGTTCCGGCCACGAGAACCTGCGAGTCGACGAGGATACCTCCGATGGCGCCGCCAACGAGCGACGTGAGGAACATCCCGGTCATCAGTAGCGTACGTTCACGATGCATCTAGGTGTCTCCCTGATACGGCCCGTCCATGACGCCTCGCCCTCAAGCATCCATTTCTACGGGCGGTCCATTGCCACACGTGTCTAATCAGTACCGACGAAGTCACGACCACGAGTTTCCGGTCCCATCCAGATCATCGCCGCCACGGCGAGTCCAGACGCAACGATGCATAGGCGCATGGCCGCGGTCAGCGACATCCCCCCGTCCTGCAGCTGACCAACGACCAGGGGCGTCAAGGACCCAACCGCTGCGCCCACATGGTACGATAGACCCGGTCCCACACCGCGCACTGCCGTCGGGAAGCGCTCGGTCAGGTAGGAGGGGGCCATGCCCCAAATGCCTCCGCCGGTTGCCCCCATGACCATCGCCCCGACCCACAGCAGAGCGGTGTTCTGACCGGCCAGAAAGAGCGGCACCGACGCGACCCCGATCAGCGCCGACATCGAAACAGCCCCGCGTCGGCCGAGCTCAGTCTCCGAGACCCGGCCCCAGAACGCAGTCCCCACGATCGCACCAAGATTGAAGGCGAGCAGATACCCCAACGGATCCCGCCCGATCTCAATCAGGAACGTCGGATACCAAAACGAAATCGAATAATACGAGAACATGAAGACGCTCATCAGTAGCGACGTTTGAACGGTCACTCCCAGGAGGTCTGGGCGGAACAGCCGTACGAACGAAAGCCGGTCGCCGAGTGATTGCTCCCCACCGGCCTTGACGTGGCGTTGTCGTGCGAGCCAGACCGGGCTCTCATCGACGCCGGATCGAATCCACAAGACCAACAGCGCCGGAAGCACGCCGGTCCAGAACATGACTCGCCACGCCAGTGTCGACCCCGCAGTGTCGGTGAACGGGTCCGGAAAACCGCTGAAGAGCGGATAGACGAAGTGAAACGTCAACGCCGACAGTATGTAGCCCCAGTACCAACCCCCTTGCAGCAGGCCGGAGGCCAGACCACGGTACCGCGCCGGCCAGTGTTCGAGCGCGAGCGGCATCCCGGCCGCCCATTCGCCGCCCATGCCAATCCCGAACAAGGCGCGGAGGGCAAAGAGCATTGCGTACGACGTTGAGAACCCACTCAGAAAAGCGAAGAGGGAGAACCACAGGATCGACAACATCAACGGCAGCTTGCGACCCCAGCGATCTGCCGCCATCCCAGCACCGAGACCACCAACGAGTCGGAACAACAACGTCACCGTCCCGAGCGCCCCCGCCAGCGCGCGGTCTACCGTGAAACTGGTCTGAATATCGATCAGGATGAAGGTCATGATCGTGAAGTCGAACCCGTCGAGCAGCCATCCAAAGAACGTGGCCATGAACGCTCGCCACTGCTCGCGAGTGATCTGGCGATACCAGGGAGGTTCGGGACGGTGGGTCATGAGATGGGGTGGAGCGTCATCGCGGCATTCTAGTGGGCTTCGTAGGAAATACCTAGCCATGTCTCACGCGCATTCCCAAGGTTCACGAGTGCCCCGCGTACGACATATCTTGCCACCGAGGACGGCGACTCGCCGGACTGGCCAGGCACGAGGAGCGAGCACGTCGCCGGAGTCTTCGAGCGATTCGCAACGCCGCCAGGCGGGATGCAGCGCCGGCCGAATGGCTAGGTATTTCGTAGTCGGGGCACTAGTATTGCCATCGTGACCGTGAAACCGCTCGACCCGGCAGCCCTGTTTTCCGCCACGTCTCTTGATCAATTGTCCTTCGACTCGACCGAGACCCTCGAGCCTCTGGAAGGGTTCCCTGGCCAAGAGCGCGCGAACGAGGCACTCCAGTTCGGGATCGGCATTCGGCACGAAGGCTACAACCTGTTTGCTGTCGGCGCACCTGGAAGCGGCCGGCACTCGCTCGTCCGGACGTTGCTCGAGCGAGAGACTACTCGCGTCTCGTCCGACTTTGATTGGTGCTACGTCTACAACTTCGACCAACCGCATCGGCCCAGCGCCATCCAACTTCCTTCAGGCAGCGCACGCGACTTTCGGGCCGACATGCATCAGCTCGTGGACGATCTGCGGGGCGCCATCGTCGCAGCCTTTGAAACCGAAGAGTACAGGGCGCGGCAGGCGGAGCTCGAACAGGAGTTCTCTGCGAAGCAAGATGAGGTTCTTGACGAGGTCCGCAAGAGAGCGGCTGACAAAGGACTTGCGGTCCTGCGTACTCCGTCCGGGGTCGCAGTTGCCCCAATGAGGGACGGTGAGGTCGTCGACCTCGAGACCTTCAAGAAATCGCCAGAAGAGGAGCAGGCGAAGATACGTGAGGCAATCGCCACGCTCGAGGGCGAACTTGCCCAGCTGTTTCGGCAAGTTCCGCTGTGGCGACGGGAGAGCAACCGCAAGGTGCAAGCACTAAAGGACACCTTGACCCGTTCCGCCGTACAGGCTCTGGTCGAGGAGCTCCTTCAAGAATACGCCGCAATCGACGGGGTGGTGGCCTACCTCGAATCTGCTCAAGCCGACGTCGTGGAGAATGTCGGATTCTTCCTCAAGAGTGACGAGGAGCCTGACGCGTTTGCGACCTGGAAACGGCGGTATTCGGTGAACGTCCTCTCCGACGATCGTCCTAGTCGGGGAGCACCGGTCGTCTACGAGACCAACCCGACGTTCCAGAATCTGGTTGGCCGTATCGAACACCAGGCGCAGGCGGGTACGCTAGTGACGGACTTCACGATGATCAAGCCGGGCGCGCTCCACCGCGCGAACGGCGGATACCTCATGCTCGACGCGAACCGCCTGCTGGTTCAGCCTCTGGCCTGGGACGCCATCAAGCGTGCACTCCAATCGCGTGAGATCAAGACAGAGACGCCCGACAGACAGGTCGGCATACTCAACACCGTCTCCCTCGAACCCGAGCCGATCCCGCTTGACCTCAAGGTCGTGCTCGTCGGAGACCACCACCTCTACAACCTGCTGTGCGTCTATGACCCAGAATTCGGTGAACTCTTCAAGGTCGCCGCCGACTTCGATGACGTCGCGCACCGCACACCGGAGAACACTGCCGATTTCGCGCGCCTGGTAGCGGCGATCGCCAAGAACGATTCCCTACGTCCCCTCAACCCGGGAGCCGTTGGCCGCGTGCTCGAGGACGCGGCCCGACGCGCCGGCGACGCTGAGCGCCTGTCGGCGAGCATGCGCGAGCTCTCCGAGCTGCTGAAAGAATCCGACTACTGGGCCGAGCAGGACGACACGGATATCGTCGACACCGCCCACGTTGAGCGAGCGATTACGGCGAAAACTCGACGGAAGGACCGCTTGCGTGAACGGGTGCACGAAGGGATCGCGCGCGGAACCGTTCTCGTCGACACATCTGGGGAAACCGTAGGACAGGTCAACGGTCTGGCGGTCCTGGAAGTGAGCGGATTCGCTTTCGGGAATCCCAACCGGATCACAGCGCGTGTTCGCCTCGGCGGAGGCAATGTCGTCGACATAGAACGAGAGGTCAAGCTTGGTGGCCCTCTGCACTCGAAAGGTGTGCTCATCCTCTCCGGCTATCTGTCAGGACACTACATTACCGACCGACCGCTCTCGCTGTCAGCGAGCATCGTGTTCGAGCAGAGCTACGGCGGAGTCGACGGCGATAGCGCCTCCTCAGCCGAGCTGTACGCGATCCTCTCTGCGCTGGCCGAAGTCCCCATCCGCCAGTCGTTGGCGGTCACCGGCTCTGTGAGCCAACAGGGCCAGGTACAAGCGATCGGCGGTGTCAACGAGAAAGTGGAGGGGTTCTTTGATATCTGCCGGGGCCGCGGCCTCTCTGGGGCGCAGGGGGTCTTGATCCCAGCCGCGAACGTCAAGCATCTCATGTTACAGAAGGACGTGGTCGACGCGGTGCGGAGCGGGCTGTTCCAGATCTTTCCCATCGAGACGATCGACGAAGGAATCGAGATCCTCACGGGGTGCCCGGCGGGAGCGCGCAATGCGGAGGGGCTCTTTCCAGAGGGCACGATCAATCACAGGGTGGAGGACCGCCTCCTCATGTTCGCCGAAGAATCACTCGCGTATCGGGACGGAATGGACGGCGCCGACGAGAGCCCAGCTGGCCACGACGATGAACCCGACGCCGGTGATACGGACGGAGACCCGGCGCTGTGACCGCCGTTGTACCGAACGGGGCGATCAGGCGCATCCTCGTCGCGCTTGACGCATCGCAGCATAGCCAGCACGCCCTCGACGTCGCGGTGCAGCTGGCCGCATGGCACAACGCCGACATTGAGGGCCTGTACGTCGAGGACATCAACCTCCTCAGGCTAGCCGCCCTGGGTGTCGGGCGGGAAATCGGACCGACATCGCCGTCACCCCTCCCGATCGAGCCAGGCCAGCTGGCCCGGCGGCTGTCGCTTGACGCGGCGAAGGCGAGACGCTTGCTGGCCGAGACGGCCGAGCGGCATAGCGTGCGCTGGGCGTTTCGTGTCGAGCGCGGCAACGTCGCGTCTGTGATTCGTCAGGCTGCCGGGGAGGTCGACATCGTGACGCTGGGCCGGGCGGGTGCGGGACGACCAGGACCGGGGCGCCTCGGCTCGACCGCCCAGGCGCTGACAGATCAGTTGCCGCAGTCGGTCATTGTTGTTCAGGCACCGGTAACGACCGGGCGAAACGTCATGACCTTTTTCGACGGGTCGGAGTGCGGCCGGCGAGCCGTGACGATCGCAGCTTCGCTCTGCAAGCGTTTGCAGGCTCGGCTCGTGATCCTCGCAACTAGAAGGACAGCAACCGCAGGGGAATCCGACGAGACCCCGCTGTCCGCTGCGGCAGCCGACCTCGTCGGAGACCTCGACGTCGCGTTCCGCGTCCGGATGGTCCGGACGGACGCCGACCTCGTCAGAACCATTCGCGAAGAAGACCCGTCGCTCTGTATCGTCGGCTGCGAGACCCCATCGGAGGGTAGTCTCCTGCGGCAGCTAGCGAATCGTCTCCCGGTTTCGGTCTACCTCGTGAAATAGATGTGATGCAGGTCGACCTGGCGTACGGGCGTGGTCGTCTGACGATCGATCTTCCGGATGAGCGGACGACGGTCCTTGAACCAACGTACGTCCCTGGCCTCCCTGACCAAGCTCAAGCGGTTCGTGATGCCCTACGCGCTCCCACGGGCACGCCGCCGCTACGCAGCCTCGTCCGACGCGGGCAGACAGTTGCCATCGCGATTTGCGACGGCACCCGACCCATGCCGAGCCACACCGTCCTGCCAGTGGTCCTTGAGGAACTGTCTGAGATTCAGCCGGCCGACATCGCGGTTCTCGTCGCGACCGGCACTCACCGTCCAACCACTGGAGCAGAACTCGAGCAGATGGTCGGCACAGACGTCATGAACCGGGTCCCGATCATCAACCACGATGCATTCGACTCCGATGGCCTCTGCCAGCTTCCGGATGTCGAGCCCAGCGTCCCAGTCTGGCTGAACAAGCATTGGGTCGATGCAGACGTACGTATTACCACAGGCTTCGTGGAGCCCCATTTCTTTGCAGGCTTCAGCGGCGGGCCCAAGATGGTCGCCCCGGGCCTCGCGGGGTTCGAGACGACGATGCGGTTGCATGACGCTGAAATGATCGGTCATACGAACGCGCGGTGGGGTGTCACCGTGGGGAACCCGGTGCACGACGCGGTTCGGCGGATTGCGACGGCGTGTGGAGTCGACTTTAGCGTGGACGTCGCCATTAACCGCGACCGGCAAGTCACAGCCGTCCGGGCTGGCGACCTGCTAACGGTTCACGCCGAAATGTGCCGCGCGGTAAAAGCCACGGCCATGCAGCCGTTCGCATCGCCGTTCGACGTCGTGGTGACGACCAATAGCGGGTACCCTCTGGACCAGAATCTCTATCAGACAATCAAAGGCGTCTCCGCCGCAGCGCAGGTCGTCACCGACGGTGGCGTCATCCTCTGCGCATCCGAATGCTCCGACGGTATCCCATCGCACGGGGAGTACGGGAAGATTCTTTGCGAACGCGACTCACCAGACGGGCTTCTAGAGATGATCGCGATACCCGGCTACCGGCGGCACGACCAATGGGAAGTGCAGGTCCAGGCCCAAGTGCAGCGCCGAGCCCAGGTCTTTCTTCGGGCCGAGGGACTCACCGATGAGCAGATACGAGCCGCGCACCTCTCGCCCATCCGGGACATCGGCGCGGCCGCACAAGAACACCTCGCGAGACGGGGGCCAGCCGCGAGGGTGTGTGTGCTACCCGAAGGGCCGCAGACGATTCCATATCTCCGGGTGCGACAGGATCACGCGTAGACGAGGGTCACTGTCTCGGCCACGCAGCCCGGATCGGTGATTCCTTCGGCTTCCACGACGAACCGACTCTTGATTCGTAGCACGTCAGGAGAGACACGCTTGGCCGACAGGAGTGTTTGCGTCCCCCGCAGCCGCGATTCGACCGGAATAGGCGAGGTGAAGCGTACTCGGTCGTACCCGTAGTTGATGAAGCGGGTCACGCCGCGAACCTCCATGATCTCGACGCGGAACTTCACGATCAGAGAGAGCGTGAGCAATCCTTGAACAATCGGTCCACCAAACGGCGACTCCCGCCTCGCCCGCTCGACGTCCAGATGGATCCATTGATGGTCACCTGTCACCTCGGAGAACGTGTTGACCATCTCCTGTGTGACGGTGACCCAGTCGCTCGTCCCCAGCTCGGTTCCGGCCAGCGCCTCCAACTCATCCAATCCGTTGACAACGCGCATCTATTAGAACGGCTTCATGGTGACCATGCCCACCGCGAGAAAGACGGCAATGAGCGTGAGCAACACCAGCGAGCGGCCCTGCCCTGGCTGACGAAACGCCAGGCTCGTGATCAGTGTCAAACCCAACCAACATGCCAGCTTGACGATCACCCAGCCCGGAAACCCGTATCCCAGCCGAGCGAGCAGACCGAAGCCGCTCACGAGCGCGAGCAGCGCGAGGATTCCAGACCACATCATGGTGCGACGCCTGAGCTCAGGACGCGGGGCGGCCAGGGCGCCAAAGACGACGCCGGTCAGGATAATCACCGAAAAGAGGTGAATGATTTCGTAGAGTTGAATACTCATCTTTTTCTCCGACAACCACTATCGAGGTGGAATGCTCGAGTAGCTCAGCTCTGGATCGTAGCGTAGGACTACTCGCTCTACCGAGATCACAACCCCGGCCAGCTCTTCGGCCACTCCGTCTACAGCGTCGCCAAACGCGCGCACGATGATGCCCGGCTGCGCCAGCTCCGCAAAGCTCGCGTGGTTCTCGACCACCAGCCACGACGTCGGTGCGGGCCCGAACAGTCTCTGATACACACCGAACGCGACACCCACTCCCCGGAACGTTTCTCGGTTCCTCTGGAGGAACGCCGTCCAATCGCCGACCCGTCCGGGCGCGATCTGGACCGTCGACGTCCTCGCGAGAGACTGGCTACCGAGGTCGTCCGTCTCGACGCTCAGATCGGGGCGGTACTGAGCGACGAAAACATGGCGCGACACCGTGGCACGACGTATCCGGTCGGCGAGCCGTTGGAACCGGTCAGGCCGCATTACCCGGGCCAGCGGCCCCCCAGCGTCATAGTCGGCCAAATCTCCAAGCGGCGTTATGAACTGAAGCTGGTAGCTATCGCCAAACTCCGCCGTCCGGAACACCGAGCGCCACGGGATTCCCGCCTGCTGCAAGCCTGGATTGACCTCATTGAGCTGCAGCTCGATGTAGTCGTCGAATCGCTCCGGTACGACTTGGACGATGCTCACACGTAGCCAATCCGACGCGTCCTGCGCACCGAGAGTCGTCACCGCACCGGTCGCGAAGAGTACCAAGACAGCCACAGCGGCGGCGGCAGGTTGCACGCCTGAATGTCTCATGACTTCCTCCAAGCTCCGTGGATGACGTGTCTACTCTACCACCGACGTTGGGGCCCCTAGATCTGTCCAGCGTGCGGTGCTTCGATCATATTCATGATCAATCACGAAGGAGTACCCCTCCAACTTGGCCATGCCGGCCTCGTACGCCAAGACTTCTGACGAAGAACCGCTGCGCCTCTTGGGCAACCAGTCGCCGATGCGCGACGACGACCTTGTTCCTGTGCTCAAGAATCATGAACCCTCAACGACACAGAACAGTAGCACACTAAAGACGCCTCAAAGACCGTCACCAGTCCATCGTTGTAGACCAATCGAGCGATGAGGAACCGCACGATCTGCCGATAGCGCCGGAGGTGGGTGAGCGTCTGTCGGAGGTCGGTGAACGCCCCGCCCAGATCGATGCGGGTGCTCCGAAAGGCACCGGGACGCGATGACCGTGCGCTGACTAGGCGAGGTCGGCGTGACCACGGTGTCCTGGTCCTGTCATACAATTCGTCGGATGCCCCTATATACCTTGATTGGGAAGGACCGGAAGGACGGCCTCGATCAACGCCTGGCCCATCGACCCGCACACCTCGAGCACATGGCCAGACTCGATGCAGAGGGCCTTGTGAGATTCGGTGGCCCTCTGCTCGACAAGCGGGGTGACATGGCGGGGAGTCTCATCATCATCGAAGCCACAGACCTCGAGTCGGCTCGGGCGACCTATGAGGACGACCCCTACGTGATCCATGGCGTGTTCGAGCACTACGATGTGGTCGAGACGACGCCGATCTTTCCAAGAAAGAACTGATTCGGCGGTTATGATCTATCGCAGCCCCTTCCCCGACATCGAGATACCGTGCGTGCCGCTGCACGACTTTCTGTTCGAGCACGTGGGACGCTGGCCCAACAAGGCCGCGTTGATCGATGGTCCAACCGGCCGAACCCTGACCTACAGCCAGCTCGCGTCCGCGGTCAGGCGAACGTCTTCCGGTTTGGCCGCCCGCGGATTCTCCAAGGGTGATGTCTGCGCCATCTACAGCCCCAACATCCCGGAGTACGCCATTGTCTTTTTCGGCGTGGCCGCAGCAGGTGGTGTCAGTACGACCGTCAATCCAACGTACACCGCGACCGAGCTGCGATCGCAGCTCAAGGACTCAGGCGCGACGTACCTCGTGACGATCCCGCCATTCCTCGACTCGGCGCGAGAGGCGGTTTCGGGGACGACCGTCAAGGAGATCTTCGTTATCGGCGACGCAGAGGGCACCACGCCCTTCGCGTCGTTGATGAGTGACAGGACACCGCCGGACGTCGACATCGACCCTATGGAAGACCTCGTCGCCCTCCCCTATTCCAGCGGGACGACCGGCCTCCCAAAAGGCGTCATGCTGACGCACCACAATCTGGTCGCCAACCTTGCTCAAGTGAATGCGGTCGAGCAGACCGCCCAGACCGAGGTCCTGATCGCCGTCCTCCCGTTCTACCATATCTACGGAATGACGGTCATCATGGCCGGCGCGCTGCGCGTCGGAGCCACGATCGTGACGATGCCTCGATTCGAGCTGGAGGAGTTTCTCTCGCTCCTACAGCGGTACGGTGTCACCACAGGCTACCTCGTCCCGCCGATCGTACTTGCGCTCGCGAAGCATCCTGTGGTCGATACGTACGACCTGTCGAAGATGGAGAGCATCATGTCAGGCGCCGCTCCACTCCCTGAGCCCGTCGGTCGGGCGTGTGCCGAGCGCAACGGCATCATCGTGCGCCAGGGGTACGGACTTACCGAGACGAGCCCGGTGACGCACGCCAACCCGCGAAGCCTGCCGATCAAGCTCTCATCGGTCGGCCCAGCGATGCCAAACACCGCCTACCGCGTCGTGAGCCTAGAAACGCAGCAGGATGTCCAGCAGGGGGAGCTTGGCGAAGTCTGGATCCGGGGCCCACAGATCATGAAGGGGTATCTCCACAACCATGACGCGACGCGGGAGATGATCGACGACGAGGGGTGGCTTCACACCGGCGACGTCGGTCGTGCCGACGAGGACGGATACCTGTACGTCGTCGACCGCGTCAAGGAGCTCATCAAATACAAGGGTCTCCAGGTCGCGCCGGCAGAGCTCGAGGCGATTGTGCAGTCGCACCCAGCGGTCGCTGATGTGGCCGTGATTCCAAGCCCTGACGAGGAGGCGGGCGAGGTACCGAAAGCCTTCGTCGTCGTCAAACCTGGCGCTACGCTCGCGGCCGACGAACTCATGGCGTTCGTCGGAACAAAGATCAGCCCGCAGAAGAGGATTCGTCGCGTCGAGTTTATCGACGCGATCCCGAAGGTTCCGTCAGGCAAGATCCTTCGACGGCAGCTGGTCGAGCGGGAGCGCCGGGCAACGGGGTCCTGACCAGCAGACCATCGCCCTCACACAACCGGTCGTCACCCCTTCTCGACCCCAGACCGACGTTGAACCGCCGGAATGACTTGGTGCTCGACCATGTCGTAGATGGTCCGAAGGTGCTCTCGCCGGCCCTCCCCGGGACTGGGCGAGGAGGTCATAGCCACAACGAGCTGGAGATCCGGAACGATGAAGATGAACTGCCCGCCGTATCCCCACGCGTAGTACGCGTCGAGGCCTGCCATCGTTCGCAGCCACCAGCTGTACCCGTATTCTCGCCCTGAACGCTCGGACCGCGACCGTGGCACCAACGAATCGTGCACCCACGACTCGGACACGATCTGGCGTCCCTCGAACATCCCGCACGACAGCACGAGCTGGCCGACCGCAATCATGGCCCGAGGCGTCATCAGCATCTCATTCCCGCCGAAGTAGATGCCCTGCGGATCTTGAAGCCACGCCGGCAAGCGAAAACCCAACGGCTGCGCCAGATGACGCCGGCCGAACTCGAGCGTGCTCATTCCGGTAGACGAGGTAATAATCGCCGACAACAGATGGGTATTGCCCGTACTGTAGACCCGGCGTCCGCCCGGGCGCGCGACCATCGGTCGAGACAGAATGTGCCGGACCCAGTTGGAGCTCTGCACCCAGCGGCCGTAGTTTCGATTGCTTGTCGTTTCGAGACCTGACCGCATCGTCAGCAGGTCCTCAACAGTGATGACGGCCTTGTCGGGATCGTCCTCCGCCGCCAGGTCGTCAGGAAAGTAGTCGGCGATCGGCTGGTCGACCCCCGAGATGTATCCGTGGTCTATTGCGATGCCAACCAGGATCGAGAGGATCGATTTGGATGCCGACTTCAGGTTGGCGGCACGTTCCGCCGTCGCACCCCGGTAGTAATGCTCTTCAACGAGCACGCCGTCGACGGACACGAGCAGGCTGCGCATCCGTGGCAACCCTTCAGCTCGCGATAGCAGAGCCGTTCGTACGTCTGGATCAAGAGGAGACGGTGCCGTGGCGACAGGTGTCCTCTCGCTCGTAACCACGGCGCACACCGTGGCGAAGGCCACGAGAAGCCCGATCAGACGTGCATCCAACCGCTCGGCGTACCGCATGTCATCCCACCTGTGACTCGTACACGGTTCTCAACCGTCGCAGCTGCGGAAGGAAGCCGGGCAGACCCTCCGCGTTCCCGTCGCCCGGCGGGTAGTACGTCCCTGCCGCAAAAGGCTCCCGCGCCGGCGTCAGCCACAGCGTCATCGGCCATCCGGTGCGGTCCCCTGTGAACTGCCTCAGCGCTGGCACGTACGTCGCCTCGAGGTCAGGCCGCACCTCGCGGTCGACCTTGACTGCGACATAGTACTCGTTCAGGTACAGAGCGACTTCCTCGTTATCGAACGATTCCGCCCGCATCACGTCGCACCGCTCACAGGTGTCAAACCCGATCGACAGGAGGATGGGCCGGTCAAGCGCCCAAGCAGCCTCGAACGCCTCGTCGCCCCACGGGAACCAGTTGATCGGAGTGTGGGCATACCGACGCAGATAGGGACTCGTTTCAAGAAAC
Organism: Vicinamibacterales bacterium; assembly: GCA_965223015.1. Taxonomy (GTDB): domain Bacteria; phylum Acidobacteriota; class Vicinamibacteria; order Vicinamibacterales; family UBA8438; genus CAUZIB01. The sequence goes on along the minus strand of CBDCVL010000004.1, from coordinate 425,152 downwards.
AATCGGTTGATGTAGATCGGTGTCCTGTCGGTCCGCACATACTGCGACCGCAGCTCATGGTCTACCGGCCGCTGCTGCCACGCACCGGCGATCGCTCGGCTCAGACTGCCGTCAAAGCGAGGCGCACCCGGCAGCGTATCCGTGATACCGACCTGTGCAAGCGTCACGTCGTCGCCCGACCGGCACGCAGTGAGAGTGAGCAGCAGAACCACGGGCACGATGAGTCTCATGGCAGATACATCTCGCTCCGACCCACGGCATCGGACTGTTCACTCATGTCGCCGTCAAGCTGCCGTAGATCGCGACGGCGCTCTCAGCCATTCGAGCGGTGGTGTAGTACCGTCGAACGCCAGCCGCGGCATTCGCACCAAGCTGAGCCCTCCGATCAGGATCGGCAGCCAAGCTAGCGAGCGCATCTACAAACGCGTCGAAATCGTCCGGCGGCACCAACACTCCCCCCTCCGTTCGCTCGAGCAGCTCGGTGTAGGTCCCGCGACTCGGAGCAACGACCGGCACCCCACACGACATGGCTTCGAGCAGCGCCAGCCCCTTCGGGTCGTCGTAGGCCGAGGGCGCCGCGAGCACATCCAGCTGCTGGAGGAACCCGAGCTTCTCCGCCCGGTCGAGCGTCGCCTGAATCGTAATGTCAGTATCGAGCCCCCACTCTTTCACCTGACGCTTGATCGATTGCAGATACGACTGATGCTCGGGTCCGACGTACCCAGCAATGCGAAGCGACGTGGCATCGTGCTGGCCTCGGTCTCGAAGCCTCCGGAAGGCCTCACAGACAAGATGTGTGCCCTTCTCCGGGGCGATTCGGCCAAAATGACCGATTGTGAACCGGCCCGGACTCGCAGTGCCCGCCTCCACCGGCGCGTAGCCGTCCACGTTGACGCCGAGCGGAACCACATCAACCTTAGCGCCTGGAAGGTTCAGGTAGCGGCACATGTGCTCGGCGTAGTAGTCACTGACGGCCAGGAATCGATCCACGTAGGCGACACTTTCTCTGATCAGCTCGAGTGCCTGCGTGTGATACGGCTCGCCCAGATGATCAAGAAAGATGTCTTCGCCCTGCAGTGTGCAGCAGACGGGCACGCCAAGCGCTTCCTTAATCGGGCGCGCGAGGCCAATCAACATCGAGTTCGACAGATCGACGATATCGGGCTTCGGCTCGCCCTTCAGCCAGTGGAGCAGCTTGTCGATTTCCTTGGCTTGATGTCCCGTGCTGCCGGCCAAGACCGACACCGCAAGGCCTCCCAGCTGCTCCGGCTGCGTCTGCACGCCGCGCCCGGAGACCGCACGGATGAGCCACGGTGCGTCCCATATCCGGTCGAGAAGCCAAGGGGTGTGCCGGAACAGCGCGAGGTACTGTTCGAGGAAGACGCTGACCCCGCCAAAGAACACACGGTGATTGCTGACGTTATGTTCGTCAGTCAGTGTCGGCGTATACATCGGGAGCAAGAGGACATCGTGTCCTTGGGCCATCAGCTCGGCCGCGAGAGCATTGTCCCGGATGCAGCTGCCGCAAATCATGCCGCCGGCGCCGGCGGTAATGTAGGTAATCCGCATAGACTCACGACGGAGGAGCAATGCAGTACAGGTAACGCTGCCCGCGCAGATATAGCTCGTCCCCAGCGATGGCCGGAGAGGCATCGAATCCGTCGTCCAGATCGTTCGTCGATACGACCTCGAACTCCCGGCCGGCCTTCAGTACCAGCGTCGTTCCCTCTCGGCCGGGCACATAGATCCTGTCGTTCACGGCGACAGGTGACGCATACAGACTGCGGATGCCGGGCAGACGCTCCGGACCGTAGAACTGCACACCGGTGGAGGCATCGAACGCTGACAGAATGCCGGAGTTGCCCTTGACGAGATACAACACGCCCTGATGCAACAGCGGCGACGGCACGTACGGCGTGTCGCGATCCAGTGACCAGACCACGGCTTCGCTGTCTGTGACGTCTCCAGACGCATCAGCAAGACTGACCGCCAGCAACCGGCTTCCGCGGTAGCCGCTGGTGACGTAGACGACCCCGTCGGTGGCAACCGGTGACGGGATGGCGTTTTCGGTCACCCCCTCGCTTTCCCACACGAGCCGGCCGGTCTCCAGATCGTAGCTGCGCACCCGATTGGTTGCGCTCGTCACCACCTGGGCTTCGCCATCGTGCTCAACAATTAGCGGTGTCGCCCACGACGTGCCCTCGTCACGGTCGACACGCCATCGTTCCTCGCCGGTCCGCTTGTCGAGCGCCGTGATGAATGATTGGCCTTGATGGTCCCAGGTGACGACAAGCGTATCGCCGTGGAGTGCCGGTGACGCACCCTCGCCAAACTGCAGGCTGATTTCCATGTCACCCAGGTCGCGCTCCCAGAGGAGTTCTCCATCATGGTCGTAGCAATAGAGACCCCGCGATCCGAAGAACGCGCAGAACTGTTCGCCGTCCGCCACGCCCGACGGCGATGCCCAAGACCCGGTCGAGTGGCGATCCTCATGCGGAGCTTCCTCGACCGCAGTCCTCTCCCAGAGCACACGACCATCGCGGCGAGCGAGTGCCGTCACCACGTGCCGCAGCGGTCCCGCCGGCCCAGTCGTACCGAAGATCGTCCGCCTGAGCCGGGAGAACAGCCCTCCCGAACCCGCATCATCATCATCGGCGTCGACCGCAGCCAAAACGAACAAGCGGTCGCCCCACACGATCGGGGACGACGACCCGCCTCCAGGAAGCTGAACCTTCCACCGGATGTTCTCTTGGTCACTCCAGTGCAACGGCGGGTTTCCGTCAGCGGCGCCACCCGTGCCGGCCGGCCCACGCCACTGAGGCCAGAACGTGTCCGCCTCCAGTCCTTCCTGGGCGTGAGCCACAGCGAACAAACCGACGCCGAGCATCGCCACAAGAGCCGCCACCACCACGCGTGCGCTCAGCCGCGCTCCGCGCCGCTGCCTCCGCCAGAATGTTGTCGTCATCTGTCCGCTGATCATAGCCCGCCGAGAGCTGTACGCCGAGCGGAGGCCTTCTGGTCCCTGTCAATCATTCTCAGTGATACCATACGTGGATGATTAGATTGATGACTCCGCAGGTTCTTGGGCTGCTCGTTGCCCCGAGCCTACTCGTGTTCGCCTTCGCCGCTGCTGCTGCACAGATTCCCGCCCCGGATGACGTGGCGGCAGCGCCCGATGATGCCGAAACCACGGCCTCCGGGCTCGCGTTCAAGGTGATCGAGGTCGGAACGGGCTCCGATCATCCATCAGCGACGGACGAGGTCACGGTGCACTACAGCGGCTGGCTGACGAACGGAACGATGTTCGATAGCTCCGTCGCTGGCGGTGCGCCACTCACATTTCCACTGAATCGTGTGATCGCGGGCTGGACGGAAGGCGTTCAGCTGATGGTCGTTGGCGAGAAACGGCGGTTCTGGATTCCGGCGGAACTTGGCTACGGGAGCCAGGAAGCGGCCGGGGGATTGATTCCGGCGAGCTCGACGCTCGTCTTCGACGTCGAGTTACTCTCAATCAAGTAGGGTCCAGGTAGCGTCCCGAACGAGACAGATCCTCGGAGGATTCGGGCCGGCCAGACCGCCACAGAACGCCTTCCCGCAGACACTGCCGGGGCTCGAGTCGACGTCATCGAAGGCTCGACGTTGGCATCACGCATCATGGTTCGTCGAACGTGTCGTCTCGACGAAGGCTCTACTGGGTAGAGATCGCGCTGCGTCCGCTCCGGAGCACATACTTCTGGATCTTTCCCGTTGCGGTCTTCGGAAGCTCCGCCACGAACTCGACCTTTCGCGGAGCCTTGAAGTGCGCCAGGTGTTCCCTTGCGTATCCGATCAAATCCGATTCACTGGCGTCGGCATCCCGGGCCAGTACGACGAACGCGTGCGGCGTCTCACCCCACTTGGGGTCGGGCATCCCCACGACGGCGACCTCCTGAATCGCCGGATGACGCATGAGCACACCCTCGACCTCGACGGACGAAATGTTCTCACCACCGCTAATGATGACGTCCTTGAACCGATCGCGAATCTCGATGTACCCGTCGGGATGCATCACCGCCGCGTCACCACTGTGGAACCATCCGCCGCGCATCGCCTCCGCCGTCGCCTCCGGATCCGCGTAGTACCCATCCATGACGACATTTCCACGTACGACGATCTCGCCCAGGGTGTCCCCGTCGCGCGGGACCGGGGTGTCGTGGTCGTCGACCACGCGAATCTCGCCGGACGTGATCAGCTCGACACCCTGGCGGGCCTTGACGACGGAACGGTCTTGCAGGCTGAGTTCCGCATGCTCCGGCCGTGGCTCACAGATCGTGATGAAGGGCGCCGTTTCCGTTAATCCATAGGCCTGGGTGAGATCCCATCCAAATTCTCCTTCAATCCGCTGAATCGTCGCGGCAGCTGGCGGCGCGCCGGCCGTAATCACTCGGACGCCCGGGGACACCGTGCCCCGCTGTTCCGGTGTTGCGTTGGCCAACCCGATCAGCACCGTTGGCGCCGCGCAGAGCATCGACACTGACTCGTCGCGGATGAGACCAAACGCCGCGACTGGATCGACCTTGCGGAGGCAGACATGGGTTCCGCCAACCGCGGTGACGATCCAGACAAAGGTCCAGCCATTCGCATGAAACATCGGCAGCGTCCACAGATACCGATCCTCACACGTCATCGGCAGATGGAGCAGCGTCCCAACGACGTTCATGTAGGCATTGCGATGGGTAATCATCACACCCTTCGGTCGTGACGTCGTCCCGCTCGTGTAGTTAACCGTCAGCAGATCGCTCTCGCAGACCGGCGGGCGGTCGACCTCTCCTGACGCTGCCCCCAGCAGAGACTCGTATGAGTGCCAGCCGTCATGCTCTCCCTCCAGAGCGACCCAGTGACGCACGTCGGGGCAGTCACTCCGTATCGCGTCGATAGCCTCGAGGTAGTCGGCGTGTGTGCACACGACCGAGGCCCCGCTGTGCTGGATGATGTACGCGATCTCCTTGGGTTTCAGCCGGAAGTTGATCGGAACGAGCACACCACCGATCTGGGGAACGGCATAGAACGACTCGAGCTGCGAGTGGGTATTCGGCGAGACGTATGCAACCCGATCGCCCTTCCTCACGCCCAGGTCTTGAAGCGCAGCAGACCATCGATCGCACCGGCCGAAGAACTCCCCGTAGCTCAGCCGCTCCGTCCCATCGACGACCGCCTCACGGTCGGGGTACAGCGAACGAGCACGCCGCTGAAACTCGAGAGGCGAGAGGGGTGTCTCCATTCGGAAGCTTCGCTGGCCTACTTCTGCTTCGGCCCGACTGTGTTCCTCCATACACCGACATGTTCGAGCTCGACCTCGACGACATCGCCCGGCTGCATCGCGCTGGTTGACCCGGGTGTGCCGGTGAAGATCATGTCGCCGGCTTCGAGGGTGACATACCGGGACACGTAGCTCACGATCTGAACCGGTCCGAAGATGAGATCCTTTGTTCGCTGCGACTGCTTGACCTCGCCGTTTAGTCGCGTCTGCAGGAGTAGATCGGTGTAGTCGACGCCAGCCACCATCACGGGCCCGACCGGCCCGAACGTGTCGGCACCCTTGGCTCGAAACCACTGGAGATCTTGTCCTTGCCAGACGCGCTCGCTCACATCGTTGCCCGGTGCCACCGCAAAGATGTACTCGGCGGCCCGCTCCTCGGGCACGTTCCTGGCCGTCTTGCCGATAATCAACACCATCTCGCCTTCGTAGTGCAGATTCGTGGCATCGGCGTAGTAGGTGATTTCGGCGGCGTCAGGAATCAGAGAGGTTGGATACTTGGCAAAGAGACCGGGGTACTCCGCTTCTGGGGCCTCTCCCAGGTGGCTCTTGTAGTTGAGACCCACCGCGATGACCTTTCGCGGCGCGGTGGGCGTCAGCAGTTTCACCTGTTCGATGGCCATCGTGTTCCCCGTGCGCCGGACCGAATCGAAGATATCGCCCCGAAGCTCGTGAATCGTGTCCCCGGTGAGAATGCCATACGAAACATTTCCGTCGTATTCGTAGCGAACGTAGGTCGTCGGGTCCTCATTCTGCTCCTGGCCTTGGCTCTGGGCCCGAGCCGTCGTACTGGCGGTCAGGGTGAGCACGACGATCGTCAGAAATGCCATTCGTTGCATAGCTTGCTCCTACCTTTCTCCAGAACCCGGAATATAGCACCGTTACTGGGAGAAGCGTAGCCACCCGCCGGGGGTCCGACACGTGCTATCCTGCCGCGCTGAGTCGATTGCTATGCCTAGCGACGCCAAAACCGAGACGAGCAACGCCGAACTGCGGGAACGGGATCTCGCACATCTCATCCACCCCCTCCACGACGAGCGGGCCCACGCACACGCGAAGGTCTGGGTCAAGGGCGATGGCGCGGTCCTGACCGACGCCGACGGAGACGAGTTCATCGATGGACTGTCCGGTCTATGGAACGTTACCGCCGGACACGGGCGCCGCGAACTGGCCGACGTGATGCAGGCGCAGGCGGCCACCCTCGCGTATGTATCTGGCTACAGCGGTAGCTCGAATCGGCCGGCGATCGCGCTCGCCGAACGGCTGGCAGAGATCTGCTATCCGTCGATCAATCACTTCTTTTTTGCGAGCGGCGGCGGCGAGGCCACGGAGAGCAGCATCAAGATGGCCCGCGCCTACTGGAAGCTTCGCGGGAAGCCGAACAAGACCAAAGTCATTTCACGCATCGAGGGATATCACGGCGTCACGCTGGCGACAATGAGCGCGACTGGCATGAGCGTCTACTGGCCGCTCTTCGAGCCACGGGTGCCAGGATTCACGCACATCCCTTCGCCGTACCCCTACCGATACGAAGCGCCGGACGGGGTCAGCCAAGGGGTCGCCGCGGCGAACGAACTCGAACAGGCCATCCTGCGAGAAGGACAAGACACAGTCGCGATGTTCATCGCCGAGCCTGTGCAGGGGGCAGGCGGAGTCATCGTGCCGCAGGACGACTACTTTGGCCGCATTCGCGAGACTTGCACCGAGTACGAGGTACTGTTCGTTGCGGACGAGGTCATCACCGGGTTTGGTCGCACCGGGAAGCTCTTTGCGCTCGACCACTGGGGCGTGGAACCCGATATCGTTCAGTTCGCCAAGGCGATCACCTCTGGCTACTTCCCGTTCGGGGGCATCGGTGTGAACGATGTCATCGCCCAAACCCTCCATGACGACGGACGACCGTGGATGCATGCGTACACCTACAGCGCCCACCCGGTCGGATGCGCCGTCGCCCTGCGTATGTTGGAGATCGTTCGGGACGAAGGCTTTCCGGAGCAGGCGGCGGCGAAGGGCCGGTATCTGATCGACGCGCTACAGGCCGAGCTGGGCGATCATTCGAACGTGGGGAATATCCGGGGTAAGGGATTGATGTGCGCGGTAGAGCTAGTCGAGGATCGGGGCACCAAGCGGTCCTTCCCCGCAACCGACCAGGTCGGGCTCCGGGTCCACCGCGCAGCGATCGAGCGGGGTCTGTTCAGCCGAGTCAAAGGAGACAGCTACCTCCTCGCACCTCCGATCGTGACCACGAACCAACAGATCGACCGGATCGTCGAGACCGTGGCGGGCGCCATCAGGGAAGTCTTGAGCTAGATCGAAACCCCCTTCCGACTTCTGCCCGTCGAGTCCTATAATCTCCGCGTGACAACCGACCACACTACGAGAGACGACCTGGTTGCCCTTGAGCGGACGCTGTCCGCGGAGTACGCGGGCTACAGGACTGCCGCGCTTCAGCTGGATCTCACGCGAGGAAAACCCAGTCCGGAACAGCTCGCTCTGTCAGACGAGCTCGACACCGTTCTTGGCGGCCGGTACGTCCTCGAAGACGGCACCGACGTGCGTAATTACGGCTGCCTGGCCGGCATTCTTCAGGCACGTCGACTCGGCGCCGATCTGCTCGGCGTCACCGACGCCCTCGTGCTCGCCGGCGGCAACGCGAGTCTCACTTTGATGTACCAGTACCTCGAGCATGCGCTCCTCCACGGGGCACTGGGTCCGGGTACGGCGTGGCAAGACGAAGGTGAACCGCTGAAGTTTCTCTGCATCGTACCGGGATACGACCGTCACTTCACGATTACCCAGGACCTTGGGTTCGAGATGATCAACGTGGCAATGCGCTCCGACGGGCCGGATATGGACGAAGTCGAGCGTCTCGTCTCGGCAGATCCACGGATCAAGGGAATCTGGTGTGTCCCCAAATACCAGAATCCTACGGGGTTTACCTTCTCCGACGAAGTCGTCAGGCGGCTAGCCGAGCTTGGCCGGGTTGCTGGACCGAACTTCCGGATCATGTGGGACAACGCCTACGCGGTGCACGATCTGTATGAGACAGGTGATCGGCTGGCCAACCTGATGACCTGCTGTCAAGAGGCTGGAACGGCCGACACGGCCGTCATGTGCGCGTCGACGTCAAAGATCACACGCGCCGGGTCTGGCATCTCGTTCCTGGCCGCCTCAGCCGGTAACCTCACTCACTTCACGAAGCGGCTCGGGGTACAAATGATCGGTCCCGACAAGGTGAACCAGTTGCGTCACGTTCGATTCCTGAAAGATCTCGATGGAGTCAGGGCTCACATGCGTCGTCATGCAGAGATCATTCGTCCGAAGTTCGAGGCGGTGCTCCAGCACCTCGACAGCGGGCTGGAGGGTGTGGCCACGTGGACGCGGCCGCGCGGCGGGTACTTCCTTTCAGTCGACGTCCGACCAGGCACTGCGGCCGACGTCGTCCGACTCTCCGGTGAGGCCGGTGTCAAGCTCACGCCGGCCGGCGCCACGTACCCACTAGGGCGTGATCCCGACGACGCCAACATTCGACTGGCGCCAACCTACCCGAGTCTGGCTGATCTCCATCTGGCGCTGCCAGTGTTCGTCACATCCGTGAAGCTGGCGTCGGTCCGGCAGGCGCTCCGCGACACCTGAGGGCGTCAGCCGATCAGAGCTCTGGGTCACGCCACCGACGGGTGATCGCGCCGCTGACGTACGCGATCACATCGGCGAAGTCCGGTTCAATCGGGATCCCACCGGGCAACGACGGAACCTCATCGCGAGTCTTCAGGAAACCAACACACGGCGTGCCGTAGCGAAGCGCCAGCCGCCCCTCGCTGGCCGTCCCTTCGCCCCCCGGAAGCAGGATGATGGCCGACGACGTCAGCACATTGAGATGGTTGCGCGAGTTGGGATCGTCGCCGCTTGGAGCTCCGACCCCAAGATGCGTGAAGATCGGAATCTCGACCCACGGATTGGGATAGCCCGACAATGGTGGCCGGTCGGGGCCTTCCTTCACGGACGGGACGATTCCGATCACTCGGCCGGCACGGTCCGCGACTTCGGCAAACGATTGGGATACCGCGCTCATGACCCCATCGCCCGCACCAGTCAGCAGGTGATAGCCTTCCCTCGCAATCCACTGCCCCACGACTTCGGAGCGCTCTTGCCAGGAGTCAGCGTGCGACCCCATCACACCGACCACGGGACGGCGGACGACTCGGGGAGACACACGGGGCACCGCCGTATTCTATCCGCTGGTACGCAGTGAATCCCGCCGCAGACCGAGACAAAAGCGGCATGGAACGCGGCACAGAGCGCTATACTGCGGCTGTCGATGCCTCGCCTCACCCTCGCAGTTCTCAACGGCGTTGTGGTCACGGGCGTCATCCTGTCAAGCCTTGTCGGGTTCGTGGCCGGGTGCGTTCCTTCAGGACCTCGTCCCGAGCCGCGGGCGGCCGAAGGGACCGAACCGGTCATGCTGGCCGTTGAACACCGGTCCGAATGGCGCGTTCTGTGGGTCGAGGGTGAAACAGACCTTCCGGATGGCGCCGAGGTGCAGTATCGCACCACGCATGCGCTCGCTCGGACGGCTCCGACAGAAGAATGGCCCGCCGGCAACCTGATCGCGTCTGGACGTGCCACGGTCCAGGACGGAACCTACTGGGCACGGATCAACACACTGAACTGGCCACGCGGCGAGGTCCAGCTCGTCGTCCAGTTCCCGGTACCGCCGCAGCCGGCACACGTCATCTCACGATACGGCGACTTCGGCGAGCATCTGACCGGTGAGAATGTCAAGGACCTCGACGGACTGAAGGTCGTCGAGGTCGAGCATGTGTTCGAGCACACCCCGTAAGGGCCGTACTGTTGGGCGTCGCGGGAATCGGACCGCCTCGACTCCGGGAGGCGGTGCCCGTCAACACACATGCCTTCCGCGGTACAAGACCGCGTCTATGACTCAGGGCGAATGGCGAGCGAGCGTCTCGCGAAACTGAGAGACAACGTCGGCATCGTGAGGATCGCCGGCCCTGCCTTCGAGCACGACCTGCGCGGACGTCAGCCAGTCACCATAGAACCGCTCGTTCGCGTCCCGACGTCCCCCCCATTTTGAGTAGCACTTCGGTTTAGAGTCCGATCATCCGGAAAGGGAGATCGGACGTGAAGAAGCGATTTACGGAAGCGCAGATCATCGGGTTCCTGCGGGAGGCCGAGGCAGGCCTCCCGGTGAAGGACCTGTGCCGCCGGCACGGGTTCTCGGAGGCCAGTGACTACCTCTGGCGGAGCAAGTTCGGCGGGATGAGCGTCTCGGACGCGAAGCGCCTGAAAGAGCTTGAAACCGAAAACGGCCGGCTCAAGAAGCTCTTGGCGGAATCGCAGCTCGAGATCGAGGTGACCCGCGAGGTGCTGCGAAAAAAATGGCGACCGCACCGGTTCGACGAGAAGTGGTGCGGGAGATGGTCGCGCGGGGCCTCAGTGAGCGCAGGGCCCTGGCCGTGGGGCGGATGAGCGCGTCGGCCTTCCGGTACGTGCCAAGGCCCGATGGCAATGCGGTCGTCCGGGATCGGATCGTTGACCTGGCGCAGCGACATCGACGCTATGGGGCCGGGATGATCTATCTGAAGCTGCGGCAGGCCGGCCACGTCATCAATCACAAACGGGTCGATCGCCTGTACACGGAGGCCCGGCTCCAGTTGAAGCGCCGTCGACGCAAGAAGATCCCGATAGCCGACCGCCAGCCCCTGGTGCGCCCCGAGCGTCGCAACCAGGTCTGGTCCGCGGACTTCGTCTTCGATCGCACGGCGGATGGGCGGGTTATGAAGTGCCTGACCATTGTCGACGACGCCACCCATGAGGCCGTGGCGATTGTCCCGGCGCGGGCCTTCGGGGGACTGCCGGTCACCCGCGTCCTGGACCGCCTGGCGATCACCCGCGGACTTCCGCAGATTCTCCGCACGGACAACGGGAAGGAGTTCTGCGGGCGCGCGATGCTCACATGGGCGCACACGCAGGGGCTGACCCTGCGTCTCATTGAACCCGGCAAACCGAACCAGAACGCCTACATCGAGTCCTTCAACGGGCGCTTCCGCGACGAATGCCTGAACGAACACTGGTTTACGACCCTGGCCCACGCCCAGGCCCTGATCGAAGCGTGGCGCTGTGAATACAACGAGGAGCGACCGAAGAAGGGTTTGGGCGGGCTGACGCCCGCCCTCTACGCGAAGCAACTGGCCGCGGAAAGCAGTACAGTCACCCCCGGACTCTAAAGCCGACCGCTACTCAAGGCGGGGGGACGTCGGTCCCGGTCGGCGCGAATAGTCGACCCTTCAAGACTCACCCCTGCAAACAGCCCACGCGTACGCGAGTAGCTGAGGATCTCGGCCTGGAGCTGAATGTCGGTCGACGCTTCGAGGTCGCGCCCGATCGGCCCGACAACCGCCGAGGCATCGCCGCCGATCTTGAACTGGTTCTGCAGCAGCTTCTCGAGCCCTCGCCGGTTCATGATCACCAAGACGACATCGACCGACTGCCCTCCGATCTGCAGGCCGAAGCTTCCGCCGGTCAGCGTCAGAAACGCCGGGACCGACCAGCTTCCTGTCTCTTCATCACGCACGCTGATGACTCCTCGGCCGCGGTGTCCCCCGAAGATAAACCCCGCCTTGAGCGTCGATGGAAAGACAGCGATTGCGTCGGCATCCACGATAATAGACCGTGGAATCCCATCTTCTGAGGTGTCCATGAGCTCATCGAGTACGCGGCTTGACTCGATCAGACGCTCAGCCTCCTCGATCTGTGCCTCAGCCGATGCAGACCAGCCAGAGACACACGCGAAAGTGACAGCAACCGTCAGAACAATCGATCTCCACTCGTTGTCATTCATGAACATTCCTTGCCCTAGCGTCCCAGGCGCTCCAGCGCCTCGGCGTGGTCGGTCTCCTCGGCGAGCATGTCCTCGAGGCGAATCGCGAGCCCCTTGTCGCCGAACGTCTCGGCCTGTGCAATTCGCTTCGAATAGTTCGCCACGACCTTACGTTCCTCTTCGATGTCAATCTGCATCATCTGCTTGACTGTCTGCACTCTTCTCGGCTTCTTGGGATCGATACGCAGCTCACCACCGAGGGCGGTGATCTTGTCAGCCAGAAAGACCGCATGGCCGAGCTCACCTTGGATGTCTCCCTTGAGCTCTTCCCGCAACTCGTGGCCCAGGAGCCCCGTCGCAGCTGCCGAATGGTAGAGATACCGCAAGACCGCCTGGAGCTCGAGATTCAGATCGTCGTTGAGACCGTCGATCAGTTCCTGCTTTCGGTCCTTCTTCGACTTTGCCATGGTCCCTCCTTACGATGAACGATGATACCTGGAATGGACGTTCCACAGCCGGCGATTCAGCCGATGTGTCAGCACGTCGCGCCGCGAAGCGCCGGGTGGGGAACTGGGTCAGCGCTCGGCGGGGACGCTTGGCAGAGCCTAGATTCAGGGGTCCGGTTGGTTCTCGGTGTGCACATCAACCCACCGTTCGGCGGCGTCGGCAGAAGCCCGGCCGTCCTCCGCTTCCAGTTCACTCTCCGGTCGGAACCACTCGAGACCAAGGTCGGGCGTATCAACCGGCGGGGACGCGGGCCGAAGGGGTCGAGGCCGAGCCGTACGCCCTGGTCGAAAGCTCCCAGCCTCCGCACGAAACTCTTGGACTTCTGCCGTCAGATGAAAAACCTCAACCGCTAGATGGCTGACTCTTTCACGAAGCTGCTTCACCTCCAGCGCCACCTCGTCTGGAAACGTCTGGCCCAACGTCTGTCCAGAGGATGGCGCGGCTCTCGCGGCTTCTGGCCTGCGACGGAGACCTAGGCTAGAAATGCCCTTCATCATTTCGAATTTCTGCGTTGAATCGGTGGTGGGACGCCAATGCCCTTCAACCGGCCTCAAGATAGCACACTCTTGCGCAGTCTTGCACATCATTTCCCGCTTCTCGAGAGCCGCGGATACTTCCAGGGGGTGGAACCTAGTGCAGGGTGAGAACAGCGGAGGCGGGCCCGAGTTGCCCAAAGCAACCATTCAGGCGGGGAGGCGGCTGACTAGCTCGGTTTCAGCGCACTCGAAGGGACTTCGCCACGTAGTGAGGCCGTGCCTGGAGGGTTCCCGAACGCAATCGTGCCGGCCAGCGTAAACGTATGGTTGAAACCCTGGTGTCGAGTCATTCTCACGATATCGACTGTATCGTGATACACCTTCCCGTCGACCCGAACCTGAAGTACACCGCAGGCCCCGGCATTAATCGGGTGATTCGTGGCCATCCGACATCCCGACAGACTTACGTCAAGAAGGCTCATGGGAACGTCTCTCAGTAGCTTCCCTTTTCTACTCTGGTCCATTGTTTTTCTTTCTCAACTCTCTGGCGATGCGCCTCGCGACGGCTTCCTGCTCTCAGTCGGGTTCATCGAAATCGACATCCACCATCACCCATCCGGCCGCGCAGAACTGCCGTCGGAGACGCTCCGCACGGTCGATGAGTGAGCTGATGTGGGCATGTGTCTCGCTCACCGCCATCCCTGAGGACGTCGGATTGCGCAAGGTCAGCACGAGCTCGCCCTCGCGATCACACACGGAACACCAATACTGCTCAGCGGGTGACCGCCGCAGGCGCCACAACACGAGCCCAGTGGACGATACTTCGGGTAGTAGCGGTGTCATGAGTCTTGGCGGTAGTGGTAAAGTTTGAATTAGGCGGCGACTTCTGATTTGGCGTCGAGCAGGGTCACGATATCGGCAATCTCCCACAGCCGATCCGTGACGCCAGCTGCCTGCGCGGGCGTCGTGCGGAGTGTCTTATGAATTCGGACGAAGTTGTAAAACATATAATGAAGTGCGACCGCGTGCATGTGATTCTCGATCTTCTTGCTGAACCCGTTCGAGAGCCGAGCGAACCGCTTCATGCTCATCCGCATGGTAAGATTTTGCCGCTCGACGTAGCTGCTACTGACGTGCTTCTGGTCAGGATGCCCGCTGATGGTTTTCACGTTGATCCCGAGGCACGGCGCGGGACTGTGGGTGCGCTCGGGATCGCTGGTCCCGTAGATCTTGTGCAACATGGCGTAGTCGATGCCGGTGTAGAAGGCGCTCTCAACAGCTTCCAGGTAGACGCGATACCCGTCCGTGGTCAACTGGACGCGGCTGGTCAGCCGGTCTGCCAGGTCGTGCATGAACGTGTAGGCCGAGCCGAGATCGCGGCCGGCGACGAGCCACGACGGGACGAGCTTCGTGTCGGCATCAAGCGCGACCCAGGTCCACACGTCGCCAGCCACGTCGGGGGCGTTCTTCGCGGTCGGCACGTTCTTCTGCTTGGCATAGCAGAACTGCCAGATCTCGTCGCACTGAATACGGCGGCTCGCCAGGTTCCGCAGCGTGCGGTCCTGATAGGCCGTACACGCCGTCCCGAGATCGGCCAGGAGCTTGAGGATCGTCGGTTTCGAGACGCCCGTCATGCGGGCTGTGGCGTTGATGCCATTGCCTTCGACCAGGGCGGCTACGACGCGCACGCGGCGATCGATTGAGAGCGTATTCATAAGGGTATTATATCTTGTCCGCTCAAGCACTGCAAATGGTTGACGGGGTCTACGACTCCGGGATTGCACCATTTGTGAAGGTGTTGCAGGCGCACGGCATCGAAACCTACGAGTCGTGCGAAGGCGGACCAGGCCACGACTCACCTGAGCCGACGATTCGCTTTCACGGTGGGCAACCGGAAGGGTTGAAGGCGGTGTATATCGCGATGACCTGGGGGCCGCTGCCGATCAGTCAACTTCGTCGGATGTGGAGTCTGACCGAAGGAGAGTTGGAGGGGCCAACCTGGGAAATGACGTTTTGGAGGAAGGCCACGCCAGAGGATGCGGTGAACTTAGTAGACGCCTCCTAGCATCCGCCGTCCTTAGATTAGTTTTTTGCACTTGTTGCACCGCCTTTTACCTCCCATGCCTGAACGCCTGTTTTTCGGCTCGATGTTGTTGCCCTCAGTGCAGTGCGAGCACTCGTGATAGACATCGCTTCCAACAGCATGCCACGGTGACTTTCTCGCCATTTGCGTGTCTCCCCCACAGGACAAGCACGGATATTGTGCTTGACCGCTCAATTATGCTACAGTTCTCCCCGTCACACAAGCCGGGACGCGACCCGACATCGGGTCACCCGCTGAATAGAACAGCCCTTCTATACCCGGCACAGGGTCGCTCCCTGTGTCTTGGGTGAACAGGCGGGGAACCATCACGTTCGCGTAGCGGTTTGTGTGACGACTGACCCGGTGACCATTTCCGGTCGCTGGGAATCACAGAAGGGGGAGAAAGTCGCTATGCGTACAGTTGGAATGTTGGTCCTGATTGGAGTGCTCGGCATGCCACTGGTGGCCACGGCGGAAGAATCAGCGCAGCAAACGTCTCAGGAACGCGTCAGGTCAATGGGGCGCACGTGGACAGGTGTGGCGTTGATTGGACTCGGAACATAAGTCTCGGTGGACGCGGCTACGAGCGTCTGTGGGACCAACTCTCTGGCGGCGGCTTTTGCCGGACAGTCGTGCGGCCAAGCTTGGACCAAGTTCGGCTTCGGCTTGGGAATGATCGGGTCTGGAGTGCTTCTTGCGACGATCTTCTCTGATGTACCAGTCGTACGGAACATGACCGTCGCGCCAACGCGTGGCGGGGTCCAGGTCGGCGCGTCGTTCGGATTCTAGTCCTCAGGCTCGGGTGCGCCCCCAGCGTGCCCGAGCCCCTTGTTTCGCGATGGCGGATCGCTTCTGTGCAGACAGCTTCTCCGCCCGCGCCTTGCCGCCCTTGAGTCCGCCCATGCGCCCGAGCGCGACGGCGGCGGGGTTCTTCCCCTCCGACTGCTCGATGAGGGCCTGGACGCCTCTGAACGCCGCCTCGTTCGGATCGTCGGTGATGCTTGTTCGGTGTGGCATGCGCGTAGCGTACCATACCGGCGTCGGGTGACAACAATTTAAACTTGACCACTACCGTCTTGGCGGTGCAATGCGGTGCAAGCGCACTGCCCCTCAGGCTTGCGAAATAGTGTGAAGGACCGTAAAGGTCACGCCGGGAAGGGACCCTCGAAGGAGCCTTTTGGGCGCTATCGGGCAGGCTCGCTAGAATCCCCCCGGTAGACGCTGCTTGAACTGTGGTCGGCGGTTGGCCCCTCGTTTCGAAGGGAATTCATGCCCGGCGGGCACTTCTTGCCGGGAAGAATCTTCCGGCCGGACGTCGACAGTCGCCGAAATGGCGCCGGAGGACACGCGTCTTCACTCGTCAGGGCCTGAGCTCACACGGTAGGCACCTTGCATCGCTCTGCACCAAAGTTGAATCCGTACACGCTCTGGGCAGGCACGTTGCCATCCGGACAAACCGCTACGCTCCTCATCTGTCCCACCCAGCATGAGGTACTCGCGGTGCTCCACATGGACGATAGGATGCGACGACTTGAACCGTGTCGGACCCACGTCGAGGCCGAGAGGCAAGCGTGGGCTATCCGCGACGAGCTCCTGGGGCTAGACACGATCGCATCCTGACCCGGGGCTCCGACCAGGAGGAGGCCGGGGCTGGAGGTCGTTCGGCCAACACGTCCCGTCGGCTGGTAGGCCTCTGACCAGCCTCAATCTACCGGCGCAGGCGCTGTGACCTCGTAGTGACCTGACGCCGGCGGGACGTTGCTGTAGACCACGGTCCACCACCCATCCACAATCGCGTAGCTCTTGTAAACGGAGCCGTCAGAGGGCACGCGTGTCCTCGCCGCGACAGCGGCAATCGAACGGACGTTCCGAATGTAGTTGAGCGTTTCGGGATATGGCGGCGGCCGATTCCCGTGTCGCGCGACTGCTTCTGGACCAGCATTGTAGGCAGCGAGAGCAACCACCTCGTTCGAGCCGTATCGGGCAAGGAGCTGCTTCAAGTACGCCGTCCCCCCGCGGAGGTTCTCCTCGGGATCGAACGGATCGGCAACACCCAACTCGGCCGCTGTCTGAGGCATCAACTGCATGAGACCCATCGCACCGACAGGTGAGCGCGCCCGCGGATCGAATCCCGACTCGACCTGAACTACCGCACGGACGAGCTCCGGGCGGATCGCTGCCTGACTCGCGTACCGTTCGATCAGCTGGTCGTAGCGGCCGGGTGCAGCCGTCGGCACGACGACATGCGTCGTCCGAAACCCAGCACTAAGGGAGACAGCACCTACCGTGGACCCACGGGATGTCCGGTCGACCGTCTCACCCTGGGCTCGACTGGAGTCGACTCGGGCAAGGATCTGCGCCGCCACCCTGTCGACTTCGACGAGTGCGAAGAGGAGCCCGACGAGCAGCAATCCAGCTATGAGTCTTGCCATCGGCGATCACGCGGGGTGAACCCTCACCTGAAGAATCGTCTTCAGACGATGACGCCTTGAACAGCGCCGGCCGAGCCGGCTTAGCGAAGATCTCTGAAGAACTCCCGAAGGTCTTCGACCATTAACTCCGGCTGCTCCATCGCCGCGAAATGCCCGCCGCGCGGCATCTCCGTCCAACGCGTGAGGTTGTACGACGCTTCGGCCCATCGACGGGGCGGTATGATCAGCTCGTGAGGGAAGATGGCGGCCGCCGTCGGAACCTCGACCCGGCCCGTTGCTCCAAACGCCGACGCAACGCGGCTCTCGTAGTAGAGCCTGGCCGAAGATGTCGCGGTCTGCGTCACCCAGTAGAGCGTAATGTTCGTCAGCAGCTCGTCCCGCGTGAAAATGGTCTCCGGATCACCGTTGCAGTCGCACCAGGTCTTGAATTTCTCCACAATCCACGCAGCCTGCCCCGCCGGTGAGTCGTTGAGCCCGTACCCCAGTGTCTGTGGCTTCGTGCCCTGGATGGCGCTGTAGCCAGTCTCATCCTGAAAGAACGCCTGCCGTTGCTGCATCCGCTCGAGCTCGGCATCCGGGACTCCCGCGGTCGGATCGTCGAGACCCGGAGGCGGTCCTGCAATCACCATGTTGATATGAAGCCCCGCGACGTGGGGCGCGTGGTTGAGGGCATGCCAGCGGCTCACGATGGCACCCCAGTCGCCGCCCTGGAGCCCGTAGCGGTCGTAGCCCAGCCTCGCCATCAGTTGTGCATTCACATCGGCGATCTGTTCTGGCCCAAAACCGGCCTGACCGGGCTTGTCTGAGAAGCCGTAGCCTGGCATCGACGCCGCCACGACGTGGAACGCGTCCCCGGCCTGACCGCCGAACGCGACGGGGTCGGTCAGCGGACCGATGATCTCCGCGAACTCGGCGATCGAGCCGGGCCAGCCGTGGGTGATGATGATCGGTAGAGCATTCGCTTCGGGTGAACGTTGGTGGATGAAGTGGATATCGAGGTCGTCGATCCTGGTCTTGAACTGGTCGAATTCGTTGAGCCGGCGCTCCTGTGCGCGCCAGTCAAACTCGTCCCTCCAGTAGGCGATGAGCTCAGCCATGTAGCTGACCGGGGTTCCGTAGTCCCAACCGGCGCTGTCGAGCGGTTCTGGGAGCCTCGTGCGGGCCAGCCTCATTTGAAGATCGTCGAGTACCTCGTCCGGCACATGAATCTCGAACGGCCGGATGGCCGACGGGTCAGACGCATCCGGCGTCGTCGCGGCGACGGAAGGCGGCTGGACAGCGCCAGTGCCAGGTTCTCCGGATGGCGCGCTACATGCGACCGCACACAACGCCAGCGACAGATACAGGCGGATCGTCACGTCTACACCCCTTTTCTCTTGAGGGACCTAGGGTGATGCAGCTGTTGGGCCGTGTCAAGCGGACAACCGAGGGAGATCGTTGTCCATCGTTGTCCGGGACCGTCACGCAGCGCGCGTCTGTGGCCCGAGGTCCAAGCCCTTCACTACCTTTCGTGCCCTTGCCACGATCATGGCTGTCGGCACATTGGCGACATCGCACCAAAACGTCAGACCGTCAGAACCGGACAGAAAGCGGCGAGCACTGTCACCCCGAGCCCCTCTGAGCCTGGCATCGTGCAACGCAAGGCGAATCACGGCGGCGGCAAGAGCTGGGTACGGTGGGAGCGAGGCGTCGATTGGAAAGTGGGTCATGGCAGCAAGCCCTCCAGGGTTTCCCCTTGCAACCCACCAATCGGCACGAAGGACCCTTCTATTGAGACATGGTCTCGACCGTCGCCACCCCCGCTCCAAGAGCGGCCCTTACTACGGGCTGCACCCACAGGCCCGAACGGGAGTAGGCCTGCTTGATCCAGCCATCCGTGCCCAGGGCCGGGCCACCATACACACCGGTATCCCGATGAGGGCTGAGGAAGGGCTCCGAGGGCGACTCCTACTGGGAAACGAAGATCTCGTCCATGCCCTGGCGCATGCTGGGCTCAAACGATCGACTGTCCCGGTAGATCCGTTTCTTGTATTTCCAGCCGTCCGCTGTCTTGACCAGCCAGTCTTCGTAGACACCCGAGTGGTCTACGAACGGCGGCTCGGCCGTGACGTTGAACGTGAGCAAGTACACCGATCCTTTGGCCCCCTCGGGCGTCGGAGTAATCACCAGGCCCGTGTAGGTGTGCCGTGATGACCAGCCGTCACTCTTCAACCGCTCGTGGAAGCCGGCGATCATCCCCTTCAGGGCTTCGGTGCCCTCGGCCTGATTGAACGAACCGTCCTCGGTGAACAGCGACGCGTAGTCACTGCCATCACCCGCGCCGCCCATGTCGGTGAAGCGCGTGTAGGTGTGATACAAGTTTTGGATGTCGATGTAGTCCTGCGTCGTGAGTGAGGCCTGCGATTCCAGCTGTGTCGACCCCCAACCGAAACCAACACCGATGATCGTGACGCATAGTGCGACGAGAACAGTCTTCTTGTTCATGACACCTCCGCGAAAACGCAGGTTTCCTGGTGGCCGGTCTGGGGCGTCCCTGCCGGCAGGTACAGCCGTCTACGCGGAAGCAGACTAGCACTCGCGCTGGCCAGTGTCACGTCTGGTGTGCATGGTCTTCGTGCACGCCTTTTGATAAACTTGCCCCGGCTGGGTGACCCCAACACCGTTGACCGACGGGGGTTCATGTTCCGGCGGAGGACTTGGACAATGAAACGACTGCTTACTGGAGTACTGGGCGTGTTGGTGGCAGTGGTCGCGCTTCCCCTGTCGGCGGAGCAAGCACCGGCTGCGGGCGTCAAGCTGGCCGAGGTCCCCATCGACCACGTGGGGATCGTGGTGCGCGATATCGATGCCGTGGCGAAGGCCTACGCCGACGTGTTCGGCTTGCCCGTCCCGGCCGTGCAGGAGGAACAGGGCATCGTGTTTCCTGCGGACTTCACCGGCGACCGTGAGGCCAGCGTGAAGACGGCTCTCCTCGCGTTGAATGGCGTGAGTGTCGAGTTGATCCAACCGATGGGCGGTGCGTCCCCCTGGCGTGACCACCTCGACAAGTACGGCGAGAGCATGCACCACATTTCCTACCATGGCTTGCCAGACGCGTATGCGGCCGCGTCGAAGGCCATCGACAAGGGTGGCCAAGTCGTCGTCGGAGGCCCTGGCGCCACGACCGTCATGGTGGACTTGCGGGAGAAGCTCGGCATGACGATCGGATTCAGCGAGTTGCCGGCCAACCCGTCGAGGCAGGCGCCGGCTGAGGCCGAGAAGTTTGCCGACAACCTCGTGTCCTACACCAGTGTCATCGTGCCGGATACCAATGAGTCGGCGGAGCTCTTCGCCGAAATCACAGGCGCTGAGATGCCGAACGTCTTCGAGGCCAGGATTTCCTACCCGGAGGACTACACCGGCGAGTGGACGGGCCACCCGACCCTGGGGATGGTGGCGCTCGGGGGGATGGGGATTGCGTTCACGGCGCCCGTGGGTGAAAAGAGCCCGTGGCGGGACAGCGTTGAGCAGAACGGTGCGGCATTGCATCACTTTGGCATCCTCATTAGCGGTCACCCGCAGCAGATCGCGTACCTCGAGGAGAAGGGTGGATCGGTCGTCATTGGCGGCGGGACGATGGGCTACTCGTGGATGGACATGTCGTCCTCGCTCAAGACGCTCATCGAGATGAACGGCCAGTAAGTCCGCAAGTCCGGGTGCGAGTGCGGCCCCTAGCGGCTTACTCCAGAAGCGAGCGGGAGCGCTTGCTGCGGGCTGCGTGGTCCGAATTGATAAGTCGAAGACCTCAGAGGACAGCTAGAATCGGGCATGCCTACCTGGCTCAGCAGGCTCTCATGGATGCGGCATCCGGCGCTGACAGACGTCGCCCTGTATGTCACGCTCATTGCCGTTGTTCTCGTGGCTTACGGTATCAGCGAGGTCGTCTCTCGCTTCTCGAACTAGCCGATCCTCGACGGCCGAGAGTCCTCAATGCCAAGCATCGGCATGGCGCAGCTGATCGTGTTCGGCCCGGTGCTTCTCAGAGCGGGGACGAAGGAGTAACTACACCTCCGCCCACTTCGATCCGAAACCACTTACATGGATGAGTTCGACCGAATCTCGTTCGATAGCCTGACAGACAACTCCAGACCAGAACCCGCTGAGGAAGCCATGCTTAGGGTGCGGCTCGATGACGCCTTCCTAAGCCTGCCCACCCTAGAAGCCAAGCAGAACGCGGTGGCCGCGGTCGAGGACTGGGCGAAGCAGAACGCCGCCCTCACTCCTGACAAAACGGCCAGCGGCTAACCTGGCCGTTTCAGGCCTGGACCTCCCAAAACCCCCTTGCCAGACCCCAATAAACATTGGCCCGCTTGAGGCTGGCTGATCGCCGTGGGAGCTGCCTGAGGAGGCTATCCAGATTCGTGCGGGTTGGCAGACGTAGCTTTGCTAGTCGGACTGCCCCTGGTGGATTGCGGATCGCAGATGCCCGCAGCGATGCGTTGTGATAAGGTTCAACCTCCGCTGACCGAAACCCTTCGGCTCAGACTCGGCTGCAGAGGGGTGGATCTGCGGACTGCTGTCAAGGGGGAGATGTAGTGTTCGGCTCCATCGGTCTCTGGACGATGCTCCTTGTCCTCGCGGCAGGGATTGGTGCTCTCTTCAACTGGAAGCGGAATCGACGGCCACACAGAAGCACGGAACCATGATCCTCACGAGCTGGCGTCTTCGTCTCCTGACGCTCATCGCCGTTGTCGTCGTGCTCGTGGTGGTTACGACAAGCCTCTCGGGCTGGAATCTTCTTGCACCCTCCTGCCCATCCGGGATCAACTGCTCGTGATGCAGCCAGGAGTATTGATGTCCCGGCATCTTCTGGCGACGGTTGTCATTGCCACGATCCTCCTCGCAGGGGTGCGCCCTTCCGCCCAGGTTGCACTCCGTCGTCTGACTCCGGCAGAAATTGAAGCGGCCATTGCGGACGGTATCCGGGAGGAGCCAGAGCCCTACTTCCTCGGCCAGGAAGAAGTTCTCGAGGACGGCAGCGTGATTTGGCGCAACGGAAGCAGGGCCACCGTGACCACCCCCTACTGGCGGGTCCAGTCGGCTGCGAGTGAAACATGGTGGAAGAATCGTCACCGATTGACGCCTCAGGAGATCCCACCCGACCTTCTCGCTCCAGTCGCTCACATCCTTATGCCCTTCGGGATTCCACAGCCATCAAACTCCTTCACGCATGATTACTTCTCGTGTGAGAGCGAGGGGAAGATGGAGTTCGCCGTCTTTCGGAAGGGTTCGGCGATGAAAAACTCTAGGTTCGACAATGACGTGCCCCGGGAGTTTCGTCCAATGGGGCCGCTGTGGATGACCGAGGCCAACTTGGCTAGCTGGGACGCTGCCGTTGGGCCGTGGGGTCCACAGGCAGACGATGGGATCACTGCCGTCTACCCGCTTGAGTTTCTGCGCTCAGACCTTGAGTTCGCGTTGATGCACCAGAATCACGATGGCGACTGTCACGGCATCATGATTCTTACCCTCAAGGTCATGCGCATTCGACCGTCCGAACTGGCAACTTGGAGGTAGCAGACATCAGACAGGATCTGCCTTGCCGCCAAGACTGGAGTAGCCATCGCAAAACGTGGGTCCCCGCAATGGATGAGCTGCAATGGCTCAGCTGCCCATGAAGCCTGATCGATCCGTGGGAATCTCATAGACATCTACACCTTCGGTAGCGACCCCCGCGACAATCATCGTTGCCGGCTGTGCGGGTTATGTGCTGAGTTCATCGGGCACTTGTGGGATAAACTGGGGATTCGTGGGGAAACTGCGTTGAGCGGTTATTGTCCGAGGAACCGCGCCATTTCATTGGTTAATGTCAGTGTCCTTGCGTTTCTTTGCCTCACGTCGGGGCGTGGCGCAGCCTGGTAGCGCGCCTGCTTTGGGAGCAGGAAGTCCTCGGTTCGAATCCGGGCGCCCCGACCACTCTAACTCCTTACAACATCAAAGGTTTGCGGCTGGCTCTGAGAAGTCTCGGAGTCGGCCGTTTCCTTTATTGACGAAGTTTGTGCGACGTTTGTGCGAGATTGGCGAGCCTTCTCCAGTTTCTTGAGCGTGTGATGCAGGTGGCCCGCCGTCGTGGTCGAGAGATACCGGCTCGTCGTGCTGATGTTGCTATGACCGAGTCACGTGGCGACCTCATGAGGAGAGACGCCGTGAGCCTCTTGGAGCTGCGAGGCAAACTCGCGTCTCAAGTCGTGGAGGTGGAGCCCCACGATCCCTGCTCCCAACGACGAGCGCCCGTCTCGAGGGCAGCGATGGCAAGACGGTAGAGATAAGGATTCGCGGCCTTGAGAAGCCGCTGCTCCTCATCACCGTGGGAGGGCTGGCGAGTTCGCGCCAGAACCTGCGAGTTCCGTTTCCTAGCGTTTCTTCGAAGTCTAGGATTGCGCACCACTCGAAGTAGTTCAGTTGGATAACGTGATCCTCGGCTCACTATGCCGAGGATCGCTACCCTCCGTCCCTCCACCTTGCAGGCACCAGCGAAAAACGCGCCGGCTTGCGGAACACACCACAGCGGCGTATCGTTCTACGATCGAATTCGGCTCTTCGCGCACGTGTCATGTCCGATGGTGGGAGGGTGCAGATGCTTGGTCGAGTCCTTGTAGCAATCGTGGCGGCAACGGTCCTACTCGTGACGCCGGTTTCGTCAGCCGGGCAGTCCTCTCGCGTTGTCCCGGACGGATGGACCGCTCCCCGTACCGCAGACGGCCAACCTGACCTGCAGGGGGTCTGGGCAAGTGATTCGGCGACGCCCCTAGAGCGGCCGGCGGCGTTTGCCGAACGAGAATTCCTCACAGACGAGGAAGTCGCTGTGCTGCGGCAGAAGGCGGCCGAGTTGTTCAACGGAGAGACTGATGCGGCATTCGGAGACAGTGTGTATGAAGCGGTTCTCAGTGATGCCAAGGATTATCAGTCGGGTGACACAACCGGCAACTACAACCAATTCTGGTTGATCGACCGGTGGTTCGAGAACCGGACGTCACTGATCGTCGACCCGCCCAACGGAAGGATCCCCCCGCTTACTCCCGAGGGACAGACGCGGCGAGAGGCCGTTCCTCCACGGCGAGATGGCGCCCTTGGCGCCGCGCCGCCGCACGGACCTGAGGATCTGGGTGGCATGCGATGCCTGGGCGGCCGTGTACCGCTGGCCGGCAGAGGCTACAACAGCAACTACCAGATCGTGCAGTCGGCCAGTCATGTGGCCATCCTCATGGAGATGCAGCACGATACACGGATCATCCCGCTCGACGGCCGACCACACACTCCGTCAAGCGTGCGCTCCCGACTCGGGGACTCACGCGGTCGCTGGGACGGAGAAACGCTTGTGGTGGAAACCACCAACCTGCAGAGTGGCGTGCGCGGCTCGTCGAACGATCTGCGTTTGGTGGAGCGGTTTACCCGTGTGGCGCCGGACGTTCTGCAGTACGAGTACACGATGGACGATCCGTCGACGTGGACTCAGCCTTGGACGGCCCGCGTTTTCATGCAGCCGTCGCCCGGTACGGGGATCATCTACGAGTTCGCCTGCCACGAGGGGAACTATGCCGTTGAGCACACGTTGCGCGGTGCCAGAGTCCAGGAAGCGGCCACCGCTCGGGGCGACGAATCCCCCTGACGCGACGATTCTGCCGACCGAGCCTGGCCCCTCTCCAGCAGGAACGGCGCGGGGGTGAGGCGTCGCGCGGCGTTCATCAGGTCGTTGTGTTGGCGATCGATCTGGCAACGGGTCGCATGCTATGGGAGTCGGCTTGCACAAGTGCTACCGCGTGGGTCTGCCAATCTCTGGCGCGTAGCTCACCCGAATGAAGTCCACCATTCGTTACAAGCGGTCGCGGTTCTCCACCCGTCTCATCGAGGACAGGCTCTATACGGCCGGGCATAGCTGGCTGGAACAAGTCGAAGGCGACCTCTGGCGGGTCGGGTTTACCAAGTTTGCCGTCCGCATGTTGGGTGAGATCGTCGAACTCGGCTTCGAGCTCAGGGCAGGAGCAACGGTCGAGACCGGACAAGTCGTGGGGTGGTTGGAAGGGTTCAAGGCGGTGACTGACGTCTTCACTCCCCTGTCCGGCCATTTCGAAAGGGTCAACCCGGCGGTTGACGAGGACGTTGGGATCGTGACGGTCGACCCTTATGTAGAAGGCTGGCTCTTCGAGGTACGTGGGCGGCCGGGCCGTGAGTGCATCAGCGTCCAGGAGTACGTTTCCCTTCTCGATACGACGATCGATAAGATGTTGGGACAGCGGCATGAGTGAGATTGCCCGGTACATCATGATTGGCGGGTTCCTGGGAGCCGGAAAGACGACCGCCGTCGCCCAGCTAGCTCGCCACCTCACCGATCAGGGCAAGCGTGTGGGTCTCATCTGTAACGACCAGAGCAGCGGCCTGGTCGACACAACTCTGCTTCGATCCAAGGGTTTCTCCGTTGCGGAGATCACGGGCGGCTGTTTCTGCTGCCGGTTCAACTCGCTGCTGGAAGCTGCCGACCACCTCACGCACGTCTCCCGCCCCGATCTGTTCCTCGCCGAGCCGGTTGGCAGCTGTACCGACCTCGTCGCCACCGTCTCCTATCCGCTCCGCCGGATCTATGGGCATCGGTTCACAGTGGGACCGCTCAGCGTCATGGTCGATCCCATGCGCGCCGCACGGATGCTCGGGATCGCCGAGGGACGTCACTTCTCCGAGAAGGTAACCTACATCTATCGGAAGCAGCTCCAGGAGGCGGACCTGATCATTGTCAACAAGTCTGACGCCTATCCACGGGCCTGGATCGAGGGTGTGGCGTCACAGCTTGGCGAAGCCTTTCCCCGGGCCCAAATGTTCGTCTGCTCCGCCAAAGACGGAGCCGACGTGGCAGAATGGTTCGAGGCTGTGATGTCGGGGGGGCTTGAGCCCTCATTGCCGCTGGATATCGACTACGATACATATGCGGCCGGCGAGGCGCTGCTGGGCTGGCTGAACTGTACCGTGACGCTCACGGCGGACGAGCCGTTCGACGCAAACCGGGCGCTCGTTCACCTGACCGAGGACATTCGGAGGCGCCTCGCCGAGGCGAGACAGGAAGTTGCGCATCTCAAGATGACTCTCGACGCCCGCGACGGTACCGGGACGCTGTCCGTTGTCAGTCTGGTCGGGACAGACCGGGAGCCTGATTTGCGCGAATCGTTGCTGGACCGCGTGGATGGGGGCGAGTTGGTCATTAACCTTCGGGCCGAAGCGGATCCGGCCGCGCTCGAAGCTGTCACCCGCCAGGCGCTGGCCTCCTTGGCCAACGTCCGGGTGAGGATCGACCATCTGGAGCAGTTGCGACCCGGTCGACCCACGCCAACACACCGGATGACGCAATGAAGATTCTCTACTGCAACTGCACGTACGCCAAGGTCGTCCCGCCAGACGTGAAAAAGAACGTTTTGCGGCAGCTCAGCGATTCCAGGCAAGCGTTCGATGCGGTCGCCGATCTCTGCGACATGTCTGCGCGGCAAGATCCGGCCCTCGGAAAGATCGCCGACGGCGGTTGTACGAAGATCGCAGCCTGCTATCCACGCGCCGTCAAGTGGCTGTTCCACGCCGCGGGCGCACCGCTGCCCGACCAGGGAGTCACGGTGTTGAACATGCGCGAGAACTCGGCTGATGAAATCGTCACGGAGTTACTGCGGTGAGTCGCACGGAAGGCAAGAACCTACGGGTGGTCCTCTACGAGGGTCCGGGAAGCGAGTCGCTTGAGGCCCAGACCCGCTTCGAGGTCCTTTCGTCGCTTCTGGAGAACGGGTTCGAGGTGACACGTCCTGTTGCGGGACAGGAGGTGGCACCCCCCGACGACGCGCCCGTGCTGGTGCTGGGGCTCTTGAATGACGGACTGCCCGTAGCCGATGACCCGAATCTGCATTTTCGAAATTTGGCGCAAGTGGAAGCCTTGGCCGCCGCCCGCGAAGTGCGTGAGGCGGCTGGTGCCCGTGCGCTTGACGCGTGGAAGCCATGGTTCCCGGTCATCGATTACGACCGCTGCACCAACTGCATGCAGTGCCTGACCTTTTGCCTCTTCGACGTCTACGGGGTGGACGGGAAACAGCAGATCAAGGTCCAGAATCAGGACAACTGCAAGACCGATTGCCCGGCCTGCTCTCGGGTGTGCCCGGAGGTGGCCATCCTTTTTCCGAAGTACGGCAAGGGTCCGATCAACGGCGACGTGGTCAGGGAGCAGGACGTCCAGCGCGAGGCCATGAAGGTCGACATCTCTACGCTGCTCGGTGGGGACCTGTATGGCTCGCTTCGCACGCGGCAAACGGAGGCGCGAAAGCGGTTCTCGACAGAACGGGACGAGTCGAAGGCCCTGCTGGAGCGTAAACGGTGTCTGGGCAAGCTGAAGAAGGAACTCGACATCCCGGACGAGGTGCTCATGACGCTGCCGTCGGCAGAGGATATCGAGGAGCGTGCGGCGCGGGCCAAGGCGAAGCTGGCCAAGCGGCAGGCCAGGTCCCAGACGGTGTCGGACGCTCGTCCGGTGCCGTCGGAAACTGAGTGGGGCATCTAGCTGCCATGCTGAAGGCGGCCGCTGGTCTCGGGTACAGGACGATGCGCTCTACTGATGCGCGGATCCTCTGGAAGCTAACCTACAACTTCGGCTACAAGGGCGTCCGCTCGGTGCAGCGCTTCAAGAAACGCCTCAAGCAGGGCGTGTCCTTTCCGCCGTTTCTCTATATCTCCATCACCAACAGCTGCAACCTCCGGTGTCAAGGGTGTTGGGTCGATGTGGACAAGCCGCAGCACCTGATCAGCTTCGATGACATGAACAAGCTGATCAACAATGCCAAGCGACACGGGAACAGCTTCTTTGGAATCCTCGGGGGCGAACCCTTCATGCATCCGGATTTGATCCGGATCCTAAAGGCGCACCCAGACTGCTACTTTCAGATCTTCACCAACGGCCAGTACATTACTGACGAGGTCGCCCGCGAGCTCCACGATGCGGGCAATGCGACACCGCTCATCAGCGTCGAGGGCACGGCCTCGATCAGTGACACCCGACGCGGGAGGACCGGTGTCCTGGACCATACGCTCGCGGGCATCCACGCGTGTATCCGCCACCGGCTGGTCACTGGTGTGGCCACCAGCGTCTGTCAAAGCAACATCAACGACCTTGTGCAGGAGTCGTGGATTGATGCATTGATTGCGATGGGGGTGCACTACTGTTGGTTCCACACCTACCGAGTCGTAGGGCCTGTGCCGAATCCGCAGCTCGCGCTCACTCCTGACCAGGTGCTGAAGGTCCGCCGGTTCGTCATGGACATGAGGAACCGCAAGCCCATCGGCCTGATCGACGCGTACTGGGACGACAAGGGGGAGGCGCTGTGTCCCGCCGCCACCGGCATCAGTCACCACATCAGCCCGTTCGGCGACGTGGAACCGTGTCCCGTTATCCAGTTCGCCAATGAGAAGATCCAGGATCATGACGGCGACATCTTCAAGACCATGACCGAGTCGCCATTGTTGCAGGATTTCCGTCGGACGGCGGCAAAGGCCACCCAGGGCTGCATCGTGCTCGAGCGACCGGATCTGCTGAAAGAGCTTGTGGAGCGACACGGCGCCGCAGACACTACACTTCGAAAGACGGCGACCGCCGAACTCGAGGGATTGACGGCTCGGCCAAGCCAGCACAATCCAGGCAACGAGATTCCGGAGGAGAACTGGGTGTATCGATTTGCCAAGCGGCACTGGTTCTTCGGGTTCGGTGCCTATTCATAGGAGAGACCACGCAGCATGACGGCGGATGCCCCGAACGAAATCGCCCAGGTCATGCCGTTGCAGCTGCCTGTCCCGGTGCCGCGGCAGACCTATCGCCAAGCCCAGTCGAACATCCCCGACGACAAGCAGGTTCGGGTCCGGCTCAAGAAGCTCACTGAGGACTATGTCCTGCGGGTCGGGGCCGTTCCGCCCCTCACGATAGACGAGCTGACCGAGCACACCGGAGCGGTGCTGCTGGAGGCGGGTCTCGACCCGATCTACCGCGACTACGTGTCGATTCTCATCAGCAACGCCGCGTGGCGAGATTCGCTGGCGCAGATCCCGTACGACCGCCGCCTGTTGCTCGTACCTAAGTGTCTGCGGGTGGAAGAGAAGTGTCCGGCGCCCTTCGACGAATTTGGTCTCCTATGCAAGGAATGCGGCCTCTGCTCCATCCAGGACTTGACCGTGGAAGCCGAGCGTCTCGGCTACGCAGTCCTGGTAGCAGAGGGTTCGGCCATCGTTCGCTCGATGATCGAGACCGGCAAGATCGAGGCGATCGTCGGCGTCAGCTGTATCAACGTGCTGGAAAAATGCTTCCCGCACATGGAGGCTGCCGCCATCCCTGGCGTGGCCGTCCCCCTGCTCCAGGATGATTGCGTCAACACGACAGTTGACCTCGACTGGGTCTGGGATTTGATACACCTCACGTCCGATGACAAGACCTATCGTCTCGACCTGGACGCCCTCAAGACCGAGGTCCGCGCATGGTTCGAGGAAGAGGCGCTCGAGGCGATCATGGGGACCGTCGAGGAGGACGACGAGACCGCTCGTATCGCTCGCGCGTTCGTGCAGAAGGCGGGAAAGCGCTGGCGTCCGTATCTCGCCACGTGCACCTACATGGCACTCGAGAGCGACCGCCTTGCAGACGAGCCTGCGATCAGCCCGGAGATGAAGAAGGCGGCGGTCGCCATCGAATGTTTCCACAAGGCCTCCCTGATTCACGACGACATCGAGGATGGCGACGAGCAGCGATACGGCAGTCCAGCACTCCACGCCGAGGTCGGGATACCGGTGGCGTTGAACATTGGAGACTTCCTGGTGGGCGAGGGGTATCGACTGCTCGGGGAACTTGGCGACCCGGAGCTGGTCGCCATCGCGGCCCAAGGTCACGTCACCCTCAGCCGGGGCCAGGGCCGAGAGCTATTGTGGGTGCGAGACCCGAAACCGTTGCCGTCCATCCAAGTGCTCGACATCTTTCGCCAGAAAACCGCAGCGGCTTTCGAAGTGGCGCTCCGTCTGGGCGCGGTGCTCGGCCACGCCGGAGAGGACACCCATGGCGTCCTCTCCGCGTATAGCGAGTCGCTCGGCATTGCCTATCAAATCAAGGATGATCTGGAAGATTTCGGGGGCGAAGCCGATTCCAACGACCTGGACCAGGTACGCCTGTCGCTGATCCTCGCCATCGCGCACAAGCGGGCCACCGGTGCCGGTCGGGCGCAGATCGCCGAGGTCATTCGCGCCGGTGCCCCGGAACTGCCGGACGACGTACATCGCATCGTGACGGAATGCGGCGCGCTTGCCAAGGCCGAAGACCTCCTGGAAGCGTACAAGGAAGAGGCAGTCCGGTCTCTTCGATTTCTCGCCCAACCGACCCTCAAGGGTCTAATGCGCCGTATCGTGGGAAAGATCTTCGGAGAGACGCTCATCGAGGGCTATTGCAGTGAGTTTGAGGCTCGAAATGCTGCAGGTCGCGCGGCTGGCGCCGACCCTTCTGGGGGACGCGTCTAGTGTGGTCGCCGCGTTCCTGCTTTCCAAGTTCAATGATGATGGTGGGGCGGCCGATCGAACCGGTAGAAGCGATCTTTACTACACGGTCTTTGCTCTCGAGGGGCTCGTGGCGTTGCAGCGCGAGATTCCTCCGCATGTCAAAGGGTTCCTTCAAGGGTTCAACGTCGGCGACGATCTCGACCTGGTGCATCTGTGCTGCCTCGCCCGGTGTTGGGCAACGCTAAAGGAACCCGCCCCAGACCTCGCGGGCCGGATCGCAGAGCGGTGGAATCGAAACAGCGTGTATCAAGCCTTTCTGGCCTGGGGCGCGCTGCAGGATCAGGGGCAGACCCCGACACCGTTCCCTTTGCGCGACGCGTCGCTGGCCCAGACGACGCCGACGACGGCAGCAGCCGTGACGCTGCTGCGGCAAATGCAGCAGCCGGTGCCCCCGGATGCGGTGGCGTGGTTGCTGGCGCGGGCCCATCCTGCGGGCGGGTTCTCGGCAACCGAAGACGCTCCGATGCCCGATCTCCTCTCGACGGCGACCGCCTTGCACGCCCTCTCCGGACAGCACGTATCGTTAGCGCACCTCAAAGAGCCGACGCTCGATTTTGTCGATACGCTCTGGACGGGCAAAGCCTTTTGCGGCAATTGGGCAGACGATGAGCCTGACTGCGAGTACACCTACTACGCGCTCCTCGCGATGGGACATCTTAGCCTTGCGTGAGCGGCTGATGGCCGCGCGCAGACCCGCCGGGCACTGGGAGGGCGAACTGTCGTCGAGTGCGCTGTCCACTGCGACGGCTGTGAGCGCCCTCACGCTCTTCGGAGGCCACGACGAGCTGGTGCGCAGGGGGGTTAGCTGGCTGGTCGACAACCAGAACGACGACGGCGGGTTCGGCGATGCCGCCGGCTGTCCGAGCAACGTGAGCACCACGACCCTGGCGTGGGCGACGCTCTCAATGCACGGGGCGTCGACGTTGCCTCGAGCGGAAGCCTGGCTCATGCGGCACGTTGGGGATCTCACAGCCGAATCGATCGCGAGCGCCGTTGCGAAGGTCTATGGGGACGACCAGACATTCTCCGTGCCAATCCTGACCCACTGTGCGCTGGCGGGCCGGTTTGGATGGGAGCACATCCCGACCCTCCCGTTCGAGTTGTCCGCATTACCCCAGGCGTGGTTCAAGTGGATCGGACTACCAGTTGTCAGCTACGCTCTTCCGGCGCTGATCGCCATCGGCCAGGCGCAGCACCATCGGCACCCAACCCGACATACGCTCCTCCGCGCGCTGCGTGGGGCCCTGCGGCAACGGACCTTGCGCATCCTTGAATCAATCCAACCCGCCTCGGGTGGATTCCTCGAGGCCACGCCGCTGACGAGTTTTGTGACGATGAGCTTGGCGGGCAGTGATCTCCGAGATCATCCGGTAACTCAGAGAGGTGTGGCCTTTCTCGAGGCCTCGGTCCGCGACGATGGCAGCTGGCCGATCGATACGAATCTGGCAACCTGGGTGACGACACTTTCGATCAATGCGCTCGGCGCTGAAGCCTTCTCTAGAAACGAACGGCAGTATCTTCGGAGCTGGTTGTTGGGCCAGCAATGGACCGACGTTCATCCGTACACCAACTCGGCGCCGGGTGGATGGGCATGGACCGATCTGACGGGCGGAGTGCCGGATGGAGACGACACGTCAGGCGCGCTGTTGGCGCTGGCTGCGCTCGGAGATGACCCAGAGATCCGGGCTGCGGCAACGGCCGGCGTCTCCTGGTTGATCGACCTGCAGAACCGAGACGGTGGAATCCCGACGTTCTGCCGCGGCTGGACCAAGCTCCCGTTCGACCAGAGCAGTCCGGACCTCACGGCGCACGCCCTGCGCGCCTGGCAGCAGTGGCGTTCGCTCGACCCGCGGACCGAGCGGGCGATGGAGCGCGCGGTCGACTATCTGCTGCAGTGCCAGCAGCCAAACGGCTCCTGGATTCCCCTCTGGTTCGGCAATCCATGGACCGCTGATCAGACCAACCCTGTGTACGGCACGGCGCGCGTCCTCGCGTGCGACGAGCTGATACCGCTCGAGTCCCGGCGGCGGGGAGAGCAGTTCCTGCGTTCCATGCAGCGCGAGAACGGAAGCTTCGGCACGATCGAAGAGACGGCGCTAGCGGTTTCGGCACTGGGCGACGAACGCGGAATCAGCTGGCTCCAAGCGCAGCGTGACCTCGAGCCGGCACCCATCGGGCTCTATTTCGCGAGGCTCTGGTATTCCGAGAAGCTTTATCCGTTGATCTTTACGACAGCGGCCCTGCGATGATCTACCTCGACCACAACGCGACGACGCCCCTGGACCCGCGGGTGCTCGATGCGATGATGCCATATCTCACGGAGCAATTCGGCAATGCGGCGAGTCGCCATCACTCGCTTGGACGGGACGCCGCCGTGGCGGTCCAGACAGCCCGCCAGCGAGTGGCGTCCGTCATCGGAGCCGATCCGCGCGAGATTGTGTGGACAAGCGGTGCGACGGAATCGAACAATCTCGCACTGCTGGGAGTTGCGCAGTCTCCCATCTACAAGAAAAGGCACATCGTGACCGTGGCGACCGAACACCGAGCCGTCCTCGATCCCTGTGACGCTCTGGACCGGAAAGGCTTTGACGTCACCTACCTTGGCGTCGATACTGACGGGCTAGTCGATCTTGATCACCTGACGGCAGCGATTACCGATCGCACGTTGCTGGTGTCCGTCATGCATGCCAACAACGAAATCGGTGTACTCCAACCGATCGGCGCCATTGGAGAGCTCTGTCGGGCCCGCGGCGTCCTGTTCCATACCGATGCCACCCAGGCTTTCGGCAAGGAGCTGATCGATGTGGGGGCCATGCACATCGACCTGCTGAGTGCGAGCGCGCACAAGATCTACGGACCGAAGGGCGTTGGCATGCTGTATGTACGCCGCCGGGACCCGAGGGTGCGGTGCGAGGCGCTCCTGCACGGAGGGGGGCACGAGCGGGGTCTGCGGCCCGGCACGCTCAACGTGCCTGGGATCGTGGGCATGGGCACCGCCGCGATGATGCCGTTCGACGACAGCGTACGGACACTGCGTGATTGTTTCGAGGACGCCCTCCTCTCTGGTCTTGAGCAAGTCGGCGTCAATGGGCATCGCACACAGCGGCTGGCTAATACGACCAATCTGAGCTTCGCTGGAGTGGATAGCAGGAAACTGATGGAGCGCATGACCGGAGTCGCCGTCTCCTCGAGCTCCGCCTGCACGAGCGCGTCGCTCCAGCCGAGCTACGTGCTGCGGGCCTTAGGGTGCGACGACGCGCGGATCCGAGGCAGCGTGCGATTCTCTCTCGGTCGTTTCAATACGGCCGAGCAGATCGATACGGCTGCGGAGACAGTCTTGGAGTCGGTCAATGCCCTTCGGGCCGGCTGAATATTGGGGCCGCGACTGATAGTCGTGTCGCTGAAGGACGGCCCTGACGGCCCGTGGAGGATGACGAAGACTCGAGAGAGTCGAGCCCCCTCCTCATGCGGAGTCGCCCACCGTCAGAGTCGCCTCGGACAGGATCTGTGCAGGTGCGCTTCATGCGTTGGGTGCTAGAGTCGGTCGTCGGGAGCGTGGCGCTTCTCGACAGGTCGCCAAAGCAGAACCAGGCTTCCCGAGTCTGGTCACTCGAAACGGATCGTGGCATGGAGAATCAAAATGAGGATCAATGTGACGAGTGTGTTTGGGGACAATCAAGACAAGGCGCAGAAGACCAAGATTCCACTCGGGGACGCCCGTTGGCTGACCGTTGTCTCGGCTGATGAGCCTGACGGTACGGAGCTGCTCCTGGAGCCCGATCGCCATCCGGCTGTCGGCCCCTACAAGCAGGCCCTGGTCAGTGATGGTATTCCCGCGGCATCGTTCGGCGTTGACGACGTGCACACCGAGTATGATCGGCTCCTAAAGCGCTTTTCATGACCGTGTGGCGGCCGAGTACCCGCAGTGCCGAAAATAGTTGCGGCATTCGTCAGGGCTGAAGTGCGCCAAGCACTCGCCGAGGAACGGCCAGAGCGTCTCGGTGCTGCGACAGCGAGCGGTGCGAACGAGGGCTTTGAGCTTCGCGAAGCAGAGCTCGATGGGATTGAGGTCCGGGCTGTAGGGTGGCAAGTACCAGAGGGTGGCCCCGGCGGCCTGGATGGCGCGTTGGATGCCGGCGACCTTGTGGGCCCCGAGATTGTCGGCAATGACGATGTCGCCGGGCTGCAGGGTCGGCACCAGGATCTGTTCGATGTAGGCGCGGAAGCTCTCGCCATCGATCGCGCCGTCGAAGACCCCCGGTGCGGTCAGCCCCGTGACCCGCAACGCGGCGAGAAACGTGCTGGTCTGCCAGCGCCCGCAGGGGGCGTGGTCGTGGACGCGCGCGCCGCGCGGTGCCCGGCCGTACCGCCGAAGCAGATTGGTGGTGATGCCGGTTTCGTCCAGACACACGAGGTGGGCGACATCCCAGGTCGGCGCCGCCGCGTGCCACGCGACCCGCGCGGCCGCGACGTCAGGCCGATCGTGTTCGGACGGGCGGACCGTTTTTTTTAACGGTCAGGCCGAGGGCCCGCACGGCGCGCCAGACCGTCGGCACACTCGCGGGCGTGGCGAGGGCGTCCTTCAGCTCAGCCAGCGTGCGATCCGGGTGCGCCGCAATCAGCGCGGCCAAGGTGTGTAGGTGCGGCTCAAGCATGCAGCGCCGTCCATGTCGCTGGACGCGAGGCGCCACCTCGCCCGTTTCGCGCCGCCGCTGTTTCAGTAGCCGCACCCACGACCCGCTCACGCGGTACTTCGCCGCCACATCGGCCGCCTTCATCCCGGCATCGCTGTCGAGGAGCGCCCGCTCTCGCAGATCCATCGAATAGGCACGCATCGGTCCTCCTGCATCGGTATGCGCAGAAGTACCACGACCGCCCCAGGTAGTACAAGGCCTATTTGAAAAGCGCTTTAGCCTTGGGCGTTCGATTCACACAACCGCCTGTCGAAATGGGAACAGCCACCACCGCCGTCTTCGACGATTCGTCCGGCAACCTTATGCAGATCGCATCCACGGAGAGAGTGTCCCACCGGTAGTAGAAAGTCAGCGGCAACGGTGAACACAAGTTATCCGACCTTCTGCATCTCTGCAATGTTGTCGTCGTCGCGATCCAGGTGTGCCTTCAGCATCCAGAGATGCTCGTAACCTGTGATGCGTCGGTAGTTCTTCTCCGTCTCCACGAAGGCCACGGCCGACCAGCGCAGCGCCATCTCTCCGTTCTTCCAGTTGGTGACGCGACGTGTGCGCTGCCGGATTCCCGAGTGCGTCGAATCGATGATGTTCGTCGTCGTGAGGCACGTGCGCAGTGATGCGGGCAGGCCGAGCCGATTCACGGTGAAGATCTCATCGAGGCCTTCTCGAACGCTCGCTGCTGCATCGGGCCAGTCGCGTTGGAGCCACGAGGCGTACTGGTCAAGCTTGCGCAGGCCCTCCTTAGCCTCGAGCTTCCAGGCGGCGCGCAGGGTGGCCCGTGCCTGGTCGTGCTGCGCGTTCGGCAGGTGGCCGACGACATTCCGCAGCTTGTGGTTGCGACAGCGCTGTACCTCGTTGCCGGCGCCGAACACCTGGGCGATCGCGCTGCGTAGCGCCTTCGCTCCATCGACGACGAACAGCCGACGTCGGTCGGGGCGGATCCCGCGAGCGACGAGATCCTCGAGCAGGGCGGTCGTCACGGTCGCGTTCTCAGAGGCACCGCTGCGCACGCCGAGCACGTACTTCTTCCCGTCTTCGTCGACCCCCACGGCCGCCAGAACATGGTGGTTCCCGAACTGGATCCCGTCGAGGTAGATAATCAACACGTCGACCTTGCTGAAGTCTCGCTCAGCCAAGTCCTGGAGGACTCGCGTCCCGGCCTCGATGGTCTCACGGGAGACCTCCGACTTGCCGATGCCGACCTGCTCGGCCATCGCCGGCAGGACCGTCTCGTAGCGCCGGGTCGAGACGCCGTTCAGCATGATCGCCAACATGCGGTCGGCAAGGCGCTGATCGCGCTGCATCGCGTCGTACGCCGGGATCGCGACCTCGCCGCGCTCCCCCTGCCGCGCCGTCTTCTTGCGCAGACGCGGCTTTTCCACGCGCAGCTGACGTTCGCTCAACGTGACGCGCCCCGGCTGGCTGCCGTGCCAGTACAGCGCCCGATCGTCGGCGCGGCGGCCCTGCCGCTTGGGCCCGGCGAGCCGCTCAGCGCTCATCCGAAGGACCGCCTCGACGGTCGCCCGACCCATGACGTCGATCACCTCGTCGATGGCCTTCTCGCCCCGCTCCAAGAGCTCGACGAGCGGCAGCAGGAGCTGACCGTCCTTCGAGAGAAACTCCGCGAGCTCGCGGCTGCTGAGCGTGGACGGCTTCGTGACAACCTGGTACGTTCTCTTCATCGGTGGTTCTCCTTTCCGACAAGCACCCGATCGACCTTACGATCGGGCAGGAGTTACCACCGACCTTCCACTACGCCTGGGTCATCCTCTCCACGGAAGGAGATGTCCCAGTAGCTGTTGAAATTTGAAGCGGCGGCTCTTCACTGGTCGTGCTATACGACCGGTGACGAAACCGAGGTGCAAGCCTCCCAGTAAGGAGCCGCCATGAAGAAGCAGTCTCGCACAGTCCCTCGCCGTCGCCAATCGGTATCCCCGACGCCACGGCACCTGCCGTTGGTCGATATCCTCATTGATACGCAGGCCGAGCTCCAGGAGCTGGTCGTCGCGTCTGGCCTGAAGGTACTCGAAGCCATGCTGGAAGAGGATCGGGCCGCCGTCTGTGGGCCACGGGATGCGCATCAACCTGCGCGCCAGGCGTATCGAACGGGGCATACGCCGAGTCAGGTCGTGCTGGGCGGGCGGAAGGTGGCGATTCGTCGGCCCCGTGCGCGGCGCGCCGGCGAGGAGGTTCCGTTGCCAACGGCCCGGGCATTCGCGAATGCGGACCCGCTGAACCGGCGCGTGGTCGACCAGATGCTGATCGGTGTGGCGACCCGCCAGTATGCGCGGAGTCTGGAACCGCTCGGCGCCGACGTCACCACGCGGGGCACGAGCAAGAGTGCGGTCAGTCGACGCTTTGTCGCGCAGACTCAGGCGCAGCTGGATGCGTGGCGGGCGACGCCGCTCGACGCGCTGGACCTGGTGGGGCTGCTGATTGATGGCGTGCACGTGGGTGGACACTGTATCGTTGTCGCCCTAGGCATCGATACAATGGGCGCGAAACACCCGCTCGGCCTGTGGGAAGGGGCCACGGAGAACGCGACGGTCTGTCAGGGGCTCTTGACCAATCTCGGCAGCCGCGGGCTGCGCACCGACCGGAGCCTGCTGGTGATCGTCGATGGCGCGAAGGCCCTCGACACGGCCGTGACCCAGACATTCGGGCGCGCCGCACTGGTGCAGCGGTGTCAGGTCCATAAGGGCCGGAACATCTTGGAGCATCTCCCTGAGGCACAGCGGCCGTGGGTGAAGGCGGTCCTCACGCGCGCCTACACGAACAGCCACGTCAAGACGGCCAAGCGTCTGCTGCAGGACCTGGCGCGGCGCTTGGACACTGACTACCCGAGTGCGGCCACGAGCGTGCGGGAAGGGCTCGACGAGACGCTGACCGTGCTCGGCTTGGGTCTGTCGGAGCGTCTCCAACGATCGCTCGCCACCACGAACGCCATCGAGAGTCTCCTCAGCCGAACGCGCCACGTGCAGCGCCATGTGAAACGCTGGCGCGGCGGGACGATGGTGCTCCGCTGGGTGGCCGCCGGGGTGCTCGAAGCGGCGAAGGGGTTCCGCCGGGTGCAAGGATGTCAAGATATGCCCGCGCTGGTCGCTGCCCTCCGGGCACGCGACGCGCGGTTAGGACTCGGGGAGTCGTCAGAGATGGTTGCGTAGTCGTGAACCAAGCTGCCGCTGAGTTTCAACAGCGCACGGGACATCCCCCCACGGAATGACACACACGTGAGGGTCGACGCTCCGACGTCGCTCACATCGTGTAGATCCACAGGCGCCGCAGGGTGTCGTCATCTGGGAGGTGTTGGGAACGCCTTCTCCCCAGCTGACGCGCTGACCATATTCCTGCTAGGAGTCCGATGAAAAGTGTCATACGTTTTCTCATTCGCTGGTCTGGCGTCCTGATGTTCGTGTGCCCGTGTGTGGTGTCGGAGGCGCAGGCGCAGGTTCGGTTCGGCTCGCAAGCGCATGAGTTCGACCGAGTGCGTCTGGCTGGCAGCTGGTGGGTTGGCTCGCTCGACGGCCGGATCACCCCACGCCTTGACGAACTACCTCCCGATATCGACATTGGCGATCTCGTCCTTGGCAACACGGAGGGCGGGTGGTTCGGTGAGGCCGACTTCGGGCTGGCGAGGCGGCATCGTCTACGGTTTGGGGGTTCCGATCGGTTGAGCGGCAGCATGACGACGGTGCGGGTCAGAATCGACATCGGTGGGTTTCAAGTGCCCATCGAAGTGCCAGTCTCCAGCGAGCTGGGTATCAGGGAATTCCAGGCGAACTACAACTTCTTGTTTGTGGCGAATTCCGCCGTGGACGCGGGAATTCTGGCTGGCGTCGGCTATTTCGATGTGACGGCCGACCTGTCCACGCCGGCGGGTGATGCGGACGGAGCACTCGATTCGCCGTTTCCGAGTCTAGGTTCAAACCTACTCCTCAACCCGCTCGGCAGATTCCGCGGCTATGTCGAGTTGACCGGTTTTCCCAAGATCACCGTCAACGACTTCAGCGGATGGTAGATGAGTTTCATCGTGCGCGCCGAAGCGTTCATCACCCAAAACATCGGCATATACGCCGGCTATCGCACATACGAACTCGACTTCGAGGACGAATCCGTCGGCGTGGCCGTCGACCTGCTATGGAACGGGTTTGTCGTCGGTGGTGCCGTGCGGTTCTAGATCAAGAAGCTGCCGAGGACGCCGCTCGGCCGAATGGCTCTGGGACTAGAAGAACGCCCGGCCGTGCCACGATTCAGCAGCCTTCGTCTCCCACCGCCCGCCACGGATATCCCCGAGCCGCGTCAGCGTATTGTCAAACACAGTCGTGTCCTGATCCACCTCGCCACTGGCGGCCAGCTCGGCAAACTCGTCGCGCGCAACCCGGGCGATCTCCTCCCCGCGGCGAAACAGCACCGGTGCGTGGTTGACGAGCTCGGCGCCCAGCTCCTGCTGAAGCACCTTCATTTGCCGTACAAGCGCATCTATCGAGCACCCGGACGGACCCACGTCCCGTTGATCAACCGCTACGAACAGGAATCGGTCGTATCGAATGTCCCTCCCCGCTCTCAGAGGGGTATCATGCGCGGCCCACTGGGCGAGAAAGCGATCGACTTCGGCCAACACACGGCTTTGCTCGCCTTCCGTGAGGGCTCGCTCGGCCGAAAAAATCCAAACGCGAGCATCTTCTGGAAGCTCTCCAAACTCAACTCGTGGCATAGACATCTAGAATACATCCCGTGAGCGCAAAACCGAAGGTCGAAACGATTGAAGCGCGTATCGGCGGCCGCTACCTCGTCCATTCTCCGATTGGGTCGGCACCGGTTCCGGTCCTGGTCGGGTTTCACGGATACGGTGAAAATGCGGAGCAACACTTCCGAGAGCTTCGGCGAATTCCGGGAGCCGATGGATGGCTGCTGGTGTCGGTACAGGCACTCAACCGCTTCTACGATCGAAAGACCCAGACCGTCGTCGGGAGCTGGATGACCTCGCAGGATCGCGAACAGATGATCGCGGACAACGTCGCCTATGTCGACTCGGTCGTCGCGAGAGTTCTCCGCGAGCACGCCACGACGTCGGTGCTCGTCTACGCCGGATTCTCCCAGGGTGTTGCCATGGCATATAGAGCAGCCATTCGAGGTCGTCATCCCGCGTCGGGCATCATCGTGCTGGCTGGCGACGTGCCGCCCGAGCTACGAACGGACGCATCAGGCCGATGGCCTCCGGTGCTGCTCGCACGAGGAGTCGACGATCCGTACTACACACAGGACACGATGAACGAGGACCTGAATCTTCTCGAGAAGAACGGCGTGCCGGTCGAGAGCCTCGCTTTCGACGGCACGCATGAGTGGCACGACGACGTGCGGGCCGCCGCTGGCCGGCTCCTTGAGAGAGTGCGTCGATGAAATCAACCTCCTTCGACATCGATGTCGGTACGGCGAGCGTTACAGTCACGGGCCTGCACTACAGAGCCGATGGATCAGCCTCGTTGAACACGACGGTCATCTTGGCTCATGGCGCCGGCGCATCACAGCTGAGCCCGTTCATCGTGGCGTTCGCGACGGGTCTTTCCCAGCGAGGCGCCGACGTCGTCACGTTCAACTTCGCGTACATGGAGCGAGGCCGCCGAGCCCCGGACCCCAGAGCGCGGCTCGAAGCGGCGTATCAGTGTGCGATCGACACCACCCGAAAACACGTTGCGTCGGCCGCCACGCGATTAGTCATCGGTGGTAAGTCAATGGGAGGTCGGATCGCGTCGCAGGTCGTAGCCGCTTCGTCCGATCTCGGAATAGCGGGGCTCGTCTTGCTCGGGTATCCACTCCACCCTCCGGGACGACCCGAACGGCGCCGCGACGCGCATCTCGGGTCGATCAGCGCGCCGATGCTCTTCGTGCAAGGCAGTCGTGACACGTTCGGGACCGAAGACGAAATGCGGCTGGTCGTCGAGGCCTGCCCTCGCGCCCACCTTCATGTCGTGGCGGGTGGCGACCATTCGCTCAAGACGCGCGGCAAGGATGCGCCGGCACCAGCCCAGGTCTACGGCGGCGTCCAGGATGCGATCGTGGAATGGCTTAGGACGACGATTCTTTGAGGGTGACGGCGTCCAAGAACGGCATCATGGCACGCAGCTTTGCCCCGACCTCTTCGATCGCGTGCTCCTGTTCCCGCTTTCGGGTCGCCATGAACCAGGGCCGACCGGCCTTGTCCTCATCGATCCATTTCTTGGCGTATGTACCGTCCTGGATCTCCGCAAGAATCTGACGCATCTCGTTTCGTGTCGCATCTGTGACGACGCGCGGGCCACCGGTGTAGTCCCCATGCTCGGCGGTATCACTCACCGAGTACCGCATGTAGTTCAGCCCACCTCGGTACATGAGATCAACAATCAGCTTGAGCTCGTGCATGCACTCGAAGTACGCGACCTCAGGCTGATATCCGGCGTCCAGCAAAGTCTCGAACCCGGCCTTCACGAGCTCGCTGACCCCGCCACAGAGGACAGCCTGCTCACCGAACAGATCAGTCTCTGTTTCTTCCGCGAACGTCGTCTCGATCACGCCGGCCCTGGTCACGCCGAGCGCCTTCGCGTAGGAGAGGGCACGCGGCGCGGCCTGACCGGTCGCGTCTTGGTGAACAGCGAACAGCGCGGGTGTCCCGCCGCCCTCGAGAAAGACCTCTCGAACGCGGTGCCCCGGCGCCTTCGGAGCAATGAGCGTGACGTCGACATCTGCCGGAGGTTCGATCGTTTTGAAGCGAATGTTGAACCCATGCGCGAACATCAGCATCTTCCCCTTACCGAGGTGCGGTGCGATCTGCTCAACGTAGATGCCGGCCTGCGCCGTGTCAGGGGTGAGCATCATGATCGCATCTGCCCAGGCGGCGGCGTCTGACCCGGAAACGACGGTCAGGCCCTCGGCCTCTGCCTTGGCCCTCGATCGGCTCCCTTCCTGAAGCGCCACGCGAACCTCGACGCCGCTGTCCTTGAGGTTCAGTGCGTGTGCGTGGCCCTGGGAGCCGTAGCCGAAAATGCCAACTTTCTTGGCTTGGATAAGAGACAAATCGGCGTCATCGTCGTAATAGATCGTGGCCATGAAACCTCTCATTCTGATTGTCGTTGGTCATGAATCGGTAATTGGTGGGTCACCAGTCGTGGACGGGCACAGGTCACAAGCCCAGAGTCGTCCTACGACGGACGGCTAGCTCGTGACTGCCCCCACCGCGGCCGACGAGACGAGTCGTGCATACTTCCCCATCACACCGCGATCGTAGCGCGGCGCCGGCGGCGCCCAGTCCGACATCCGAGCCGCGATCTCATCCTCGGTCAAGTCAACGGCCAGGAGCCGCTTGTCCAGATCGAACTCCACAGTATCGCCTTCTTGGACAGAAGCGATCGGCCCACCGCAGGCCGCCTCGGGCGCGACGTGCCCGGCCATCAACCCGTGGGTCGCACCCGAGAAGCGTCCATCGGTGAGCAGCGCAACCGATTCGCCGAGACCAGCTCCCACGATCGCTGCCGTCACGCCCAACATCTCGCGCATCCCCGGACCGCCTTGCGGCCCCTCGTACCGAATCACGACCACGTCGCCGGCCTGGATCCGCCCGTGTTCAACTGCGTCAAACGCCGCTTCTTCACTGTCGAACACTCGTACCGGGCCCCGATGGCGCATCATCGCGTGGCCCGCGACCTTCACGACGCAACCGTCTGGTGCCAAATTGCCCCTGAGGATCACCAGACCACCGGTCGTCTTGATCGGATCGGAAACAGCGCGGACAACCTCTTGCCCCTCCGCTTCCTGGGCGCCGGACGCTTCCTCACCGATCTGACGTCCGGTCACCGTGATCGCGTCCTCATGCAACACCCCGAGCTCCTTGAGCCGATGGGCCACGATGGCGATTCCCCCTGCTGCGTGGAGGTCCGTCGCCACGAATCGACCGCCGGGCTTCAAGTCGGCCAGAAGTGGAACCTGTCGGTTGAGTCGATCAAAGTCGTCGAGCGTCAGTGGAATCTCAGCCTCACGGGCTATCGCCAGCAGGTGGAGAACGGCGTTGGTCGATCCACCGGTGAGCGCCACCGCCGCAATCGCGTTTTCAAGCGACTCGCGGGTTACGATCTGGCGCGGCGTCAGGTCGTCGGCCACCAACCGCATCACGGTCTCACCGGCCTGAGTCGCCACCGCATCCTTGGCCGCATCCATGGCTGGTACAGAGTTGGCGCTCATGGGAGACACCCCGAGCAACTCGCAGACGGTCGACATCGTGTTGGCGGTGAACTGCCCGCCGCAAGCCCCAGGGCCTGGACAGGCGCTGTCCTCCAGCGCACACAGCTGCGCATCGGTCATCTTGCCGGCCGCGTGCGTCCCTACAGCTTCAAACACATCCT
Organism: Vicinamibacterales bacterium; assembly: GCA_965223015.1. Classification (GTDB taxonomy): domain Bacteria; phylum Acidobacteriota; class Vicinamibacteria; order Vicinamibacterales; family UBA8438; genus CAUZIB01. Next base: position 380,873 of record CBDCVL010000004.1, on the reverse strand, counting down.
GAATGGTTACGTCGTGATCTTCCCACCGGCCCGGGGCAATCGACCCGCCGTAGAGGATCAGCCCGGGGATGTTGAGTCGGACCAAGGCCATGACACCGCCCGGAATCGTTTTGTCACAGCCAACTAGCACGACCAAACCATCGAACAGATTGCCGCGCGCCACGAGCTCGATTGAATCGGCGATCACCTCGCGGCTGATAAGCGAGGCGCGCATGCCTTCGCTCCCCATCGTAATGCCGTCCGAAATCGAGACCGTGTTGAATTCCATCGGAGTCCCACCAGCGGCCCGAATACCCTGCTTCACGTCATCGGCCAATCGGCGCAGATGGTAGTTGCAGGGTCCGATTTCGGTCCATGTGTTTGCCACGCCGATAATCGGGCGACGGAGATCCGCATCGGTGAAACCGACCGCCTTGAGCATCGCCCGGGCCGGTGCTCGGCTCGGTCCTTCAGTGATGGCAGCGCTTCTTCGTGTCTTGGTCATGGCCTCATGTGGGGATGCTCGGCAGCGGCACAAGCCGGCGTCGGAATCTACCGAACATAGCCAAGTGAGCGGAGCGTCCTGAGTTCCTGCTCGCTGATCTCACGTCCTTCCGCCTCAGTCGAGGCCTCAATCGAACCTGATACTTCCCACTGCAAGAGCGCATCAAGACAGGCAAACGTCGCGGGCTTGTCGCCGGACCGATCGTTGCGCTCATCGGGATCAACCGTCAGATCGTATAACTCGCCCTCACCGCGCCCCCGTATCGCCTTCCACCGCTCGGTTCGGTACGCGTAGAACGGTCGGTTCCCTCCCGCGTGTGATACGACACGCCGTCCGGAGGTGACCCGGGGCGCTAGCAGGTTCTGCCCGTGAAGCCGCGCGCGCGCCTCCACACCGGCGAGGCCAAGCAGCGTGGGCGTGACATCGGCAAGACTGGCGATCGACTCGGTATCAACCACCGGCGGACGCACACTGTCCGGCACGCGGAGAATGAACGGGACGTGGAGCATCTCGTCGTAGACGGTCGAGTTGTGTCCCATCCGGCCGTGCTCACCGAATGCTTCGCCGTGGTCCGAGGTCACCAGCACTACCGTTTTGTCCCAGCGCTCCCCGAGCTGCAGCATATCGAGCACGAGAGCGACGGCATCGTCAGCCATCCTGAGATTGCCGTCGTACAATGACACGATCTCCTCGAGGTCGGCCTGCGTCGGTGCGAGCGTGCCATTGTCGATCGCCCGAATCGTCTCCCAGCTGCCGTCGTACCCCCCGTCATATCCTTCGTCGCCAAAACTGTCGAACTCGGACCACGGAGCGTACAGCTCATGGGGCGGCACATAGTGAAGCATCAAGAACAGCGGCGACTCCGAAGTGTCACCAAGCACGTCGAGTGCCCGCCGCGACACGCGGTAGGGATCCAGCGATTCGGGCGGGACGACATCCTGCCAGAACTCCTCGAATAGGTCACATCCTCGCTCGAGACCGAGCCTGGCAGAGTTGTTCGGATTCGCAGACAAACAGGCGGTTCGGTACCCAGCATCCTTCAAGTAGTCCGCCAGTGTCGTGACCGACTCGGGGAGCCTATGTTCACGGCCCGTCACGCCATGCTGAACAAACGACAGTCCCGTCAGCATCGTCGCCATTGACGACTGCGTATACGGCGCAGTCGCGTACACGTTCTCAAAGAGCAAGCTGGTTGCGGCGAGCCGATCGATGTTCGGACTGGTCTGTCTCGAATACCCATAGGCCCCGACGTGGTCGGCACGCGCCGCGTCGAGCACGATGAGAACAATGTCAGGCGCCTCGGAATTCACCTCGGGCTCTCGCGTCTGAACCGGCGGCGCCTCTTCGGCGTGCAGCAGGTCAAGGCGAATCGGTGCACTCGGCGAAGCGAGATCGACATCGATCAAGAAGCAACCTGGTCCCGACCGTCCATCCAGCGACAACTCAGCTGAGGCCGACGTCCGTCCCCACAGGCCACGCAACGAGTGTCGAACGGCCGATGGCTCCGGTTCAGAATCGCCTTCTGCAGCTCCCAGATATCGCAGCCCGAACGTACTCGAGCGCCACAGCCGAGATTCGGCCGACATCGTCACAGCCACTGACACCAGCTGCCGGTCCGTCCCATTAGGGACGACCAATGTCCCAGACTGGCCCACGGTCAGCGTCTCCCGACTGCCGCTAGAGGCAACCACCCGGTCGCCTGGCCGCGTTGTCTCCTCAGACTTGACCAACCCAACCATTCGGAAATAGACGCTGCGCCACCCACCATCGGCGAAAATCGGAAACCCCTGAGGTCCCGCAACGTATCTGAGCACGACCGTGTTCACGCCAGCGCTGAGGATGCCATCAGTAACTGAGAGGAGATGGGTGTTCCAGGTCGCACGCGAGGGCAACTGTCCGACATCAACACCGTTCACATCGACGGTAATCGATTCGACACCTGGAGAACGGTATTCAAACCACAGATTGCGCGCAGCCGGGTCGACAAGATGGAGCAAAACCGTCGAGGTCTCCCCCTGCGCCCATCGACCGGACGGGTCTGGAGCGCTCCACCCGTCCTCTAGTTGAATCACCACACGCCTCTGGTCATTACTCGTCGCATCCTCGACGCTGCGCTCTCGGAGATCCAGCACATGCTCGTTCGGCCAGAAGGACGCGAAGCGTATCTGCCCCTCCGACAGCCCCTGGGGAGGTAGCGACGGGACATCACTACAGGAGACGACGCCGAGAACGAGAACAAGGACAAGAACAAGCGCACTGGGCGCGCGGAACAAACGATGATTCCCCACGTACACAAGATACTTTACCGGCTCGGCACGGCGTTTGTCGAAACGACACCCACGCGTAGTCGCCAATCATCATTCAAGTGTTTGGGCGGGGGGGTCGATTCAATCTATCGGGGCTCCCACATCTGGAATTGACCATGACCACCTCAGAGAACTCTGCCGTCGCTGCAGCCCCGGACGTCCACGACGCCATCGTGGCGCCACCCACGATGCCGCCGCGCATACACGCTAAAGCGCTTTTCATGACCGTGTGGCGGCCGAGTACCCGCAGTGCCGAACATAGGTGCGGCATTCGTCAGGGCTGAAGTGCGCCAAGCACTCGCCGAGGAACGGCCAGAGCGTCTCGATGCTGCGACAGCGAGCGGTGCGAACGAGGGCTTTGAGCTTCGCGAAGCAGAGCTCGATGGGATTGAGGTCCGGGCTGTAGGGTGGCAAGTACCAGAGGGTGGCCCCGGCGGCCTGGATGGCGCGTTGGATGCCGGCGACCTTGTGGGCCCCGAGATTGTCGGCAATGACGATGTCGCCGGGCTGCAGGGTCGGCACCAGGATCTGTTCGATGTAGGCGCGGAAGCTCTCGCCATCGATCGCGCCGTCGAAGACCCCCGGTGCGGTCAGCCCCGTGACCCGCAACGCGGCGAGAAACGTGCTGGTCTGCCAGCGCCCGCAGGGGGCGTGGTCGTGGACGCGCGCGCCGCGCGGTGCCCGGCCGTACCGCCGAAGCAGATTGGTGGTGCTGCCGGTTTCGTCCAGAAACACGAGGTGGGCGACATCCCAGGTCGGCGCCGCCGCGTGCCACGCGACCCGCGCGGCCGCGACGTCAGGCCGATCGTGTTCGGACGGGCGGACCGTTTTTTTTAACGGTCAGGCCGAGGGCCCGCACGGCGCGCCAGACCGTCGGCACACTCGCGGGCGTGGCGAGGGCGTCCTTCAGCTCAGCCAGCGTGCGATCCGGGTGCGCCGCAATCAGCGCGGCCAAGGTGTGTAGGTGCGGCTCAAGCATGCCGCGCCGTCCCTGTCGCTGGACGCGAGGCGCCACCTCGCCCGTTTCGCGCCGCCGCTGTTTCAGTAGCCGCACCCACGACCCGCTCACGCGGTACTTCGCCGCCACATCGGCCGCCTTCATCCCGGCATCGCTGTCGAGGAGCGCCCGCTCTCGCAGATCCATCGAATAGGCACGCATCGGTCCTCCTGCATCGGTATGCGCAGAAGTACCACGACCGCCCCAGGTAGTACAAGGCCTATTTGAAAAGCGCTTTAGGAGAAATCGCCGGCGCGCTCGGGGACCTTCCAGTACTCCCCGAGGTTGCCCTCAAAGCGATGCGGGTGGCCGACGATCCGGATTGGGACCTCAAGAAGCTCGATGTCACCATCCGGCGTGACCAAGCGCTGGCAGCCCGGTTTCTCCGCCTCGCGAACTCGGCCTTCTTCGGTGCCCGGTGCTCTGTCACGACGCTCGACCGTGCCATCAACCTCGTCGGTATCACCCGGGTGCGGTCAGTATTGCTGGCGTCGGCGCTCGAGGGGCTTCACGAGAGCAAGAAGAGCAACTTCAAGGGGAAGGTGCTGTGGGAGCACGCCCTTGCGACAGGGTGCGTGAGTCAGCATCTCGCCACGAAACACCGCCTCTGCGATTCGGAAGAGGCGTTCATGGCGGGGCTGCTCCACGACATCGGTCGCCCGGTGATGGACCACGTCTTCAAGGCACAGTATGCGGAAGTCATCGAAATGGTCGCGAGCGGCGTCGCCGCGTCATTCTTGAGCGCCGAGCAGCGAGTGTTTCGCTTCGATCACACGGACGTCGGCTTTGTCGTGGTGACGGCCTGGGATTTTCCGCCAGCGATCGGCGAGGCGATTCGCTTTCATCACGATCCGACGATGGCGAAGGTGCACCCGCCGCTCTGCGCGACCATCAGCCTGGCGAATAACATGTGCGCGAAGGCGGAGCTCGGACCCGACGCGCAGCCGGATCTCGACCTGACTACTCTACCTAGCGCTGAGATCCTACAACTCGAAACGCAGGTCGATGGCCTGATGGAACAGGTCCCTGGGATAGTCGAGAAGGCCAACACGCTCGACACCTGATCGCGGTTCGCGACGGCCACCGCTGCTATGGGTAGAGTCCCCAGAGCAGTTCGGCCGCGAAGCCCGCCGGGATCCCCACCACCAGCAAGGCCATGCTCAGCAGCAGGAACCGCGAGTAGATCGGTACTCGATGCGCGCGGTGCGAGACCTCGACGCGCACTGTCTCCTGCTCGTCGATCGCCCGGTACGCCTTCTCGAGACTATCCTGGTCTCTCACATCGAACGACTCGCCACCAAACTCCCGGATCATGCCGATCAGCGGCGGCACACGACCGCCCTCTTTTGACACCGCGGCGGGTGCGCCTGCGTTGATGAAGATGATGTACGGCACGACGTTTCGTGTGGCGAGCCCAGCGAGCTCCGAACCCGGGATTTCGTCGACGTCGGCATCGGTCACGATGAGGAGAGCTCGATGGGTATCTGCTATTCCACCCAACGCATCATCCTGGTCGAAGTGCTTCGTCACCGCGCGCAACGCCTGCACAATATCAGTGCTGCCTTCCGTTGGAATGAACCGGACCTTGTCACGGGGTACAAAGAATTTGTCCCGCCGGGCACCAGACTCGGGTGCGAGAATTCTGACGGTGGCGTACGGCGCGTCCATGACTTGAAAGTAGTACAGCTCATCGTCGAGCACGAAGTCGTCGACCATGTAGGGAAATGACGAGAACAACCAGAGGGATACGCGATCGTTCTTCTCGCGGCGCATTTCCAAGAAACGCAGGTGTGCCTCTCGCGCAACCTCGGCCCTCGACCGTCCCGTAGGCGGGAGCTCCCAGGTCATCGACAGCGACGTATCAACGAGATCGATCCGCACCCTCGACTCCACGTCGCCCGCAACCTCCTCAGTTGCCGTGAGGAATGGGTCGGACAACGCCACCGCCAGACCGGCGAGCGCGACCGCCAGGAGAACCTTAGGGGCGTTGTACGCCAGCACCACCCCCCGCCCTCGCCGATGCTCCCGGCCGACGCCGTGCCCCGAGTGCTGACGTGCATGTCTGGCTGTCAATGACAGACGGATGAGGGTGACGAGGGCGACGACCGACACCAACACCAGCAGCGAGAGGGCCAGCCCAATATCAGCGTAGCGAACCTGATCGAACTGCGTCTGAGCAAGTTCGTTCACGCGCTCCCTGAGAAAACCGCCAAATTCAGTCCAGCTAGTGAACATGGACGCGGGCGATTGTACCGCAGCCAGTCGTGAGCTCATGATAGTTGTGGCTACCGTCGCGGGAACGGGCGCGAGGTGAGAGATGAGATAATCTACGACGTGACCGACAACACAGGAGACAGCAATGGCAATACGTGATGCGCTCTTGCCTGAGTTCGACCAGGAGATGGCGACTACGCGGAAGATGTTGGAACGAGTCCCGGAGGACAGATTCGAATGGTCGCCGCACGAAAAGTCAGGCAGCTTGGGCTGGCTGGCAGGACACCTGGCAAATCTCAACACATGGGCGTCGCTCTCGATTGCTCAGGACACACTGGACCTCGCCCCGGGTGGCAAGCCGATGGATCCGCCCCGTGCCCCACAGACGGTGGCAGAGCTGTTGGCCATGTTCGACAAGAACGCGGCTGACGCCCGAGCTGCGATCGCCACTGTCAGTGACGAAGCGCTCATGAAGCCGTGGTCGCTGCTCCAGAACGGAACGACGCTGATGACGCTACCGAAGGCGGCCGTCCTCCGAACTTTCGTCATGAACCACATGATTCATCATCGTGCTCAGCTTGGCGTCTATCTGCGCCTCAACGATGTGCCCGTTCCGTCGGTCTACGGACCCTCCGCCGACGAGAATCCGATGGGGATGTAGCGCGGGACGGTGCCACAGACCACTGAGAACCACACTCCCTCAGCACCAACCGTTCTGGGCTATCGCTAACAGTTCCGATACAGACCACGCGGACACCACGCTGCGAAAGTCCCCCTTCCGCGGCGCTCAGCCACGGCACGCTGCTTGCATAATAACGCAATGACAGGTATGCCACCTCAGGCAGAGCACGTCGGCGTCAGCCATCCCAATGCGTCCGAAGGACGCGGCCGCCGCAATCGTGAAGTGACCTTTCCGACAGCGGTTGTCGACCTCCGACCGGTCGCGGCCGGATTCGACAACGCTCTGGCGTGGCTGGCACGAGTGAAGGTGCTAAGGCCGATCGGCGCCCCAGTGGCCCGGTGGACTCGACGGCTCATCATCCACGTTCACCAGGTCCACAGGCAGGTCTTCGCGGAGCAGACTTCGAACGAGTACACGGTGTGGAGTCTGTGGCTCAGCAATGGTGGGGACAACGACGCACCGGATCTACGGTTTCAGACGCGATGGAACACCGACTCGACGCTATTCAACGTGAAGACAGAAGCAGGATTGTGGCTCGGCGCGGGCGCTTGGGACACGTCACAGCGACAGGACACTCTGTGCGAGGCGACCGACCTTAACAGTCACGGCAGGATGAGGTACGCCGGGCTTGCGGTCAAGTACACAGACGATGACCACGCCTATGATGACCACGCCTATATCGTGAGCTCGGAGACACTGCATCGATTCACAGAGAACACAACGTGGAGATGGCCGTCGCAGGCGATCGGCCCAGGTCTTCACTTCGTGGATATTGCCTTTCGTTCAGGAGATGGCGGAGCCGCGATCATCCGACTCAAGGTGATGAACCCCGGCCGGAACGCACCACTAAAGGTGCACCTGTCAACCGGTCAGCTCGTGGATTAGTCCAGACCGCACCCCCGGCCTTCCCCTCAGGACTTGGGCACAACGGCTGTTCATCCTGGCACGTTTGCGCTGCGATCAGCGATACTACGGGCCTGTAAACGGATGACACACCGAACACCGGCTGACGGGCGCTCGCTCGTCGTCGTGCCCACCTATAACGAGGCAGACAATGTGGCGGCGCTTGTCGAGGCCACCCTCCGCGTGTCCGATGAACTGGACATGCTCTTCGTCGACGACAACTCCCCGGATGGGACCGGGCAGATCCTCGAGGGCATCGCGGCGCACCACGACCGCGTGCATGTCATTCACGGCACCCGGAAAGCTGGACTCGGCCGTGCCTACGTGTCGGGATTCCGTTGGGCGCTCGCCAGAGATTACGCCTATGTCCTTGAAATGGACGCAGACTTTTCGCACGACCCGGCTGACATCGAGGGTCTGCTACGGGTGACACAACGGTCGGACGTCACGCTGGGGTCAAGGTATCTCGGCGGAACCAGAGTGGTGAATTGGCCGCGGTGGCGGCTCTTCCTGAGCCGCGGCGCCGCTTTCTACGTCCGATGGGCGACCGGACTCCCCACGTCAGATCCGACCGGCGGATTCAGGTGCTACCGGCGGGCAGTGCTCGAAACACTCGCGCTCGATGACATCAGGTCCGATGGGTACGCGTTTCAAGTCGAGCTCGCCCACCAAGCCTGGAGACGCGGATTTCACGTCGTCGACTACCCCATTACATTCGAGGAACGCCGCGCGGGTGCGTCGAAGATGAGCTGGGCGATCGTGATCGAAGCCACGTGGATGGTCGGCGCGCTGCTTCAGCGATCTGGCTTCCGGCGACGACCTGGCGCCGTGAATCCCCGAAGCATCGCCTCAACCCACTCGGTGTAGGCCGATCGCCTTACCCATCAGTCGCTATACTGGACCTCTCCACGATAGCTTCGCATGCAGATCAAGGCATCGACCGTCGCGCAGTACCTCCGGAAGTTACCGGCAGACCGCCGACAGACGATCGCCACCGTTCGCGAGGTCATCCTCAAGAACATCGACACGCCCTTCGCTGAAGGAATGCAGGGCGGAATGATCAGCTACTACGTACCTCATTCGGTCTTTCCCGAAGGCTACCACTGTAACCCCGAGCAGCCCCTACCATTCGCAGTAATTGGGGCGCAAGAGCACCATATCGGGCTCTACCTCTTCTGCGTCTACTGCGATCCGAAGCAGGAGGCCTGGTTCCGGGCCGCATGGCTCAAGGCGGGCAAGAGGCTCGACATGGGCAAGTCGTGCGTCCGCGTCAAAACAATCGAGGATGTGCCTCTCGAGGTCGTCGCCGAACTGTTCCAGCGGGTAAAGGCGAAAGCGTTCATCGCACAGTACGAGGCATCGCGGCCGCCACGTCGGAGTAAGCGAGCGCAGAAACGTTGAAGGGTTCCAAGATGCAGCGCGAGTCGTCGCGGTGTGTTCGATCGCGACTTCGCTCGTCTCGCTCGCGGCAGTGTCGCCTGTGACAATTCGGACTCCGGGAGCCTTTAGGAGGAGACGGACATGAAGATCGACATCCCGTCGGACGTCTACACGGACATCGCAGAATTGATCGGTAGCGAGGCAAGTCCCGTCGGCATCGACGCCAAGAAGACTCACATTCTCATTCTGCACAAGCTGATTGAGATCGAGCGCCGGCTGGCCAGGTTGGAGCCGCAGGACGCGAATTGAGACGCGACGCGCGGCCCGTATGGCCTCTTCGCCGATGGCTCGCAGGTCGGCAGACCAGGTCGCCAGATAATGGTTCCGGAGCCGAGTGGAACAGATCAGGAAGAGTCAGAGACTCATGCTATCCTTCGCACAAAGTAGAAGTCGAAATCAGGCGGATGTTCCGTAAAACCTGGAGGAAACAATGAAGAAACTCCTACTAGCCGCGATCGTGATTCCAGTCCTGCTGGGTGCCCTAGCGGCGGTCACGATTCCAGTCCTGCTCGGTGCCACGGCTACCGGCGGTCAATCGTCAGACGAGCTGAGTGAGCTGAGAGCACGTGTCGCCCGCCTCGAAGCCAAAGAGGAGGTGTTGAGCACCTTCAACCAGTACCTCTATGGGATGGATTCCGGATTCGGTGAGGACATCCTCGACACGTTCGCTGAGGATGCCATCCTCGACGTGCCCAACTTCCCGGGCGCCAACCACGAGGACCTGCACTTCGAAGGTCGCGACGAGATCGCGCCACTCTATGCGAATTATGGCAGGGGCGAGCCACGCCTCGGCGGGGGTCATCACACAGCGAACGTTGCCGTCAACGTCCATCCCGACCTGACTCACGCCGACGTGAGCGCCTACTTCATGACCTCAGGGCAGAGTGGCGTCCAGGGTGGTCGCTACGAGGGCGTGATGCGGAAGGATAGCGACGGCAAGTACCGCTGGGAGACGTTCTCCATCACGAGCGGCTGGGGTTTCCGGGCGGAACACGCGGTGACGACGACCCAGAGTGTGTCAGCAGAGAAGTACTCGCCACGCGGCGGACGCCACGCGGCGTATCAGAGCCGCTGAGGGGTACGTGTGACCTTCAGTTTCGATAGCTGACGTCAGTTCCGATTTCTCTTGTCGGTTGGCGAGGGTGCTGGTCTGCTCTTCCGCTCACTCATTGAGCATCTGCTCGATCTCGGTGCTGGGCAGCCACCGCCCTCCCAGCATGACGCCCGCGATCCGAGAGCTGTTCGCGATGTCATCCAGCGGATTGGCGTCGAGGAGTAGCAAGTCCGCCCGCTTCCCAACCTCGATTGTGCCAGTGTGCTGCAGCGAGCCCGTAAAGACTGCGACGTCGCGTGTGCCAGTTGCGAGCGCTTCGAATGGCGTGAGCCCAGAGGCAACGAGTGCGGCGAGCTCGCGATGGATGGAAAAGCCGGCAACGTTCCAGGCTTGCGGGGCGTCCGACCCGAGCAGGAACCCGACCCCTTCGTCGTACAACACCTGGATCAGCTGACGGCGAAGTGCCAGAAACTGGGCTCGCTGCTGGGGTGAGTACCGGCGATCCGTTCCTGCCTTTGTTCGCGCCCACTGCTCGCGCACCTGCGGGCGCACGTAGACCATCTCGGGGCGCCTCAAGAGCGCAGCCGGTGTCTCCAGAGAAAACTGGGCCTCGAGCAAGCTCTGCGTCGGTACCATCCATGTGCCTTCGGCTTTGGTCTCGGCAGCGAGCTGGGCGAATCGGGATGTGTCGACGTACGGCACGACGTTCTCAGCCCAGAGGGTCGGCTGCGGCGCCTCAGGCCCCACCGCGGCTTGTAGGTATCCGTCGAGGTGATCGATGGTTTGAAACCCCGCCGCCAGCGCACCGCTGAGACCGATGGTTGACGGCACGTGGCCGGCGATCGGCATGCCGGCGTCACGGGCGGCCGTGGCCATCGCAGTGAACACGTCGAGCGCGGGCGTGCCGGGGTACGTCTTGATGAAGTCGTAGCCAGCCGCCCGCTGAGCACCGACCATTTCGACGGCGGCCTGGGCCGTCATCGCCGCGCCACCCGAGAAGGGCGGCCCCGACGTGTAGATCGTCGGACTGATGAGTTCGCCCCGTGCCGCGCGATCCCGCAGCTCGAGGTGAACGGGCGCACCAGTCATGTTGCGGATTGTGCCGACCCCGTTCAGAACGTACAGGAGTAGTACGCGCTCCACCGCCTGCTCGGGCGTCCCAGGACGGCCGATGTAGGGCGCCACGTAGTTCGAGGACAGATGAGCGTGCATCTCGCTGAGCGTGGGCAGCAAAAAGCGCGAGTCGCCATCGATGCGGGTCGCGCCAGGTGGGAGGTTCACGTCGGCCATCGGACCGAGCTCGACGATCTGGCCATCGCGCACGATCACCGTCTGGCCTGGCAATGTGCGCTCGCGATCCATTGGAATGACGGTCACGCCCTCAAACGCGACGACGCCAACGTCTTGACTCGAGGACTCCACGCCACCAAGAAGTGCGACGACAAGGACCAACACGGCCCACTGAATTGGTTTCACAGCCAGCCGCATTATAGATGCACGTGGAGGCAGAGCGACCTGAATTGCGACGGGGCCCGGTTGGTGGTGAAATGGATTTAGAGAGTTACGTTTAGCGGAAAGGAATCGACCGATGAGACTCGAGCCGCGCGCCTTGGTCATCCTGTTTGCACTCGGCATCCTGTGCGCCTTCGTCGCGCCGGGCCAGGCCGGCAACGAGAACGAGGTAGACGCAACCTACTACCGGGACGTGCTCCCAGTCCTCCAGGCAAACTGCCAGGGCTGTCACCGACCGGAGGGGCTGAGGGGATGTCCCGTGCGCTGTTGAAACTCAGCGGCAGCTTGGTTCACGACTACGCAACCATCTCTGACGACTCCCCGAGTCCTAACCGCGCGTCGCGTGCCCGGAGGGCAGCGACCAGCGCGGGCATATCTTGACATCCTTGCACCCGGCGGAACCCCTTCGCCGCTTCGAGCACCCCGGCGGCCACCCAGCGGAGCACCATCGTCCCGCCGCGCCAGCGTTTCACATGGCGCTGCACGTGGCGCGTTCGGCTGAGGAGACTCTCGATGGCGTTCGTGGTGGCGAGCGATCGTTGGAGACGCTCCGACAGACCCAAGCCGAGCACGGTCAGCGTCTCGTCGAGCCCTTCCCGCACGCTCGTGGCCGCACTCGGGTAGTCAGTGTCCAAGCGCCGCGCCAGGTCCTGCAGCAGACGCTTGGCCGTCTTGACGTGGCTGTTCGTGTAGGCGCGCATGAGGACCGCCTTCACCCACGGCCGCTGTGCCTCAGGGAGATGCTCCAAGATGTTCCGGCCCTTATGGACCTGACACCGCTGCACCAGTGCGGCGCGCCCGAATGTCTGGGTCACGGCCGTGTCGAGGGCCTTCGCGCCATCGACGATCACCAGCAGGCTCCGGTCGGTGCGCAGCCCGCGGCTGCCGAGATTGGTCAAGAGCCCCTGACAGACCGTCGCGTTCTCCGTGGCCCCTTCCCACAGGCCGAGCGGGTGTTTCGCGCCCATTGTATCGATGCCTAGGGCGACAACGATACAGTGTCCACCCACGTGCACGCCATCAATCAGCAGCCCCACCAGGTCCAGCGCGTCGAGCGGCGTCGCCCGCCACGCATCCAGCTGCGCCTGAGTCTGCGCGACAAAGCGTCGACTGACCGCACTCTTGCTCGTGCCCCGCGTGGTGACGTCGGCGCCGAGCGGTTCCAGACTCCGCGCATACTGGCGGGTCGCCACACCGATCAGCATCTGGTCGACCACGCGCCGGTTCAGCGGGTCCGCATTCGCGAATGCCCGGGCCGTTGGCAACGGAACCTCCTCGCCGGCGCGCCGCGCACGGGGCCGACGAATCGCCACCTTCCGCCCGCCCAGCACGACCTGACTCGGCGTATGCCCCGTTCGATACGCCTGGCGCGCAGGTTGATGCGCATCCCGTGGCCCACAGACGGCGGCCCGATCCTCTTCCAGCATGGCTTCGAGTACCTTCAGGCCAGACGCGACGACCAGCTCCTGGAGCTCGGCCTGCGTATCAATGAGGATATCGACCAACGGCAGGTGCCGTGGCGTCGGGGATACCGATTGGCGACGGCGAGGGACTGTGCGAGACTGCTTCTTCATGGCGGCTCCTTACTGGGAGGCTTGCACCTCGGTTTCGTCACCGGTCGTATAGCACGACCAGTGAAGAGCCGCCGCTTCAAATTTCAACAGCTACTGGGACATCTCCGGGGCTGAATCTGGGCGGCCTTGTTGCACCGATGTCGTTCACGAGCTACGAGGAAACGCGGCCGTGGGCCCGCGCGATCGCGCGGAAAGTCGAGGCACATGAGATGCCACCCTGGTACGCCACGGCTCCGAAGGGCGTCTTCTCGAACGAACGTGGACTCACCGATGAGGAGATCAGAACGATTGTAAACTGGGTCGATGCCGGCGCTCCGGCTGGTGACCGCGCTGACGCGCCGGCCCCACGCCAGTTCGCCGAGGAAACGAGCGGGGGGTGGTCCCTTGGCACGCCAGACTTCGTGTTCCAGCTCGACGAGCCTTACTTCGTGGACGATGACGTCTACGATCTCAACATCAGCTTCTTCAGAACCCTAACCGAGACGGACCTGCCGGATGACGTCTGGGTCCGCGGCTGGGAGTTCAAGACCGGCGCCGGAAGTGTCGCGCACCACATGTGCGGCTTCCTGCGCGGGCCGAGCCCCGACAACAGGCCGATCGAGGAGGTTGCCGCTGAGGAGGGCGCCACCGGTACGGGCCAGCTGCTGACCTGTGTCGCCGAGGGCGCCGAGGCGGTCATGCTGCCCGACGGTTTCGGCCTTCGGCTCGAGACGGGCTCGACGATCACCTACAACATGCACTATCACAAGGAGCCCGGCGCGGGCAGTGGGGTCTGGACCCAGCCGGAAATCGCCTTTTTCGTCGAAGAGCGTCCGGTTCAGTTCCGAGTGGTCAACGACTCGATCGGCAACACCGGTTTCGAGATTCCACCCAACCACCCGAACTATCGCGTCGGAAACTCACGAACCCTCGAACAGGACACGTACGTGCTGACCTATTGGCCGCACGGTCACCTCCGCGCGACGGCGTCTCGGTACACGGCGGTCTATCCAGACGGCCGCGAGGAACTGCTCCTCGACGTCCCGCAGTACAACCAGGGCTGGCAGGAAACGTACATGCTGAAGGAGCCGAAGTTGCTGCCCAAGGGCACGCGCATTGACGTGAGCATCTGGTTCGACAACTCTCCAGAGCGCGCCGCCCGCTACGACTTCCGGTCGCACGAGTCGCCCGGATACGGTCCGCGGACCGATGACGAGATGTCGCTCGGCTTCATCGGATACGCGCTCGAGATCGACGACACCGAGTCGACATCCGAAGGACAGAACTAGGCGGATGCCCGGCCGGCGGCTCCGGCTCGTTGCGATCGGCGGCGTTGCCAGTCTTGCTGTCCTGTCCGCCGCCGCGGCGGCCGGACAGCAGGCCGAGGAGCCCGATGGCCTGGCGCGCGTCGAGTTGACCCTCGCCGCACGGCAGATCAGCGTTGGCTATGAGCCGGCGCTCCGCGCAAGCGATCCGGCACACGCACTCCTGCTGTCGGCCTCGCCAGACGTCACACAGGCAGAGGTACGACTCGGCCACCTCCCCGGGGACACCGGGCTCTGCGCTTTGGCACCCTCAGTCCCGACGCGGGCGAGTCACCACGATCCGGGCCAGACCACGAGCTCTGGCTGACGCGCACGGGCAGCGAGTGGGCGCTCGACGCACGCCCTCTCCAGGTTGATGCCGAAGACGCCACGGAAGAGGCTCCAACACTCGAGCCGCTCAGGATTCCACTGACGCACCGGACGCGGCCTGACAAGACATCCGAGACGTTGACCGTCGCACTTGTCCCGAATGGTGACGATGCTGGCGAGCTGGCGCTTCTATGGGGTGCACACGACTGGCGCGCCAGTTTCGAGTTCTTCGACCTTCCCCGGCAGCCGCCACCGGAGCGCACCTCGAATGTCGGACGCGCCAACAGTCTGACCCGTGATTCAGACACCAGCGCGGCGTACCGAGCAGCCGCCCTCGGAGCTCGGAACGAGACGGCGGTCATGACCCCTGACGGCGACCACATCCAGATCTTGTTCCAGAAGGATCTCGGCACCGACCACCGCGACTTCGCGGCGCTCGAAACGACCGCGGACGGCGAGCTGGTCGAATTGAGCGGAGGGGCCGTCATCCGCCTGAGAACCGAGCTACCACTCCGCTTCGGAGACACGCTCGTGCCGACCGACAACCTGGCGACTGATTTTCCCGGCTCCTACGGACTTTGGCTGAAAGCGACGGGCGGAACCTGGCGACTCGTCTTCAATCACGAAGCCGATTCGTGGGGCACTCAACATGACCCGGCGTTCGACGCCGTAGAGATCGACGTCGAGCACACGCATGGCGGTCCGTTCACGGACCGACCACTCGCCGTGTATCTCCACTCGCGCGGCAAGGGACGGGTTGGTCTCGTCATCCACTGGGGTCAGCACACCTGGTCGTCAGACGCTGAGCTGGAGCCGTGACGACCTGCCGGGGACGTGGCGAGGATTGGTGCTTTCACGACTCTAGGACGTCGTCAGCACCGTAGAGATGGTTAGGGGAGGGTCCGAAGGCAGGAGGAGGCGTTTGCACGCTTCCGGCTGTGCAACGTGTTGCACGCAGCAAGCATGAAGAGGGCTCCAACGTTCCCCTTGATGTCACACCCGTTCGGTGCCTCCAGCCCGAGACGCCCGCGATCGCTACTTGCCCATCAGGTTCATCAGCGCGGTTATCGTCGACTCAACACCAGCGCGTATCGCAGGCTCCGGCGAAATCTTGAACAGGGGCGAATGATGGGTCGGCACCGGTGGTCCGCCTCGAGCTTCTCGTTCGAAGTCCTCTTTCGGCGTGCCACCTATCGCCCAATAGACACTCGTGACGTCCGGATCTGTTGAAAAGAATGGGAAGTCTTCCGCACCCATTCCTCTAGAAGGCTGGTCGACGACATTTTCCGCTCCCATCCGTTCGATCCATGCGGACCGCAACCGACGCGCGAGGGGCGCGTCATTCGTCGTCGGCGGAGCACTCTCTTCGGAGACGATGACTTCGGGCAGCATGTCCTCAGGGAGACCAGCAACGCGTCCCATGTTCTTCGCAATTCGCTCGATGCCGTCGAGCAACAGCGCGCGCGTTTCCTCGCTTGTACTGCGCACCGTCAGCTGCAAGTGCGCTTGATCGGAAATGATGTTGTGCTTGGTCCCGGAATGAAACGAACCCACGGTGACGACGCCGGGTTCGCGCGGCGACAGCTCTCGAGCGACGAGCGTCTGCAAGGCCAGGACGATTTGGCTCCCGAGCACGATGGGATCTCTACTCGCGTGCGGGCTGGCGCCATGTGCGCCCACACCGTGGATGATGATGTCGACTGAGTCTGCGCCGGCGTATGGACTTCCCTCTGACACATTGACTTTGCCCGCTTCGACTTGTGCCGACACATGGAACGCCAGTGCGTATTCAGGCGTGCCGAATCGTTCCCACACATTGTCTTCGCGCATGAGGCGCGCGCCGAGCCCGCGTTCCTCGGCCAGTTGCACGAGAAGCATGAGCGTTCCGGACCATTCTTCTTTATGCCCCGACATATGCCGCGCCGTGCCAATGAGACTCGTCATGTGGACATCGTGGCCGCAGGCGTGCATGACGGGCACGGTGTTCCCAGTGATGGGATCTACCTGGGTCGCGACAGATGCGTAGGCGAGTCCCGAGTTTTCTTCTAGGGGCAAGCCATCCATATCGGCGCGCATCATCACCAAGGGTCCGTCCCCGTTTCTCATGATGGCGACGACGCCGGTGCCGCCGACGCCTTCCGTCACTTCAAATCCAGAGTCTCTCAACTCGCTTGCCATTCGAGCGGCCGTTGCGGTTTCGATCAAGGACAGTTCCGGGTTGCGATGAAAGTGTTCAAAAAGGGCCGCAAGATGCGACTCGTAATCGTTCTCTATTGAATCGTCGAGGTCGTCACCAAACGCGATCGAGCTGACCAGGAGCGCGCAAGCGAGGATCAACATCGTCTTCTTCATGAGTCTCTCCCTCTATGTTCGTAGAGCACGTCCCCGGTCGAGCTTGGTATCGCTCGCACGATAGACCTCCCCCATGCCGCCTTCGCCGATCTTGGCGGTGACGGTGTATGGGCCGAGGGTGGTGCCGGGCTGGAGGCTCATGGCGTGTCACCGCTCGACGGTGGCTTGCCTCTGTCCGACGGGCCAGATGAGCGGGTTGCATCGAATGCGGCGCCAAGAGCGACGCCGACCGCTATACCTAGGCCAACATTGTCGAACGCGGCACCGAACGCAACGCCCAATGCCACACCGACACCGACCGAGGATCCGACTGTTTGACTGCCGCTCACAGCTGGCCGCCTGCCCTTTCTACGTACCGGTCGAGCTTGGTATCTCTCGCCCGACACACATCGCCATCCGGTGGCTGACAAGCGTCGGCTACCCCCGGTCCAGGATTGTGTTCCACTCGTCCACCTGCTCCTTCTGCGTCGCAAGGAGTGAGGAAGGGTCGCCCTCGATGACAATTGTCGTCATCACGTCATCTTGTGCGATGGCATCAACGACGTCTTGCCCTGAGGAGACCTTGCCGAAAATAGAATGGATGTCGTCCAGGTGGGGGGTAGGCCCATTAGTGATAAAGAACTGGCTACCGTTGGTGCTCGGCCCGGAGTTCGCCATCGACAACGTGCCAGCTGAGTCGTGCCGAAGGGAAGAACTGAACTCGTCAGCGAAGCGGTAACCTGGCCCTCCGCTTCCGGTGCCGGTTGGGTCGCCTCCCTGAATCATGAAATCCGCAATGACCCGGTGAAACTTCAGTCCGTCGTAGTAACCTCGCTGGGCGAGGTTGACGAAGTTCGCGACCGTCAAAGGGGCCTCCGCAGGAAAGAGAGTCACCTGGATGTCACCCTTCGTCGTCGTGATGACGGCCGTCAATTCGTTCACCTGGATCGCTTCGATGGGCGCTCCTATCGGACCTCCGCTTAACGCTGCCAAAACCGCAGCCAGTGCCAGTAGTCTCAGAGCCTGCATGTGTCCCTCTCTTTCTGTACTCACCGCGTGCCACAGAAACGATCTGCTCTAGCGGCTTCGTGATCGTCGTCATCGGCTAACGGAATCGCAAGCGCACTGTAGCAGGACTCTCATGGCCATGTCCCGGTCGAGCTTCGTGTCTCGGGCGCGATACACCTCCCCCTTGCCGCCTTCGCCGATCTTGGCGGTGACGGAGTAGGAGCCGAGGGGTGGTACCGGAATCGTAGTGGCCGAGTCGAGAGCCGACATCGAGGGCCATGAGTTGTTAGGTTGAGATCGAGGTCATTCTATGCCCAAGCGGTCAATGGCTCCATCAGGCTGCACAGAATGACCCATGGGAGGCGCACGAACGCTCTTGACGTGATCCCCCGCTGCGCGAGGAGGTCGTCGGTATCTCGAAAGCTCACGCAGAAACCGGTGGCCGCCCGATAACCAGGATGACAGGCGGGACCAAACGGTCCACGGCCGGCACGTTCAAGGAGGGGTAGGTTTGTGGCATCGTTTTCAGTCGTAACCAATATCGCCTCGGTCAACGCCCAGGCCAACCTGGACGTGACCAACATCGGGCTGCGACAAGCCCTGACGCGGGTGTCCAGCGGCCTGCGGATCAACTCTTCGGGTGATGATGCGGCTGGACTCGCGATTGCGAACGCCTTTCGCAGCGACGTCGCGATCCTCAACCAGGGGATGCGGAACGCCAACGACGGGCTGTCCACACTCCAGATCAAGGACGGAGCGCTGAACAACATCTCGACGTTGATTGACCGGCTTGGCACCCTGGCGACGCAGGCGGCTTCGGGTCACACGACCGACGCCACCCGGACGACACTGAACGCGGAGTTCCAGGACATCCTGGGCGAGATCACGCGGGAGTCAGCCGTGGCGAATCTCGACACGGCGTCTGGCTTCTCGGTGTTCGTGAGCAACAACGGCGCGAACGGTGTGATCTCCGGGTCGATCGGGGCGGTCACCACGACGAGTCTGACACTGGCCGGTGGGGTACTGACGAGCCAGGCGGCTGCGCAGACCGCCGTTAGCACGGTGACAGCGGCGATCACGAACCTTGGAATCGAACAGGGCACCGTCGGATCGATTCAGAACCGTCTCAACTTCGCGATCAGCCTCGTTCGGAACCAGGTGGTGAACAACCGCGCGGCCGAGAGCCGTATCCGTGACGCAAACATCGCAGAGGAGTCGGCCAACCTCACCCGGTTCAGCATCCTGAACCAGAGCGGTATCGCCGCCCTGGCCCAGGCCAATGCGTCGACCGGTTCAGTCTTGGCACTACTCGAATAGGCACAACGCTAGAGCGCGGAGCCTACCTCACGCTGAGCTGCAGCCTAAACCTCTGTTGTCGCGCTGTGAAGGAGATTCGGTCGAGCTTCGTGTCGCAGGCTCGATACACCTCCCCCATCCCGCCTTCGCCGATCTTGGCGGTGACGGCATATGGGCCAAGGGTGGTGCCGGGGATGAGGGGCATGAGTTACGGAATGGGCACTCGCTCTTTGAGTTCCTCGAACCAGTTCTGGACGAAGATCAAACCGCTAAATGTGTCGCCGTCCGCCAGCACCTGCCCACCAGCCTTCCGCAAGATGAAGCGCTCTCCGTCTGGGGCGACATCGTAGCGTCGGCCACCCCCGGTTAGCTCATACGCCGATAGGTCGAACGTTTCTGTCGGTGTACCCCGGCCGAAGGTCGGGTCCGTCTCAACGTTGGCCACCATGAGTCTCAAGGGGGTCAGTTGGGGAAAGAACAACCGTCGTCTCTGGTGACCACACCGGACGGTAGCCGCCATTCGTCGACACTTGCCACCGACCGCCGTCCACATTCGGAAACGGCTTGACGTAGATTTCCGGCTGGCCGGATTCATCCGACTGGTAGGCCAGCCACCGACCATCTGGGGACAGCGCCGGAGCTTCCTCTTGAAATTCCGTCTCCAGCAGTATCTCCACTGTCGGTTCGCCGTCGACGGTGACCACACCAATGTCGCCTTCAAAGGTGTCGAACAACAGGCGGCCATCGGAAGCCCACCCCCAGTGCGTGCGCTTTTCGGTAAGACGGCTCAGCGCAACCCGGTCGGTTGGGATGGGTGTAGGATGGCGCTCTCGACTGGACTAGCGGCTCGAGTTCGACGCCAGCGGGGCGCCGGGCTCAATTCCGAGAAGGAGACCATGAGAAGAGCGAGTTCTGGGTGGCCCGCGCTGGCGGTCGGCTTTGTCGCGCTCCTCGCCGTGCCGTCGTGCACCGGCGGGGTGGATGTGCCTGCCGTGCCTCTTGACAGCGACGACATCGGGGGCGTCGTGACGAGCACCAACGGCCCGGAGGCCGGTGTCTGGGTCATTGCGGAGACCAGCGATCTCCCAACCGGCTATCGCAAGATCGTGGTGACCGATGACGAGGGCCAGTATGTGCTGCCGGACCTCCCCGAGGCCACATACTCCATCTGGGTGCGCGGCTACGGTCTGGTGGACTCGTCGCCAGTCGTGGCCACGCCAGGCACCCCGCTCGATCTGACGGCAATGGTCGCTCCCAGCCCGGAGGCTGCCGCAGAGGTCTACCCGGCCTACTATTGGTACTCTCTCCTCGAGCCTCCGCCGGCGAGCGATTTTCCCGGCACCGGGCCGGCCGGAAATTTGATTCTGTCGAGCATGAAGAGCCAGGGACACTACCTCGGCGAGTTGACACTCAACGGCTGTGTCGTCTGCCATCAGATGGGGACGAAAGCGACGCGGGAGATGCCGCAGAACATGGGCACCTTTGATAGCACACGGGAGGCCTGGGAACGGCGGGTGCTCTCGGGCCAGAGCGGTGCGGCCATGGACAGCCTCCTCGGCCGTCTCGGACGCGCGCGGGCCATCGACATGTTCGCCGACTGGACAGATCGGATCGCAGGTGGCGAGCTTCCACCACAGCCTCCACGGCCTTCAGGCGTCGAGCGTCACCTCGTCCTGTCGATGTGGGACTGGGGAATGGATGGCCGCCAGTTCGTCCACGACAGCGTCAGCACCGACAAGCGAAACCCGACCCTCAACGGC
Source organism: Vicinamibacterales bacterium (assembly GCA_965223015.1). Lineage (GTDB taxonomy): Bacteria > Acidobacteriota > Vicinamibacteria > Vicinamibacterales > UBA8438 > CAUZIB01. The sequence goes on along the minus strand of CBDCVL010000004.1, from coordinate 359,699 downwards.
TATGGGCCCATCTACGGTGGCACAGAGTACAGCTCAGACACGATGCCCGTACTCGACCCGACGACCCACGTGACCGTGCAGGTGATGCCGCCGTTCCTCGATGCGGAGAACCCCCCGGACTTCGCATGGTCGCAGCGAAGCATGCAGCCGTCGCCCGCGTGGGGCGAGGAGGCGGTGTTCACGAGCCGCACCAGCGCGCACAGCCTGATGATGGATACCAGCGACCGCGTCTGGATCACCTCCAACGTGCGCCCGTCGGCAAACCCCGACTGGTGCAAGGAGGGCTCGAGCCATCCGTCCGCCAGCAAGTATCCGCTTTCCTTCAGCGGCCGGCAGCTCTCGATGTTCGACCCCGCCACGGAGGAGTGGACGGCGCTGGATACGTGCTACCGAACACACCACGTGCAGTTCGACCAGAATGACGTCCTCTGGTTCAGCACGCTCGGCCAGAACCTTGGGTACTTCGACACCCGCACGTGGGAAGAGACCGGGGACGTGCAGGCCTCGCAAGGCTGGATGCCGTTCATCCTCGACACCAACGGGAACGGCACCCAAGACGCGTACGTCGAGCCAGGCGACCCGGCCGACGCCGCCAAGGACACCCGGGTTGCCTTGATGAACTACGGCATCATCCCGAACCCAGCCGACGGCTCGATCTGGGTGGTGACCTCGGCGGCCGCGCCGGGCGCCATCATGCGCGTGGTGCCGGGAGAGACCCCGCCGGAGACCGCATTGACCGAACTCTACGCGCTGCCCTACATGAACCCCGAGGCACCGGTCGAGGTCTGGGGTACGCGCGGCATCGACATCGACAGGAACGGCATCCTCTGGGCCGGCACGGGTGCCGGCTACATGGCGAGCTTCGACCGGAGTAAGTGCACCGTCACCAACGGCCCGACGGCCACCGGCCAGCACTGCGCCGAGGGCTGGACCTTCTACGATCAGCCGGGACCCAACTTCAAGGGCGTCGAGGGATCGGGCAGTACGGACTCGAACTACTACACCTTCGTGGACCAGTTCAATACGGCCGGACTCGGCGAGAACGTCCCGTTCGCGCTCGGCAACAACTCGGATTCGCTGAAGGCCACCTTGCCGGACGGCCAGATGGTGATGCTCCGGGTGCCGTATCCGATAGGGTTCCACCCGAAGGGGATGGATGGACGCATCGACGACCCGGACGCCGGCTGGAAGGGTCGCGGGCTCTGGTCAGCCTACGCCGGCCAGGTGATGTGGCACATCGAGGGAGGCAAGGGGCAGAAGAACAAGCTCATTCACTTCCAAGTGCGTCCCGACCCCTTGGCGAAGTAGTCGGTCAGGACTTTCAGTGGAGGCTTGCGGCGGGCCACTGACTGCTCCGTCCCGTTTTGAGGTCTCGCCTTGGTTCGTCCGCCGTGTGGCTCATCGAGCGCCTGGAACCAATAATGAAGGCTACACAGCCGGTAACTCACTGATAAACTAGGCCTTGCGACCAATGAGCGCCCGTAGCTCAGTTGGATAGAGCATCGGCCTTCTAAGCCGATCAGGCCTGACCAGAAACCTCAGTAAATACGCATTTGTTGAGGAATTTGACGATCATGGCAGGTCTCAACGGGTCAGAAAATGGCTGGCAAGACCAGAAACGGCTGGCAGTACGGCTGGCAGTAAGCGCGCCGTTTCCGCTGATCTGCGGGGAGGGGTTCGGTTCCATCACTCTCGTCGAATTCCTCAATTGTTTCGAGAACTTGATGCGCCGAATCCGTCAGTTCCGCCCAAGAACTGAGGTCTAGATACAAAAACAGGCGCAGTGACTTCGGGTCCGTTCAGGGCCCCGAAATGGTCGAAGACATCATTGATGCGTTGCGTCGCGTTGCCCGCCCGCGCTCCTTCGAAACTGAACGAGGGTTTCAGGGTGCGTTTCAAGCGAATCTTATGCCGACCCACGGTGGATCCGTCGCATCGTCGTGTGCTCAGAGGGCCCTTCCCGCCGTCGCTCGTCGGACAAGCTGATCGAACGAGCGGTCCAGCACCTCGCGACACGACCGACCGATCAGCGACAGGTACTCGCGCGTCCAGTCCGAAGAAAATGCCTTGTCACTCAGCGCTTCCAGGAGAGCAGCGCCCGCTGGCGAATCCCGTCGCATCAGACGCCGAGCAGGTACCAACACCCAGTACGGTCTCGGAAAACTCACCGCCAACGCAAAATACCCGACAACCCCCGCGCCTATCAGTCCCTCGAAGTCTGACGAGGTCAGCATCCGTCTCTTGCTGCCGATAACCTCCGCTTCGACCTCGAAACGAAACTCTTGACCGTCCTTAACGCCGACGATATCTGGGTGCCCCTTGTGGTTCACCTCCACAACGCGGTGATTCAGTCCCAAGAGCACGTGTGCTGCAAGTGCCTGAATCTTGTAACCAAACTCCACCGTACTCGCCTCTGACCGCAAGCGCATTAAGCAATCGACGGCAACTGCGTGCTCTGGACTAGTCGTACTCCGTAACCAGCTCCGGCCCATCTGCATACGACCAGTTCTTCGGTTCGACAACCACATAGCTTTCGCGCTCGAAGCTCCTTGGCAACAAGTCACGGAACGCTTCCATTTCCTGCGTGGCGACCACAAGTTGCACACGCTTCCCCAGATCCGCCAATCGCTCGATCAGAATCCCGATGTGTTCCCTATCGAAGGCTCGTGTTGGATCATCCAGTAGCACGAGGTAGACCTCGGTAGGAGCCTCATCCGCCTGACCCAAGGCGAAGTACGGCACCAATTCTAATGCGCTCTGAGCCTGTCCATTCAACACGCCCGGTGGACGCGGCGTTCCAAACGAGTCGCTGCTGCTTGCCACTGTCAGGACGAGGCCTGGCAGTTTCTCCTCGTCAATGACCAACCGATCAAAATGTGGATGTCTCGTCAGTGCCCTGAATACACTCGTCAACTCTTCCGCGACGCTAGGTACTTTCCTGCGCAGTTCGTCGATCAAAGTCGACTTGACCGAGTCACGGATGTCCCTCACCGACTCGCCAAACTGCACAAATCGCTCGAACGCCCGCCGAACCCGTTCCATATCTGCATTGACAGCTCTTAAATTGCTCAGATCCAGCTGCAATTCCTGATACCTAGCCTCTTCGCGCAGGTTCTTGAGCTCCACCTGGACACCGCCATGCCAATCTTCAAAACCGTCGATTTGCGCCACGACGGACGTCTTATGCTTCTTCATGGCCTTAATGTGGTCCGCGACTCGCCCTCCTCTGACGGCTTCGGTCAACTCGACATCATCTTCAGCAGCGACCGTCGTATCTAGATCGCTTTTGCACTCCTCGACTTCGTGGTTCAATGCCTGAATGAGGCCTTCGATTTGTTTCGCCTCGTTCAACTGGTTTTCCGTCACGTGCAGGCCTGATGAATCCTTTTCGCCTTCCGCGTGTACCATAGCCAGTATCAGACGATTGAATTCATCCCGCTTCCGTCCTGTTTCGCAAATGGGACAGGGAAGCAAGTCTTCGCCTTCTGTGCGATCCAACAGTTCGCCAGCTGTCTCCCCGAGCCGGCGTCTCAGATCCAGAGTTTCGGCAGCTTGGCGCCGCCGTTCTACTCGTTCCTGCAGTTCGTCCAGTGACACGCCGTCCAGGATCTTCTGTCGATGTTCATCCGCTTTCCTCAGATCTTCTCTTTTACGGAGGATGTTTTCCCAAGCGCTCTGAATCCCTTCCAAACGAACCAGCTTGGCGTCCAGCTGCTCAAGCTCTTCGCTCAGCGGCGTTTGATCCAAGCCAACTCTCTCCTCTAGAGCCCTTTCCGCCTCACCAACAAGCGCCCCTAACGAGAACTGCCCGAAGTCCTTTCCCGATTCAGACGTCTCGATCTTCCCGATCAATTCCTTCGCCTTACTCTCGGTATCCGCGATCGATGGTTGGAGATCGCCGTCCCATGGTGGTGACGAGAGTATCAGCCCGCGTTGCCGTTCAAGTTCCGCGATTCGACTATTCACCTCCTTGTACGCATCACTGACGAGTCCGTCCAGAGAAGTCTCCTCGTCTTCCTGCTCATGCACAAAGGTATCCAGGTGACTCAACATCACACGCGCGTGCGTTAAGCCCAAGTGACCGAACACGGTCCGCTCGAATGGGGTCAAATCCTCGGGTTGACGACGGAGGGGTGCCGACTGAGGAGCAAAGATAATGTGCGTTCCCTCGCCAGCATTGAGCGAGTCCATTTGAGGCAAAACATCGCGCATAGGATGCTCCTTGCCGCCTTCGTCGAACAGTTCCGCACGGCTGCTACCGCCGCCGCCGCCAGGCGTTAGGATACGACGGAGGTGCCATTCCTTCCCGTCCCGCGCCAAACCTATCTCAACACGACAATCGCCCTCATAGCCCGCATTCCGGACGATGTCGTTCGGCCGGCCCGTGGAACCGAAGAGCCCCCATCGAATGGCCTCGATGATACTTGACTTCCCGTTCCCGTTCGGCCCGATCAAGAATACGTGCCGGTTGCTTAGGTCGATTTCCTGGGCCTTTGTAAAGCCCTTGAACCCTTCGACCGAAATCCGCCCGATACGGAAGCCGTCAGCCATCGATTCACTCTGTGACCTGATCAAGCAGCTTTTTCACCTGGTCAGCCAGCTGCTGCCTCTGCGCCGCAAGATATTCCTTGGCGACCTCCGGGCCCTTCCTATCGAATTGCTGCGCCAGCGGCACCCACAGCGTTTGGGCCTCTTCTTGCTCAGCCGAAAACGCCCGCGTGACCAGTTCGCTGAAGCGAGGCTCCTCATGTGCAGTCACGTAATGCTCCCTATTCCTATCCAGTTCCGACCATCGTGCCTAGAAAACTCTTCTATCATCCACCGTCGAGGCCTTCCGTTTGAGCATCTGATGTTCGTCCGCTGTAGGCGGAACGCGCCCGGGCCTTTTGTACTTAGCAAATAGCGTGCCGAACCTTCCCTATTGCACCTGCTTCGCCTTGCGGCGAGCCGCCCACCAGTTCTTCGAGGGTCAGATTCAGGATCGGATATTCATCCCAGGTCTCGTAATCGAAGTGCCACCATTCAGCAGGGTAGATGGTAACTCTGTGCGCCTCCATCACTCCTCTCAGCCGGGATTTTCATTTTGCCTGTCCCGGATGGCACGGTTATACACCCGACCGCCGCCGAGCGCACGAATTTCTGTTCGTCGCACAAGCGTCCAGCTCCAGAGACTGTCACTCAGCCCGCGCTGACGTGCGACCGACTGGAGCCGCTGTTTTCAGGGCATTTCTCAGACACTGGTCCACACGTGCGCCGTTTCTTCGTCGGAGTTCTCCTGCGCCCTAGGATTTTCTTGGACACTTGATTGCGAGAGAGTACTCGCAGGAGGCGTGTCGAGATGGGGAAACCAGATCAAGAATCGGCGGCGGCGGAGGAAGCCCGAAGGGCGACCGGAGACGCCGCCGGGCGCGGCCGTGGGGGACGGTTGTCAGCCCGGCGCAAGCGCGAGACGGTGCTGCGTCTGCTGCGCGGAGAGGATCTCGAGTCCGTGTCGCGGGAGCTGGGGATCACGGCGGCGCGGGCCGCGCAGTGGCGGGATCAGTTTCTGGCCGCGGGCCAGGCCAGCCTGAAGAGCCGGGCGCCGGACGCCTGGGACGAGGCGAATCGTCGGCTGCAAGCCAAGATCGGTGAACGACTGATGGAGAACGAACTGCTCTACGCGAAGGTGGACCAGTTGGAGGTGGGCGGCCCTTTGGCCCGACGGAGGTCGAGGCGATGAAGGACGCCCACTCGATCTCCACGCGGCGGGCGTATGGCGTGCAGCGGGTCTGCCGCGTGTGGCACCGCGCCCGCTCTAGCGTGTATGCGCGGCGGCAGGCGACACCGTCCCGGGCGCCGTGTCGGCGGCGTGGGCCGGTGGGCGCCGCCCCGGACGACGTGCTGGCCGGCCACATCCGCCGACTGCTCGAAGCCTCGCCCTTTCACGGCGCAGGGTACCGGAAAGCCTGGGCGAAGCTCCGGGTCGCGGGGATCCGCACCTCGCTGGAACGGGTGCGTCGGTTGATGCGGGAGCACGACCTCCAGGCCCCGCACCGCGTGGGCCACGCGCACGGCCCGAAGGCGCACGACGGCACGATCACCACCGCGGCCCCCGATGTGATGTGGGGCACGGACATGACGGCCACAGTGACCGTGGGCGAGGGCGCGGCCTTCGTCTTCGTGGCCGTCGATCACTGCACGACCGAGTGCATCGGCCTGCATGCGGCCAAGCGCGGGACCCGATTTGAGGCCCTGGAGCCGATCCGCCAGGGCGTCCGCGCCCGCTTCGGCACGATTGGCGAGGGCGTCGCCCGCGGGCTGCGTCTTCGGCACGACCACGGGTCGAACTATCTGGCTGACGACTTTCAACAGGCGGTGGCGTTCTTCGGCATCGAGAGCTCGCCGAGTTTCGTGCGGGAGCCCGAAGGCAACGGCGTCGCGGAACGCTTCATCCGCACGCTGAAGGAGAATTTGTTGTGGGTGCGGAGTTTCGACACCATCGAGGAGCTCCGCCTGGCCTTACTCGAGTTTAAGCGGACGTACAACGAGCAGTGGATGCTAGAGAAGTACCACTATCAAAGCCCCGCTCAGGTGCGACGTGACTTCGTCGGGCTGGACGCGGCAGCATAGATGCGAATACCGTCAAACCACTGTCCAAGAACCCTGGGGCGCTACAGTTCCTCGGTAAGCGATCGCCCGCTATCCTCCCGGCACTGGCAGTGCCCAGATCCTCCGCAGCATGTCGCCGAACAGCCGACGGGTCAGATGCCCTTCTGCCAGCAGGAGCCAGTAGTACCTGGCATGCTTCACCAGCCGGCCTCCGATTTTCACCAGCCGCTGCTGGAGACTCGTGAGCGACCAGCGCTTGACCCGCGGCGGCAGGACCAATCTGCGCCAGAGGTTGCCCAGGTTGTAGGCCAGGACACTCAGTTGCAGGCGCACTTCGTTCGCCCGGAAACGATGGCACGACAGCCGCGTCCAGTGGGTGGCCTGCTTGCCTTCCTTGATCCATTGCTCCGCCGTGCCGCGCTTGTTGTAGAACCGTACGACCGAACGACTCGGGAGGACCATGTTAGTCACGATGAAGCCGACGCGGGGGAACAGCTCACCTCGGTGGTGCTCCACCTTGGCGATAATCCGTCTGGGCGTGGTCCAGCTCTTCGCCTGATACCGGAAGCTCTTGTAGCGCACCAAGGGCTTGCGGCTCGGCCGTCCCGGCGGACGAAAGAGGAGGTCTTCGATTTCCAGCTCCACACTCTTGTTCGCCGGCATGCGGATGACATAATCCACGTCGCGCGTCTCGAGCGCGTCGTAGATCTCGGGCTTGGCAAACGCGGCGTCAGCGCGGAACGCCACGCGCGTACCCGCCGCCTGCTGCCGGTCAATTTCCGGCACGAGCAGATCGTCCCAATCGTCGGCGCTATGCACATTGCCGGGCCGCAGCGCGGCGGCCACGCAGTCGCCGTGCTCGTTGAACAGAAACAGCGGGTGGTAACAGACTGATTCAAAGTGCCCGTTGTACGCGCTCCCTTCCTGCGTCCCATGGACCGGGCTCTCACTCGAATCCATGTCGAGCACGATCCGGCCGGCGCGCGTTGGCATCTCAGCCTGTGCAAGCACCTCCCGGTTCACGGCCATCAGCCCAACGAGATTCTCCGCTCGGGTCAGCAGCTCAGTCTCGAACCAATGCAGCGTCGAGGTCAGCGCCGCACCGCGGTCCCAGAGCGTTGGCGACCCGATGAGCCGAAATGTTGGGTCCGCCGACACGCGCACCGCATCGTTGAGGTCTTCGTAGCCCGCGAGCCGGCTGTAGACCGACTGTCGCAGGAGATCCGCCAGGCTGAACTGGGTGTTCAAGCCCTGTCGGGACTCGCTCAGGTGCTCGGCGATGAGTGTCGCCAGCCCCAGGCGTTCATCCAACTCGCGCACCAGAAGGAGACCGGCGTCGGAGGTGATGCGCGACCCCTGGAATGCGACCTTCAGAAACCCATTGAACGTGAACTGAAACGCCTCGTGCTGTAATTCACCCACAGGGTGTCACCCTCCGTGGCGGGGTTCCTTGCGTCGGAGCCCCGGAAATCAAGGCGCCGCGACTGGCCTGCCGATACGGTACCACAGCCAAATCGGAAATCCGGGTCAAGAAGAGAGGACGGCGACGCTGGAAGAAGACGTCGGGCTATCATGGGCAGGCCCGCGTGGAGAACGCGTTCTTCCGATACAAATCGATCATCGGAGACAACCTTCGAGCGTGCAGTCCCGCAGGGCGGGGGACTGAGGTCGACCTCGCGTGCAACATCCTGAATCAGATGACTGTGCTTGGCAGGCCAATGTCGTACCGCATCGGTCGGTGAAGGAACTGTGGATCGGGATCGGTGCGGGCTAGCTCCGATTCATGCAACAACGCCTGACACCAGTGTCAGCAGCATGACTTTATGAATGAGATAACCGCGGTGAGCGACCTTTCCTCACTTGGCTTTCCTGCCGCTTCGCCCGCTCTCGAGACATTCGGTCTCAAATTCTCCTCAGGCGGCCCACACATTAGCCGAACCATGATGCTGCAGGAACTCAGCGCAACATTGGCCATCGTTCCGTTCGGTTCCGGCGCTGTTGGTTACCGCGCGGCCATTCTTCAGCGGAACATTCTTGGCAAGACCACGGACAGCACCAGGCAGAAATCGCTCCGCCACTTGCGCGAGCTATATGCGCTCAATGAAGCCAACCCTATTTTTGGCCTCCTGCGGAAGCTCCACGGGATGGGTGCCGGGAGCCTGCCGCTGCTTGCAGTGCAGGTAGCCTGGGCGCGCGATCTGAAGTGGACCCCGATTTTCGGACCAGCAGCTAAGGTGGTATTCGAGCCTGCTCCCAACAGAAGAGGGAGGAGCCGATACCATGAAGAAGACCCGTACGAAGCACAACCCGGCGTTCAAGGCGAAGGTGGCGTTGGCGGCACTGCGAGACCAGGAGTCGGTGGCCGAGATTGCGCGCCGCTACAAGGTCCACGCCAACGTAGTCTACAAGTGGAAACGGCAGCTGCTCGACAACGCGGCGCAGTCGTTCGAGACGGACCATGGCGATGGCGGGGCGTCGGAGCGGGAAGATGTCCTACTCAAGAAGATCGGCGAGCTGACGGTGGAGCGGGATTTTTTATCCAACGGGCTCGGGCGCTCCCGATGACGCAGCGACGAGTCCTGATGGCACCGAACGGCACGCTGTCGATGCGGCGGCAATGCGCGCTGCTGGCCGTGACCCGGTCGAGCGTGTACTACGAGCCGGTGGTCCCGGACGCGGAGGAGCTGGCGTTGATGCGCCGGATCGACGAGCTGCATCTGCAGCATCCCTTCTTCGGCAGCCGGATGATCACGCAGACGTTGAAGGCCGAGGGCCCCGTGATCAATCGGAAGCGCGTCCAACGCCTGATGCGGTTGATGGGGCTGGAGAGCACGGCGCCACAACCCACAACGAGCACGCCGGCGCCGGACCACCCCGTCTACCCGTATCTGCTGCGGGGGCTCACGATCGCACGGCCGAACCAGGTCTGGGCCACGGATATCACCTACATCCCGATGGCGCGCGGCTTCGCCTACCTGGTGGCGATCATCGACTGGTACTCCCGCCGGGTCCTGGCGTGGCGGCTGTCCAACACGCTGGACACGGGCTTCTGCATCGAGGCGTTGAGGGACGCCCTCGCACACTTCGGCCGGCCGACCATCTTCAACACCGACCAGGGCTCGCAGTTCACGGCGGGGGACTTCACCCGCGTTCTGCGCGACCGGGGGATCAAGATCAGCATGGACGGCAAGGGCCGCTACCTCGACAACATCTTCGTGGAGCGGCTCTGGCGGTCGCTGAAGTATGAGGAGATCTACCTGCACCCCTATGATTCGCTGACCGAGGCGCGCGAGGGGATCGGGCGCTACTTCCGCTTCTACAATGACGCGCGGCCGCATGCGAAGTTGGGCTATCAGACGCCAGCCGCGTTCTACGATTCGATGCCGAGGCCCGAGGCAGCATGAGCGTTCTAGCCGACCGGGCGTCGGGTGCCGGTGTGCTCGACCGCCTCCAGGTTCTCCGCTCCGCTCCGACCCCGCTGCGCGGGGCGCCTGCGGCGACCTGGCCCCCGTCTCCGCGCACCGGCGTAAGGCAGTTACGGGTTGCAGGCCCAGGCCTGCAACCCTGGTTGCAGGACACGACTACGACGAGAACAGACCCAGCAGGCTCCACCTTAGCAACGCCCGTTCTTGGTCCGAGGAATGGGGTCCACCTCCATCCTCTCCTGCGAGCCACGACCCCGGCCATCATGGATCTAGCTGAGGGCGACCGGGTTGAGACACCCGATTTGGCTCAGGCGCTGGAAGTCGCGTTTGGGAATCAGTATTCGGAACTCAGCCGCAACAAGATCGCGCGCAATGCGGCGTCCTCGTGGACCCAGACCGGGCACCTCGCCGGTCGTGCGAGAAAGACCCGTCAGCGGATCAAGTCTACAGCCGTGGCAGCCACCATGGCGTTCTTCCTGGGGAACATCGCCGGTTATCACGGCGCCGCGGTCTTTTCCAATCCCTGGTGCCGTCTCCTCGATCTGAACCTCGAGCGCGCCAAGACCATGGGCTTCGACGCCCATCGAGCCGGGCTGCTCAATCTGCGCGCTATCGGCGAGGTTGTTGAATTGAGTTTTCCGCTCTTCACCGGACTGCAGGAGCCCCTACCATGAGCGCCATTGACCGTCTTCTTGCTAACTACTCCCGCCAAGTGCGCCTTCCCTGGTCTACCAATATGTCTGGCAAGCAGCGGATCTGGTTCGCGGTGTATCCGCCGGCTGAAGAACGGCGAGTGAGGGCGCGCCTCCCGCAGTTTGAAGCGATCACGCTAGAGGCACACCACGGATGGGCCAGCGTTGATCTCACGCGGCTCCTCCCGGAATGGATTACGGCCCACGAATACCGCGAGGCCATCTTTTCTGAACCGGAGCATTTCAGCGCCAATAGCGAACTCGAAGACCTTGCGGCTGAACGCGTGCGTCAGGCGTGCTCCCGTGAGGAGGCCAATGCCACCAGTGTCGTGACCGTCACCGGTCTGGCTTCGCTGTTCGACTTCATGCGAGTGTCCAGCTTGATCGACCGCGTTGAAGACAGCATTCGCGGTCGCCTTCTCGTTCTTTTCCCGGGTGAATATGCGGGCAACGTGTATCGCTTCATGGACGCGCGCGACGGGTTCAACTACATGGCCGTTCCCATCACCTCCACCGAGAGCTTCATCAACCCATGACGAACCGCGAACTCTATTTCCGCGATCCCACAACCCTTGAGCTGCTTAACAACGGCGTGTCGAAGGTCTCGGAAATCGGGACCGACGAAAGTCAGATCAGGACGCTTCGATTTGAGCTAGTGGACTTGCCCCGGTTTCGTGGACGGGTACGGACTTGGGTTTCAAGCACTCTGCGGCAGCTGTCTCCTCTCGTAGTTGATGGGTGAACGATAGCCGAGGGCCGAGTGGCGACGGTGCGGATTGTACCAGCCCTCCAGCCACTGGAAGATCGCCATCCGCGCTTCGGCCTGGCTGCGGAACCGTCGCCGGTTGAGCACTTCGCGCTCGAGCGTGGCGAAAAAGCTCTCGGCCATGGCATTGTCATACGCATCGCCGATGGAGCCCATGGAGGGCATCACGCCGGCGTCGCGGCATCGTTTGCCGAAGGCGTAGCTGGTGTACTGGCACCCGCGATCCGAGTGATGCACGACCGCCTCGGGCCGGCGTTGCGTCAACGCCATGTCGAGTGCGGCGAGCACGAGTTCAGTCCGGAGATGCGTCTCCATGGCCCAGCCAACGATGCGTCGCGACCAGACGTCGAGCACGATGGCGAGATAGAGGAAGCCGGCCCACGTCGGGACGTACGTGATGTCGGCCACCCAGAGACGATCCGGGCCCGCTGCAGTGAACTCCCGATCCACTTGATCCAGCGCCCGGTCAGCGGTGGGATCGCCGATCGTCGTGGTCACGAAGCGCCGCGGCCGCAGGCCCTGCAGGCGCGCTGCGCGCATCAGGCGGGCCACACGTTTCTTCCCGACCCGACGGTGGTGATCGTCGGCCAGCTCCGCGTGGATACTCGGCGCCCCGTACGCGCCGTCCGACCGCCGGTGGATCGCATGGATCAGGGCCGTGAGCCCGATGTCCTCCACGGCCCGTGCCGACGGCGGCCGCCCAGCCCACGCGTAGAAGCCGCTGGCGGAGACGCCCAGCAGCCGGCCCATGACCCGGACCGGATAGGTGGCCTGATTCGCTTTCATGAACCCGAAGATCGCTTCGTGTTCGGCGCGGTCTCCTGTGCGAACCAGGCCGCGGCTTTTGACAAGATCTCTCGCTCGAGCTTCAGCTGGCGATTCTCGCGGCGGAGCTGCGTCAGCTCGGCACGCTCGGTCGTCGTGAGGCCGTCGGTCCGCCGACCGGTATCGCGATCGGCTTGAGCCACCCAGTTGCTGATCGACTGGGCGGTCGGTTCAAACTCGTGAGCGAGATCTTCGGGAGTACGCCCGGCCCGGACCAACGCGACCATCTGTTCGCGAAACTCCGGCGGGTAGGGTTTCCTGGTGTTCGGCATCGTGGACTCCTTCTACCACAAGGGTTAGGTGTCCACGGAAGCGGGTCAGGCCCAGGTCGTCGATCTCCCGCACAGCGACGACGGGTTTGTGCAGGCGTTTCCGGCCGAGACGTCGGAGGCGTTCTGCGACGGGCACACCGCCGCGTTCGGCTACTTCGGTGGCGTGCCGCGGCGCATCGTCTACGACAACACGACGCTGGCGGTGGCGCGGATGCTCGGGGACGGCACGCGCCAGCGGACGCAGGTCTTCTGCGAACGCCAATCGCACTATTTATTCGCCGATCGCTTCGGGCGGCCGGGGAAGGGCAACGACAACGGCAAGGTGGAAGGGCTGGTCGGGTACGTCCGCCGCAACTTCTTCGTGCCGATCCCCCGGTTCGCCAGTTGGGACGCGTTGAACGCCGACTTCGCGCACAAGTGCGGCGAACGTCGCGGGCGCCGGTTACGGCGGCACACGGAGACGATCGGGGAGCGCTTCGCCCGCGACCGCGAGGCGCTGTTGCCGTTACCGCCGGTCCCGTATGACGCCTGCGACACGCGGACGACGCGGGTCACGTCGTTGTCGCTGGTGCGCGACCGCCGCAACGACTACTCGGTGCCGACCGCCTACGGCCACCGGGAGGTGCTAGTGAAAGGCTCCGTGGACGACGTCGTGATCGTGTGCGGCAGTGACGAGATCGCCCGCCATCGTCGCAGCTACGAGCGGGAAGTGTTGATCTTCGAGCCGCGGCACGACTTGGCCTTGGTGGAGCGCAAGACGGGGGCGCTCGATCACGCGGCGCCGCTGGCCGGGTGGCAGCTGCCGGACGAGTTTCTCCGGCTGCGGCGCCTGTTGGAGGCGCGGCTGGGCAAGCCGGGCACGCGCGAGTACGTGCAGGTGTTGCGGCGGCTCGAAGACTTTCAGCTCGACCACGTCCGCGGCGCCATCCGGGACGCCGTGCGTCTGGGGGCGATCGGGTTCGATGCCGTCAAGCACCTCGTGCGGTGTCGCCTCGACCACCGGCCGCCCCACCTCGATCTGGCGCAGTATCCGCACCTGCCGGTCCCCCGCGTGACGACGACCGCCGCAGCCGATTACCTGACGCTGCTGGGGGCGGGAGCTGAGTGATGGCCAAACCGACCCTGTTGCTGGACGCCCATCTCAAGGCCCTGCGCCTGCCCACCTTCTTGCGCGAATACGACAACGTGGCGCGGCAATGCGCCCAGGAAGGGCTGGACTGTTCGCGCTACCTGTTCCGCCTCTGCGAGCTGGAGTTGCTCGATCGCGAACAACGCGCCGTCGAGCGGCGGATCAAGGCCGCCAGGTTCCCGGTCTTGAAGAGTCTCGAGACCTTCGAGTTCCGCGCGATCCCGTCGGTGAACAAACGCCTGGTGCTGGAGCTGGCCCGCTCGGAGTATCTCGCCCGGCGAGAGAACGTGTTGGCGTTGGGCAACTCCGGCACGGGCAAGACGCATCTCGCGCTCGCGTTGGGGCTGGCCGCCTGTCAGAAAGGCTATCGGGTGCGCTTCACCACCGCCGCCGCACTGGTGAACGAGCTGCTCGAGGCGCGGGATGACAAGCGCCTGCTGCGTTTTCAGAAGCAGCTCGCCAAGCAGGATCTGTTGATCGTCGACGAGCTCGGCTATGTGCCGTTGTCGAAGACCGGCGCCGAGCTGCTCTTCGAGATCTTCTCCCAGCGCTACGAGCAAGCGTCGACGCTCGTGACCTCGAATCTGCCCTTCAACGAATGGACCGAGATCTTCGGGTCCGAACGGCTGACCGGCGCGCTGCTCGATCGACTGACCCACCACGTCCACATCCTGGAGCTGAACGGCGAGAGCTATCGCCTCGAACACAGCAAGAAAGCCCGCCAGCCCGCGACCACCCCGGCGTCCTGACGTCCCCTCCGCACTGCCGCGTTCCGCCACTCCACCCAACTGCCTAATGGTCTAGTTTTCCTCCGCCACGGTGGTCTAATTTTGCTCCGCCCTTGACACTTGGGGACAAAAAGCCGGCACTCGAAGTCGATCGGACACGATCGATCCAACTCCAGAGTGATCACCGTCGGCGACTTTCGCCCTGCCGAGAAACCACTTACGCTGACGCGAATCCCTCTAAGTAATGATCTCGCGAGGCGAAGGTGCACGACTTCCTCCGAGAATCTACCGATCGCGATCCGGGAAGGTCCGATAATGCTCGATTATGGTAACTAGGGTTCTGGCGCATCTGTCCCTGAGAATCCAATCCTGAGCATCAAGCGGTCCAGAAGACCCGCGACCGAGGTCCGGCCCGTTCGCGGACCAGACGTCGCGATTTCTTAGCATCGGTACCGAGCCCGGTTTCATAGGGGTGGATCGCCCATTTGGGGCACCGTTTGTTCAGGATCGGATTTCGGTGCGCATCTCCCCCGTTCATGCGCCCAGTAGGCGGGAGCGCATGCTCTGGGCGCCGGTGGCGTTTCTAATGACCCTCTGCAGTATTGTCGTGGCCCTGGAATAATGGCCCCAAGGGTTTCATCACCGACGTCCCCCCGCCTTGAGTAGCGGTCGGCTTTAGAGTCCGGAGGTGACTGTACTGCTTTCCGCGGCCAGTTACTTCGCGTAGAGGGCGGGCGTCAGCCCGCCCAAACCCTTCTTCGGTCGCTCCTCGTTGTATTCACAGCGCCACGCTTCGATCAGGGCCTGGGCGTGGGCCAGGGTCGTAAACCAGTGTTCGTTCAGGTATTCGTCGCGGAAGCGCCCGTTGAAGGACTCGATGTAGGCGTTCTGGTTCGGTTTGCCGGGTTCAATGAGACGCAGGGTCAGCCCCTGCGTGTGCGCCCATGTGAGCATCGCGCGCCCGCAGAACTCCTTCCCGTTGTCCGTGCGGAGAATCTGCGGAAGTCTGCGGGTGATCGCCAGGCGGTCCAGGACGCGGGTGACCGGCAGTCCCCCGAAGGCCCGCGCCGGGACAATCGCCACAGCCTCATGGGTGGCGTCGTCGACAATGGTCAGGCACTTCATAACCCGCCCATCCGCCGTGCGATCGAAGACGAAGTCCGCGGACCAGACCTGGTTGCGACGCTCGGGGCGCACCAGGGGCTGGCGGTCGGCTATCGGGATCTTCTTGCGTCGACGGCGCTTCAACTGGAGCCGGGCCTCCGTGTACAGGCGATCGACCCGTTTGTGATTGATGACGTGGCCGGCCTGCCGCAGCTTCAGATAGATCATCCCGGCCCCATAGCGTCGATGTCGCTGCGCCAGGTCAACGATCCGATCCCGGACGACCGTATTACCATCGGGCCTTGGCACGTACCGGAAGGCCGACGCGCTCATCCGCCCCACGGCCAGGGCCCTGCGCTCACTGAGGCCCCGCGCGACCATCTCCCGCACCACTTCTCGTCGAACCGGTGAGGTAACTATTTTTTTCGCAGCACCTCGCGGGTCACCTCGATCTCGAGCTACGATTCCGCTAAGAGCTTTTTGAGCCGGCCGTTTTCGGTTTCAAGCTCTTTCAGGCGCTTCGCGTCCGAGACGCTCAGCCCGCCGAACTTGCTCCGCCAGAGGTAGTCACTGGCCTCCGAGAACCCGTGCCGGCGGCACAGGTCCTTCACCGGGAGGCCTGCCTCGGTCTCCCGCAGAAACCCGATGATCTGCGCTTCCGTACATCGCTTCTTCACGCCCGATCTCCCTTTCCGGATGATCGGACTCTAAACCGAAGTGCTACTCAAAATGGGGGGGACATCGTGAGGATGATATCAAGACGGCTGATTATGGCTCAATGATAGAGAGGTGGACCCCGAAATTCGGACAGGTTGTTAAGGTGGGATCCAGACCAAGGAGAAGGAGTCTGGCATGCCACGGAAGAGACGGAGTTATCCGGCTGAGCTGAAGACGAAGGTCGCGTTGGAGGCGCTTCGCGAGGAAGCGACGATGGCGGAACTGGCGGCCCGCTACGATGTGCATCCGAACCTGATTGCCCACTGGAAGAAGAAGGCTCGACAGACGGTGCTGGTCGGCTTCTCGGAGAACCACGAGCGGCAGGAGGCCGCTCGGGAGACCGAGGTCAGGGAGCTGCGGGCCAAGATCGGAGAACTCGTCATCGAGCGGGATTTTTTGTCGAAGGCCTTCGGTCGTTGAGCCGCGGCCGGAGAGTCGAGATGGTCGATCCCAACCACCCACGGCTCAGCATCGTACGGCAGTGCCGCTTGGTGTCGATCGCCCGCTCGTCGTTCTCCGACGAGGGCACGGGCGAGACCCCGTTGACCCTGCGCCTGATGCGGTTGATCGACGAGCAGTTTTTGGAGACGCCGTTTTTCGGTTCGCGTCAGATGACACGCTGGCTCCGCCGGCAGGGCGACACGGTCTCTCGCAAGCGGGTGCGCCGCCTGATGCGGCGGCTGGGGGTGCACGCGCTCTTCCAGCGGCCCCGGACGTCTCAGCCGCACCCGGCGCACCGGATTTATCCCTCCCTGCTGCGCGATTTGCCGATCACACGGCCGAACCACGTGTGGTGCACGGATGTCACCGACATTCCCCTGCAGCGGGGCTTTCTGTATCTGGTCGCCGTGATGGACTGGGCGAGCCGCACGGTGCTGTCCTGGCGGCTGTCCAACACGCTCGATGCGCGCTTCTGCGTCGAGGCCTTGCACGCGGCGCTCGAGCGCTATGGCCCTCCGGAGATCTTCAACAGCGACCAGGGCAGCCAATTCACGAGCGTCGACTTTACCGACGTGCTCACGGAGGCGGGCATTCGCATCTCGATGGACGGCAAGGGCCGCTGGATGGACAACGTGTTCATCGAGCGGCTATGGCGCTCACTCAAGTACGAATGCGTCTACCTGTCCGAGTTTGCCACCGGCTCCGAGGCCCGGAGTGGGATCAGCTCGTGGATGGACTTCTACAACGAGCGCCGACCGCACGCTGCGCTCGACGACCGGACGCCGCAGGAGGCGTACACTAACGGAGGGGTTGCTCGGAGCCCGGGGCTACGCCCCGTCTCCCGTCAGCCCAAGGTCGCGTGAATCATGAACCCGGATTCCACCTTAGCTGTGACGCAAACCTGTCCAAAGGATGGGGTCCACCTCTAGGTATTGCATACTCGGGACACTAGTGCCGAGCCGCCGAGTGGTCATCATCGGTGGCGGTGTCATCGGATCGAGCATCGCCTATCACCTGCGGCAGCGCGACGCGACAAGCGACGTGATTGTCATCGAGCGTGACCCCACGTACGCGCGGGCATCCTCACGTCTTGCCATGGGTGGCATCCGGCAGCAGTTCAGCTCGACGGCTAACATCCAACTGGCTCAGCACAGCGTTCGGTTCTACCGTCAGTTTGACGCCATGTTCGGTCGACTCGGCTCCGACCGGGCCAATTTCCGACAGCGTGGATATCTGTTTCTCGTCAACGATGAGCACGCGGAACGCTTCGAGAGGCGTCTGAAACGGCAACAGGACCTCGGTGCCTACGTTGCGCGTCTGGAGGTTGACCAGATCCGCCGGCTCGTGCCCGACGTCGTGCTCGACGATATCCAGTTCGGGGTGTTCGGTTCGCAGGACGGATACGCAAGTCCACGCGCGATCTTGTCGACCTTTCGGCACGCTGCGACCGACGCCGGCGCCCGCTACATAGCGGACACCGTCACCGGAGTCGACCGGTCGGGTGAAGGGCTACGCGCCGTTGTCCTGAAGTCGGGTACGCGAATCAGCACGGACACGATCGTCGCCGCCACCGGTGCCTACTCGGCCACGATCGGTCAGCTCGTCGGCATCGACATTCCAATTCAGCCGGTCCGCCAACAGCTCTTTCGGTGCAGACTGCCCCGCGTCTGGCCATACCGGTTTCCCGTCGTCGTCGACCCCAACGGCGTCCACTGGCGACACGAGGACCCAGAGGAGCCCGGTGACGACGACCGACTCGTGATCGCCCGTACCAACCCCGACGAAGTTCCGGGCGAGAGTTTCTCCTGCGACATGGCGCGTTGGGGTCCCGATTTCCACGACCCCGTGGTCAGGCGCGTTCCCGCCCTCGATGGGATGGAGCTGCTCGAAGGCTGGGCCGGACTCTACGAGATGACCGCCGACCATAATCCCCTGATAGGAGAGGACCCGACGCTGAGGGGCTTTTTCGTGGCCGCCGGGTTCAGCGGCCATGGCGTCATGATGGCTCCCGGCGTGGGCCACGCAATGTCGGAGCTGATATTGACCGGTCGCTCGACATCGATCGACATCTCGCCGTTCGACATGACACGGTTTGCGAGAGGCGAGCCGTTCTGGGACGACGCGATGATCTAGTGCCCCGTCAACAACCCTTGGCCCGTCATGCGAGCAGAACTCATCCACCCAATCAGCGAGGTTGCCGCGGCGATCCGCAGCCACCGGACGACCAGTATCGACTTGGTCGAGCGGTGCCTCGAGGCGATCGACCAGCGCGATGGTGAAATCAACGCGTTCATTCAGGTGCTTGCCGACGACGCCCGGGAGGGCGGTCGGCGGGCCGACCGTGAAATCTCAACAGGGAACGACCGTGGTGTGCTCCATGGGATCCCGCTCTCTGTGAAAGACCTGATCGACCTCGAGGGTCTTCCAACGACTGCCGCATCCAGGGTGCGGCGCGGGCATCGTGCTTCGACCGACGCCCCGGTGCTGAGGCGACTCAGAGACGCAGGAGCCATCTTCATCGGTAAGTGCAATCTGCACGAGTTCGCTTTCGGAACGACCGGCGAAGACTCGGCGTTCGGGGCCACACGCAACCCACACGCGCCTGGGCACATGGCCGGAGGATCGAGCAGCGGGTCCGCGGCATCGGTTGCGGCGGGGATGGCTCTCGCCTCCGTGGGTACCGATACCGGTGGGTCGATCCGCATTCCGGCCGCTGCATGCGGGGTGGTCGGCCTGAAGCCTACCTTCGGAGAGCTGAGCTGTGACGGCATTGTCCCGCTCGGAGCATCACTTGACCACGTCGGACCACTTGCGAGCACCGTGGCCGATGCGGCCACCATCTTCCGGGTGATGGCAGGCCAACGCATTGACGTCGGTCAGAACCCGTGTCGCCCCTCGACGTCCGGTCGACGGAGTGGGCCGGCCCGGCTGGCGCTGCCTCGGGAGTACTTCCTCGCTGTGCTGGACGACGACGTTCGAGATGCCTTCGACGGTGCGCTTGCGCGCTTAGAGAGAGCAGGCTGTCAGATTGAGGATGTCTCGATCGCTCAGGCCGACCTGATCGCCGCGACATATCGGACCACGGTCCTGTACGAAGCGTTCAAGATCCACGAACAGACTCTCGGAGACCGTCCGGATGACTACTCACCGAGAGTTCGCGACCGCCTCGAGATGGGACGCGACGTGTCGACGAAGGTGTACCACCAGGCTCAGCACGATCGGGAGCAACTCTGCCGATCGGTCAACACCGTTCTGCGGGGGGTCGATGCCCTCGTGCTGCCGACGCTGCCAATCCCCGCGCCCATACTCGGGACCAACACCGTCGAGATCGGTGGCTCGACCCAGGACGTTCGCGAGCTGACGCTTCGGCTCACCCAGCTATTCGACTTGACGGGGCATCCGGCGATTTCGCTTCCATGCGGATCGACAGGGCGCGGCCTACCCTGCGGGACCCAGCTCGTTGGGCATCTCGGCGAGACGTCAGAGCTACTCGCCGTCGCGGCGCGCTACGAACAGGTCATTGGTCCCCGCTAGACTCAGGGCCGCTCCCTGTTCCTTCCTGACGGAGCTCGTCGTATCCGCAACCAGCCGGGGTCTCGTGTTCGACGGGGAGTCCGGCATCCGCCCACCCCTCATGGACGACCTGGCCAGTTGCGCGGTCCCGCATGCCACCGAAGCCACCAAGAACGTTCGCGACATCCTGATATCCCGACGCGACAAGCACCTGACCAGCCTGCGCCGACCGGCCACCCATCTGACACCCTATGAGTAGCTTTGTCTCGGGTGGATAGTGCGATCGCATGACCGACAGGAACTCTCCATTGGGCTGCATGTGTCCGGTCTGAGGATCGAGATTCAGCAGCGGAACATTCCTCGCACCCTCGGGGTGTCCCTTCTCGAACTCCTGGATCGACCGGACATCAATATAGGTATGGCCCTCATCCGACTGGAGCTTGTGGGCCGTCTTTACGTCAACCTGTTTGAGGCTCATCGTTTCTTCCTTCCCCTGACGTGATTCTACCCTCAGCTGTCAGGTCGGGAGACCCGCGTGTGCCCCTCGATCAGGAGCAGGGCACGCTTTCTATCGAGACCTCCTGTGAATCCACCCAATCTGCCTCCGCGCGCCACGACGCGATGGCACGGTACCATGATCGGCACCGGGTTGCGGCCGAGCGCACCCCCAACGGCTCGACTCGCTCGTGGCGCTCCGATCCGACGTGCCACATCACCGTAGCTGAGTAGCTGTCCAAACTGAATCTTGCGCGTCGCACGGAGCACACTCCGTGTAAACGCGGTGACGCCCCGGAGGTCGACCGCGTGCGTGAACTGCTCGAGCCTGCCCCGAAAGTAGGCATCGAGCTCGGTCAGCGCCGGCTCAACCGCACTCGGATCCCGAAACGCCTCTGGGGCTTGTTGGAGAAGCCGTCGCCGGTATGCATCCTCACCTGGGTCACCCAGCGTGATGTCACACACGCCTTGATCTGACACCCCCACGAACACACGTCCGACCGGCGTGCCCAGGGAGTCAAATCTGACGACAGGCTGCCCACGCCGACCAAACGCCTCGCGCAGATGGTCTCGCGCCGCGCCAACGGCATCCGAATCGGCATCGGTACCGGTTGCTAGGAGAAGCGCCAGGAATTCTGTGACGCGTTCCCAGGCGCTCGAACAGTCAGGACACGCAGCCACGTGCCGACGCGTCGCACTGCTCTTGAACTGCGACGCCGTCAGATCTCCCGACAACAGGAGCTCCAATCGGTGCGTGAGCTCTCGGCATGTCATGGTCGTCCCTCTCGTACTCATGCTGATTCCTTGACGCCCAACCTGTGCCCCGGGACCGCCACAACGAGCTCGCGGCGCAACCGGCGAGCAGCCTGGTAGACATTCGCTCTGGCAGCTTCACGGTTTCCGCCCATGGCATCCGCAATCTCCGCGTAGCTCCAGCCAAGTACGTGCCGCTGCACGAAGGCCACGCGCTGCCTCTGAGGAAGGGCGACCATCGCTCGACGACATGCGGCGGCGGTGGCCTGTGCCCAGAACCGACCTGCCGGCGACACACCCCCGGAAGGAATCTGGCTGGTGAGCGGGACTTCATTTCTTCGTCGGAGGCGACGCCGATGATTGAGAAAGACGTTTGTCGCAATCCGATACACCCAGGCCCGATGATTCGTTCCCCGCCGAAGACGTCGAAATGCGGGAAGCGCCCTCAGGAAGGTCTCTTGGAACAGATCCTCCGCGTCGGAGGCGTCGCCGGTCAGGCGGCGCAAGTACCGGAGAACCTCGACCTGGTACGCGTCAACGATGTCACCGAAGGTCAGACGAGACTCCCTCATCAATCATTCAAACACCAACCCACCCGCAACGTGAAATTCCAGGCACCCGGGATCCCCGTATGCTACGCTGACCGCCAGCCATGACGCCCGCCGAACCCACCGCGCCGGCGGTGGCTTCACCTGAATCTCCACGCGGTCCCTCGCTCCCGACGACCCGCCTTGCCAAGTCCGCTGGGATCGTCGGTGCGGCTACATTGACGAGCCGGCTGCTCGGCCTCGCCCGTGACCAGGTGCTCGCCTACCTGTTCGGAGCCGGGAACGCGATGGACGCGTTCAACGTTGCCTACCGAATCCCGAACCTCATGCGTGACCTCTTTGCCGAAGGTGCCATGAACGCGGCATTCGTCCCAACGTTCACGCGGCGGCTGACTCTCCACGGAAAAGAATCGGCATGGCAAGTCGGCAATCAGCTCGTCAACGCGCTACTGGTCGTCACCGGCACGCTCGTGGTGCTCGGGATGCTCTTCGCCGAACCGCTCACCCGCCTCTTGGCAGGAAGCTACGCCGACGTCCCAGGCAAGCTCGAGCTCACCGTCTTTCTCACGCGGATCATGTTGCCGTTCTTGACACTGGTGGCAGTTGCCGCTGCCGTCATGGGGATGCTGAACTCGCTGAATCGGTTCCTCGCCCCGGCATTGTCCCCGGCAATGTTCAACGTCGGCATCATCGCCAGCTCCGTGTTGCTCGTGCCGATCATGCCCCGCTTCGGCCTGGAACCGATCACGGCGATCGCCATTGGCGCCATGGTCGGGGGAGTCGGACAGATCCTGCTGCAACTGCCCTCGCTGTATCGCGAAGGGTACCGGTATCGGCCCAAGTTGAACCCGTCGGACCCAGGGCTGCAAGCAATCCTCCGCCTGATTGGCCCCGGGACCCTGGCAGGCGCCGCCGTCCAGATCAACCTGCTCGTCAACACCGTGCTCGCGACCGGAGAGGGAACCGGCGCGGTGTCATGGTTGAGCTTCGCCTTCCGCGTGATGTACCTCCCAATCGGCATCTTTGGCGTGTCAATCGCCACCGCGACCCTCCCCGCGGTGTCGCGACACGCAGCCCACAAAGATCTGGGAAGGGTCACGGCGACAGTGTCAGGCGCGCTTCGCATGATGCTGCTCCTCAATATACCGGCGCTCGTCGGCCTGACCGTGTTGGCATCACCGATCGTCGCGTTGATCTTTGAGCGCGGCAGCTTTTCTCCATCCGACACGGCGTCGACCGCCGCCGCCCTCATGTTCTACGCACCTGGGCTCATTGGGTACTCCGCTGTCCGGATCGCCGTGCCGTGCTTCTACGCGCTGGGGAACAGCGTCACGCCGACCATCGTCAGCATCCTGTCGGTTGCACTCAACGTCGTACTGAATCTGATTCTGGTGCGCACGATGGGGTTCCGGGGCCTCGCCCTGGGCACGTCGATCGCAGCGCTCGTCAACGCCCTCGTCCTGCTGGCACTGCTCCGCCACCGTCTGGGAGGGCTCGAGGTTGGAAGAATCCTCGAAACTGGCGGCAAGGTCACGGTCGCGGCCATGGCCATGGGTTTCTCGGTCCACGCCGCCCACGGTTGGCTGCTGGGTGTCGTCACGGGTACCGATCTGGTGAGCCGGCTCGTTCAGGTCTGTGGCAGCATCGGCATCGGCCTCGTCGTGCTGGCGCTCGGAGCCAAACTGCTTCGCATCGCGGAGTGGGACCGCGTGAGAGAGCATCTGCTGAGACGCCGCGCCAGTTCCTGACTTCCGGACTGGCCGGCCCGGGACCTGTCCTCGCCGGTACGTGGTACGATTGCACTCTTCGTCCATGCCACGCCCATACTACGGTGGTCCAGCCAACGTTCAGTTCGGCCCGGGTCTCATGACGCCGGTCGTCAAGGCGCTCATCTGGACCAACGTCGGGGTGTTTCTGGTCACCGCCTTGATTCCCTCGGCATTCGGCTGGCTCAGCTATCTCCTCGGGCTGACACCCCGCCTCACCGTGACTCGGTTCATGCTGTGGCAACCCTTCACGTACATGTTCCTCCATGGAGGGGTCGGGCACATCCTGTTCAACATGCTGATCCTCTGGATGTTCGGCGTGCAGCTTGAGCGTCTCTGGGGTTCGAGATTCTTCCTTCGCTTCTACTTCGTCGCCGGGCTTGGTGCCGCCATCGTCACCGTTGCTGTGTCGCTGCTCCCCTTCTCGTTCAGCGCGGCGACCTACGCGACGATCACGATCGGTGCATCGGGTGCAATTTATGGCCTCCTCATGGCCTTCGCGTTGTCCTACCCCGAGACACCCATCCTGATGTTCTTCTTGTTTCCCGTCCCGGCGAAGTACTTCGTCATGATCTTGGGTGCGATCGCGTTCATTTCGACCCCACGGTACGGCGACGGCGTCGGCCATATTACGCACCTCGGCGGATTGTTGGCCGGCTACCTGTACTTGAGTCGGTTGCGGGTCGCGTCAGGTCGCCGATTCGGATTCGGGCGCCTCGGGATCATGGCGGACATCAAGTATCGATATCTCAAGTGGAAGATGGGGCGTCTCCGGAAGAAGTTCGATGTCCATCAGGGCGGCCAGGATCGGGACTGGGACAAGAAGGTGCATTAGAAGGTGCATTAGTTGGACGGGGCTTCGCCCCGAACCCCCGCGACGGCTCCGTGGGGACCTCACTCGCCCCACGCCGCCGCCGCGAGGCGCGCTGTGCGCGCCTTAGTCCGAACCCTCCTGTGACGGCGGGCCGCTGTCTCCAAGAACGACGATCTGGAACGTGTCTTCGAGTGCCTCGGCCTGGTGACGTACACGAGCAGGTACGTGCAAGACGTCCCCGTCTTTGACGGTCACCTCCCGGCCACCAACTGAGCATCGGAGCGCACCCTGCAGCACATAGATCATCTGTTCGCCTTCGTGGCGGTGCACGGGGACGTGCGCCCCGCGTAGGAGGTGTACCTGGACCATCACCTGGCGGTCGCCAACAAACACCTTGCGGGACACCATCTCGGTCACCCGCTCGAGCGGGATCTCGTCCCACCGTTCAACCCGTCCCGTCTTCACGACCCCCATGTTAGCTCCAATGAGACGATGAGACGATGAGACGCGGACCGTCAGATATCGAATCCCTTACTGCCACCTGCAACACTGACACTCTGCGTCCCGAGCTATGCCGTACGCTCGGTTGTCGCGGCGAAAACCGTAGATGAGCAGTGCCAGGAGGCCGTCACTCGACGTGAGCCAAGCAGCTATTTGGTGGCTCAGGCCGACCGGTTTTCAGAGTGACACCCGAGCGTACGGCATAGTCCCTCAAAGGAGTGACACCTCAGCGGCGGTCGGCATAAGGGTTAGACTTCACGGAGGGGATACGCCCCATGAACGCATCCCGCTCGATGCCACACGTATCTGCCAAGACAGCCGCTGGGCTGTTGTCTGTTGTCTTCGTGGGCTGCCTGTGGGTCGTTTCAGCCCAGAGCGCCGGTGGCGCCGAGGTGCTGCGCTCGACGTCCGGCCTGCCTCCTCATATCGTGGGGCTGTTTCGACAACCCGTCGCCTTTCAGCAGTCGGTCACCGGTGACTACTACGTGTTGGACCGACGCGGCCAGACCGTCTATCGGATTACGCCGCTGGGAACCGCGGACCCGATCGTTCGGATCGGCCCCGAAGAGGGACGGCTACTCGGCGCAACGTCGCTCCATCTCGGGCCCGACGGGCGTTTCATCGTCGCAGACGCCCCGCGAGGCCGGGAGCGCGTTCAGATCTTCGAAGCCGGCGGAACTCGCGTCGGCGGCTTCACGCTCCCCGGGCGAGCGTCACCTCGCATCACGCTCGGTAACGTGGTACTGAACGGAGTTGGATCGCTCCAGTTCACCGGGCAGTCGATCATCATGAACCAGCCGGAACTCGGAGGCCTGGTGACGGAGTTCACCTTGAGCGGCCACCCCTTTCGCACGTTTGGTGTCTTCAGGCGGACCGGGTTCGAGGACGACCGCAACGTCAACCTGGCGCTGAACAGCGGGACCCCGCTGGTGACCCCGTCAGGCGACTACTATTTCGTGTTTCAGGCGGGAGTCCCGATGTTTCGACGATACAACGCAGACGGGCACCTCGTCTTCGAGCGGCACATTGAGGGACCCGAGGTCGACCCGATGATCGCTGCCCTCCCCACCGCCTGGCCACGCCGTACCGACGATCTGGGACGCGTTCTCCCTGTCGTGCCACCAACCGTTCGGACGGCTGCTGTCGACCGCAGCGGCAACCTGTGGGTTGGCCTCACCGGGCAGGTCGTCTACGTGTTCGACCCGAGTGGGGAAAAGATCCGAACGGTCACTCTGGAGGCTGCAGGCGTCATTCAACCGAGCAGCCTCTCGTTCTCCGTCGCTAACCGCCTGCTCGTCACACCAGGTTGCTACGAGTACATCGTCTGGTAGGCCACACCTAGTGTGGCTGTATCGCCTGAATCATTGCCGATCGAGGAACGCGGCGCCCGGGTGGCAAGGCGCGACGAGGGAACAAATTGGGCATTTGTGACCAAGGAGCAACCCCGCCCGCGAGCGGTAGTGATTCAGGCGTTACAGTCCACTAGCACAACAGCTCAGCGCGGAAGACCGTCACGGCCTCCCCCGAGAGGAGGACCCGGCCGCTCCTTACCCAGAGACCCACATACCCTCCACGCAACGACGCCTGGAACCCGCGCAGCCGGTCGCGACCCAGCCGGCGTTGCCAGAACGGTCCGAGACAACAGTGCGCGGAACCGGTCACTGGATCTTCATCAACACCAACGGCCGGAGCGAAGAACCGTGATACGAAGTCGTATCGAGGCGACACCGCGCGGGATGATCCTGCGGCAGTAATCATGACGCCTCGCATCGGCACGCTGGCCAGGCGGCGGAAATCAGGCTGCACTTCCCGAACTAGCGATTCCGACGCGAGCTCGACGAGATAGTCGGTCTGGTTCCGCCCAACGTATTCTGGAGTCACGCCTAGGGCTTCGACGAGATCGCGCGGCGCCTGCGTGGCGACCTCGGGCTGGGTAGGGAAGTCCAATTCGATACCATGCTCCAGCCGCCGTGCGGTTAGCACGCCAGACCGTGTGTGGAACTGGATCGCGCTTGTGTGGGAGCGCAGGTGCTCCTCCCACACAACGTGGGCGCTCGCGAGCGTCGCGTGTCCGCAGAGGTCGACCTCCGTCGTAGGGGTGAACCACCGAAGGTCGAAGTCTCCATCCGTTCGAGCGGTGACGAACGCAGTCTCTGACAGGTTCATCTCCAGAGCCACCTGTTGCATCCAGACCTGATCCCGCGGTTCGGCCACGAGACAGACAGCGGCCGGATTCCCCAAGAACGGCCGATCGGCGAAGGCATCGACCTGACGCAACAGAACCGGTGCTATGCCCATGCGCGGTCCTCGAGTGAGCCCGTTCTGTTGCCGGCTGAAATGGCGTCTGCTATCATTGGCTGTTTTGTTCCGCTTCGGGAGAAGGCGATGAGGCCCTTGCCTTCGTGAGGGCCGCGTCAGAGCGGTTCTGGCAGCCTGTCAGAGCCATGGTTTCACATGCCCGATGAGCGTGACCCGTTCCTGGGTAAGTCTCTGCAGTATATGCAAGAGACCGTCCGCCGGGCGGGACCGGCAGCGTCAGCAAGCTACACGCTGATTGGCGCCATTCTTCTGTTGGGCGGGATTGGGTTCGTGGTCGATCGGTGGCTCGAGACACCCCCGTGGTTCTTGCTGGCGGGGCTGCTCATGGGGATCGTCGTCGGGTTCTACGAGCTCGCGAAGACTGTGTGGAAACCATGAAGTCAGCTGTATATCTGACCGCTGCGAGCGTATTGATGGTGGTGGCGGCAGCCTCGGCCGCACCCGCGTCGGCTACGGAGTTGGTTCTGGGTATGGTTGGGCCTCTCGTCGTCGGAGTCGCGACCATGGTGGTCGTCGAGCGAACGTATCGGCGAGACCCTGCTGCGCTGATGAGGCTGTTGGTCAAGGCATTCGGTGCCAAGATGGTGCTCTACGGAGCCTACGTGACGGCTGTCGTCGCCCTGACTTCGCTCAACCCGATACCGTTCGTCGCGAGCTTCTGCGTGTACTTCATTGGTCTGCACCTCACGGAAGCTTTTCTCCTTCGGTCGCTATTCGCTCAATCAGCCTCATGAGCCAACCTGTCGAGCACGCCGAACCCGCCGAACCCGCCGAACACGCCGTCGAGCACGCCGAGGAGGGGTTCGACGCCGGCGAGGTGATCATCGGGCACGTGGCCAACGGGGGTTTCGACCATCCGATCATCCACCTCCCAACGGTGTTCGGCATCGATTTTTCTGTGACCAAGCACGTGTTCATGCTCTGGTTCGTGGCAGCCGTCGTGTTTACCCTGGTCACCGTGACGACCCGACGGTATCTCAGGCAGGAGCGGCTGGTTCCGTCGGGTCTCATGGGCGGTCTGGAGTTCATCGTTCAGTTCGTTCGCGACTCGATCGTGCTTCCGAACGTGGGTCCGAAGTTCGTCCACACCTGGACACCGCTGATTCTGACCTTCTTCGTGTTCATCCTTGGAGCAAACGCGATCGGCCTTATCCCGCTATTCGACCTGCTCGGACTGATCGACCACACCGTGTTGCACACGGAGGAGCACTCCGTGATCAAGAACATCGTGCACGGTGGGACGACGGCGACGGCCAACTTCAACGTGACAGCGGCACTGGCAACCATCACGTTCATGTCGATCATCGTGGCCGGCACAAAGGCTCACGGATTCGTACAGCACTGGGTCAACCTCGTACCAAGCGGCCTGGCGAAGCCGCTCTATGTCTTGCTCATCCCGATCGAGGTCATGGGAATGTTCGTCAAGCCGTTTGCGCTCACCATGCGATTGGCGGCCAACATGACGGGCGGCCACATTGCCATTCTGGCGATCCTGTCCTTCGTCTTCTTGTTCACCGAGGTGTTCTCTAGCTCGCTGGCCGGAATCGGCGTCGGAATCGCAGTATCGGTACCGCTCGCTACCGGTATCATGGCGCTCGAACTCATTGTGGTTATGGTTCAGGCTTACGTCTTTACACTCCTCACCGCCGTGTTCATTGGCATGGCGATCAACGTGCACCACTAAGGAACGGAGGGTTCACCCGCATGGAAGTTCTTCACTATTTTGGCGCCGCAATCGGCCTAGGTCTGATCGTCATCGGCGCGGGGCTTGGCATTGGAAAGTTCGCGGCTGCTGCGGCTGAGGGCGTTGCTCGTCAGCCAGGAGCCGCCGATAAGATCACAGGCGCGATCAATCTCCCCTTGTTCCTGCTCGAAGGCGTGGCCATCCTGGCGGAGGTCTTCGTGCTCCTGATTGTCTTGCTGCAGTAGGGATTCCGCTCCGTAGACCTATCTCGATGGGAGTCATGGATAATCCACTCGTTCAGCCGGATCCAGGGTTGTTCATCTGGACGATCGCGACCTTTCTGGTCCTGCTCTACCTCCTGTCGAAGTTCGCCTGGAGACCACTGCTGCAGGCGCTCGAGAGTCGGCGGCAGATGATCGAGAAGTCCCTGAGCGACGCCGATCAGGCGAAGCAGGAGCTCGAGCAGGTCCAACAGGAGTCGAGTAGGATCGTCGCCAAGGCCCGCGCCGATGCTGACGCGATCGTCGCCGTCAGCCGCGCCGATGCGGCCAAGCTTCAGGAAGAGCTGCGTGGGAAGGCGCGGGCCGAGGCAGACGGCATCATCAAGAATGCCGAGCGCCAGATCCAGCAGCAGACCGACCAGTCACTCTCCCAGATCCGGGAGGAAGCGGTCGACCTGTCGCTCATGATCGCCTCCAAACTCATTCAGCGCAACATCTCGAAAGAGGACAACGACGCGCTCATTGAGAACGCACTCAAGCAGGTACAGCCCCCTCAGGCCTGATCCCACCATTCGTGCCGGTCGTGTCGCGGCGCCCAGCGGCTATTGGATGGATGTCCGGCCGGCGATGCCCGCCGGCTATCGGAGTCAAGCAGGTGCCAGTGCCATGTTGGCACGGGATAGGATGGGCAGGCGCCGCAGGTTCGTACCCGAGGGACTAGCGTAGGACGGTGGCGAATGCGGCCGCCCCAAGCGTCTCAGCCGCCGCCTGGGCCTGCTCGAAGAGCGGTTGCGGATACAGGCCAAACACGACGCTCCCGACCAGGGTAATCACGAGCGCGGTCGCCATGGCGGGACCGATGAGAATCTCCGATCCCATCACTTCTTCGCGAATCCACATGAACACGACGACGCGGATGTAGTAGAAGATCGAGATTGCGCTGTTGACTACGCCGATGACGGCCAGGGCCACGAATCCTTGATCAATCGCCGCCCCGAAGATCCAGATCTTGCCCATGAATCCCGCGGTGGGTGGGATCCCACCGAGCGACAACATGAAGACGAGCATCGCAATCGCCGCAAAAGGATTCCGGAAATAGAGCCCGCTCAAGTCCTTCAGCTCGTCACCGATCACGTCTCGCCGTCGGAGCGCAGTCACGATCGCGAAGGCGCCAAGCTGCATAAAGAGATAGACGAACAGATAGACGAGCGCCGCGGTCCAGCCACGCGACGTCCCGGCCACGATACCGATCATCACGTACCCGGAGTGCGCGATTGAAGAGTACGCGAGCATGCGTTTGGTATTGCTTTGCGTGATCGCTGCGATGTTCCCAACTGTCATCGTCAGCACGGCCAGCCACCAGAAGAGCTCCTGCCAGTCAGGCGTGATGGCCGGGAGCCCCTCCACGAACAGCCTGAGTAGCATCGCGAACGCGGCTGCCTTGGACCCAACAGAAAGGAATGCCGTCACCGGCGTCGGCGCCCCTTCGTAGACGTCGGGCGCCCACATGTGGAACGGCACTGCAGCAATCTTGAAGGCCATGCCGGCCCCCACGAGGACAACCGCCAGGAGCGCCATGCTGCTTGACGGCGGACCAACCGCGACAGCGATTTCGCTCAGGCGAGTCGACCCGGACAAGCCGTAGAGCAACGACATGCCGTAAAGCAGAATGCCGGTGGAAAACGCGCCGAGTAGGTAGTACTTGACGCCGGCTTCGTTCGATCGTTGGCTCGGTTTGAGAAACGCGGCCAGGATGTAGAACGACACGGCCATCGTCTCGAGCCCGATGAACAGAGCAATGAGGTCGACCCCGCTCGCCATGAACATCATCCCGAGCGTCGCGCACAGGATCAGGAAGTAGTACTCGCATCCGCGGAGACCCTCAACCCGAAGATAGGCCGAGGACATCAGTACGGTGATCGCGGCAGCGAGCACGAACACCAGTTTAAAAAAGAGCGCAAACCCGTCGATCGCCAGCAGTCCTCTTGACGCCGATGCATCAACGCCGGCCAATTGGAGCAGGAGCACAGCCGTCACACCGAGCGTCACGAGTGTCAGAGGAAACGCCAGACGGTCACGGTCACGGCCCAACAGCCCGACCACCAAGACGACCAGCGCACCAATCGTGAGCGCGATCTCGGGGAAGATGTTGGTGAAGTCGGCCGCGGTGAAACCAGCTGGCATCTATCGGGTCCCTCCGCGTACCGGTGCAACGGTGCTGCCGTCCGTTCCATCCTGCCCGACCTCGGCGGCCGCCAAGAGCGGTTGTGGGTTTCTGGCGGGTTCGACCCGAATCATGACGCGCTCCACCGACGTCTCCAATCGTTCGATGAACGGCTTCGGGTAGAGACCGATCCACACGGCCAACACCAACAGCGGCACGAACGTTGCGAACTCACGCAGGCTCAGGTCGGCAAGCTCCTCGTTCTTCGAATTGGTCACCTCTCCGAACATCGTTCGCTGATACAGCCGCAGCATGTACGCTGCGCCCAACACGATCCCAGCCGCCGCGGTGGCCGCCCACCAAATATTCTCGACGAACACACCCTGAAGGATCAGCACTTCCCCGATGAAGCCGTTCAGAGCGGGTAGCCCGATCGACGACATCGTCATGATCAAGAAGACGGCCGCGTACACCGGCATCACCTTCGACAGGCCTCCGTACTCCGAAATCTCACGCGTATGCCGGCGCTCGTAGACGATACCGACGATCAAGAAGAGCGCGCCCGTCGAAATCCCGTGGTTGAGCTGCTGGACGATGCTCCCGGTAATTCCAACCGTGTTCAGGGCAAAGAGCCCCAGCATCACCATGCCCATATGGCTGACCGAGGAGTACGCCACGAGCCGTTTCCAGTCGCTCTGGGCCATGGCGACCAGCGCCCCATAGATGATGCCGATGATCGACAGCCCGACCACCCACGGAACAAACGCGACTGTCGCTTCTGGCAGGATCGGCAAGCTGAATCGAATGAATCCATACGTGCCCATCTTCAGGAGCACCGCCGCCAGGATCACCGACCCGGCCGTCGGCGCATCTGTATGCGCGTCGGGGAGCCACGTATGAAACGGAAACATCGGAACCTTGACGGCGAACCCGAGGAAGAACGCGAGGAACACCCACCACTGCAGATTCGCAGGCATGTCCAACTGCTGGAACTGCGTGATGTCGAACGAATAGATGCCAGTCACCTCGGCGTGGTGGAAATAGACGGCCAGTATGCCGAGCAACATCACGACGCTACCGACCAGTGTGAAGAGGAAGAACTTGATCGCCGAGTAGAGTCGGTTGCTACTGCCCCAGATCCCGATCAGAAAGTACATCGGGACCAGCATCACTTCCCAGAATAGGAAGAACAGCAGGAAGTCCAGTGACACGAACGCCCCGATCATGCCGGTCTGCAGCACGAGGAGAAAAATGTAGTACTCCTTGACCCTGACCGTGATCGCCGTCCATGAGGACAAAATCGCGACAACGCCCATCATCGTCGTGAGCAGGACCAGCAAGACGCTGAACCCGTCGACTCCGAGGAAATAGTCGGCCCCGATCGACGGAATCCAGGTGTGGCGCTCGACCAACTGCCAACTCGGGTTGGTCGCGTCGTAGACGAACCAGAGCGGTAGCGAGACAAGGAAGCCAAGGCCGGCGAAGATATTGGCGACCCAACGGATCGTGTCTTCGCTGTGCTTGTTAGTGAACAGCAAGACGCCCGCGCCCAGGAGCGGCGTGAACAGGATTAACGACAACAGCGGGAAATCGGCTTCGCTCATGATCTTGAGATGAGATACCACGTAACGAACGCGAACACGCCAAACACGGTCGCGAACGCGTAGTTCTGGATGAGGCCGGTCTGAACACGTCGCACGCTATAACTCGCCTCGCGACACGCTCCACCGACCACGTTCACGATCCCGTCCACGACGTACTTGTCCAGGACATGGGATATCCACGAAAGCACGATCGTCGTCCACCCGGTGCCATTGACGACGCCGTCGACGACACGTCGGTCGAAGGCGAACAGGCCTCGTGCGCCCGACATGGTGCCAGCCACGAACGTCGCGTCGTACGCCTCGTCGACGTAGTACTTGTTGGTCAGTATGCGGTGAGGCCCGTCCCACCGCTGGGCCCACTGAGTCGACACCTCTGGCTGCTGCACGTAGTTGCGTCGTGCCAGGAGGATGCCGCCGAAGGCGAGGAGGATAGAAAACACCATGAGCGCAAGCTCGCCAGCTGACATATGGTGCGCTTCTTCGGCGTGCTCACCCTCGCCGGCCACGAAGCTCGGCTCCAAATAGTGCTCGATGGCATTTGCGATGCCAACCGGTTCACCGAGCACGGCGGGGATCCCGACGTACCCGGCCGCGACCGCGCCGACCGCCAGCACCATCAACGGAAT
This sequence comes from Vicinamibacterales bacterium, assembly GCA_965223015.1. Classification (GTDB taxonomy): domain Bacteria; phylum Acidobacteriota; class Vicinamibacteria; order Vicinamibacterales; family UBA8438; genus CAUZIB01. The sequence goes on along the minus strand of CBDCVL010000004.1, from coordinate 326,004 downwards.
CGTCATCGCGCGCGGGGACTCGTGGGGACCGTGCCACGCGTGACCACCGTGGTCGTCATGTCCACCGTCGTGCCCGTCGTCAGGCGCGTGGTCCCACGACGGTCCGCGGTACTCGCCGTAGAAGGTCATGTAGATCAGTCGGAACATGTAAAAGGCCGTCATCAAGGCCGTGACGGCTCCGACGACCCACAGTACCGGGTTTTCGAGAAAGGTGTAATACAGGATTTCGTCCTTGCTGAAGAACCCGGACAGCAGAGGCACACCGGCGATCGCCAGCGCGCCGACGAACATCGTGACGAAGGTGGTCGGCATGTACTGACGCAAGCCGCCCATCTTGGTCATCTCCTGCTCATCGTTCATTGCGTGGATGACCGACCCGCTCCCAAGGAACAACAGCGCCTTAAAGAAGGCATGGGTCATGAGATGGAAGGCGGCTGCACCGAACGCTCCGACACCGGTCGCCAGGAACATGTATCCGAGCTGCGACACGGTTGAATAAGCTAGGACCTTCTTGATATCAGTCTGGACCAGGGCAATCGTCGCCGCCACCAACGCCGTGGCGGCACCAATGACCGCAACAACCATCATCACGTCCGGCGCCTGCGTAAACAGCACCGCATTCCTGCAGACCATGTAGACGCCGGCAGTCACCATCGTCGCCGCATGGATAAGGGCAGAAACCGGCGTCGGCCCTTCCATCGCGTCTGGCAGCCAGACGTAAAGTGGTATCTGGGCGCTCTTGCCGATTGCGCCAATAAAGAGAAACAGGCAAATCAGCGGGATGCCGGCAAACAGGCCGGTTTGGAGCGGCATGTGCGACGCCGCCTCTGCGACATCGTGAAAATCAAGAGTCCCGAACGTGAAGAAGACAAGAAAGATTCCGAGCACGAAGCCCCAGTCACCAATCCGGTTGACGATGAACGCTTTCTTCCCGGCATCAGTCGCGCTCTTCTTGTGATACCAAAACCCGATGAGGAGATACGAACAGAGCCCGACCCCCTCCCAGCCAACGAACATGACCAGGAACGTGCTCCCCAGCACGAGCGTCAGCATGAAGAAGCAGAAGAGGTTGAGGTAACAGAAAAACCTGGCGTAGGCACCACGTGGCTCGTGGTCCATGTAGGCAGTCGAGTACACGTGAATGAGAAACCCGATGCCCGTGACGACCAGAATCATCATCCCGGAGAGCGGGTCCAGGACGAACTCCCACGGCACTTCGAACGCTCCCATTCCGTCGACCGTCTGGAGGGGAATCGGAGGAATCCAGTCAGCGACGGGCACGCGATGGAAGCGCTCCTTCGCCTCCAGGCCCAGCAGCTGCACGAACGCCGTGGCCGACAGAACGAAAGCCGCCGCCATCGTGCCGCATGCCACGAGACCGGCCGTCCGCTTGCTGAAGTAGCGGATACCGACGATTCCGTTGAGCGCGGCGCCGATTCCCGGGAGTATCGGGATGAGCCAGATGAGATCCATAAAGGTCGTTAGTCGTCAGTCGTGGGTCGAGCGTCGTCGATTGTCGTGTGAGTCCTTCAGCCGCTACCACCGCATGATCGTCATCTCATCGATGTTCACGGACTCTTTGTTGCGATAGAACGCCAGCAGGATTCCGAGCCCCACAGCCGCCTCCGCGGCCGCCACGGCGATGATGAACACCACGAACACCTGTCCTGAAAGGTTTCCGAACTGATTCGACAGGGCCACGAGATTGATGTTGACGGCATTCAGAATCAGCTCGATCGACATGAAGATGATGATGATGTTCCGTCGTACGAGAACACCGATCACACCGATCATGAACAGCGCCGCCGCCAGTAGCTGATAGTGAAGCAGTGAGATCTCGAGCACGATGATACCTACAGGCTTCGTCTCGCCAGAATGATCGCGCCGATCATTGCGACCAACAACAGCATCGACGCCAGCTCGAACGGAATCAGATAATCGGTGTACAGCACCCATCCGAGCTCCTGCGTATTGCCACCGGCCATCCCAGCCGGGAGTTGCGCTGTTGGCCGGCCGACGGCCGGCCCAGCCCCTGGCGACGACACGGCGATTGCAACGAGCTCGAGGAGGACCACCCCAGCCAGAGCCATACCGACCACGCCTAGCCGACGGCTGTCAGCGTGCGCCTCGGGGGCCCGCTTGAGATTGACCAGCATGACAACGAAGAGGTACAGGACCACGATACCGCCGGCGTACACCATCACTTGGATGACGGCAAGAAACTCGGCGTTCAGCGTGACGTACAGCGCTGCGACAAACAGAAAATCCAACACGAGGAACAGGACGCTATGGACGGCGCTCCGGGCGGTGATCACCAGAATTCCCAGACCCACAATCAGCGTCGCCAGTAGGTAGAACACAAATGCGTCGACAGACATCAGAATCTCAGAAAACGACCTTCGCGATGCCGGTCACGACAAGGTTGACGAGGGCAATCGGGATCAGGACCTTCCAGCCCAGATGCATCAGCTGGTCATACCGATAGCGTGGAAGCGTGGCCCGAAGCCAGATAAACACATAGAGAAAGAAGAAGATCTTTCCGATGAACCAGATCCAACTCGGAATGATGTCGAGAAAGGCCAGCGCCCCCACGCTGGGGAACGGCCGAAGCCACCCCCCGAGGAACATGATCACGACGACGGCGGAGATCACGATGATGTTGGCGTACTCGGCCAGGAAGAAGAGCGAGAAGCGCATCCCGCTGTACTCGGTGTGAAATCCACCTGTGAGCTCCGTTTCCGCCTCCGGCAGATCGAACGGAATGCGGTTGGTTTCGGCGAGCCCACCGATGAACACGAGCACCAACGCAACAGGCTGGACAAAGCCGAACCACACGCCCGCCTCCTGTTGAGCTTCGACGATCTCGACCAAACTCAGTGTGCCGGCGGTCAGAATTACACTCACAAGCGTGATGGTCACAGCGATCTCGTAGCTGATCAGCTGTGCCGACGCGCGGAGACTCGACAGCAACGGATACTTGCTGTTTGACGCCCATCCGCCAAGGATGATCCCGTAGACGCCGATCGATGTGACCGCCACGATGAATAGGAGGCCAACGTTGATGTCGCTGACGTAATGCCACAGGGGATCGGGGCCAAAGGGGACGACCGAAAACACCACCAGCGCCGGCACCAGACTCATGATCGGCGCCAGGGTGAACACCCACTTGTCTGCCTTGGCAGGCGTAATGTCTTCCTTGAGAATCAGCTTGATCGGATCAGCGATCGCCTGAAGGATGCCGTGCGGGCCGGCCCGCATCGGTCCGAGGCGGGACTGCGCCCACGCAATCACCTTCCGCTCCATCAAGACAAGGAACGTCACCGAGACCAAGAGTGCGTTCAGTAGGACCGCGATCTTCAGAAGCGGAATGACCAGGGTGTCGATCATGATAGGTCGCTCTTGATCCCGCTAGCGGTCGACCTCTCCGAGCACAATGTCGATCGTACCGATCAAGGCGACCACATCGGCAACGAGGTGGCCTTCCACCATTCGGCTCAGGCCCTGGAGATTGCAAAACGACGGCGGCCGAACGCGGAAGCGGTACGGATTGGTTGACTTGCCGTCGCTCACGATGAAAAACCCGAGCTCGCCTTTCGGCGACTCGATCGCGTGATACGTTTCGCCTGCGGGCGGCTTGAGCAGACGCGGCACCTTCCCCATCACCGGTCCCTCGGGCAGCCCCTCAACTGCCTGACGAATGATCCGAATTGACTGCCTGAACTCCTCCATCCGGATCAGATACCGGTCGTAGGTGTCGCCTTTCGTCCCGAGCGGCACATCAAAATCGAATTCCTCATACGCCGCGTTCGGCTCGTCCTTTCGGAGATCCCGCGGCACGCCGGAACCTCGAAGGGGCGGACCACACAGCCCGAGAGCAATGGCCTCGTCGCCAGAAATGACCCCGATGTCGCGGGTCCGCTGAAGCCAGATCCGGTTGTTGGTCAGAAGCTGCTCGTACTCCTCGAGCTTGGGCTCCATCAAGTCGCAAAACGCCAGAACCTTCTTGTCCCAGCCTGACGGGATGTCCAGCGGTAGCCCGCCGACCCGGGTCGAGTTGTACGTCAGCCGAGCGCCACAGTACTCCTCGAACAGGTCAAGCACCAGTTCCCGCTCGCGAAACGCGTACATCAGTACCGTCATGGCACCGATGTCCATGGCGTGCGTGCCCAGCCACAGACAGTGACTGGCAATCCGCTGAAGCTCTGCCAACACCGTGCGGATGTATCGCGCCCGGCGTGGCACTTCGACCTGCATCAGCTTTTCCACCGCCTCGCAGTAGCCGAGGTTGCTCGTTGCTGCGGCGACGTAGTCCATCCGGTCCGTGATCAGGATGATCTGCGTCCAATCGCGGTTCTCACACAGCTTCTCGACACCGCGATGGATGTAGCCGATGACGCAGTCGGCTCGCACGACACGCTCGCCGTCGAGCCGAAGAATGACCCGGAGCACCCCATGAGTGCTGGGGTGCTGCGGCCCCATGTTGAGCACGAGCTCGTCGGCGTCGAAGGCAGAGTTCGCGTCTACGCGTGGTGTGTCGAGGCTCATGACGTCGGTTACTCGATTTCCGCTTCGTCAGACAGATTGCGCAGACGGAGCCAATCCTGGGGGTTTTCCATCAGGAACTCGCCAGGTCCCTCGAGCGGATAGTCCTTGCGCTGTGGATGTCCCTGCCAGTCATCTGGCATCAGAATCCTCCGCAGGTCAGGATGCCCAACGATGTTCACGCCGTACTGGTCATACACTTCGCGCTCGAGCCAATTCGCCGCGGGCCAGACCTCAACCACCGAGGGCACGGGGTCGCCCTCGGCAGCTCGGACCTTCACCCGAATTCGCTGACGCAGACGGGTCGAAGACAGGCAGTAGATCATGTCGAAGCGCTGTGCTCGCGGTGGCCAGTCGACAGCTGTGACGTCTGAACAGTAGTCGAACGCAGTCGTTTGATCGTCTCTCAGAAAGCGGGCTACCTCGAGCAGTCGATCCGCAGGCACGATCGCCGTCCAGTCACCGACCCAAAAGCTGAGGGCCTCCACCGCGCCAGGGACGCCACTCTGGAGCGCCGCGACATACGACGGCACTTCCATCTCCTCGGGTGGCGGGGGATCGGAAGGCCCCTTGGGGGCCTCTGGCGGAGCCTTGGGTTTCGGCTTGGGCTTCGGCGCTCCAGTGGCCGGTTTCGCTGCAGGCGGGTTGGCCGTGGGCGCTGCAGGCTTCGCCGCTTCGTCGTCGGGTTTCTTCTCGTCAGCCATCAGCAGCCGTCAGACACTCAAAGCCCTACGCCCAGTCCAGCGCACCCTTGCGCCACGCATACGCGTAGCCGATGACGAGAATGAACAGAAACACCATCATCTCGATCAGGCCGAACAGAAGGAGCTCGTCCATGATCACCGCCCATGGAAACATGAAGACGGTCTCCACGTCGAAGATGACGAACAGCATGGCGATCAAGTAGTAGCGAATGCTGTAGCGATCACGCGCATCTGTGAGCGGCTCGATGCCACACTCATATGGCTCTAACTTGACGCGGTTATAGCTCTTCGGATGGACGAGTCCTGAGACAATCAAGGTGAAGATCGCAAAGCCAATCGCAACCAACGTGAACAGAAATATCGGGATATACGTGTCCAACATGACCCAGAAAGCCTCTCGCGGTGATCGCTCGCGCCAAACAGGGCTTGCCGTGGCAAGTGACGCGATATGAGGACCGGAAAACCGGGGTATTTGTAACATGCGCCCGGGTGGGCGGTCAAGAAACAGGCACATGGGGCGGTGACGCTCTACCAATCTCGCAAGTCTTGCATTTGCAATAGGTTTCGGAGAACGAACCGTCTTGACGGTGTCGGAGACAGGGACCTATACTTCGAAGGAGGGAGCCAGCCTGGCAGCACCTGGCGCGATCCTGAGGGATTTCCAGTGCGATTCGTCCAAACAACCCTGATCGGTCTTGCAGCCAGCGTTGCCCTGTCGACCACAGACGGGGTGGCCCACGCGCAGTCAGTCACGCGAGAGCTGGCTGCTACGGTCGTCGATCGCGACGGCGCTCCCGTCACCAACCTCACCTCCTCTGACTTCGTCGTGATCGAGGACGACGTCGAGCGCGAGGTCTTGAGCGTCCGGCTCGACACGGAGCCCAAGCAGATTGCGCTACTTGTCGACACGAGCCAGGCTGCCGGACGGGCCATGGGCGACTTCAAAAAGGGGGCGGCCGCGTTCGTCGACTCGATGCATGAGGGCAACGAGATCTCGATTGTCAGCTTTGGCGGAACCCCCAGGATCCTCGCCAACGCGAGCCAGGACCAAGAGCAACTCGCCCAGGGGGTAGACGGGATCTTCTCGTACTCCTCGACGGCAAGCTATCTCCTCGATGCGGCGGTCGAGACAAGCAAGGGTTTCGTTCGGCGGAGTGCTGACCGACCGATTATCGTCGTCCTCTCGACGCTTGGGATCGACTACAGCAACATGGACGACCGGACGGCGCTTGATCGCCTGGTGGACGCGGGCGTCGTCCTGCACACGGTCGTGCTGTCACAGGGACGTCCTCGGCCGAGAGCGGGACAAACGGTCGGGGCGCTTGGGCCAGGCTCATTCCTGGACCGAGGTCTCGGGTCCAGTCCGTTTGAGTTTCAGAATATCGAACGAGATCGATTCCTGAATGCTGGTCCCTCAACGACTGGTGGGCGACGGCACGACCTCTTGTTGAGCGCCTCGACCGAACAGGCGTTGCGTCGCCTCGCAGCCCAGATACGTGGCCAGTACCTCATCGAATACTCCCGACCTGCTACGCTGATTCCGCCCGAGCGTATCGACATCGACGTGCGGCAGGATGGTCTCGACGCGCGCGGAGTCCCGGTGAAGACCGGCAACGCCCTCAATGACTAGACCCCGTGGTTTCCTCGTCGCCGGAGCGGTGGTCGTGGCCGCACTCGCGGTCGCTGTGAGCGGACAGCAGCGGACGCCACCGGCAGATCCAACCGCACCGCAGCAACCTGCGTTCCGAGCCGGTGTTGATGTCGTCTCACTGAACGTCACCGTCACCGATCGGGGCGCCCGGTTCGTCACCGACCTGAGTCGGGAAAGCTTCCGGGTATACGAGGACGGTGTCCTGCAAGACATCACGTACTTCGCGCGGCAGCAGCTCCCGATCGCCCTGGCGCTCCTCGTCGATACGAGCGCCAGTATGGATGAAGAGATGGCAACGGCGCAGGAGGCCGCGATCGGGTTCGCCCAGCGCCTGAATCCGGACGACCTGGCCGAGATCGTCGATTTCGACAGTCGCGTCGACGTCCTACAGACGTTCACCAACGATATCGAGCAGCTCGAGAGGGCGATTCGACAGACCTCCGCCGGTGGGTCGACGTCCCTCTACAACGCGCTTTACATCTCGCTCAAGGAGATCGGGAAGGCGCCGCTCCGGGTGGAGGACGTCCGGCGTGAAGCGATCGTGGTGCTATCCGACGGTGAGGACACGTCCAGTCTTGTGACCTTCGAGGAGGTGCTCGACCTGGCCAAGCGCTCCGAGACGGCAATCTACACGATCGGGCTCAAGGTTGACGAAAGCGGTAGCGGCTTTCGGGAAGCTGACTTCGTGCTGCGCCAGCTGGCACAGGAGACCGGTGGTCGCGCATTCTTCCCCGACGACGCCAACGATCTCGCCGGTATCTACGAGCAGATCTCTGACGAGTTGTCGAACCAGTACTCGCTCGGATACATCTCGGCCAATCCCCTGCGCAACGGCCGATGGCGCCGAATCGTGGTACGGGTCGACCGCGACGACGTTTTTGCGCGCACCAAGCAGGGGTACTTCGGACCAAAGGGTTGATCACTCATGAACATCCTCCCCCTTGTCCTCTACGTCGTCGCGAGCGGTGCGTATGCTGTGTATTTCGCGCGGCGAAACGAAGCGGCCGGACGCGTCGCGACCGTGACTCTGGTACTTGGCGCGCTGACGCACGCCTTCGTGATCGGGATGCAAACGATGCAGGTGGGTCACATTCCGTTCGTCGGCACGACCGGTGCGGTCTCGGCGTTTGTCTGCTTGCTGGCCCTGGCGTATCTCTACACCGAGATGATGACCGTCGAGCGCGCGATGGGGGTATTCATCGTGCCGCTGATGGCCATCCTGCAAATCATCCCTGCCGTCACTAACAGCGTTGCCGAGCGGCCGGCGGTACTCGATAGTCCCTGGTTTGCGATTCACGTCTCGGCGCTGCTGTCTGCCTATGCCTGCTTCGCCTTAGCGTGCGTGGTCGGCATCACGTACGTGTTGCTCTTCAAAGAGCTCAAGGCCAAGCATCTTGGTTTTTTTTACGCGCGGTTGCCGTCGCTGCAGGTTCTCGACGTTATGAACAGTCGCGCAGTGGCCGTCGGATGGCTGTTTCTGACACTCGGCTTGGTTGTCGGTGCGGTGTGGCTGGTGCAGATCCAGCCGGGCAGCGCCGACCCGCGTGTGCAAGCGATGTCACTGCTCGACCCCAAGATTTTCGTCGTGCTGCTGTGCTGGGTCGTCTACTCGTTCGCGCTGTATGCGCGCCGGTCCATCGGGTGGAGTGGGCGGCGTGCCGCGCTGCTGTCAGCCATCGGGTTCACTATCCTCCTGCTGAATTTCGTGCCCCTCAGCTACTTCGTGACACAGAGCCACAACTTCTACTGATGTCGTGAAGTGTCGCCACAGTCATGAACCTGATCCTTCTTGGTGCCAGCCATCACAGCGCTCCGGTTGACCTCCGTGAGCGGATCGACTTCTCACGGCGAGGAGTACCCGACGCGCTGTCCGTACTGGGCGAAGTGCCAGGCATCACCGAGCTTGCGGTCCTCTCAACGTGCAACCGATCCGACATCTACGCCATCTGCGAGGACGCGGCGCGAGAGCGTGAGGCGCTGGTCGCGTTCATGAGCTCATACCACGACGTTGCAGAGTCCGAGCTTGCGCCCCATCTCTATGGCCGCCAAGGCAACGACGCCGTCCGGCACCTCTTCCGGACGTCTGCGGGTTTGGATTCGCTGGTCGTCGGCGAACCTCAGATTCTTGGACAGGTCAAGGATGCGTTCACGATCGCATCCCAGGGCGGATTCACCGGCGCACTCCTCAATCGCCTTTTCCAGTGGTCGTTCGCGGTGGGCAAGCGTGTGCGCTCGGAGACTGGTATCGGGGAGGGAGCCGTGTCGGTCGCGTTCGCAGCCATTTCACTGGCGCGGAAGATCTTCGGCTCCCTGAAGGGTCGTCGAGCACTCTTGATCGGCGCCGGGGAGATGGCCGAACTGACGGCGACGCACCTGCGTTCGCACGAGCTTCGCCAGATTTACGTTGCCAGTCGGACCGCTGCTCGCGCGGCCGTGCTCGCCGCGAAAGTCGACGGCAGAGCGGTTCCCTGGGAGGACATGACCGCACAGTTGATGTCCGCCGACATCGTCATCACCGCCACAGGATCGGCAACACCCATCGTCACGCGCCGGCACCTCGACACCGCGATGCGTACGCGACGCGACCGGCCGTTGTTCATCATGGACATCGGCGTACCACGCGATGTTGAACCTTCGTCTGGCGAGGTTGAGCAGGTGTTCTTGTACAACATCGACGACCTCCGCACCATCGTGCGAGAGAACCTGACGCGGCGGCAATCTCAGGTCGACCGAGCTGAACTGCTGGTCGAAGAAGAGGTTGACCGGTTCGTGGTCTGGCTCCGGTCGCGCGCGGCCATCCCAACGGTCGTGGCGCTACGCCGCCAGTTCGAAACGATCCGTCAGTCGGAACTCGCTCGACTCGAACCCAAGCTTTCCTCGCTTCCCCCGGAATCTCGCGAACGGGTCGAAGAGGTCACACGCCTCCTGGTGGAGAAGCTCCTGTTGGCGCCGACTGAGCAACTCAAGTCGGCCACCGACCAGGAGACGGTCGCGGTCTACGCAGACGCACTTAACCGCTTGTTCAAGCTCCCGGAGGAGCCGGGCAACCCAGACTCGGACGCCGCCACGGCGCCTGCTCGACCTGCGGTCCCGTCACCGAGGACTCGGTGACGGCGCTGCGAATTGGTACCCGCGGCAGTCCGCTCGCCCTCTGGCAGGCGCAAGCGGTCGAATCGGCCATCACCCGAGCGGGAGGACCACCGTGTGAGGTAGTCACGATCAAGACGACCGGTGACCGGTTGTCGCAGACACCGCTGGCAGACGTTGGTGGCAAGGCGGTCTTCGTGAAGGAGATCGAGGCGGCGCTGCTCGATGGCACAATCGATCTCGCCGTTCACAGCGCCAAGGATCTTCCATCAGAGCTGCCGCTTGGTCTCTCGATTTGCGCCGTGCTACCGCGAGAGGACGCACGTGATGCCCTCGCCCTTCCGACCCAGAGATCGAACGAAGACTTCGACGATGCCGGCGTGCTCATGCAATCGCTGGGTGAGCACCCGCGCGTCGGGACGGGCAGCGTACGTCGCGCGGCCCAGCTTGCCACACAGTTTCCCGGTGCCAGGTTCGAGCAGATTCGCGGAAATGTGGGAACGCGCCTTCGGAAGCTCGACGAGGGCGCGTACGATCTCCTTGTGCTTGCCACTGCCGGACTCGTCCGGTTGGGCTTGGCGAACAGGATTTCGGCGCATCTCTCGTTCGACCAGTGTGTGCCCGCACCGGGGCAAGGTATCGTCGCGATCGAAACCCGCGCGAATGACTGGGGGACGATCGAAGTAATGGCCACGGTCAACGATCCGGCGTCGATGGCGGCCCTGCAAGCGGAGCGCGCACTCTTGGATGCGCTCGGCGGCGACTGCCACGTCCCAATCGGAGGACTCGCCGTGCCGGCCGGTGACGACCTTGCGCTACGTGGCGTCGTGGCATCAGTCGACGGGTCACGGGCGCTCCACGACCAACAGCGGGGACCGGCCGACTCCCCGATCCGACTTGGCCAGCAGGTCGCCAGCGCGCTCATCAGGGCTGGAGCCGCAGACATCATCGCCGAGCATCGCGCATGAAACCCGCGAGTGTGTATCTGATTGGTGTGGGGCCAGGAGACCCGGGCCTCATTAGCGTCCGAGGGCTTCGGTCCCTCAGCACGGCGGATGTCGTCGTGTATGACCGACTCGTTCACCACCGACTCCTGAAGTCGGTCCGCCCGGATGCGGAGCGCTTCGACGTGGGGGCCGCCGCGCCGCAGCCGCTGGAGCAGGACGCGATCAATCTGCTGCTGGCTGACAAAGCAAACGAGGGGAAGACCGTCGCACGACTCAAGTGGGGCGATCCCTTCATCTTCGACAGTGGCGGAAGAGAGGCGTTGTTCCTCCACAAGCAGGGCATCCCGTTCGAGGTCGTCCCCGGAATCCCTCCGACGATCGGCGGACCCTGTTACGCCGGAGTACCCCTGACCTATCCCGAAGCCGGCGATGCCCTTGTCTTCATCCGTGGTCATGAGGCGGAAACGAACACTCCGCCGGACGTCGACTGGGACAAGGTGGCACCACTCGCCGGAACCATCGTCAGCTACGCCGGAGGGGCACAGCTCGAGGTGATCATCGATGAGTTGCTGGCCCACGGCCGTTCACCGGAAGAGCCGGCCGCACTGATTCTCCAAGGAACGCTGCCGACCCAACGCACGATAGAGGGAACGCTTTCCGAGATTCAGCAGTTCGTTCGGGAAGCGCAACGGCGCGGGTCCGGTGTTCTCGTGGTCGGTCCGGTCGTCTCCTTCAGAGAGAACCTCCGTTGGTTCGACTCGAGACCGCTCTTCGGCAAGCGGATCCTCATTACGCGACCGGAGGAACAGGCCTCGGCGCTCGTCGACCAACTCTGGAGCCTGGGCGCCGAGCCGATCGAGGCGCCAACGATTCGGATCGTTCCGATGGAGGACTATGGCCCCCTGGACGAAGCCTGTGACCTGGTCAGGACCTTCGACTGGATCGTGTTCACGTCGGTCAACGGCGTCGACGCGTTCATGGAGCGACTCTGCCGGGGCTCGCGTGACGTTCGAGAGCTCAAGGGGGTGCGCCTGTGTGCGATTGGACCGGCCACAGCCGGACGGCTGGCGGAACGTGGGATGCACGTCGACTTCATGCCGACCGAGCACAGAGCCGAGGCAATCGTCACAGCGTTGCGGGAGCGTGAGGACCTCTCCGATCGACGGATTCTGCTGCCCCGCGCCGATATCGCACGCGAGGTCCTCCCGAAAGAGCTTCGCCAGGCTGGGGCCGACGTCGTCGACGTTGCCGCGTACCGCACTGAACTAGCGGAAGGCGACAAGGACACGGGCCCCGACATCTACAAGATGCTGCTCGAGCAGGAGATAGACGTCGTGACGTTTACGAGCGCATCGACCGTGCGAAACTTCGTCAAGATCCTCGGTCCAGACCCGGCGGTCGACCTGCTCCGCACCACGGCTGTGGCGTCGATCGGACCGGTGACCGCCGATGCCGCAGCGGAGCTCAACATCCAGACAACGATCATGCCGACAACCTACACAGTCCCGGCCCTCGTTGAAGCGATTGTGTCCCATTTCGCCGCGACCCAGCAGACAACAGGATGACGACGATGCCACTCCAACTGACGCACCGCCTACGCCGCCTGCGCGGATCGGCCGCCATGCGCGACCTGGTACGCGAGACGCGGCTCACTCCGGAGATGTTGGTCTATCCACTCTTTGTGCGGTCCGGAAGCGGCGTGCGACGTGAAGTCCCGTCAATGCCGGGCGTGTTTCAGCTCTCCGTCGACGAAGCCGTTCAGGAGGCGGAAGGCGCTCGGCGCGACGGTCTCCGCGCCGTACTTCTCTTTGGACTCCCCGACCAGAAGGACGAGAAAGGGTCAGCTGCCTGGGACCCTGAAGCTCCGGTCCAGACTGCAGTCCGGGCGATCAAGCAGCAGGTCGACGACCTCTTGGTGATCACCGACGTCTGCCTCTGCGAGTACACATCTCACGGGCACTGCGGCATCGTCAAAGGCGAGGCAATCGTGAACGACCCGACGGTAGAGCTTCTCGCTCGCACGGCCGTCTCTCATGCCTCCGCCGGCGCCGATATCGTCGCCCCGTCCGACATGATGGACGGACGCGTCGCCGCGATCAGGCACGAGCTCGACGAAACCGGCCACGACCAGGTTGCGATCTTGTCGTACGCGGCCAAATACTGCTCGGCATATTACGGTCCATTCCGAGACGCCGTCGAGTCGGCGCCCGAGTTCGGCGACCGGCGTACCCACCAGATGGACCCGGCCAACGTGAGCGAGGCACTCAGGGAGGTTGCGCTCGACCTCGACGAAGGAGCCGACATGATCATGGTGAAGCCTGCGCTCCACTACCTCGACGTGATCACGAAGGTGAAGGACGAGTTCGGATATCCGACGGCCGCTTACCACGTGAGCGGCGAGTACTCGATGCTGAAGGCGGCAGCACTGAACGGCTGGTTGGACGAGCCACGGGCCATGCTCGAGTGCCTGACGGCGATCCGGAGGGCCGGCGCGGACATGATCATTACCTACTACGCTCGCGACGCGGCGAAGCTTGTGGGGTGACCGTAGCGGCCCACATCGACGACGATAGCATCGAGTGATTCACCCGTCGGCCCTTCCGGGTGGCAGACCCAATCTCCCCGCCAAGTCGTGATATCGTTCGTCCGCGTCATGCAGCATCGGTCGCAGCGCCGCTCGAATCGCTTGTTCACCCGCGCCCAGTCACTCCTGCCGGGTGGGGTCGATAGTCCCGTCCGGGCCTTCGGCGCCGTGGGCGGCAAGCCCCCGTTTATTCACCGGGGTCTGGGCTCGCGGATCGAAGACGTGGACGGCCACACCTACATAGACTTCGTCATGTCCTGGGGTCCGCTGATTCACGGACACGCCCCCAAAGAGCTGACACGTGCCCTGGCCGCTGCCGCGCGACTCGGCACGAGCTTCGGGGCGCCGACAGCGGTTGAAATTGAGCTAGGGGCACTGGTGTGTCGCCTGGTTCCATCCGTGGACCGCGTCAGGTTCGTCAACTCGGGCACAGAAGCCACCATGAGCGCGTTGCGGGTTGCACGCGCGGCGACGGGGCGTGACAAGGTCATCAAGTTTGCGGGTTGCTATCACGGTCATGCTGACTCGTTCTTGGTGCAAGCGGGCTCGGGGGCAACGACGCTCGGTGTCCCGACAAGCCCCGGCGTATCGACGGCGACCGCTTCGGAAACGATGATCGCGCAGTACAACGATCTTGCATCGGTTAAACGGTTGCTCCGCGCTCACCGCCGTGAGGTCGCGGCCATCATCGTCGAACCGGTCGCAGGCAACATGGGTGTCATTCCGCCGGCCGCTGGATTTCTTGAGGGATTGCGCGCGCTGGCAGATCAGCACGACTGCATCTTGATCTTCGACGAAGTCATCTCTGGGTTTCGCGTCGGAAAAGGCGGAGCCCAGGCACACTTTGGTGTCCTCCCCGACCTCACATGTCTCGGAAAGATCATCGGCGGGGGATTGCCCGTCGGCGCGTACGGCGGACGGGCAGACCTCATGGCACAGGTGTCACCGTCGGGACCGGTGTATCAGGCTGGCACTCTCTCTGGGAACCCGCTGGCCATGACGGCGGGTGTCTGGGCGCTCCGAAACCTCTCCGCGAAACTGTACACGCGGCTGGCAGCACTTGGAGCACAACTGGCTGAGGGACTGAGCGCCGCGGCACGCGACGCGGGCGTGCCGCTCCAGGTCAATGGCATCGGTTCGGTGCTGACCCCATTCTTCATCGACCAGGCCGTCACCGACTACGCCTCGGCGACCGCGGCCGACACTGTCGCGTACGCCACCTTCTTTCGCAGCCTCCTCGCCCAGGGCGTGTATCCACCCCCTTCCCAATTCGAGGGATGGTTCCTCTCGGCCGCCCATAGCGAGCGTGATGTCGCCCGGACGATCAAGGCGGCACGGAAGGCGATGCGCGACGTGCAGTCTAGGCGCTAGGGTTCACCGTCGCGGGTCACCCTCACGCAAAAGCCGTTACGCCCATCCGGCCAGTCACGCGGTGGTATGATGCGAGGAAAGGGTCTGTTCTCCCGCTTCATGACGAATCCGCGGCATCAAACAGTTGAGGTACGAGTTGGCAGCGTTCGCATCGGCGGCGGCGCACCGGTCGCCGTCCAGTCGATGACACTGACAGACACGGCCAACGCTGCGGCGACCGCGGCGCAGTGCGTCGAGCTCGTTGATGCCGGATCCGAGCTCGTCAGGGTCACGGTCAACCAGCCCCAGGCGGCGCAGGCGGTGCCAGAAATCAAGCAGCGGCTGCTTGACGCCGGCTGCGACGCGCCGCTCATCGGCGATTTCCACTACAACGGCCATCTCCTACTCACGGAGTACCCGCTGTGCGCCGCGGCGCTCGACAAGTATCGGATCAATCCCGGGAATGTGGGAACGGGACTGCGGCGAGACGAGCAGTTCGGCACCATTTGTAAGGTCGCGCGTGACCACGGAAAACCGGTCAGAATCGGCGTCAACGGCGGGTCTCTCAACCAAGAGCTCGTGATGGCGAAGATGCAGGAGAACACCGACCGGCAGCTCGGGAAGACATCCGACGAAATCATCAACGACTGCATGGTGCAATCTGCATTGGAGTCCACGACGCTGGCCCTCGAAGCTGGTCTGACGAAGAACCAGATCATCATCTCGTGCAAGGTCTCACGTCCGCACGACCTTATTGCGGTCTATCGGGCACTGGTACAGCACACCGATCAACCACTCCACCTGGGGCTCACCGAGGCCGGAATGGGCGTCAAGGGACTTGTCTGGTCGGCGTCGGCAATGGGCATCCTGCTACAAGAAGGTATCGGCGACACGGTCCGCGTGTCGCTGACCCCCCGACCAGGCGGAGACCGCCGAGACGAAGTGCACGCCGCGTGCGAACTGCTCCAGGCCTTGGGCCTTCGCTCGTTCGCGCCGAGCGTCACGGCGTGCCCAGGGTGTGGTCGCACGACCAGCAGCACGTTCCAGGAACTTGCCGAGCGCGTTCAGGACTATCTCCGGCAGCAGATGCCGGAGTGGAAAACCCGTTACGAGGGTGTCGAGGACATGACGGTGGCCGTGATGGGATGTGTCGTGAACGGTCCCGGCGAATCGAAAGCCGCGAATATCGGCATCAGCCTTCCCGGAACCGGCGAAGCGCCCCAGTGCCCTGTCTATATCGACGGGCGCCACGCGACGAGCCTCCGCGGATCGTACGCTCAGCTCGCCGACGAGTTTCGGGCGCTCATCGACCAGTATGTCGAGGCAAAATTCGCCACGAAGCTCGACGCTCGCCCTCCCGAGGCAGGTCATCCAGCCTCGCAGCGTCACTAGTGTCCCTAGCCAACGGCGTTCGCGGAGCCGCACCGATCAGATGGCTATCCGATTGATCGCGATCGATATCGACGGGACACTTCTCGACAGTCGCGGCGACCTTCCCGACGCCAATCGAGTCGCGGTACGCGACGCTCTCGATGCCGGACTCGATGTCGTCCTGGTGACGGGCCGAAGCTTCCACCACGCACGACCGGTGGGCGAAGCTCTCTCCACGCGAGTCGAGTTGATCGTGAGCAACGGCGCCCTGATGAAGCGGAGTAATGGAAGGACGCGGCACCGACGCCTGCTCGACTCGGCCGTTGCGCGGGAGATCATCGTTGAGGTCCGCGAACATCGGAGCGGGGCGGCTCTGATCTTCGACCGCGAGGGACCGGAGCAGTACATCTATGAAGGGATCGATTGGCGGCATCCCAATCGCAGCGGCTACTACGCGATCAACGGACGGTTCATGTCGGAACACTCCCCACTCGAAGCGGCGCTGACCGAACCGCCCCTACAGCTTGCATTCAACGGCGGCGTCGCCGAGATGCGACGCTTGGCGAACCGTATTCGTCGCTTGCCAGTCGCCGACCGGATCTCGATCACGTTGACCGAGTACGACGCGCGGGACTTCTCGCTGCTCGACATCACCGTCAATGGCTGCTCCAAGGGCACGATGCTGACCACCTGGACCGAGAGCCTTGGTGTGGGAACAGACGAGGTGATGGCTGTGGGTGACAACCTGAACGACCGAGACATGCTCGAACTCGTCGGCCATCCGGTGGTCATGGAGAACGCTGTCCCCGAGCTCAAGCTGCTGGGCTGGCCAACCACTTCCAGCCACGACGAAGGTGGACTAGCCGAGGCAATTCGGAAGGTTCTAGCCGATCGGTAGCCGGAGACCACGCGGGGCGGTCGCAGTCGAAGAACTGAACGTCACGTGGCCGCTAGCGCCACGGCATGAGACGCTCAATCCACGCAATGCGGGTGAGGTCGTTGTAGACCACCGTGACCATCAGGGTCATCAGCATGACGAAGCCGACGAGCAACATCCGCTCCTTCGCCTGAATGCTGAAATCACGGCGTGAGACCCCTTCGAGCGCCATGATCACGATGTGACCACCGTCGAGAATCGGAACGGGCAGCAGATTGAGAATCCCGAGATTCAAGGAGATCATCGACATCAGGCTCAGCAGCGCCAGGAACCCCAACTCGGCGTAATCACCAGACAGCTGTGCAATCCCAACTGGTCCGACCAGCTGCTTCGGTGACGTCTCGGCCGTGAACAGACCGACCAGCGTCTTGAATATCAGCCCGGACCACTCGTAGTTGCGTTCCAGGCTCAGCTGGAATGCTTCGACGAAAGTCGGGTCGACGACCGTGACTTCGAAGGGGCTAATCGAGACACCGATCAGGCCGACGTCGCCCACGAGCGCGGGAGTGACCTCGACCTCTTGGCGGACACCAGCCCGTCTGATCGTGAGAAGAAGAGACTGATCGGCACTCTGGTTGATCAGTTCGATCAACTGAGTGCTATCCAGCTGCTCGCCGCCCACCGACTCGATGACATCGTCCTCTTTCAAACCGGCAATATCAGCCGGCTCACCGTCGGCCACGCTCCGGATCTGCGGACGCATGATCGGCCCGACGCCAAGGTCCCCCATCTCGAACTCGGTCTGCGAATCGGGGGTCACACTCAGTGTGCGACGCGTGCCGGCAGCATCACTGACGACAACCGAAAGGGCACGGTCGGCTCGCGGCCAGACGGCCTCGAACAGATCGGACCACGTGCTTGTGGGCTGATCCTCGACACTGACGATCCGCTCGCCTACCTGGATGCCCACGCCCTCAGCAGCCGAGCCTTCGACGACACTCCCGACGACCGGCGGTTCGTCTTCGTACGCCGGCATCTCCGCTCCCTGAAAGAGCACGAACGTCATCACGACGATCGCGAGCAGGACGTTCATCACCGGGCCCATGATCAGGACCTGGAACCGCTCCCACTTCGATTTCGACATGAACTCGTCGTCGGCCCCGGTGCGCTTGTCGTCCGGGTTCTCGCCGGCCATCTTGACGTAGCCACCGAGCGGAATCACGCTAATGCAGTACTCCGTGTCACCGCGACGGAATTTGGCGATCTTGGGACCAAAGCCGAGCGAGAAGGTCAGCACGCGCACGCCAATTCGGCGGGCCGCCAGGAAGTGACCCAGCTCGTGCACGAACACAAGGACCCCGATTACAAATATGAACGCGACTAGGCTCGTCAGCATCGATACTCCGCGACCTCGTCCAGAAGGGAAGCAAACACCGCTCCAGCCCTCTTCACTTCGATTCTACTCCGTCGAGCAGGCGATGCGAAAATTCCCGGGCCCAGGAGTCAACCTTCCGGATCGCCGCTAGCGACTCGGCTTCCGGCCATCCCTCGCGCTCGGCGGCATCCAGTGACTGCTCGATTACCCGCGGTATTCCCTGGAAATCCAGTCGACCCTCGAGAAACGCCTCGACTGCCACCTCGTTCGCCGCATTGAGGACAATCGGCGCGGTCGACCCGCCCTCGAGCGCCCGATAGGCAAGGCCCAAGCACGGAAAACGTGCCGTATCCGGGCGATCGAAGTCGAGCTGCCTGCACGCGGCCAGGTCGAGTGTCGGCAACTCGGTTCGCCATCGCTCGGGGTAGGACAGCGCATATTGAATCGGCAGCCGCATGTCCGTCACACCGAGCTGAGCGATCACCGAGCCATCACGCAACTCGACGAGAGAATGGACGACCGACTGGGGATGCACCACGACATCGATCCGTTCCGGGCCAACATCGAACAGCCAGCGAGCCTCAATCACCTCGAGCCCCTTGTTCATGAGAGTCGACGAGTCGATGGTGATCTTCCGGCCCATGTTCCAGGTTGGGTGCTTGAGCGCCTCGCTAGGGGTCACTCGTTTCAGCTTGTCTGCTGCCCAGCCCCTAAAAGGTCCCCCAGAGGCAGTCAATATCAGCCGCTCGACCTCGGCCTCAATTCTTCCATGAAGACACTGGTGAATAGCGTTGTGCTCACTGTCAACAGGTAAGATCGCCACGTTGTGCGCTCTCGCCGTCCGCATCATCAGCGCGCCGGCCATGACGAGCACTTCCTTGTTGGCAAGTGCAATCGTTTTTCCGGCCTCGATAGCACTCAGCACGGCATGCAGCGCCGCCGTCCCGGACGTTGCGCAGACAACGAGGTCTACATCGGGGTGCGTCGCGATCTCGCGCAGTCCCTCGCCGGCTGGCGCCGCGTACGTTACTGGTCCGGCGTCTGTCCCCTGCAGCGCGTCCCGCACGTCAGAGATCGCCGTCTCTGAGACCATCCCGACGATACGAGGTCGATAACGCCGAACCTGGTCGGCGAAACGCTGGACGTTGCCACCTGCCGCAAGCCCAACGACCTCGAGCCGCTCAGGGTGCGCCGCGACGACGGACAGGGTGCTGCATCCGATTGAACCGGTGGAACCAAGGATCGCGATCCGTTTCACTATGAACCTATGTCGTGAAGCGCACGATGGCGTAGTAGACCGGCGCCGCGAACAGGATCCCGTCGAGGCGATCGAGAATGCCGCCGTGGCCTGGGATGAGGGCCGACGCGTCCTTGAGATTCGCCGCCCGTTTTAGGCTCGACTCAAACAAATCGCCCACAATGCCAAGCCCCGCAATCGTTGCACCAAGCAAGACGCGGAAGCCAACATCAAGTCCGGGAAGCCACCATTCGCCGGCAACCCCGAGCACGACCATACCGGCGGCGAACCCGAAGACGGCTCCGGCCACTGTCTTCTTGGGGCTAATTGCCGGTGCAAGCGGCCGCCGGCCAAACGCACGCCCGCCGTAGTACTGCGATGTGTCACTCACCATGACCGTGACCAAGAGCAACACCAGAACTTCGCGGCCAGATTGAGCCCGAAGGGCAGCGAGAGCCCCGAGCGGAAGCGCCAGATACGGGAGTGTCAGCATGGCGGCCGAAACACCTGCCAGCATTGCCCGCTGGCGGCTCATGGAGAGCTCGACCACGGCAATGCCAATGCCCGCGGCCATCAGCACGGCCGGGAACTGCGACGGCACGAGACTCAATGCCGCGCACGTGACCACCGCCGCAGTTGCTGTCGTGATTCGGGTGAACGGCGCATCGGTCCGGGCCGCGATATCCGCATATTCCATCACGGCCACAAGCAGCAACACTTCCGCGAACGCCAGCGTCCAGATCGGCGCAAGGAACCAGATAACACCGTAGACAACCGGAAGAAACACCGCGGCGCTCAGCACACGCGTCATAGAAGCAGACGGGGCTCCGCCCCGAACCCCCGCTCGGCCCTTGCGGGGGCCCCCTGCCCCGCGCCAGGCCGAGCGAGGCGCGCCGTGCGCGCCTTAGCCTTACCGTTGGCGAAATGCGGCGCCGGGCGATCAGCCAGGTCTTTCATACTGAGGAGACGACAGCCTAGTGTCCGACGGCCGCGGGCCGTTTGATGCCACCATACCTGCGGTCGCGCTTCTGATAGGCGAGAATCCCTTCGAGGAGGTGCCGCGACCGAAAATCTGGCCACAGCGTGTCGGTCACCCAGATCTCGGAATACGCGATCTGCCACAGCAGGAAGTTGCTCACGCGCATTTCGCCACTCGTGCGAATGAGGAGGTCCGGGTCGGGTTGTCCGGCGGTGTAGAGCAGCGAGCCGAAGCGCTCCTCGTCGAGGTCTTCAGGCTCGAGCCCAGATGCGATCGCCTGCTTGGCGGCCGCGACGATTTCAGCGCGACCACCGTAATTCAGCGCAATATTGAACAACATCCCGCTGTTGTTCTGGGTCTCTTGCTGGCCAATCATCAGCTCGTGTCGGACTTCCGGTGACAACTCGGTCTCCCGTCCGATGACATTGAATCGAATGTTGTTGCTGACGAGGGTCTGAAGCTCGAGTCGCAGGTATCGCTTGAGCAGACTCATGAGCACCGAGACTTCGGCTGCCGGGCGCTTCCAGTTCTCCACCGAGAAGGCGTACAGCGTCAGCACGCCGATCCCGAGACGTGCCGACACCTCGACGACATCGCGGACCGCATCGATGCCGGCTCGGTGCCCCTCGACGCGCGGGAGGTGCCGCTCAGCCGCCCACCGGCCGTTCCCATCCATGATCACCGCGACATGAGCCGGCAACCGATCGAAATCGACCTGCCGTGCCATCTCGGATTCAACCGAGCCTGACGGGACCCACCCTAGAACCTGATTTAAGCTCATCGGATCTGCGCGCTCTGAAACACCGCCACGCCGAGTAACTCTTGATGATACAAGCTGTTAGCGAGACGTTCAAGCGTCCGAGTAGTCAACAGCCGTGAGGCAGAGACCCTGGGGCGGCGCTGTGGCTCCTGCCCGGTCACGGCTCCGTGACGCCAGAATGTCGGACATCTCGGAAACCGGCCTCCGTCCCAGCCCAACCTCGACCAGGGTTCCCGTGATCGTGCGGACCATGTAACGGAGAAACCCCTCGCCAACGATGTCAATCGCGACGATCCCGTCGCTCTCCGGCCACACTCGGAGCTCCAGAATCGTCCGGACAGTCGAGCGGATGTCTGCGGCGCTCGCTGCCGTTTGGAACGCCGCGAAGTCGTGCCTGCCGACGAGCACACGACCGGCGCGATTCATCGTGGCCAAGTCGAGCGGCTGGGGCACATGCCAGGTGAAGCGGTGCTCCATCGGATCGGAAACCGGTCCCTGACAGATCCGGTAGCGGTACGACTTGCGACGAGCCCGGTAGCGCGCGTGGAACGAATCCGGGGCCAGCTCGACCCCCACGACCCGGATGTCATCTGGCAGCTTCGCGTTGAGCGCGCGCCACAGCGCGCCGGCCTCAATCGCGTGTTCGAGCTTGAAACTCGCGACCTGACCGCGGGCATGAACGCCAGCATCCGTCCGCCCGGCCCCGTGCACGGTCACTGCACGCCCCTCGATCTCGCCAAGGGCGCCCTCTAGGCGACCTTGTACGGTATCGACCTTTGCCTGACGCTGCCAGCCAGCGTAGGAGGTTCCGTCGTACGCGATCGTCAACTTGAAGGTTCGCAAGGAGTCAGCGACCCCACCCGCGTCATGAGCCCGGGCTCGATCCTGGTCGGACGATCGGAATGTCTTCGGCGCAGAGTGGACACTCCTGCTGAACGTGTGTCGGCCACGACACGTCTGCCAGCGCCTCGAACGGTGCGCCAAGATCGACTTCACCGCCGCCGCGATTGATGAGTGACGCGGCGCCGACGACTTCACCCGCGCTGTCGCGCGCGACGTCAATCGTCTCTCGGGTGGACTGACCCGTCGTCACAACATCTTCGACGATCAACACCCGCTCGCCTGGCGTCACGGCAAAGCCTCGTCGCAAGATCAACCGACCGTCGCGCCGCTCGGCGAACATCGCCCTGACTCCAAGCGCCCGCGCAACCTCGTGTCCGATGATCAGTCCGCCGAGTGCAGGTGACAGCACGACGGCGGGCCTCCAATCTCTGACGCGGTCGGCCACGGCTTCACCCAGCGTCGCGGCGTGCTCGGGATGCTGCAACACCAGGGCACTCTGCAGATACCCTTGGCTGTGAAGGCCCGACGACAGCTTGAAGTGCCCCTCGAGAAGGGCACCGCAACGCGAGAAGAGTTCGAGCACCTGTTGAGCATTCATGACTGTTCGGGAACGGAAGGATACAGCGACCTCACCCTCTGCGGCTCGGCCGCGGACGGTCAATTATACCGCCTCGCCCGACCCAGAGGAGCGCCAGAATCGGTGATAGACTCGCTCGCGGGATGGACCTGTCCGTCGTCATCATCACCAAGAACGAAGCGGAGAACATCGCCGACGCGCTCGAGTCGGTACGCTGGGTCGACGACGTGGTTGTGGTCGACTCCGGAAGCTCGGATGCAACCGTCGAGATCGCCAAACAATTCACCGACCATGTCACCACGCGAGCATGGGAGGGCTACGGACCGCAGAAGAATTACGCAACTGGTTTGGCCGCCCACGACTGGGTGCTTTCGCTCGACGCCGACGAACGCGTGTCGAAGGAGCTGGCCACCGAGATCCAGGAGCTCCTGCGGTCCGGCCCGGCGATGCAGGGATACCGTATTCCCCGGACGATGCACTACCTCGGACGATGGATTCGATCGACGGACTGGTACCCGGACCTCCAGCTTCGCCTCTACGACCGGCGCGTCGCTCGATGGAATGCCCGGCACGTGCATGAGTCAGTCACGGTCGATGGCCGAGTGGGAAAGTTACGCTCAGAGATCTATCACTATTCGTATCGGAGCGTCTCGCACCACCTCTCGACCATCGACCGATACACGACCCTGGCGGTCAAGCAGATGGTCTCGGAGCAGCGGCGAGCGGGGTGGCTGGAGCTCATCAGCCTCCCGCCGCTGACCTTTCTTCGAAACTATGTCCTCAAGCGAGGTATTCGCGACGGCGTCCCCGGTCTGATCGTCTCGCTCATGAATTCCTACTACGTGTTTCTCAAGTTCGCCAAGCTGTGGGCTTTTCGGCACACCGACAGCGGACGCGACCTCTAGTTGACGGGGCTTCGCCCCGAACCCCCGCTCGTGCCCTTGCGGGGGCCCTTCGCCCCGCGCCGGGCCGAGCGAGGCGCTGTGCGCGCCTTTGGCGTACCGTTGAAGAAATGTGACCGTTTGGTACACGTTCTCATGCGCTAGTGCTGTCCAACACGGCGCGAGGAGGGGAGAATATCGGGAGTGTTCTCCCTGCACGTGGACACCTCGCGGTCCTGGCGCGGCAGTCAGCGGCAGGTCTTGCTGACCGTCCTTGGGTTGCGTGCGCGCGGTCACAGAGCCGCGCTGGTCGCCCATCCCGACGGCGAGCTACGTCGGCGAGCATCTGAAGGCACCGACCTCTATCCGTTCGCGCCGCGGATGACCATGGACCTCAGCGTGGCGTGGAAGCTTTCGCGTCTGATGCGCGAGCTCCAGCCCGATGTCGTGCACGCTCACGATCGCCAGGCAACGGCCATGACGGCACTGGCCCTCTCGCTCGGCGGCTCGGCGTTGCGGACCCGCTTCGTTGCCTCAGCCCCGGTCGACTCACACCTCGAGCGCAACGCGTTCTCACGGTGGCAGAACCAACAGGTAGAGTGCTTCATCTGCCTATCGGACTTCGTCAAGTCGATGCTGATTGACGACGGGGTGCCCGCCGAACGGACTGCGGTCGTTCGTGAGGGCGTCGATTTCGTCCATGTGAATGCGGCACCACCAATCGACCTGCACAAAGAATTCTGGCTCCCCCACAATGCACCAATCGTCGGCAGTGTCGCCGACCTCGTACCACACGCGGGTCAGCGGTATCTGATAGAGGCTGCCGCCCTCGTGGTCCGCAGTGTGCCGGACGCTCGTTTCCTCCTCGTCGGCGACGGGGAGATCGACAAGATGCTACGGCATCAGATCACGCATCTCCATCTCGAGAAACATGTGCTTCTCGCAGGATTCCGACCCGATGAGCTATCGCTTCTCAAGGGTGTCGATCTCTACGTGACGGGCGCTGTGGCCGGTGGCTCGATGGGAGGAATCCTCGACGCCATGGCGTGCAGTCGCCCGGTCGTCGCAACCGATGCTGGAGGCCTTCCGGAGGTGGTGCAGCAGGGCGAAACGGGGTTGGTGGTCGCGACGCGTGACGCCGCCTCACTCGCAGACGCGATCATCACACTGCTCGAGGACCTTGATCGTCGCAAGGAGTACGGCAGGCATGGCCTCGAGCGGGTTCGCCTGCATTTCAGTGTCGACCGACTGGTCGACGAGACGGCTGCCCTGTATCGGAACGTGGCCGACAGGCCCCGCGTAACGGGCAATCCCGGTCCGCCTTCGGCTGATTGAATCCGCAGCTATTCTGCATCCCGAGATGGCAGAGCGAGAAGTCGTACTTGACGGGATCTTCCGGATCGTATGCTCTGAGCCCCTGCGTAATCTGCCGAGCCATCGGCCATCCCGGACTACGATACGTGGTCAGCCTAAGGCACTGACCTACCCGAATGACATGGGTGTCGAGCGGCACCACGAGCTTCGACCGGTCGACACCCTGCCAGAGCCCGAAGTCGATCCGGTCGCGCCGAACCATCCACCTCAGATACAGGTTGAGTCGCTTGCACGCGCTTCCATCCGATGGTCGAGGAAAGAAGTACGCCAAGCCTCGACGGCCTACTCCACGCTCGTAGACGTGGCCTAGCTCGACGTCGCGAGCGCGTGAGCAGAAATCGTCGAGCGCAGGACCGATATCCTCGGCGTCCACGCGATAGCCGCGGAGAAAGAACGCCTCGACCGAGCCAGCCGTCTCGACCATATGTCTGAGCACCCACAGTAAGGCAACGAGATCGTCACCATCGATCCATCGGTGCCGAAGCGAACGGATCGCCTGATAGCCTCGGCGCGGATCGAACTGCCGCACAAACGCTGCCGGAGACGGGGTCATCTCCGCAAGGAGTGCCTCGACCGAGGCAAGAACGCTCGCAACACGACCGAACGCGAGCGCGGCTGCACAGAATCCAGCGATCTCCTGGTCGGCAGGATTGCGGTACCGGCGGACCACATGTACCGGGTCGGCAACGCCCTGGCGATCGTCAAAGTCGAGGTAGAGACGGTCGAGGGCCGTCTTTGCGTAGGCCGGGGGACTATCGCTCCGCTTTCTTTGTCGCCGCGGAGTCATTGGTGGGCTAGAACGTCGTGATCGGCGTTCCGGCCTCGCAGAGCGGACACGCATCAGCCTGATAGTTGGGCGGAGCCTTGTACTCGGCTAGTGCGACGTTGGGGACTCCCAGGTCGACAATCGACTCTAGCCGATCGTGAATCTGCGCGGTGCCAACCACTATCCCGCCGGCATCGGAGACCAGCTCGGCGCATTGCTCCAGGGTCTTGCCGGTGTTCCGTACATCGTCCGCGAGCAGCACGTGCTTGCCCGACACGATGCCGGCATATGTCTGGCGCAACGTCAGGCGCGCAGATGCGTCGACGGTAAACGGTGCAAAACGACACGGCGGGTGCGAAAGGCTGCGTCGCCCATCAAGCAATCCGGCAACCGTGTGGGCGAGTAGCGCCCCCCCAGTCACAGGTCCGGCCACGACCTCTGTCTGGTCGACGAGAGAACTCGGCAGCAGATCAATCAACTCCTGGGCAAGCCGCCAGACCAGCGACGGCTCCTGAAAAATCTGATGAGGGTTGAGGTACACGCGGCCGTGGTACCCATTGCCATAGTCGAAATGCCCTTCGACCATCAGCACGTGATACCGCTGAAGCTCCTGGAGCGCCCGAGCCCGGACGTCCTCGTGGCGAGCGGAGACCTGTGGCCGCGGCGGCTTCGAACTTGGTGTCATATGTGTGGATACTTTCAGTCGGCGACCCGGCCACCAAACACCGCCGCGCTTGGTACGGCATCGTTCGTGTACACGGTTCGGCCTCGAATCAGTGTCGCGGCCACCGCACCGCGGAGGGTCCAGCCATCGAACGGCGTGTTGTGCCCCATCGAGCGAAATGCTGCGGCCCGCACCTCGGTCGTCGCGTCGGGAGCCAAGATCGCGATATCGGCCGGCCCACCGACGGTCAATCCGCCGAGGTCGAGATTCAGGATTCGTGAAGGGTTGACTGCCATCAGCTCGACAATGCGCGAGAGCGAGACAACGCCGCGGTGGAGAAGCCGGTCAAGAACCAGCGGAATCGCCGTCTCGAGGCCAACGATCCCGAACGGGGCCGTTTCGAACTCCACCGCCTTCTCGTCCGCATGATGCGGTGCGTGGTCGGTCGCAATCACGTCGATGCTGCCGTCGACGAGTCCTTCGAGTATCGCGTCGCGATCTGCTGCGTCGCGAAGCGGTGGGTTCATCTTGAAGTTGGTGTCGTAACTCAGCTGTTCGTCGGTCAGGACAAAGTGATGCGGCGTCACTTCGCATGTAACAGCGATATCGCGCGCTTTCCCCGACCGGACGGCGCGCAGCGAGCCTCGGTCGCTCATGTGGGCAACATGAACGTGTCCCCCGGTCAGTTCGCTCAACGTGACATCCCGCTCGACCATGACCGCCTCGGCGGCCCCCGGGATACCTCGTAGACCCAACGCCGCCGCGAAATAACCTTCGTGCGCCGAGCCGTCCGCCTTCAGCGACGGGTCTTCGCAATGATTGATGACGGGCATACCGAACATCGAGACATACTCGAGCGCTCGGCGCATCAGCAACGCGTCCGCCACTGGTCGACCGTCGTCAGACACCGCAACGCACCCTGCCGCGTGCAGCTCGCCGATCTCGGCAAGCCGTTCGCCGTTCGAGCCGATCGACACCGCGCCGATCGGATAGACGTTGGCGAGCCCCGCCTCCGCCGCCTTCCGGAGAATCAGCTCCGTGACGCCGACATGGTCGTTCACAGGCTGTGTGTTCGGCATACAGGCAACACCGACAAATCCGCCGGCCACGGCGGCGGCGACCCCCGTCGCAACCGTTTCCTTGTGCTCCTGACCCGGCTCGCGCAGATGTACGTGCATGTCGATCAAACCTGGACACACCACGCAGTCGGACGGCACCTCGACGATCGCGGCGCCGTTCGGCGGTAGATCCTTCGCGACCTCCGCAATTGTGCCGGCCTCAATCCGAACGTCGTAGGCCCCATCCCTCCCGTGCTTCGGGTCGACGACACGTCCCCCCTTGAGCACCACAGCCGTCACCGGCGCTGATTGATCGGTGGGTGTCACGCTCCCATCCCTTCCTCGATACCAGCAAGCAGGTAGAGCACCGCCATGCGTACCGCCACGCCATTTGCCACCTGCTCCAGGATTACCGAGTCCGGACCATCAGCGACCTCGGACGCAATTTCCACACCGCGATTGAGCGGACCTGGATGCATGATGATGGCGTCAGGCTTGGCGGCGTCTCGGCGATGTTTCGTCAGTCCGAACAAGCGGAAGTACTCACGTAACGACGGGAAGAAGTGCCCCTTCATCCGCTCGAGCTGAATGCGCAACATCATCACGACGTCCGCGTCTCGCACCGCATCGTCGACGGATGTGGTTGCCGTGACGCCAAACCGCTCGACGCCGCTCGGCATCAGCGTCGCCGGACCGCACACCCACACGTCGGCACCGAGCGCACGGAGCAGGAGGATGTTCGAACGAAGAACACGGCTGTGTGCGAGATCGCCGATGATGGCCACTTTCAGGCCTGCGATCTCCGGCTTGTGCTCGAGAATCGTGAACGCGTCCAGCAACGCCTGCGTCGGATGCTCGTGCATGCCGTCGCCGGCATTGATGATCCGAGAGGGCCCGATGTCCGCCAGCAGCTGACAGGCCCCAGATGCAGCGTGGCGCACCACGATCATGTCGGGCGACATCGCCTCGAGATTCCGTGCAGTATCGGCCAGGGTTTCACCCTTCACCAGGCTCGATGTCGAGGCCGCCACATTCAAAGAGTCGGCACTCAAACGTTTCTCGGCGATTTCAAACGAGGTCCGCGTTCGCGTACTTGCCTCGAAGAACAGATTGACCACCGTTCTTCCACGCAGCGTGGGCACTTTCTTGATCGGCCGGGTGCCAATCTCCCGCATCGCTTGCGCCGTCTTGAGGATCAACATGATCTCGTCAGGCGTGAGGTCGGCAATACTCAGCAGATGGCGCGACCTGAGGCGCGACGGAAACGCGATCGGCTCTTCCGATACGTCCGGGCTCCGACTCGCCTGTGCGCTCACGCCGTGTCCTCCTCATCCATCTCCGTCTTCTCGACCAGCTCGACTGCGTCGACACCATCGAACTCGAGCAGTTTCACCTGGACGCTCTGACTCAGCGACGTCGGGAGATTCTTGCCGACGTAGTCGGCCTTGATCGGTAGCTCGCGATGCCCGCGGTCGACTAGCACGACAAGCTGGATGAGCTGCGGCCGTCCGAAATCGACAAGCGCATCCAATGCTGCGCGGACCGTCCGGCCGGTGTAGAGGACGTCGTCGACCAGCAGGATCCGGCGGTCGTCAATCGAGAACTTGATCTCCGTCTCTCGAAGCACCGGCTGCGGCCCGATCGTGTGACGCATCAGGTCATCTCGATAGAGCGTGATGTCCAGGGTGCCGGTTGGCACCTCCTGCTCGGCGATCTCGAGAAGATTCTTGGCGATCCTTGCAGCGATTGGCACACCGCGAGTCCGGACGCCGACCAGGGCGATCTGATCGATCGCCCGGTTGCGTTCGACGATCTCGTGCGAGATACGCATCAGTGCGCGCCCGATCCGATCAGCCTCCATCACGACTGGCATGATGAGCCTCTCAGCTGCCGACCCCGACATGAGCGACGGCACTGAAACGATGCGTTGGGAAAAGACCTCGACCCAGAGCAGGGAGGCGGTGGTATGAGGCGAGTGACAGCTTGCACGGTTCCTCTCTTCGCGGCCTCACCGGGCCGCCGTTAAAGAGATCGAAAGAATTCTATCAGGTCGTACAGAGCGGCGCTACCTGCGTGCCGCAGCCCCAGATGATTCACACGCAGCGCAGGGCGCGCACAGCGCGCCCCCGCCGGAGCGGCGCGGGGCAAAGGGGTCCCCGCAAGCGACGGGCGGCGGGGTTCGGGGCCGCAGGCCCCGTCTAGTCTTTAGAGCGCTTTTCAAATAGGCCTTGTACTACCTGGGGCGGTCGTGGTACTTCTGCGCGCACGGATGCAGGAGGACTGATGCGTGCCTATTCGATGGATCTGCGAGAGCGGGTGCTCCTCGACAGCGATGCCGGAATGAAGGCGGCCGATGTGGCGGCGAAGTACCGCGTGAGCGGGTCGTGGGTGCGGCTATTGAAACAGCGACGGCGCGAAACGGGCGAGGTGGCGCCTCGCGTCCAGCGACATGGACGGCGCTGCATGCTCGAGCCGCACCTGCACACCTTGGCCGATCTGATTGCGGCGCAACCGGATCGCACGCTGGCTGAGCTGAAGGACGCCCTCGCCACGCCCGCGAGTGTGCCGACGGTCTGGCGCGCCGCACGGGCCCTTGGCCTGACCGTTAAAAAAAACGGTCCGCCCGTCCGAACACGATCGGCCTGACGTCGCGGCCGCGCGGGTCGCGTGGCACGCGGCGGCGCCGACCTGGGACGTCGCCCACCTCGTGTTTCTGGACGAAACCGGCATCACCAACAATCTGCTTCGGCGGTACGGCCGGGCACCGCGTGGCGCGCGCGTCCACGACCACGCCCCCTGCGGGCGCCGGCAGACCAGCACGTTTCTCGCCGCGTTGCGGGTCACAGGGCTGACCGCACCGGGGGTCTTCGACGGCGCAATCGATGGCGAGAGCTTCCGCGCTTACATCGAACAGATCCTGGTGCCGACTCTGCAGCCAGGCGACATCGTCATTGCCGACAACCTCGGGGCCCACAAGGTCGCCGGCATCCGGCGGGCTATCCAGGCCGCCGGGGCCACCCTCTGGTACTTGCCACCCTATAGCCCGGACCTCAATCCCATCGAGCTCTGCTTCGCGAAGCTCAAGGCCCTCGTTCGCACCGCACGCTGTCGCAGCAGTGAGACGCTCTGGCCGTTCCTTGGTACCTGTCTCGAGCGCTTCAGCTCTGACGAATGCCGCAACTATTTTCGGCACTGCGGGTACTCAGCCGCCACACGGTCATGAAAAACGCTCTAATGCAGCCGAAAGCTCACGTTGACGGTCAGAATGAATCGCGCTGGCTGGTCGTTGAGCCGAAGGGGCGAGTACTGCCATTGCATGACGGCGTCTATCGCAGCCTGGTCCAGAGATTCGATCGAGCGGAGCACTCTGACTTCCTGGACCTGACCTCGCTCGTCAACGGTCGCCTCTACGACGACCGTGCCCTCGACCCGCGCCGCCACCGCATCAGGCGGATAGGCTGGTTCGACACGGTGGACGAGCTGTGGGGTCTCCACACCTGCACCGACGCGTACGGGCTCGAGTCCCGGCTCCGACATCCCGGTCCCAAAGCCAACGCCGCCTTCGACACCAAACCCTGACCCAGTGCCCGACCCGGACCCGGATCCGACGCCCGACCCGAACCCGACACTCAGGGACGGCGGCGGCGCAAGAACGAGCTCTGGAGGGGTCTCCTCCGGCAACGTGTCCGGAAACGCCATGGCGACCTGCGGCGGTGGCGCAGTCGGCATCATCTCAGGCGGCGGCTCGGTCCGTGCCGGGGCGGCCGCGGCAGGTTCCGGAGCGGCTGCCGCCGGTGCCGGGGGTGGCGGTGGCGGCGGAGCCGCCACCAGAATGGCAATAAGGTTTGACGCGTCCTGAGGCTTGGGAAGGGCGATCCCCTGCGACAGCGTTAACACGATCACCCCGACGACGAGCGCGCCTCCGTGGGCCAACGACGAAATCAAGGTCGTCGCCAGGCTCGACCGCTCCTTCAAGGGCCGTTCGACCTGCCCGGCGGCGAGCTCGAACATCGGCCCGATCCGAAGATTGGGCGCATCGCCCTGCGGAGGCGGCGTGCCCTTGGCGCGGCGCTTCCCACGGCGCCGCACTCGCGGCGTGTAGGACGTCGGAAAGGAAATCTGTCCCAGATCGAGACCGTTCAGACCATCACCGGGCATAACCCGGCTTTGATCTGCAAGAGACCGGCCACTCGGGACGGCCGTCGATGCGTGCTACCGCAGATCCCCCGGCACCTTCAGGCTAATCAGCTTGCTACGTGCCGGAGTCCCTCCATGAAGTTTCCGGAAATCATCCACGAATCGAATGATCTGGTCCGGAGTCATGCCACGACAGGCATCGAGGTAGTCGTCGGTGAATCGTTGCACCTGTTTCATGCGACCCGCTTTCATACGATCCGCTCCAAGGCATCGGCATCCTCAAGATCCTGCGGGCGGCCACTCAATCGCTTCATGGCGATGAGGTCCACCCGCGAGAGGACCTGAATCGGACCCTCCACCGTGTCGACGCGTTGCCGCCTCTTACCCTTGAGGTCGTAAGTCACAACGATATCAACCTGTTCTGTAAGGTCGTGAGGATTGTAGAAATTCCATGCGACGAGGTTGCGGTTCCTCACGTACTCATCACGGAATCGAAACACGTCTTCCGCACGCACAGGCAGTCGCGATACGAGGCCGAGCTCGCCCAGTACGCGCTCCGCCTCCTCCAGCGACTTCTTGGTCCAGGTCAACGCGATGTCGACATCTACGGTGCCTCGGACGGCACCGTGCAGTGCAACGGCGTGACCACCCACAACCGCATACCGAAGCCCGCATGCGGCAAAGGCGCCGCACACGCGTCCAAGAAACGACAAGCTTTCAGTATATACTCATATATACTAGACTCTGCCAGTCGCCGGCCGAGACGCGTTGTATCAGGCGATGAAGGGGCGCTACAGGATGGAACCGGGGCGAACGCTATCCTCCGGCGTTCTCCTCGAGATCAGTCGCGATGACGCCGATCGCATCGTCGACCGATACTTCAAGGTTCATGACGGCGGCCACGCAGAACAGGGCAATCACCCCCGCGAGAAGCGCGTACTCGATGAGGTCTTGACCGGACTCGCCCCGAACAAGCGCACGGAGGACGCTCCGTGCGCCGCTCCGCCGAGATAGGCCTTCAACGTCGTTCTTGGAGCGTTGACTCAATCGGTGCATCGCGGCGTTCCTCATCGCTGTTCTCGTGACCATCTTGACAATCTCTTACTGGGTCAAACGGATGATTTGGTTCTGAAGCTCTTGGAAGACTGGCCCGACGTCCGCTTGGGTCGCGGCGAAGTAGTTCTTCCCTTCAACCTGCGCCGGGTTGTAGTCAGGGGAATCGACGTCATTGGCGACGCGCATGAGGATGCGTTCAGGCTGTTCGGGCATCGTGCCGACCCAATACCGAAGCAGCTCGCCCATGCCAATGGTGTAGATTCGAATGGGGTAGTTTCCGTCGGTGTCGCTGCGCGCTGCATCAGCGATGATCTCCACGAGGTTCCTCGCCGCGTTGTTGGTGTTCCAGACATCCGCTGGGTAGCGACCAACGCCAGGATCGAAGTTGCGAAGCCCCCGAACTGCACTCTGCGTAGCGCCGTCAACCGTCAGCATGTTCGTTTCCAGCGGAAACGAAGTCGGCGCGCCGCTCCGTCCGTGCATATGTGCGCTCGCGAGCGGCAGATACCGTGCCTGGGGATGTGTGAACGTGCTCCACCAGCGGACATTCCGACCGAACGAGGGTCCACGAACGCCCGTTTCTGTGTCGTAGAGACCGTTGAACGCCGGGCGATTTCTGGTCATGTTGTCCGGGTCAGGGACGTTATTAGGGAAATCGCTGGTTGACAGTCCTAGGGCCGTCGCCGGAGAAACGTCGAAGAACCCGGGCACCGTGTTGGCGGCGCCATCGGTAAAGAGCACGATGATACGGAGACCCGACTGCTGGCCGTTCGGCACCGACCGGAGCTCATCCCATCCTCGGTAAAGACCTTCGGCCATCGCCGTGAATCCGCCGGGCAACGCCTGCGGAATGGCGTTGATCACGCCCGGTTTGTCGAAACCGCGGCTCGGCCGGATCGGCTCTAGCACCTCGGCCCCGCTCGAGTAGGTGACGACACAGAACCGGTCGTGAACCGCATCGAAGGCGTTGACGAACGACCGCGCAGCATCCCGCACGGCCGGCCAACGGAACCCGAGTGAGCCCGACGTGTCGAGCACGAGACAGAGGTCGACCATCCGGCGCTGTGCTTCTGCCAATCCGCCGACTGTCACATCTGTGCGGTCGGCGAGACTCATGAAGGTCGTCGGCATCTCCACCGTCGCCGTGATCTGGACGATGTTGACCCCGTTCGCCTGGTCGGTCGTCAAGGAATAGAAGTTGCTGGCCGCCGTCGGGTCAGCGCCCCCCGTGTTCATATACCCGTCTGGGAAATTGGCCTTGAAGAGGGCGACGGCTTCGCCTCTGGGGTTTCCGCTGTTGAGCATCCGGGCAGCGCCCAAGGCCGCTCCATCAACCGCCTTGGTGAGCTGGGCCTTCACCAGGTAGGCTCGCCCGCCGTCCACGCACAACCCCACCATGATCAGCAGTCCCATCAGGACGACCAGCACATAGATGAGGGCAAAGCCGCTCTGGCGGGTGCGCGGGAGTCGATGTTGTCTCGTCATCTCAGTTCGCCTCAGTTCGCCAGACCTCAGAAATAGGCGATCGAATACAGTTCCAATGGCACGTTGATGCCGAAGCGGGCCACCGGCGTGATCGGGGTACGGTCCACGATGATCTCCGTCACATAGACGATCCCGCCGATGACGGACGCCACCCCCGCCGGCGCGTTCCCGACCTGGAGCCCGGTATCGTCCTCCGAATTGATGGCGATGTAGTCGGGAGCGGGGCCAAAGGTCCCAGTGCCCCCGAGTCGGCTACTTCCGACGCCTACGCCGTACTCGAGCCGCTGGTACAAGGCCAACTGTCCATAGTTGGCGCTGCCGATCGTTCCGCCTCTCTTGAGCACCGTGAAGATCACCTTGGCGTTGCTGCGAAAGTCCAGCGGCTCCCCGCTCATGGCCGCCATCGCTGCGGCCGCATCTTCGAGTGTCGTCCCTCGCGAAATCAGGTTCGACCCCTCGCGGCTCAACCGCGTGACGACCTGGTCGTCCCGAATGGCAGACCCGACCTCGACCACCCCGAACGCCACGACCATGAGGAGTGGCAGCACGACCGCCCCTTCAATCAGGCTCTGGCCGCGCTCGTCCAGCAAACGTGCCGTGCCGCGCAAACGGCTGCGACTGACCGGCCTTAGACAGGGCGTCATGGCGCTGCCTCGTTCTTCATTGTCGACTCGACGTTGAACGTGACTTCATCGCCCGAAAAGAACGGTCTGAGGAACGGCGTCATGATCGGCCAGGAATACGTCACCGAGACCCGCTCGATCGCGTTCGGGGGGCCGGTGCCGCCGAGCCAGCCTCTCCCTCCCACCGGAATATGACTGAAGCTGATATCTCCGTCCTCGATGGCGAGCGTCGGTGTCTCCTGCTTCATGACCGCCCGGATGGAGCCTTCCCGGGTCTGCCCCGGGAGGAGATTTCCCGTGACCCCGAAGCGTGTTGCCTGGCTGACCCCGTTCTGCAACGCCATGTGCACGTACAACATCGCGCTGAACTCGGCAATGGAGAACGTCATCAAGAAGATGAGCGGCATGATGATCGCCGCTTCAATGAGATTGGCGCCCCGGGCATCACCCAGCCGCCTGACGACTCGACGGGAAGCGGCGCGTGGCATCATGAACATCTGTTTCATCTCGACCACTTGCCTCTATTGGAGCTGGCCCGCGACCATGTCGAACACAACCGCAACCGACACGCCCAACAAACCCACAGACACGACCGACACGAGTGAGACCAGTCCCGTCAGGATGGCGTATTCAACGAGATCCTGTCCCTCCGTACGCTTGGCAAGCTGGCGGCAAAGACTCCACACGTCGTGCACGCCGCGGATCACGTCTACTTGAAGGCCCTGCATGAGCATTGTTCCCCTATGGCCCTGATAGCCCTGATAGCCCTGGATGCTGAATCGCTTCCGAGAGCGTTACGACCTGAGGAATGGCAAACGGTGGGCCGAAGTAGACCCCGAGAGTTCTTCCTTTGTTTTCGGGCAAAGAACCGGACGAGGGAGAATAATTCCGGCTGGGCCGGCACGTGAAAAGTTGACTTTGGTGGTGACGACTGTCTGAGCAAGGTAAGACTTCTGTCGCCGAAATTGGGGTCCGAACGACATCGTCACGCGCGGCGAAATGGGAGGATTTGTCCTAGCAGCGAATCACGAGCTCGTGAAGTCACCACCATCGATACCGACCTGCACGGAGATGTTGTTGAGGATGTCGCTATCGTGGGCGACCTGGCTGGCTGGCACGGCACGAAAACTGCGGCGGTGATGCGGGACCACAGCGTCTGGATGAGCGGCACAGCACTGCGCCGTGATTCGCTGACTGTGGTGTCGTCGGCGGTGCCGGTTTGGCAGGGGCAGGACAGACGGGACGGAACCGGTAAGGACTGAGTCGGGCTGCTACGAGCCGGGCGTACTTGTCTCGAGACGCATCGTGGCCTGGCCGGTCAACGTTATGGAACTAAAAGAGCCGCCGAACCAGTTTGCAATTGGCCCGAGGAAAGTGAATTCGTGGAAATGAAAGACGTCGACCTGGCTCGCGTTGAACGTCACCCCGGCGGCAGAGAAGGTTGTGGGTGTGATCACGACGGACCCACCGGCGGGGAGTCCTGAGGTCGTCATGTAGTCCAGGACGCGAGCCTGGACTTCAGCTGGCGGTGAGGTCGCGTGACCCGAAAGGCGCGCACCTTCGCGGGCCGCGTTGTGCAGGATTTCCTGTCGTTGAAAGAGGAGGCCAAAGTCGACGATCGCCATCAGGGCGAACAGCAACAGCGGCAGGGTCAGCGCCATCTCGATCAGCTCTGCACCGGCCTCACTCTTCAGCCTTCGACGTCGTCTCAGAATCATCACATTCACCACCGTGTCAACCGGAAAACCTCTGACCTATCTCACGAGAATCACGCTGCGAAGAAACGACGACCTGTCATCCGTGAGACCTCCAGAGCTGGGATCTGGACTCCAGTTCGTGATACGGGCCACAATGTCTTGGCCAATCGGTTGTTCGATGTATACGCCGACGACCCCAGTGATGACAACTTCCCCGCGGCCGGTCCTGTGACCGCGCATGAAGTTGTCGGCATCGAAGGTCGCAATCGCCCGATGGCGCGGGCTTTCGTACGCGGAGCGCCCTCCCGTGCAGTTGCCTGCATCCTCACATGCGCTTGTGTAGGACCCATATATAGGCATCGGGCTGCCGTCATACATGACTGTTCCCGATGGGTTGGCCATGTCATCCACCCAGCCGCCCGGGTCTAGGTCGACAAGCGCCTGAATCTCGGTCGCGATCGGGTTCCCCATGTTCCCGGGCTCCACGGTGAATTCGGTGATTCCGCCAGGGCCAACGTGTATGGGGTCGCCATTTCCATCTTCATAAGGGCCTGTGCACGTTTGAATTCTCGTGCGCACGCGGGACATTCCACTTCCGAGGCCATCGGGAAGGATGATCGGGTAGTAGAAGCTTGGGGCGATCTGGCCGCCTTGCGCGTCCTTGATGGTCACCTGCAGGCCATGGTCAAGGGCCCCGCTGTAGCCAGTCGGGCCTGACGTCAGAGTTGTCAAAGGGCCCCAGGAACCTTCTTCGTACCTGTCGATGCCAGTTGCAGGGTCCAGCTCGTCGCCACCCTGCTGTCCCTGTTGCTCGACAACATCAAAAGTATCGTCGGGGTCCCAATCTGTGAACATCTCTCCGATCCCAGCCATGTCCAATGAGTCAAGCGGATAGTCGATCGCCGGGTAGGGCGCCGGACCCGGGAGGCCTTCGGAGTCGTCGTCCTCGGCATCACCAAGGAGCGGGTCCGGTGGGTCTACATCCCAGGCCTCGCGAAACTCTAGCCATCTGTCAGGGATGGCGAACGGCAACATACAGTCGTTGACACCCACCGAGTACAGCACCTGCGCCGTGGCGGTCGCTTGCACCCCTTGTTCGGTCACTCCAGCCAGCATCGCGAAGAAGGCCGGGAGCGGGTCGCCACCCGCACGCTGGTTTCGGAACACATCGACACGCACGCAGACGTCAGCCAGGCCGGGCGCGCCGGGCGGGCAGGACGGAAAGGTGACGTCGGCCAGTGTCACATCGGGCTGGTTGCCCCAAACCCCATGCTGCTGCGCCGCCGCGACCGCCGTCGCCTGCGCTCCGGAAAAACCAACGGGGTCGTCCCAGGCCAGATAGAGCGCCGCGGCGAGGGCTGCGGAGTCGGCCGCATTCTGCGCCTGTCGGCGACTCGACAGCATCACGCCGTTGTCGATCGTGAAAGCACTGAAGGCCAGGAGGCCGAGAAGTGCAACCGCAACCGGTATAAGAATCGACCAGTCTGGCCCGAGAACAGCCCGCTCGTCATCCACGAGGCGTTTCTGGCCGGGGTCCCGGTTGTCGCCTCCCGAATTGGTGGCATCCCCGAGGTCGTCAGCGATCAGGTGAACGGACTGCTCTTCCGTCCGGGTGACGTCGAAGACCTGCGAGGCGCGGTGACCCGTCTCGTATCGGAACCGGGACTCCTCTCCTTGCTTCGTGACGGCATCCCCTCTGTTCGTACGATCGAGGACGACGTTGACGAGTGCCGCCGGCTCTACGCCGCGCAGATTGCTCAAACCTCCGGCGACACGACCGAGCGCGTCGCCGCGGTTGTCCTCAACTACAACACGCCCGACGAGACGGTCCTCTCGGTGCGGTCGCTGCTGGCGTCCCGTCGTGCGATCGATGACGTGATCGTCGTCGACAACCACCCGTCAAACGGCTGCCGCCAGGCATTGGGACCGTTGCTTGACCTGGGGCACATGACATATCTCAAGCCCGGTCGCAACCTGGGCTTCTCAGGCGGAATGAACGTCGGAATCCGTCATGCGCTCGTGCGCGGCGCCGCGCACGTCATGCTCGTCAACAGCGACGTCTTCGTTCCACCCGACTGTCTGGAGCAGCTCGAGCGCGCCCTCGCCGACAGACCGAACGTTGGCATCGTGGGCCCAGTCGTAAGGATACGGTCGCACCCCGACCGCGTCGCATCGCTCGGGATGTCCTACGTGCCGTGGAGCGGACGGATGCGTCACCAAGGTTTCGGGACGACTCTGGACGCTCCGACCGCTGAGGGCCCGGCACCCGACAGGCCAATCGATGCGGTCAGCGGTTGTCTGATGCTCGTGACCCGAGAGGTCTTCGAAAAGGTGGGACTCCTGGACGAAGATTACTTTTTCAGCTTCGAGGATCTCGACCTCTGCCTACGAGCCCGACACTCTGGGTTTGCCTCGGTGCTCGTCGGCGCCGCGTCGGTGTATCACGAAGGAGCCCGCTCGGTCGGACCCGATTCGCTGGACCGCCTCTACTACGCGGCACGCAATCATCAGCTCCTCGCGCACCGCACGGCACCTGGTACGAACCGGCTTCAGGCTGTCGGACGTGGACTTTCAATCCTTGGACTGAACGTGGCATACGGCATCAAGTTCAGAGGCGGGTCACTGGCGAGCCGCCTGGCTGCTGTCGCGCAGGGCACGGGTGATTTCCTGCGGGGCCGATTCGGGCCCAGGTAGGGAGGGGGCTCGAGCGGTGCGATCGATCGCCACACAGGGATTGGTCTTCGCTCTGAAAGGCGGAGGCGAGACGTCAACCCACGTGCCTTCCGGGGTGGGTCCTCAGAGCGACGACTGACCACTCCGGGGTACGTCACCCTCAGCCGACCCGTCAGCACGTAGGTCGCGGATCTCGGCGGCGAGCACCGCCGACTCCTCGGTCAGCGACTCGATCTGACGTCGCTGTCGCGACAGCACGACCGACATCGCCAGGAGCGCCACGAAGACCAGGAGTACCAGCCCCATCAGCAGGACACTGGGCGGATAGAAGATGCCGACCAGCGCGGCGACCGAATCGAGCAGACCGCGCCAGACCGAGAACACCAGCAGGATCAGGGCACCGAGAATCCAGACGATCGAGTAGTCCTCTGACAGCTTCCGGCGGCGCACAAGCTCGAGCACCACCAGCAGGAGAGCCACACTGATCGCAATGGCGACGACCTGCACGCGGTCAGTCAGCATCCAGCTCCTCTATCTCCTCCATGGTGCCCCTGAGAGGCACGATGACCATGGCCAGTACCACCCGTGCCGCAGCCTTCACCGTCCGCCACGGCGTCAATGATGTGCGGCCTCCGAGTCTCTCGCGCGAGCGAATTGGAACCTCGACGACCCGCAGGGCGTGACGACTCACGAGCAGGTGCAGCTCAGGTTCGGGATACCCGGTCGGATGGTGGTCCGCCAGCAAGCGGACGGCACGAGGACCGAGTGCGCAGAACCCAGATGTCGGGTCGGTGACCGATCGTCCGGTCAGCTTCGACAGACAGCCGCCAAGGATACGTTTGAGTAAAACCAGCAGGCCGACCCGGCCATCCTCCCTAGTGGCCACCGTGTAGCGTGATCCAAGGACGACGTCGGCCCGACGCCGACTGAGCGGTACAATCAGGCGTTCGATGTCCTCAGCGCGATGCTGACCGTCTCCGTCCAGCCGAACCACGGCATCGTATCCGGCGCGGTTTGCGTATCGGAGCCCGGCCCTGATGGCGCTGCCGACGCCCATCCGCTCCGGGAGCCTCAACCAGCGCACATCCAGTTCGCGCAAGACCTCCGGCGTGGCATCGGTCGACCCGTCATCGATCACCAGAAGGTCCAGCCCGGCGTGCCAGTCTCGGATGTCCGAAACGACCCCTGCCAGGGTTGACGCCTCGTTGTGGGCCGGGATGAGGACGAGAATCCGCGACGGGACCGGTGGATCGCTCTCGCGGGCGCCGGTTGAGACAGGCCTCGGGTGCAGACTATCCCCAGGCCGCGTCCGATGTCTCAGGAGCCGTCGCATCGACCAGGTCGCAATGGCCGACACCCACGCGAGGTTCCGCATGAGGTGCACGACCGGAAACATCAGGGCCGCCGGCTCCCGGAAGCGAATCGCGGCGCGAATACCGGCGACCGCTCGCTCGGCCGCCAGCACGCCGATGGCGATGCCACCCGCAGCGAGCAAGGCCATACTCGGCCCTTCCGCCCTAGCAGCCCGTGGTAGAAGGGGCTCTTCGTAAATCGATGGGTAGGTGTTCGTGACACCGTGTCACAGGGTCGCTACACGACCAATCCGGGCGATCGCGCGCCTCTGGTGCCCAGGAGGCGCGATACGAGGGTCCAGAGGCAACTGAGACCGGCGATCAAAGCGCCGAACACGGCGGCCGCGCGGCCTTGGAGGCTCCGCGGCGTACCGACGCCCGTCAGCTGCCGCATGAGGAGTCCCAGATTGAACCCGGAGACGTGGACGAGCACGCGCTTGAGGATATTGGGATGCCCGCGCAGATGCACCCGGCGCATCCGGCCGGTCTCATAGAGATGCGCGTTGGGCCGTTCCAGCAGCTCGCCGCGCTGTCGCAGCAGCCGTCGCCCGCGCGCGCCCCGAATCCGCCGCCGATTGGCATACACCGCCGCGCGCGCCCCCGCCTTGCCCTTCCACGTGCGCCGCCCGCGATCCGGCTCCGACACGTAACTCCGCACCCCGATCGCGGCACACCCGACCATCGTCTCGTTGCTGTGATACCCCTTGTCGCCCACGAACTCGACAATCCCGGCGGCGCCGACCGCTTCGACCTGTTCCGCCGCGGTGATGAGGGTTTCGACCATCGTCGTCGTGTCGCCCTCGTCCGCGTCCTGCACCGTCACGCCCACAATGGCCCCCGTCTCCAGGTCGACCGCGTGCTCGGCAGTATGGGCCAGATGCGTCCGCCCGTCCTTCATCTTCGTGATCTTCGCGTCGGGATCGTGCGGGTTCGTCCAGTCGTCGTTCGACCCCTTCTTCTTGCGTGTCCGGTCGAAGCGGGCCAGCTCGGCGCGCGTCGGCGTCGCGATGCCGGAGGCCTCGGCCAGTCGGGTCAGCCACGCGTCGTACCCCTCGCCCGTGTCCCGGCGCACGATGCTTCGCATCGCCGCGTTGGCTTCCAGCGTCGTCGCATCGATCCCGATCGTGTACCCCTGGACGAGGTGGGCGTCGGCCAGACGCTGCAACACCCACGTGAACACGGCCTGGTGCGTCTCGAGGTCGATCAGGCGCCGGGTGCGCGACAGCGTCGAGTGGTCGGGCGGGGCCTCGTGCAGCGCGAAGTCCAGAAACTCGCGGATGCTCAGCGAGTCGGCGGCGCGCCACGCGATCGCCCGTTCCGAGTCCAGGCCTTCGAAGTAGCCGAGCAGCAGCAGCCGGAAATAGCGGCCCGGCGCCAGACTCGGCCGGCCGACCCCGTCGGCGTAGAACGCCGCGCACTGCGCTTCGACGAAGGCATCGAAGCCCGCCTCGTCGAGCGTGCGATTCAGGCGCTCGTAAAACGGGTGCCCTGCGCTCTTCGGCAAATCTGCGGTGGCCACCCACATCGTCGATTGGCGCGCCCGGCGCCGTCGTTTGCCCATCGCCATGCCCGAAGTGTAGTACGAGCGGTCAATCGTGTCGATCCCTATGACGAAGGACTTTCACCACGGGCTGCTAGCCGTCGCCAGCAGACCGCCGCCGCCAAAGCAGACCAGGGCCGCTGCAGTCACAATCGGATGAAGCATCATCAGGGCCGGCGAGACCCTGTCGCCAAGAACCCGCGTCGGATGCTTCGCGACGAGGTCGAGCCGACCGTACCCGAAGCCGTACTGCTGCCTCGCGTAGCTGGTCAGGCCTGCGCGCCAATGGTGGGCGCTCTTCGCGGTACTGCAGTACACCAGGCGATACCCTGCGGCCTGTAGCCGGTAGCTCATGTCGTTGTCGAGACCGTAGCCCAGCTGTTCATCGAAGCCACCAACCTGATGAAGCGCCTCGGCCCGGTACGCAGAGTTCCCTGTGCATACGTGGTTGGTCCGCCCCGCAGTGATGGCGTCGTACCGTAGCCGAAGGTCGACCGCCATCACCCGTCCGAAGAGGTCGGCATTCTGGGCCACGACGAAGCAGCCCTGGGCAGCGGCCACGGCCGGGTCCTCGAGCTGGTCAACGAGTGTCTGCATCCACCCTGGTTCCAGCACGACGTCATGATCGACCTGACAGATGACCGGATATTGCGCCGCATGGATACCGGTGTTGATCGCCGCCGCCGGCCCGCGGTTGTCGAGCGTGATGAGCCGCAGCGGGCACCTCGTCGTCAGCTCCTCGACGATCGCGACCGACGCATCGGTGCTCCCGTCATCGATGACGATGATCTCCATCAGACGCCCGTCGGCCTGCGCCTCGATCGATGCAACGACATCGGCGATCCAGACCGCGCCGTTATGAAGCGGAATGACGAAGCTGACACCCGTCATGAGAGCTCC
The DNA here is from genome assembly GCA_965223015.1 of Vicinamibacterales bacterium. GTDB lineage: Bacteria > Acidobacteriota > Vicinamibacteria > Vicinamibacterales > UBA8438 > CAUZIB01. The sequence goes on along the minus strand of CBDCVL010000004.1, from coordinate 282,914 downwards.
TCGATGCGATCCGATGCAGTGACGGTTGGTCGCGCGCGTTCGGCCGACGACCGCTGACAGACCGTCTGATACAACCGTGCGAGCCCGGCTGTCACGCGGTCGGCTCCGAAGGTCGACCTGACGCGACCGGATGCCTCGGCCACCCGCTCACGCCACGCGTCCGGTGCGGCCAGCACCGACTGGATCGCCGCTGCCAAGGCGTCGACATCACCGAGAGGCGTGACTTTCCCGCCTCCAGTCTCACCGACGATCTCGCCACACCCAGGATCGTCGGCCACGATGACCGGCGTCCCGCAGAGCATCGCCTCCACGGGCACGAGACCGAACACCTCGTGGTCCGACGGATAGACGACGACATCGGCGTCGGTCAGCGCCTCCAGGCGCTCCCGTCCCTCAAGGAGGCCAGTGAAGAACGTCCGGTCGTCGACCCGGTGCCGCCGCACCGCTGCGCGAATCGTCACGAGCGAGCCCATGTCGTTCCCGGCGATGACAAGCAGAGCGTCGCTCCGTCCTGCTCTCGCGAACGCGTCGACGAGCAGGTCGACCCGCTTGCGTGGTGTGAGCTTGCCAAGATAGAGGACGACCGGCGAATCGCCGCAGCCGACCCGAGCACGCAGCCGGCCGGCCGGAACCGGATCCTCAAACTCATCCAGATCGACAGGATTCGGGACCAAGTGAATGTCGTTGTCCGGAACACCCAATGCGAGAAGCTGGCGCCGCTCGGCGGTCGAGACCGCCAAGACCGCGGCGGCTCGACGGAGCGGAGCATCTCCCATGACGAGGTCGAACCCACGCTTGGCCAGACGCCGGCGCTCGACCAGGGGAGCCGTCCCGTTCGGGCTCATCAAGAAGGGAATCCCAGCACGCCCGAGATGCCGTGCGGCTGTCGATATGGGGAGGTTGCGGCACGCGTGTAGGTGCGCGGACATCGAAGTCCCGAGCATGCCGGCGAAGGAACCGGGTAAGCCCGATCGGCGTGAAGAACTGCCAGTCGTACGCCAGCCGATTCGATACGTTCGGGAATATTCGCGTCGTGACCTGTCCCGACCCCCGTGGCGGCCAGGCGCGAAGACGGCCGGCCCGCTCCGGTCCATCCAACCTGGCCTCACGGGACCGGATGTCGGTCGCGCAGACGGTCACGGCATGCCCCCCGGCCGCCAGCGAACGGGTGAACGCCCCTACCACGCGGGGGATGCCCCCATACGCCCAAGCATCCGGCGAATATGGCGCAACGTGGAGAATTCGCAGCGCGGACATGTGAAGTTTTCTGCAAGAACGCCGAATAAAGACTATAGATGAACAGGATTGCGTACGTCGCACCGATCCTGCTGGCCGGGCTCGTCTACGTCAACGTACTCGACAACCCGTTTGTCTACGACGATCACCGCCTGATCGTCGAGAACCGGTCCCTGCTCTACCCGACAGACCTCCTGGGCCTGCTCCTGCACGAATCGACCCGTCCAGTCATGAACCTCTCGTACGCAATCGACCGATTCCTGTTTGGACCCGAGCCGTTCGGCTTTCACGCGACGAATGTCGGACTGCACATGCTCAACGTCGGGCTTGTCTTCTTGCTGATCCGGCGCGTCACGGAAGACCGAGCCGGGCGTCGCAGTCGCGACGAGCACGGCGGACCGGACGGCCGCCGCCCACCGGTTCCGCTCGCTGCATCGATTGCCGCGCTCCTGTTCGCCGTCCACCCGATGATGACGCAGGCGGTCGGCTACATCAGTGGACGGTCCGAAGTGCTCTGCGCCACCTGGCTCCTGCTCGCGCTGCTGGCCGCTCGTCGATGGATGTACGGCGGTGGCATGGGCTGGCTCGCCGTGACCGGTTCGCTGTGGCTGGTCGCGATGGGCACGAAGGAGACGGCCGCCATGTTTCCGTTTGCCCTCATTCTCTTCGACCGTTTGCTCTGTTCGGGGTCGGCGGCCGACCATCGACGGCGCCTGGTCTGGATGCACCTTCCCCTCCTGGGTGTGGCGGCGCTCGCGGTGACGGCTCGTCTGTTTGTGTTGGTGTCGCTCGAGGCAGGTGGCACGATGCAGCCGCAGTGGTCACTCGGTCTTGTAGAGCTTGACGTGGTACGGCGCTACTTGATGCTGATGATCATGCCGCGTGACCAGACGGTCTTTCACGCCGTCGCACCGGTGACTGGTCTGCTCGACCCCCGCGTCATCGCGGGCGCGGCCAGCGTCGCGTTGCTCATCGCCCTGGCCTGGCGGCTGCGCCAGACAGCAGGACTCGCGGCGTTCGGTTTGGTGTGGTTCCTCCTCTTGCTGGCACCCTCGAGCGCCTCGGTCATCCTGGATCGCGGCGAGCCGATGGCAGAGCACCGTGTCTATGCGGCCAGTATCGGGCTATTCGCCTGCGCCGGCGTAGCAGGAGCGTGGCTGCGTGATCAAGCCGTTCGACGTCGGGCCGGTGTGGTCAGAGTCATCACGGTGGCCTTCCTGTGTTTGGCTCGCGGTGCTGAGCGGCCGCACCGTGTTGCGGAATCAGATCTGGGGCAACCCGGTCGTGCTGTGGGCTGAAGCGCTCGACGGAGCCCACGACCACTGGCTCCCCCAACTCCTTCTGGCTGAATCGTTGCAGGAGGCGAGGCGCTGCGACGAGGCGGTCGAGCTCTTCCGCGCCTCCCTCGAGTCACACCCCGAGGAGCCAACTGGATACCGAAGGCTTGGTGGGTGCCTCGTCGAGCTCAGTCGGCTGGACGAGGCCCGGATGGTGTTCGAGGATCTACGCCGGCGGGTTCCCGAATCGCCCCACGCATCGATGGGCCTCGGTGCTGTGGCGATGGGAAGCGGCCAGCCAACGACGGCGCGGGACTACTTTCTGGAAACGCTCGAACACGACCCTTACAGCGTCCCGGCACGACAGGGACTCTCGATGCTCAACGAGACCGTCGAGAACAACCCGAAGGCAGCACTTCGGCGGTGCCAAGAGATAGCCAAGATAGCACCAGAGACACAGGGCAATGACGACTGCATCACTAGGAACGAACATCGGATCGCCAACGCCGCTCCTGGGCGGTAGCGCGTTCCCGCCGCGAGATCGCGCCGTTGTCCGATGGCTCGGCCTGGTCTGGACACTCGTACGCACCGACTTCAAGGTCAGATACCACGGAAGTCTGGGCGGCTTCGTCTGGGCTCTGGCCAAACCTCTGGCGATGTTCGTGCTCTTGATGGGCGTCTTTTCGTTCGTCTTCGGGTCCGATCCGGACTACCGGCTGAATCTGATCGTGGGGCTGTTTCTCTGGGATTTCTTCTCGGAGTCCACAAAGGCTGGCCTGGTCTCGCTGCACTCGCGAGGCTTCCTTCTGACCAAGGCTCGGTGCCCCTCATGGATCTTGGTGGTCACGTCGATCTCGAATTCGTTGGTCACACTGGTCGTGTTCAGCATCATCATTCTGGCGTTTCTCATCGGATCGGGGCGTCCACCTTCGCTCACCGGTCTTGCGATGTACACGATCTACTGCCTCTGCCTGGTCGGCATTGTCGCTGGCTTCTCGCTGGGTGCCAGCGTCCTCTTCCTGCGGTATCGCGACCTGAACCAGGTGTGGGAGGTGGTCGCGCAGGCGGGCTTCTTCTTTGCGCCGATTATCTATCCGATCGGCGTCTTGCCAGAACAGCTGCACCTCTACCTGTATGTGTGGCCACCCACGCCGGTCATCGAGTTCTCGCGTGATGCGCTCGTGCGTGGCATCGTGCCGTCACCGACGGCACACATCCTGCTGGTTCTTGTCACAGTGGCAACAGTCGCCGGGGGCGTCTGGCTCTTCAAACGGTACGAGCCACGCGCGGCGGAGTATCTATGACGTCTTCACCTCGCGTCTCCGTCATCGTGCCCTGTTACAACCTTGGCCAGTTTCTGGACGAAGCTGTCACGAGCGTGCTCGAACAGACCTATCAGGACTTCGAGATTCTCGTTGTCGACGACGGGTCAACCGACGCGGCGACGCGCAGGATTCTCGCCGATTTCGACCGCCCGCGCACGACGGTCTTCCAAACAGCCAACGCCGGCCTCGCGGCGGCAAGAAACCTGCTGATAGCCAAGGCTCGCGGAACTTATCTCTGCCCTCTCGATGCCGACGACAGACTGCACCCTTCGTTTCTCGAGACGACGGTCGCCTGCCTCGACGAGAATCCGATGCTCGCGTTCGCGTCGCCGCGACTCCGGACCTTCGGCGAGGCCAGTTACCTGTGGCCCCTCGACGAGCGATGCGATCTCGTGACCCTGCTGAGCGAGCAGACGATCATCACGCCAGCGCTCGTCAAGCGCAAAGCCGTGATCGACGTCGGCGGGTACGACCCCGCGATGCCGGCGCAGGGCGATGAGGACTGGGACCTCTGCATCAGCCTCCTCGAAGCGGGATACCGCGGCGTCATTCTTCCCAACGTGCTGTTCGACTACCGGCAGCGGCGCGGGTCGATGGGTGCTGTCTGCACGTCAGGACAGACACATCTCGACCTTATGAGGTACATGTTCAGGAAGCACCGACCGAGCTACGATGCGCGCCTTCTCGATGTGCTGCTCTGGAAGGACAACCGGATCGCCGCGCTGCACGCCGAGAACGTCGAACGGGAATTCGCGCTCGCGCACACCGCCGAACCAGCCGTCGCCGCGACACGGGCCCGCCTCGAGGCCTTGCGCGGGCTGGTACCGTCCCCCAACGCTGAGCCAGAACCCACCGCGACCGACACACTGGCGTCCGAGATGCGCGCGCTCCGGTCCGAGCTCGAAGGGTGCCGGACCGAGGTGACCGCGCTGCGGCGGTCGATGAGTTGGCGGCTCACGGCGCCGCTTCGGAGTGCGTATGAACTGCTATTCCCACGCGAGGAACAGAAAACATGACCGGACCCGTGATCAGCACCACGGTGGTCCTTGCATGCCGTGATCAGGGAGCGGATGTTCACCACGCGCACGAGGAGATACGCGCCCTCGACCCTCCCGTCGAGCTGCTGGTCGTCGACGACTGGTGTCGCGACGTTTCAACGATGGAGGCCCTCTCAGCACTTGAGGCTGGAGGGCAGCCGGTCGTGCGCGCACCACGGACGGGGCGCGCGGCCGCCTGGAACGCAGCCGTCGACGCCGGGATCTCTACCGAGTTCGTTGCGCTGTTGGACGTTGACGACAGTCCGGCTTCCGCGTTCGTGGCAGCCGCGACGCGTTACCTCGACGCCCACCCGGACATCTCGTTCGTGCTGGCAGTCGACGCCGCCACCGCGAGCGCGAGCGACACCCAGACCCGGCAGGTAGAGGTCTTGGAGCTGCTGACACTCATCCGCCCCCATAGACGGGCTGTGCTGAGACGTTCCCTCTGGGAGACCACCGGTCGCTTCGACGTGTCGCTTGGTGAGCTCTGCGAGATCGACCTCTGGCTGACTGCACTCGAGCACAACCACCGAGGCACTGCCATCCCTATCTCTGGGATGGTTCATCGGATCGGGCAAGCGCGCACCGAGCCGGAACAGTGGCAGCGCCTGCGCAAGCAGCTGTTCGAGAAGCATCTGGAGACGGTGCGACAACACGGCGAAAGCCTCTTCGTTGCACAGGAGGCACTCATTCTCGACCTGCGCAGACGCCAGGAAGAACTTGTGGGCCGCGCTCACCATCTCGACGAACAGCTCGCCGGCCTCGAGTCGGGAACCACCAACCTGGTGACGGATCTAGAATGCCGACCCCGTTGATCGAAGTACGAAACGTCGCCAAGGGATTCCGCGTGCCGCGGGCACGGCGCGATACCGTCCGCCAGCAGGTTCTCGGTCTGCTCCGCCCGAACCGCTACGAGCACCTACAGGTACTCGACGGCGTGAGCCTCACCCTCAGCCGCGGCGAAGCGGTTGGCATCATGGGGCGCAACGGCTGCGGAAAGAGCACGCTACTCAAGATCATCTGTTCCGTGTACCCGGCCGATCGCGGCACCGTTCGCGTTCGCGCGCCGCTCACTCCGGTGCTGGAGCTGGGCGTCGGCTGGAATCCGGAGCTCGACGCGATCGACAATGTGTGCCTGATCGGATCGGTCATGGGGCTTTCGCTATCCGAGATTTGGCAGAAGATGGACCGTATTCTCGCGTTCGCCGAACTGGAACGGTTCGCCAATCTCAAACTGAAGCACTACTCCAGCGGCATGTCGTCACGGCTCGGGTACGCCGTCGCCTTCGAAGCGGTGCGTGATGTCTTGGTACTGGACGAACCCGCACGATCCCGACGCGAAGATCACGAAGATGAAGGACGGGCGGACGCATCTGGCCCATACTGCCGAGCACGCGGTCGACCTGGAGACGGGGGCCATTGTGGGCGTGACGGTGCAGGACGCGGACGAGGGCGACACGACGACGATGGTCGAAACCCTCATCACCGCGGCGGAACAGGTCGAAGCGGTCGGCGCCGCCGGGATTGTCGAGTTCGTGGGCGACAAGGGGTATCACAGCAACGAGACGATGGTCGGGTGTGCCGCGATCGGGGTGCGGAGTTACGTGTCGGAGCCGGATCGCGGGCGGCGCACGTGGAAGGGCAAGGCGGGGGCGCGCGCGGCGGTGTATGCCAATCGGCGGCGGATTCGGGGCGCGCGCGGGCGACGGCTGCTGCGACAGCGCGGCGAGCTGCTGGAACGGCCCAACGCGCATCTCTATGAGACCGGCCGGATGCGCCGGGTGCATCTGCGCGGGCATCCCAATATCCTCAAGCGCGTGCTCGTCCACGTCTCCGGGTTCAATCTGGGACTCCTCATGCGGCAGCTGACGGGCGTCGGTACGCCGCGGAGCCTCCAAGGCCGCGCGGCCGCCGTGTTCGGCGCTTTGATCGCCGGTCTCAGTTGCCTCTGGACCCTCGTATCGCGCCTCCTGGGCACCAGAGGCGCGCGATCGCCCGGATTGGTCGTGTAGCGACCCTGTGACACGGTGTCACGAACACCTACCCATCGATTTACGAAGAGCCCCTTCTACCACGGGCTGCTAGAAGCCGTCGGCGGGTTCGACGAAACGATGCGGGACGGCTGCGAAGACTGGGACCTCTGGATTGCTCTCGTCGAGCGCGGTCTCTTGGGCCGAATCCTTCCGGCGGTACTTTTTCACTATCGCCGGCGTCCTGACTCGATGAGTCGGCTCATGATGGAAGGGGACCGCCATCCTGCTCTTTTCAGGCGACTCGTCGAGAAGCATTCCGAGAGCTATCGCACTCATCTCGTTGCACTGTTGACGCGGCGTGAGCGCGACGCCTCCGAGCTCGCAAAGCATCTTCACGCGCTGGAGCTCGACTACTACCGGGAGCTGGCTCCGGAGGTTGCGAAGCGGCGGGACGATATCAAGATGCTGGGGGCGCGGCGTGAGAACGTCGAGCGTGACCGCGCGTTGGGACGTGCGACCGCGCGGACTCAAGAGCTCGAGGTGGCAGTCACCGGACGGACAGAGGAGCTTCACGCCATGTCCGAACGAACCCAGGACCTTGGCGCGACCGTCTCAAGGCAGACCACGGATCTCGACATAGCCGGTGTGCGCGCTCGTGAGCTGGATGCTGCCGCTAACCGGGCGCAGGCCGAGGCAGACGCGCTCCGCTCGTCTTGGAGCTGGCGGTTGACCGCTCCGCTCAGAGCCCTGCAGGAAACGTTTCGCCGATTCTCGGGAGGGCATCGTTCGTGACCGCTCGAGTCGCGACCGTCATCCGATGCGCTGATCTCATCTCGCAGGTGTACCCAACACTGCTGAGCGTCGAGAGCCAGGACGGAGGTCCGGGTGACATCGCTCTCGTCGCCGACGCGTCGACACCTGACCGGGCGAAAGAGTGGCTCCGCCGTCTTGCTGCCACGCGTGGCCACGCCTTCGTCGACGTGCCATCCGATCGACCGGGTGTCGTCCGCAACCAAGGAGTTCAGGCGACGGCGGACCCATATGTCATGTCCCTTGATGCCGGTGAGCGGCTGGACCGTGCGTTTCACGCTGCCTGGTGCGCAGTCCTCGAGACAGGGACACCGAGCGACAGAGCCGCTGATGTCCATCTTGTGACGACCTCGGTTCTGATGCTTGGACCAGGGACGGAACGACGAGTCGTACCCGACCGGCCGGTCGACCTCGAAGACTTGATCGGCGACACGACCCTGGCCCACAGCGCGTCTGTCTTTCGACGAGACACCTGGACCGAGCTCGGCGGCTTTGACGAGTCGCTCTCGGCGCTCGACGACTACGATCTGTTTCTCCGCGTCCTTGACGGCAACCGACGCGGCGCGTCCATCGATCGCCCGCTCTTGATGCGGGCCTGGCGGGCTGACGCACTGTCTCAACGACCTTGGGGCAGCAACGCCCGCCAGGAATCGTTCCGCACGGTCGTCGAGAAGCACGTCGAGCGGTTCGCAAGAAACCCGGTCGCTGCGCTCTTTCTACGCGAGCGACACTTGCATCAGACGGCCGGCCGGTATCGTGAGCTCGTTGCACGCCACGAAGAAACGCGCGCCGAAATCGACCGGTTGGCGACCGAGGCACGCAAGCGTCGAGACGAACTGCCTCCAGAGGTGCGTGACGGCATCACGTTCGGCGACCTGCGTCGCACATCACCAATCGCCCGCGACTGAGGGTACGAACGGGGCACCCCGATCGACCGACGCTATATCGATGAGTTCATCGAGCGACATGCGACGGACATCACCGGGTCGACGCTTGAAGTACAGGAACCCGACTACACGCAGAGGTTTGGCGGTGAGCGCGTCGCACGCGCGGATGTGGTCGATCTCGATGCGGGCAACACTCGAGCTACCATCGTGAGCGACCTTCGCTGCGCACCGAACCTTCCGTCAGAGACATACGATTGCCTGATCATCACACAAACGCTCCACGTGATCGACGACATGCGCGCGGTGATTGCCGAGTGCGAACGAGTCCTCAAGCCGGGCGGCGTCTTGCTGGCGACGCTCCCGTGCGCCAGCCGGGTCTGTCTCGAGTACGGCTACGGCGGTGACTTCTGGCGGGTGACCACTGACGGAGCCCGGCACATGTTCGAGGAGTTCTTCCCGAACGCGACCCTCGACGTCGAGGGCAGAGGGAACACTCTTGTCACCACGGCATTCCTCTACGGCCTCGGCTGTCACGAGCTGAGTGAATCCGAATTCGCTGTCGACGACCCGTACCACCCGACGTTGGTCACGGTCCGGGCGGTCAAGGCGGTCGCCGAAGAGACGCCGGGCACCGGTGAAACCGTCAACGGGCAGACCTCCGTGAGGCAGGTCGACCGGCCCGTGTCGGCGCCACCGGAGAGGCATCTCCCGAAACCGGGCAGACACGCCGCAATCCTGCTGTATCACGGAGTTGGCACACGGGCGGTCGACCCACACCATCTCGCAATTCCCGAGGACGCCTTTCGCGAGCAGGTCGCCCATCTGCGGGACCAGTATCACGTGATGTCTCTGGATGATCTGTCGCAGGCCATCGCGACCAATGCAGTGCCAGCCAGCGCCATTGCCCTGACGTTCGATGATGGGTACCTGGACAACTTCACCACCGTCTTCCCCATCCTGGCCGAGCACGGCCTACCGGTGACCTTCTTCCTGACGACAGACGGACTCGACCGGTCCGACCGTCACGAGTTCTGGTGGGATGTCCTGGCCGACAGCCTACTGAACCCCGAGCTGCGTCATCCGTCAGTGCTGAGACTGAATCTCCGGGATGGAGAACGAGTATTCGAAACGGCAACGGGCAGCGAGCGGCTGAAGGCTCACACGGCGATCTATCGTTTGGCCAACGAGGGCCCGCCGGACCGTCGTGATGAAGTGGTGGAAACGATCGGAAGCTGGAGCGGTCGCCACCGGTCCTCTGAACCGACGCCGGGTCGCATGAAAGCCGACGAGGTCATCGAGCTCGCCGGCCGGCCTGGACATGCCATCGGCGCACACACGGTCAGACATCTGATGCTGCCGCGGCAGTCCAGAACGCTCCAGCACGCGGAATGCGCTCAGAGCCGGTCGACTCTCGAACAACTACTCGGTACGCAGGTGACCAGTTTCGCTTACCCTTTTGGCGCCTTCGACGATGCGACCGTCGAGACGGCGCGGTCGGTCGGCTTTCAGGTCGCCGTCACATGTGAGGAGGCGTCGGTTGATGAAGCGTCCGACCAACTCCGGCTGCCCCGGCTCGAGGTCACGCCGGACCTGTCACGATCGTTCGATGCCTGGCTGCGGGGCCACGTCAGTGATACCTAGCCCTAATGCGTCAAAAACTCAGCCGCTCGCGAGGGCGTTGGCAATGCGGGTGAACGTCTGACGCGTCGGGAGATTGTCGGTCATCCGCAACCGCGTCTTGCCACCGGGGCGGACCAGCAGGGCGGCCCGATGAAACAGTTCGAAGCGGAGCGTCTGCACGCTCTGCAGCAGGGGCACGACGGTGTGCTTCCGGGTGCGGCGCCGCGGCGGGGCGCCCGTCTCGAGTTGGAAGTTCGTCAACAGGTTGTGGGCGAGCACCACGAGCTGCTGCCACGCACTGTTGGCGGCGTAGGTCTGGGTCGGGACGCTGTGGAAGGCCAGCCCGGTCTTGAGCTGCGCGATGGTCTTCTCGTGGTTGCCCCGCCCACAGGCGAAGTACCACAAGTTGCGGACCGTCAGCGCGAGGTTACTCGTGACCGCCGAGTATTCGTAGTGCCCATCGTTAGGATCAAACAGGTCGAGCTGATAGTTCTTGGTGGCCCGGTGGTGGACCTTCTTCCGATAGATGGTCACGGTCACGGGGATGTGCCAGGGCGTCTCCGCGCCCGGCACGGCGAAGCCGGTCACGCCGGGCGCCACCGGCACCCAGGTGGGACTGTCCCGGATGTAGCGCTGCAGATCCAGCCAGCGATAGAACGGGACTTTGATGGCATAGCCCACGCCGCGGCCCTGCAACCACCGCAGCACATCCTGGCGGAAAAACGCCCCATCCATGCGAAACCGCAGCCGGGCCCCGCCCGTGCGTAGCCCGACCAGCTGCGGCCACAGGGCCCGCAAGAACGGCAGGCCCGCCTTCCCATCGTGGACGTTGCCCGACCGATTCTTGACCCGCAGGATGTGGGTCGTTTCGGCCAGGTGCGCCATGATCGGGTAGTAGCTGGGCACCTTCCGCTGGTGCGGGTTGTAGCCCCGCGCCGCCCGTTCGACCTGCAACCCCGTCGACACGACGACGCCGTCCACATCGACCGTCCAGGTGCGCAGCCCCAGCGTGGGCAGCAGCTGGCGCACGACGGCCGCGTTGAGGGCTTGGAAGCGGGTGACCGTCCGCATCGTGAAGTGCCGCAGCCACCGACTCAACGTCCGCGCGGTGGGCACGACGCGCACGTTGCCGAACCGCTGGAAGATCGGGTCGTCGGCGACGTAGGCCAGATGCCGCAGGCGCCGGCCGCCAACGATCACCAACCCGACGAACACCCGCACCATCACCACCACCCCGAAGTCGCCCCAGCGCGGCAGGTCGGCAAACGCCTCGCGCACCAGCTGATTGAAGCGACGGGTGCGCAGGTAGCGCTCCAAGAGTTCCAGCCCGGCGTACGACGTGAGGCGAACGTCATCGAACTCCAGCGGCAGATTCCTATTGACACGGGCATGCAAATCGGATTTTCTTCGTCTCACGGTCAGTGGCCTTTCATGTGTGGAAGAAGGCGTTGGGTTGCACCACCTTTCAACCACACTGGAAGGCCTTTTTCAATCCCAAAGCGTCATTGCTCGCTCAGAAAAATGACGCATTAAGGCTAGCTGTAACCCTGCGAGTGCTAGGTTCGCAAAGCTCCCTGCTGAAAACTCTTGGAGCAATCAGGACCCCCCGCTGCTACTCTGAACAGCGATGCTCAAGAGACATCTCGTCGCCGTGAGCCTACTGGCCGCGCTGGTATCGGGAGCCGGGATGGCGGCGCAGGCCGATCGTTCGGCGCTCCCTATCGTCACGGTGACCGGTGCAACGGTCATCGCGTTCTGGGAGGTGCCCTCGTCGAACGTGGCGTTGGTCGACGACCCCGACTTCGCCAGCGCGCTCGATGAGCAGCAGTACTACTGGGCAGAGACGCGCGACCGCCTCGCCGCGTACGGAGTCACCCCCCTGGATCAACCCGGGCGCCGATTTCGCGTGCGAGACGGCCAGACGGAGCGCCTCTTCTCAGCGCCTCCAGACGGCGCGGTGATTGGGTACCTTCTAGTCGAACCTGGGAAGACATTCGCAGCGATCTACCGCCTGCAGTATCCAGACGAGCTGATCGCTGCGGCGACGTCGTTCTTTGGGCGCTGACGGCGCAGACCTGTTTTTGGTTCTAGTAACTGGTTCAGGCCTTCCTGCCAAGCGATCGCAGTTTCATCCGCAACCGGCGGTAAATGTGGTACAACCCCTGCATGTCCATCAAGAGCGGCGGTAGCCGAACATCATATGGAGCTGCGCGGAGTTTGAAATGGGCATCTTTATTGTCCTGTGTATCGTGGCACTGGCCGTTCTCCTCATGCCAGATGCCTTCGTGGCCATCGGATCTGGTGTGGTCAACAACCCTGAGTGGGGGATTCCCTTTCTGGCAGTTGTTTTCCTGATAGCGATGTGGCTGTACAAGCGATAGGGTCGGATGGCCCCCGCCTACAAAGCGTGATACGCTCAGCTTGAATCCCCGACCTTTCCACGGCTCGACAAGGACACCTGAAGAATGGCTTCATACATCCCCGGCGCGCGCGTTTCCCAAGGCAACTACGGTCCAGGAACAGTGCTCGAAAGCAACGAATATCACACAGTCATCGACTTTGACGAGCACGGTGTGCGCCGGTTCGTGACCACGATTGTCGACCTGAAGACGACGACGGTGCCCGCTCCGGTCAAGGCCAAGCGAGCGAAGGCCAAACGTAAGCCGAAGACTTGAGGGGACCGCGCCGCGCGAGCCCGAGAATCCGCCTAACCCCACCAGCTCACCCACATCCTTCTTCACAACAAGCCTGCTGGGCCCGTTCACCGCTTGGGGACGCACCGTGCACGTCGCACGGCTGGCTAGCGCTCAGCTCTCAGTGCAACGACATCGGCTTGAAATCCTCGGCCGGCAATCCGAGGTGGACTGCGTTGAGCAGGCCGCCGTCCGCATGGTCGAGGATATGGCAGTGGAAGATCCACGTACCGGGGCGGTCTTCGTCGAACTTCACCAGCAACTCTCCCCCGCACAATCCCCCGATACGTGAGTCGGTTTTGACCTCTGTCGATTGCCACAGAGTTTTCCACTTGCGTTCATGCAACTTCGGTGCCGGTCGGAGGGAGAAGAACAGCGAGCAGATGTGTGTCTCCGCTCCTTCTGAGCGCAGGATCTTTGGCGCGGGCCGCGGAATTTTCAGCTGCGACGGCTTCGGTACTCGCAGTGACGCCTATGGTTCGAGGCTGGCTGTATAGGCCGCGATATCGACGATATCCCCGACAGTCAGATTGGCGACTGCCGCATCCATCAGATCCGACCATGCCCCATTTCGTGTGCCCGTCTGCAGGTCGTACAACTGGCGTGCGACATAGCTGGGAGATCGACCGGCAAGAGCCGGTACCGGACCGAGCCCCCTCAGAAGCGGACCATGACAGACCGAGCAGACGACGGTTCTCCCACCCCCACCAGTCGTGACGAGCTGCTCACCGCGTTCCACGGAGCCCACGGGAACATAGGCGATGAAGCTCGCCTCCGTGTCACGCAGAGCAACCCGACCCGGATCCTCCGGGGTCTCGATGATGCGCGTCCCGAGCGGCTCGATGCCACCGCTGTCCACCGGCACGTGCATCCAGCCGCGAACCTGCATCACCGGCACGGTCTCGGCTTCCACGACGCGAATCCACGGCCGAAACGCAAACGACGCAAAGTAGTCGGCGGCGGCACGTGCCTCCGCTTCTGTCGCCGCTGCTCCAAGCGTGACCATGAGACTGGGAGGTCCCATCCGGGGTTCACCACTGCGGCGCAAGCCGTTCCGGTAGTCCCGCATCTGCTGGACGATATAGTCAGCCGGCTGCCCCGCCAGGCTCGAGTTTTCCGGTCGCCCCTGGCCATTCGGGAGGTGACAATAGCCACATGCAAACACGTCCGGGGCGCGGCCGTTCGCCACGATCGGCGGCATCGGGGGATGGTTGTCAGGATGCCAGTCTGGCGGATCGAAGAGGTTCCTCAGCTCCGAGCGTCTGAATGTCACGCTGCTGCCAGGCAGGCGCAGCACCTCATCGGGGTCGGGCGCCGCGCCGCTTCCAGATTCCGACGGGGCATTGAGGGTGTAGGCCCACGGAATAACGGCGTTTGCCCCGTCGGCTTCTTCCTGCTGAGCGTGCAGCGTACCGGCGAACCCACCGACGGCGACAACAGCCGATATCAACAGAATTCTCATGTCGCACACCTCTCGTCTTGAGACGCATTGACCGAGAGGACAACTGACGCCAACCGTCTACACTTCGCGGTCACCCGGAACATAGTACGCGATGATTCTCACGGGAGCAGAATCGGGCCGCGCAGAACGCCATTCCTGCGAAAGGACACGGCCCGAAAGACGCTTCCCCTGTCTCACGCGCCGGCGCGGCACTTCAGCAGCCCCTTCGGGGTTCGATCTCGTAACATTACCGCCATGGACGACACTACCACCCTGCTGCCCCCCCTGAGCCGCCTGTCCGAGGACGAGCAGCTCCTGCGTGCCAATGTACGCGCGTTCGCCGAAGCCGAGATCGCCCCGCACGTACGGGAGATGGACGAGCAGGCCAAGATCCCCCGTGCCCTGATCGACCAGCTGTTTGACCTTGGTGTGATGGCGATCGAGATACCCGAGGAGTACGGAGGGATCGGCGGCCACTTCTTCCTCTCGGTCGTGGCGGTCGAGGAGCTCTCTCGGGTCGACCCCTCAGTGGGCGTCCTCGTCGACGTGCAGAACACGCTGTCGATCAACGCCTTCGTCCGCTGGGGGAGCGACGACCTCAAGAAACGGTTTCTCCCCAAGATGGCCATCGACACTGTCGGCGCGTACGCGCTGTCGGAAGCTGGGTCAGGAAGCGACGCGTTCGCGCTGGCCACCCGCGCCGTCGAGGACGGCGACGACTTCGTGTTGAACGGCCAGAAGCTCTGGATCACGAACGGAAACGAAGCCAACGTGTTCATCGTTTTTGCCAACGTAAATCCTGAGGCCGGCTACCGAGGGATCACTGCGTTCGCTGTCGAGCGGGATCGCCCCGGGTTCAGTGTGGGAAAGAAGGAAGACAAACTTGGGATCCGAGCGAGCAGCACATGTGAGCTACTACTCGACGAGTGCCGAGTTCCGAAGGCAAACGTCCTGGGAGAGGTAGGGCGCGGCTACAAGGTCGCGATGGAAACGCTGAACGAGGGGCGGATAGGTATCGGCGCCCAGATGATCGGACTCTCGCAGGGGGCCTTGGACCACACAGTTGCCTTCGTTCGGCATCGCAAACAGTTTGGGAAGGAGTTGGCCGCCTTCCAGGGTGTGCAATTCCAGATCGCCCAAGCGGCAACCGAGCTCGAGACGGCACGTCTTGCGGTCTACAACGCTGCGCGCCTAAGGGACGCTGGCAAGACGTTCTTGACCGAAGCGGCCATGGCCAAAGTCTTTTCCTCTCAGGTGGCGGAGCGTGTGACGTCGCTGGCGATACAGCTCTTCGGTGGGGTGGGGTACACGAAGGAGTACCCCGTCGAGAAGCTGTATCGCGACGCAAAGATCGGCCAGATCTACGAAGGCACGACAAACATGCAGCTGCAGACCATCGCCAAGCAGATCCTCGAACGCTAGCGCGAGGTCAGCACCAACACGTCACGATTGGGGCTGACGGCAGTGACTCTCGATGAACTCGCTGATCGTCTGCAAGGGCGTCCCGGGCTGAAACACACCGTGCACACCGATCTCGTTCAGCATCGGCACGTCGGAGTCAGGAACAATCCCACCGACGACGACCAGCACATCGTCGAGCCCTTTCTCCTTGAGGAGCTGCATGAGTCGAGGGCAGATGTGATTGTGTGCGCCCGACAGAATCGAGAGCCCAATAACATCGGCGTCCTCCTGAAGCGCCGCCGCAACGATCTGCTCAGGGGTCTGCCGTAACCCCGTATACACGACCTCCATCCCCGCGTCCCTCAGGGCACGGGCGATGACTTTCGCACCGCGGTCGTGACCGTCAAGGCCCGGCTTCGCAATGATGACTCGGATCTTCCGCGACTCGTGTGCGTGCATGGCTCGTAGGAATTCGACCTGCCGAGTGTAGGCCAGGCGCGTCGATCGTCGCCAGTCCTGAACGTGTGGAAGACGCCGAGACGCCCCCCGAAAACGGGCAACGGCGATCGTCTTCGGTGCGTCAGCGCGAGAGCGGTACCGGGTGAAACGACAGTGCAACTCCGCGACCCTCACCAGGTCGCGAAGTCCCGTCGGCCGACGGGACTTCGAACGCTCGTCCTATCCGGTTGCCTGATGGATCCTCGAGGAAGGACAACGCCGTCAGGCGATACTCGTCGTCGCCCCACGACACACCTGGAGTAAACGCCCACATCGTCTCCGCTGCCTCCACGTGAATCTCGCCCTCGACCCGCCGCCCCTCATCGGTCGTCACGCTCAGTGCTCGCCGTAGGAGCGCACGGTCGAGCGGAGCCGGAAACGACACGACCAGGGGATCTCGGGTTCCGACCGTCGGGGGTGTGACGTCCCATTGGGTCGGATCGATCGCGACGTCCTGGGGTGGAGCCACAACGAACGTTCGGGAGTATGACGCGGCCAATGAAGCGCCCGCCGAATCAGGCCAGCCCCGATCGATCACCAGCGTATAGGTCTGCCCCTCGCTGATCGCCCGCCCCATCTCCTGGTTGGGGAGAATCCCCTGCTTGACCCGCCCTGGGTCGAAGAACAGCGTATACCTCGTCCGATCCTGATTCCACAACGCGAGATCTAACGGGAGAAACGGGTCTTCAACGACCTGCCCGGTCGCGTCCAGCAGCCGAACATAGTCGGCGCCACCCTCCCGTCCCATCGGGGCTGAAAAACGGATGTACATCCTCAACACATTCTCGGGAAGGCGCTGCGCTGTCGGATAGACGCCGGCAACGGCGGTAGTCGAAGGGGCATCGTCGGCGGGCAGCGCAGCAACAACGACCTCGAGCGCGCGCAGGGAACGGCCTGGCCCGGACGCGGTTACACCGGCGGGAAGGGCATCAGGATCAAAAGAGACACGGTATGGTCGACCGGGGTCGAACCCGAAGCGGGGAGTGAACCGGACGGCGTCGGTGCCAACGGTGTAGGAGCCTAGAACCGCCGGAAGGCTCAGCACGTCACGTGCCTGATCGCCAACCGAGACCCGGAACACCGCCTGCCACTCGTCCCGTGTGAGTTTCGCGTTCCTGATCGCCGTGAGATCGGAGGGAGCCAATCCGACCACGTCGACCGTGAGGGCGTCGGCTACATCGTCGGGTACACGAAGCTCGATCCCAATCGGCCGTATCGATTCGCCGTCCCCGGCGCGAGAGACGGGGTCGGAACAACCGACCCAGAGCCCCGCGACCACAACCACACTGGCCGCGAGACTCACTCTGCCCAGCCAGCGGCAACGGAGGGAGAGCCTGGCCGAACGCATTCTCAGGCACCCCGGCCCGACGTGGACGTCTCCCCAAGCGATTCGCAACGCCGCCAGGCGGGATGCCGCGTTGGCCGAATGGCGAGGTGTCTCATTCTCGGGACACTAGGGCAGAGCGACAGATTCGAGGTTCAGTCCACCCTCGGCAGATCGCGCCAGAACCAGCACGCTCTCTTCGTCCAGCAGATCGAGCTGCTCGACACCTGTCATCGTCTCCACCTGCTCGAACGGTTGGCCCGCCACGTCACCATCGGGGACGGCTTCGGTAATGGCACTCGCCGTCGCGAAACCAGAGGTTGGGATCTTCATGACCCCACGCCGGTTGTTCGACATGAGCAAGAAGTCTTGCCCATCCTTCTCGTACACGACCATGTCGAGCGGCCGGTTGCCATTCCCAAACTCGGCAATCGTTACGCCCCGCACATCAGCACCTGGTGTCAGGCTCGATACCGGAAATTTCACGAGCGGTGTGCAGAGATACGACGCAATCAAATGAGGCTCGTCGCCGATCTGGTAGGGGACAAAGGTGTACACCGGCGATCGGGTTTCGAACTGGTTGTGCGGCGCGTGCCAAATCTCGACACTCGTCCCCGCGTCAACATCCTCAAAGGGATACGCAATGGATCGCAGCTTCGACGCAAACTCCTCATTCGACAGCCCGGCAGCATAGAGCCGTCCATCGGCATAGGCGATGTCGGTAATCGTTTGCACGCCGAACACGCTCATGGGACCATCCGGATCGGCGTTGCTCGGGTAGTTGGGGACCGGAAACGACTGTCCGCCCTGAAGCTCGAGCGTGGTGGTCTCCTCGGGTGGGTTCGGAAGTCTGACTCTGGAGAAGGGCACTTCGGCAAGCTCCACGACATCGAGCTCGCCTGCGCCGTCGACACGAACGAGCGCCGGCATCGCTCCGTCTCCGCGCCCACGCATGACCGACAGGAACGCGTTGCCGGTCTTCGGATACACCGCCAGATCGGTCAGGAGCAGATTGCTCGCCGCCGTCCCCAGCAGCGCCGCGATCTCTTGGTCGAGCGCTGGCACATCCTGCGTACCCGGAACGCCGCCCTCGACCGACTGACTGAGGTCGAGCGCGTAGATAAACACGTCCTCCGCGTCTGCGGCGAACAGGACCGCATCCGGGCCAAACGTGAGTGGTCCGAGATACCGCGGCGTCGGCCCGACACCGCGCGTCACGCTAGAGGTTTGTCCGAGGGGTGCGCCGGTGGTCGCCGCCACAAGCACCAGTACGCCGGCGATTTTCGCGAAACTCGAGCGCATGTCATCCTCCCTTTCCTCAGCCGCACGTTTTCTGCGGGGTCCGCCTCTACCGCGCGAGCACACGCTCGCTTTGCCGCAGCTCAGGGCTCGCAGGGTACACCCACGCCAGCCAACCCCGTGACGTTAACTTTCGTTCGCTGCTCCGGCTGTCTGATGAGCAGCCCCTTCGCAAGCACCTTCTGACCGTCGAGATTCTCGGGTTCCAGGTATGAGGCATCCATGAGCTCCAGCGTGTGGGATCCCAGCGCCACACCTGCCATGGCTGCAGCGTCCTCTGCCGAAGCTGCCCCGTCGCGCGTTCGCGACGGTTCGGTCCCGTGCGCCAGGACCCAGTCTCCATCAACCCTGGATAGACAACCAACGACCTGCACCATGGAAAAGTTCGGGACCGACCCCGGTCCGTCCTTTCCGAAGATCATGATGCCTGCGAGCAGTCTGGGGTCCGGCTCGAGTGGCTCGGAACCGGCTGGCAGTCCATTGGCCTGGAGTAGGAAACCGGTAAGATCCACAGCCTGGTCTTCGGACAGGGACCCGGGAAAATCGCCAGGCATCTCGCGCCGCACGTGGTCGTACAGACTCTGCAGAGAATCCTCGAGCCAGTTCCGCATGAACCCCGCGCCGACCAGCGCGGGACCGTCACCTCCGCCGAGATCATCCGCATGACAATGCCCGCACGAGACCTCGAACTGCTCCCGACCACGCTGTGCCTGTTCGGTGGTGTAGACGCCGTCCCAGATCGACTTTCCATCCTGGGCAGCCGAAACCGGTCCGGCTACTGCGAGGAGACAGAGCGCCGTGAAGGCGAAGGTCGCGACCCGCATCTGAGCCATTCTGTGAGCCATGCTGAAACGATCGTTGCATGGTACCACTGTCACTCGGACCGAGGAAGGTTCCACTGATTGGCCGTCAGCGTTCGGACATCAGCGGCTGAGCGGAGTACGTCTGCTTGAGACTTCGAAGCGCGAAGCTGCTGCGCGTGTGTTCGATTGATGGAAGCCGGTACACTCTCTCGCGGAGGAATCGCTCGTATCCTTCCGTTCCCGCCGCCGCGACGCGGACAATGTAGTCGTACTCACCGGTCACGAGGTAGGCCTCGACCACCTCCGGTAGGCTGGTCAGCTCTTGCTCGAACCGATTCAACGCATCCTTGTCGTGGTGCGCGAGTTTTGCCTCGAGGATTACCGAGTCGGGCATTCCAATCGCACTTTGACTGATGATCGTCACATACTTCTCGATCACACCCGCGGCCTCGAGTCGCCGCACACGATTCCAGCACGGGCTCGGTGACAGGGATACGCGTTTTGCCAGCTCGGCGTTGGTGATCCGGGCGTTGAACTGCAGGGCTCGTAGAATCTTCCAGTCAATCTCGTCGATTTGTCGCATCGCGGTTCCTCCCGTATCTCTTGGGGACAGAAGAATATGTCTTCCCTCCGCCGAAAAACTCAAGAACTACTCTCCAGGGTGGGAACCGGAACTATATTTCTTGAATCGATAGCGGTCAACTTCACAAAGAATATCGTTCTATAAATTCATGATTCTAAAAGGATTATTCCTGACGTCACGTGCAGTTATAGAAAATGTCCCCGGCGGGACACCCCTGGTGTCAGTCGGATGTTTTCTCCAAGACTCCGAGCCGTCGACCGTTCGGAAAGCCAAACCGCGAGCGCACGGAGAACGAAGCACACCGTTCTCAGACTCCCTGCGCCGGCTGCTCATTGACAACATGCCTGGCCTGTGGTCAACTTGATCAAATGGTCATCATTGGCGGCGCCATTATCGTGCGCGTGATTACGCGCCCACAGATGACGCCCAGCGGGTGACGGCCTCGACAACTATCAGCACCAAACGGTGATTCCACGGCCGCCACCCTCGAGGATGGCGGCCTTTTTTTGTGCGTGCGCGCTCGTTTTTGGAGATTCAGGCTGGATTCGATCGCCCGAAAGGGCGAGATCGTTTCTAGGGAGACAAGTCATGACAGGTGCACAGGTTCTCTGGAACACGCTGGTGCAGGAGGGAGCAAGCACCGTTTTCGGATATCCGGGCGGCGCTATTCTCCCCGCCTACGATGCGCTCCTCGAATTCCCCATCCGGCATGTCCTGGTACGACATGAGCAAAGCGCCGTCCACATGGCGGACGGCTACGCTCGTGCCGGAGGCGGCGTCGGGGTAGCCGTCGCAACGTCAGGTCCCGGGGCCACGAACCTGGTGACCGGTATTGCCACCGCGATGCTTGATTCCTCTCCCGTCGTCTGCATCACCGGACAGGTGGCCAGCCACGTGATCGGCTCCGATGCGTTCCAGGAAATCGACATTACCGGCATCACGATCCCGATCACCAAGCACAATGTCCTGGTAACACAGGCGGACGATGTCGGGCCCGCGGTGCGAGAAGCTTTCGAGATCGCCCGGTCCGGAAGGCCCGGCCCGGTGCTGGTCGATATCACCAAGGACGCGCAGCGATCTCAGACGACGGAGGGCACCGATGCGGACGAACCGACGCCGGTCTCCCTGCGGACCGACCACGAGGGTTCCTCACCGAGTGTCGACGACCTGCAGCGAGCTCTGACCCTCATCCGCCAGGCGAAGCGGCCACTGATCCTCGCCGGGAGGGGTGTCGTGCTCAGCGGAGCCACCGCCGAGCTGCGAAGGTTCGCCGAGATAACCAACACCCCGGTCGCGGTCACTCTGCTCGGCATCGGCTCACTCCCCGCCAGCCACGCGCTGAATCTCGGCATGATGGGGATGCATGGAGAGGCCTGGGTCAATCACGCGATACAGGAAGCCGATCTGCTACTCGCGTTCGGGATGCGCTTCGACGACCGGGTCACGGGCGACCCGAAGACCTACGCGACCGGGGCACTGAAAGTGCACGCAGATATCGATCGTGCCGAGATCGGCAAGATCATTCCCGTTGATGCCCCACTGGTCGGTGACCTTGCGGTCACCCTCGGGAAGCTCCTCGATCAAACCGAGCCAACGGAGCACGCCGATTGGATCTCCCATATCGACGAACTCAAGGGAGAAGTAGCCGTCCGTGATATTCAGCGTATGCCTGACTCCGGCCACCTCTACGCCGCCCACGCGATACACGACATCTGGCGCCTCACGAATGGAGGAGCAATAGTCGCGACCGACGTCGGCCAGCACCAGATGTGGGAAGCTCAGTACTATCATCACGAGTCACCGTCGCTCATCACATCGGGCGGACTGGGCACGATGGGCTTCGGTCTTCCGGCGGCGATCGGAGCGAAGCTCGCGCGACCGGACGCCGAGGTCTGGGCCATCGTAGGTGACGGTGGAATCCAGATGACCCAGGCGGAATTGACGACATTGGCCCAGGAGGGAATCAAGGTCAACATCGCGATCATCAACAACGGATATCTTGGAATGGTTCGGCAGTGGCAGGAGTTCTTCTACGAAAGTCGATACTCGGCAACGCCGATCCGGAGCCCTGACTTCGTGAAGCTCGCGGAAGCGCACGGTCTGTCCGGACTACGTGTGGAAACCAGGCAAGCGCTTGAGGAGACCGTGCAGCGTGCACGCTCTCTGCCAGGTTCCGTGGTGATCGACTTCCGGGTTGAGCAGGAGGATAGCGTGTACCCTCTGGTCCCGGCCGAAGCATCGTTGAGTGACATGATCAGAAGACCCGATGGCTCAGTCCTGGTCGAAACCGGGAGCGATCCCGGTTAGGTCTGGTGGCGGCTGGCCCTCGAGGAAACACGACAAGAACGAGCAGATGACGATGAGCGGGAAGGAATCGCCCGAACCACGCCAGCACGTCACCATCGTGGCCGACGCAGAGGACAAGCTGATTACCCTCAATCGCGTCGTCTCTCTCTTGCGCGCGCGGCAGTTCTCCACCGTCTCCCTCGGTGCGGCCCAGACACAGACACCGGGTGTGGTCCGACTCACGATCGTCATCGACTCTGAGCGCACACGACCTAGCCGCGTCGTCGCCTGTCTGTCGAAACTGGTAGACGTCTGGAACGTGGCTGAGCGCAGCCCGGACGCATCGCTGTGCCGCGAGCTCGCGCTTGTCAAGGTCACGGTGGCACCTGGTGGGGCCGGCCTCCCGCCGGAGCTCTCTCGGGGCGACATCCGCCTTCTCCACCGTGACGACCGCGCCATGGTGCTCGAGGTCGTTGCCGAACCCAAGGAAGTCGACCGCATACTCCGCTCCCTGGAATCCCTCGGGATCGTCGAACTTGTTCGGGCAAGCCGGCTGACGATGGAACCAAGTCTGCCGACGCCGTCCGGAGTCGACGACAACCTCGCACGAACCGGCCCGACAGCGTGACGGGACCTCCTCCGCAGCGCCCTGTGCGTTAGAAAGCCCTTTTCGTTTCGCGGCAGCCAGGACACTTTTCAAAATTACCTTCAGTCGAGTAGTCTCGTACCATGTTTAGAATGACTAACCGTCGTCCCGTCCGTCTCGCCGTCCTTGCCCTACCGCTCTGGCTGCTTTTCGGAGCTCCTGGGACCGCCTTTGGGCAATCCGGAGACCGGTCGTTTGGCTGGTTCGCCGATCTGGTTTCGGTCGATCAAGCGTCCGGTTCGGTCACCGTGCGTGCGCCTTTCCTCGAACACGTCGCAAACTATATTGACAACTTTTCGGCAGGTGACGAGGTTGTGATTGTTTGGACGCAGCTAGATGGAGAAGCGGACGCGGTGCTCTACGTGGAAAGTCCTGACGTGATGCAGATTCCTGGAGGCTACATCGTCTACGCCGACTTCGTGGACGCAGACCTCACGGGCCACACCCTGACCTTCACGGTGCCGCAGGCAACCACGGCAGTTCCGTCGCTGGCATCGGCCGAGCCAGGCACTCCGATCCGCATCGAGTCTCCAATCAAGCAGCCTGAGCAGGTGACAACGATCGCATCGGTCGCCCTCGACGAGCGACCGCCGCCCAGGCCCGAGCCTGAGGTCGAAGAGGAGATCGTGGCCAACCCAGACGGTCCGCTTTCCCAGATCGCCGGCGACTGGAAGATCGAGGCCGACATCATGGGGAACACGATGGCCATGGATTGCACCCTGATGCAGAGCGAAACGGAGCTCTCTGGTACTTGCGACGGTCCTCCCGAGCAGATCGCGGCCGGCGTGGATGGGCTGCCCGAGCCATTGCCGATCACCGGCGGCACAGTCATGGGGAACACGGTCAAATTCACGATCGCCGCGTCGTTCGCAGGCAACGATGTTCAACTCGGCTACAGCGGGACAGTCGCCGAGTCGGGGATCCTCATGGAGGGGAGCGTCGACCTCATGGGAATGGCCGCCTCCTTCATTGGATCGAAGCAGTAGGCTCCAGATTCAGGTAGGTCTGAGTAGAAGCCGGGTGGAAACATGCGCAGGAAAGTCCTGCCCGCAGGACGTAGCGTGAGGCGAACCGTCCCTTTCAACACGATGGCTGGCTTGCTGGTCCTCGGGGTGCTGAATCTCGGACCCCCAACCGCAGCAGCCCAGGATGGACGCACGCAATGGGATGGCGTCTTCACTGAAGCGCAGGTTGACCGTGGCGAACTGCTCTTCGAGGAACGCTGCCATTTGTGTCACGGGGGCGACATAGCGCCCGACGTCATGGGGCCAAGGTTCAACAATGCCTGGGACGGCGCCTCACTTGGAGAGCTTTTCGAATACATCCAGCTCACGATGCCGCAGGACCTTCCGGGGAGCCTGACGGTTCAGGAGTACGCCGACGTCATCGCGCACATATTGGGCGGAGCGGGGTTTCCAGCTGGAAGCGAGGAACTACCGGCAGATGTCGACGCCCTGAATCAGATTACCTTCGTGGCAACGCGCCCGGCGCCTCCGCCGACCGACAACACGGTGTCTCCAGGTGCCGGCGGCGCGCCCCCCCCGATGAACCTGACAGAGGACGAGCTCCAGCGTCTGTTCACACGGATGCTTGGCACCTGGGAGTTCAAGCCCGACAAGTCCACATACGTACGGAGCAAGGCTCCGCAGAAGTGGACCGTGACCTACGAACGGACGGGTGACAAAACGGTCACGCACACGAGCGAGATGGTCGGCGCGGACGGAAGCGAATCGAGCGGCGGCAGCGTTCAGGTGCTCGACGGCTCGGACTACGAGAGAGCGTCGAGCGACAGTTCAATCGCCAGACTGCCGGTGGACGAGTACACGATCTCCACGACCCTCAAGGACGCGGGCAAGGTGACCTCCCGCGACACGCAATTCTTTTCTATCGATGGCCGGCGAATGACGGTCATCGCCAGGGACGTCGACGAGCAAGGCGGCGAGCGTTTCGCATCGGTCAGGGTCTTTGACAAGATCGACGAATGAAGAATGACGAACGACAACCGCGCCGCGTCTGGGCTGCCCTGGCGTCTACGCCAGCGCGCACCTCACGTTTCACTGACGCTAGTGAGCCAGTATCTCGCGAATGGCTGCGACGAGCTTGTCCACCGTGGGTAGGTGGGCCGCCTCGAGGGCCGGTGCAAACGGTACCGGCGTGTCGGCGGCAGCAACCAGCTGAACGGGCGCGTCGAGAGAGTCAAACGATCGGCGGATGATCTCCCCAACGATTGTTTGACCAAAACAACCGGTCCTGGGTGCCTCGCAGGTCACGAGCGCCCGGCTCGTTTTCCTAACTGACTGGGTGATCAGCTCCACATCCAATGGCAGGACGCTCCGTAAATCGACGACCTCGATTGACACGCCGTCCTCGCGCTCGACCTGCGCCACCGCCTCGACGGCGCGCCACACCTGTGATCCGTAGGCAATGACCGACAGGTCTTGTCCCGTCTGGACGAGCCGGCCCTTGCCGATCGGAACAACGTAATCGTCCGCGGGAATCGGCAGGTCGAGGGCCTCGGGTGTCTTCTCCGGACGAATCCGATACAACCATTTGTACTCGAGAAACAGAACCGGATTGTCGTCGTGAATCGCCGCCTTCAAGAGCCCTTTCGCGTCATGCGCGGTGGCAGGGGCAACGATCTTCAATCCCGGTGTCGAGGCGAACCATGATTCTGGGTTTACGGAATGGTAGATTGACGTATTCGGCGCCCAGCCCGCTGGCATCCGAAACACAATCGGCAGGGGCCCCGTGCCGCGGGGGGTCTGCGTCGCGGCATAGTTCACGATCATCTTGAACGCCTCGGAGGCAAAGTCAGCATACTGAAACTCGACAACCGCCCGCAGCCCGTTGGTCACTGCGCCCAGGGCGAGACCACAGAATCCCGCTTCACCAATCGGCGCGTCGACCACTCGACGCTGGCGTACCGGCTTTGTGGTCTTCCAATAGTCGGCCCAATCGATCTGGTCGTACCGTTTGGAGAAGCCATCCGTAACCTTGAAGGCACCGTTCGAGATCCCGATGTCCTCACCAATGATAAAGAGATTGGGGTCTCGGTCCATCTCCTCCCGTAGGGCGTCCTGAATCGCCTGGTGATAGCTCACGTGCGCGCCGTCCGGCGGGCGGTCGAGCTGCTCCGGGTATGGCATGGACGACGAGACAAACACTCGCGCCTCGATATCGTCGTCAGTTGCCGCGGGACTCTGCTCAGCCGCAAGTCCGGCCTGCTTTACCTCTTCGAGGACGCCCGCATCAGTCTCCGCGATTTCGGCGTCGGTCACGAGGCCGGCCGCCAGTAACCGTGCCCTGAACGTCGCAATCGGATCCTTGTCGTGCCACTGCGCCAGCTGCTCGGCGGGGACGTAGGTCGAAAACGGGTCAGCGATCGAGTGACCTTCGAGGCGCATCGACATCGTTTCAACGATACTGATTCCATCGCCCGCCCGCGCACGTTCGACGGCCCGTTGTACCGTGTCGTAGACGCTCAACACGTTCGTCCCGTCGACCAGGTGCCCCTCGACAGTCTTCCCGTACGCCAACGCTCGCATGATCAACGCCGGCACGGCGTACTGCAGTCGCGTTGGGGTACCAAATGCCCATTGGTTGTTTTCGATGAGAATCACGAGCGGCAGATCCAGGACTGACGCAATGTTCAACCCCTCGTGGAAATCGCCCGTACTCGTCGCGCCGTCACCCGAGAAGACGAGAGCAACGTCGTCTGTGCTCTGATATCGAGCAGCAAATGCTAGACCTGCCGAAAGGGGAATAAACGTCCCGAGATGGCTCACCAGACCGATCGTCCGATCCGGAAGACTGCCCATGTGTAGACTGCCGTCCCACCCGCCGGTTAACCCTGCGACACGGCCGCACGGCACCGCCAGAAGCTTCTCTATCGAGACGCCCCGGGCAATCCATGCGCCGAGGTCGCGAATGGCCAGCGCGACCCAGTCACTCGGACGAGTCGCCGTGGCGGCGCCCACGGCCGTCGCCTCGTTGCCGGTGCACATCAGGTGTTTGCCAAACGCAAGTCCCTTCCGCGTGAAACTCACGATCTCGCGATCGGTTGCACGGGTCAGAGCCATGTCGCGATACAGCTTGAGCACGAGTGGCTTCGGATAGTCCTCAATCCGAGGCGCATCACGCCACGTCACGCCACCAGAGGAGAGCTGAAGAGACCGGTGTTCGAGGTCAGCGGGAACGTCCACTTGCTCGACCTCGCGCCATACGTCGGCCAGTGGGCTGGACGTGCTCTGCATGGTCATGGGCCAATGGTAAGAGACAACCCGCGAAAGAGGGTTCTGAAATGGTGTTCGAAACTGTACGCGGACAAAGCCTCTTCTCGTATCCCCTGTTTTTCAGGTATTTCTTTCTGTGATGTTTCGACGAAAACAGAACGTGTCGCCGCCGGCCGACCCGCAGTCGGCTTGGAGCCTAAACCGTACGCGATAGCGCCCGTTTCACACCCTTGCCGCCCAACACGCAGCCAACTGGGCGTATGATGGCGATTCTGGTTGCTTCGAAGCTTCGCATCGCCAAAGGAGAGACACCATGACCGGCCCAGACATCATGAAATCCGTTCTTGGAAGCAGCGTGGCAATCGCCGTCGGCATTGGCGCAGTCATGTCTGCACAGACTGGCTCCGGGCAAAAAGCCTCGCCGCTGCAAGAGCTGTCGCGGCGCCCCACCAGCACGATGACCAATCCGTATCGGCTGCTCGAGAATTGGCCGACGCTTCGCCCAGGCATGGAATGGGGAGCCGCGATCGGTTTGATTCCGGATGGCACCGGCGGGACGTGGATGATGTTCCGGTCGGAGCCGCCGATCAACTACATCGATGCATCGGGCGAGATCACGAAGAGTTTCGGTGAGGGCACAATCGTGCAAGCGCATGGTTTCTGCATGGACCACGACGGCAACCTGTGGGCCGGAGACAGCGGACCGTTTCGCGATGACCCGTCGACCGCGGGACGCGGTTTTCAGATCCACAAGTTCAGCCAGGATGGCGCGCTGCTCATGAGTGTCGGGAAGGCCGGTGTGTCTGCGGCAGGCGAAGAGACGTTCATCGGACCGACTGCCTGTGCCGTGGCGCCCAACGGCGACATCGTCATCGCGGATGGTCATTGGCCACGACCCTCTACTGCCCAGCAAGACGGAGATCGGCTGGTACAGATCACGCCGGAGGGGAAGTTCGTCAGGGCGGTCGGGCGCCTCGGCAGTGGGCCGGGTGAGTTCATGGGGCCCCATTCGCTCGCGTTCGACTCGCGAGGGCGTCTCTTCGTCGCCGACCGATCAAACAATCGCGTTCAGATCTTGGATGCGGACCTCAACTTCGTCGACGAATGGCGACACTTCGGACGGCCGAGCGGCATCGCCATACTCGAAGACGACACACTCGTGGTGTCTGACTCAGAGTCTGGCGCAGCCATTCCAGGACCAGCCGTGGCCCCAGAGGGTGGGGGTGGCGTTCCGCGCAACCCAGGCTGGCAGGTAGGTGTCAGAGTTGGCAGTGCCCGCGACGGCTCGCTGCGGTATTTCATTCCGGGGACGAGGCCAGAGGGTCTGGCGGCCGACGACCAGGGCAACATATTTGCCGGCCTCACCGGTGGATGCGACGCGAGCCCGTCCGGTGGATGTCTGCAGAAGTGGGTCACGCGCTAGGTGTCGCGAGGTTCGCATGAAGAACAGCCTCGGTCTGGACAGACGCGAGTGGCTGCTACGCTTGCAAGAGAGTCCCGCCACAACGGAAGAGGAGCCGTGGAGATGACAGGTGGTTGGTTTCGGATCTGGCCGCTGATAGCGATGGTTGTTGCTCTGGCCCAGTGCGCCGGGGCGCAGGCCGATGATGAAAGTCTTCGCAACTCGTTTGCCGAACAGATCGCGACAAGCGGCTTCGTGACCGATTTCTCGCGCGACGGCGATGAATTCACCTTCTCCGGTCCCGACGCTGAAGACCAACCTGCCGCATGGCGCGTACGGTTTACGTCGTCGTTCGTCGAACCGAACCTGTTCGACGAGGTGCAGCCCTTCCAGGGGCGCATCACCGCCGAATGGTACGTGAACGAAGAGTTGGTCGAGTACCTGGGCACCATGACGGCGCTGCCAGAAAGATATCTCGACCTGGGGATTGGCCAGGAGTGTTGGGCGTTCTGGGAAGAAGCCGAACAACGCTGGAGCTGGTTGTAGTCGCTGCCTCAGCATCGTCCGTCCGAGTAGGCGCTTGCCGGGCGGCGGCACTCTCGTTACTGGCCGTCCGAGCTCGCCTCCCGCGCGGAAACTGTGTAGTAAATCCCCGTGTACTGCATCTCCTCCCATGTCTGCTCGCCCCACCTGACTGAAGTCGTCGGATCGGGGTTCGACCGGTTGGCCGCCGAGTTGTCGTACCAAGCAGACGCCTCGAGCTTTGCCCCCTTGGGCACGATCAGCGGCTCCTCCAACACGTAGTAGGTCTGCCAATCAAAGTCGTAGTTCGGTACGGACAGCACCGGCTCGCTTCGGCCGTCGGGATACGTCAGCCGGTATTCCCAGCGTTTACCGCGAACATGCGTATGGGGAAACAACGCGAAGATCTCCGCGTCCTCGGTAAACTCGATCATCGTATCGACCCGTGCGTCTGCCGCGCCCGCAGGAAGCTCGAACGCCGGATTGGTAAACTGGCCGGCTCGAATCTCTCGGGTCGGTGGTCCATCGGCGAGAATCAGCCCGACCATCGACCTATCCGCCGCCGCCTCGCCGCTCGCACTGTAATGCACCTGAAACACGAGCTCCGCCCCCTTCGGAATTCGGAGGGCCATACCAGACTCGAACACCATCGGATTCGTCCCAGGTGCCATAGTCCCGACCAGCACTCCCGGACCGTTCCTACGCTCGGCACGTTGCCGACCAGCGAGTCTCGCCGCCTCCGCGCGCTGGCGATTGCGCTCGACCATCGCCTTGTAGCGCTCATCGACCGGAACGTCTTTGAATGCTCTTCCCGGCCGAGACCCGGCCGGATCCCTCACGTACGCGAGGATGTGGTG
The DNA here is from genome assembly GCA_965223015.1 of Vicinamibacterales bacterium. Classification (GTDB taxonomy): domain Bacteria; phylum Acidobacteriota; class Vicinamibacteria; order Vicinamibacterales; family UBA8438; genus CAUZIB01. The sequence continues at coordinate 252,762 of CBDCVL010000004.1, read as the reverse complement.
CACGACTGACCGATCACCGGCCCGCACCTCGATCGCCTGGATCCACGTGTCTTCGGCAAAGTTCGTTGGCGCGGTGAAGTACTGATACGCCACCTCCCCCTCGGCGGGAACTTCGAACGACGCCGGCATCTGAATCACGACGTCCGGCTCACCGAACTGCCATCCATCCGCGAAGACGGGGACCGGCGGCAACCTGACCGGGTCGCCCTCAGGAGCCCCACCGTCAGCCCACCGCACGAGTGTGTCTTTCTCGGCCGGGGTAAGTCGCCGTTCGTTCGCGAACCGACCCACGTCGGGGTCGGCGTGCCAGGGCGGCATCGTGCCGGCGACCACTTGGTTCCTGATCGAACGGCTCCACGGTCGCACCTCGGAATAGCTCATCAGCGACATCGGCGCAATCTCGCCCGGCCGATGACACGTGACGCACTTCTCGTACAGGATTGGCGCCACGTCCTCCGCAAACGTGGGTACTTCAGCCCGGCCTTCAGCGTGGGCCATGCCTGGAACGGCACCCGCCACCACGACAACCACCGAGCTCAACAGAACGGCGTATCCCGATCTCGCCATCATCACTCTCCTTGACGAACCGCTGTCGATCCCGCCCTCGGCCACGCTCACCGGTCGGAGGTAATCGATACCCAACACGCGTCGAAGCCTGTCGCGGCCACCCCCGGACTCCCAATGACGTAGACGGGACCGGAGAGGCGAAGGTTCCTCCGACAATCTGCACATCATCACCCACGACGCATGTCGATGCAACCTGCCTGCGACGCATCCTGATACCATGAGCAGAATGGCCCTCGACGAACGCGACCTATTCACGAAGACGCCGGAGACGCGGCAGGGGAAGTACCAGTGCCCCAGGTGTAGGCGGACCGGCGACCATGGCATTCGCTGGGTGCGGCATTCGAAGAAGAAGAAACTGCCAGCCGGAGCGAATCGGGAAGATCGCGCCAAGTTTGAAAAGCTCCGAGACTACCTCCTCCGCCTTGACGACGCCGTGACGTGCAAGACCTGCGGAAAGAAGTTCGAGATCCCGTCGCAGCATTCCCTCGTCTTCACGGATCAAATGTCGGGCTTGCCCAACGAAGATGAACTCGAGCAGGAGATTGCCGCCGCGTCGGGTGAGCCGGTGCCCGAACGTGAACGCAAGCCTGAACTTCCGGCTCGGTTTTCGCGGAAGTCTGGCGGCTGGAAGTAGCTCTCGTCTATCCCTCAGCGACCCTCACGACCTGGTACCCGCCAGATCGTGCGTCGAGCTCCAGCTCCAGCTGACCTCGGGTCTGGGCCTCCTCGAGTAGGTCGCTGAAGGAGCTGAATCCGTAGAACGACTCATTGAATCCAGGTCGGCGGCGCTTGAGCGTCTGCTTGATCATTGACCCCCAGAGCTTCGTCCGATCCCCGCGCTCGGCGTAGATCCCTTCCGCGGTCTGGAGGACGAGGTCGATCGCCTCCTGCGCCAACTCGTCCGAGGTCTTGGCCGGCGCGGACGCCCCAGCACTCTTCGGCGCAGGCTTCGCCGTCGATGGAGGCGTCTTGGCACGCGCCTTCCCGCCTCGCTGACGCCGTTGTGCCGGTTTCTGCGCCCTGATCAGATCATCGTAGAAGATGAACTCGTCACAATTGTTCATGAGAAGATCGGATGTCGAGCTCTTCACACCAACACCGATGACGGACTTCGCGTTCTCACGCAACTTGCTGACAAGCGGCGAAAAGTCGGAGTCGCCCGACACAATCACGAAGGTGTCGATATGTTCCTTGGTGTAGCAGAGGTCGAGCGCGTCAACAACCATCCGAATATCGGCGGAGTTCTTGCCCGACTGACGAGCGTGCGGAATCTCGATCAGCTCAAAGGCAGCCTCGTGCATCGCCGCTTTGAATTCCTTGTAGCGTTCCCAGTCGCAATACGCCTTCTTCGCGACGATGCTCCCCTTCAGCAGCAATCGTTCGATCACCAGCTGGATGTCGAACTTCGCGTACTTGGCATCGCGAACGCCAAGAGCGACGTTCTCGAAATCGCAAAACACCGCCATATTGCCTTCACCATTCACAGGCGTACTCCTAACTGCTGCACGGGAGTCCCTTCGAATCAGGTGGCTGAGTGCCACCATGCGAGACGGTCGGGTATTCCCAGCTCTACATCTTGGCGTCCTGACCCAACGGACTCCTCAGCGTGAGGGCCCGGAGCATCCGCCGAAACCGTCTATTAGGATACAGGGCACTTCGGACGTGCTACCCGTGAACTCCGAGCGACCAAGGCTGGCCAACAGCGGGAAACTCGCCGGAGAGGCGCCGTTCCGGGCATCAGACCCGGCCTAGAAACGATAGCTTGTACGGGCGGCGATATGCGAAAAATCGAGCGTGTCGCGACCGGCGAGCAAGCGGAGCCAGCGCACATCGGCTCCCACGGCCAGTCCTCGCCACAGCCGCACATCGAGCCCGCCGCCCAGGGTCACGGCGAGTCCGGTCTCCGTCACCGAGATGTCTCGAAACGGCTCGAGTAGGGCATCGAAAGCTGGAAAAGCCAGGAAGGGCCGGGAGTCAAGCCCATTCCTAGTTGAAACTCTCCGCGACTCCTGATTGCTTACGCGGCTTTCGTCTTCGATGTCGTCGTGTCGATCTTCAACTCTCGCTTCAATGCGTCACGAAGCCTGGGCAGGTGCCGGTAGCCCATCACCTTGCGTAGACGCGGCTCGATGTCCAGGAGCGCCGTGGCGAGCCAGCGCTGGCGTTGACTTGAGTTCTGCCAGTGATCGACCTTCGCACAGCGCTCCTCAATGCGCGCGTTGATGGACTCGAGGCCGTTCGTCGTCTTCAGCGACCGGCCCAGCACGCCATACACGCCGAGGCGATGCAACGTCAGGGTCTCGTCCAGGCCTTCCGCCAGACTGCCGGCCGCCGATTGGTTCCGATCCTCCAGCTCATGCTGGAGCGACTGGAGGGCGGCGAGGGCCTCGTCGTACTCCGGACGGTTGTCGGCGCGCTGGAGACGCTGCCGCCACACCGGCTGCTCACGCTTGGCCACGTCACTCACCACGTTCTCGCGCTTGTGCCATTGACACCGTTGCACCAGGGCGCGGTGGCGGAAGGCGTGCCGCACGGCCGCCCGGAGCCCCTTGCCGCCATCCACGATCACCAGAAGCCCCTGGGAAACATCGAGGCCCCGCTCGACCAGGGACCGGAGGAACGGTGTCAACACCTGCTCGTTCTCGGTGTCCGTCTCGACAAAGCCCAGGAAGCGTTTGTCCCCCGTCATCGTGATGCCCACCGCGACGACCATCGTCGCCTCGGCGAACGTCTTGCCGTCCAGCACGAGGGCCACAACGTCCTCCCCGGAGAGGTCCCGCTCCTGGAGTTCGCGGAGTTTCGTCGCGCTGGCCTGAATGAACGCGCGGGACACCGTCGACCCCGACAGGCCGATCGCCCCGGGAATCGCCTCGGCGGCCGCCGCGTAGTTGCGGCACGAGATCCCATACAGCACGCGCCTCAACAACAGGTCATTGACGGCGCGATCGCCATGCAGCGCCTCGTACGACCGCAGGGGAATCTCGCTCGCCGTGACATGGCGAATCCGGGGCACGCGAATCGGCACGCGCTGGCCGGCCAACCCAACCGTCCCGGGGTTGCTCCCATGACGGCGCCCGCCGACTGACGGGTCTTTGCGGGCGTAGCGTTCGCCAGCCAGCGCGGTCACTTCCTCGTCGAGCAATTCCTCGATGTGCATCAACCCCAGCGGAATCAAGGACCGGATCAATTCCACCTTGGCATCGACCTCCAGCTCCGCGTACCCCTCTCGGTCGATGACGTCGACCGCGCCCAACGTGCGACCTTTCTTGCGCTTCCTGACCGATCGTAGGACACTGCTCATCTCGGCTCCTTTCTCTCGTGGCGTGATGTTCGTCTCGCAACGTCATCAAACCACAGGGTTTGGAGCCGCTTCAATTTCCAACTAAGTTTCGCTCACACTCAGGGCCGGTTGGGAAAGTCAAAGCCAACTCGCTCGGACAAGCGACCGACCCCACCGCCACCCGTGACAAACGGGATCAGACGATCGTTGGCCAGAGGGAACTCAGCCGTCATCTTGGTCAGAAACGCCGTGACACTGCCCTCGCGTCGGATACCGATGGGCGGGAAGATCGACAGCCGTTGCGACCGCTGAGTACGACGAGAGCCGTCTGAACGTTCGAGGCCATTGACGTGCAACAACTCGAAGTCCACGCCAAGGGTTCGCGTCAGTCGAAGACCACCGCCCCCCGAGACCATCAGGGAGGAACCACCCTCTCCAAACGATCCTCCGACGAGGCCAAAGACGCGGCCTCCTCTTTCGGGGAGCGGCTGGGCGCTGGCAGGCGACACCGTGGCGACTGCGACCACGGCAAGCAAGACAGCCAGAACGATTCGAGATGCAGCTACGGTTCTGTGCATCGGTCTGTTTACTCCTCAAGCCGCTAGTTGCAGGGGGTATGCCACACCGGCGCGACCAAAACCGTAAGACGACGAGGGCGCCTTGAATCGCGTCAGGTTCTACACGATTCCTCCGTTTGTGATGGGGCTGGTCGCGTAGCGCGCCGAAACCGGAGTCTGCCGGGAGCGAGGAAGTCAGTGTGAGCACGGCTATTGTTCGCCGTCACGGCGCGTATCAACTCGTCGATCGGCGATCCTTGGCGTCCTGAAGGAGTTCCAAGATCGCATGGGCCACAAGTTCGTCCTGCTGATACTCCCGTTTTAACCCATCAAGTTTCTGAGCAAATCGAGAAGTCGCGTCACGTGCGCTGATAGTGAGATCTGCGGTTTTCGCGTCAAAGCCGACAGTCGCCAGAGTGGTTGCGTCTTCGATCACTCGCAGCGTTGGGTACGAAAGGTCAGGTCCTTTCCTCCCCTCAGCAAGGTGTGGCACAGACTGGACATGCCCCGGCACGACATGGATATTCCATCGCCAGTCCTGGTTGAACGTGATCGCCAGCCCCGAGTCATCGAGCACATCCGATCGCCCGCGGAGTTGGCCCGTGCTCATCATGACCGGCCCCGACAGCCTTGGGTCTGAAACGGACTCGACACGTACAACACCCTTCAGAGCGGCCTGGGCGATTGTGGCGCGGATAAGAGCGAAGGCCTCGACAACTCGGGGCCTCATCGAAGACGCTACCTCAGCTGCTCGTGCTTGAGCGTCGAGTTCTGCCTTTGTACCGTTCTTCTGTTCTTCCTCAAGCTCCCCCCGTAGCTGTCCAACCAGCTCCTCGATTCGCGTGTCGACACTGTCGAAGCGAGTTTCGTGACCCAGGAGTTCCGGTAGCAGGCTTGGATTCCCGGTCGAGGCAGTCCTAACGCCCTCGAGGAGGCTCTGAGATTCCTCCCTGATACTCTGAGCGGCGGTGATGAGCTCCACGAGCTCGGCTCGGGCTTTCTCATCCCCGCGAGGCCTAACGACCTGAGAGGCCAGGATGAGCAGCAAGCCCATAGAGAACAGTGCAATGTACATAGCGACACCTTTCCGGCGGATCATCTTTTCCCTGAGTCGCACGATGAGGTCTTCCACGCTGGCTGACAGATACCTTGTAGGGCTTCTAGGCTCCAACTGGAGCTTCCCTTGGAGGCGGAAACAATTCGTCGGCGCCTGCATTCCAAGCCTCACCGGAGCAATCGGCCCCACCAGGTCATCGGTTCAGCGATGTACCGGCGAACACTACTTGCCCCTGTCATGGCAATGTCACTTGAAACACTGTGAAAGACCGGGCTCAGATTCGTGTAGGCTCCCTGGGGGGAGACAAAACGCACCCATTCGGCGAATCTGGGCCAGCGATTCCCCCGCCGCCGACAAAACCCCCCTGGTAGGCAAACTCCTTCCGGACTGGGGGTTCTGGCACGACGCGTGCCTTAGTTGGAACTGACAACCGGGCGATGACCGTCTGAAACCCGAGGAGGCTCAATGATAAGTTTGTTCGGCAACCCGGAACCCACCAGCGCCCCCTCAAAGGACGATGTGGCACGGACCGACAAGCCACTCGCGCTACGGCGTCTGGCAGAGATGCTCGAGGAAGACGCTGCCGCTCGAGAGCGTCAGGAGGCTGGAGCGGCGAGGGGGCTCAATAAGCTGACGACGCGCCTGCGGGAAGGTGACGCGGCGACCTCGCGTCACGCTGCGCCTGCCGGATCACCTCACACCGACCGCTCTGCTAACCCCTGGATCCGATCGACCACCATTCTCCGCTAGTAGACCAGTCGGCTCACTGGGTAGGACCTGCCTTTAGCCCAACAGCAACTCTCAGCCCGCAGGGCACAACCCAACAAGTCTTCAGTTATCGGGGTCAAAGCAGGTCTAGTCTGTTGTTCCTCTTCGTGTCTGTAGCTCTCCTTCTTCGGTCACTGTGGTAGCAACGGCAGGATATTGTTCGCCGATTGTTCCACAATAGTCTCAACAGTCTCAACATCGAGCTACGACTGAGGGTTCGCGGTGTGTGCCAGCTTGATACTCCGCCCACAGTCTGGATAGCATGTGAAGTTCTGGATCTGTACGGCGGTTTCGACGACGACGCGTACCCCGCCGACGGCGTCCTTCGAGGAAGCACTCAGCCATGAACGACCACACGCGGCGCATCTACGATTCGATCCTCGGGCTCCGGTGCGACGCCGAGAATCCGACCCCCCTCGTGCGACTGAACCGAGTGAGTCCCTTTCGTCACGCGACGGTCTTCGCGAAACTCGAGTGGTACAACCCTTTCGGCGCCGTCAAGGATCGAGTAGCGGCCAACCTGATTGCAGACGGAGAGGCTCGACACACCGTCGGTCCGCACCAGAAGCTGGTCGAACCGACATCAGGTAATACCGGCATGGCCCTCGCCATGATCTCCAACGCCAAGGGCTACAGTTTGACAACGCCGCTGTCGAGCGAGATCCCCTTGGAGAAGCGCACGATGCTGCGCTTCTTCGGCGCCGAGGTGATCGAGCTGCAGGACACGTTGTGCCCAGCGCCCGGCGCTCCCGAGGGAGCGATCGCCAAGGCGACGGAGATCGCGGACCGTTCCGATTTCCACATGCTGAACCAGTACGCGAACGAAGCGAATCCGGACGCCCACTACAAGACGACGGGACCTGAGATCTGGCGCCAAACCGAGGGGAAGGTGACGCATTTCGTGGCGGGCCTTGGCACCTGCGGAACCATCACGGGTACCGGCCGCTATCTAAAGGAGCAGCGTGCGGATGTCCAGGTCCTGGGGGCGTATCCAACCGAGGGACACGATATTCCTGGGGTGCGCAGCCTTCGTCAGTTGCAGCAGACGCAACTGTATCGCCCCGATGAATACGACCAGCAGATCGAGGTCTCGAACCAGGACGCCTTTGATCTCTGCCTCAGGTTGAATCGCGAAGAGAGCATCACCGCTGGGCCCAGCTCCGCGATGGCGCTGGCGGGCGCGTTCGAGATGGTCCCGGACGAGCCGGGGAACGTCGTCGTGGTCATCTTCCCAGACAGCGCGTTCAAGTACGCCTCGTCCGTCGTCAAACACCTGCCCGAGTTGGAGGCGCCGGGGACCGCCAAGAGTGCCGCACCCAATCCGCTGCTCGAGCGGATGCGCGAGAACGTTCGGGGAAATGCCGAGCTGACGATTGACGTCGACGACGCGCACGAGCAGTGGCAGCGCGAGAAGCCGTTCGTGTTGGATGTCCGCCCTGCGGCAGAGTACGACGAGGCGCACATTCCGGGGGCGACCAATATCCCGTTGGCCGAGCTCGGGGAGAACAGCGAGTATCTGGCCGTGCTTCCGCAGGACCGCGATGCCCCGATTCTCAGCGTGTGTCAGCGCGGCAACGCGTCGTTGTCTGGACTGCTGTTCTTGAAGTCCCTTGGCTACCGCAACGTCCGGAGCATGACCGGGGGCACGCTCGCCTGGCGAGACAAGGGTTTTGACACTGATTCGAAATAGCCGCGGACCCGCGGCGCCCCGAGCAGCAGGCGGTTCTGGCGGGTGATGTCTGCGGGGATGGCTTTCGTCCAGGTACGATAACCCCATTCGGACAGTCGGACCACCCGCACGATATCGACAGCTGCTGGCCCATCGACCCAACCTGTGAGCCCGCCCGTGTCACTGGCGGCGAGGTCGTGACAGCACGGCAGCACCGCCACCCGGGCTCGCGCGTCCACGGCGCTCTGCAGCACCCGGTCGGTGAGCGTCCCGCAGGCGTGGCAGGAGACGATGACATCGCTGGCCGCGAGCTCGACCTCGTCGATCGCGCCCTCGACGAAATCAACCCGCCCCGCCAGGTCCGGCCAGCTCTGCAGAAGAGCGCTGTGGATCCGGCGGCTGGAAACCGGCAACACGGTGTCAACCACGAGAGCGCCGGGTGAAGAGCGGTCGGCGAGGAGCATGATTTGAGCGAGCAGTCCATGCCCACCAGCCAGGTCGACGACTCTTCCGCCGCGAAACAAGCGGCGCACCCGGCGCGCCATCTCCCAAGCCTCATAGAGCTCCTTGCGGGGCAGACAACCGGCGTGGCAGACGGCGTGGGCGATGCGATGAAACAGGGTACGATCGGGAAATCGGCCGATGTCCCTGTCCGTCAGGCGGCTCTTCGACGATCGCGAGAACATCGTCCAAAGACTACACCTGACGACTCGTCGTCGCCTTCGCCAATTGGAAGGTCATTGACTAGTCGGCAGCGAGGCAGGCTCCGCCGCCAGGTGCCTCCCAGCGAGGCGGGGTCGAGAGGTCAGCGGCGCGGAGCCGACTTCCCTGCGTGGTCACCCAGTCGGCAACAGCATTCCGGACCAGGGGCGCCTTCGCCAGAGACGTGTCGGACAGCAGAGCGGAGTCAAGCGACACGCGGGCGGCAAAGCCGGCAAAGAAGTCCGTGGTCGCCACGATCAGGGCTTCGGACTGGCCGACCGACACTCCCGATGACCGTACGATCTCGACCTCCCGTCTCCCTTCCTCGCAGGCCATGCGAACGCGGACACCCGACACACTCGGGAGGCCGCGACGTGCGCGGCCCACCACGCCCGCCAGGACGCGCTCCAACTGGGCGCCGGTCAACTGCAGGGCGACGACGCGATTGTCGAACGGGTACGCGTCGTAGAGCGGCCCACGCGTGAGGGGTCCTCTGGGCTAATCGGCGCGCAGTCCTCCGCGTCGCGCGCCCAGACCAATCGCGACGTCGGCGCCCGGAACAGCAGCTCGCAGCGCGTCAGCGAAGAGGTTTCCGAGCGGCGACTCGAGACCTTCTCGGTTCCGTACCAAGGGTGTCTCGAGGGCTGTGCCGAGGGTAGCGTTTCGCCAGCGGTCTACGCGCTCGAGTGCCGGCTGCATCGCCTCCGCTACGGACACGTCGGGCTCCACTCGAGTGCCTTCGTAGTGGGGCAGCGCAGCACCATGCCCCACACCACACGCCCCATCCGCGTCGATGGCAACACAGACAGCTTCGGGCGAAAAGAGCCGCGCGGACACGACGCCGGAACCGTGCTCGAAGGTCAGATCGACGCGAGCAAACGCCCTCCCCCATGAATAGGCCTGGACGATGGGGATGCCGGCCACCTCGTGGGCCACTGCTGCGTGGCTGTGGCCGGCCACAATCGTATCCACGAGACCGGGTGACAGCTGCCGGGCCAGTTGGAAGATCTCCGCCTCGTTGTCACACGACGACACGTCGGCTGGATCATCGAACCGCTCGCACCGCCCGCCCGCATGCGCCAGAACCACCACCACATCGGCACCGCTCTGGCGTAGTTGCCTCGCCTCGGCTTCGACAGTGGGCGCGAGCGCGGCTGTAAGGAGCCCCTCGACGTTTGCCGCCAGCGTCTGGGTGAGTCCGCCGTGGGTCATCACGCCCACGATTCCAACTCGGAGGCCCGCAGTGTCGACGATCGTAGACGGCCGGACGTTCGGCCAAGCCACCGGCCGGCTCGTGGCCTCATCGATCAGATTCGCCGCGAGAAACGGAAACCTCGCTCGGGCGGCCGCCGCTTTGAGCGCGCCGCGCATATCGGACCGTTCGTCGTCCTCGACCGCGGTGTCGAGCGCACCAAACTCGAATTCATGGTTGCCAACCGCCAACGCGTCGTAGCCCAGAGCGTTGTAAGCGTCGACAACGAGTGCTCCTTCCGACAGATTTGATGCGATCCCTCCCTGGAACGTGTCTCCCGCATCCAAGAGCAGTACCGCACCACCGTCACTCGCGCGCGCCTCGCGAAGGTTTCGCAGATATCCGCCGAGCTGCTCCAAGCCTCCGCGCCCTTCGCTCGGGAACACTCGCCCGTGCAGGTCAGTGGTGCCAACGATCGAAAGTGTCACCCGCCCCGCCGAAGCAGGCACATCGGGCCTGGGTCGAGGCAATGCCCAGATGGCCCCCGCGAGGAGGGCAAGGGTCGCGATGAACGCCGCCCAGCCGACCGTCAACCTGCGCATGACTGCCACGGATACGCCGAGCATACTTCGATGGGCCTCGGCATGCGACTGAGACTTGACGGCGGTGGCCAGCAACAGCCATTCTCGGCTGGAACACTCGGTCGAGGCACGAAGCGAGCGCTTTCGTACCATACGGGTGTCCGACCAAGGATTGGAGCCACCAGGCGGACGGTACCCATGACGAAGGTGGCGCATCACTCGGCACCGGACAGCTCGCGGCGGTCTCGGCTACGGAAGGCCGGTAGGGACCTGACACTGGCCCTGGTCCCGTTGGCAACCCTCTCTGCGACTTTCTGGTGGCTCTTCGGACTGCCGGTCGGCTACCTCGCACAGGTCGCCGTAGCCTATCTGCTCCTTGCCGGCCTTCTCGTTTGGTATCTCCCCAAAGGACCACCGACGAGAGGACTGGGCGCCGCCAATAGGGTGACACTTGGCCGGGCGACGCTTGTTCTTCCGTTGTCGGCCCTCGCGGTACAGCCCATTCTGCTTACCAACGCCCTAGCCTGGCTGATCATCGCACTGGGAACGGTCGCCATGGTGCTCGACGGTGTTGATGGGTGGGTCGCGCGTCAGTCCGACACGTCATCCCCCTTCGGTGCGCGGTTCGACATGGAACTCGACTCGTTTCTTATGCTGGTGCTGTCGATTCTGGTGTGGCGCAGCGGGAAGGTTGGGGCGTGGGCGATCCTCATCGGACTACCGCGCTATCTCTACGTCGCAGCCGGCTGGGCATGGCCGATACTTCGCGCCGAGCTTCCACACAGCGTGCGCCGCAAGGCAGTATGCGTAGCCCAGGGAGTGTTGCTCCTCGTCTGCCTCGGACCCATCATCCCGCCGGCTCTGGCGACGGCGGCCGCCGCGGCGGCCCTCGCGCTTCTCGTGTGGTCGTTCGCGGTCGACATTCTCTGGCTGGCTCGGTGGGGCCCTAGCGGGCGAGACTCGTGACGACAATCGATGCGGCGATCATCGTCGCCTTCATCACCTACGCCGTCAACGCCGGCTTTCGAAACCGCTCCCAGGCATCGAAGAACCTCGAAGAGTACTTCCTCGCCGGCAGAACGCTGCCAGGGTGGAAGGCCGGACTGAGCATGGCGGCGACTCAATTCGCCGCCGACACACCGCTCCTCGTCACGGGACTTCTGGCGACCGCTGGCATCTTCGGACTGTGGCAGCTGTGGATCTTCGCCCTGACGTTCCTCCTCATGGGTTTCGTCTTGGCCGGCGCCTGGCGTCGGGCCGGCGTGGTTACCGACGCCGAGCTGGTCGAGGTGCGCTACGGCGGCACCCCCGCCGCCGTGCTCCGCGGCGCCAAGGCGATCTATCTAGGGACCGTGGTCAACTGCGTCGCTCTCGCGTGGGTGCTCTTCGCCGCCGCGAAGATCGCCGAGCCCTTTCTTCTCTGGAACGAGTGGCTGCCCGCCGGCTCGTTTCAACCGCTGGTCGGCCTCGTCGAGTCGGTCGGTGTTCCGCTCACGATTCAAGGGCTCGACGATCCCGAGGTGTGGGTAAAGACCACGAACAACTTCATCTCGCTGATCATGATCCTCGGAGTCACAGCGCTCTATTCCACCACGGGAGGTCTGCGGAGTGTCGCGGCCACAGATGTCGTCCAGATCACGATCATGTTTATTGGAACAGTGGCGTTCACCACGATCGTGATCCAGGAGGTTGGCGGTCTCGCGGCACTGACGGACCGCGTCTACGAGCAATTCGCGAACGGCGGCCCTGGGGGCATTCGTCCGGACGAAATCCTCGCGTTCACACCCGACCGGGCGAAGGACGTCACGCCGACGATGCTCTCGTTGCTCGGCATGTTGTGGCTCATCAACTCCGTCTCGGACGGAAGTGGGTATTTGGCGCAGCGCTCGATGGCCTGTCGGACCGACCGCGATGCCAGAACGGCCGCCGTCGTCTTCACCTTCTCGCGAGTGCTGGTGACCAGTCTGCTCTGGGTACCGCTGGGTATCGGACTGCTGGTGCTGTTCCCCCCGGACCCAGCCTTGTCCGCCGAGGTCCTGCAAGCGGAACGCGAGGCGACGTATGTCCGAGGCATGGCCGAGCTCCTCCCGGTCGGTGTGAAGGGACTGATGGTCACCGCGATGTTGGCGGCGCTCGCTTCCACCGTAGACACGCACCTCAACTGGGGCTCTTCCTACTGGACCAACGACATCTACAAGCGCTTCATCTGTCGTGCATGGCGGGGCAAGGAACCGAGCGGGCGGGAACTGATCTGGGTCGCGCGGGCGTCGAATGTCCTCATCTTGGTCATCGCCCTCGCGATCATGACGCAGCTGACCTCGATCAACCAGGCGTGGCAGATCAACCTGCTTTTCGGCGCCGGTCTCGGTGTTGTGCTTGTCCTCAGATGGATCTGGTGGCGGATGAACGCGTGGGCCGAGATCGCCGCGATGCTCGTGTCGTCGGCGATCGCACCGATCTTGATGTTCGCATTCGACGACAGCCAGCAGGCTCTCCGGTTGCTGCTGGCCGCGACCGCGGCTACGGCAGCGGCACTCGCCGCGGTCTGGCTCAAGGGGCCCGAGGACCGGCAGCGATTGAGCTCGTTCTATGAGCGAGTGCAGCCGGTCGGTTTTTGGGGGCCGGTTGCACTCGCCGCCGGCGACAAGAGGGGGCCACGACGGCTTGGGCGAGCCCTCAGCGCCATGTTCCTCTGTGCACTCTCCGTCTTCAGTTTGCTCGTTGGTCTCGGCACGTGGCTGGTCGGGAGCCCCGCACCAGTCTGGTTGCCGTCCCGACCGGCCTGGGTGGGCGTGCTGGTCGTACTTGGCCTGGTGTTGTGTCCGTTCTGGTATCGGCTCGGAGCGTTGTCAGATAGAGACCACGGATGAGCACACGGATAGGTAGCGGTGCAACGACCGACGCTACGCTGGCAGGGCGGCCACCCCAGGGACGAGCCACTACTTGAACGGTAGCTCGTCCACGATATGGCACGTCCCGCAGGCACCTGTGTACGGAATGGGCATCGCCCTGCCCGGCGGCACCCCGTCGACCCCAACATTCGTTTTCAGCGGAACATCAAACACATGGGAGTTTATGGGACCTTCCCAGTAGGCATTTCTCTCTTCGTCGGCCGCGTTGGAATACGGAGGCGTGTTGATCATCCTGCCGAAACTGCCGGCGATGCCGCCGGTATTGGCGGTTCCGGGCATATGACAGTCGATACAGCGTGTCTGATGGCCCTTCATCTTGGCGTTCAGTTTCGTTTCCATGTGAGACAGCACGTCGACTGCATGACATCTCTGGCACAGGGGGGAGCTAGGGTCGTCGGGATCGTCAACGAGCCAGCGTGAGTACGGCGTGCCACCATGCAGGTCGTGGCAATCGGAGCAGGTGACCAGCAACCGATCGTTTCTGTACATCTTCGACTTGAGGAAATCCGAATACTGCTGGTGAGGTTTGCTGGAGTGGATATCATCAGGCCAGATGTTGTTCTCCCTTCCAGGTCCTTGCATCGTCGGCCCCTTCTTGACGGGGTCGGCATACCTCGTAATCAGTTCGTGGCGGCTTATGCCTGGTCTCGCGAGCTCTCCGTCCTCGCTGAGCGCTTGGGTGTAACCCACCGTTGATCCGCCATACCCTTGCCGTCTGTCGTGGCACCTGCCACAGACCGCACTCGACCGCTCTGCTGAAAGATAGCTGGGGTTGACGATAAAGCGGGGTCCTCCGGCGTCAGCCACATGCTCTGAACCGGGACCGTGGCATCTCTCGCAACCGACATTGATCTCGTCCATCTCGGGGTCATCGTCTATGTTCATGGCGCCGCCAGGGTCGTTCACGGCACGGACCAGAAACTGGCCGGTGGCCTGATCTTCGTACCGTTCCCAGCCGGTCAAATGGCAGCTGGCGCACATGGTCTGAATCGTATTCGTGTTGATCGGCGGAGCCTCGAGCACGTCGTCGGCCGTCCCGTATTGGGCATCCCCGCCAGGGGCCCACCACAGATAAAACTTGTAGTCGTGCCACACTCGCCGCGCTCTGTTCAATCTATTGTCACGCCCGGTCATGTTGTACCGCAGCACGGTATACCATCCCGGCCGATCTCCTAGATCCGGAGGCACCGAGACGATATACCGCTGGTCGTGGACCGCCCCGCCGTACAAGAGCTTTATCTCCAGATGCGCAGGGCTATTGGGATCCCGCGAGTTCAGGCTGTTCACCATCGTGATGTAGTACTTGCCGTTATCCGCGTTCTTCCACAAATACACATCGGCGTAGATTGTTTCGACTGGCAGCCGAGCATCACCAGATACTCTTAGTTTGAATTTGTCATTGTTTCGCTCCGAATCGTAGTCTCCAAGCTCGAGGTGTGTTCCGTTCGTGTACTCGTCTGTCTCGGGAAACGATTCGAGCGCGTTGAAGTAGTCCGGGTGTCTCGAGAAATCCTGCATTGCTCCTGGAGCTCCTGGCACCGTCCATCCGAGCTTGTGGGCGGTTTGTTGCCAGTGCTCCTGATCCTGATGGCACGTAAGACAGGTCGAGCTGCCGACAGCGCGGGCAGCCGCAGAGGGACTGCTAGAAATCCTGACGGTCATCGATTCACCGCGCAACTGCTCGGCTGAATAGCTCTGTCTGCTCTGGTCCCCACCGGGCAGGTATTCGGTATCTAGACCAGGTGTGACATGGAGAAAGAACTTACCATCGGGCACACTTGCAATGTCGAAGTTGCCTTGCGAGTCCGTCGTGGATTGCGGGAATTCTGTTCCGCGTAGTCGAATCGCGTCTTCGAGCGGTTCATCGTAAAGTTCGGCTGGGTATGGTGGCGCATAGATGGCGCTGGCAGTCATCTGCGTGGTGGTGTCGATCGCCGTTGTTGGCACCAGATGCACCGTTGCGCCGGCAATCAGAACCCCAGAAGCGCTCTGCACCCTGCCCGCAAACCCGTCGACCTGATTGTTTGCTGCGATAGCTGGCAGCATCAGCACCGTGAGCACCAGAACGGTGAGCAGCGATGCGGCTAGGCAGCATAGTTCTGTACCGCTGCGTTTGTACATCTATCTTCTATCTTCGCTTCCTAGACGAGGCTCAAGACGCGCGGCTGCTTGCCAGGGCTGCTACTCTTCCTGATTCTCGCGGGTGGTGAAACGCCGCGCTTCCTCGACACCCGGCTGATCGGACGGCCCCCGCCAGAACCCGAGCAGCGTGGAGTAGCGAGTGTGTGCGGTCTCGCCGTCACCCGCGGCGGCGGCAGCGCGCGCCGCACCGAGGAGCGACCGCGCGCGTCCGGGCATGCGCAGGAGGGACATCTCGAATTTCTCCGCCGCCTCTGCGGGTCTGTCAAGGTCCAACAGGATCTCGCCATAGAGCTCATACGGGGGCTTGACCGGGTTCGCGGCCCCGTTGGGCAAACGCTGTGTCTCGACTATGGTGAGGGCCTCGTCCATCAGGGCGGTCGCCTCATCGGCATGACCCTCAGCGGCACGAATGAGCGCCGCCACTTCCTTGTGCATCGTCCGGGTGCTGGCGTCCCCGTCAACAGCCCGCTTCGCCAGCTCGGCCTCCGCCTTCCGAGCATGTGCCAGATCCCCGAGGCGGACTGCGCTCATTCCGGTCGCGAGGAGCTCGTGAACAGCTGAATCCTCCGTGACCGGCTCCGTCCTCCAGTCCTCCGTCTCGACGATGTAACGTGCCCTCAAGAGCGGAAGGGAGCTCACCGCTCGCGCTTGGTTGTCACTCTCTCTGGCAACCATCTCGAGCCGCTCGATCCAGGTGCGGCCCTTTGCGTAGTCACCCAACTGGAGATCCCCGTACTGTCCCCAGTCCAGAGGATGGACCGTGTCACCGACGCTGTCCCCGGCCTGCCAGAGAGCACGGGCGGCATCGTAGGCCCGCTGGTTGTGCTCCGAGACCAACTCCCACATCCCATGCTGGATGAAGATGTGCGTGGGCATGTGCCGCGCGTGTGCAACGGCTGGTGCGATCTTGGTATATCGCATCGCCGACGGGAGTGCCAGGGGTGCGTGAATCGGATCGTCGAAGGAGTGGATGGCGTAGTGCGGGGCGCCGGGGTGATTCGGGTTGTCATTGAAGACATCGAGGGCGATTGTGCCAGCCCGCACCTCCAACCGCCCACTCTGATCCCCCAACGCGCGAGCTGCGCTGAGCGTCGCGATCGCGTAGAAAGTCGCCACTTCGTGGTCGGCCGGATAGCGTTCATAGAGACCCGCCATCGCCTCCATGTACGCCACGCGGCGCTCATCGTAGGTCCCCTCCTCAGCCCAAAGGGTCTCGACCGCGTCCACGAAGCCTTTCTCCCGAGCGGTCGGTGCCTTGGCCAGTCGTTCCGCTCGTGTCGACCCGAGTCGGCTCAGGACCGCCCTGGGATTGTCCTCGTCTGGTGTCGGACCTCCGAACAACGGATGGTTGTAGCAGAGCGTCTCGGCCCAGTAGGCCATCGCGAAATTGGGGTCGAGCTCTTGCGCTTCCTGAAACTGCTCGATCGCCTGCTTCCATCCAAAGCTGTGGAGAATGGCGACGCCGCGGAGAAAGTACTGCTGCGCTTCCGCCGAGCGTGTCGACGTCGGAAATTCCAGCGACCCCACAGACTCGAATTGAGCAGCGGCCGAAGTCCCTCCCACCATCGCTGCGAGCATGAACACCGCAAGACGAGTCATCCGTCCCATGACACGTTCTCCTGTTGTTCCAAGGACCGAGCGCTATGGTTGAGCCATCGAGCGTCTAGCGTAGCACGGACAACACGACGACCGGTCGATGATCACCGGGCCATTCGGCCGAGGGTCATGAGACGACACATCGGTCGGCAAACGCTGGACTGTGAGACGATCACGAAGGGGCATGGGATCAGAAACAGCACGTACAATATCGAGCTGACCATGCCGCCGAAGGTGGGGGTTGCGATCGGCTGCGTGATGTCCACTCCTCATCCCGTCGCCAGCCTCCATGATGACGCCCTGCGGTGTGCAGCCTGACGTCCAGCTGACTCATGGTCCGCCCCCGGTCATCACGACGCGCACTCGGATGCCGACCGATGCTCGCTGGCGACCGACCCGCCATCCGAAAGACGCTTCAGCGTCAGTAGACGTAGCATGTACATTCCGGGGTCACGTCCGGGATGCCCGCAGACCGTGATGCTGTCCCCCTGCCGCAGGGGCGCCTGTTTCACAGCCCAGCTGGCCAGCTGACTTGCAGCGTCGAGCTCCACGGCCCACGTTCGGCTGCCGGCATCGGGGTCGTCCACGATGAGATGGACCAAGGGGTGGGGATCATGGTTCAGAACACTCCCCACGGCACCCTCTATCGTCATCGTCCGATGCTCGTCATAGACGCCTCCGATTGCATGGTGCGCACCCAGCTGCACCACAGACGAACCTGCGAGCCCAACCAGCAACAAGACGCTCTTGGATCTCATAGCTGCATCCTTTCGTCAGTCCACACTAGCCCATGATGAACATTGGCACATTGCAGAGCACCTTAAGAGTTCCTGAATTCTCGGTTCAGAACCCCCACACAATCGATCAACGCAGGCGTAACGTGTTGCTTCTGAGGGAGTCGGCGAGCGACGTTCAGTCCTCCGCGCGCGACGATTTCGAGCTGGAGTCAGAACTGGACCCTGACACCACCATTGATGACTCGGCCATCGACCGGGGCCCAGGCATCGACGGTCCAGCGACCGTCCGCTGCCCGATCGGGGCGGAGCATCGGATCCCACCGGCTCTGTCGAACGTTGGACAGGTTTTCGCCGTTGACGAACAGGCGGAAAGCACCGACGCGACGTTCAACCAGCACACCGACGATGACGTACGTCGCACTCGTGTCACGATAGGGGTTGTCCTCGAGCCGTTGGCGACTCGTGTAGTACGCCTCCAGGCCGACGCGCCCGTCCTCGTTCTCCACCATCATCACAAGACCGATACTGTGGCGCGGCGTCAGCTCCACATCCTGTGCCAGCTCCTCGACGCGTTCACGTGCGCGGACATAGGTGTAGCTGCCAGTGACGGCCAGCGGCGCCTGTCGCAGGAGCCCTAGCAGCTCAACACCCACGTTCGTGGTCGGTTCCGCAAGGTTGCGAAGGACGTAGGTCGATCGATCGACCTGGACTGGGTCTACGATGCGCGACCCAAAGAACGTCGCGGTGTATGAGAACGGGCCGTGCGAGCGTGTCAGATCGATCGAGGCGCTGCGTCCCCGTTCGGCACTGAGCGGCCCTTCGATGACCAGGCGAGTCAGTCCTGCCGCTTCCGTTTCGTCGGTGAGCGGAGACGGACCGAAGAATCCAGTTCCCGTCGACACCCGTGTCGACCAGCTACCTGTGCGAAACAGCGCCGACACGCGGGGACTGAAGAACCATCCGTACTCACTGTGGTAGTCAAGTCGTCCGCTCATCGATAGAGCCAACCACGGTCGGATATCGATGTCATCCTGTATGAACACGCCGGGTGTGATGAACGAGTAGTCAAAGTGCGGCAGGTCAGTCGGATCGTAGGCATCCTGTTCGACTGCGACACCGCCTACCCAGGTATGCCTCCCGCTTGACCCTCGGAGTGTGACCTCAGCAAAACCAGTGTCGTGCCGATCACGTTCGAGGAGCTCACCAAACTGATGGTCGTGCCATTGACGAGCCAACGTCGCACGCGCCGTCAATACGTACCGCCCTGCTGGGACCGTTTGCCACAACATTCCGAGATCAAAACGCCGCGTCTTGAGCGATGCCCTGTAGGGCATTCCCGTCTCAGTGAGGACGGCGTTGGGTTGGGTCCCTCCCGTTCGGTTTTCCAGGGTCGTTCCCGCCGTGAGGAAGAACGACTGTCCCTGACCGTCATCCCAGAAGAGCCGCGGTCTCGCGACAACACGTTCGTAGTGTGCGAGGTCGGCCCACCTGTCCCCATCGACATCCGTCTGGTCCTGCCGGTGGCCACCGCCAATGAACGTGGCGCCCCAGTTCTCGGATAGGGGTGAGGACAGCCACAGCACACCGTCTGTCGCACCACGGGTCGACTGATTGAAGAGAATCTCACGTTCAGGCTGGTCACCGGGTCGGCGAGAAAGAAGGTTGACGACTCCGCCCATCGCGCCTGCGCCATACAAGGCGGAGGCCACACCCTTGATCACCTCGACCTGATTGAGATCCATCGGAGGGATCTGGAGCAGCCCGAGGCCACCTGGCTGACTGCCGAACAGCGGCAAACCGTCAGACAGGAAACGCGTATAGCGGCCCCGCATACCCTGAATGCGAACGGTCCCGGCACCGAGCGACGGCGATGTGGTTTGCACACGAAGGCCGCCCATTTCGTTCAGCATCATGCCGATATCACCCGGTGTCATCAGCATCTTCTCTTCGACTTCTTCCCTATTCAGCACCTCAACGCGCATCGGCTGATCCTCGATACGACGCTCGTTGCGAGTGCTGGCCACAACGGTCACCTCTTCGTCGACGAGCAGTTGCCGCACAAGCTCAATGCGAACGACTCGCTCCTGCCCGACAAGAACGTCCACAGACACCGTGACTGGGATGAACCCCTCGTGTGCCACGGTCAACACGACGGTGCTCGCGGGGCCGTCGATGACCGCCACCCCTCGGTCATCGGTCAGCTGCGTCACCCCAAGCACAACGACTTCTGCGGCCACGATGGGATCGACGCCGGTGTGAACTTCGACTCGGACGCGTCCGGTTTGCTCCTCACCGCTGACGTGGCATACCAGGCCAATCGTCAGGGCGCCAATTAGGGCTGCATGTGTCACGACACATCTCCCGACCCGATCGGGTTTGACGATCGGGACACTCGTGATCCGTACCAAGAAAACAGTCAGATGCGCTGGAGCGGATGGCCGATCAGGTGAAGGACGAGTTCCTCAGAGGGTGGCTCACAAGAAGATGGTCGGGTGGGAGGCTATCTACCCATCACCGCATCATGACGTTTGTCGCAGAATCAGCACTTCCCGGTCTGTTCCGTCGTATTGATCGTCGCCCCAGTAGTCGCCTTCTCCCACGACCACGAGAACGAGCGAGCCAGCGACAGCGACATCGCGTGCAGGGCGTTCTGTCTCGAAGCCTCCAATGACTCGTGGAGTCGAGGGGATCGACAGATCGACAATCTGTAGGCCAGCCTGGCCATCGGCAACGTACACAAGGTCCTCCTTGACCGCAATACTCTGCGCCTGGCCAGGGGTGTCGAACACGGCCAGCTTGGTCGGTGCAGCAGGATCTGACACGTCGAACACTTGGAGTCCTGCGGCGCCGACACCGCTCAGAATGCGCGGGCCGCTGCCTCCCGAGAGGGTGAATACCTCGAGCGAACGCTGCGGCGCAGCGGGCGCATGCAGTATTCCCACCGGTTCCCACGGATCGCGGTTGGCGACGTCAAAAATATACAGGCCCGTGGGTGAGTCGACGGCATACACGATCGAACCGGACATCACGAGATCGCGAGCGTACCCGTCAAGATAGAACGATCCGATCTGCTCTGGCCTTGCCTCGTCCGCCAAGTCGAGGAACACGACTCCCTCCATGTGGTCGATCAGCGCGACCGTCGTGTTGAAGATGTCCCCAATCTTGGTCTGGCCGAGCGAGTCGAAGGAGCCAAGTAGGGTGGGCGCGGCCGGGTCCGAGATATCCAGCACACCCAACCCAAAGAAGTTCGCGCCGACAAACGCTCGGGTTCCCGACAATCTAAATCCCCAGATCTGCTCAGGAAACAGATGGGAACCAACTCGGACAGGCTCGGTCGGTTCAGATATGTCAACGACAGAGAACGTCTTATCGGCTGAGACATATGCGTATCCCTCGTGCACCGCAACGTGGTCAGCTGGGCCGGGCATCGATGCGACGAGCTCAAAGCTCGGCGGCTGCGCTATGGGCCGCGCCGGAGTGACCACACTTCCCAACCCCCAGCACAAGACTGCCGTTGCGCCGAAAACCGCTATCGGACGGTGCGTCATCGTCATGGCTGCCCTCCCTTGGCGATTCGGTAGAGCTTGGATTGCATGCGTAGGAGCAGGCTCCCGCGTGCGACGGCCGGTGTGGCCAGCGCCATCTCGTTGAGAGAGTTCTTGTGAAGTATCTTGAACTCGGGACCCGCCTGCACGACGTAGGTGTCCCCGTCCTCACTGAGCAGGAACACCTTTCCGTTGTATGCCCACGGCGAGGCAGTGAAACCGTTGCCGATCTCGAGACGCTGTTTGCCGTAGACCTCATCGCCCGTGCGAGCGTCGTGGCACAGCAGGAATCCGCGGTCGAGCAAGGTGTAGTAGTGGTCGCCGTAGACGAGAGCCGATGTGCTGTAGGTACCAAGCAGGGGATACGACCAGGCAACATGCTGTGACGAGGTCTTGTCACCCGGGAACCGGGATGCGATGCCCAGCCGTGCAGCCTCCTCGGAAAACAGAGAGATGTCGCCACTGGCCCCGGCGCGCACGGCATACACCGGACGAAGTCCGCCGGCGGGATACCCCGAGCTGATGTAGACCAGCCCGTGTTTGGCAAAGGGCGTGGGCACTGTGAGCATCGACATACCATGGATTTCCCACAGCACATTGCCATCAGGATCGTACGAATGGACGCCGGACGTTCCTGATACCACGATCTCGGTACGGAGCTCGTTCTCCCAGACGAAAGGAGTCGACCAACTCTGTCCGCTGGGGTCACGGTCGACCCGCCAGATCTCCTCGCCCGTACTCTTGTCGAACGCGGCGATGAACGACTGTGTCGAGTTGTCGTTCACGATGTACAGCCGATCTCCATGAAGCACCGGCGACGCGGCTTGGCCAAGCGCCACAAACGTTTCGAACGCCCCAACCTCCGTTTGCCACACCGTTTCGCCACTCATGTTCAGCGCCACCAGCACACCGATGCTGCCGAAGTACGCGTAGACGCGGCGGCCATCGGTGACCGGTGTTTCTGATGCGTAGCTGTTCTTGAGGTGGCGTGCAATGGGGGGCGCCGAGCTGTGGATCTCCCGCTGCCACCGGATTTGGCCAGTGTGGAAATCGATGTTGTAGACCATCCAGCGATGTTCGTCCGAGGGCGCCGTAGCGCCGCTCTCGTTGCCGGGGTCGTACAAACCTGGACGGGGGGGCGGCCCCTCTCCAGCACCGATCGCCGACGTGACGAAGATGTCGTCGCCCCAGAGCACCGGTGAGCTCCAGCTGAGTCCGGGCACGTCGGTCCTCCAGACAACGTTCTCCGTCTCACTCCAGGTGTCGGGCAGGGCAGGGTCGTCGGGGATGTCGCCAGCCCGATGGCCCCGAAACATGGGCCACTCGTCTTGAGCGCCAGCCCCCGGCACACCGGTCAGCATCAGCAGCCCCAGCATGGTTGCGACGGTCGTGACACGTTGCATGGTTCTCCTTTCGTCCGACGGGCCGTTGATACACCCTCCCTTCGAGCGTGTCAACCTCGTCGAGCGTCTCCGCTAGACTTCGAGTCTGCTGCTGAGGACGTAGCCAACGGCGACCGTCGGCGACAACGTGCCAACGTAACGTAAACCGATTTCCAGGAAGTAGCGCCTCCTGCGCCCTAGGGTTTTCTTGGACACTTGATTGCGAGAGAGTTCTCGCAGGAGGAGTGTCGAGATGAGGAAGCACGATCAGGGTTCGGCGGCGGCGGCGGGAGCCCGGAGGGCGACCGGAGCGGCCGCCGAGCGTGACCGGAAGGGGCGGTTTTCAGCCCGGCGTAAACGCGTGACGGTACTCCGCCTGCTACGGGGTGAGGATCTCGAGTCGGTGTCGCGGGAGTTGAGTATCACGGCGGCGCGGGCCTCGCAGTGGCGCGACCAGTTTTTGGCGGCGGGCCAGGCCGGCTTGAAGAGCCGCGCGACCGAGGCGGGGGACGACGACCACCGTCGGCTGCAGGCCAAGATCGGCGAACTCCTGATGGAGACCGAGTTGCTGTACGCGAAGGTGGACCAGCTGGAGGCCGGCCGCCCTTTGGCCCGCCGGAGGTCGACGCGATGAGTGGCGCCCAGTCGATCTCCACCGGTCGGGCGTATGGGGTGCAGCGCGTCTGCCGCGTGTGGGCGCGACCGCGGTCGAGTGTCTATGCGCGGCGGCAGGCACCGCGGGACTGCACGCGGGGGCATCGCCGCGGCCCCGTCGGCGCGGCCCCGGACGAGGTCCTGGTGGTCCACATTCGCCGGGTGCTCGAGGCGTCGCCGTTTCATGGCGAGGGGTACCGGAAAGTCTGGGCAAAGCTGCGGGTCGAGGGGATTCGTACCTCAAAGGAGCGAGTACG
Source organism: Vicinamibacterales bacterium (assembly GCA_965223015.1). GTDB lineage: Bacteria > Acidobacteriota > Vicinamibacteria > Vicinamibacterales > UBA8438 > CAUZIB01. Next base: position 229,164 of record CBDCVL010000004.1, on the reverse strand, counting down.
CCGATTGATGCGCGAGCACCACCTCCAGGCCCCGCACCGCGTGGGCCAGGCGCATGGCCCGACGGCGCACGACGGCACGATCACCACCGAGACGCCTAACGTCATGTGGGGCACCGACATGACGACCACGGTGACCGGGGGCGAGGGAACGGCCTGCGTGTTCGTGGCCGTCGATCACTGCACGACCGAGTGCATCGGTCTGCATGCGGCCAAGCGCGGAACCCGCTTCGAGGCCTTGGAGCCCCTCCGCCAGGGTGTCCGCGAACGCTTCGGCGGGATCGGCGACGGTGCCGCCCGCGGGCTGCGGCTGCGTCACGACCACGGGTCGAACTACTTGGCCGACGATTTCCAGCAGGAGGTCGCCTTCTTCGGCATCGACAGCTCCCCGAGTTTCGTGCGGGAGCCCGAAGGGAACGGCGTCGCGGAGCGTTTCATCCGCACGCTGAAGGAGAATCTGTTGTGGGTGCGGAGCTTCGAAACCATCGAGGAACTCCGCCTGGCCTTGCTCGCGTTCAAGCGGACATACAACGAACAGTGGATGCTGGAGAAATACGACTATCGAAGCCCCGCCCAGGTGCGACGCGACCTCGGCGGGCTGGACGCGGCCGCATAGATGCGAATACCGTCAAACCACTGTCCAAGAACCCTGGGGCGCTACACGCCCCACAGTCATCTGCGAGAAGGGAAGCAGGGCCACGAAGTCCAGGCCCCAGTTGAGCAGCAGCCACACGAGACCGAGAAGGACTCCTTCTCTCTCTTAGAAAACTCCTTCGGACACCGGCAAAATAGATGACTGTCAAGAGCGCTCCGACGAGCGATCCCACCACGACCATGATCGTCTTGAAGAGAATCACGTCGCTCTCCATCAGAGGCACGAGCGGAATTGCCGTCACATAGGGAACAAGCCAGGCAAGAACACCGAACCCCACCCTCTTGAACATAACGACCCTCCCTCGCGAATCGGTCTCGAACCGTCTCTCCGATCGCTGAAACGACGACGAAGCCTCGGCAGTGCCATTGCAAGCAGTCAAGACTCGCGATATCTTTGTGACGCGCGGCCTCGAGTCTAGTCGTTGCGCTCAGGAGACGCCACATGACCAAGAATCAACGCATAGTCTCGGGCACCCTCGTGGCGGCATGCATCGTGGTTGCCGTCGCCGCAGGGCAGTCCAACCAGGGGGACCGGTTCGCCGGCGTCGCACTGACGACGGCTCCCGTTGCGGGTAGTGTCCACATAGTGCAGCGCCCTGGCGGAGGTAGCAACGTCGGGGTCTTCGCCGGACCCGAGGGCGTCCTCCTGGTCGATTCCCTTTTCGCGCCGCTGGCTGACCGGTTGGTCGCCGCAGTCCGGGAGATCTCTGACGCGGAGATCCGCTTCCTGATCAACACCCATGTGCACCAGGACCACATCGGCGGCAACGATCATCTCGCCGGCCGTGGCGTCGTGATCTTCGCCCATGACAACGTGCGCGTGCGCACGCTCGAGCAACTCCGCTCCCCCTTCGAGGGTGGACGCTTCGCCCCACAGCCGCCCTTCGGCGCGCAGCCCATCGTGACCTACAAGGAGAGGGTCAGCTTCCACCTGAACGGCGAGGAAGTGCGCGCGTTTCTCGCGCCAGCCGCGCATACCGACGGCGACACCTTCGTCTATTTCCCGGACTCGAACGTGCTACACCTCGGCGACGTCTTCCGCACGACGAGCTATCCGGTCATCGACGTCTACAACGGCGGCACGGTCGCCGGTACGATCGAGGCGTTGGAGATGGCGATCGCCATGGCGGGACCGGACACGAAGGTGATTCCGGGGCACGGTCTCCGCGTGGTCGGTCGCAGCGCGCTGGTCGAGTTCGTTGACATGATCAGCGATGTTCGCGACCAGGTCCGGACCCTGATCTCGGAGGGCCATTCTCTGGAAGAGGTCATGACCGCTCAGCCGACGGCCGCCTACGACGCCCAGTGGGGACAAGTCGAGTCGTGGACCGCCAATGACTTCGTCCCGATCGTGTTCTACGAACTCGGCGGCGGGGCAGCCTTCGTTCGCTGAGCCGTGACGAGCGCCGAGAATCCGGGCATCCTCCCGTTGAGTCGAGACAGCGTGCAAACCATGCACGGGAGCGTCTGTGCCTGGACCGGACGGTCGATGGGATAGGCGGGACGATGGTTCCTGAGCGGATGCAAGCGGCCATATTGTCACACTCGATCGCGCCGAGGGACAACTGCAGGTTTCCGAAACCCCGTACTGTGCCACTCATCGGCCGGCCGCCTACGGCCTCTCGACGAGTATCTGTGGCAGAGTCAGGCAACATGGCTGATGATTTTCAGGCGGAAGGCGATGCCTCGAGTAGTGGGGTCGACGAGTTATTGCTTCACGATGCCTCGATCGACGCGGGGCTGCTATGATAGGCGGTCAGAAGAGCGGTCGTAACGAGTCTGATCGAATCCCGTTCCATGTACGTTCTATCCGGGATGAATTGCCTGCAGGGAACCTGACGATGACAAGGAAACTAGCGACGGCAGCCGTAGTACTGATGCTGGCAGGACAAACACCGACGCTGGTCGCGCAGGACGCAGACACGGGGCCGGTCGGCCCCAGTCCCTATGAGATCGTCTCGGGCTGGCAGCAGCCGTTTGCCGCGGAGGGGTATGCGTACGGCGGAAACTCCGGTGTGTTTGCGGAATCGCCAGACCGCATCTTCGTCAGCCAGCGTGGGGAGACGCGGTTGCCCGATCCGATTCCCCCAGAGTTCGCGGGATACGCTGGCTCCGTTGGGCTCAACGTGCTCCGCGATGTCGAGCGACGCGTCTGGCAGAACTGCATCTTCACCCTCAATGGCGAGGGCAAGCTCATCGAGGCCTGGGACCAGTGGGACCACCTGTGCGAAGGCTCGGAGGGACCCGGTCCCCACCGAGTGCGCATCAGCCCCTACGACAGCAAAGTGTGGATCACAAACGAGACCTTTCATCAGGTCTACGTGTTCTCCAACGACGGGCGGGAACTGCTCATGACGCTGGGCGAGAAGAACGTCCCCGGAGATGACGCCACTCATTTCAATCAGCCGCAGGATGTAGCGTTTCTGCCGGACGGTCGGATTCTTGTTGCCGACGGCCTGGGCAATCATCGCGTGATGATCCTGGATTCCGACGGCGGCTACGTCTCAGAGTTCGGTGGCTTGGGCGAAGAACCCGGTCAGTTCAACGGTATCCACGCTCTGGCCATCGGACCCCGCGGGCTCATCTTCGCCCTGGACCGCTCCAATGGGCGTATCAACGTCTTCAGGACCACGGCTGACCCGGCGGAGGTGGAGTTCGTTGATACGTGGACAGGCTTCAACCTTCCGCTGGACCTCATTGTCAACGACGAACATGTCTGGATGACAGACCTGGGACCACTCCGATTCATCAAGTTAGATTTCGAAGGCAATCAGGTCTACACCTGGAACGTGCCAAGCGAGCTGCCGGATGGCTTCCTCGAAGTGCATTCGTTCTCTGTTGACGCCGACGGTAACCTCTACGGCGGCGACAATCAGTACGGTCGCACGCAGAAGTTCGTCCCCAAACCCAACGCGGACCCGGCGTTGTTGATCGACCCGCCGTGGGTTGCTCGCTGACGTCAGCTCAGAGACGGTGAACGTCGCCACGGATCTCGGGGTGGACGTCAACGCTGCCGACGAAAGCGGGAGCACCGCGTAGCGTGACGCCGCGGCGAGAAAGAGCTCAGGCGTGTCCCATCAAACCGTATCCAGGCGTGGGTTCCTGGGCTCACTTGCGGCCCTCACGGCTGGTTCACGTCTGGTTGCTCAGCCGGGCAGTCGTCCTCCGATCGTCGCGCGAGCGCTAAACCACATGACGCTCAGCGTGACCGATATCGGAAGGTCACTGGAGTTTTATCAGGGACTCTTCGGGATGCCGATCGCCGCTCGACAGGCCGACACCCTCATCCTTCGGATCGGCGATGGTCCGCAGTTCCTGGCGCTCTCGGGTGGCAACGCCAACGCCAGCCGCACGATGAACCACCTTTGTCTCACCGTCAACGACTTCGACGTGGATCGGCTCGTGGGGACACTGGGCGAGCACGGAGTGGTGCCCGCCGAGGGTGGAGGTTTGAGCGGCGGGCCTATGCGCGTCCGGATTCGGATGCGCGGCGAGGAGTTCGGAGGGGCGCCCGAGGGAACCCCGGAGTTGTATGTCGGGGACCCGGATGGCGTCGTCATTCAACTTCAGGAGACGCGCTATTGTGGGGGCCGTGGTGTGGTTGGCGAGATCTGCGACTCGGTGGAACCCGCACCCTCCGCTGGTCTGTTCACGCTCCGGGAGCTCAACCACTTCACCGTTTTCGTGTCGGACCAGGCAAGATCAATCGCGTTCTACCAGTCGGTCTTCGGCATGCCGATCACGAGATATCAGGGAGCGCTCCCGTTGCTCCCGGTCGGCGATGGACCGCAGTTCCTCGCGCTCGCGCAGGTGCCGGTTGAGCCGACGATCCATCATGCCTGCATGACGATCGACGACTTCCAGCACGAAGCGGTCATGGAGAAGCTTCGGGAGTTCGGGATCACGCCTCGTGATGAGGACGAACAGGGCCCGGTGCCTCCGTTGCGTTCTTACGTGACGATGCGGATGGCCGATCGTGGTGGAGAGCCGGACGGTACGCCGGAGCTGTACTTCACCGACCCGGACGGGATCCTAATGCAGCTGCAGGATGCGACCTACTGCGGTGGTTCCGGGTATCTCGGTGGGGTCTGCTCGTAAGCCGACCGCCGCCGCGTCCCTCGTAAGAGACGTCACCCATTACTCACTACGATGTGAGTGAGTCGCGGAGACGGCCTCGACGAGCGGACCGAGGGGCGGCGACATTCAAGATCCGCCGCCGGTCGAGTGAACAGAAGGCAGCGAGGCAGACCACGATGACCGCGAGGCCGATCCCTACGACTGCTAAGAGAGACATCAGTGTTGTGTTGCTGTCTGGATGCGACCTGGGTCAAGAACTCGTGCTCGAAGACCATCCACATCGGCCTAAGGCGTTGATCAGTCTGCTCAAGGCTCACATCCTGCCCGAGCAACTCCTAGCTGAGACGGTAGCAAGGAGCAGACCAGAGGAAAAACCGCATGAATGCAGGAAAACTCGAGTCGCTTGGGTGAGGCGCCTTGCAGTTGTCCGCCGTGTCGCAGGCTTTCGTCTGCCGTTTCCGTCCGTGCCCTCGACCGTAGACCCCATCCGGCCGACAAGAATCGTTGATTGCCCTTCGGCGATCGTCCCTACTCCAACATCACGCTGTCAACAGGCTTCCTAGAACGGATAGATCGGGTATGAGGGATCCGAGCGATCCCGCGTGCCGCGACCCAGCTGTGGCTGTCCGGGGACTTCCTGCACCGTCCTGAAGTCCTCGATATACGCTCGGTGGTCAATGTCAAGCGCCCAGTGCCCGTCACGCTTCGACCAGCGGTCCGCATACCGCCCGCGGATCCGGCTCACCGAGACCCCCGTCGACCCGACGCGAACGCCAGCGGCACCACCAACGAGCTGTTGGCGTACGTCTCGCTCACCGCCGTGTCCCCATCAACGGAGATGACCGAGGCGAACATGTTGTGGGCGCTATACGTCATGTTCGGAAGGCTCTGGATAAGGCCTTCGACAAGATCAGGGCCGTTCGTCACCTGCCCCCCGTAGTCGGCCGTCCCGTCCGGAGGCCAGACCTGCATTGCGAGGTCCTTGTCCAGCCGATCCGAACCGCGCGAATAGTTGTAGATCTGCTGCCGGATCGCCTCCTTGGCGAGCAGTTCCTCCACGTGCGCCGACAGGTCGGCCTCATCCGTACTCTGACCGGCCGCAACCGGGCTGACCGGTACCCCAACCATTGCTCCAACAACGAAAACGAGCGCCAGTGCGGCAACGATTGCGACGGAACGCTTCGACTATCGTTTCAAGATAGTCGTCTACGAGTTGACCTTAAACGTGATGTCCTCCGCCACGGGGAGCACCCTATCACGGGCTTGGGACAGTAGCGCGTAGGTGCCCGCCTCGGCCCTCGCCCGCTCCACGGGAAGCGAACCACGAGACCCGCAGGCCGGAGATTCGCAGTGAATCAGCTCGCCGTCAACAGCAGGATCGTCACGCCTAGGGACGGCATGTCCACATACGCGTAACCGGCCGTTTCGTTGCCAAGCGTGCGGTGGCCACCCTTCGACACGAGATACGCGTTGGTCTCCTCGACATTCTCGACGTTGAAGTTGAAGTAGTGCGCACCCTGACGCTTGTCGTACAGGTCGCGCCATGGGCTTCTCCCGCCCACTGGCTGAATCAGGTTCACCCACCAGTTGTCGAGGGGGACGTAGATCTCCCGATTCGAGGCATCAGGGTCGCCCGCAAAGTCACGCGGAAACTGCAACCGCCGCCCCGCCGATTCCACCGCCGGGTTGACTGGGACGTCGAACAGATCCATGTACCGCTCCCTGAAGGGGTCGGCGTCTCCGAGCATCAGGCCGATCCGGGCGGGGGCTTTCATCCCCTTGGTCGGCGGCGGACCAGGCGTTCCCAGCGGTGGGGGCGCCGACGTTTCGGTCAGCTCAAAGTACAGGCCGAACCTTGTCATGAGGTCGACCATGGCGTGGGTTTCCCCAGGCTCGCCGAGTACGCGCGTCCCGCCCTTCGACTCAAGCAGCTCCACGTGGTCGTCGAGGTCGGCAACGTCGAACGCGAGGTGATGAATCCCTTCTCCGTGGGCGTCGAGGAAGTCTCTCCAGGGGCTTGCCCCACCCACGGGTTCCTCGAGTTCGACCGTCATACTGTTAAAGTGGACTTTCGCGACCCGCGTGTGCTCCGTCTCGGTAATGGGCGATACTTCAACGTCAAACACGTCGGCCCACGCTTCTGCCACCTTGTCGACATCGCGGACTACCACGCTCACGTGCGTGACCGTCCTGCTCCCAAAGACCGTCAGGGCGTGATCAGCTTGTTCGCCCGAGGCAGCCAGGACGGCGACACCGACAGTCACCGGAAAGACGAGAAGGGCTGCTGCGAAGCTACGACCACGAAACCGTCCTACGTTCCGCATGAGACACTCCCCATTGACCCAGGTCTACTGAACGTGGACCCGTCGATCTGTGTTCTCGGCCACGCCTCGGTATCCGCCCCCGACCGTCGCCATCCCGACGAAATCAGGGGTTGACCGTGAAGGTGATGTCCTCTGCCACCGGGAGCGCCCCATCGTGGGCCTGCGCGCGCAAGACGTAGGTACCTGGCTCGGCGAACGTCGCCCGAACCACCCACTGGTTATCCACCGGCGTTTCCGGCGTAGACCAGCCGGGAGCCATTGGGGCATTGGCCCCGGCGCGGCTGTCGACCCATTCCGTGATCTGGGGCGGGTCGAAGGTCACCTGACCCGCCCCACGGTAGACGAACCACGAGACCCGTAGCCCGGTGGCGCTGTCGGGCGCCGGGCGTCCACTGACGCCGGCCCGCGTCTGAAACATTGGTCTCGGAGTAGGAACGCCATCGTCACGCGCCGTGGCGATCAAGACAACCGGGTCGCCCGCCGTCACCGTGCGCGTCGTCCCGCCTTCGACCTGCAGCGTAGGCGGCTCGTTCGTATGGAGCGCCGGGTCACCGCCCCCGGCCCCGCCGGCGCCCCCCGTGTTCGCGCTGATGACCAGCTTGTCGATGAAGTATTCGGGCAGCAGGGTGGCGTACGCGCGGAGCGTCTCTTCGCCCTTGTTGATCAACGTCCACACCACTTCCTGGTCGCCAAAGTCGGCCGGCACTCGCACCCTAAAAATGAACTGGCTGCGCCGCGGATAGAAGCGGGTCGGCTGGCCCTGGTCTGCCACACCAGGTTCTAAGAAGTTGTTCGGCCCCGTGGGGATGTCGAGACTCTCTTCCCAGTTCCGGTTGAAATACCCAAAGACCAGGTTGAACGACCCGTCCACGTTCTTCTCCCAGCCTTCATAAACCGGGACGACAGTCTGCCCCGACGCGTACTGCCGGACTTGCGCGGAAGCCGGCGCGACGCCCAAGACCAGAGCGCCGAGTAGGCCAACGGCCACCCACCACCGAACGTAGCATCGCATCAACGCAACTCCCTCCCTTTGCATGCGGGTCTCCGTAGGCTATTGAGGAGTCGCTGTGCCTTCGGCCTGGCCTTCTCCAAAGTCGAGCACGGCCTCAAGCGCGTCGCCGGTCGGGGTAAGCGTCATCGTGAGAGGAAGCGACCCTTGCGGCCCGTTCGCTTCCCAGTTCAAGTTGAGGTCATCCCCGTTTCTCGTAATATCCGTGACGGTTGCCGGACCAAGGATGTCGTTGTTGAGCGTCGCGCCCACCTTGCCGCCGACATCGCTCACGTCCAGACTGAAACCCAAAGGCCCTTGCGGCCCAGCGAGATCAATCGTCCACGTTCCCATGAACGCTTCCGCGTCAGAGACGTCGAGCTCCGACGCCGCGGTGGCCGGACCTGCCGATGGAGCGACTGTGGCAGCCACCTGGCCGCAGGTCGGGCAACCGATGACGACCTGGCGGCCCGTCACCCCCAGCTTCTCCCGACGCTCCGCCACTGCCGCGGCAAACTCCTCGTCGGTCATGCTAATCCCTTGGCCCAAGATGAGGTTCATGTTGTCGACCGAGCGATGCCCGCCACCCTGCCAGTTACGTGGATCGACCACGTTCCGGTTCGCTCTCGTATTGTCGTAGTTGCCGATGACTCGCAGGATCGTGCCTTTCGGCAGCAGCGGCGCGACGTCATCTTCATACGCGTAGGCCAGCACCCAGCTGTGGTCATACCCCGCGCAGCTGAGTGTCTCGGTCACCGTCCCGTACACTGCCTCCAGGCAAAACCGCACGCCTGCGGCATGCATGTGCGGCTCAAACACCGTAATCTTCGTGTTCTGCTGCAGCGCGGCGGTGCCGTCGATCACGACGTTGGAGGCACCCCCCGGAATGTCAATCAGGTCGTTGTTCGTCGCCACCATCACACCCGTGGACTGGTAGAGCGGTTGGTACCCGCGCGGATGGAACTTGAACCCGATCTCGAGGTGCCCCGTCGTATCACGCCCGTTGGAGTGCATGTGAATCGATCCGAACATGAGACTGGACCCGGCCCGCATCAGTTTGCCCGCCTCCGCATCGAACACGTCGGCGTTGCGCCCCGCTTCGTGAACCGGGCAGCACCCTCCCGGTTCGGGCCGCCCGTCCGGTCCGAGCGCCATCACCGTGCCATGGTGAACCACACTCAGCGACGCCGTAAACGCCGCCCCCCCCTCGAACTCGGCGTTCTTCTCGCGCGCGTCGCTGATTTCGCGCAGCTCGTACGCCGCGATATAGCGATCCTCCGTGAGGTCTGTCGGCACGGTGTCAAACGAACCCCACCAGTCCGGTGCATCCGCCTCCATCGAGAACGGCTTCGACTTGACGATCAGATCGGGTTCGCCGATCGTCCAGTCATCGGCGGACGCCCACTCGAGTAGCGGCGGCAGGTCGGCCGGGTTGCCGCGCGGCGCGCCGTCGTCCGCCCAGTCGGCAATCAGCTGAATCTCGGCCTCACTCAACGACCGGTCGTTCTTGTAGCCCTGGATCCCGATGTTCTTTTCAATCATCCACGGCGGCATGACCCCCATCCGATTGCGCAGTGCCGTCCGGTTCTTGATCGAGCGGGCGTAGGGCCGGACCTCCTCGTAGGTCCGCAGCGACATCGGCGCGATCTGCCCAGGCCGATGGCATTGCTCACAGCTCCGTTGCAAGATCGGCGCGATGTCCTTCGTGTACGTCACCTCCGCGGCCGCCGCGGCCGCCGCGGCCGGCCAGGCGACCACAACCGCACCCGCCACTACGAAGCATCCACGCGCAACCAATCGCTTCCACAGAGTCGACATTTGGTGCTCCTTGGATTCTTGGTAAGAATGATTTCCTAAAGTTAGTTCAATTACGCTCAAAAATCGAGGAACGTCCCCACCAGACGCGTCGGGTCGGCGTTCGCCTTTGGCGTGAACTTCTGAGCCCGGCCACCATAGACGTCAGCCGTGTAGAAGTTCCCGTCGCTATCGACGCTGATGCGATGGGTGCCCCAGACTCGCCCCGGCGCGACTTGTCCGTATGTGCCCCAGGCGTACAGGAGCCGACCTTCTCGGTCGAATTTCAGGAACTTTTGAACCTGGCCGTCAGCAACCCAGACGTAGCCGTCGTCGGTCACCGCGATGTCCATAGGCATCGGTATGTTCGGCCAAATGTCGAGCAGGTTGCCTTCTTGAGTGAAGACCTGGACCCGCGAGTTTCCGCGATCGGCCGTGTAGACACGCCCCTCCGCGTCCACGGCAACGCCATGGATCGTATTGAACTGACCCGGGCCGGTCCCAGGCTCCCCGAACTGCGACAGGTAGTTTCCGTCCTCGTCGAACCGCACGATGCGCGAATTCCGGTAGCCGTCAGCGACCAGGAAGTCGCCGTTGGGAAGGAACGCCAGATCCGTCGGCCCGCCGAAATGCGACTCGTCGTCGCCTTCCACCATGTGTTCCCCGAGCGTCATCACGACTTCACCGTCATGGGAGAACTTCCAGATCGAATGGGCCGCCTCTCCGGATCGGCTCCGTCCGTCAACGACCCACACGTGCTGCTCAGGGTCATACGGGCTCTGCTTCACGCTGTGCGGATGCACGAAGAGTGGGTTCGCCTGCTCCCAGGATTCAATGAGGTTGCCCTCCCCGTCGACCACCAGGAACCGGTGCTCGCTCCTACGCGTATCCGGATGATCCACGGCGTGCATCTGTGGCGGGTTGCCCCCCGCATTGCGCGTCGCCACCGGAATCTCACCCGTCTGAATGATATAGATGCGATCGGGCGACTCTGCCCACACGCCCCCGGTCCGTCCCCAGGTCCAGTCTTCGTGGAGCGGCTTCGGCCAGTCAGCAACCGCATCATAAGGCCCGGTTTCTTCGCTGCCGCCCTTTTCGAACGTGACGCTCGACTGATCCTCAGTTTCCGCCATCGCGGTCCCCGACGCCTCGGGTTCCTCCATCGAAACCCCCGGCCCACAAGAGACGAGAAGAACCGCCGCGGCGATGGTCGCCGCTCCTATCAATCCGGTGTGCAACATGTTCGCTCGGGGCATGTTCGCTCCTTCAAGAAATCGCTGAGTGGATGAGGCTAGTCGGCATTATAAGCGTACTCGCGGAGAATCCGCAGTCTCAATAGCCATTCAACTGTCACTTCGGCGCGAGCGCATCCCACCCGGGGAACGGCACCTGACCAATGTTCATCATGTGGACCAGCTCTTCCTCACAGTTCTCCACCGTCGTGTCCTCCAGGTCCATCAAGTCCACCGGGTTGTCCGGCGTGGCGCGGAGGAAGGCCAGAGCGATGGTCCACGGCTGGATGAAGGTGTTCGGGTCGGTAATCGTTTCCTGGTAGTGGAGCGTATTCTCGTCCACGAACGTAATGCGCTCCTCGGTCGTGACATCCTTGCTCATGAAGGTACCAATGTGGTCCATCCACATGAGATCGCTCAGGTTCGTCGTCCGGATGACAAGGGTATTCCCCTCCCAATGGCCGCGCGAGTCACCCTGCCAGAGGTGGATGTCGTCGGGCAGCCTCGGTGTATCGTCCATGTGGATCAGGCGATACGTATGGAGGCGTTCCATCGAGAACACGATTCGGTCAGGTTGCTGGATAATCCGATGGCCGGTCGGCGAGACCGGTGAGTAGCTCCAGCGTTGCTGGGAGACGGGCAGACAAACCGCAGTCGGCGAGAGGTACACCTGCTCGTTGTTGAATCGTTCTTTCATCGCCCACGGCTTGTACGGAATCTTTCCGTCCGGCGGATCGACGATCAGCGTTTTCCTGGTTCCGCGGCGGCTGGTGTACTCTTCGATGTCTTGCGCCGACCGTGTCGGCCGCCAGATGCCGTTCAGGTCGGGTCTCCCATCCGGCGTGAGTTTCGGCTGATAGGAGTGCATCTTCTCCACGGCGCACTTGTGGAACTCGGGGTAGTCCCTGTCCATTGCGCATGCGCGCTCCGGCTCAGCGTCCTGTCCCTGTACTGCAATCTGGGTTGTGGTCAGGAATCCCACACAACCCATTACCAACGCCCCAAAGAATCGTGTCCACATGCTCGTCTCCCTTTGACATCTACCCGTCACAGCGCGCCCGTCACCCGCGTTCAGATGCGCAACGTGGCACCTGCCCCATCTGACTGTCAATCCCGAAGAACCGGGCAGGCCGGCGGTCGCCGCCCCTAGAGGCTCGAACGGTGTCAAGCCACTGTCGAGGAGCAGTTACTCACCTTGGAACACCCCCCGATTAACATACTGGATCGGCCCACAGGTAGCACCAGAGCCTTCGAACCGATTTATTTGATGTTGACGGGCACGTCATTCGTGTGTTAGACGTGCTGTTACAGATCTACAATTTGCACTTGGGGTGAGCTGTGTCGTTGGTAGCCTGGACCCAACGGGGCAGGACCAACGTTGAAGCGGGGCGTGTAACCAGTAAATCCGCTGGGATAGAAAGTGGAGGTAGGGAGATGACTCGATTCCAACGGTGGCTCGGAGCATCCCTCTCGGTCGCGCTCATGCTGCCAGTGCTTTCTCCGTCGGCGGGGGCGCAGGAAACGTTTAGCAGGGGCAAGAACGTTCAGCCTTCCTATGAAGGGTGGATGATGAACGATGACGGGTCATACGACCTGGTCTTCGGTTACTTTAATCGGAACGAAGAAGAAGAGCCGAACATTCAGGTCGGTCCAGACAACTTCTTCTCGCCGGGGCCTGAAGATCGAGACCAGCCAACACACTTCTACCCTGGGCGGCAGATGTTCCTTTTTACCACGCGCGTCCCCGCCGATTTTGGCGAGCAGGAACTCGTGTGGACCGTAACCCATAACGGACGGACCGACACCGCGATTGGCTGGCTCGGATCGTTTTACGAGATCACCAAACCTGTGAGATGGGCGCAGCGCAATGCAGCACAGCACGAACCGAATCCAAGCGAGGTGCGGGACCTTCCTCCGTCGATTGAACTGGATGGTCCGACTACGGTTACGGTGGCAACCTCTGCGCCGCTCGACCTCGAGGTGCTCGTGAAGGACGATGGTTTGCCGGGACCGCCCGAACGACCCGGGCTCGCCGGAATCGATCGCAGCAAGGCTGCGGTGGTCGTGCCGCTGGTGCGTCGTAAGTCGTTTCACCTTCAGGATATGGTCTCGGTGTCGTCGGCAACAGAGACCGGCCTTGCGGTGTCTTGGCTCCACTATCGTGGTCCTGGCGCGGTGGAGTTCAAGCCCAGGACCTTGCCGCTTGACAAGAATGGCGGTCGCGCGACAACTACGGCCCACTTCAGCGAGCCGGGAACGTACGTTCTGCGCGCCGTCGCCGACGATCGGATCTTCACGACGCCTGTCGACGTCACGGTGACTGTAACCGGGAGCGGACAGCCGGCGCCCTCTGAATGAAGAGGTCGGTGGGGCAGGTAGCAGCAGCGAGTAGAGAATGCGAATAGCGAATAGAAAGGGAGCTGGGGCATCATGACTTACACCATTCTCCGGAGGAATATAGGACTGACGTGGCTGGCGGTTCTTGTCGCTTTCGCTGCGCCCACCATCCAGGCACAGTCCGGTCCAGCCGGGCTATCACCGACGTTTGCGAAGGATGTGGCTCCGATTCTCCAGAACAACTGTCAACAGTGCCACCGTCCGGACCAATCAACTCCGATGTCTCTGCTGACATACCAGGAGGTTCGCCCATACGCGCGTGCTATCAGGGCAAAAGTCCTGAGTAGGGAAATGCCGCCGTGGGGTATTGATCCCACTGTTGGTACGCAGGCGTTCGAGAACAAGATGGCCCTGACGGTCGCCGAGATCGCAACGATCACCGATTGGGTAGAAGCCGGGGCACCCTTTGGCGAAGCCCTTGATCTCCCAGCTCCGCGCGAGTTCGCGGAGGATCACGTTTGGAGTTTGCCTGGGCAACCCGACCTCGTGGTGGCCTCCACGCCACACCTGGTCAAGGGGGGTTCGGGCCAGACGTGGGCCGAGGTGTTTGTCGACATTCCGCTGACTGAAGAGCGGTGGGTAAAGGCCTACCAGTCGAAACCGGGAAAGGACGATGTGGCGATTGTCCACCACATGATGGCGACAGTGATCCTTCCTGATGGAACGGATGACGGCTTCGGTTTCCACTATACACCTGGGAAGCCTGCAACGGTCTACCAGGACGACGCCGGATTCCTGCTCAGGCCAGGGTCGCAGATTCGGTTCGATTTGCACTTCGACGCCGGGGACGATGACATCGTCGCGAAGCCGCAGCTTGGTCTCATTCTCTACCCGAAGGGCTACGAGCCGACGTACCAAGTCGACCGGCTGAATTTTGCGAGTTTGTCGGAGCTCGACATTCCGGCTGGCGAAGTCACTCGCCACGACGGTTATACGCTCATGAGAGAGAATTTCCGCGTCATGACCTTCATGCCACATTTCCACGTTCTTGGCAAACGGCAGTGCCTTGAGCTTATTTACCCGGACACCGGCGAAACAGAAACGCTCAACTGCGCCGATTTCGACTTCTATTGGCAGACCGTATTTCGGTACGAACAGGACGCTCAGCCTCTTATCCCGAAGGGAACCATTCTCCACACGATTAACTACCACGACAATACGTTGGCCAATAGACTGAATCCCGATCCGAAGAACTGGACGGGCTTCGGGCAGCGATCGACTGATGAGATGGCGATTGCCATGTTTGAGGGCATCAAGCTGACCGACGAGGAGTTTCAGCAGGCGCGGGAAGAACGGTTGAGACAGTTAGAAGCGCAAGACTAGGGCGCCTGCTTATCGTTAGTTTTCCTCGATCTCGCAAGCGGCGATGTGCGGGTGGTTCAGGGATCATCCCCGAAGGCGCAGATACCGGGTTTGGTTAGGAGGCGCGTCGTAAAAAGGGTCTTCGTCGTTTTGATCTTGCCCCTGCTTGCTCAGTCGGCCTCGTCCGCGCACCCTCCGCGCTCTACGGGCGCACCCCAGGAACCCAACTCGACCGTCCTGGAAGGAGTGTTCACGACAGCGCAGGCGCGTCGGGGCCAGCAGGTCTACGATCAGGATTGCGCGTTGTGCCACGGGCCCGAGCTACAGGGCGGGGAAGCACCCGGCGGCGTCCCGGCCCCTAGTCTTGCGGGGAGCGAGTTCATCGTCTTTTGGACCGAGCTTTCGGTTGGATCGCTGTTCGATCGGATCAAAGCCTCAATGCCACAAGATGCGCCCGGACGCCTGGCTGATGAAGAGTACGCCGACGTCGTGGCCTACATGCTTGAAGCCAACAGTTACCCGGCGGGCGATGTGAACCTGCCTGCTGACAAGCCCTCGCTCGACACGATCATGCTCGTTACGCCCGAATAGCACCTGCCTGCTCCGACTCCGATCGATCGCTCGAAATACGTCGTAGATAGCGGCGTTCCCGTTCGATCGTCACACTCCTTTGCGGAAGAGTGCATGGCGAGTCTCCCTTGCCTGGATTAGACGCCGGTGGGTCGCGGTTATCCTGATCTCGGCGCGCCGCGCTACAGCTGCAGACTGACCGCTTGGAACCCTCGCCCTGAGCTGCTCGTCCTATTGTTTAGGGTTAATGCGATTGAGACAGATTTGGACCTATCGTCGACACGTTGCGTTCGCATGCGCGCTGGCGCTCGTGTTCGCTGTCGGCTTCGGCCTGGGGATGAGAGCGTCTCATCGTTGGTTGCCCTCGATGCCCCCTGTGACCCCGCCGATGGCACCGGCCACGAGTCCACTCTCGCCGGTCCATCAAGATAGCGACACGATGGTGTTTCTGACGCCGACCGCCGCTGGCGCTGAAGGCACTATCTTTTTGGTCCACGCATAGCTCTACCGGGGGGACGAGGCGGGAGCTACCCCCAGAACACCCGACCTTGCAAGACACTCGGCTATCGGACGCCGGCGGACATACTCGCGGATACTGTCGCACTGACCCGTTGAATCGGCAGCCGTTGCGTAGACCTACCCGCACTCCAGCGGGATCACTCATCCCTTGGGCCAGGAGTAATCCCTGGGACCACCGGGTGCATCACGAGCAGTTGATCCCAAGGGGCAGTCCTCGTGTTGCTTAGGCACCACACAAATCCGTCAACCGCAGTGACGGATCTGTGACGCCGCCTTGCTGTGACGGATGGCCTCACCCGGTGCGATTGCGTGTTGAGTCCAGCAAGAGACACCGTTGCCGTCCTCCACTCCCTCCCTGACTTTCGCTGGCACGCGCTGTGCCTATCCGTAAGTGCATGTGGAAGATATGGCGCTCCTTCGCCTCGCGATGGACGACCCTGAGGGCGCAACCGCTTCCCCGCGAGGCTGAAGCGCCGCCCGTTCCACAGCGGAGGCACAATGACAGAGCTCGGTTCTTCCGAACCGACGCGCCACCTACAGCAGACCTCCCCGAAACGGTGCCCATTCCTCTCTGGGCCGTTGGCCCTCGCCGTTCCCCCGAGCGCGAGCGCCGGGCGAACCCTGGCGCGCTCCACCGCCACGCGCAAGCTCTTACCGGCACCGCTCCGCCTGGGTGCGAGGCACGTCGCAAGACGGACTCACAGCCGGAACCGTCCCCGGAAACAGTCGCGCTGTGGTCTGAAACCTAAACGATTGCGGCACTCGCTACTCGAGGGTCTGTGTCACCGCGAGACGAGCCACCTCCGATTCTTGAGACGACAGGAATGGCCGTCTGACTTACGTGCTCGAGAAAAGAAAGGCCTCGCGGTCGCTTCTGGCCATCCACAAGAACGGCTATGCACCAACTCCGTTTGGTAGGGCCGCGCGTCGTCGCCGATTGGAAGGTCTCCGTGACAGTCAGCCTTTGAGCGCCTTCGTGGCCCATGCAATCGCCTCGTAGTAGTAATCGCACACCTTGGCCTCAACGATGCCGTGTGCCGCAGCCAGCCCAGATGCGGCCGTCCATTCCGCACGCTCATAGTGCTCGACAAACTCGAGCACTGGGCGTAGTTGACTCTTCTCGCCGATCAGTGCGTTGGTGAGGTCGCGGGACAGTGATAGCTGCTCGAGGACCTTCGTCATCGGCTGGTCGAGCATGGCATCGACCAGTGACAGCAAGCCCATAAGAAACAGCTCGGCCTTTTGATCGGCTAGCGCGACGTCATCTCCGATGAGCTCGCAGAATCTGCCCCGCACGGCCGATGCCACCAGTAGTTCTGGCGGTTTCTCGCTCCCCATTTCTCCAAGCGCGACGAGGCTGACAAAACGCCGAGTCTGCTCTCTTCCAAGCAAGGCGAGACCGTGCCGCACGCTGGTGATCTCGGTGCGGAACCCCAACGCCGCCGAGCCCAAGTATTTCAACAGGCGGTGGGTCATGCCCACGTCAGCGCGTATGACCGCGTCCACTTCGTCAATCTGCAACTCTGGTCGGGTCACCGCCTGTAGCAGCTTCAGATAGGTGAGGCGCGCGGGGCTGAGTACCCGTCTGAGAACGGCGGAGCAAAGATAGACCACAGGGCGGCGGTGTGAAGCCGCCTGAGAGCGGCGGAAAACTAGACCGCTCGAGTGGTCCACCGAGCATTCCGAGGGTGTTTTGTGGAACACAGGAGGGATGTATCGAGTGGAGCTCTATGCGGAGGTGCGGCGCAGCGTCTATGTGGAGGGATTGAGCGAGCGCGCGGCGGCGCGCCGGTTCGGGCTGGCCCGAGAGACGGTGCGCAAGATGCTGCGCTACCGCCTGCCGCCCGGGTATCGCCGGAAGAAGCCGATCCGGTGTCCGAAGCTGGACGCCTTCACGGGGGTCATCGATCAGATCCTCCGCGACGATCAGCACCGTCCGAAGAAGCAACGTCACACGGCCAAGCGCATCTGCGAGCGCTTACGCGAGGAGCACGCCTTCACGGGCGGTTACACGATCGTTAAAGCCTACGTGCGCGAGAAGAAGCTGGGCGGGCAAGAGATGTTCATACCGCTCGCGCATCCGCCGGGCGCCGCCCAGGCCGATTTCGGCGAAGCGCTGGTGGTCATCGCCGGTGTCGAACGCAAGGCGCACTACCTGGTCCTGGATCTGCCGCACAGCGACGACGCGTTCGTAAAGGCGTTTCCGGCCGAGACGACGGAGGCGTTCTGCGACGGGCACAACGCCGCGTTCCGCTACTTCGGTGGGGTGCCGCGTCGCATCGTCTACGACAACACCAAACTGGCGGTGGCGCGAATTCTCGGTGACGGCACGCGCCAGCGGACGCAGGTCTTCAGCGAGCTCCAGTCGCACTACTTGTTCGACGATCGCTTTGGGCGGCCGGGGAAGGGCAACGACAAAGGCAAGGTGGAAGGGCTGGTCGGCTACGCCCGCCGCAACTTCTTCGTGCCGGTCCCACGGTTCGCCAGTTGGGACGCGTTGAACGCCGACCTAGAGCGCCAGTGCCGCGCACGTCGCGGGCGCCGGTTACGGCGGCACGCCGAGACGATCGGGGAGCGGTTCGAACGCGACCGCCACGCCTTGTTGCCGTTGCCGCCGGTCCCCTACGATGCCTGCGACACGCGGACGACGCGGGTCACGTCGCTGTCGCTGGTGCGCTACCGGCGCAACGACTATTCAGTGCCGACCGCCTACGGCCACCGTGAGGTGCTGGTGAAAGGCTACGTGGACGAGGTCGTGATCGTGTGCGGCAGTGACGCAATCGCACGCCATTGTCGCAGCTACGAACGTGAAGCGTTGATCTTCGATCCGCGGCACTACTTGGCCTTGTTGGAGCGCAAGACCGGGGCGCTCGATCAGGCGGCGCCGCTGGCCGGGTGGGCGCTGCCGGAAGAATTTCTCCGGCTGCGGCGTCTGTTGGAGACGCGGCTGGGCAAGGCGGGCACGCGCGAGTACGTGCAGGTGTTGCGGCTGCTCGAAGACTTTCGGCTCGCACACGTCCGCGGCGCCGTCAGGGACGCCCTCACACTGGGCGTGATCGGTTTCGATGCCGTCAAACATCTCGCGCTGTGCCGCATCGAACACCGGCCGCCTCAGCTCGATCTGACGCGGTATCCACATCTGCCAGCCGCGCGCGTGGCGACGACCGTGGCGACGGACTACCTCGCACTACTGGGTGCTGAGTGATGGTGAAACCCACACTGTTGCTCGACGCGCATCTCAAGGCCCTGCGCCTGCCGACCTTTTTATGCGAGTACGACAAAGTCGCGCGGCGCTGCGCCCAAGAAGGGCTGGACTGTCCGCGCTACTTGTTACGCCTCTGCGAGCTGGAGCTGCTCGATCGTGAGCAGCGCGCCACGGAGCGCCGCATCAAGGCCGCCAAGTTTCCGGTCTTGAAGAGTCTCGAGACCTTCGAGTTCCGCGCGATCCCGTCGTTGAACAAGAGCCTGGTGCTGGAGCTGGCCCGCTCGGAGTATCTCGACCGCAGAGAGAACGTGTTGGCGTTGGGCAACTCTGGCACGGGCAAGACGCATCTGGCGCTGGCGTTGGGGCTGGCGGCCTGTCAGAAAGGCTATCGGGTGCGCTTCACCACCGCCGCCGCGCTGGTCAACGACCTGCTCGAGGCCAGGGATGACAAGCGCCTACTGCGCGTGCAGAAGCAACTCGCCAAGCAGGATCTGGTGATCGTGGACGAGCTCGGCTACGTCCCGTTGTCGAAGACCAGCGCCGAGCTGCTGTTCGAGATCTTCTCCCAGCGCTACGAGCAAGCGTCGACGCTCGTGACCTCGAATCTGCCCTTCAACGAATGGACCGAGATCTTCGGCTCCGAACGGTTGACCGGCGCGCTGCTGGACCGGCTGACCCATCACGTCCACATCCTGGAGCTGAACGGCGACAGCTATCGCCTCGAACACAGCAAGAAAGCCCGCCAACACGCTGCCGCTCCGACTTCCTGAAGCCTCTCCCCGCGACGCCGCTTTCAGGAACTCCGACCCGCTGCCGGATGGTCGAGTTTTCCTCCGCCACCGTGGTCTAATTTTGCTCCGCCCTTGACATGCTGACGGCGGCGCGGTCCGGCGAAGTGCGCCTGGCGACGTGGGACGAAATGGACCTGGACGCGGGCGTCTGGACCATCCCCGCCGCGCGCATGAAGGCGAAGCGGGATCACCGCGTCCCGCTCTCGAGTCGGGCGCTCGCGATCCTGCACGACGCACGGAGACGCAGTGACGGCACGGGCCTTGTATTCCGCAGTCTGCGCGGGAAGCCACTCTCCAACACGACGCTCTCGAAATTGATCAAGGAACTCGGCCTCGCCGCCGTGCCGCATGGGTTCCGGTCGAGCTTCCGGGACTGGGCCGCGGAACGGACGAGCACACCCCGCGAGGTGGTCGAGGCCGCGCTCGCCCATACGGTACAGAACCCCACCGAAGCGGCCTACGCGCGCAGTGATCTCTTCGAGCGCCGGCAGCGCCTGATGGACGACTGGGCAACCTACCTCAGCGGGGCCCGCGGGCACGTGGTGGCATGACGCTGGTGACCGGGCGGCACGGTCAGGAGTGTTGTCAATCCTGCAATCCACGTCCCGATAACCATCCAAAACTGGACGTTCTGGTCGAACGTCATCGTGTCCGCGCGGTCGCCTGGAGAGACGGTTAGAATGCTTCGAGTCCGTGGAGCAAGTTGCGGCAGACCTCAGGGAAATATAGGCTGGCCGCAGTTCCCCTGTTGAAGCCTCAATCCATACGGGAGTTCTCTGAATCACAAAGAATCTTCACGCCATGCCCGCCCCAGTCGTCCGAGCGATCAACGTCGACGTCTCTCGAATCCGAGGTGACAGCCGAGTTGCCTCTGTGGGCAGCAACACGATTTTCAACCAATACGTGGAGGCGCAGAGGATCTCGTTTGTCGATTGTGGCTACATCTGGCTATAATCTCGTGGTGACTTCCACAGGCATCCGCGAACTCAAAGACAACCTGAGCCGCTACATCCGGCGGATTGAGGCCGGCGAGCGTGTTGCAATCACGACTCATGGCCGCGTGGTCGCGGAGCTTGTCCCGCCAGGTACAAAGGCGAAAGGCACGCCCAGCCGCTTCGACGAGCTCGTCGCCTCCAGCGTGATTCGCCCACCACTCGAAGCCGGTGACCCGACAGAAGGGTGGCCGGACATCCGGCTTCCGGCGGGAACTGCCGCCGAGTTGATTGACGCCGATCGTGGCGAAGCGTAGAGCCAAAGCGCCGCATTCGACCGCGGAAACCACTGGTGCTCGATACATCGAGTCCAGCGCGCTGGTCGCCGCGCTGCTGGAGCATGACTCAGACGCCTTGAAATCGGTCCGTACTCGAGGACGCAAGGTCACGTCCGCATTGACGATCGCCGAAACCGCACGAGCAATTCTTCGGGCGCGTGCACTTGCGCGGCTGACAGCCGACGAAGAGCGAGCGGCAGTGCGCGCGCTCGGTCGTTTTGAGCGTCGCTGCTACCTCGTCGGTGTCACAGACGCGGTGCTCGCTCGGGTCCGTAGACCGTTTCCGGTCGAGCCGATTCGTACGCTCGACGCTGTGCACTTGGCGACAACGGAGCTGCTTGGCGAGCCACCGCCGTTGATCGTGGTCGTAACACGGGACACTCGGGTTCGCGAAAACGCAGAAGCACTTGGATATGCGGTTGAGTAAGCCAGATTCCGTTCGAGTGGTCACGGCGCCGATCAGACGAAAGGGTCGCGTCGTACCGAGGGCCACCTGCGGCCGCCACGACCCTCGGTGCTGGGGAAGCGGAGCACTTGCTCCAGTGTGGGTATGTCCTTGACTCCAGCAGCCCCAACCGGTAGTGGTTCAGTGAGTGGAGGACTACCCTCGCACGCTCGGGGAGCTCGAAGCGCGTTTCGCGACCGAGCAAGCGTGCCGCGAGCATTTGGCGCGGCTCCGCTGGGGGCGGGAGTTCGTGTGCCCCGCCTGCAAAGGGACCGAGGCGTGGCCCACCGAGCGAGGGCTTTGGATGTGCGCGGCCTGTGGACATCAGGCGTCGGTGATCGCGGGCACCATTTTCCAGGGGACCCGGACTCCGTTGTCCGTCTGGTTCCGGGCGATCTGGTGGGTGGTCAGCCAAAAAAATGGTGCCAGCGCGCTTAGCCTGCAGCGAGTTCTCGGCTTGGGCAGCTACCGCACGGCCTGGACGTGGCTGCACAAGCTCCGACGCGCGATGGTGCGGCCTGGCCGGGACCGGGTGTCGGAGGAGGTCGAGGTGGACGAGACCCTCGTGGGCGGGCTCGAGGCGGGCGGAGGCCGCCGACACCTGGGGAAGAAGGCGCTGGTGGTCATTGCGGCCGAGGTGCGGGGCCGGGCCATCGGCCGAATCCGGATGCAGCGGGTGGTAGATGCCTCAGCAGACAGCCTGCTTACGTTCGTGCAGCACGCGGTGCAACCTGGCTCGGTGGTGATCACCGACGGGCTCCAAAGCTATCGCCGCCTGCCCAAGCTCGGCTATCGCCACGACCGGAGAGTGCTCCTTGGTCGTGGAGAATCGGCCGAGGCGGTCTTGCCTCGCGTCCACCGCGTCGCGTCGCTCCTCAAGCGCTGGCTCCTGGGTACGCATCAGGGCGGAGTCAGTCGCGAGCATCTCGACTATTACCTCGACGAGTTCACCTTTCGGTTCAATCGACGAACCTCACGCCATCGCGGGAAGCTCTTCCATCGGCTCCTGGAGCAGGCCGTGGCGGTGGGTTCCGTTCCCTACGCGACGATGGTCAAGGGTATCCGTGGCCGGAAGAAGAAACGCCACCACAACCGGTAGTAGGTACTTGAGTAAAGGGAATACCCCCATGCTCCAGAGTCGCGGGCCGCCATGAGGAGGCTTCTTGATGACGCAACGAGCTAGTGCAGTGATTCAGAAATACCTCGGCATTCGGCCACCGATGCATCCCGACTGACTGCGTTGCTCCTCGGTCACAGATACCCGATTTGCTCCCTCGTCGCGCCTTGACAGCCGGGTGCAACGGGGCCCTCAATGCACGAGGCATTTCTGAATCACTGCACTAGGAGTGGCCGTTCAACACGTGCCAGCGCGGCCAAATTGCGGACCGTGGCCAAGGTGAAGGAGCCTAAGGGACAGAACACGGACGGCATGAACGGCGGGAATCAGTTCTCCATCGTCGCCGTGGACAGCTTCATTCAGGCTACGCGTGATTCGGGATACAAGAACACGTCCAGCGCGGTCGCCGAACTTGTCGACAACGCGATTCAGGCCGACGCCACGCGCATCCGCATCACCGTTTGCCACGCCACCGACGGCGAAACCGGCGCCGTCGAACTCCTCGTACAGGACGACGGCACCGGCATGGATCCGTTCACTCTAAGGACGGCCCTTCGCTTCGGTGGCACTACTCGCTTCAACGACCGCACGGGACTGGGCCGCTACGGAATGGGGCTTCCTAACAGCTCTCTGAGCCAGGCACGCCGGGTCACCGTCTACACGTGGCGAACGCCGGGTGAAGTATATATGTCTTACCTCGACGTCGATAAGATCGCGGCAGGCGACGTCACCGAGGTCCCGACCCCGTGCCGCGTCACCCCTCCAACCGGCGCGAACGGGCGCAGAGGGACCGTGGTCGTCTGGTCGCGGTGCGACCGACTCGACAACCGCCGTATCTCGACCATCGCGCACAAGTTACTCAACGATCTCGGCCGCCAATTTCGTTACTACCTCACCGATCGGGTGAAGATCACCGTCAATGGTGATCGCGTCGAGCTCATCGATCCCCTCTACCTCAACCCGGCCGCCAAGCGCACCGGCGCCACGCTCTTCGGCCAGCCGATCGATTACGAGGTCGAGGCAGCAGAACGGAACGGCAAGGCCGCTGCAGTCGGCCGAGTCCGGATCACCTTTTCCGAACTGCCCGTCGCGAACTGGCACAAGCTCTCGAACGATGAAAAGCGCCTCCTTGGCATCTCGAAGGGGGCCGGCGTCTCGATGGTCCGCGGTGGCCGCGAGGTGGACTACGGGTGGTTCTTCCTGGGCGGCAAAAGGCGCGAGAACTACGACGACTGGTGGCGCTGCGAGATCCAATTCGACCCCATCCTGGACGAGGCGTTTGGAATCACGCACACGAAGCAGCAGGTCCGTCCGAAGACATACCTGATCGAGACGCTCACGCCGGACATCGAGGCCGCCGCGCGCGCGCTCAACTCCCGCGCCCGGAAGGCTCACCTCGCGGCGAAGGCCGCCGAGCGCTTCACCGAGTCTGAGAAGCTCGCGACAGAGCGAGAGAAGCTGCTACAGCCGCTCCCTCCTGGTTCACGTGGCCGCGATCAGAGCGTCATCGACCAGCTCAAGAAGCGGCACCCCGAGCTTCGCAAGCCCGCTCCGACCAATGGGGATCCAGCGAACCAGCTCGCGTACAAGATCGTCGAGACGGCGATCCGCGACACGTCGTTCTTCAACTACGCGCGTCAGCACGGGCGCCTGATTTTGGTGCTCAATCCGCAGCATCCGTTCTACAAGCAGGTCTACCAGAAGCTCGCGGAGTCGGATAGGCCTTGTGACCAGCAGCTGCGCACACAGCTGGAGCTGCTGCTGCTCGCCGCTGCGCGCTCAGAGGCAGCTGAGGATAACCCGCGCGCGATCGCGCTTGAGCGGCAGCGTCAGCTGTGGAGCGACACCCTGGCGACCTTCTTGACCGGGTGACAGATGAGCAAGACATCCCGCGAGAGATGGATCCGCCTCCGACCACCCGTCTCTCCGAAGAAGCGATCGGCCTCGGTGTTCATCGACTGCGCTTCGGCCTTCGTGAAGGTCCAGCGTCGCTCTTTGGATGATGAGGCGCGAGTCCGCGTACGCAACCAGGAGGTGGAAGTCTGCCCACCGGAGGAGTTGCGCGCCGATCCCCGGGCGGAGAAGGAGCGTGTCCGACGGCAAGAGCTGTTGAAGCGCGACGAGCAGCTCGAGCACCCCGCGGTCGCCAGGTTCGTCCGGGACATGGAACGACAGCGCCTCCATGGCGATCGGTTCGTGTCGGTCTTCTCCCTTATGCGCGATGGTCGGGAGCTCGCCGCCGCGCTCGGCAAGGCGCGTGAGCTCTCCGAACCGCGACGCGGGGAAGCGCTCCGAGAGGCCATCGACCCGTACCTCAGCTTCGTGAGGGAGGATGTTCGCTGCGAGTTCACCGGGCTTCGGCTGCAGGATATCTGGCGCTACTTCCGGCACACTTGGTCGAACCAGTACAGGAGCACTCCGGGGCGCACGATGGCCGTGCTCGTTCGGGATCGAGTAGCGCCCATGCATCCGGTGATTGGCATCGCAGCTCTCGGCAGCCCGGTCGTCCAGATCAAGGAGCGCGACACCTGGATCGGCTGGCATCCCACGGCTTTCTTCGAGAACGCGATCGAGGCGCCGAGCCCAAGGCTCGGCGAGTGGCTCCGGCGGATCGTCACGACCGCGATCAGCGAGATCTACACCGACGACCTCATCGCGGAGGACGTCGTTCAGCTCGCCGAACTGCGCAACCCAAGCCCGAGTACGCTGGCCCACTTGCACGAGTACGCGAGCGAACAGCGGAAGCTCCATCATCGCTATGTCCGCGCCCAGGAGCATAAGGGCAACGGTACGCCGCGTCGCGGGCAAGACGGGGGCGAGCATTGGATCGCGAAGGCCCAGACGCACCTGTTCCGAAGCAAGCGCGCCCTGGCCTTCGCCGAGATGCTACGCGCCCGGCTTGTGATCGACAGGCACCTCCGCCCCACCCCGACGAGCGCCCAGGTCGCTGCGTTGCTCGCTGACCGTGAGGGGAAGAGAGCCGCTTTGAAGATCCTTCGCAAGGCGAAGGCGGACCGCGTGGGGATCGCAATTCCTGCGCCCTAGGGTTTTCTTGGACACTTGATTGCGAGAGAGTACTCGCAGGAGGCGTGTCGAGATGGGGAAACCAGATCAAGAATCGGCGGCGGCGGAGGAAGCCCGAAGGGCGACCGGAGACGCCGCCGGGCGCGGCCGTGGGGGACGGTTGTCAGCCCGGCGCAAGCGCGAGACGGTGCTGCGTCTGCTGCGCGGAGAGGATCTCGAGTCCGTGTCGCGGGAGCTGGGGATCACGGCGGCGCGGGCCGCGCAGTGGCGGGATCAGTTTCTGGCCGCGGGCCAGGCCAGCCTGAAGAGCCGGGCGCCGGACGCCTGGGACGAGGCGAATCGTCGGCTGCAAGCCAAGATCGGTGAACTACTGATGGAGAACGAACTGCTCTACGCGAAGGTGGACCAGTTGGAGGTGGGCGGCCCTTTGGCCCGACGGAGGTCGAGGCGATGAAGGACGCCCACTCGATCTCCACGCGGCGGGCGTCTGGCGTGCAGCGGGTCTGCCGCGTGTGGCACCGCGCCCGCTCTAGCGTGTATGCGCGGCGGCAGGCGACAACGTCCCGGGCGCCGTGTCGGCGGCGTGGGCCGGTGGGCGCCGCCCCGGACGACGTGCTGGCCGGCCACATCCGCCGACTGCTCGAAGCCTCGCCCTTTCACGGCGAAGGGTACCGGAAAGCCTGGGCGAAGCTCCGGGTCGCGGGGATCCGCACCTCGCTGGAACGGGTGCGTCGGTTGATGCGGGAGCACGACCTCCAGGCCCCGCACCGCGTGGGCCACGCGCACGGCCCGAAGGCGCACGACGGCACGATCACCACCGCGGCCCCCGATGTGATGTGGGGCACGGACATGACGGCCACAGTGACCGTGGGCGAGGGCGCGGCCTTCGTCTTCGTGGCCGTCGATCACTGCACGACCGAGTGCATCGGCCTGCATGCGGCCAAGCGCGGGACCCGATTTGAGGCCCTGGAGCCGATCCGCCAGGGCGTCCGCGCCCGCTTCGGCACGATTGGCGAGGGCGTCGCCCGCGGGCTGCGTCTTCGGCACGACCACGGGTCGAACTATCTGGCTGACGACTTTCAACAGGAGGTGGCGTTCTTCGGCATCGAGAGCTCGCCGAGTTTCGTGCGGGAGCCCGAAGGCAACGGCGTCGCGGAACGCTTCATCCGCACGCTGAAGGAGAATTTGTTGTGGGTGCGGAGTTTCGACACCATCGAGGAGCTCCGCCTGGCCTTACTCGAGTTTAAGCGGACGTACAACGAGCAGTGGATGCTAGAGAAGTACCACTATCAAAGCCCCGCTCAGGTGCGACGTGACTTCGTCGGGCTGGACGCGGCAGCATAGATGCGAATACCGTCAAACCACTGTCCAAGAACCCTGGGGCGCTACACAATGACGGACATTACCGTCTGCGGCGCGGTGCCACCCTACAACGCGATCCTCGGGGGGAAGCTCGTCGCGATGCTTGCCGCCGGCCCGGAGATGGTGGAGGCGTACCGTGAGCGCTACCAGGAAGCCGAGAGCGAGATCGCCTTGACCCAAAACCCAAGAACTGCACCACACGCTACTTGAGTGTCTGACCGATTCGTGGTGGGCTAGGATCCACAGCGAAGGAGGCCGGAGATGCCACGGAAGCGCTGGAGTGAAGAGCAGATCATCTACGCAGTGAAGCAGTCGGAGGCTGGCGAGAAGGCCGCCGACATCTGTCGGGAGCTGGGCGTGAGCGAGCAAACGTTCTACACGTGGAAGCGACGGTATCGTGGCATTGGGGTGCAAGAGCTGCGGGAACTGCGGCAACTGCGGGACGAGAACCGCAAATTGAAGCACGTGGTCGCCGACCTATCGTTGGACCGGCACATCCTGCAGGAGATCGTCGCAAAAAAGCTCTGACGCCGCACGCCCGTCGCGTCCTCGCGGAGTGGACGCAGGTGACCTACCAGGTCAGCCAACGACGGGCGGCGCGGCTGCTGCCGATGAATCGGGGAACCTTACGGTATGTGGCCCGTCGCGACGACCAACTCGCCCTGCGTCGGCGGCTCCGGGAGTTGGCGGCCGTGCGGGTCCGGTTTGGATATCGGCGTCTGACCGTGCTGTTGCGACGAGAGGGCTGGCGGGTGAATGCGAAACGGGTGTGGCGGTTGTATCGCGAGGAAGGCCTGACCATGCGCACGAAACGGCGGAAGAAGCTGGCCAGTCGCGCGCGTGTGCCCCCGTCGCGCGCGACCGCGCCGCAGCAGCGCTGGAGCATGGACTTCGTGCACGACCGGTTGATCGATGGACGCGCGTTCCGCGTGCTGACGGTGCTTGATCAGTTCACGCGCGAGTGTGTGGCATTGGTCGCCGCCCCGACCTGGCGCGGGGAGGATGTGGCGGCCGTGCTCGAGACGGTAGTGCCGACGCATGGAGTGCCCCAATCCATCACGGTCGACAACGGCACGGAGTTCCAGAGTCGCGCGATGGACGCGTGGGCCTATCGCCGTCAGACCACGCTCGCGTTCATCCGTCCGGGTAAGCCGGTGGAGAATACTTTCATCGAATCGTTCAACGGGCGCCTGCGAGACGAGGGCTTGAAC
This sequence comes from Vicinamibacterales bacterium, assembly GCA_965223015.1. Classification (GTDB taxonomy): domain Bacteria; phylum Acidobacteriota; class Vicinamibacteria; order Vicinamibacterales; family UBA8438; genus CAUZIB01. The sequence goes on along the minus strand of CBDCVL010000004.1, from coordinate 200,885 downwards.
ACCCAGCAGTTCATCTCGCTCTCCGATGCGCAGCGACAACTCGACCTGTGGCGATGCGATTACAATGCGGTGCGTCCGCATAGCGCCTTGGGCGATCGCACGCCCAATGAGATGCGGCAGGCCTATGAGGCCACGGAAGCTGGAGACACTCAGGTGAGTCCCTTGAGGCTCACCATCGACCGTCAAACCGGGTCACAACCCGACGAGGAGGCTCCGAGACTCAACGTCGCCCTGGTGTGATTTTGGGTAGCAGGTCAATGAGCCCAGCTCTCTCAAAAGAACTGGCTCAACCCTGGGGGGCGGGTCAGGGCGGGTGGCTGGGCGAGGGTCGGTTCATGTGCTCGGGGTGCGGCGGTCTCGCCTCGGTGACAAGAGGGCACGATCTTTGACCGCACGCGCACGCCGTTGCCGGTCTGGTTCACGGCCTGCTGGTTGTTTGCCCCTGGCAAGGACGGGGTGTCGGCCCTGAGCCTGAAGCGGACGCTGGAGGTCGGCTCCTACCAGACCGCGTGGGCGATACTGCATCGGCTACGGTCGGTCCTGGTGCGCCCGGGTCGGGAGCGGCTGGCGGGCACGGTCGAGGTGGATGAAACCTCCATTGGCGGTGAGGAACCGGGACTGCGCGGTGGCAGAGCCAGAGGGAAGAAGGTGCTGACTAGCGTTGCGGTGGAGTCCCGCGACCCGAACGGGATCGGCCGGTGCCGGATGTTGCCGCTCGCCGATGGGTCGGCCGCCTCGTTACACGCGTTCGTGACCAATCACGTTGAGCCCGGTGCGCGGGTCATCACCGACGGCTGGCGGGGCTACTTGGGGCTGGACCAGCTCGGCTATGTCCACGACCGGCGCCGCCAGCGGGAGGATCCCGACGACCTACTCCCCGCGGTGCACCGGGTCGCCTCGCTGGCCAAGCGGTGGCTGCTGGGCACCCACCAGGGCTCTGTGGGCGATGCGCACTTGGCCGCTTCCCTCAAGGAGTTCGTGTTCCGGTTCAACCGCCGTCGCTCCCGCAGCCGCGGGATGGTGTTCTATCGGGTCCTTGAAGGCGCGGTTGCCCATGACCCGGTGCGTTACATGGACCTCATCGTCAGCACGCGGCCTCGGGCCGTGCCACCTGCACCGCCGCGCGCCCGCGGGCACCCGCCGAGCCTGGAGCGCCCTCCGGCGAACCGCCCATGGAGAACAGTGGGCGCGGGTTACTCCGGTTAAATGGATACCCCCAAGCGAACTTATGAAACGGACAACTTAGGAGGCGGAAGCGGGATGGCACACCCGGTGCAGGAACACCCGCCTCGGGGCGGGGTTCGATTTGCTGCTCGTCCACGGCCCGCCGGCCGGGTACGATTTGGGGCTCGATGCCGGGCGCGCCGCGTCAGTTTGAAGACGGGGACGGTTTTCCCCCACCCCGATACACGGGACCCTCCTTGCTGGTCTAACCTCCGCCTGGCGGCTCGCGTCCGACAGCTCGCGCTGCAGGGTCTCTGAAAGGGGCGGCGGAGTGCGAAGCATCGTTCTGGGTCTGCCCGAAACGTTTCAAGGTCGTCAGCCAATGCCCGACGAAGATCATCGTGACCGGCCAGATCCGCAGGTCCCGCACCCGCCCGTGCCACAGTCGCCGCCGCAACCCCCACCCCCGTCACCAGGCGCACGTGTCACCGCGTCAACCCGTTCCAGCGGAGGCGATGGTCGAAGCCGCCGGTGAACACGTCCGCGAGGCGCTCGCGGTGTACCGCTGTGACGAGCGCCCCACATTCGAGGAACTGCCGAGGTCCCGCTGAATGCGACCGACACTGTTCCGTCAGGGGTTCCACGAGGGGATGGTTGACAAGCTCGTGGCGAGAATCTAGCCTTGAGGTCCGGCTTGTGGGGCCCACAACCTAGCGGCTTCTCCCAGCTAGTCTCCGGACCTCGGTTTGCCTCACGTGGCTAGCTGAATCACGTCGGGGCACATGGACCTTCTGCTAATAGGCACAGCGTTTCTGTTCGCCTTCCTCGCTGTCATCGTGTGGCAATCGGTGAGGAGTGGCCCGTTGACCGGTACGGAGTTGAGGCGGCGGATCAACGCTCTGCACCACGACAACATTGGACACCAGCCGGCTGGACCTTCCGCATGGGCGCCGCGGATGGTCGAACGCTGCCGGTTCCTGATGATTCGGCGAGGGCGTTCCGTCCGCACTGGTGGGTTCACTGGCCTCGGCATCACGCTGTTGGCGTTACTCGTGTGGATGGGTGGACGCTATGTTCCACCGAGCCACGATCTCGAGCCAGTTCAGGTCCCGGCGACCGTCGTCAGCGGTTCCCTGACGACCGTTGATCCGACAGCGGCAGAGCCGGATCCAGCGCGGCTCGCACGAGGCACCGCTGTTCTCGACCGAGGCACCGCTGTTCTTGAGCAGGGGGTCGGCACTCGGCTCGTCCCCGAAGTGCTCGTCACCGACGATGCCCAGACACCGCGCTTATCGGTCGCTCGTTCCGGTGTGGGGACTGACGTCGTGGATCGAGAACTCGTCGGACGGTCGGACAGCTTCGCGGTCAGCACGCGAGCCACGTTTTGGACGCACGTGACCGGTGGGCGTCCCGGCGATATGGTCCGTCATGTCTGGTTTCACGAGAACAGAACGGTGGGGGCTGTTGACCTCGCGGTCGGGAGTCCCAGCTGGCGGACGTACAGTCGCAGGCCTGTCACTGAAGGTGACTGGGTCGTCGAGGTGTGGGACGTGGCAGGGCGCGTGCTCGCGCGCCACGAGTTCCGCGGCAAGAGGTAGGGCGTCCATGCTCGTGATCGGCTCGGCCACTCCACCCGCAGCAGTCCGGTCGCGCCAGGGAACACGATCGTGTTGTCCGGTCCCCACGTGCTGCCATCTCCGAAGACCGGGGCGTCACTCACCAGCAGCGGCACTCCTCCGGTCACGGACACGCGGTAACTGACGGTCCGCGAAGAACACGATTGACTCCCCATCGGGGGAGAAGACCGGGTACTGCGCACCACTCGTACCTTCGATCAGACGCGCCCCGAAGGCATCCAGCTCACGCACGTAACAGTTGCGCCGGTCTCCCGGCGGTGCTGGCAGCGAAGAGCAGCCGCTTCAAATTTCAACAGCGGTTGTGGGGGAGCCGCCAGGCGGGCTCCCCGAGTCGGCTATGGCGTGAGCCCGACGGCCAATTGGATTTCGCCGACTGGTTGTGCTGTCGTCTGAGCGCCGCCCTGCAGCGATGTCGCTTTCGACACGTCCTCGATTCTTCTCGGAGGATCACCTGCGGTCGGGCGTTGTGGGGCTTTGTGCCGCTGTCGCAGCCAACGGCGTTGGTGCGCGGAAACAAGTGTTCGTCGCGGCCCTGGCCATCGTGACGGCCGAAGGGGCATGCTCTCGACGTGAAGTCGAGAGTGCATCCCAGGTACAAAACGAAATACCGCGTCGGAAACTGGCCGGCGTACGACCGAGCACTGGTCCAGCGAGGCGACGTCACCCTGTGGTTGACGCCGGAAGCGATCGCCACGTGGGAGGCCGTGGGCGTCGGCAAGCGCGGAGGGCCGCTGCAGTACTCCGAGGTTGCCATCGAAACCGCGCTGACGCTCCGCCTGATCTTTCACCTGCCCCTTCGTCAGACGGAGGGCTTTCTGAGGTCGATCTTCGGGATGCTGTGCCTCGACCTGTCCGCGCCCGATCACACGACTCTCTCACGGCGTGGTCAGCACCTCGACCTGGCACTTCGCCGCCTCCCCGCGGGCGCAGGCATACATCTCATCGTCGACAGTACCGGGCTCTCGACTGTGGGTGAAGGTGAATGGGCGGCCGTGAAACATGGCGGACGCGGTAGACGCGGCTGGAAGAAGCTTCATCTGGGCGTCGACGGATCGGGCGTGATCGTCGCTCACGCCCTGACCGGCGGGCATGTTGACGACGCGACGACGGCCCTCGATCTGATCGACAAGGTCGAAGGCGACGTCTCCTGCCTCACGGCGGACGCGGCCTACGACACGCGTGGCATCTCCGAGGCTGCGGGTGCGCGTGGCGCGACGGTCGTCATTCCACCGACCAGGACAGCCACCGTGTCTGGACGGCGACCACGATCGCCCGCGCGCGACCGCACGATCCGACAGGTGCAGCAGGCTGGACGGCGACAGTGGAAGAAGGACTCGGGCTACCATCAGCAGGCCCGTATGGAGAACGCCTTCTTCCGGTACAAGTCGATCATCGGGGAGAGCCTTCGAGCGCGCAGTCGGGCGGGGCAAGAGACGGAGGCCATCCTCGCATGTAACATCCTCAATCAGATGACTCAGCTTGGTAGGCCGGCGTCGTACGCGATCGGTCGTTAACGGGTCTGTGGGTAGGGGGCGTTGCGGGTCAGTTTTCGAACCGCGCAACAACGCCGCCCGCCTCGTCGAGCGTGCGATTCAGGCGCTCGTAAAACGGGTGCCCTGCGCTCTTCGGCAAATCTGCGGTGGCCACCCACATCGTCGATTGGCGCGCCCGGCGCCGTCGTTTGCCCATCGCCATGCCCGAAGTGTAGTACGAGCGGTCAATCGTGTCGATCCCTATGACGAAGGACTTTCACCACGGGCTGCTAGGCGCCCGGCCGGAAGTTCTCGGGACTAATGCTGCTGCGGACCCGCAGTTCGTTGTGGCATACGCTGCACGACCAGCGGGCCATACCGCCGGTCAGCCCGCTCGTACCGGGGTCCACCTGACCCGCACACTGCAATACCGACTTCCGGCAGTTCGCAAAGCAGTGTGGGCACAACCAGTGTGGTGGTTCCGGGCCCTGCGTGAATGGCCGTGGTACGTAGACAAACGCGCCCGTATCCACGGCACGTAGCGCGAAGCGTTCGCGTTCTTCACTCCAGTCTCGAAGGCGGGCATTCTCCTCCTTCAGTTCGGCCACTTCCTGCTGCACGGCCGCGACGGCGGCGTGCAGAGCCATCACGGCCTTCTGTGCCTCAACGATCTTCTTCAGGAGATCCGCGCGGACCACTTCGACCTCTGACTCCGACTGGAGCGTACGCAGGCCGCGCACGCTTTCAATCAACGCCTGCAGGGTGAGCACCAGCGGGGCGAGGGCGTCCTTCATCAGCGGAGTGATTCTACCCCTCCGGCCGCGGGAGCGAAGGAGCTGGGGCAGCCTAACCCGCTTTATTCGTGAAGGGGCCGATTTGCGTGTGGGTGGGGTGTGATCCTACCGTGAAACGCCGGTGGGAGAGAGCGCAGCGTGGATGAGGAGGGGTGAAGTCGGTGAAGCGGACGCGGGAAGAGCTGGGCGAACAGCGCGCGAAGACAGCTCCGCCAGCAAGAGCCAGCGAACACAACGCGGCGCGTGTGTGGCCCGTGGCTGGATAATTAGCCCGAGGGCGCGGGCGATGTGCCGCCAGGCGTGGAGATCGGGTGTGGCGGTGGGCAGATGGAGGACGATCCGGCGGACGGACACGACGACATGCGTGCCGAGCTTGAGCAGCCGTTCGCGCAACCATGACACTTGGGTCAACGCTTGGTCTTCCGGCCGCGTCCCGTTCCCCGACCAGATAATCGGCCGCCGCCCGGGCGGACCCGGCGGATGTGAGCGCATGGCTCGATCAGAAGTTTTGAACCCGGGATAACGTCTCGACGTGGCCCGAGCAGCTCACGGGTGAGCTCGATCAAAGTTTTAATCCGGGATGACCCCGGGATGCGACTCTCGCGGGCGCAACGACTTACGGGGATCGGCCGACACAATTGTGGTGCAAAACTTTTGATCCATGAAATCATCTTCAAATGGCGTTTTCCGGGCGTTTTGAGGCCCTCAAAATCGGGGGGATTTTGCGGAAGCGTCCACATACGGGGACACGGAAGGCGGTCCCACGGAGCCGCGGACCCGGTATCCGTGATCAAAAGTTTTGATCCGGGATATTCCGGGACATAGCTGGGATTAGGTGGGATGCCCGACTCTGGCGGGCGCAACGACTTACGGGGATCGGGAGATACCCTTGTGGATTTGGGGTGGGTCGGTAGGACATCTCCAATCGAAAGTTGATCCGAGACATTCGGGAATGTTCCGAAACAATTGAGACGTGCGACTCTCACGGGCCTCCCTCACGGTACGGCCAAACCCGGACCACGGAACCCCACTCGCGAGACGCTCGCCTGCTCACCGGCCGCCACTTCGCCCTGGGCGCGTGTCGCCTCCCCGGCGCCGCGCCCGCGACTGCTGAAATCGCCTGAAATCCAAGGAAAAACTCGGGGCCGTCCCCGAGTGATCCCGGAGCGCGAGCACCAGCAGGACTGGGTGGCGGTGGGCGCAGTCTCGAGCGAACCCGTCTCGCACGTCGACGAGCGAACAAAAGACGAATACTGGATGGGTCCCTACTATGTCTCGCTTCAAACTCCTTGACCGGCTCAGGGGGAGTGTCTTGGCGGGCAGCGTCGGTACCTCCGCATCGGAGGATAAGTTGTTGTCCTCGCGCGAGTCGCATCCCGGGGCCACCTCAATATTCGCCGGGTCTGCCTAATGGTTGAGCCCATGTCGGCAGGCTAATCCTGACTATTAACCCGAACAAACGCGAGCGCGTAGTTGCTGTTCAATGGAATGACCAGCTGGTTCTGAGTCAGTCGTAGCACATGGACGCCGCGCTTGGTATGCCCGAGGCGATGACCTCTGCCTCTTGACCCGGGCGGATACGGGACACGCTGCCATAACGCACGCTGCTCGCGTACTTCGTCCCGTCGGCGGTTATCACGATGCCATCGTTCCCGCCTTCGACGCTATGCTCTATCCGAATGACCGCTCCGTCTTGGTCGTAGGTGATAATGGCATTGTCACCGATGTTGACCACTACAATGTTGCCGTCCTGGTCGATCGCCACGCCGTTGGGGGCAGCGAGTGGAGCGTCCTCTGCGAACACCGACACCTCACCGTCTGCGGTGACCTTCCAGATCTGCTCCGGGTTCCGGGTGTTGGAGGCGTACACGGTGCCATCATCCGCAACGGCAATGCCATTCAGTAGCGTTGACTCAGGAACAGGAATGGACCGCAGGGGTCGCCCTGTTTCCAGATCAAATAGACGAACGTATCCCACATCAACGGTATAGAGCACGCCATTGCTGATGGCGCTGCCCAAGGGATCATAGAGTTCCAATCCGTCCCGAGTGGCGCCGATCCACTTGGGCGTATGCACACTCCCATCGGGATTGATGAGGGAGACAAAACCATCATTCTCGCTGGTGTCTCCCCGGTTACCGGTATTCATGGCCAGAATCAGGTTCTTGTTGGAATCAAACGTGCAGCTTTCAGAGAAATGAAAGCTGCCATAGACCGTGACGTTGTCCGACATCGGTTGCCACACTCCGGCCTCATTGAGCGCGCCGATGGGCTCACCAGCCGCAAACTCCTGAGCGGCAGCTGGGACCGCCAAGACAACGGCGATGAGAATTGCGGGGACGATTCGCCGACTCGCTGAATGCATCATTACTGTATACATGATCAATGACCTCTCCGTTTTCGCAGGGCGTCGTCGAGTTCCGGCAACTCGACCACGCGGGTTCACCGCGACCGTAGACCGTGCGCCAGATCTCGAACGGAAGGTTCACCGATGGCTCGGGATGTTGACGTCGCGCCGGACATTGTATCCCGTAGTGTGCCGTAATCCGGCCGACCGCTCATGCGCAATGTTCTCTTTGCGGTGACTCATGACCCCCGGCTCCCAGGCCCGTACCGGAATCGGCTGGTGGATGGACTTCTATGACCGGCGCCGGCCCCACTCGTCGCTCAACGACCGGACGCCGGACGAGGCGTACACTGAGGACGGGGCTGACAGGAGCCCGGGACTACGCCCCGTCTCCTGTCAGCCCAAAGTAGCTTGAATCATGACCCCGGATTCCACCTTAGCTGTGACGAACACCTGTCCAGAGAATGGGGTCCACCTCACCCAACTATGCCATCGAGTCTGACGACGTACACGCAGGTACTCGCCATCGTCGTCACCGTAGCCACCCCGGTCTGGCCGCAGGATGACGAGGCGCGGCCCGCTGACTTCGTTCGCCTCGGCGACGCGGTCCCGGGCATCGTCCTCGACATCCGCTACTACGGCGCGGACAACTTCGTCGGCGCGCCGGTAGACGGGTACGAGGCGCCGGCGGCGATCCTGACGCGACCGGCCGCCACCGCGCTGCAACAGGTCCAGGCCTGGTTGCACGCGCGCGGGTTTGGCCTGAAGGTCTTCGACGCCTACCGCCCGCAGGCCGCCGTCGATCACTTCGTCCGCTGGGCCGCCGAGCTATCGGACGACCGCACCAAGGCGGAGTACTACCCGGACGTGCCGAAATCCGAGCTTTTCGTGCGCGGCTACATCGCGGAGGCGTCCGGCCACTCGCGGGGCAGCACGGTGGACGTGACCCTTGTCCGGCTGCCGGACGGCGCCGAGGTGGACATGGGGACACCGTTCGATTTCTTCGGCGTGGAATCGGCCGTGGACTACACGGGCCTCACTGACGCCCAGGGCGCCAACCGCCGGTTCTTGGCCGAGGGCCATGCACGCCCACGGTTTCGTGCCCTACATGCCCGAGTGGTGGCACTTCACGCTTGCAGATGAGCCGTATCCCGAGACCTACTTCAACTTTCCGGTGCGCTGAACGCGACGTCTCCGCCTATTCCTCGGCCCTCGTCGTCACACTCATGAGGGGCGAGTCGTCGGTGCCTTCGCGGAGCATCGTGACAGTCAGCGTGTCGCCCTCCAGTTCACCCGTGTAGTGGAAGGTCACCGGCTCGTCCTGGATCTGGCGGACGGCGGAGAAGGCACCGTATTGCCATCGAGCCTGCCGTTCTCGATGATGGGATCGGTTTCGCCGCCGATGCCATCCAGCGTGCCAGTCACCGTGCCCCCGTCCACCGTGAAGTGTGCGACGAAGGGCACCCGGGCTTGGCCCCCTGCCTGCCGGACTCTTGGCCCAACGGCGCGGGCCTCGAATCGCAGCAGTCGCCCTTTCATATGGCTTCCTGGGGCGAAACGGTGAAGGGTGGAGCCGACCCAGCCACCCGGGGGATCGACGAGTTCCAGCACCGTAGAGCCGCCCTCGCTCCAGACCGGCCTCAAGGTGGGCGTAGGTGATCCAGCGCCGATGCCAGCCGCCGTCGAGTCCGCTCGTGACCCCGGAGCCTGAAGTGCCGGCCGGCGGGATCGGTGTGGACGACGACATAGCGCAGCCCTTGGATCTGAGACAGCTCTCGCACGGCGCGTGGTTCGGGAAACTCGGACAGCACGTCGAAGAGCAGCCTGTGGTGGTAGGCCGTGATGAAGCTTCCGTCGAACCCGTTTACCAGCGGCTTCCAGTGATAGGTCGAGTAGACGAGGTAGAACGTGTTGAGATCCCTGTCGGAGGGGAGCTTGACCACCGCAAATTTCACCGGGGTTGCTCGGCGAGCCATCGATAGATAGGGGGTGGCGGGTGGTAGTAGTGACTTGACGGGGAAGCTTACGTGGCCATTCTTGCGCCCTAGAGCGTTTTTCATGACGCTTTGGCGGCCGTGTAGCCGCAATGATGGACGTAGTTGCGGCATTCGGTGGGGGTGAAGCGCGACAGACACGCACCGAGGAGCGGCCAGAGCGTGTCGAGCGAGCGGCAGCGGGCTTGGCGGACGATAGCTTTGAGTTTGGCGAAGCTCAGCTCGATGGGGTTGAAGTCGGTGTAGCGCCCCAGGGTTCTTGGACAGTGGTTTGACGGTATTCGCATCTATGCTGCCGCGTCCAGCCCGACGAAGTCACGTCGCACCTGAGCGGGGCTTTGATAGTGGTACTTCTCTAGCATCCACTGCTCGTTGTACGTCCGCTTAAACTCGAGTAAGGCCAGGCGGAGCTCCTCGATGGTGTCGAAACTCCGCACCCACAACAAATTCTCCTTCAGCGTGCGGATGAAGCGTTCCGCGACGCCGTTGCCTTCGGGCTCCCGCACGAAACTCGGCGAGCTCTCGATGCCGAAGAACGCCACCTCCTGTTGAAAGTCGTCAGCCAGATAGTTCGACCCGTGGTCGTGCCGAAGACGCAGCCCGCGGGCGACGCCCTCGCCAATCGTGCCGAAGCGGGCGCGGACGCCCTGGCGGATCGGCTCCAGGGCCTCAAATCGGGTCCCGCGCTTGGCCGCATGCAGGCCGATGCACTCGGTCGTGCAGTGATCGACGGCCACGAAGACGAAGGCCGCGCCCTCGCCCACGGTCACTGTGGCCGTCATGTCCGTGCCCCACATCACATCGGGGGCCGCGGTGGTGATCGTGCCGTCGTGCGCCTTCGGGCCGTGCGCGTGGCCCACGCGGTGCGGGGCCTGGAGGTCGTGCTCCCGCATCAACCGACGCACCCGTTCCAGCGAGGTGCGGATCCCCGCGACCCGGAGCTTCGCCCAGGCTTTCCGGTACCCTTCGCCGTGAAAGGGCGAGGCTTCGAGCAGTCGGCGGATGTGGCCGGCCAGCACGTCGTCCGGGGCGGCGCCCACCGGCCCACGCCGCCGACACGGCGCCCGGGACGTTGTCGCCTGCCGCCGCGCATACACGCTAGAGCGGGCGCGGTGCCACACGCGGCAGACCCGCTGCACGCCAGACGCCCGCCGCGTGGAGATCGAGTGGGCGTCCTTCATCGCCTCGACCTCCGTCGGGCCAAAGGGCCGCCCACCTCCAACTGGTCCACCTTCGCGTAGAGCAGTTCGTTCTCCATCAGTAGTTCACCGATCTTGGCTTGCAGCCGACGATTCGCCTCGTCCCAGGCGTCCGGCGCCCGGCTCTTCAGGCTGGCCTGGCCCGCGGCCAGAAACTGATCCCGCCACTGCGCGGCCCGCGCCGCCGTGATCCCCAGCTCCCGCGACACGGACTCGAGATCCTCTCCGCGCAGCAGACGCAGCACCGTCTCGCGCTTGCGCCGGGCTGACAACCGTCCCCCACGGCCGCGCCCGGCGGCGTCTCCGGTCGCCCTTCGGGCTTCCTCCGCCGCCGCCGATTCTTGATCTGGTTTCCCCATCTCGACACGCCTCCTGCGAGTACTCTCTCGCAATCAAGTGTCCAAGAAAACCCTAGGGCGCAGGATCGGGACTGTAGGGCGGCAGGAAGCGCAGCGTCGCGCCGGCCGCTTCAATAGCGTGGCGCACGCCGTCGACTTTGTGCGCGGCGAGGTTGTCGGCAATCACCATGTCACCGGGCTGCAACGTCGGTACGAGGATCTGTTCGACGTAGGCGAGGAAGCTGGCCCCGTCCATCGGGCCATCGAGGACCCCCGGCGCGGTGAGCCCCGTCACCCGCAGCGCGGCGATGAAGGGACTGCTCTCCCACCGACCCTGGGGCGCGTGATCGGCGACCCGCTGGCCGCGAAGGCTGCGCCCATAGCGCCGCAGGAGATTGGTGGCGACCCCGCTTTCATCCAGAAAGACGAGGCGAGTCGGGTCGAGCGTCGGGGCAGTCGTCGCCCACTGCGCGCGGGCGGCCGCGACGTCGGGGCGATCGTGTTCGGACGCGCGTACCGTTTTTTTTTACGGTAAAGCCCAGCTGTTTCACGGCCCGCCAAATCGTCGCCAGACTGGCGGACGTACCCAGGGCGACCTGTAGGTCGGCGAGGGTGCGGTCCGGTTGCTCGCGGATCAAGGCCGCGAGCGTGTGCAGCTGGGACGCGAGCACCGGATGCCGCCCGTAACGCTGCTGGCGCGGGGCGACTTCGCCGGTTTCCCGCCGCCGGTGTGTGAGCCGCCGGACCCAGGAGGCACTGACGCGGTATTTGCTCGCGACCGCGGCCGCCGGCATGCCCGCGTCGCTCTCGTGGAGCACTCGTTCGCGAAGATCCATCGAATAGGCGCGCATTGATCCTCCTACAGGACGTTGCACGTAGGAGTACCATGAACCGCCTATCGAGTACTAGAGCTTTTCGAAAAACGCTCTAGGACCGCGTCACCGATTACGTCATGGCCCGCCAACGCGAGATACTTCAATCACGAAGTCAAGGATAGGTGCAGCGGTCGAGCCGACCAGGCGACGACACTCTGCTCTCTGACGAATACCGAGGAAAGCTGGGCGAGCTGCTGCCGTGGCGCGTAGGCCACCCGTATCCGAGATCGGTCTGGATGACCGCAGGATGACCGGGAGGATTCCAGCCCATGGCTTCCGGGTTGCGTCAGAGAAGATCCTTGACCGGGAAAAAAGTCGCGCGAAAGAATCGGCGCGACGCTGGCGTCGAAGTCAACTCGAACAACAGAAGCGGAAGTTCGGTCTGCAGTCTCTCCTGCCCACTCCGCTATATCTCCACGACCAGGATCGGTCTGTCGGCCAACCCTACGGTCCCAATTCGATGGCTTGCTGACTGTGACGCGATTGTGACGTACCCCCCCCAGGGATACCCTGATTCACCCAGGTAGAGGTGGACCCCGAAATTCGGACAGGTTGCTAAGGTGGATTCCGACCTCAGAATGGAGAGATCGGAATCATGCAGAAACGGAAAAAATACCCCGCTGAGCTGAAGGCCCGCGTGGCACTGCAGGCGCTTCGCGGCGAGCAGACGATGGCGGAGCTGTCGTCGCGCTACAAGATCCACCCGAACCTGATCGCGAACTGGAAGAAGAAAGCCCAGGAGGCGCTTGTGGACGTCTTCTCGGACCACCAGCAGCGCCGAGAGGCGTCTCGCGATGCGGAGATTCAGGAGCTGCGAGCGAAGGTCGGCGAGCTCGTCATCGAGAAGGATTTTTTGTCCAAGGCCTTCGGCCGTTGAGTCACGGTCGAAGGCGAATGCTGATCGACTCGAACCACTCCGAACTGAGCATCTCGCGACAGTGTGGCTTGGTGTCGATCTCGCGCTCGACGTTCTACGACGATGGTCTCGGGGAGAGTGAGTTGACTCTCGAGCTCATGCGCCGGATCGACGAGCAATTTCTGGAAACCCCGTTCTACGGATCGCGGCAGATGGCGCGTTGGCTGCGCCGGGAGGGCTTCGCCGTCAGTCGGAAGCGGGTGCGTCGTCTGATGCGAAAGATGGGCCTCCAGGCGCTGTACCAGCGCCCGAGCACGTCGGTTCCGCACCCGGAGCACCGGGTCTACCCCTATTTGCTGCGCGACCGAGCGGTCGACCGTGCGAACGAGGCCTGGTGCGCCGACGTGACGTACATTCCGCTGCACCGCGGCTTCCTGTACCTGGTCGCGATCCAGGATTGGGCCAGCCGGAAGGTGCTGTCGTGGCGCTTGTCCAACACGATGGATGCCTCGTTCTGTGTGGAGGCCCTCGCGGAAGCCCTCGCGCAGTACGGACCGCCAGCGATCTTCAACACCGACCACGGCAGCCAGTTCACCAGCCTGGAGTTCACTCAGACGCTCAAAGACGCAGGCGTGCAGATCTCGATGGACGGCAAGGGCCGCTGGATGGACAACGTCTTCATCGAGCGGCTGTGGCGCTCGCTCAAGTACGAGTGCGTCTACCTGCACGACTTCGAGGTTGGCTCCGAGGCGCGGGCCAGCATCGGCCGGTGGATCGACTTCTACAATGCCGAGCGACCGCACTCGTCGCTCGATGATCGCACGCCTGATGAGGCGTACTCGGATTTGGGAGGTGCGCCGACCTCGTCGCTGCGCTCCTCGTCAGCGCAGTCGGAAGCGGCTTAGAAACATGAACCTGGAATCCACCTTAACTTGGCCGCTGAGCTGTCCAAAGGATGGGGTCCACCTCTGGTAGACCGAGTGCTATGCAGTTGTTGGTCTGGTGGAGAAGCGCTGGAAGGTGTAGCACTTGATCGCTCTCCGTCACTCTCTGTAGAAGCAGGCGGGGCCTGCTGTTAACCGGAGGGTTGTAAGTTCGAGTCTTACGTGAGGAGCCATTTTTTTCAATGCGTTAGCGTTTTCCTCGCTTCAGGCGGCGGCCGGCTGTGGGGGATGGGGGAATGACGAGCCCGGGAGCGTCGTGCGGCATCGGGACCCTCGCAGCGTACATGAAGGAAGGAAGGTCTATCCTGCGGCCTCGCATTCAACCGGTCGATGCAACGGATTCCGCGAGTATATCTGCCGGCGTCCGATAGCCGAGTGTCTTGCGTGGCCGCGTATTGAGCTCGCGCGCGATCCGATTCAGTTGAGTCTGCGTGTAGCGGGCGAGGTCGGTCCCCTTCGGCAGATACTGGCGCAGCAAGCCATTCGTGTTCTCGTTGGTCCCGCGCTGCCACGGACTGTACGGGTCGCAGAAATAGACTTGCACGCCGGTGGCGATCGAGAACGTGCGATGGGCTGCCAGTTCCAGGCCGCGATCCCAGGTCAACGTGGCCATGAGGCCGGCGGGCAACCGCCGCACGTGCTCGGTGAGCGCTCGCACGACCGTGCGCGTCGTGCGCCCGGTCAGCCGGACGAGACAGACGTAGCGCGAGTGCCGCTCGACTAGCGTCGCCACGTAGGACTGGCGCGCGCCGGCGATCAGGTCGCCCTCCCAATGTCCCGGCACGGCGCGGTCCTCCACCGTCGCGGGGCGCTCGCGAATCGAGACGGCCCCGACGATGTAACCGCCCGTCTTCGGCGCCGTGGCACGCGGACGTCGCATCGTGCGTCGTTGGCGCAACTGCGCCTGCAGTGCCTTTTTGAGCACGCCGCGGCTCTGCACGAACAGGCTCAGGTAGATCGTTTCGTGCGACACGTGCATCGTCGGATCATCAGGATACGCCTGACGGAGCCAGCCGGCGATCTGTTGAGGCGACCACTTCTGCGCGAGCTTCGTGGCCACCGCGTCACGGAGGGGGGGTGGGTCACCAAGCGACACCGCTTGGGCCGCCGGCCGCGCGCCCACGCCGCCGCGTCGGCTCTGGCCGCCCGATACCACCGCCGCCCTCCGTGTCGACGCACCTCCCGACTCACGGTCGAAGGGGCGCGCCGCAGCTGGCGGCTGATCTGTCGCACCGACATCCCGCGGGCCAGGCCGCGGGAGATGGCCTCCCGCTCCGGCAGCGTCAGCGCGAGACGGGAACGTTGGCGCGCCGGCGGGGGGATGCCGCCCGTCCGGGCCACCTCATAGCGCACCATCTTGGGAATCCGGCCTAGGGCACGGCCGATGGCATTGAGCGATTCCCCGTGTCGCCACCGGCGCCACACTTCCGCCTTCTGCGCCGCCGTCAAGCGCGGACCACGTCGTCGCACCATGAAACCTCCTTATCAGGTTCATGTTGCATCGACCCATTGAACGCACCGCGTCAGTCAGGAGTAATCGGATGCATCGATCGACTGGTCCGATCAGGAGAGGAAGACCCTAACTAGCGTGCCTTGTTCGCGGCGACAGCGCCCAGAATACCAACAATCGTAAACACCGAAATTCCGCCGAGAATACCCGTGCTTGGATCGGTTCTGGAGAGTTCGGTCACTAAGTCGCCAATATCTCTCACGACACTCCCGACGAAGACCACCAGATAGGCACTGGGGCTTCTCAGGAAGACAGCCAGACCCGCCGCAACCCCGATTCCCAAACTTCGGCCACCGATAGACGCGTTCACCAGCGGCTCAATGTCCGCGCCTTGACCAAGTATGGCCGGGATGCCGATAGCGCAGCCTACCAGGAACAGGACACCCGCGAAAATCGTCGTCCAGAGTGGGATTCCGGGTGCTCATAGAAACCCTCCAAGGTCGCTGCTTGTCTGTCGTGTCGATGCCATGGTCTCACCCCCGTTTAGATGCCCTACTCTCAGCCGCCGCACGCCATCTTGTAGGCTTGCTCGAAAATTAGCGTCCAGCCCCCGCCGTAACCACCCCATAGGTCACGAGCACGTTCGCCAAAAACTTCCCAGTTGCTCTGGGTGAGTTCGACACGCGTCTTGGCGGTTCCCAGCGACGTGAATCGAACTTCAACAAGACTGCGGTCCTCCACGACTTCACCCGGTCGAGGTATGTGGAAACTCATGCTCAGATAGCCATGTGGGTCGTAGGATGTGATGGTGCCCCACAGATGTTCGGTGTCGTCGGGACCGATTTCGACGATTTCACCGCCTCGTTTGGCATCGACCCGAATCGATTTGGCAGGTGAACCGCCCATAGCCGACACAGTGAATTCCCCTAGCGGCCACCACGTGTGCATCTCATTGACGAAAACATGAAAGGCCTGCGCCTGACTACAGGGGACTTCTATGGACCTAACAATCGGGTCAGTCACGGGCTCTTTTCCTTTTGCTGGCTGTGCGCTTCGCAATTGCGACACCGTAGGCGGCTAAGACATCCGACCAGAAACTTTCCACGTATTGACGCAGGTCCTCCAATCCTTCGTGCTCGAGAGAGTAGACGCGGCGGGCACCCTCTGGCACTGCGCGTACGAGCCGTGCGGTCTCGAGAATCTTGAGGTGCTGCGAGACAGCCGGTCTGCTCACTGGCTGGCCGTCAGCCAGTTCGCGAACCGTCATTGGATGCTTGCTCAACGCTTCAAAAATGTTGCGTCGGGTTGGGTCTGCCAGTGCCGTGAGGACCTCGGCGTAAGTCATTACTTACGAATTGTCAACCGCGGAAGATGGAAGACCTTCCTGAGCGGGTGCGTTGATCTCAGGGAGGGCGTCCGTGGCGACCATCACGGGCGCTCCGCCCGCTCGACCCTCCCTGGCGGCTGGAGCAGGGTGTTCCTATGTTCCTATCAGTGGGGACTTCTTTTCTATCTGTCTACACACTCTCCGATGTGAAAGTAGAAAGAAGTAGACAGACTTGGGAGCAATAGGAACATGGGCACGGACGAGTCCGTGAGGCGAACCCCGAGAAGTCTCCGTCGATCAGGCAGTCTCCGTGCGGGTTCACTCTGAGCCGGAGACAGGACACATCCCGTCCTCCGGGTCCGGGACAACGTCTCCGTGGGCCATGTGGGCAGGCTCCGCATCGACGCTCACCTCGATCAGGTGGTAGCTACCATTGCCGGTGCGGTGGCAGAGGGCCACCTTGGCGCCCGACTCGTCCCCATCGTCCTCTTCTTCATCTTGCCCAACGTAGTGACTGGTGTCGGCATCGGTCACGATCACCACCTCATCCGTCGCCGTGACGGTGCCCACATTGCTGTATCGCCCGTCACTAGCCGTGCCGCCGAGCGTGCAGGTCATCTTGTCGCCGGGTTCCAATTCAGTCTCAGGACATGCAACCGCACCTTCCACGGAATCTGTGACCGCGATGCCGCTCAACGCGACGGTGCCTGTGTTCGTCACAACGTAGGTCCACGTCACGGGATCGCCAACCGGAATCTTCGGTCCTGACCCCTGGTCGGCATCCTCGCCATTCGTCGCTTTCTCGATGTCGATCTCCGGCCCGAGGATGTCGCAGTCGTCGTCGAAGAACAGGGGCGGATCGGTTCCAGGGACCTCACCGGGAGGATCGCCATCTCCACCCGGAGGATAGCCATCTCCGTGCGCCTCGTGAGCGTCCACGGCGCTGGGGCTTACTTCGATCCGGTGATAGTTGCCATTACCTTCGACATGACAAAGGGCGACCCGTTCATCTCCGCCTTGTCGAGAATCGACATCGAGCGTGCCCGTGTGACCGTTGAGCGTGACAGTCACCGTGATCGTCTGTCCGGGCTGAACATCGTGAACCGTCACCACGACCTCATGACCAGAACCTGAAAACTGAAGCTGCACATCACCAACGAAATCGCCGACAAGCTCGAAGTGGCCGGAGGCATCGGCGGGGGCACACACCTCGGTGCCGACGACGCAGACCTCCAGTGGACCGTCATTCCCCTCATGGGAAAGCTGACCGAACGAGAGGGCCGCAGACGTGCCAGCCGTGTGGGCCGTTCCGGTAATGGTGGTTGCTCCGCCGCCAGACGGAAACGTCGACGGGGCCACAGGAGAGCTACTGTTACCGGAACATGCAACGAACCCACTGGCCACCAGCAGACCAAGTCCAACACTTGCCATCTTGTGCATCCATAATGGGCTTGATCCGGTTTTGTGGACACTTTCCGAAAGGCGGATACGATGTCCACGATGGCAAACACAGCGAAGTCGAGACGGCCGCGCCGTCGGTTCAGCGAAGAGTTCAGGGCGGGCGCCGTGCGGCTGGTGCTCGATGAGGGACGGACGGTCGGCAGGGTCGCGCGGGAGCTCGACCTGACCGAGTCGGCCTTGCGGAACTGGGTGGACCGGGCCCGCGCCGACCGGACGAACGGGCGGACAGGGCTCACGACGGAGGAACGCGAGGAGTTGCGCCGGTTGCGGAAGGAGATTCGCGTGCTCCGCACGGAGCGGGAGATCCTAAAAAACGCGGCCGCCTTCTTCGTGAAGGAGAACGCGTGAGGTTTGCGTTCATCCAGACGGAGAAGGCTCACTTCCCGGTGCAGGCCCTCTGTCGGGCACTCGAGGTGTCGCCGAGTGGGTTCTACGCGTGGTGTCGGCGGCCCGAGTCGGCGCACGCCCAGCGAGATCGGCAGCTCCGCGTATTGATCCGCGCGTCGCATGAGGCCAGTCGCTGTCGGTATGGGAGCCCGCGGGTGCACGAGGACTTGATCGACCAGGGCGTGCCCATCAGCCGCAAACGGGTGGTGCGGCTGATGCAGGCGGAGGGGCTCAAGGCGCGCGTGCGGAAACGGTTCAGATGTACGACGATGAGCGAACACGATCAGCCCGTTGCGGCGAATGTGCTCGGCCAGAACTTTGTGGCGGAGGCGCCGAACCAACGCTGGGTTGGCGACACGACGGAGTTTGTCATCGGCAGCAGCGGCAAGCTCTACCTCGCCGCGATTCTCGACCTCTACTCGCGCTTCGTGGTCGGCTGGGCCGTCAGTGCCATCAACGATCGCCATCTGGTTATCAAGGCACTCCAGATGGCTGTGAAGCGGCGCCAGCCCGGCGCGGGTCTCCTGCATCACTCCGATCAGGGCAGCCCCTATGCGAGCGAGGATTACCAGCGGCTCATTACGACCTGTCGAATCACGGGCAGCATGAGCCGTCGCGGCAACTGCTATGACAACGCCGTGATGGAGAGTTGGTTCTCCACGGTGAAGCGCGAGCTCGGCGAACACTTCGACAGCTGCGGAGACGCCAAGATGGCGCTGTTCGACTACATCGAGGTGTTCTACAACCACCGGCGACGACACTCGACGCTCGGCCAGATCAGTCCGGCCGAGTTTGAACGAAGGATGAGAACGTCAGCAGCGTAACTAAACCGTCTACGAAACTGGATCAAGCCCATAACTCCAGGTTCAAGGTCTAGGGGGAAACGAACAGTCACTGAAGTGCAAGATGGATTCCGGACGAGATGGCGCCTTTTGGACGGCAAGCGGACCGAGAGGGGCTCACAAGTCTGGTTGTGGAGAGACGGAAGTGATCGTTGGGTAAGCTCTACCGCTAGGCGACGATTCTCCAAGCGGGTCCTGCGTTAGGACAGATGTTCCTAATGAGCCCAAGGGCTCACACTGCTTTTCTATCTCCTATCTACATCCCACTCGAATTGACTTTAGGTAGACAGACAGAGGAGCAATAGGAACATGGGCCCAAGGGAAGCCGGTCAAGAACAGTGGCGTCCGAGCGTCTACCGGCTTGTCGGGCTACAAACAGCTTGAACGAGGGACATCAGCTACTTGTTGCTGTCTTGGAATGCAACCCGATCAGACTCGTGCTCGAAGACCATCCACATCGGCCTGAGCACTTCATCCGCCTGCTCAAGGCTCATCCCCTGCGCGAGCAATCTCCCCTGCCTTTCTCGAATCGTTAGTTCGAGACTGGCAATGACGGCTTCAAGTTCGCCACTGCGTTCCAAGTCACGGAGCAGCGTCGGGCGATACGTCTGCCAGTGATTCAGAATCCGGTTTCTGAGCAACGCTCCTCCAGCTGAGATGGTAGCAGGGGGTAGACCACGGGGGAACTCGCACAAATCCCTGGAATACACGTGAGGTCCGTGCCATCTGGGCGACCGACGCTGAGCCAGCGATCGTTACCCCCCTTTCGATACGCGAGAAACGTTCGAGAAACGATTGCCTGGTTTTCAGGCACACGGTCGAGCCCGAACGCCTCCCACACGTGTCTCCTCCCCTTCGCCGATGAGGGCGGTGAAGGCGTAGTGGCCGAGTCGAGCACCGACAGTGAGGGCCATAGTGATAGCGGGCTAGATGCACGCATTCTATGGCTGGCTCCCCGAGGCGGGTCTCGCTATCACCTGGGACAGGGGGAAGCCCGAAACGGGCGTTGAAGTTAAGGCTGAATCGTTAGGAGCAGGCCGACGTCTGTGTCCTTACTCGGCGTGAACAAGAAACCCTCGTCTTGGATTCTAACTGTGAAAGCAAAGTCTCCCGCCTGCAAGGGAACACCGGACAACCTTCCCTCAGCAGACAGCGAGATTCCTGGTGGTAGTGTGCCCGTAACCACAGACCATCTGTCGCCGGCGTCGGCCTCAATTTGAAAGTCATACGGCTCACCGACCTTGCCGTCTGGCAGCACAGGGGTCGTGATAGTGACCACGTCTGCACATCCAGCCAAGATACCGCACGCCAGGACCAACATGAGTAGGACGACGGGCCGAGGTGCCACTGAGTTCGTCATTTCCTGAAAAATCTCCAAGAGCGTTTACCTTCGTTGGAATCGTCGGCTCACGGCCCCTGGCCTCAAACCAGGGTGTCTGTCTTGGCCTGCCGGATCGCAGTCACAGTAGTGGCCGAGTCGGGGGCCGACGTTGAGGGCCATAGGCTGTGGCTGGGTTAATACAGTCAGTCTAAGCCAAACGGGCATTTGCCTCCACCCGGATTCGCTTACCGATGAGCCGGCGGTGCAGTATCATCCCACTCCCAACAACTCAGCCAAGGAGGGATATGTATGCATTTCGTTATCAATTATGAATTCGCTCCCGACATGCGCAACGAAGCCCAAGCTCGATTCAAGGCTGGGGGCGGACTGCCGCCTGACGACGGGGTGAAGATGCTGAGCCGCTGGCATTACGCGCAAGGGCATGGCGGGTTCGTCATCGCAGAGTCGGCAGACCCGGTGGCCATCGGCAAATGGATGCAGGAGTGGACGGATATGCTCACCTTCGACGTGACGCCCATCCTGACGGACGAGGAGGTGCAGACCGTTATTGGCTAGGAGGAATAGCCGGCGGGAAGTTCATCTTGCGGAGGAGGGGCTTGGAAGCGGGGGTCGGAGCGGGCTGGCGATCGGCCCGTAGCAGCCGTTCGTACGCTTTCTGCCGAGACAGCTCAGAAAGTGGCGGAGGTGGTTCGCTGGCCGGCCCGGCCACACACCACAGCCACCTGTGTCGGGGATTTACAGACCGTACTGGTCAACCAGAATAGCGTGGCAGTGACGGCAGACACGCGCCTTCGACGGCACCCAGTCCGTGCAGTAGCTGCAACGCTTCAGGTCGTCATCGCTACGATCGTGGGCGAAGAACATCCCCAGCAGTTTCTGCGCAACGAGGCGGGCACTGTGCCAAAGGGACACCAGCATGGCAAGTTCTTGAATGGGCGACCAAAAACAGGGAACGCCAGCCACGCTACTCCTCTGGCACTACGCGGTCAACGCAAATCGGCGATCGGAGTAGGCCGCATGGTTGTCACACGGCCGTAGGCGCATGACAGCTACTACCCCTGTGTGGGGAAGTTCATGCGCTGGAGGAGGGCCTGACAGCGGGAGGCGGAACGGGCGAGCCATGGCCCCCTTAGGCTCGAAGGTGTGCTGCTACATCAGAAGGCTAGTCACCGGTGTCACTCCAGCCGTCCTCGATGTCCTGCTGGCGAAATGTCTCGGCCAACGCCTGAAGCTCTTCGATGGTTTTGACCGTCTTCCGGACGAACGGGTCTCCCTCGTTGATCGATTCCTCAAGCCGCAGGCCCTCGGGTGTCTGGTGCGCTGAACAGGTCAACCGCATGCCACTCCTCCGAAGCTCCCAGAGCACTGTTGGGGTTGTCGTGATCGGCGGCAGCGGATGGCGACCGGACGGCATCGGTTGGCTGGATTATACGGCGGGACTTCAAGAAACAGGCCCATTTATGCCAACAAATACAGGGTGTTTTGAAGGCCATTTTCACGTTCTGAGGGGTAACCCCCTGACACGCCTTTCGAGGGCGCAAAACCCCAATGCTTTGGACAGTCTGCGAATCGTTCGTTCCGGGGCCAAGCAGCCCGCTAGTTGTCTCCATCCAACATGCGTCCGAGTCCACCCAGCAGAGAGCCTTCGCCCTTGGACTTTCCACCCTGACGCGGCGCACTCGCAATAATGCGATCCGCCAGGCGGGAGAACGGCAGACTCTGGAGCCACACGGTCCCTGAGCCCGTCAGTGTCGCCAGGAAGATGCCCTCGCCCCCGAAGAACATGGACTTCAGATTCCCTGCACGCTGGATGTCGTAGTGCACGTCCGGCGTGAACCCCACGAGGCACCCCGTATCCACACGCAAGGTCTCACCGCTCAGTTTGAAGTGGACCCCGATTTTCGGACCAGCAGCTAAGGTGGTATTCGAGCCTGCTCCCAACAGAAGAGGGAGGAGCCGATACCATGAAGAAGACCCGTACGAAGCACAACCCGGCGTTCAAGGCGAAGGTGGCGTTGGCGGCACTGCGAGACCAGGAGTCGGTGGCCGAGATTGCGCGCCGCTACAAGGTCCACGCCAACGTAGTCTACAAGTGGAAACGGCAGCTGCTCGACAACGCGGCGCAGTCGTTCGAGACGGACCATGGCGATGGCGGGGCGTCGGAGCGGGAAGATGTCCTACTCAAGAAGATCGGCGAGCTGACGGTGGAGCGGGATTTTTTATCCAACGGGCTCGGGCGCTCCCGATGACGCAGCGACGAGTCCTGATGGCACCGAACGGCACGCTGTCGATGCGGCGGCAATGCGCGCTGCTGGCCGTGACCCGGTCGAGCGTGTACTACGAGCCGGTGGTCCCGGACGCGGAGGAGCTGGCGTTGATGCGCCGGATCGACGAGCTGCATCTGCAGCATCCCTTCTTCGGCAGCCGGATGATCACGCAGACGTTGAAGGCCGAGGGCCCCGTGATCAATCGGAAGCGCGTCCAACGCCTGATGCGGTTGATGGGGCTGGAGAGCACGGCGCCACAACCCACAACGAGCACGCCGGCGCCGGACCACCCCGTCTACCCGTATCTGCTGCGGGGGCTCACGATCGCACGGCCGAACCAGGTCTGGGCCACGGATATCACCTACATCCCGATGGCGCGCGGCTTCGCCTACCTGGTGGCGATCATCGACTGGTACTCCCGCCGGGTCCTGGCGTGGCGGCTGTCCAACACGCTGGACACGGGCTTCTGCATCGAGGCGTTGAGGGACGCCCTCGCACACTTCGGCCGGCCGACCATCTTCAACACCGACCAGGGCTCGCAGTTCACGGCGGGGGACTTCACCCGCGTTCTGCGCGACCGGGGGATCAAGATCAGCATGGACGGCAAGGGCCGCTACCTCGACAACATCTTCGTGGAGCGGCTCTGGCGGTCGCTGAAGTATGAGGAGATCTACCTGCACCCCTATGATTCGCTGACCGAGGCGCGCGAGGGGATCGGGCGCTACTTCCGCTTCTACAATGACGCGCGGCCGCATGCGAAGTTGGGCTATCAGACGCCAGCCGCGTTCTACGATTCGATGCCGAGGCCCGAGGCAGCATGAGCGTTCTAGCCGACCGGGCGTCGGGTGCCGGTGTGCTCGACCGCCTCCAGGTTCTCCGCTCCGCTCCGACCCCGCTGCGCGGGGCGCCTGCGGCGACCTGGCCCCCGTCTCCGCGCACCGGCGTAAGGCAGTTACGGGTTGCAGGCCCAGGCCTGCAACCCTGGTTGCAGGCCCAGGCCTGCAACCCTGGTTGCAGGACACGACTACGACGAGAACAGACCCAGCAGGCTCCACCTTAGCAACGCCCGTTCTTGGTCCGAGGAATGGGGTCCACCTCCGTTGACGTTCGACGACCGTCCCGCCCGCGTGCATGAATGCCATTCCATCGCCCCGCAGTCGCTGGAGAATGAAGCCCTCGCCCCCGAAGAAGCCAGCCCCCAGGCGCTTGTTGAACGCGATGCCGACGTTCGTGCCTAACGCGGCGCAGTGGAAGGCGTCCTTTTGGCAGAGAATCTCTCCACCGACCTTGGCCATGTCCAGCGGGACGATCCGCCCGGGATAGGGAGCGGCAAACGCTGCCCGCTTCTTGCCGGAGCCATGATTCGTGAAGTGGGTCATGAACAGCGACTGACCGTGAGCTTGCGTGTGCCGGCATCGAGCAGCTTGCCGAACAGCCCCTTGTCAGGTTCCGACCCGTCACCCATCTTCGCTTCAAAGTCGATCCCGTCGTCCATGTAATTCATGGCCCCGGCTTCGGCGATGACCGTCTCGCCGGGATCGAGTTCGACCTCCACCATCTGCATGTCGTCACCAAGAATCTCGTAGTGGACTTCATGACACTTCATGTTCAGCATCTCCTTGATCGGTGGCTGCTTCCTGAAGAACGGGGCTCATCTGCAAAGGAGCTAATCATAACGTCGACGATTCACGTGCGTGATAGGACGAAGTAGCTGCCTGGGCCTGACCCGCTTCCGTGGACACCTAACCCTTGTGGTAGAAGGAGTCCACGATGCCGAACACCAGGAAACCCTACCCGCCGGAGTTTCGCGAACAGATGGTCGCGTTGGTCCGGGCCGGGCGTACTCCCGAAGATCTCGCTCACGAGTTTGAACCGACCGCCCAGTCGATCAGCAACTGGGTGGCTCAAGCCGATCGCGATACCGGTCGGCGGACCGACGGCCTCACGACGACCGAGCGTGCCGAGCTGACGCAGCTCCGCCGCGAGAATCGCCAGCTGAAGCTCGAGCGAGAGATCTTGTCAAAAGCCGCGGCCTGGTTCGCACAGGAGACCGCGCCGAACACGAAGCGATCTTCGGGTTCATGAAAGCGAATCAGGCCACCTATCCGGTCCGGGTCATGGGCCGGCTGCTGGGCGTCTCCGCCAGCGGCTTCTACGCGTGGGCTGGGCGGCCGCCGTCGGCACGGGCCGTGGAGGACATCGGGCTCACGGCCCTGATCCATGCGATCCACCGGCGGTCGGACGGCGCGTACGGGGCGCCGAGTATCCACGCGGAGCTGGCCGACGATCACCACCGTCGGGTCGGGAAGAAACGTGTGGCCCGCCTGATGCGCGCAGCGCGCCTGCAGGGCCTGCGGCCGCGGCGCTTCGTGACCACGACGATCGGCGATCCCACCGCTGACCGGGCGCTGGATCAAGTGGATCGGGAGTTCACTGCAGCGGGCCCGGATCGTCTCTGGGTGGCCGACATCACGTACGTCCCGACGTGGGCCGGCTTCCTCTATCTCGCCATCGTGCTCGACGTCTGGTCGCGACGCATCGTTGGCTGGGCCATGGAGACGCATCTCCGGACTGAACTCGTGCTCGCCGCACTCGACATGGCGTTGACGCAACGCCGGCCCGAGGCGGTCGTGCATCACTCGGATCGCGGGTGCCAGTACACCAGCTACGCCTTCGGCAAACGATGCCGCGACGCCGGCGTGATGCCCTCCATGGGCTCCATCGGCGATGCGTATGACAATGCCATGGCCGAGAGCTTTTTCGCCACGCTCGAGCGCGAAGTGCTCAACCGGCGACGGTTCCGCAGCCAGGCCGAAGCGCGGATGGCGATCTTCCAGTGGCTGGAGGGCTGGTACAATCCGCACCGTCGCCACTCGGCCCTCGGCTATCGTTCACCCATCAACTACGAGAGGAGACAGCTGCCGCAGAGTGCTTGAAACCCAAGTCCGTACCCGTCCACGAAACCGGGGCAAGTCCAACCAGGGAGTGCGCCTTGCATTCGACGCCAGCGATCACGACCAGCGCTTCGCCGAAGTCGGCTTGGGCGTCGCCTGGCGGATGGGCCAGCGGCACGAACATCTCCTGCCCGCCCAGCCGCTGCGCGCGCACGTAGGCTTTCACGATCGTGTCGCCGCCCGTGAACCCGTACTCCGCGCGTAAGCGCTCGCCGATGCGCTTGGCCGTGTGCCGTTGCTTCTTCGGCCGGGACTGATCCTCGCGGAGGATCTGATCAATGATCCCCGTGAAGGCGTCCAGCTTCGGACGCCGGACCGGTTGCGCCCGGCGATACCCGGGCGGCCGGCGGTAGCGCAGCATCTTGCGCACCGTCTCGCGGGCCAACCCGAAGCGGCGCGCCGCCGTGCGCTCGCTCAATCCCTCCACATACACGCTGCGCCGCACCGCCGCATAGAGTTCCACTCGATACATCCCTCCTGTGTTCCACAAAACACCCTTGGAATGCTCGGTGGACCACGTGAGCGGTCTGGTTTTCCACCGCCCTCAGGCCGCGTCACACCGCCGCTCTGTGGTCTAGTGTTACTCCGCCGTTCTCACGTGTTCAAGGCGCTGGCAGACCATTCAGGGGACGCCAACTTCGAGCTTTGCTACATTCCGGATGCCTCCGAGGCGTTGGACCAATTTCGCGAGGCCGGTGGGCCAAAGGCCTGGCTCGACACTTTTGGGACTGACGACAATCGTCGTCGCAAGAAGTGGCAGAAGGCGCTGAACTTTCTCGCGATGTCCGCTCACTATTCGCCGAACCCGGATCCCCCACACCTGGGCATTGACCTGCCCTTCGAGCTCGCAAGCGGGGAATTTCGCTGGGATGTGTGGCAGCGCTGGATGGAATGGGACCCGGTGCGGCTGGTCGAACGCTACGCGGACAACCTGCGGAAGCTGCGGCTCATCTACGTGGACTGCGGCAACCAAGATGAGTTTTCACTCCATTGGGGTGCGCGCGCCCTCGTCGCAAGAATGCGAGACCGCGGGCTTTCCCCGTTCTACGAGGAGTTCGATGACGGCCACATGTCCCTTGCCTACCGCTATGACGTCAGCCTGCCGCTCCTGGTACGGGCGCTGTCGGACTGAGCCTGCGGCGGACTCTTCTTGAAGCAGCGTGTGTCGACTTGCTGCGAGCTGAGTCAGCTCGTCGTGTCGCTTGCCTCGTAGCCTGACACCGGAGAGCTTGGACTACTCTTGCCTAACGCCGTTGTGTAGACCGATGCTGAGTCCGACACCCTTGGGCCGGATTAGTAAACGCTAGGCGGGTGCGTTCAATGGGTCGATGCAACATGAACCTGATAAGGAGGTTTCATGGTGCGACGACGTGGTCCGCGCTTGACGGCGGCGCAGAAGGCGGAAGTGTGGCGCCGGTGGCGACACGGGGAATCGCTCAATGCCATCGGCCGTGCCCTAGGCCGGATTCCCAAGATGGTGCGCTATGAGGTGGCCCGGACGGGCGGCATCCCCCCGCCGGCGCGCCAACGTTCCCGTCTCGCGCTGACGCTGCCGGAGCGGGAGGCCATCTCCCGCGGCCTGGCCCGCGGGACGTCGGTGCGACAGATCAGCCGCCAGCTGCGGCGCGCCCCTTCGACCGTGAGTCGGGAGGTGCGTCGACACGGAGGGCGGCGGTGGTATCGGGCGGCCAGAGCCGACGCGGCGGCGTGGGCGCGCGGCCGGCGGCCCAAGCGGTGTCGCTTGGTGACCCACCCCCCCCTCCGTGACGCGGTGGCCACGAAGCTCGCGCAGAAGTGGTCGCCTCAACAGATCGCCGGCTGGCTCCGTCAGGCGTATCCTGATGATCCGACGATGCACGTGTCGCACGAAACGATCTACCTGAGCCTGTTCGTGCAGAGCCGCGGCGTGCTCAAAAAGGCACTGCAGGCGCAGTTGCGCCAACGACGCACGATGCGACGTCCGCGTGCCACGGCGCCGAAGACGGGCGGTTACATCGTCGGGGCCGTCTCGATTCGCGAGCGCCCCGCGACGGTGGAGGACCGCGCCGTGCCGGGACATTGGGAGGGCGACCTGATCGCCGGCGCGCGCCAGTCCTACGTGGCGACGCTAGTCGAGCGGCACTCGCGCTACGTCTGTCTCGTCCGGCTGACCGGGCGCACGACGCGCACGGTCGTGCGAGCGCTCACCGAGCACGTGCGGCGGTTGCCCGCCGGCCTCATGGCCACGTTGACCTGGGATCGCGGCCTGGAACTGGCAGCCCATCGCACGTTCTCGATCGCCACCGGCGTGCAAGTCTATTTCTGCGACCCGTACAGTCCGTGGCAGCGCGGGACCAACGAGAACACGAATGGCTTGCTGCGCCAGTATCTGCCGAAGGGGACCGACCTCGCCCGCTACACGCAGACTCAACTGAATCGGATCGCGCGCGAGCTCAATACGCGGCCACGCAAGACACTCGGCTATCGGACGCCGGCAGATATACTCGCGGAATCCGTTGCATCGACCGGTTGAATGCGAGAACAAAGGACCGCCCTGAGAGCTGAAGTAAGCGTTGAGCTCACGGATAGAGCCTCTCGTGGTCAGCTGCAGGATCCTCGAAGCCCGCCGGGAGTATCGGCGGCCCGGTCGGAACAACCGGCTCACCCTCTCGCTCGACCAGACTAAAGACGATCCGCTTTCCCATGACGCCGTTCGGGTAGGGCTCATCCCTCACGTCGACCCACAGGCTCTCAAAGATTCCCGTGTTCCAGAGGCGCTCGGCATCCGGTCGAACAACCGCTTCCGCTGCCTCGTAGGAGGGTGTGCCAAACTTAGTTGAAAATTGAAACGGCTCCAAGCCCTGTGGTGTGATGACGTTGCGAAGAGCTCATCAACCCGCAAGAGAAAGGAGCCGAGATGCGCAGTGTCCTACGATCAGTCAGGAAACGCAAGAAGTCCCGTCGTCTGGGGAAGGTGGACATCATCAGGCGCGAGGAGTACGCCGGGTTCGATGTGGACGCCAAGGTGGAAATGATTCGAGCCTTGGTGCCGCTGGGCCTGATGCACGTCCAGGAGCTGCTCGATGACGAGGTCACGGAGTTGGCCGGTGCTCGTCATGCGCGCAAAGAGTCGTTGGTGCGGGGACGACGTCACGGAAGCAACCCCGGGACGGTGCGCCTCGCTGGCCAACGCGTACCGCTGCGAGTGCCGCGCGTGCGCAGCGTTGCGGGCGGCGAGATTCCCCTGCGTTCCTACGAGGCGGCGCGGGAGGACAGCCAGGTAAATGACGTCCTGCTGAAGCGGGTGCTCTACGGCATCTCCTGCCGCAACTACGCGGCGGCGGCTGAGTCGGTCCCCGGGGCGATCGGATTGTCGAGCTCCACGGTGTCTCGGAATTTCATCCAAGCCAGTGCGGCGACGCTGCGGGAGTTTCAGGAGCGGGACCTGTCCGGTGAGGACGTCGTGGCCCTGTTCCTGGACGGCAAGGCCTTCGCCGATTCGACGATGGTCATCGCTCTCGGCATCACGATTTCAGGGGAGAAACGCTTCCTTGGCTTCGTGGAGACGGACACGGAGACCGCGCAGATCCTGGCGCCCTTCCTTCGTTCGCTGGTCGACCGCGGTCTTGATGCGTCGCAAGGTCTGCTCGTGATTCTCGACGGTGGCAAGGGCCTGCGATCTGCGGTCAAGAAGGTGTTCCGCGACACGGCGTTGGTGCACCGTTGCCAGTGGCACAAGCGCGAGAACGTGGTGAGCTACCTACCCAAGAGCGAGCAGGGGGACTGGCGCCGGCGCCTCCAGCGAGCCTACAACCGCCCGACGTACCCCGAGGCCCTGGCGGCCCTCGAGCAGCTCCACGGCGAGTTGGACGACCGGAACCAGTCGGCCGCCGGCAGTCTGGCGGAGGGCCTGGACGAGACCCTGACCTTGCACCGACTCGGCGTCTCTGCCGTGCTGGGACGCTCGTTCAAGACAACCAACTGTCTCGAGTCCGTCAATGCGCTGGTCGAGGAACGCTGCGCCAAAGTCGACCAGTGGACGAACTCGAGCCAGCGCCAGCGGTGGCTGGCGACGGCGCTCGTCGACATCGAACCGCGCCTCCGCAAGGTGGTGGGCTACCGCCACCTTCCGAAGCTTCGCGAAGCATTGCAGCGGGAACTGAAGATCGAAAGGAAGACCCCGAACACGAAGGCAGCGTAATGATCAGGAGCCGTGGAGAGTTTCAACTAAGAATGGGCTTGACTCCCTCGTAGGGCACCCACACGTCCTGTGAGGGTCGGCTGACGCGCTGTGGGATTTCGAGTTGCGCAACATAAGACCCTACGTTCCCCCGCGGTTGTCCGTCTTGCGTCGGAAAGCTGAACTCGATGCTCCGGGCCAACGCGGGAGATCCCACCGGAGGCAGCGACTGTGGTGTGAATCGCGTGCGGAGGTATCGTTCGAATGATTCATCGAACTCATCCGGTGTCACACCGAACGCTTGTTGATACACGCTCCCACTTGTGCCGAAGGAACTCGGCCCAAAACCAACGAGGTACTGGCGGATAGCCTCTTTGCCCCATTGTTCCTCAACGAAATCGAAGACCGCATGCCCCAACGCATAAGTCGTCCGCGGATTCTCGAACTGGCCGTAGTCCCCATACTCGTTCATCGATGGCACGCGGTCCGAGGCGACGACCCACCGGAGCAGCTCGACGTCGTTTGGCGGCCACACGCCCGTGATGTAGTCGGCCAGGCCTTCATCGAGCCAGAGCGGAACGGTCGACCGGATCGGGGAGCGGGGGATCATGACGAACATGAAGACATGGGTCAGCTCGTGAGTGATCCGAGTGGGAAGCTCCTCACGCATCTCATCGACGAGCAGGACGATCGTGTTCCGCTGCGGTTCCGTGAAGGAACGAACTCCCGTGAGCATTGCGCCTGGAGCCACGGTCTGCTGCTCGAAGTCGTCACGGGTCTTGTATAGCATCAGCGGCACCCTGAACCCGAGGTCATACGCCATCTCAGCGCTCACGCGATCATAGGCTCGCTGTGCGAGTGCTTCGATTCGCGGGAGATCGTCGGTGAGCGACGGGTAGTAGAGGATGTCGAAGTGCTCAGTGGCACGGACCTCCCACTCCTGCCCATCAGGCGAGGCCGTTGGCTGGATGCCCTGCGTGACTTCGGCTGCCTCTCCTCGGCTCATCAGCCCACGCGATGGAAGTCCGATGGCTGCAGCCCCGCCAACCAAGACCAGCGTCAATACAAAGGTCACTTCCCAGCTCAGTGAGCGCGGGTCACGTTCGGGCGGGGTTCCCAGGATACGGTGCACCCGGTGGCGCAGGGACCCGCTCGTGGCCGCCACGGCTAGGCCCGTGTCTCCAGACCGGAAGGCTTCCAGCTCCGTGAGGGCCGTCGCGTAGTTGACGGCATCACCGCACAGCTCCACCGTCGCGTCGTCACAACAGTGCTCACGTTCGACGCGGATACGGCTCGACACCCACCACACAGCCGGGTGATAGAACAACAGGGTCTCGGCCAACGTCTGTAGCACGTTCACGACGTAGTCATGGCGCCGGATATGGACAAGCTCGTGCGCAAGAATGGCTTCGACCTGGGACGGTGTCAGATTCGCGAGGGCGGCAATGGGCAGCAGGATCGCGGGACGCAGCCAGCCGACCGCGGTCGGAGTCTCGACCCGTGTCGTGTCCACCACGTGGACCGGTACACGCACGCCGAGACGCGAGGCCAATCGCGCGCTTGCACCTTGCCAGCGTGATGCGGTCGTCGCGAGGGACAGCATCTGCAGTTGACGCACGCGCCAGAGCCCGCCCGCCATCCTGACGAGCAGCAGCGTGACGCCGCAGAGCCACGTCACAACCACCAGCGGGAGTACGGCGTCGACGCCAGCGCGGACGGTCAACATCGAGAAGGTGATGTCGACCCAATTGCTTACCCCCACTGGCACGGTCTCCTGTGTGACAACGGCTGGAGACCCGCCTACACCGAACGTGAAGTCCACTGTCGGCGACCACAGAACCCCTGCGGTGACGACGGGCGCACCGAGCATGGACACGAAGCCGACACAGGCAATGGCATAGCGCGCGTCTGGAGTGCTGCGTCGGCAGCATCTCAACGCCGCTGCTGTCACCATCGCGAGTGCAGCGCCTTGCCAGACGAAGTGAAGGAGCGTCCAACCAGCGACATCGATCATGTGGTTCACCGTGTGCCTCTCCGCCGCGTGCCGATCAGCTTCTTAATCTCCGCGAGCTCCTCTGGGGATGCCTTGCTCGACGCGAGCGCCTGGACCACCAGCTTCCCAGCCGACCCGTCGAACGCCCGGTCGATCAAATCGCGGATGAGCAAGCGCTGGGTGTCATGCTCGGAATGCATGGCGTCGTACACATGGGTGCGCGATGACTCGTCCCGGCGAACGAGTCGCTTTCCCGTCATGATCTGAAGGAGTTTCAGCACCGTCGTATACGCATCGCTGCGCCCCATATCCTCCGCCACCTCTCGGACGGTGCTGCGTCCCCGTGCCCACAAGACCCGGAGGATCCTGAGCTCCGCATCCGTCGGTCTCTTGCGACGTGCCATCATGACACCCATTCTACGACGATCTTCGTAGATGTCAATACGAAAGACCTCGTAGTCCACGCGAACAGGCCAAGGGCGAGCGCTCCCTATCAGGTCCAGCCTCTCGGACGAGTGTAGACTCTCGGATTCTCTGGATCGCGCCCGGGGGTCATTAGCGGATGGTGCCCTTCCGGCACCGTGTAACGTTAGAGCAGTCGTCTAACGAACTGCGGTCGACCAGCAGCACGAAGGGCGAGAAGTCGAGGACCGTCCATTGGTGGCAGCACGCGGCGAACGGGATTGAGTACCGGCTCAGTCAGCGTGTGCAGGACGATCGCCACGGTGCGCGTCGGCGGGAGCTGGGCCCAGGAAATAATGACGGCACCGAACACGATGAGCGTGTAGAGGTCGATCAGTTGTGCCAACACGACGAGACCATTCTACTGTCCATAGCGGCCGGCCACGACCGTGATTCTCCAGCGCCTCTTGAAGGTAGATCCGTGAACTGCATGCGCAACGCGAATCGAGTCACTCCGACCGATGGAGTCAGGAGCCCACGGCAGTGATCCTTACTTCGAGCTGCTCCCGGTCGCCATCATTATTGGCGGTGATCCAGTTGAGGGTCCCTGTCTGTGCACGATCGAGGACCATCTGCGGCGTGAGCGTCCTGGTCCCGTTCTGGATCTCGAAGCTGACGGCGATCATCTCGTTGTCGAGTTGGTTGGGCGTGAACGCGAGGTTGAACAGATCGAGAAGACGAACCGATCCCGTTTCGCCGTCTCTGACTTTGACGGTTGGAGACGCAATCAGGGTCGCGTTCTGATACAGCTCCAGCTCAAAGGCGATGGCCTCCTGGGCCGCGACGGCAACGCTCAGAAGACTGGCGACCACGACGGATAGAAGTAGGCGTTTCATAGCGGTCCCTCCTGATAGCATGGTCTGGCCTGTCTATCGACCGAGGGGCATCACCGCAGCAGGCGATCACGATTCTCGTCCGGACCCAACGCGCGGCTCTTCGTGACCACGGTGTCCCGCCGTCCCAGACGGCCGATCGCAGCGCCGGCAGCTCACCAACAAAACCCGGGCGTCAGTCGTCTAGACAGGTATGAACGGGCTGCCACTGGACCGAGACCTTCCGGTCGCCTTGCCAGACCCTCGGGCTGATCGGCTGGCTGCCCTCTTCGATGCGCATTACGAGCGACTGTATCGCCTCGCCCGGCGTCTCACAACGAACGCGGACGACGCACTGGACCTGGTACAGGACACCTTCCTCAAGGTCGCTCGCTCCCGCGCGGCTGTGCCCCTTGGCATGGCGAGTGAGGAGGCCTGGCTCGTCCGTGTGCTCGTCAATATCCAACGCGATCAGTGGCGCAAGATAGGAGGTCGTCAGCGGCATGACCGAGACATAAACGACCCCGCGCGAGTGGAGGCCAACCAGGAAGCGGCCTTCATCGCACGAGAGACCGTGTGGCGCGCCCTTGCCACGTTGCCGCCACGTCGTCGCGCCGTCGTTGTCATGCACGAGCTCGAGGGGCGAACGACTTCAATGATTGCATCGTTGCTCGGGATCAGCGATGTCACCGTTCGCTGGCATCTGTCCGTCGGTCGCCGCGCGCTGGCTCGCGTCGTAAACCCTCAGATGGGAGACACCAATGAAGACCGTTAGAGACACCTTGCGAGAGGCCGACCCACTTCGCCACGAACCTGACCGGCTCGAGCAGGAGCGTGATCGACTTCGTCAGGCAGTCGTTGGCGCATCTGGCGTCATCACTCCGTCTTCCCGATGGGCTCCTTCACCCATCGCCCTGGTGGTGACCGTCGCATTGATCGTGGTCGGCATTATGTCCCTTGGTTCGCAGCTCTGGCCACAAGAAGGCGCGACGCTGCAAGCGCAGATTAGATTTGAAGTGCGGCTCGCAGAGGATCAGCCAGCCCCAGGTCTGCGGGGGGTACGGGCAGACGGGTCGGACCGTGTGATTTATCTGCACGACGAGATCATCGTCACGAATGATGATATCGCGCAGAGCCGCGTCGTTCCGGGCGACGGGGCGTCACGTTTCAGCGTCGCCGTGGAGTTCGATGCGGCAGGCACGCAGAAGATACGGCAGGCCACGGCGAGCCACATCGGGAAGCCGGTCGCGATCCTGATTGACGGGGTGGTGGTCATGGCCCCGGTTGTCAGAGCCATCATCGGCGCATCGGCGAAGATCAACGGTGATTTCACACGGGCTGAAGCTGAGCGGATCGTGGACGGCATCGGCGGTCGCTGATACGGACCGGCGTCGAGATCCTTCCGAAGACGAGCCAGCGTCCTCATCTTCTGCTGCCGTGCTACTGACGCGCCGACGATTCCGGTACGCATGATCAACTTGATGGTGGGGACGTTACCGACGCGCTGTCCGATCTCTCTGAGCAGAGCCAGCTCGCGACGGCTGGCACAACGCCTCGCGTGTCCATCAAAGTCCAGTAAGAGCCCGAAGAAGCCAGCAGCAATTGTGGGGTAAAAGGTGGGATCTATAGCGATTCCATATGCTAACTATCTTATTTTAAGTCATTTAACTCGTGTGTAGTGGCGGAGGGACTGGGATTCGAACCCAGGGAACGCTTTCACGTTCAACGGTTTTCAAGACCGCCGCCTTCAACCGCTCGGCCATCCCTCCTTTGAGTTCTGCCCTAGTAGACTTGCCGCTCTACCTCACGGGCTCGATTACCTCCTGGCCCCGCATGTACGGACGCAATACCTCGGGGATCGCGACGGATCCGTCTGCCTGCTGATAGTTCTCCACGACCGCGATCAGCGCGCGGCCAACGGCAACGCCAGAACCATTGAGCGTGTGGACGAGTGCCGGCTTTCCCTTCGTTCCCTCCTTCCGGAACCTGATATTCGCGCGCCGAGCCTGGAAGGCCTCTGTATTGCTGCACGAAGAGATCTCTCGATACGCGTTCTGACCTGGGAGCCAAACCTCCAGGTCATATGTCTTCGCCGCAGCAAACCCCATGTCGCCGGTGCACAGCACGACCGTCCGGAAGGGAAGACCGAGGCGCCGAAGCACCTCCTCTGCGTGGCCTGTCAATTCCTCGTGGACCTCGTACGACTTCTCGGGCGTCGCGTATGCGACCAACTCCACCTTGTCGAACTGATGCTGACGAATCAGACCCCGCACGTCCTTGCCGTACGATCCGGCTTCGCTTCGAAAGCACGGTGTGTACGCCACATAGCGGATCGGGAGCGCAGAGCCGTCAAGTATCTCGTCGCGGTGCAGGTTGCACAGCGGAACCTCGGCAGTCGGAATCAGGTAGAGCCCCCAATCGCCACGAACCTTGAATAGGTCGTCCTCGAACTTGGGAAGATTTCCGGTCCCGGTCAGCGCGTCCGCATTCGCAAGAAACGGAGGTTCGACCTCCGTGTAGCCGTGCTCGGCTGTGTGCAGGTCAAGCATGAAGTTGATCAGGGCTCGCTCGAGCCGTGCACCGGCCCCAAGGAGCACCGTGAAGCGCGAGCGAGCTATCTTGGCGCCGCGCTCGAAATCCATGATCCCGAGTTCCGGCCCTAGATCCCAGTGGGGCCGTGGCTCGAAGCTGAACGTCGGAGGCTCCTCAAAACGACGGACCTCATGATTCTCGGCCTCAGTCCTGCCAACCGGAACGCTCACGTGCGGAAGGTTGGGAAGCGTCAGCGACAGCTCAAACCGTTCGCGTTCGACCTTCTCGAGCTTCGTTTCCTGCTCTCTGATTTGCTCGCTGTACAGTTGGCCCGCCTTCAGTAGCTCGTCGGGCGAGCCTCCCGCCTTCTTCGCCTGGGCGATCTTGCTGCCGACCTCCTTGCGAGCATGCCGGGCGTTCTCGAGCAGCGGCAAGATCTCCCGGCGCTCTGCGTCGAGGCGCGTCAGAAAATTGAGCTGATCGCGAAGATTGACGCCGCGCTGTTCGAGTCGGGCACGAACATCATCTGGTTGCTCCCGGAGCAGGACAGGATCGAGCATCGTGTCGCAATTCCTTCCGTTCGGTCCGCACAATTGTAGACGGACCTCTCGCGCTCGTGCGGCGATGGTTCGACTAAGTACTGCGTTTCACAATTATGGTGACGTATTCGGCCGGCGAGGCGCCCGGCTCGCCAGGCGCGAGGAGGGAGAATACCGGGAGTATTCGACCAACGAGCAACGCCGCGAGGCCGGATGCATCGCTGGTCAATGCGTTGCCGCAATTGTGAAACGCAGTACTAAGGTACGATCAGCCGACATGGGAACGACTACCCCCAGGACCGTCGTGTTCCCGGCAGCGGGCCTCGGAACACGTATTCTGCCTGCGACGAAAGCGTTTCCAAAGGAGCTGCTTCCACTGGTCGACCGCCCGGTCATCCAGTATGGCGTCGAAGAGGCGGTGAGATCCGGGATTCGCGAGGTCGTTCTCGTGACGAGCCCCGACAACACGATGACAGCCGCTCACTTCGCGCCCAACCCGAAGCTCGAGGCACTCCTGGAGGAACGTGGCAAGGTCGAGGCGCTGGAGGCCATCCGCGCCGTGACGGCCATGGCTAATGTCACGACAGTCCATCAATCGGCTCCTCTCGGTCTCGGACATGCCGTCCTCATGTCCAAGGACGCGGTGGGTGACGCGCCGTTCGCCGTTGCGTTACCCGACGACGTGATCGATGCTGACCCTCCGGCACTACGACAGCTATGCGACGTCTTCGCTGAGCTCAACGGGCCGGTGGTGCTGGTCGAGCGAGTGCCCCGAGACGCGGTCAGCCGCTACGGCATCATCGACCCAATACCGATCCGTCACGGCGTCTATGAGGTCCGCGACCTCGTCGAAAAGCCAGCGCCTGACAAGGCTCCATCCGACCTCGGCGTGGTCGGGCGGTATGTGCTCACCCCAGATCTCTTCGGGGCGCTCGAAGACACCGGCTCAGACGCGGGCGGAGAGATTCAGCTCACCGACGGCCTACGGCGACTGCTCCAGCACCGCCAGCTGTATGCCTGCGAGCTATCCGGAGTGCGCCACGACGTCGGGACGACGCTGGGGTACCTGAAAGCCCTAACCTACTTTGGGCTCTCTCGCCCCGACCTGGCACCATCGCTGCGTGAGTATCTCGCGTCGTTGGAGTAGAGCGAACGCCGCTATTTCTTCGGTGCCGCGGTGGGTGACGACTTCGTCGAGGAAGGGGTCTGCGTCGACTTCGAGTCGCCAGTTTTCTTGTCGCCTGAGTCCTTCTTCTTTGAGGTGTCCGACGCGTCCGACGAGTCCTTCTTCGTCGATGCGGACTCCTCTATCGACGAGTCCTTCTTGTCAGCGCCTGGCTTGCCAGCGAAGTCGGTGGCGTACCAACCGGTGCCCTTGAGCTGAAAGGCCGGCGACGACACCAGCTTGCGTACGGCGGCGCCGCACTCGGGGCAGGTCGAGGCAAGGGGATCGGAGAACTTCTGGATCAGTTCGAACTGATGGCCGCACGCGTCACACTTGTACTCATACAGGGGCATGAATTCAACGTCAATCTTAGTGCACTGGCCGAACAACATCCTCAATCAATCATGCCCGGGGCTCGCCGAGCATGAGCTCGCGATGCGCCCAGAATGGCAGGACGCCCTGCCCGAGCAGTTGATCGTGGAACTGAGACATCGAGAAGCTAGCTCCCAACTTGGCTTCGCAGTCGGACCGCAACCGCAGAAGCATCTGCTTCCCGATCGAGTAGAGCACGTACTGGGGATCGAACGTCCCGCGCTCTGCCTCCCGCCGGGCGTTGCTCTCCTCGAGGAACGCTTCGTCCCGAAAAATCCGCACGCCCTGCTCCACCGAAAGGTCTTCAGTGTGCAGCCTGATCCCGACGACCGTGCGAGCCAGCCGAATCAGCGCCTCCGCCAGCTGCCCCAGCCTGAACTCGGCATTTCCCTTCTCGAAACCCTGGTCGAACATCAATTGCTCCGAATAGTGGGCCCATCCCTCAACCAGCGAGATCGGCATGAAGAACGATGACTTCCGAAGGGGCTTCTCCAAACGGCGCAAATGTTCGAAGTGCAGAAAATGACCTGGAAAGACTTCGTGAATCGAGATCGATGGGAGCGTCGCGTGGTTGAAGTCGCGAAGATGTTCTTCCTGGCGTTCATTCGGCCATGACGGGTCGACATTCGTGATGTAGTAGTACGCGGGAAGGGGCTTCGTCTCGAAAACGCCCGGAGGCCACATGCTGGCGAACGTCCAGCGGTAGAACTCTGGAGTTGGCGCAACGCGGACCGGCTGATGGTCCGGAACGGTCACGATGCGATTCCGCTGGACGAACGTCAGGAGATCTTGAAGCTGCGCGTTGACGACACCCAGCAATTCCTCAGCGCTTGGGTGACGGGTCTTGATCTCTTCCCACACCTGCCGGGAGTCGCTCCCGAGCGTGCTGGCTACACGCTTGAACTCCTCCTGCGTCGCCTTCAGCTCCTGGCGCGTGCTCTCAAGCAGTCGATCGACCGGAGTGTCGATTCCCTCGGTGAGGCTGAGCATCTGGGAGAATTTGTCGGCTCCCAAGCGAAACGACGCCCGGCTTCGCGGCGCGACTGACTCACGGAGGTGGGTGATATAGCCGCGGAGGGAATCGACCGCGACGGTCGACGCATCGGCGAGATCACCGAGTAAGTGCATGTCGTCGAGGTCTCTAAACGCACGCGGGAGATCTTGCTCGATGAACTGCAGGACGCCCTCCAGTGCCTCGATCCCGACCTTGGCGAAGAGTCCAGGAGGATCGGTGACGTTCTTCTCCGCTGCCTCCAAGAGTCGAGGCGCCTGCCGCAGTTTCGACACAATGCGCCGGGCGCGTTCCGCAACAGGCGCATGCGCAAACAGCACTTGGACCGCAACACTGCTCGCGAGTGTCTCGGCATAATGCAGCGGGCTGCGCTGCCACGGCCGTAGCTCTTCCAGCTTGAACAGTCGAGCGCGGATGCTGTCTGCGAGCACCCGATGCTCAATCCGTTCCTCCGGCATCAACGAACCGACGTGGATACCTTCCAGACGCCGCACCCACCCGCCGAGGTCGCGCGCCTGGGAATCGATCGACTCTCGTGAGAAGTCGTCCAACAGGTCATCGTGCAGGTGACACCCGTCGAACGCAGCCTCCGTGGGATTGGTTTCCTGCAAGTAGGCCAAATACTCGTCGACGAAGTGTGACAGCGGTTCGGCCGAGCGGCCGGATCGAGATCGCTTCATACGCGCGTCTTCCAGACGGACCGGCGAGGTCTTCCTAGGCGGGCCGCCCTGAATGTTACAATGATGAGTCTTTTCTGACCCTGTGGCCGAACGCCGCCCCACCCAACGTCCGTCGCCTTCCCGTCCAGCGAAGCCAGGGGGTGTTCTGTACGTTGTCGCGACGCCGATCGGCAACCTCGAAGATCTGACGTTTCGTGCAGTCCGCATTCTGGGAGAAGTTACGATCGTCGCCGCAGAGGATACCCGGCGCACAGCGAGGCTCCTGAAGCACTACGGCATTCAAACTCCAACGCTCAGCTTTCACGAACACAACGAGCACCAAAAGGCCCCCAGATTGCTCACCATGCTCGAACAGGGCCAATCGATCGCCCTGGTCTCTGATGCTGGAACACCGCTTCTGTCAGATCCCGGAGGAGCATTGGTCAAGGCGGCCCTCGGCCTTGGTATCCAGGTAACACCAGTTCCAGGAGCGAGCGCGGTTCTCGCCGCTCTCGTTGCATCGGGTCTGACCGGAAACCGATTCACGTTCGTCGGATTCCCACCTAATAGGTCGTTGGCCAGAAAGAAGTGGCTCCAGGCACTCCATTTGGAGCAAGGACCCCTTGTCGTCTTCGAGGCCCCCCACAGGATATTAGGTTTATTGACCGATATGCTGGAAACTCTCGGAGATCGTGAGGTGGCAGTGTGCAGGGAGTTGACAAAGATCCACGAAGAATTGGTCATAGGACCTATTTCGGTCGCCTTATCCCACTTCGTCCAGCCCCGTGGGGAGTTTACGATCGTCATTTACCCAACCACAGAGAAGAAGGAAGCCCCTTCGAAACAGGACGTGTTGAACGAATTTGGTCGTTTAACCAATTTAACTCCTACAAGGCGTGCGGCTGTCACCCAGATTGCCCGGAAGTATGGCCTGAGTGCACGCTCGGTCTACCAGATACTTGAGGAGGGAAAGCGTGAATAGTTCTAATGACCTAATACCGTCGGTCGTTGGACCGGTCTCGGCCGAAACTTGATCACGTGCCCTCGTTCTGCTAATGTGCGGACCCCTGTTACATGGCGAAGAAAAGTCAGCCCAAGAAGAAGGCGCCTGCTAGCAAGAAGACCACAAAGGCGAAGACAGCCAAGGCCACAAAGGTAGCCAGGGCCACCAGGACCGCCAAGGCCACCAAGCCTGCAAAGGCGGTGGGGACGCAGACCGCCAAGCCCACCAAGGCAGCCAGGGCCACGAGGACCGCCAAGGCCACCAAGCCTGCAAAAGCGGTAGGGACGAAGACCGCCAGGGGCACCAAGACAGCAGGGGCCACGAGGACCGCCAAGGCCGCGAAGCCTGCAAAGGCGGTAGGGACGAAGACCGCCAGGGGCACCAAGACAGCAGGGGCCACGAGGACCGCCAAGGCCGCGAAGGCGGTAGGGACGAAGACCGCCAAGGCTGCCAGGACCGCCAAGGTCGCGAAGCCCCTAAGCCCGAAGGCCGAAAAGGCTGCAAGACGAAAGAAGATCGCTGCCGAGCGCAAGCTAGCGGCGCGCGCGGAGGCCGTATCGAGGGCCCAAGCGAATCGCGCGGCGGCGGCACGTCGCCGCGAGTCCCTCAAGGCCGTCGCCATCTATGAGAAGGCTCTCCATACACTTCAGCTGCGGAAGCTGAGGCCGGCGGCGACCCTGTTTCGGAAGCTGATCGACAGGTTTCCGGACGAGCGAGAGCTCCACGAACGCAGTCGCCGCTACCTGGAAATCTGCGAACGCCAGGCGGCCCCTGCCCCAACACCCAAGACCCTGGAGGAGCAGATCTACGCGGCAACCTTGGCCCTCAACAACGGTGCCGCCGAGGACGCGCTCACACACCTCGAGGCCGCTGTGACGCGCGATCCTGACAGCGAGCAGGTGCATTACATGCTGGCCGTCGCCCGTGCCGCTTCTGGCGACAAGCCAACGGCGGTCACTCATCTCCATCGCGCGATCGAGCTCAACCCGGACAACCGCTTCTTGGCGCGGCACGAACCGAGCTTCGAAGAGCTGGAGGAGGATAAGGCGTTTCGGCAGATGGTTGCGACCCCTGACGATGGTGGGCCCGAGGACCGGTCCGCTCAATAGCTCTCTCCCCCGCACACAGAGGCCGATCCGACGGCCGATCCACCTGTTCCGACTCGCGGTCGAGCTACTACACTGTGCTCGATGAAGACCCGTGACCGACACGTCATCGTGCTTGCAGCAGGCAAGGGCACAAGGATGCGGTCGGAGCGGCCGAAGGTCCTCCACCGGCTGGCGGGACACTCTCTCATTGAACGGGTGATCCGCGCAGCCCGAACCATCGGGCCGGCGACAACGACGGTCGTCGTGGGACATCAGGCCGCCCTGGTTCAAGCAGCACTTGGCAGCCAGACAGACCTTCGCTTCGTGCGGCAGGAGCCTCAGCTGGGGACGGCTCATGCCTTGCTGCAAGCCGAGCCGGTCCTTGCTGGTGTTCGCGGAACTCTCGTTGTTCTTTCTGGGGACGTGCCGCGCCTCAGTCCACCCACACTCACGGCGCTGCTCAGAAAGCACGAGGCAGACGACGCAGCCGCCACGGTCCTTACGGCAAGGCTCGAGCGGCCCTTCGGATATGGACGAGTGATCCGCTCGAACGGTGAGCTGGTTGGCATCGTGGAGGAAGCCGACGCGACACCCGAGCAACGCACCATCCGGGAGATTAACGGCGGAGTATATGCCTTCGATATCGAGCCGCTATTCGAGGCACTCAACCAGATTCCCGAGGCTGGTCCGAAGCGCGAGCGATACCTTCCGGCGCTTGTTCCAATGTACCGAAGACGACGGCTGACCGTGGGAACTGTGACGGCCGACAACCCGAACGAAATCCGAGGTATCAACAGCCAGACCGAGCTGGCGGAAGTGAGTGCGATCGTGAGACAGAGCAAGAACGAAGAGCTGATGGCAGCGGGGGTCACCCTCGAGGACCCGTCCACAACCTACATCGACGACGACGTAACCGTCGGGGCCGATACGGTCATCTATCCCGGTGTCAGGCTCGAGGGCCGGACGACGGTCGGCGCGCGATGCGAGCTGCAGTCCTGGGTCCGTGTCGTCGACTCGACAATCGCAGACGACGTGACTGTGCGCAACTGCTGCGTCATCAGCGAATCCCAGTTGGAGTCGGGCACCTCGGTGGGACCGTTCGCACATCTCCGCCCCGGTTCGGTACTTCAGAAGAATGCCCGTGTGGGCAATTTCGTCGAGCTGAAGCAGACTGCACTCGGTGCCGGTTCGAAGGCGAACCATCTGAGTTACATTGGTGACTCCACGGTCGGATCCAACGTGAACGTCGGGGCGGGCACGATCACGTGCAACTACGACGGCACTGCGAAACACCGCACAACGATCGAGGACGGGGTCTTCATCGGTAGCGGAACCCAGCTCGTCGCGCCTCTTACCCTCGGCAAGGACAGCTACGTCGCGGCGGGCTCATGCGTGACCAGCGACGTGCCGCCCGGTGCGCTTGGAGTGGCGCGGGCCCGACAGGAAAACAAGGAGGGCTGGGTGGAAAAGAAGCGCAAGATTGAGTAGATGTTCTGACATCCGCTGATCCATGATTGCGCCAGCCTGATAAATCCGCGATCCTGAAACAGGAGGACAGGGATCGCGGACTCTTCTGCCCAGTTTTCAGCCTATGTGCGGCATTATTGGTTACATCGGATCCAAGGACGTCGTGCCGGTGCTCGTCGATGGCCTGCGACGCCTT
Source organism: Vicinamibacterales bacterium (assembly GCA_965223015.1). Classification (GTDB taxonomy): domain Bacteria; phylum Acidobacteriota; class Vicinamibacteria; order Vicinamibacterales; family UBA8438; genus CAUZIB01. The sequence continues at coordinate 157,776 of CBDCVL010000004.1, read as the reverse complement.
GAGTATCGAGGCTACGATTCGGCTGGCATCGCTCTCGTAGAGAAGGGACAGGTCGAGGTCCGCCGAAGCGCCGGAAAGCTCTCTCGACTGGAGGGTGTCATTCGGTCGCAGCCCATTGACGGCAACTACGGTGTGGGCCACACACGGTGGGCCACGCACGGACGTCCGACTGAGGAGAACGCCCATCCGCACCGAGACTGCACCGGTCAGATTGTGGTCGTGCACAACGGTATCATCGAAAATTATCTCGACCTCAAACACGAGCTCGAAGCTGAGGGTCACACATTCGAGACCGAGACCGACACCGAAGTCGTTGCTCACCTCGTTGAGCGCGAGATGCTCGACGACGGTCTCGAGAACGCTGTGCGCCGGGCACTCCACCAGCTGCGTGGGCTCTTTGGGTTGGTGTTCATCTCGGCCGCAGACCCGGACAAGATCGTGGCGGCCCGCAACGGCCCTCCTCTCGTTCTGGGCATGGGCGATGGGGAATATCTGATCGCGTCCGACATTCCTGCCGTCCTCAGCCACACACGCGACGTCGTGTTCCTCGGCGACGAGGAAATGGTTGTCATCACGCGGTCAGCCGTCGAGTTCACCAACTTTTCAGGGAAGGCAGTCTCGAAGGCGACGGAGCGGATTCAATGGGACCCGGTCATGGCCGAGAAGGCCGGGTACAAACACTTCATGTTGAAGGAGATCTTCGAGCAGCCGTGGGCCATCCAGGAAACGGTGCTCGGCCGATTTTCCGAAGAACACGGAACGGTCATCCTCGGTGAGCTCAACATACACGCGGATGAATTGCGGAACATTGAACAGGTTGTGGTCCTCGCCTGCGGCACGTCCTGGCATGCGGGCCTGGTTGGGAAGTTCCTCATCGAGCAGCTTGCGAGGGTTCGAGTCGATGTCGACTACGGCTCGGAATACCGATACCGCGACCCGATAGCGGGCAAACAGACCCTTGCTGTCGTGATTACCCAGTCGGGTGAGACAGCCGACACACTGGCCGCACTCCGGGAGGCCAGGGACAAGGAAGCGCGCAGCGTCGCGATCTGCAACGTCGTCGGCAGCATGGCGACGCGAGAAGCAGACGGCACGGTCTATACCCATGCCGGACCTGAGATCGGCGTCGCGTCGACCAAAGCGTTTACGTCGCAACTTGTCGCATTGAACCTGCTTGCTCTCTACCTCGCGCAGGTTCGGGGGACGGTGCCCACTGCTGAAATCCAGAAACAGATCGAAAGCCTGACGCAGCTGCCGGGGTTGCTCCAACACGCGCTCCAGTGCGACGAGGTCGTAGCCGCGATCGCGAAGCAGTTCTACCGGCGCGCGAACTTCTTGTACCTCGGACGTGGAGTCAATTATCCGATTGCGCTCGAAGGCGCCCTGAAGCTTAAAGAAATCTCGTACATCCACGCCGAGGGATATCCGGCGGGTGAAATGAAGCATGGCCCGATCGCGCTCATCGACGAGAACATGCCGGTCGTTGCCCTAGTCCCCGGCGGGCCGCTCTTCGACAAGATGATCGCCAACGTTCAGGAAGCCAAGAGCCGTGGCGCGTCGATCATTGCAGTGACCGATACAGATCCGGAGGCGTTCCGCGACATCCTCGACCCCACGCAAGACTGGGTGATCCCGATCCCGCCCACGCACCCGCTGCTGACGCCGATCCTCATGGTGGCCCCGCTCCAGTTGCTCGCCTACCACATCGCCGTACTCCGAGGGTGCGACGTCGACCAGCCACGAAATCTCGCCAAGAGCGTCACGGTCGAGTAATCTCTAGCCATCCGGAGCGTGAAGGCCGTGCCGGAGTGACTCGCCCGATTTGATGAAATGCGCTCGTCCCGGCAGACAACCCGACCGTGCAGTTCCTGAACGCCCTCAATCCTGAGCAACGACGTGCCGCCCTCCACCGCGAAGGGCCGCTCCTGATCCTTGCCGGAGCGGGCTCCGGGAAGACGCGCGTCATCTCCTACCGTACGGCCTACTTGATCGGGGACGGCCACGCCAAACCTGAACAGATCCTCGCCGTCACCTTCACCAACAAAGCAGCCGACGAGATGCGCTCCCGAGTCGAGCGCCTCCTCGGGTCGGCATACCCGGGTCTCTGGCTCTCAACATTCCACTCGTTCTGTGCACGCCTGCTCCGTCGCGAAGCCCCTCTGGTAGGCCTGTCACGTGATTTCGTCATCTACGACTCTTCCGACCAGTTGACCGTGGTGAAGCGGGCGATGCGCGCGCTCGACGTTGACGATCGGATTACGTCGCCGCGGGCCATGCTAAGCCGAATCAGCCACGCGAAGAACCAGATGCAGGATGTTGAGGCACTTCGTGACGCCGGCCGTCACTTCCGCGACGAGCAGATTGCCAAGGTCTACGATGCCTACACTCGCGCGCTCACGGAATCGAATGCGCTCGACTTCGACGACCTCCTTCTCAAGGCAGTGGCGCTCTTCGAAGGCTCGGCGGCGGCGCGCGCTCGCTACACGAAGCAGTTCCGGTACGTCATGGTGGACGAGTATCAGGACACGAACCGTCCACAGTACCTGCTGATTCGCCACCTGGCCGCCCACCAAAACTTGTGCGTAGTCGGGGATCCGGACCAATCGATCTACAAGTGGCGTGGCGCTGACGTTGGGAACATCCTGGCCTTCGAGGAAGATTTTCCCAATGCCTTGATCGTCCGGCTCGAGCAAAACTACCGCTCGACCCAAGTGATTCTGGACGCTGCGTCGGGTGTCATCAGTCGGAACCGAGGCCGGCAGGACAAGCACCTGTGGACCGAGCGGGCAGGGGGGCAGCCCGTCATCTGCCACCGTGCACACGATGAGATCGAGGAGGCAGATTTTATTGTATCGACGCTTCGGAAAACGCTCGCCGAACCGGACGATACGGTCGGAGTGCTCTATCGGACCAACGCCCAGTCGCGCTCGCTCGAAGAGGCACTGACTCGAGAGGGACTTCCGTATCGCATCGTGGGCAGCGTCCGGTTCTACGAGCGCAAGGAAGTCAAGGACGCGCTCTCGTATCTGAGACTCATGCTCAACCCTGATGACGACGTCAGCCTCCGGCGCGTGATCAACGTCCCGCCCCGCGGCATCGGCAAGGGGGTGATGGAGGCACTCGAGCGGATCGATCCGGAACCGGCGCCATCCGATGCGCCGCTCTTCGCGAGCACCACGCAGGAGGCCGAGCCAACGGCTCGTTCACTCTGGGCTCGTGTTGAGCGGGCCGTCGACGAGAAGTTGGTTCCGGCCCGCGCGCTCACGGCCCTGGGCCGGTTCAGGGAGCTTCTCGTGAACCTTGCGGCAATCGCCAGGGACGAACCAGCGTCGGTCTCCCTCGCCAAGACTCTTGACCAGACGGGGTATATCACGGCCTTGCGGGAAGCCGCCACCGAAGAGGCCGAAGGGAGGCTCGCGAACCTCCAAGAGCTCGTCTCGGCCGCCCGTGACTACGAGGTCCGTAAGGCAGAAGCCAGCCTGCCCGGATTCGTTGACCGACTGTCGCTACTTTCAGAGGCAGATGAACACAAGGGGGCTCGCGATGCTCGCATTTGGTTGATGACCCTTCACGCCGCCAAGGGGCTCGAGTTTCCGCTTGTCGTAATGGCCGGCATGGAGGAAGGGCTGTTTCCGCACGCCCGGTCAGTCGATGATGAGGCGGAACTCGAAGAGGAGCGGCGCCTGTGTTACGTCGGCATGACACGCGCTCAGTCACAGCTCGTGCTGACGAGCGCCGCCAGGCGCCGCGTTTTCGGGGAGTATCAATCGACCGAGCCTTCTCGGTTCCTCGATGAGGTACCGAGCGATCTCCTCGAAGTCGTGGAGCCGACAACCGCTCCTGCCTACGTCGCTCGCTCCGGCCGGCGTCAGACCGGGGAGTGGCAACGCCGGCGGCGAGATCATTCGGACAACCTCGACGAGCAGCCGATGCCGTACGACGAGGCCGACGAAGACCAATCAGCACTGCACGTCCGACCAGGTATGCGTGTTCGTCACGCGACGTTCGGCGTCGGCACGGTTGAATCGATAGAGCCGCTCCAGGATGACATCAAGATGATTGTTAGATTCGCGACAGCCGGACCCAAGAAGCTCCTGGGACGTTACGCGAAGTTGGAGCGGGCTTGAACCATCAGGTACAATCGGCCCCGATGACGCCGGGTGGACGTTCCAATCAGGTCAGGCGTTTCGGCGTCTTCGTGATTCTGTTCGCTTTTTGGATGGTGTTCTCGGGTCACTTCGACATCCTGCATCTCGGTCTCGGTCTCGCCTGTTCCGCCATCGTGGCCACACTGTCGTACGATCTCATACTCCCGGACCCCTTGTCTGCGAGCGCCTTGACCAAGGCCCGGCGGTTTCTCGCATATGTTCCTTGGCTCCTGTACGAGGTGGTGCTGGCCAATTTTCACGTCGTCTACCTCGTGCTTCGACCCGGAAAGCTCCGCCCCCAGATCGTGCAGTTCAAGACGGGCCTGAAGAGCGACCTTGCAAAAGTCACGCTCGGGAACTCAATCACTTTGACGCCTGGAACGATCACGATGGACATCGACGACGACGAGTTTTTCGTCCACGCAGTCAGCGACAAGGCTGCCGCCTCGCTGATTGAGGGGGCTATGGAGCGGCGTGTCCGCCACATGTTTCTCGAATCCGACAACCAGGCCCCACCGCTCCCGGACCAAGAGCGCTAAGTGACGTACAGCTTCTTTCTGACCGTCTCTCTTGCCATTCTCTTCACAGTGCTGCTGTCACTCTACCGGGTTGTAGCGGGGCCTACCATCCTCGACCGCATTGTTGGCGTCAACGTCATCGGAACCAAGACGATTGCGGTCATCGTGTTAACCGGGTACCTGTTCGAACGAGTTGAGTTCTTTATCGATATCGCGTTTCTCTATGCGCTCATCAACTTCATCGGGGCGCTCGCCTTGTCACGGTATTTCGAACAAAAAGGCGTGGAGCATTCTGGGTCGCTGCGATGACAGTTGTCGCCGTTGTCCTCATCTGCTCGGGGGTCTTCTTCCTGTTCATGGGTGGCGTGGGACTGATCCGGTTTCCGGACTTCTACACGAGAATGCACGCTGCAGGAAAGTGCGAAACGCTTGGAAGCCTCCTGGTGCTGACCGGCCTGGCGTGTGCTGAGGGGCTCCACCTCGCGAGCCTCAAACTGCTGGTCATTGCCCTTTTCATCTTCGTCACCAGCCCGACGGCGACACACGCGATCGCCAGAGCTGCCCACAAGAACCACGTGCCATTCTGGACCGACGGGGACAGCCGGTGATCTGGCAACTCGACATCGCGTTGTTGGCTCTCACGGTCGTCTGCGCTGTTGCAGCCGTAACGGTGCGTGACTTACTCGTTTCAGTCGTCTTGCTGAGCGCGTTTAGCTTGTTCATGTGCCTGCTATGGATCGAGATGGGGGCCGTTGACGTCGCGTTCACGGAAGCGGCGGTCGGGGCCGGAGTGACAACGGTGTTCTTCGTCGTGACCGTATTCAAGACGGTGAGAGTGAGTCGGGATTGAACTATCTCCACCTTGTCGCGACTGTGGTGACGGGACTGCTGCTTGTCCTTGGTTCACTCGATATGCCTGCCACCGGTGACCCACAGTCGCCGCCGGCTCTTCATGTCTCACCCCGGTACATCGAACAAAGTTTCGAAGAGACTGCGGTCCCCAATATGGTGACCTCGGTTCTCGCAGACTATCGTAGCTTTGACACGTTGGGAGAAGTCACGGTGATCTTTACGGGAGCACTGGCCGTACTCCTGATCCTCCGGCCGGGACGCGAGGAGGATCGGAGGTGACGAACCCGCCGCCCCAGACTCGCGACCAGGCGAGCAGCATCGTCCGCGTCATCTGTAGGCTCGTGGCACCCTTTGCGCAAATTTTTGGCCTCTACGTCATCATGCACGGGCACAGCAGCCCGGGCGGCGGCTTTCAGGGCGGAGTGATCCTCGCATCGAGTTTTATCCTTCTGGCGTTTGGCGACGGCATCGAGGAAGTCAGGCGACGGTTCCCCCTGCAAGCCATTACTGTGATGACCAGCGGTGGCGTCTTGCTCTATGCCGGTATCGGCCTGGCCTGCCTTGCCCTCGGAGCCAATTTTCTCGACTACAGCGTCCTCCCCGTGTCAGAGCCACGCAGCGTGGGCATGCTCGGGATCGAGATCGGAGTCGGAGTGACCGTCACAGCCGCGATGGTTTCGATCTTCCACGATCTCTTGAGCTTCGAGTAACTGGGACATGCTCGACTTTCTCATCGGAAACTTCCACAACGTCACCTACATCACCCTGATGATGATTGGCTTCTACGCCATGACCGGCAAGAGGAACCTGATCAAGAAGCTTGTGGGCATGAACATCTTTCAGTGGTCGATCATCTTGTTCGTCGTGTCGCTCTCGGCCAAGCGCGGCGGGACGATCCCGATCGTTGTGGGAAGCCACGACCACGATGCGACACCGATTATTGAGGCCGCACAGTATGTGAACCCCCTCCCGCACGTGTTGATGCTGACGGCGATCGTTGTGGGCGTTGCGACCACGGGCGTTGCGCTGGCACTCCTCCTTCAGATCCACAAGAGCTACGGGACGCTCGAGGAGGACGAGTTGCTCGAGAGAATCCAGTCCTCGGGATGAACGTTCATCAGTCCGCGGTTCCGGTTCTCATCGTTGCCGCCCCACTTGTCACGTCGCTCATTCTTCCGTTGTTGGGGTTGTGGTCCCGGCGCGCCGTGTTCCCGCTAACCCTGGCCGCGCTCAGCTTCTCGTTTGGGACCTCGATCGTCGCCGCACGAGAGGTCCTCACACGTGGTCCGCTCGAGTACTACATGGGCGGGTGGGCGCCACCGTGGGGCATTGCGTTCCGCATCGATCACCTCGCCGCCCTCATGCTGCTCCTGCTGACTTTCATCACGCTCCTGGTTGGTATCTATTCGAAGAAAAGCGTCCTCAAGGAACTACCGGAAAAGGAGGTGCCCTTCTACAGCGTGTACCTCCTCCTGGTCAGCGGGCTCACGGGCCTCGTGTCGACCGCCGACATGTTCAACCTCTACGTATTCCTCGAGATCTCTTCTTTGACGAGCTATGCGCTCGTGTCGATTGGCGGCGGCCGGGCCGCCGTCTCAGCCTTTCGCTACGTCATTCTTGGAACCGTCGGGGCAGCATTCTATCTTCTGTCTGTCGGGTATCTCTACAGCGTGACCGGCACGCTCAATATGGCCGACCTCGCGCTCATTCTTCCCGACCTCTACGATTCGAACGTTGTCCTCGTAGGGTTCGCGTTCTTCGTGATCGGAATCTCGATCAAGATGGCGCTGTTCCCGATGCACTCGTGGCTCCCAGGTGCCTACACCTACGCCCCGTCCGCGGTCAGCGCCCTGGTTGCCGCCACGACGACGAAGGTCGCTGTGTATGTGCTCATTCGGGGAATGTTCTACGTTTTTGAACCGCGGTTCTCGATCGACACGATTCCGGTCACAACCCTGTTGAGCTGGATGGGAGCCATCGCGATGATTCTGGGTTCCGTCATGGCGATAGCCCAGGCGGACCTCAAGCGGATGTTGGCGTACTCGTCGGTCGCGCAGATCGGCTACATCGTGCTTGGTATTGGCCTAGCCAACGCAGCAGGCTTCACTAGCGGCGTGCTCCACCTCGTCAACCATGCGTTCATGAAGGGCGGCCTTTTTCTTGTGGCTGGAGCAATCAGCTATCGGACGGGGATTCGAGAAATCCGCTCCTTGCGGAATCTTTCTTCCCGCATGCCATGGACCGCTGCGACTTTCGCTGTGTGTACCCTTGCCATGATTGGAATCCCTCCAACCGGTGGGTTCTTCAGCAAGCTCTATCTGCTTCTGGGTGCAATTGAGCGAGAGCACTGGGTGTTCGTCGGGGTGATCCTGACAAGCAGCGTGCTCGCCCTGACCTACCTTTCCAACGTGATTCGGTACATGTACCTCCCGCCGGCGGAGAACGAGGCGAGCGTCTTGAACCGTGACACTGATGCCGTAATCGTGTCCCGTCAGGAAGGCATCAGGAGCGATGACGTGCCGATGACGATGCTCGTCCCAATGATGATTCTGGCGCTAGGCACCATTCTCCTTGGCCTCTTCAATGGCGAGGTCGTGTCTCGATTCATCGAGCCCGCGATTCCGGCCCGACTACTGAGGTGAGACGGTGACGGCTGCGTGGATCTGCATCTTCTCACCGCTGGTCGGAGCGGCCGTCACGCCACTGCTGGCTCGCGTTCATCGTACAGCTCGGGATCTTGGGGCGGTCTTCTTTGCAATCGTCGCCGCAGGGGCCGCGCTCAGCCTCCTCCCCTGGGTCTTCCATCCGGACGGGTTGCCGCTCGAGCAGGAGGTCGCGTGGCTGGAGCATCCCCTGCGGATCGGATTCGGCGTTCTGGTCGACCCCTTGAGCATCGTACTCGCCAATGTCGTGGCTGTGATCAGTGCCGTCATCATGATCTACTGCCTTGGGTATATGAAGGGAGACCCTGCCCAGACCCGCTTCTGGATGTGGATGAACGGGTTCATCGGCAGCATGTTGCTGCTCGTACTCTCCAGCAATCTCTTGTTCATGTTTGTCGGATGGAAGCTGGTGGGCGTCTGCAGCTACGGACTCATTGGCTTCTACCACGAGGACCAACGAAAGTATTGGATCGGCGGTCCGGCCCCGTCTCCGTTTGTCACGCCGTCGCAGGCTTCGATCAAGGCGCTCATCGTGACCGGTGTTGGCGACATGCTCATGCTGGGCGGGATCCTGGTCACGTACTACTTCGCGGGCACGCTCAATATTCTCGAGCTATACGAAACGGCTCCGGTGTGGCTGGAGGACATGGGCCAGACTCCCGGCATGATCACCCTGGTGAGTCTGCTCTTCCTGGCAGGTCCCATCGGCAAGTCCGCTCAATTCCCGTTCCACGAGTGGCTTCCGGAAGCCATGGCCGGGCCGGGACCAGTGTCGGCTCTCATTCACGCCGCAACAATGGTGAAGAGCGGTGTCTACCTCGTCGCTCGGCTTGTCCCACTGTTTTGCTACGGGTACTGGGTGGCCGGAATTGGCGAAGCCGCCTGGTTCTTCCACGTCACGGCCTGGGTTGGAGCCTTTACGGCGTTCCTTGCGGCAACTCAGGGCATGGTGGCCGTGGAGCTTAAGAAGGTCTTGGCTTATTCGACGGTGAGTCAAATCGGATACATGCTGCTTGGCCTTGGCGCTGCTGGCCTGTCGCCCGGGCTCCTTCTCGATGGGTATACCTCCGGCATCTTTCATCTCGTAAGTCATGCTCTCTTCAAGGCGTGTCTCTTTCTCTGTGCGGGGACCGTGATCCATGCGGTGCACTCGATCTACATCCACGACATGGGGAGCATGCGCCGGCACCTGCCGCTGACGTGGTTGTTCACGCTCATCGCCGCGCTGTCGCTCGTGGGGCTTCCACCGTTCCCGGGATTCTGGAGCAAGGATGCTGTGCTCCTCGTCGCGGCTGAAGCAAACACTCCATTGTTCGCACTCGCGCTCGTCACGGTGGCGATCACCGCGTTTTACACCGTCCGCTTCTTCGGGATGGTGTTCCATGGACCGGAAAGCCCTCATCTCACTCAGGCAGCCCGATCCGGCGGGCACATGAACGACGGCGCGATCTCGATGCGGCTCGCGTCGGGATTGTTAGCGGGGACCATTATCATCGCCGGCCTGGGAGGTCCGTTCGCCGAAGAAGTGCTCCACCACGGCTTCGACGCAAGCCTCGGTCAAGGGACGGTACTCGCCGGCGGGGGGGCAGAGCCGTCCGTTCAAGAATCAGCGGAGCACGTTTTCGTGCCCATCCTCTCAGTTCTCTTCCTCGTGGCAGGCGCAGCCCCAGCCGCGTATCTCTATCTTGCGAGGAAGGCCACGCCTCAGGGTCTGCTCGACCGGCATCGAGGTATTCGGTCGCTGTACACGTTCTTCTGGAACCGGTGGTTCATCGACGCACTCTACAACCGCCTGTTCGTCACGGGGGCGGCGCGCGTGGCGAGATTCGTCGCCGAGGAGCTCGAGGCACCGTTCGACCGTAGCGTTCACCGTCGACTCCCGTGGCTGATCACGGGAAAGGCCGAGCAACTCGTTCATCGCCTGCGCGTAGACACAGAGGAACTGCTGTACAACGTTTCGTACGTTCTCGTCTTGTTCGTCATGCTGTTGGTCTATCTGTTCGTGGGAACGGGCGGAAGCTAGTCGATGCCTGCCCTTCTCTTGCAGACTCTGGTCGCACCGCTTCTTGCCGCAGTCGTGGTTTTCCTGACGCGACGCCGAATTGGGCACCTCGCCGGATGGCTGACCGCCGGGACGCTGCTGTACACGACGGTGCTTGTCCTCGGTGCGGCCGTAGCGGTGACACGCGGCGACGTGCTTGTCGAGGAGTATCTCCTCATCGCTCCTGGAATCAGACTGGGTCTGATGGCCGATGGTCTGAGCGTTCCGACACTCGGCGTGATCATGCTCTTGTGCACTGCTCTGGCCCTCTACTCGATCCGTTACATCGAACATCGAATCGATGTCCTGTACCACGACCAGAGCAAAGCCACCCGGGACCAACACTACGCGAGATTTTTCTATCTACTCCCGTTCTTCCCCGCTGGGTTCATCGGCACCGTTCTGAGCACCAACCTCGTGTCGTTGTACTTCTTCATGGAGATGCTGACGATCACGTTGTTCTTCCTGATGGCCTACTTCGGCTACCGGGAACGGGTACGCGTCGCGTTTGTCAGCCTTTCGTGGGGAATCATCGGAGCGTTGCTCTTCCTTGCCGCGTCACTCATGGTCTATAGCCAGACTGGCAGCCTTGCGATCTCGGAGCTCGGCCGGATGGCGGGTGGGCCTCTGACAACGGGTGCTCTCGCGTTGTTTCTTGCTGGTCTGATGATGAAGCTGGCGGTTGTCCCATTCCACGTCTGGATGCCGTCGGTCCATGCTGAGCACCCCACCTGTATTGCGGGGCTGCTCGCCGTCTACGCCAATCTCGCCGTCTACATCCTGATCCGGGTCGCCGTGCTGCCCCTTGGCGATGACTTCGAGATGTTCGGGCCACCGCTCATGGTGCTGGCCCTCGTCACCATGGTCTACGGATCGTTCCTGACCTTGGCGCAGACCGACATCAAGCGCCTGGCCGCCTGCTCGACCATCAGTCAGATCGCGTACTCGGTCCTCGGTCTTGGTGCCCTGACGAACGCCAGCGTCCAGGGGAGCATGTTCTTCTTCCTCAGCCACATCATGGGAAAGACGGTCTTCTTTTCGACGGCCGGCATTGTCGTCTACGCAACCGGAGTCCGTGACATGCGCGATATGGGCGGACTGGCGCGGAAGATGCCGATCACCGCGGGTCTTTGGATCGCGGGATGCATGATGCTCTCTGGATTTCCACCGTTCAGCAGCTTCACCGCCGAGTGGATCATGTTTACGGGAATCTTCGAGCGGGGCGTGCTGAGTGGACCGCTGGGAATCACCGTGGCCCTCGGAGGCCTTGTTGCAATCACGCTCACCGTGGCCTATACGTTCGGTGCGGCGCGCCGCATCTTCTTCGGGCCCCTGAACCCAGCCCTCGAGGCCAAGGATCTGTCCGACCCTCGATGGACAATGACGGTTCCGCTTGTACTGATTGCCGTTACATCGATAGTGCTCGGGATGTATCCGAGGCTGGTCATGGACCTGCTGGATACGGTACTCGGCGGAATCTAGGGTCCGCGGCACACCGCCCGCTTCGTCTCGCTCTCTCAGCCTTCTACCGGGCCGCCGCCGTCCTCATCCTCAATGTCGGAGGTCTCCACCTCATCATCTGTGGCCTGCTCGGTGAGCTCTTGGTCTGCCAGGCGCGCCAGGGACACGACACGGTCATCCCCGTCGATCTCGATCAACCTGACCCCCTGCGTCGGGCGCCCGATCGGTCGGATGCCCTTCGCAACCATCCGCAAGATCTTGCCGTCCTGCGTGATGAGCATCAGCTCGTCACCCTGTTCGACATACTCGACACCGGTCACGCGGCCGTTTCTCTCGCTAGTCTGAATGTTGATCAGGCCGAGACCGCCGCGCGCCTGCAGCCGGTACGCATCAACCGCAGTCCGCTTTCCATAGCCGCGCTCGGTAACTGTGAGAAGCGTCCCCTCCGGTCGCACAACTGTCATCGCAACGACCTCGTCATCGGTCCGAAGGGCAATCCCGCGAACGCCCCGTGCCGTTCGACCCATGGCGCGCACGCCAGACCCCTTGAAGCGAATCGCCATACCGGCCCGTGTCCCGATGAAAATCTCGTCATCGCCCTCGAGCAACTCCGCACCCATGACGCTGTCATCGGCCTCAACGCCGATCGCGATGATTCCGTCCGCCCGGGGGTGCCGGTACGCCCGAAGGTCGGTCTTCTTCACGACGCCACGGCGCGTGCCCATGACCACGAACCGCTCCTTGTCGGTCTCCGGAAACTCCCTGACAGCCAGCAGAGCCGCGACCCGCTCGCCGTCCGCCATGCGGACGAGGTTCGCAATGGCCTTCCCGCGACCAGCAGGCCCCACATCCGGAATCTCGTGCACCTTCAACCAATACACCCGTCCCCGGTCCGAGAAGATCAAGATGTAGGCGTGGGTAGACGCAACAAACAGTTGAGTGAGGAAATCCTCTTGGCGCGTCCGCATTCCGATACGGCCCTTGCCTCCGCGCCGCTGATTTCGGTATTCCGTGATCGCCGTCCGCTTCACGTACCCAGTGTTGCTGACGGTGATCGCCATGTCTTCTTCGGCGATCAAATCCTCGATGCTGAAATCACCAGCTGCCTCGACGATCTCGGCGCGCCGGTCGTCACCGTAGGTCTCCTGAATCGCACGGAGCTCAGTGATGACGATCTCCATCAGCAGTTGCTCATTCTCCAGAATTGCCCGCAGGCGCTCAATGGCCGTCAGCAACTCCGTCAGCTCGTCGACGATCTTCTGACGCTCCAGGCCAGTGAGTCGCTGGAGCTGCATATCCAGGATCGCTTGAGCCTGGAGCTGCGTCAGTGAGAACTCCTCCATCAGACCGCCGCGGGCCTCTGCGGGTGTCTTGGCGCCTCGAATCAGCTTGATAACCGCATCGAGGTGGTCGAGGGCAATCTTGAGACCTTCAAGAATATGTGCCCTCGCCTCCGCTTTCTTGAGCTCGAATTCGGTCCGGCGCCGCACGACGTCGCGCCGGAACTCGACGAAGTGCTCGATGACGTCAAGCAGGGTGAGCACACGGGGACGCCCTGCCACAATCGCCAGCATGATGATCCCGAACGAGCTCTGTAGCGCCGTGTGCTTGAAGAGGTTGTTAAGGACGACCTCCGGCACTTCCCCACGGCGCAACTCGATGACGATTCGCATGCCCCGCCGATCCGACTCGTCCCTGAGATCGGAGATGCCTTCGATCACCTTCTCCCGAGCCAGTTCGGCGATCTTCTCCAACAGCCGAGCCTTGTTCACTTGATACGGAATCTCGGTGACGATGATCGACTGCTTGCCGCCCTTCTTCTTCGCCTCCTCAATCGAGGTCCGCGCCCGCATCAGCACGCTTCCTCGGCCAGTGCGATAGGCCTGCGCGATACCGGCACGACCGACGATGAAGCCCCCCGTCGGGAAATCGGGACCAGAAATCAGGCCGAGCACAGCCCGTTGTTTTTCCTCTCGGGGCGAGGCATGGTTCTCGGCGACCCACACAATCCCGTCGATGACCTCACGCAAATTGTGGGGCGGGATATTGGTCGCCATCCCCACGGCGATGCCGGCCGACCCGTTGACAAGCAGATTCGGGTACGGGGCTGGAAGGACAGTTGGTTCCTCTGTGGTCTCGTCGTAATTCGGAACGAAGTCGACCGTTTCCTTGTCCAGGTCGGCCATGAGGTCGCCGGACAATGCCTTCAGCTTGGCCTCCGTATACCGCATCGCCGCAGGTGGGTCGCCGTCGACCGACCCGAAGTTGCCCTGACCATCGACAAGCGGGTAGCGCATGTTGAAGGGTTGGGCCATGCGCACCAATGTGTCGTAGATCGACGCGTCGCCGTGAGGATGGTAGTTGCCCATCACTTCACCGACGATCTTTGCGCACTTGCGATAGGACCGGTTGGACCCAAGACCCATTTGCCGCATGCCATAGATCACGCGCCGATGGGCCGGTTTGAGACCATCCCGGACGTCAGGTAGCGCCCGCCCGATGATTACGCTCATCGCGTAATCCATGTACGAGCGCCGCATCTCGTCTTCGATGTTGACTGGTATTGTTGCGGAAGGTTGGATATCTGACATGGTGTGGTAAGAGGAACCAGGAATCAGAGACGCCCGGGCTGCGCCCTAGACATCCAGATTCTTGACGTCCAGCGCATTGTCTTCGATGAATTTCCGTCGAGGCTCGACGTGGTCTCCCATCAAGGTCGTGAACATGAGGTCGGCTTCGGTGTCGTCCTCAGCCCGCACCTGAAGTAGCGTTCGGGTCTCGGGTCGCATCGTCGTTTCCCAGAGCTGGTCGGGATTCATTTCACCAAGCCCCTTGTAGCGGTTGATGCCGATACCTCGCTTGCCTGCGGTGATAAAGAGCTCGACCAGTTGATCGATCGAGTCGATCTGGACGTCCTGAGCCTTGTCGCTCTCACGCGGCTCAGCGGCCAGCTTCGTCGACCGGTCGATCGGAGCCCCTCCAATCTTTGTCGCGTCGGCCACCGCCCCGCCCTCGTCGGTCTGCTCGCCGTTGGCGCCCTCGCCGCTTGCGCTCCGAGGGGCTGATACGATCGACACAATCATCGGCCCATCAAGAGCCTGAACATCGTCGTCCTGGAAACTCGCCAAGAGCGCTCGGTACTCTGCCGATGTGACAAAGTCGACGCCGACAGAGTTCCGCCGCGGATACCCTCCCGTTCGGTCTTCAATGTTGAGAACTCCAGCGTTGTGCTCTTCGTCCGTCCCAACAGACACCGTGCGAGTCGTCGTGCCCAATTCCCGCGCCACGCCCTCGAGCGCCACACGGTCGGCGAAGAACATTCGGTCCCGGGCACCACGTGTCAGCAGCGCCGTAATGACCTGACGGCCGACGCCACGGCGCTCAACCACCTGGATGAGTTTCCGAAACACCATGACCTTGTGAAGAACCTCCTCAAGTCGTGCTCCGGACAGCTCGATCTTGCGATCCGGGAGACGCAACAGTCGCGACTCGCTCGCACGGCGGATCAACCAGCCTTCCAGCTCACGATCGTCCTTGATGAAGGTCTCCGACCGACCTCGCTTCACTCGGTACAGAGGGGGTTGTGCAATGTGAATGTGCCCAGCCTCGATCAGCGGACGCATCTGACGGTAGAAGAAGGTCAGAAGTAGCGTTCGTATGTGCGACCCATCGACATCTGCGTCGGTCATGATCACGATCCGGTGATACCGGAGCTTGGCTAGATCAAAGTCGTCCTTGCCAATCCCGCAGCCGAGAGCTGCGATCATGACTTTAATCTCATCACTACTGAGCATCTTGTCGAAACGGGCCTTTTCGACGTTCAAGATCTTGCCCTTGATTGGGAGCACAGCCTGAAAGCCTCGGTCTCTCCCTTGCTTCGCCGAGCCACCCGCCGACTCCCCTTCCACGATATAGATCTCGCTTCGTGAGGGATCGCGCTCCTGACAATCAGCTAGCTTGCCAGGCAGCGAGCTCGAATCCAATGCCCCCTTGCGCCGGACCAGTTCGCGTGCGCTCCGTGCCGCCGCGCGCGCACGTGCGGCCTCGATCGTCTTGTTGACGATCCGCTTCGCTTGTGCGGGGTTTTCTTCGAGATAGGCACCTAACTTATCGTTGATGATCGCCTCGACGATCCCCTTTACCTCGGTGTTTCCGAGCTTCGTTTTTGTTTGGCCCTCGAACTGGGGTTGTGGGATTTTCACACTCACGACCGCCACGAGTCCCTCGCGGATATCGTCACCGCTGATGCTGTCCTTGAGGTCCTTCGACAGGCTGTTCTTGTTCGCGTATGCGTTGATGGTCCGTGTCAGCGCGGAACGAAACCCGGACAGGTGTGTGCCGCCTTCCTGCGTGTTGATGTTGTTGGCGAACGAGGACACCGAGTCGGCGTAGCCGTCATTCCACTGCATCCCGATCTCGACGGTTATACCGTCACGCTCTCCGCTGCTGTAGATCGGTGGAGTATTGATCGCTGTCTTGTTCTTGTTGAGGAACTCAACAAACGAGACAATTCCACCTTCGTACTGAAACTGACGATTCTTTCCTGTCCGCTCGTCATCGAGTGTGATCGTGACGCCGGCGTTGAGAAACGCCAACTCTCTGAGCCGATGCGACAGAATGTCGAAGCTAAACTCGACCGATTCAAAGATCAGATCGTCAGGCTTGAATGTGATCTTCGTTCCGCGGCGTTTCGTCGTGCCGGTTGTCTCGAGCGGGCTCGTCGGTTTGCCTCGCTGATACGTCTGGCCAAAGACTTGACCGTCACGCCAGATCTCGAGCGTGACCGCTTCTGACAGCGCGTTCACGACCGACACACCGACGCCGTGCAGCCCGCCGGACACCTTGTAGCTTTTGTCGTCGAATTTTCCCCCAGCATGGAGGACTGTCATCACAACCTCAGCGGCAGTCTTCCCACTGGCATGCTCGTCAACCGGGATTCCACGACCGTTGTCGATTACGGTCACCGAGTTGTCGATATGGACTGTCACACCGATCGTGTCACAGTAGCCACCAAGGGATTCGTCGATCGAGTTGTCGACGACTTCGTAGACGAGGTGATGAAGTCCTGGCGCCCCGGTTGACCCGATATACATCGCCGGGCGCTTTCGGACAGCCTCAAGGCCTTCAAGTACCTTGATTTTGTCCGCTCGATACCCCCGAGAGACTTCGCCTTCGAGGTCAGTTTGGGGCTCTGCGCCACCAATATGGACATTCTCGTTTTCGAGCTGCGTCATGGGGTTTCTTAAGATTACTCCGCGCTCCCGCTAGCCTTGTTCTTCACCATCCCGGCGCGGGTCACACTCTCATCGGCATGATGACGTAGGTGTATTCACAACCCTCGGCACCAACAGGTCTCATGATCGCCTGGCTCACGTCATCCTTGAGGTCTAGTTCCACATTCTCAGAGTCAGCAACACCGAGAAAGTCGAGAACATACTGCGCGTTGAAACAGATCTCAACCTCGTCGCCGTCTGACTGGATAGGTAGCGTCTCCGTCGCCTCGCCAACCTCAGGACTACTTGACGTGATGTCGATCTTTTCCTTTCCAATACTAAATTTCACTGCGCGCGATCGGTCACTCGACAACAGTGCAACCCTCTTGATCGCACTCGTGAGACGGTCGCGCTCGAATTCAATCTTTCTGTTGTTCGATTTTGGAATCACGCGTTCGTACGCCGGAAATTGGGCATCAATAACCCGGGATATCAACTGCCGCCCATCGACGTCAAAAAAAAGGTGATTCTCACCGACCGTATACCGTAGGTCGTCCTCACCATCAACCAGAAGCCGCGCCAGTTCCCACAGCGTCTTCTTTGGCAAGATCGCTTGAAGCTCGTCTGGCTCACCCTTTGCCTTCTTGCGAACCGTCGACACTAATGCCAAGCGATGCCCATCGGTCGCTACCAGATTCATCTTGTCTGGTTCAAGAACAAATAGCGCACCGTTCAAGAAATATCGTGTGTCTTCACCGGTAATGGCAAACTGTGTCTTACCGACCATCTCCTTGAACCCTGACCGCGGAAGTGTGACCGCCGGAAGTTCCTTTGTTGGTTCAGGAAGTGTTGGAAAATCCTCACGAGGTAAGGTTTGCATCCGCGAGTCGAAACGGTCGGCCGACACCTTCACCGACCCCTTCGCACCCTCTTTAATGTGAATCTCCGTGTCTGGAAGAGCCCGCACAATCTCGTAGAGTTTCTTCGCCGGAATAGTGAGTGCTCCACCCTTTACAACAGACGCCGGACATCGACCTCGAAGCCCGACCTCTAGATCAGTGGCAAGGAGTTGCATGGTGCCATCACCATTTGCTTCAATGAGGACATTCGCCAGAATTGGAATCGTGTTTTTCCTCTCGACGATTCCTTGAAACAGTTGCAACTCGGGCAGTAGATCACTCTTACGAACAGTCAGTTCCATGTGGTGATGACCTCGACTGAGGGGGTCAGAACGGAACGATTATGCGTTATGCATGTACGTATAAAACTGATTAATTTATAACAGAAGAGAAGGTCTGTTAGGAAGCCCAAAACGTATTATAATTACTATATTTATCAATAAGTTAACGTTTTTCTAATTAGTTGATATTTCTGCGCATGGATGGTGAGTCTCCTCAGTGAGGAATATTACACAGCTCAATACAGGCTGTTTGAGAGGAAGGCTGTGGATTGGAGTGGATCAACCGGTGTTTCTATGAGTTAAAAGACTGTAGAAAGTTCTTAATCAATGTGTGGAAATCTCGATCACTCTTACAGAGTTTCTCGATCTTTTTTATCGAATGGATAACCGTGGAATGATGTTTACCTCCGAAGCTCTTCCCGATCTGTGGAAGCGAGTGACTCGTAAGTGACTTCGAAAGAAACATGGCGATCTGACGAGGAAGAGTAATATTTCTTGAGCTATTTCGTGACTTAAGCTCAGAGATTCGTAGCTGGTAGTAGTTTGCGACGAATCTTTGCACCATCTCGATCGTGACAGTTTGGTCCCCCGGTTCTAAGAGGTCGCGGAGTAAATCCTGCGCAAGTGAAAGAGATATTTTGGTTCCTGTGAGAGAGGCATACGCGATGAGCCGGATGAGAGATCCCTCGAGTTCACGGACGTTGGAGCGGATTCTGCCAGCAATGTACAGGGCGACCGGATCGGCGAGTGGCACACCTTCGGCTTCTGCCTTTTTCTTGAGGATAGCGACCTTGGTTTCAAGATCAGGTGGTTGGATGTCGGCGATGAGACCCCACTTAAACCGTGATCTCAGCCGTTCTTCGAGGGAAGGAATCTCGTTTGGTTGGCAGTCGCTACTGATAACGATTTGCTTCTGTGCATCGTGGAGAGAGTTAAAGGTATGAAAGAACTCGGTCTGGGTTCCTTCCTTGCCGGCGAGGAATTGAATATCGTCCACAAGCAAAACGTCGATGGTTCGATATCGCTCACGAAACTCGAGAATCCTGTCGTACCGGACGGCGTTGATCATCTCATTCATGAAACGCTCGGATGAGATGTAGGTGAGCTTGAGGGTCGGATTGTGATCGAGTAAATATTGCCCGATGGCGTGCATCAGGTGCGTCTTACCGAGTCCCACCCCACCGTACAGAAAAAGTGGATTGTAAGACCGTGACGGTGCCTCAGCGACGGCCAGTGAGGCAGCGTGTGCAAATT
The DNA here is from genome assembly GCA_965223015.1 of Vicinamibacterales bacterium. GTDB lineage: Bacteria > Acidobacteriota > Vicinamibacteria > Vicinamibacterales > UBA8438 > CAUZIB01. The sequence continues at coordinate 138,446 of CBDCVL010000004.1, read as the reverse complement.
GGTTGGAAGACCCGACAACGAAAGTGTCAAAGGAATACCTTGGGTTCAACCCCTGCGGACGAGGCCCTGGCTTGGCGGGCTCGGTTGGAGCGGGAGCCGAAGATGAGGGCTTCGGAATCGTGCCGGCTTCATTGGTAGTCGCAAACGAGAGCTCGAGGCCTTTCCTCCCAAGCTCAACAATAGCCTCATCGATCACCCCGGCGTAGTGTTTCGTGAGCCAATCGCGAAACAGCACGTTGGGGACACGAATCGTGAGCAACTGGCCGGAATCTTCGACAAAGGTCGTCGGTTTGAACCAGGTGTAGAAACTGTGGCGATTAACCTTCGTTTCCACACGGGTGAGGATGTCAGACCACACATTTGTTGCCATTAATTACCTACCGGAACCTGACGATCTTCGCCTGTGGCAGCCCGTCGGAGCCGCCGAACCGGCCCCAGATATTGAACAAATCTTTGGACTTTTCGCCACGCTTTCACCGGGAACAATACCGGTTTTACTGCTGATTCCGGGCCAGTTTGGGGCGAAACCCTGAAACTTCCACAATTTCTTCCACAGTTGTGGAAAACCACTGGGAGGCGCCCCCAAGGAAGCGCAGGGCGGCGAATGTAGCACCTCCAGCCCCACTCAGGCAATTGACAGAAAAAGAGGGACACAGAAAGCCACTCGCAAACTCGGGAAAGGAGTTGAAGTCATGCCGGCCGTTGACACCTTCGAGACCGCTTCGATACTATGAGAAGTTCGCGTTAAATCTAAGTTCCCAAGCCGTTCGAGCGGCGTACCAGGAGATCGGACACAATGAAGCGCACGTACCAGCCGAACAACCGCCGCCGAAAGCGAACTCATGGATTTCGGAAGCGGATGAGTACCAAGAACGGCAGACGCGTGCTACAGAGCCGCCGAGCGAAGGGTCGAAAGCGGCTGGCGGTTTCTTAAGTCATTACAAGAAGACAAGTTAATCCGAGTGGACCGAGCCCTGACTCGCCGAGAACGGATTCGGCGGCGGCCGGAGTTCCTGCGGGTGCAACGAAATGGCGCTCGGATCAGGGGGCGCTACCTGACGCTGTTCGTGCTCTCGAACGAACTGGATGTAACCCGGTTGGGAGTCGTTGCGACACGGCGTCTTGGGGGCGCGGTCATCAGGAATCGGTCGAAACGCCTCGTTCGGGAAATCTATCGTCTCAACAAGGCGAAAACAAGTGCACTCGGTCTTGACATCGTCGTGATGCCTCGGCCGGGGTTCAGTGAAGCCCCGTTCGACACGCTGGAAGCAGACTATCTATCTGCCGTGAAACGCCATGGACGCACCCGCACCCAATAGCAGCGTTTTCAGCCCTCTGACCCGGCTCCCCTCCAAGGGGCTTGTCGCGCTCATAAGAATCTATAAAACCCTTTTTTCACAACTATTTACAGGGTCGTGTCGATTTGTACCGTCCTGCTCGTCGTACGCCGAGGAAGCTGTGTTGAGACACGGGGCAGTCCGCGGAAGCTGGCTGGCTCTTTGGCGTCTCTTGCGGTGCCATCCGTTCTGCGAGGGGGGGCTCGACCAGGTCCCCAGGGAAGATCCCTGGGGACCTGGTCGGCAGCTGACGAAGCTGCGAGGGTCCCACTAGGGCCAGCCACGAGCGCATGGAGAGAAGGGTCCTCGTCGCCGTCTTCCTTTCGTTTCTGGTCCTGTATGGGTATCAGACGCTATTTGTTCCGCCTCCCTCACCCGGAACGAGCGCACCTGCCCCATCCGATGCTAACACGAGCCGAACGCTCGCTGATCGTTCCGAGATCCCGTCGGCCGGCACAGGCACCGCGCCTTCTGCAAGTTCGCCAACAACGGCGCAGCCCATCGGCCGAGTGACGGCTATCGAGCGCCCGACGCCCGACCCTGTCGTTGGTGACACGGCGCCTCGGGACATCGTCGTTGAAAGTGACGCGTTTCGGGCCGTCTTCACCAACCGTGGCGGGGAGCTCGTGAGCTGGCAGCTTAAGGACTACCTAGAAGAGGGCCGTCCGGTCGAGCTCATCCCCCGTGAACTCCCCCCGGAAGAGCCCTGGCCGTTCACGCTCTCATTAGGTGACGAAGATCTGACGTATCTTGCGCATGAAGCGCTCTTCCAGGCGAGCAGTACGAATCTCAGGTTGGACGACCGAAGCGCAAAGCTGGTGCTCGAGTACGAAGATGCTACCGGTCTGGCTATTCGGAAGGTGTTTACGTTCGATCCGGCTGTGAGTCCGTATGTCGTCGGTGTGACGATCGAGGCGAAGCTCGGCCTCGACCAGCTCGAGCCCACCGTGCGATGGGGCCCGGCGCTTGGTGGGGTGGAAAGCCAGGGCTCGGGCTTGGCCTTTCGGCAGGGTCCACGGGGCGTCGTCTACGGGCGCGTGTTTGACGGTGCGATGCTTTCCGATCCTGGGATGGAGCGGCTCGAGAGGTCGGACGTCGCGACCCAACCCTCCTATGGTGGGCAGTTCGACTTCCTGGGTGTCGACAACCACTACTTCATAGCGGCCGCCCTGCCAGAGCAACGGGAGGCGACGATCAACTACCGCGCTGTGCCCCTGCCGTCGCTAGTTCCCGATGGCGAACCTCGCGATCTGATGGCCTTCGATATTGCGGTTCCGGGCGGCGTCACCGACCTGAGGTTCTACCTAGGCCCAAAGGACTTTGACATCCTGGAGGTTGCGTCAGCCCCACTCGTCCGGTCGATCGACTTCGGATTTTTGTCGGTACTCGTCGTCCCTCTGCATCGATCGCTCAAGTGGGTCTACGGCTGGGTCGGGAACTACGGGTTTGCCATCATCGTCCTCACCCTTCTGATCAACATCGTCATCTTCCCCTTGCGCCACAAGAGCGTCACCTCGATGCGCAAGATGTCGGAGATTCAGCCCGAGATGAAGGCGATTCAGGCACGCTACGCGAATCTGAAGGCGACCGATCCGGACAAGCAGAAGATGAACCAGGAGGTCATGGCGCTCTATCGTGATCGCGGTGTCAACCCGGTCAGCGGATGCTTGCCGATGTTGCTCACGATGCCCGTTCTGTTTGCGTTCTATCGCCTCCTGTCGATGTCGATCGAGATGCGTGGCGCGCCCTTCGTCCTATGGATTACCGACCTGTCCGTTCACGATCCGATGTATGTGACGCCGGTCATCATGGGGGTCTCCATGCTCGTTCAGCAGCGGCTGACTCCGTCGCAGGCCGACCCGATGCAGCAGCGGATCATGATGTTCATGCCGATCGTGTTCACCTTCATGTTCCTCTGGGCTCCGGCTGGGCTCGTGGTCTACTGGCTGACGAGCAACCTTCTCGGCATTGGGCAGCAAGTGGTGACGAACCGGATCATCGGACCTCCGAAGGTGCACGTGGTTCGCCCCCCAGCTGAGCGGCGGGTGAAGACCAAAAAGGGAGCTGCAAAGAAGGGCGCCTCGGAGGGTGACGAGTCAGATGCGAGGTGAGAACGACGTGGCCAATGATCTTGAGAGTCGGATGACCGAGTTTATGCAGGCGGTGACGACGGCCATGGGGCTCGATGCCAAGGTCGAAATCGAACCGATCGAAGACGGAACCCGGATTGCAATCAACGGTGGGGACTGCCAGGCGTTGATCAAATGCAAGGCTGCGGGCCTGGACGCTCTGCGGCACGTCGTCAACGCAGCGTTTCGACGCGAGCACCCCGGACGGCATATCGTTGTCGACTGCCTGGACTACCGAAAAGGGAAAGATGCCGAACTCAGGGAGACGGCGAAACTGCTAGCCGAACGGGCGCGTGAGACTGGTGCCCCTCAGGAGATCGGTCCTCTGAATCCGTACGCCCGTCGGATCGTCCATTTGACGATCGCCGAGGATCCGACGGCATCGTCCGAGAGTGTCGGTGATGCCTTCATGAAGACGGTGGTCATCACGGCGGAAGAGTGACGACGACGCCGTGTTCTCTCCGGCCGACACAATCGTGGCGATTTCCACGCCCTCGGGGCGTGGTGGCATCGGGGTCATCCGCGTTAGCGGGCCCCAGGCCACTGTTGTGTCGCGGTCCATTCTCCGGCTTCCGGGAGTGCTCGAGCCGCGGCGCGCCACGGTGACGGCGGTCGTCTCGTCTCCGAACCGGCAGCCGGTGGATCAGGTCGTCGCCACGTTCTTCCCAGGACCGGCCTCCTACACTGGGGAAGACGTGGTCGAGATCAGCGGCCATGGCAGCCCGGTCACGCTTCAACAGATCGTCCAGGAGGCTGTTTCTGCCGGTGCTCGGCTTGCGGAGCCGGGCGAATTCACCCTCCGCGCATTTCTCAATGACCGGATCGATCTCGTCCAGGCCGAGGCGGTGGGCGACGTGATTCAGGCCGTGACGCCGCTGCAAGCTCGCGCCGCTTTCGACCAATTGGAAGGGACCGTGTCCTCCCGGATCTCGGAGATCGAGGCACAGCTCTTCGACTTGGTCACTCGTCTGGAGGCCTCCGTCGATTTTCCGGAGGAGGGGTATCACTTTGTCGATCATCACGCTGTGAGCCATGAAGTAGGACGGTTAGTGGAACGAACGGACCTGCTTCTGACCGATGCTCATCGCGGGCGAATGGTTCGTGAGGGAGCTCAAGTCGTTATTGTCGGCAAGCCGAACGTTGGGAAGTCAACGCTCTTCAACCGGTTGCTCGGCGCGGCCCGGGCGATTGTCACCGACGTAGCCGGTACCACGCGTGACCTGCTGACCGAGACGCTGGAACTGGACGGCATCGCGATCACGTTGGTGGACACTGCAGGCGTGCGGTCGGGTGGCGATGTCATCGAATCTGAGGGGATCGCGCGCGCGCGCGCGGCTCGCGATGTTGCACGCCTGGTGGTCCTGGTGCTCGATCAGTCGCGACCGCTGGATGATGACGACACGACCCTTCTCGACGAGACATGCTCAGCTGATCGGGTCGTGGTGATCAACAAGGTTGACCTCGTTCCCGTGTGGAGCGAGGCCGATCTTAGCAACTGCGCGCCGGGAGTGTCTGAGGGCGAGCAGGTTGTGCGGCTGTCGCTCCTGGGGGACGATGGCGGGTCGCTGGCCGGGGTGCGCCACGCTCTCAGGCACACGCTGCTGAGTGGCGAAGAACTGCGCGACACGCCGGCTATTACCAACCTACGCCACATCGAGCTGCTGCAGCGTACTCGCGCCGCCTTTGCTCGTGCGGCGGCGGCAGCCGCCGCCCAATCTCCGGAGGAGCTCGTGCTCGCCGACTTGACCGAGGCCCGGCACGCGCTGGAAGAGGTGACGGGAAAGCGCACGCCTGAGGATGTGCTCAGCCGGATTTTCGCGGAGTTCTGCATCGGGAAGTAATTGTCGGCGGACGGCTGAGTTTTATGACGTACTACGATGTCATTGTCATCGGCGCAGGCCACGCAGGCTGCGAAGCTGCCCACGCCGCCGCACGAATGGGACTGCACGTTGGGCTCTGCACCCTTTCGAACGACACCATCGCGCACATGCCCTGCAACCCGGCTGTTGGCGGGACGGCCAAGGGCCACCTTGTTCGAGAGATTGACGCGCTGGGTGGCCTGATGGGCCGCGCGATCGACGCAACCGGGATCCAGTTCAAGCTCTTGAACAGAAGTCGAGGACCAGCGGTCTGGTCACCCCGAGCTCAGGCCGACAAACGGCGGTACGGCGTGTGGGTGAAGGCGGCCCTCGAACGCGAGGCGGGCATCGACTGGATCATCGGTCGAGCCGGCTCCGCGCTGGTCCGCAAGCAGGCAGTGGTCGGACTCGCGCTCGAAGATGGTGACGGTGCCGAGGACGTCTTTGGTTGTGGCGCGCTCGTCGTCACGACAGGGACGTTCCTGAATGGATTGATTCATGTCGGGCCGGACACGCGGTCTGCTGGGCGTCACGGCGAGCCTGCGTCGCGTGCCCTCTCCGCGTCGCTTAAGAGTCTGGGTCTGCGGTGGGGGCGTCTCAAGACCGGAACCCCCCCCAGGCTTGACCGACGCAGCATCGATTTCCGCCGGTTCGACGAGGCGCCAGGTGACAAGGTGCCGACCCCGTTCTCGTTCATGACCGATCGTATCGATCAGTCGCAGATCATGTGTCATCTCCTGCACACCACCGACCGTGTGCACCGGCTGGTGCGCGCACACATCGAGGACTCCCCGCTCTACAACGGACAAATAAAGGGCATTGGCCCTCGATACTGTCCATCCCTCGAGGACAAGGTGATGCGTTTCCCTGACAAGGCGCGACACCAAATCTTTCTGGAACCGGAGGGGCTTGATGTCGATGAGACCTACGTCAACGGAATATCCATGAGTCTTCCCCATGACGTGCAGGCGGAGATCGTGCATGCGTTGCCAGGTCTGGAGGCGGCCGTCATGCTGCGGCCCGGGTACGCGGTCGAATACGATTTCGTTCAGCCAACGGAGTTGTATCCGACACTTGAGACGAAGCGGACGCGGGGACTGTTCTTGGCCGGACAGATCAACGGAACCTCCGGATACGAGGAGGCGGCCGCGCAGGGGCTCCTCGCCGGCATCAACGCGACGCTGGGTATACAGCGCCGGGACGCAGTGGTCCTGGGCCGTGATCAGGCCTATGTGGGTGTCCTCGCTGATGACCTGACCACCAAGGGGTGTCTCGAGCCCTACAGGATGTTTACCTCGAGGGCCGAACATCGGCTACTGCTTCGGATCGACAATGCCGATCTGCGTCTTACCGAGGTTGGGAGGAAGGTCGGTCTTGTCGGAGACGAACGCTGGGACCGTTTCAGTAAGAGGCGCGCCCGTTTCGGTCGCAATATCGAGACGGTGAAAAAGACGATGGTGACCATCGACGGCGGCAAGCGAGTTGGTGCCGCCCATGCTCTTCGCCGCCCGGAGGTACGGTTGGGCGCGCTGGCTGAGAATGGCTCGGTAGCGCTTGATTCAACGGCAGGGGAGTACGAGCTTGACCTCGTCTCGGTGGAGACGGAGTTCAAGTACGCTGGATACCTTGAGCGCCAGCGGGCGGCGGTTCAAAGGGGGCGACAGCAGGAGAACAAAGCCATCCCTGCCGGGTTCTCCTATGCTGGAATCCCAGGTCTTTCCAACGAAGTCGTAGAGCGGCTGACGGAGATCCATCCCCGCACGCTCGGTCAAGCCCTCAGAGTTCCTGGCGTAACACCGGCCGCCGTGGCCGTCATCGGAGCCTATGTGACACGTGGCGCGAGGCGGTCGGCGTCGGCTTCGTGAACCAGGAGAGATGCGACGCAGGGGCGCGGTCGTGAAGGACCGCATCCGGAAACGTGCAAAGAGAGCGGGCCTGGAGCTGCCCGACAGCCTCGTCGACCGGCTCCACGACTACCTCGATCTGCTCCGCCGCTGGAACGAACGGATGAATCTGACCTCTCTTGATGAGAACGATGCGGGGTTGGACAGACTGTTGATCGAGCCGCTTGTCGCCGCCTCACACCTGCCCGCTAAGGACGGTCACCTGATCGACATCGGTTCGGGAGGCGGGTCGCCGGCAATCCCGATGAAGCTCGCGACTCCGGCTTCCCCTCTAGTGATGGTCGAGGCGAAGACGCGGAAGGCGGCGTTTCTCAGAGAAGTCGGCCGTCAGCTCGAGCTGGAAGACGTCGCGGTTGAAGCAGAGCGGTATGAGACGCTGCTGGCGCGGCCGGAACTTCACGAAGGACATGATGTTCTGACGTTGCGCGCGGTTCGGATCGAGGGTCGGGTACTGAGAGGGCTGCAAGCCTTTCTGAGGCCGGGCGGCGTGATGTTCCTGTTCCGCGGTGGAGGAGCGGCGGACGTGCCTGCGTCGTTGGAGCCGCCGTTGTTTTGGGTGGCGACGTATCCGCTCGTGGAGTCTCTAAGAAGTCGGCTGGTCGTCCTGGAGAAGCGCCTGTAATGGCGAAGAAAAGACGAATAAACGTGCAGTTGGACACACTCTTCATTTCCTGCCTTGGTCTTCGGGTGCCCGTGGGTTGCTGGGATCGTCCTCCGGGTTTCTTGCTGATCTCCAACGATCCGGTGGGCTTGTTGGGCTTGAACAAGGCCCTCATTTAGCTACCTGCACCAGTGGCAGCTCGACACGAGTAGCCCCACCTGCCTGTTGCACCCTGCACACTTTTTCCATCGGGGGCCATGCCATGGGTCGCCTCTGCTCAGGAAGGGCAGTAGTAGACCACAAGTTCGGATGGCTGCGCTTGTCTCCGGTGGCAGTGGAGAGGACCGGACTGGTGTCGTTGAGGGGACCCCGAGCGCGACATCGAATGGAGCCAGCCGAGCACGGGTGTATCCTCCAGTAGTCTTATACGTTGAGGGATTGCCTCGGCGCGGCGAAATTTGGGACACACGAGCCGTGGATCGTGCCCGCCGGAGAAGACGAGGTTCTGTTCTTGAGGTCGGGTCGTTGTCCCTAGGCAGCCTCGTCGCTTGAAAGCAATCTGGACGTATCGTATGTTCCACGTGGAACGTCTTGACCGGACGTCACAACCAGATGTAGAATACGCCACGAGGCAGAGCAAGTTAGGTCAAACGGGATAATATGATAGGTTGATTGACCTGATGTAGGTCGCGTAGGTCATTTCCACTGGCTCGTTGGCTCACTGGCCGTACTGGGGCCATTCGGGCATGGCCGACCGGAGTCGATTCGATGCAAGGAATCGTTGCAATCGCCAACCAGAAAGGTGGAGTCGGCAAGACCACCACGGCGATTAATCTTGCTGCGTCTCTTGCACTTGCGGACCAGTCGGTGCTGCTCGTGGATCTCGATCCGCAAGCCAACCTCACGAGCGGTGTCGGTCTCAAGGGACAGTCTGTCGAGGGGAGGACGGTCTACGAGGCTCTCATCTCGGGCCAGGCCTCAGAGGACTTCCACTCGTATGTGCTGCCGACGTCCATGAGCGGTCTGTCCTTGATTCCTGCCGATCGAAACCTGGTTGGTGCTGAGGTCGAGCTCGTGAATCTACCGAACCGCGAGACCCGCCTGCGGCCGTTTCTGGAACCGGCGCGTGAGCATTTCGACCACGTCTTCATCGACACACCGCCGTCGTTGGGTCTCCTGACACTCAATGCTCTCGTGGCGGCGGACGAAGTGTTGATTCCCTTGACATGCGAGTACTTCGCGCTCGAGGGCGTGGCCGAGCTGATGGCGACGCTGCAGCGTGTCAGAGGAAGCTTCAACCGAGAACTGGACATTGCCGGCGTACTCTTGACCATGGCTGACCAACGAACGAACTTGGGCCAGCAGGTGGCCGGTGAGGTGCGGGCCTTCTTCAAGGACAAAGTGTTCGAGACGGTGATTCCACGAAACATCCGGCTCGGAGAGGCACCGAGTCACGGCCTGCCGGCGATCCTCTACGACGTTCGATCGAAAGGTGCGGGGGCCTATGTTGCCTTGGCTCGCGAAGTGCTGACCGAGCGGTCCAGCCCTGAGGCGTCACCGTTGGATGTGCGGCGCGGCGCGGCGACCACTGAAATGGGGACGGATGGAGAGTAACAATGCCTGAGAAACGACGAGCGCTTGGCCGGGGGTTGAGCGCGCTGATACCCGATGTCCCAGTTGAGTCGCCCTTGCCCTCGGGTCCTCCGCCTGACGCGCCGGTGAGCGAGCTCGACCTCGATCTGCTTCGCCCCAATGAAGAGCAGCCTCGGACGGACATGGACGAGACCGCTCTCGACGAGCTCGCCCAGTCGATCCGTCGGAGTGGGGTCATTCAACCGATTCTCGTCAGACGTCGATCGGACGACGAGTACGAGATCGTAGCCGGTGAGCGCCGTTGGCGTGCCGCACAGCGGGCTGGACTGATGCGTGTTCCGGTGATCGTGAAGGACGTGCCGGCCGACAGGCGCCTAGAACTTGCGCTTGTGGAGAACATCCAGCGGGAGAATCTGAACTCGATCGAGGCCGCCCGCGCCTACAAGCGCCTGGCAGATCAGTTCGGGCTGACGCAGGAAGAGATCGCCAACGCCGTGGGAAAGGATCGAGCAACAGTCGCTAACTACCAGCGGTTACTGACACTTCCGGCCGAAGTGCAGGCCGATGTGGCGGCTGGCAGTCTTAGCATGGGACACGCCCGTGCGCTGATTGGATTGCCCGACCACGCCCTTCAGCGACGGGTGGCTCGCGACGTGCGGGTCCGGGATCTCTCCGTTCGCGAAACCGAGGCGCTCGTCAAGAACCTCCTTACCCCCAAGGCCGCGCCCACTCCGGACCGGCCGAAGGATGTTCATACTCAGGCAGCCGAGGAGCAGCTCCGTCGTGCGCTAGGTACCCGTGTGCTGATTTCTCGGTCGCGGCGGGGTGGGAAGCTCGAAGTTCACTTCAATTCGGAGAGCGAGCTGCAACGTCTCTACGAGCAACTGACCGAGCGCGGCTCGGGTCCAACCGGTCTGGCTGACTGACGCACTCTCCTCGCAGCCACCCGCGATGGTGGCCTCGTCCCTCGCGTCCGTGGTATAAATTCCTGTTTGCCCTGCCGCAAACGGCCTCAGTGGTCCTATATGTCACTGCGGTGACGCGTTGCCACCTTCTCGGTCCTCGTGATCGTAGAGGAGTGGTGCCACCTACAAATTAGGAGACGATGACGAATTCTGCCGCGGCGATGCGGTACGCACGAGCGTTGCTCCAAGTGAGTCAACGGGACGCGGATCCCGAGCGAGTCGAGCAGGAGCTCTCCGAAGTGTCAGCCCTGGTCAGCTCCCACCCAGCTCTTGCGTCGAGCCTGGCCAACCCAGCCATTCCGCCAGCCCGGAAGCGTGCGCTGGTGACGGAACTCGTTCCGCTTATGGGGGACATCTCCACCGTGACCCGGCGGTTGCTGGTGCTTCTCGCCGACCGAGACCGTCTGTCGATTCTCGACGATATTCTCAGCGCGTACCGCAGCGAACTGTTGCACCTTCGCGGCGTGGCACGGGTGCAGATCACCACAGCGTCTCAACTGCCTCCCGAACGTGTCGAGGTGATCACGCGCGCGCTGGGGGACGCGACCGGACGGCAGGTCGAGGTCCAGACGGACGTAGACGCGGATCTCTTGGGAGGGATGGTGACCCAAATTGGAAGCACGGTGTTCGACGGGAGCATCGCCGGGCATCTCAATCGACTACGCCGCCAGTTTCTCAGCGACAGGTGACAGGACTCCGCCGGCTCATGTCGACGAGAAGCATCGACTGAAGAACCACGATTCATATGGCCAACGACTCAATGGATATCAAAGCAGACGAAATCTCGAAGATCATCAAAGACCAGCTCAGTGACTATTCGCTCGATGTCGATGTAGCCGAGGTAGGCACTGTCGTCTCGGTTGGAGACGGCATCGCGCGCATCCACGGCATCGAAAAGGCCATGGCGACGGAAATGCTCGAGTTTCCGCACGGCGTTTTCGGCCTCGCCCTGAACCTCGAGGAGTCGAGTGTCGGTGCAGTTCTCCTTGGGGAGACGACGGAGATCAAAGAGGGCGACACCGTCAAGCGAACCGGTCGGATCATATCGGTTCCGGTCGGGGACGCGATGCTCGGCCGTGTCGTCAACGCACTTGGTCAACCGGTCGATGGCAAAGGGCCAATCGCGACGAGTGAAACCGCGCCGATCGAGAAGATGGCACCAGGCGTCGTCGACCGGCAGCCGGTGAAAGAACCGCTGCAAACCGGCCTCAAGGCGATTGACGCCATGGTTCCGATCGGTCGCGGCCAGCGCGAGCTCATTATCGGCGACCGCCAGACCGGAAAGACGGCAGTCGCCGTCGACGCGATCATCAACCAAAAGGGTTTGGATGTCGTCTGCATCTACAACGCGATCGGACAGAAACAGTCGACGATCGCACAGGTGGTACGGACGCTCGAAGAGAACGGCGCGATGGAATACACGATCGTCGTTGCGGCTGCGGCGTCGGACCCTGCGCCTCAGCTCTATGTCAGCCCTTACTCGGCCTGCGCGATTGGCGAGTACTTCCGCGACAATGGTCGTCATGCGCTATGCGTCTACGATGACCTGTCAAAACACGCGCAGGCGTATCGCGAGATTTCGTTGCTGTTACGCCGTCCGCCGGGGCGCGAGGCCTATCCGGGAGACGTGTTCTACTTGCACTCCCGGTTGCTCGAGCGGGCTGCCAAGCTGAATCCGGAGCTCGGCGGCGGTTCGCTGACGGCGCTCCCGATCATTGAAACCCAAGCGGGTGACCTGTCGGCGTACATTCCAACCAACGTGATTTCGATCACCGACGGCCAGATCTTTCTCGAGAGTGATCTTTTCCATCAGGGAATCCGTCCGGCGATCAACGTCGGCAATTCCGTCTCTCGCGTCGGGGGGGCGGCTCAGGTGCGTGCGATGCGGCAGGTGGCGGGAACGCTGCGGATTGACCTGGCGCAGTTCCGGGAGCTCGAAGCGTTCGCGCAGTTTGGGAGCGACCTCGACAAAGCGACGCAGGATCAGCTGAATCGCGGACGGCGGCTCGTCGAGATTCTCAAGCAGCAACAGTATCAGCCTTTGTCCGTGGAGCGACAGGTGCTGATTTTGTTCGCGGGTGCCAGAGGACACCTCGACAACGTTGAGGAATCCGACGTGGCGGCGTACGAGCAGCAGCTCTACGAATTCTTTGAGGTCCGTCACGCTGAGGTTGTCCAGACCCTCGGCGAACAGAAGAAGATGGACGATGAGCTCACGACGAAGATCACTCAGGCGGTCGAAGAGTTCACCACACAGTTTGTGGAAGCCCGCAAAGGAGCGGCCGCCTAGCAGGGATTCTTCGTTATGCCCTCGCTCATCGATCTCAGGCGGCGCATCCGCGCCGTCACGAACACGCAGCAGATTACAAGAGCGATGAAAACCGTCTCTGCGTCCAAGTTGCGCAGAGCCCAGCAACGGATTGTGGGGGCGCGTCCGTTCGCACGTGAGATGCTACGCGTCCTGAACGGTCTCGCGTCGCGTATCGACGCGTCGGCCCACCCGCTGCTGGCGTCGCCCGAAACTGACGCGACGGCGCCCGCGCTGCTCGTCGTGGTGACGGCAGACAAGGGGTTGTGCGGCGGCTTCAATTCAGCGCTCTTGCGGAGGGCAGGCGCATTCGTCAGGGATGCTGATGGAGAAGTGGTGCTGGGCTTGGTCGGTCGGAAGGGACGGGATTTCTTTCGACGGCACGGCCTCAAGGTGGTGTACGAGGACGTCAACATCTTCAACGATCTGCGGTACGTCCACGCCCAGGGCGTTGCCGAGGCGGCGATTCCGCAGTTCACAGAGGGCGCCGTATCGAGCGTGCATCTTCTGTACAACGAATTCAAGAGCGTCATCCAGCAGGATATCGTCATAGACCAACTCCTTCCGATTCCCCGGATTGTTCCGAGTGAGGAGGAATCAGAAGTGCTGGCGGAATACCTGTTCGAGCCGAGCCCGGCCGAGATCTTCGAAACGTTGCTGCCGCACCACGTCGAGATCCAGGTTTTCCGGGCGTTGCTCGAGTCCTCGGCCGCGGAGCACGCGGCGCGGATGACTGCGATGGACGCCGCGACACGTAACGCTGGTGAAATGATCGAGGCACAGACACTTCACATGAACAAGGTCCGGCAGGCGACGATCACACGCGAGCTGATCGAAGTGGTGTCGGGAGCGCAGGCACTGTGACCTGACGCTGGGAGACGTATGGAAGGAACAGATACCAAGACAGGCAAGATCGTCCAAGTCATCGGTCCCGTCGTCGACGTCGAGTTCGAGAGCGGACTCCTGCCGCCAATCTACAACGCACTGCGCATCACTGGCGGGGCACAGTCCGAGATCGACGTGATTGCGGAGGTCGAGCAGCATCTCGGCGAGAGCCGAGTGCGCGCCGTTGCGATGACGGCCACTGACGGGATGCAACGTGGAATGGTTGCGGTCGATACGGGGGCTCCCATATCGGTTCCTGTCGGTCCCAAGACACTCGGCCGGGTGCTCAACGTGCTCGGTGACCCGGTTGATTTTCCTGATCGGCCGGTCGACGCAGAGGAGCGGTGGTCGATTCACCGGCCAGCGCCAGCGCTTGTAGACCAGTCGACCGAGCTGGAGATGTTCGAGACTGGCATCAAGGTGGTCGACCTACTCGAGCCGTATCTTCGCGGCGGGAAGATTGGCCTTTTCGGCGGGGCTGGTGTCGGCAAGACGGTCATCATCCAGGAGCTGATCCACAACATCGCACTCAAGCACGGTGGGGTCTCGGTGTTTGGCGGCGTTGGCGAGCGGACACGGGAAGGCAACGACCTCTGGCTTGAGATGCAGGAGAGCGGCGTCATTGATATCGAAGAGCCTGAGAAGTCTCGCGCGGCGCTTGTGTATGGCCAGATGACCGAGCCGCCTGGGGCCCGTCTACGGGTTGCGCTGAGCGCACTAACGGTTGCCGAGTACTTTCGAGACGCCGAGAACAAGGATGTCCTCCTCTTCATCGACAATATCTTTCGGTTTACCCAAGCGGGATCCGAAGTGTCTGCGCTGCTCGGCCGGATGCCGTCAGCGGTTGGGTATCAGCCCACGTTGATGAGCGAGATGGGAGAGCTTCAGGAGCGGATTACGTCGACCAAGAAGGGGTCGATCACTTCAGTGCAAGCGATCTACGTCCCCGCAGACGACTACACCGATCCGGCGCCAGCGACGACGTTTGCGCACCTTGATGCCACAACTGAGCTTTCCCGTTCGATCGCCGCGCAGGGACTCTACCCGGCCGTCGACCCTCTTGCATCGACATCTCGAATCCTCGACCCTCGGATCATCGGTGAGGAGCACTACGCTGTAGCCCGCGAGGTCAAGCAGGTGCTTCAGCGATACAAGGATCTACAGGACATCATCGCGATTCTCGGAATCGATGAACTTTCCGAGGAGGACAAGCTTGCGGTGGCGCGCGCGCGGAAGATCCAACGCTTTCTATCGCAGCCGTTCTACGTGGCGGAACAGTTCACCGGTGCCCCAGGAAAGTACGTCGCAATCGCTGACACCGTTCGTGGCTTCAAGGAGATTACCGAAGGGAAGCACGACGAGGTACCCGAGCAGGCCTTCCTGATGGTCGGAACGATCGAAGAGGCACTCGAAAACGCTGAAAAGATGAAGGTGTCGGCGTAGCCGACGCGCAACCGACCATGGCGATTCCCTCCCACTTGATGCTCGAGCTCGTTACGCCAGATCGCGCCATAGCGCGAGAGATGGTCGACGAGGTCCAGATTCCGGGGTCGGAAGGGTACCTCGGCATTCTCCCTGGGCATACACCACTGTTGACGACCCTACAGGTTGGAGAGCTCTGGTTTCGCCAGGGCGATGAAAAGTACTATGTGTTGGTTGCGTTCGGGTTTGCCGAGATTCTGCCCGATCGGGTCACGATACTTGCACAGATTGCGGAACGTGCCGAGGATATCGACGTCTCTCGTGCACGAGAGGCCGAACGGCGGTCCCGTCAACGCCTGGAATCAGTCGCCGCGAACATGGACCTCGAGCGAGCGCGGATCTCGTTGATGAAATCGTTGATCCGGCTGCAGGTCGCCGCCAAGATCCGCACGCGTTCGGTGTGAGCGCGATGATGCGTCCGGAGCAGCGACTGCCCGTGTGACCTCATGCAGATTTCCTGGGCAGCTCGGACTGACGTCGGCCTCCGGCGCTCCCAGAACGAAGACAGCTACGGCGCGGATCCCGAGCTCGGGCTGTTCGTTGTCGCGGACGGGATGGGCGGTCACGCGGGCGGCGAAGTCGCGTCTAGGCTGGCAGTTACGGAGATCCAGAAAGTCATTGTTGCTACCGCCGACCTCGGCCCCGACGACACATGGCCAGCAGCGTTCGATCAAGAGATCGGAACCGGTGGGAACCGGCTACGTGCTGGCTTTGACGCCGCCAATCGTCGGATCGCCCGGGAGGTCGAGGGATCCGAGGAGCTCCGCGGCATGGCGACCACTGCCGTGGTGGTCCTCGTGACGACCGGCCAGGCCGCCTTGGCGCACGTCGGCGACAGTCGTGCGTACCACTCTCGTGCCGGCCACTTCAGCCGCCTCACGGGCGATCATTCCTGGGTCGAAGAGCAGATGCGTGCAGGCATGATGACCGAGTCGGCCGCGCGTGAGCACCCGTGGCGGAACATCGTGACCCGTGCGCTCTCCGGTGCCGGAGATCTGGATGTAGAGCTCACTGAGATCGAATTCCAAGGTGGAGACCGCATTCTCCTCTGCTCGGACGGGCTGTCGGCGGTACTCCAAGATTCCGAGATCGGGGAGGTCGTTTCTGCGGCTGGGGATCTTCAGCCGGCCTGTGACGAGCTCGTCCGCCTTGCGAATGCGGCCGGCGGCCCTGACAACATCACGGCCTTGCTGCTCGCCGCTACGTCCGATGCTGGCTAACCTTCGCCAGCTCGTGCGGTACCGAGGTCTCATCCAGACGCTCGTCGCGCGTGAGCTCAAAGCACGATACCGAGGATCGGTCCTCGGCTTCTTCTGGTCGTTCTTCAACCCACTCCTTCTTCTTCTCGTGTACACGTTGGTGTTCTCCGTGATTCTTCCGGGCTTTCGTGGCGTAGACCTCGAGCCGTATGCGCTGTTCCTGTTCTGCGGGTTGCTTCCCTGGACATGGTTCTCGTCCGCGGTGCTCGAGTCGTCCCAGTCCCTGATTTCGAGCGGCAATCTGATCAAGAAGGTGCTCTTCCCGGCCGAGATTCTCCCGATTGTTTCGGTGATTTCGAACATGTTCCACTTCTTCTTTGCGCTGCCGATCTTGGCCCTGTTTCTCTTGTTCTACGCACGTCCGCTGAATGTGATCGAGCTCGTCTGGTTTCCCGTTGTCGTGATTATCCAGCTGGTGCTGACGCTCGCACTCGGGCTGGGCCTCTCAGCCCTGACAGTGCACTTCCGCGATCTCCGCGACATCTTGGGGAATCTCCTGACGTTGTTGTTCTTCGCAACGCCGATCATCTACCCGATGACCGAGTTGCCCGGGACGATGAAGACTTTCATGGACTTCAACCCATTCGCGCATTTGGCGGTCTCGTATCAGGAGATCCTGTTCTACGACGGACCCTTCGGGCACTGGCGATGGTTGCTGGCGCTTGCCGCGTTTTCTGTCGTACTGTTCGTTGCGTCTTATGCCCTTTTCGACCGGCTCCGGGATTCCTTTGCGGAGGAAGTGTGAACACTGCGGTTGAGCTGCAATCGGTGACGAAGCTGTACCGACGGTACGCGCACCGCAGGCAGTTTGCCACGCTGAAGAGCGCGCTCATCAGCGGAAGCCTCGTGCGGGATCTCCGGCCCGATGAGACGTTCACCGCGGTGAATGACGTTTCACTTCGTGTCCCGAAGGGGTCGGTTTTCGGCATCATCGGGCGAAACGGTTCGGGAAAGAGCACCCTCCTCAAATTGATCGCGGGTATCAGCAAACCGACGAGTGGCGAGGTGCGGCACAGTGGCCGTATCTCGGCGCTGATCGAGCTGGGCGCGGGGTTCCATCCGGAGATTTCGGGCCGGGAGAACGTCTTTATCAACGGCGTCATGCTGGGGCTCACGAAACGAGAGATCACGGAGCGGTTCGACGAGATTGTCGAGTTCGCCGAGCTTGAAGAGTTCATTGATGCACCGGTCAAGAACTACTCTTCCGGAATGTATATGCGGCTCGGTTTCGCCGTGGCGGTGCATGTCAATCCTGACATTCTGATCGTTGATGAAGTGCTCGCGGTTGGCGACGAGGGGTTCAGCCTGAAGTGTCTCGACAAGTTCGCCGACTTCAAGAGGCGTGGCAAGACCATCCTCCTGGTGACGCACGGCTTGGGCACCGTGCAGCAGTTTTGCGATGAAGCGGTGTGGCTCGATACCGGCGCTGTCCGGGGAATCGGTGACCCCCGGCGTGTGGTTCATGCGTACCTCGCTGACGTCGCGGCGGATGAGGAAGACCAACTGTCCGCCGAGGATCAGAAGAGAATCGCCGCCACAGCCTCGGAGAGTGGAGGGAGCACCGGACTGGCCGAGGCCACCGGCGAGGAGCCGCCGGCAGACATGTTCCGAGCAAGCGAAGGACGATGGGGCTCGGGAGAAGCCAAGATAGTCGACGTTATTCTCGAAGGAGACAACGGCGCATCACACGTGTTTCACACCGGCGAGCGAATGAGAGTCAGGATGCGCGTCAATGTCGCGGAGGCGTTGGATGACTTCGTGTTCGGAGTCAGTATCTTCAATGCCGAAGGGCTGTGTTGCTACGGCACGAATACTGATATCGAGGAGCTGCGATCGATCACGATGACTGGCGACGGAGAGGTCGTGTTCGCTATGGAGAATCTCGACCTCGTCGGAGGCACGTACAAGCTCGACGTGGCCGTGCACAACCGCGAAGGTCGGCCGTACGACTACCATCGACTGCTGCACACATTCCGCGTGAAGTCTGAGACGAAGGACGTTGGCGTCTACAGGCCGCGCCACAGCTGGACGTTCACGCCAAACATTTCCGTTCGCGAGCTAGGCGATGCAGACGGTCCCGGCGACTAGTCGCCGCAGGGCGTGATAACATCCGAGGCTTCTCGGTTCGACGGAGTATTCGCGTGTCGATCGTCGTGCCCTCCCTCTCCCTACGAGCTCTCCTAAAGACAGTTACCAGCCGGACCGGTCTCGGTGCCGGCGGTGAGGTCGTCACGGGTCTCTCATCGGCCGCCCAGGCGTTTGCGGTGGCAAACTCGGCGATGGCGGCGCCGACGATCACGGTCGTCCCGACTGACAACGACGTAGAAGTCATGACGTCAGATGCCCGATTCTTCTACTCCGCGCTTCAGGGGCTGCCGGACGCCGAGACGTCACGGGTGATTCTTCCGTTTCCGTCGCTGGAAGTTGATCCCTATCGTGCGATCGTTCCGCACCTTGACGTGGCGTCCGCGAGAGCCCGGGCCCTAACCGGTCTTGCTCAGGGAACGGTCAGGCTGGTTGTTGCATCGGCGGCTGCGCTTCTTCCTCGAGTTGCCGGTGCCGAGCGGCTCGCGCGCGCCGTGCGCGAGGTCGTCGTGGGTGGTGAGCTGTCACCGCCAGAGCTCGGTGATGTCCTCGTGGATGCTGGCTTCATCGCGGAGGATCCAGTCGACGAACACGGCGAGTTCTGTGTCCGAGGCGGTGTCGTCGATTTTTTCTTGGCTGGAGAGAGTTACCCGGTTCGGGTGGAGTTTGTTGGCGATCTCGTCGAGTCGATCAGGCAGTTCGAGCCTGGAACCCAGCGTTCAGTTGCAACGCTTGACCGATCCACTGTGCTACCGATCCGCGAGACCTTCGATGTGCCCGAGGGCGGTCCCGAGGATCGGCCTATTCGCGACCTGAGCAGCAGCGTTCTGCGTTACGCGGCAGCGCAGTCTCCCACGCGTACCTTCGTGAGCGACCTGCGGGAGTGTGGGAAGCGAGCGACCACGGTCATCGACAGGATTCGGGAGAGCCACGCTGCCGCGGTTGACCGCGGTGAAGTCGTGTCCGACCCGGAGCGACTGTTCCTCGAGTGGCAGGACATTGGCGATTGGCTCGGGCGTGGGGGCAGGTTCGAAACACTTGGGGTTGACGACAGCGACGCAGAGGCTCACCGGGCGCTCCCATGCCAACCGGTCGTGCGGTTTCACGGACGGTTGGACGCTTGGGTCGATGCAGTCCGCCGAGGGCGGGAGGACGGAGAGACTCAGCTCTTCGTCGCCGCGACGCCAGGAAGAGCCGAACGGATTACCGAAATGTTGGCCGACTACGACCTTTCTGCCGTCGCGGTCGATCGGGCAGAGGCGATCCACGGCGCGGTTCTCCTGGTAGCCACGGGCCAGCTGTCTCGGGGATTCCGGCTGCCCGGCGCGAAGTTCCAGGTGTATGCGGAGACCGACCTTTTTGATGAAGAGCGCCGAGTTCGGGACCGGAGGAAGTCGGTATCGACAGCGTTTCTTTCCGATCTTCGCGATCTCAAAGTCGGTGACCGCGTGGTTCACGTCGACCATGGGATCGGATCGTTCATGGGGCTGACCCAGCTTGATGTGGGCACGACGCCGCACGAACTGATGGAGCTTCGCTACGCCGGCGGAGATAAGCTCTTCGTCCCCGTCGAGCAACTGGACCTGATCCAGAAATACACCGGAGGGCAGAATCCAGCGCTCGAGCGCTTGGGGGGGGCGAGCTGGGAGCGAGCGAAGACCCGAGTGAAACGCGCGATGCGCGACATGGCCGGTGAGTTGCTCAAGCTCTATGCCGGTCGAAAGGCGATCGCGGGTCATGTGTTCGGGCCCGACACGCACTGGCAGGAGGAATTCGAGGCCGCCTTCGAGTTCGACCTGACGCCTGACCAGGCAGCGGCCGTGCATGACATCAAACGCGACATGGAGTCGCCTGCGCCGATGGACCGCCTTCTCTGTGGTGACGTTGGGTATGGAAAGACGGAGGTCGCGCTCAGAGCGGCGTTCAAGGCGATGATGGACGGCAAACAGGTGGCGCTCCTTGCTCCGACCACGGTCCTCGCGTTCCAGCATTTCAAGACAATCACCGAGCGATTCGCCGCTTTCCCTGCCCGCATCGACATGGTAAGCCGCTTCCGCAGCCGCGCCGAGCAGAAAGCAGTTCTGGGGGATCTCGCCGCCGGCAAGGTGGACGTGATCGTTGGCACTCACCGTCTGTTCTCGAAGGATGTCGAGTTTCGTGACCTGGGTCTGTTGATCGTGGACGAGGAACAGCGGTTCGGGGTCGCACATAAGGAGCGTCTCAAACAGCTCCGGCAGAAAGTCGATGTCCTGACGTTGACCGCCACGCCCATTCCTCGAACGCTCAACATGTCCCTGATTGGGATTCGTGACATGTCGGTGATCGAGACGCCACCCAAGGACCGGCTGTCAATTCGAACCAACGTGGTGAAGTTTGACCCCACCGTCATCGAGACAGCGATACGAACGGAGCTAGAGCGCGAGGGGCAGGTGTATCTCGTCCATAATCGGATTCAATCAATCGATTCGATTGGCAGTCTGATTCAACGCCTGGTTCCAGAAGCTCGGCTGGCCGTCGTCCATGGCCAGTCAGGAGAGACTGATCTCGAGAAGGCGATGATCGGGTTCGTGGCGCACGAGTACGATGTCCTGTTGTCGACGACGATTATCGAGAACGGTCTCGACATTCCCAACGTGAACACGATCATCGTCAACCATGCTGAGCGCTATGGGCTCGCACAGCTGTATCAGTTACGAGGCCGCGTTGGGCGATCAAACCGGCGCGCCTATGCGTACCTGCTGATTCCAGCCGAGCAAGATCTCTCCCGAGTCGCGCAGCAACGGCTTGCTGCGATCAAAGAATTCAGCGATCTGGGGAGCGGGTTTCGAGTGGCGGCCCTGGATCTTGAAATCCGCGGCGCGGGGAACCTGCTTGGGGCCGAGCAGAGCGGGCAGATCGAGGCGATTGGGTTCGATATGTATGTGAAGTTGCTCGAGCGAACGGTGCAGGAGCTCAAGGGCGAGGCGCTGGGTGACGAGCGGAGAGCCACAGTCAATCTCGGGGTCGAGCTTCGAATAGATCACGACTACGTTCCGGAAACGAACCAGCGGCTGGCGCTGTATCGCCGGGTTGCCTCCGCCGAGACAGAGGACGAGCTGGTCACGCTGCTTGACGAGCTCGGAGATCGTTATGGCCCGGTGCCGCGAAAGGTCGTGCGTCTGGTCGAGTTTGGCCGGATCAGGTTGATGGCTGACCGGCTTGGGGTTGACTCGATCGATCGCGAGAAGCACCTCCTCGTTGTTCGTTTCAGGAGTGACGCGCCGATTGACGCTGGTCGGTTAGTCGAAGTCGTGCAGTCCCGACCTGAGGTCACGCTGACGCCACCCGCCGTCATCCGCGTCGATCTGGAGGGGCCCGTCAAGGGTGCGGCGGGTCACGCGCCGCGACAGCGGCTGGTTGACGAAGGCTCGTCCTGGTGGACGGGCCGCGCTACCGCCGGGCGAGTGACCCAGGGCTTCTCGAAGCAAGAGATGCTCAAGGCGGACCACCGCGGCGCCGACGACGAGGTGATTTCGCACGTGAGTGGCCTGCTATCTGACCTGGCAACGTTGCGTGAGCCATAATGTCCTCATCATGGCGATGCGGATTAGAATGCAGAGAGGGCCGAAAGCATGATGTTGAAACGTACCTGCATGGTTGGGGCAGTTGCTCTGTTTCTCGTTCCCACCTGGGCTACCGCCCAGGCTCCAGCGGACGATACCGCGGAGCCGATTATCATTGAGCAGGTTCTCGTCAAGGTCAACGGCCAGATCATCACGAAGACGGACCTTGAGGCTCGTCAAATCGAAGCGATTCAGGGTCGTGGTGTCCAGCCCACCAGTGACTTCGAATTTGTGAGTCTGCTCCGGGAGGTGACTCCGGGAGTGATCGCCAACGCCGTCGACGAGCTGCTGCTGGTCCAGCGAGGTCACGATCTCGGATACAGCCTCTCGGACGAACTGTTCGCTGAGCAAGTCACCGAGATCAGGGAAGAGAACGAATTCGAGACCGAACAGGAGTTGGAAACGGCGCTACGGGAAGAGCTGGGCATGACGCTGGGTGACTTCCGCCGCCGCATGGAAAGCCAGATGCTGGTGAGTCAGGTCCAACAGATCGAGATTCTCGGCCGCGTTGCCATCACTGACGTCGAGGCACGAGAGTACTACGACACCCATGCTGAAGAGTTCACACAGCCGGCGACCGCGACACTCCGGCAATTTCTCATCCCGGTTGCCGAAACTCCCGAAGGAGTTTCGGTCGCGGCGGACGATGAGGCGCGGGTGGTGGCCCAGACGACGGTCGCCCGTCTTCGCAGCGGTGAGGATTTTGCCGCCGTGGCAGCCGAGCTCTCCGGTTCTTCGTCGGAGTCAGCCGGTGGACTGTTTGGGCCGCTTCTGGTGTCGGAGTTCTCAGACGCCATTCAGGAGCTGATCGCTTCGCTCGACGTCGGAGGTGTCGCTGACCCTCGGAGAACGCCGCAGGGGTATCAGATTGTCCGGCTGGAGGCACGCAGAGAGCCTGTTGTTCTTCCGTTCGACGATGTCCGCGACGATATCTCCAACAACGTATTCAACGACCGGCGGATGCGTGAGCTATCCAGGTACCTGGATGAGTTGCGGTTGGAAGCGGTCATAGAATGGAAGAACGACGAGCTTCGTCAGGTCTACGAGCAGTTCCGGGCGGACCAGGCGGACAGCGCTTCCCTAGGACCCGTGAACGACTAGTGGCTGTCTCTCGGGAGGCCCCGCCCCCCGCGATTCGGGTGCTGGCGCGTGTCCCAACGGCCTGACGTTCGCAATGAAGATCGGACGCGTTCAGGTCGACCCACCGTTTGCCCTCGCTCCGATGGCGGGAATGACCGACACGGCGTTTCGGCGGTTGGTCAAGCGCCATGGCGGATGTGGGTTGGTGGTGACCGAAATGGTGAGCTCGGAGGGGCTGGTTCGAGGAATCGACCGGACGCTCGAGTATGCTGAGTACACCGAGGAAGAGCGACCGGTCTCGATTCAGATCTTTGGTGGCGATCCGCACACGATGGCCGCAGCGGCTCAGATCGTTGAGGGTATGGGTGCTGACATCGTCGATGTCAACATGGGATGCCCGGTGCGCAAGATCGCAAAGCACAATGCCGGCTGCAGCCTGATGCGGGAGCCGGAACACGCTGCCGCGGTTGTTCGGTCGATGTCCAATTCCGTGAACGTTCCGGTCACTGTGAAGATGCGCGCTGGGTGGGACGAGAACGTCATCAACGCCCCGCATCTGGCGCGGATGATGGAAGATGCCGGTGCTGCTGCCGTCGCCGTGCACGGTCGCACGGCCGCCCAGTCGTATCGCGGAAGCTCCGATTGGGAGCTGATCGACGAAGTCGCGGAGAGCGTCCGGATTCCGGTCTTTGGCAGCGGCGACTGCGTGACGGCCGACCAGGTCGTGGACCGCATGACTGCGACCCGTGTCTCAGGCGTCCTCGTTGGCAGGGGCGCGCTCCGAAATCCGTGGATCTTTCAGCAGGCCGAGACTCTTACCGCCGGGCGGGCGGTCTCTGAAGCTGGCGCCAGCGACCGTGGAAGCTTTCTTTTGGACTACATCGAACTCTTGCTGACGGAAGATCAGGAAAAGGACGGATTTCGGCACATCGCACCGTCGGGCCTGGGCCCGAATGGCGGCGGCTCCGCCCAACCGCGGCCCCCGAAGAGTCGAGAGCGCTGGGTCGTGAACAAGCTGCGCGCGCTTGGGTCGTGGTACACGAAGGGCCTGCATGGCGGGTCTCAACTCCGGGCGGCCATCAACCACGCCGAGTCCGTTGGTGAGCTGCGAGACGTCATCAACGGCTTCTTTGCGGAGGTTGAGACGTGGACGCCGCAGCGGCGTGACGGCGAGTCGACCTCCCTACCCAGACGTACCGGCTAGGCTTTCTTCCCCCATTCGACATTCGTCGTCGTCCCATTCAATTTCCACGGTAGTGTGGGCGAAGCCGTACTCCTCGCAGAGACTCGCGACGTCCGATCGTAGTCTACCGAGCTCAACCTTGGACGTTTGGCCGTCGACGACGATGTGGGCCGTGAGGACGTGGTGCGCGCCATCCATCGACCACACGTGAGTGTGATGTATCGACCGGACGTGCGCGAGTCCACGGAGCCGCGCTTCAAGCTCATGCAGGTCGATGTCTTCCGGGACGGCCTGGAGAAAGAGCATGAGGGTCTGCCGAAGGTGCCGAACGACGTTGAACAGTACGTAGGCCGTGATGCCGATCGAAAGTATCGGGTCGAGTACTGGGAGATCGACGAACATCAGCGTGATGGCGACGATCAGGACGGCAATCCACCCAAGGACATCCTCGATGAGATGCCATGCGGCGACTCGTGTGTTGAGTGACCGCTGTCCACCGAGGCGCCACGCTGCCAGACCGTTGACGGCGACGCCGAGTAGCGCGAACACCAACATGCCTGCGGCGTTCGGTGCCTCAGGTCGAAACAATCTCGGAATGGCTTCGGTGAGGACGAAAACTGACCCGAGGATCAGGACTGTCGTGTTCGTCCAAGCGCCTAGCAGCGAGAAGCGAAGATATCCGTACGAGAACCGCCGGTCTCTGCCCCGCTGAGAGTACCTGTCCAGCGCCCACGCCGCGCCTAGCGCCACGCTGTCGCCGAGATCATGGACCGCGTCCGAAAGGATCGCGACACTGTTTGTCCAGAGTCCACCGAAGATCTCGAGGATGGCGAACGCAGTGTTGATCAGGAACGCCAGCCGAAGGCCGTCGCCGGAATGGGAGTGTGAGTGGGGCATCGGCTTGGGACCGTACTCCTATTCTATGCTGTGGTCGTTCCATGCCAGACTATGCGATGGATCGACCCTGATCGGCATCAACATGGACGTACACCGTATCAGTGATATTGATTGGACGAGCTGGACGGCGGTCGAGCCAGCCACGCTCGTATTTGTTGTCCGCGACGGCCGGATTCTGCTGATTCGGAAGAAGCGCGGCCTGGGCGCTGGAAAGATTAATGGGCCAGGGGGCCGACTGGAACCGGGGGAAGCACCGGAGGCGTGTGCGGCACGCGAGCTTCGAGAGGAGCTGGGGGTTGAAGCAGGCGAGCTTGTCCGGCTGGGAGATCACAGGTTTCAGTTCACGGACGGATACTCGATCTACGTTCACGTGTATCGGACGGAGGAAATCGAGGGGACTGCGATCGAAACAGACGAGGCGCTGCCGCTCTGGTTCGACGTGTCCGACATCCCGTTCGACGAGATGTGGGAAGACGATCGTTACTGGTTGCCACTGGTGCTGCAGGGCCGGCGATTCACCGGGTATTGGATTTTCGATGGGGACCGAATGCTCGACTACCGGCTCGATGTGCTGGATGGTGACTGATCGAGTTCTTGCACGAGCCGCTTCGCCTTTTCGACCAGTGTCGTTCGCTTGATGCTGAGGAGTTGTGCCGCCTGGTGCTTGTTGCCTCCCGTTCGCTCCAGCGCAAGTCTGATGAGCTGTCGCTCGACGTCCTGCAGGTACCGCTGCAGTTCCATCCCGTCTTCAGGGAGAACGACGTCAATAGTCAACGATGAGGAGCTGTCGCCCTGCATCTCTTCCGGAAGATCGCCCACATCAATCTGAGCACGACCAGGTGTCATCGCCAGTGCTCGCTCGACGATGTTCTCGAGCTGTCGGATGTTTCCGGGCCAATCGAACGCCATCAACCGCCGCATTGCTTCCTGTGAGAACGTGACCTCGACTCGTGCTGGCTGCTGTTCCTGTCCAAGCTTGTGAAGAAAGCTCTGTACGAGGAGTGGGATGTCATCGCGCCGCTCCCTTAGTGGTGGCAGGTGGATCGGGATCACGTTCAGGCGGTAGAAGAGATCTTTCCGAAACGTACCATCGTCGACCATCTGGTCCAGGTCGGAGTTGGTCGCCGCAATGACCCTGACATTGACACGGATTGGTTGCCCACCACCGACCCGCTCGAATTCCCGCTCCTGTAGGGCTCGCAGCAGCTTCGCCTGCAGACTGGCGCTCATGGTGCCGATCTCGTCGAGAAACAGTGTTCCCTGATGCGCTTGCTCCAGCCGTCCGTGACGGGTGGCGACAGCACCGGTGAATGCGCCACGCTCATGCCCGAACAACTCTGTTTCGAGCAATGTTTCGGGGATGGCTCCGCAGTTGAGGGCGACGAAGCGATGCTTGCGGCGTGCGCTGTTGTGGTGGATGGCGCGAGCAACGAGCTCCTTTCCGGTGCCGGTTTCACCAGTGATCAGGATCGTGCTCGGCGTGCCGGCGACCGTTACCAATATCTGAAACAGGCGTCGCATTGACTGGCTGCGGCCGACGATCCCTTCAAACCGGTAACGCTCTTCCAGCTGCGATCGAAGATACGCATTCTCCGACCGCAGACGGCGCTGCTCCAGCGCCGACGAGAGGATGTGAAGCAGCTGGTCAAACTGAAACGGCTTCGTGATGAAGTCGCTCGCACCGCGCTTGATGGCCGCGACCGCGTCCTTGACTGTGCCGTAGCCGGTCACGACAACACCGACGATGTCCGGATACTGCTCGAACGCCGTCTCGATCACTTGAGTCCCGTCGATGCCGGGGAGGCGGAGGTCCGAGATGATGACGTCGAACGCGAAATCAGCGAGCAGTCGAAGAGCATCCTCGCCAGACTCTGCCTGAACGACACGGTAGCCGTGCTCCGCCAGCCGTTCGGCGGTCACTTCACGGAGGGCTGACTCGTCCTCGACAAGAAGAAGATGTACTTGTTTTTCAGTCATTTACAACGGCGACGGTATTTTGACGCCGTGCCTTACCGAGGTCAAGGCACCGCACCAGTCTATAGGTCGTGCAAGAGGGCGCCGATACGACTCTCGAAGTCGAGGTCAGCGGGCCGCGTCGCACCGGCCCGCCGAGCGGGAAAGCGAATTACCTGGATAGACGACGAGCGACGCTATGATTGTTGACAGGAAGACGATCTCGATCATGAAGGCTTGCGAACTCGTTGGCGTAAGCCGACGAACGATTTACAACTGGATTGCCAGCGGCAAGGTTGAGTATGTCAGAACCGGAGGTGGGTCAGTCCGGATCTTTGTAGATACGTTGTGGCGCAAGCCGGATGATGCCAGTCGACGCCAGCCGGTCGGCGAGCAGCAGCGTCGACTGGGTTGATGGGCGGCGAGCCGGGGGTTCCCTACCCGTACGGTCGGCCCGTTCCTGTCCATGAGGAACCCGACCTACGCACCCTGCTTCACCGCTTGAACAATCAACTTGGAATCATCCTCGCGAATGCCGAGCTGCTGGAGACACGGCTCGGGGACAGCCCTAGCCGGTCGAGGGCCAACCAGGTCGTGGCGAGCTCCGTTGACGCGATTGGCACGATGAGGGTCATTCGTTCTCGCGTCATGTCTGCTGGACGCGAACCGGCCGCCTAGTTTTCCTCCGAGACAAGGCATCGTGGCTCCCGCCCTGATGACCGTCAGCTTCTTGACGGTGGGGCGGCGCAGGTGTCAGAAGTCCGACACCGACACTACTCACCACCTCCGGGATCTTCTCCAACCTGCACGAACCTTCTGCACTCGTAAGTGACTGTTTGAAAGTTAATTACGCGTATTCACATTGCTTCCGACCGCTTCTCCGCACGGTCGAAATCTTCGTGGCATTGCCCTTGCCCTTGAGAGTGGTCCCGGCCGCGTGTTGCGCTGGTTTCACACGCACCCGGATTAGAAGGGAGCAGCTAGTCATGGAGAATCAACCGAGGACCGCCGCACAGGACGAACGCATCGCTGGGAGTCTCCCGTTTGTCCAGGCTCTTGCACGCCGTCTCGCAGCCTCGATGCCGCACTCGATCGACATCGCAGACCTTGTTCAGGACGGAATGATCGGGCTGCTCGACGCCGCGAACCGGTTCGACGAGGAGCGTGGGATCAAGTTCGAGACGTTCGCCGAGCGCCGGGTCCGCGGCTCGATGATCGATGCACTCCGCAGGGGGGCGTGGCCCCGGGGAATTCGAAAGATCCGGCGGGAGTTTGAAGCTGCACGTGAGCACCTCAGGCACGAGCTCGGCGCCGAGCCATCGCTTTCAGACCTTGCGAACCACCTGGGCGCCGACGAAGCACATCTCAGTCGCACGATCATCCGGATCAACACGATCGAATCCACATCGCCGCTGGCTACCGTGGAGAATGTCGACGAAGCCAGCTTGCCACCGGTGTTGGTGCCCTCCGAGCCACCCGCACCGGACAAGGCCTGCGAGATCGGGGAGGTGCAGCGCCGTGTTCGCGCCGCGATCGGCGCGCTGCCTCCCCGTGAGCGCAAGGTCGTGTCCCTGTACTACTTCGGTGACGTCACGATGAAGAAGATCGGCGAGGCGATCGGCGTCAACGAATCCCGCGTGTCGCAGTTGCACGCACGCGCGGTCCAACGACTCCGTAAGCTGCTCGGGCCGGACCTTGCACCTGAGCAGCTCAGTGCGGCGCTTACGAAGGTGACGTCGCTGAGTATGGCCAAGGCCTCGTTCAGTTCAGCGGCCGCGGGCCGAAGAAGCCGTGATGGCTCCAAAGGGCGCCGAAATCTGAAGGGACCGATACTCATGAAGCCAGTCCAGCACGTCCGGCGGGCTGGACTCGCTGCGGCAAGATAGGCGCGGTTCGGCGATCTCAGCCGACGACGTCGGTTGCGACTTTTAGGAGATCACCCAATCGGAACGGTTTGGCCAGCCACTGACAGCCGCTTTCTTCGAGGAAGTTCTCCGCCTCCGTGCCGGCGACGTCCCCGGTGACGAAGACCATTCGTCGGGCCAACGCAGGTTTCGTTTTCGTAAGGGCACGGTACAGGGTTGGTCCGTCCATCCTGGGCATCTTCAGGTCGCACACTAGCAGGTCGTAGACTTCCGCCTGAACCCGGTCGAAGGCCTCTTGGCCATCGGCGGCGCGATCCACACGGAATCCGGCGTCGCTGAGTGCCTCCGAAACGGCCGCAGAGAGCGCTGGCTCGTCCTCTATGACGAGGACCCGCGCCCCGTTTCCGCGGGTGTGTTCCGGTTGTTCCATCGGTGCCCCGACCGACCTGCTGAGATGACCGCCAGCCGGGAACTCCACAAAGAACGAAGCACCCTGGTCCGTTTCGGAGCTCACTCGAATGTGTCCACCGTGTTCCTGCACGATCGCATACGCGACCGTCAGTCCGAGGCCGGTGCCCTGCCCGACGGCTTTCGTCGTGAAGAAGGGATCGAAGATTTTCGCCTGCACTGAGTCGGGTACTCCGGGACCGTCATCGTTGACCTCCAGAACGACAAGATCCTTCCTGACATCGTGCCATGTCCGAACGACGAGTGTCCCTTGGCCTCGAGCGGCTAACATCGCCTGCTCAGCGTTCACGATCAGGTTCAGGAGAACCTGTTTGACGTGATGTGGGTCTGCAAAGACTTGCGGGAGGCCATTGGCCAACGCCTCGAGCGTTCTCACATTCGAGACGCGCTGATCGTACGCGCGAAGCGACAGGGTCTCGCGCACGATCTCATTCAGGTCGATCATCGCTCGCGTTGTGTGTCGCTTTCGTGCGAACGTCAGGAGGTTCCTGACAATCTTCGCCGCGCGCTCCGACTCGCTCAGGATGGTCTGGATCCCCCGCTTCGTGACCTCGTCGGTGGCCCGGGACGAGAGCCGTTCTGACCAAGTGAGAATCGTCGCGAGGGGGTTGTTCAGCTCATGGGCGACACCCGAGACAGTCTGTCCGAGCGCCGCCATCTTCTCCGCCTGAAGCAGCTGGTGATAGAGGTCGCGACCCTGTTCTTCGAGACGCCGCCGTTCGCTCACGTCTCGCATCAGGGCGACCAACGACCTGGCGAGTCCGTTTTTTGGCGGATCGAGATGGGCTGTCACCTCCACCCAAAACGGGGAGTCGTCCGCGCGGCGTAGACGGAGGATGTAGTCCGAGATCGCTCCATCGCGTTCGAGGCGGTCGAAAAAGATTGATCGCGCGTCGGGGTCGACGAAGCGCTCAGGTTCAAACGGACGCACCGCCTTGGCGTCGGCTCCGGGCGGATGTCCAAACATCAACTTGAGGTGTGGATTGGCGGCAGTCGTGGAGTCGAGGCTTCCCCGAAGCGTGCCGATGTAGATCCCTTCCTGGACCGATTCGAACAGTCGGGATAGAACTTCAGAGCCAGGTGTTGTGACGGCTGGAGGCAGGCGCTTCGCCTGTGGCGACACGGACGATTATAGCAACGCCGCAGCTCGTGTCGCGTTTCGCCGTGCTAGACGGCAACGCTGCTACTGAGAGGGCGGCTCCGGAGTCGGCGTCTGGAGCTGCGAACGACCGCCGAACTTGGCGACGACCGCTGAACGAATGTCTTGAACCGACCCACCCGACGCGTGCAGCTGCATGGCATCACGCGCGACGTCGATGCAGACCAGGCAAGCCATGCCGTGCTCCTCCCACTCTGTCACGGCACCGTCCGCATTCCGCCCTTTGACGAAGCAGTCAGCGTTGCCGGTATGGCCTGCCGATTCGCAGCCGCAGAAGCACGGAACATACTCAAGAATGTCCGGGTTGTGCGCCGCAAAGGTGTACGCCGCTCGGATGACCTCGGGTGCCCGCGGCACCATGTTGGGCACCAAGGGCAGTGCCGGCAAGGGTACGTTGGGCGGCTGGGCTGGCGAGGCGGCCCTGGTCGGAACGATCGGTCGGCTCGGTGCCTCCGCGGCGATTTCAGCTGATTCAACTGTCCCGTCGGCCCCAGGCACCCCACCGGCTGGCTCCGTGGGGTACAAAACGACGGCGGCGATCACCACGACGGCGGCGACCCCTCCTATCAATACCCAGGGCGGTCCGCCAGAGGGGGACGATGCCGGAGCTGCCTTTCCTTGAGCTCGAGACCGATGATTGGAAGCCATCACAGAATCTTATATCAAAGAAGCCTCTTCCCGGTTGGCTGGGACCCCACCGGCCCTGGTTCGTGCCGATCCGTCGAAGATTCGGCCCCCGAGGCCGATTCTACAGGTGGGTCTCCTCATGCGCGAAGTCGACAAGCACGATCTGGTGTTGCTGGGCGGACTGGCCATTGCCCTGGTGGTCATGTTTCAACAGCCTCTGACGGAGCTCGCCCGGGCTGGCAGCGAGCTTCAGGAACGCTATGGCCTGGCGCTCCTGCCAGGACTTGCGATTCTGTGCATCGTCTTTGGCCTGCAGCATCTGATACGTCTGACTGCCAATGCCTCCAAACACAAGCAGCGTGCTGAGACCGGGCGCCTCGTCCGTATGGGCGAGGCTCTGACCCACGCGAAATCGATGGACGAGCTTCGTGCTCTGTTGAACCATCACTTGCCCCAGGCGACTGGCTCGGAGGCCGTGTGGGCTGTCCTGCGCGTCGACGGGGAGTGGGAGGCGCTTGCCGGCGGGCTCCCCAAGACGCCCTACCGGGTGTCTGCTCAGGTCGAGACCAGGGCCGATCGTTTCTCTCAGCTTGATCCGGAGCGATTGGATTCGGTAACGGGCAATGAGATCGACGGTGACGTCTGCTTCGGTCTTCCGTTCGGCGATCATGGCGTTGGCGTGATGGGAGTACCGAAGCGGATTCACGATCCGGGTGCCGCAGCTCGCGTTCTGGCGCCAGTTTCTGCAGTGCTTGGAATCTGCGCCCGCGATGTCACGCTCATTGCGGAGATCGAAGCCCACGGTGTGATGGATGGGTTGACCAAGTGTTTGAACCGAACCCATGGGATGACTGTGCTGGACGCCGAGCTGCAGCGGGCCAAGCGAACGCGAACTGACTTCACCCTCGTGATGCTGGATCTTGACGACTTTAAGTCGGTGAACGACGAGTACGGACACCTCTGCGGAGATGCACTCCTCACCGCCGTTGGTCGGAGGATGCATGAGCTACTTCGGAACAGTGATATCAAGGTGAGATGGGGCGGCGAGGAGTTCCTCATCATGCTTCCCGATACACCGCTCGCCGGGGCCGCCCACGTTGCCAACGTTCTCAACAGAGAGCTCGGCAAACTCTCGGTGACCTGGAACGAGCAGAGCGTCACGCGAACCGCCAGTGTGGGAGTCGCGGCCGCCAAGCCTGGCGAGCTTGACACCGCCGACCTACTGGGGCGGGTCGATGCGGCGCTATATCGTGCGAAGCGCGGTGGACGCGATCAGGTCTGCGTCGACGGCGGCAGGACCAACACGGAGCATCCAACCGAGTCTGCCGTGGTCGCCTGACAGGCTACTCGTCCTTCCGAGGTCCGAGGGCGAAAGCCATTTTCCCCTCGATGACGACCTCGTCCCCGACGCGCGCACAACCCTTGAGCTGTCCCATCCGACTCCGGAGCCGTTCGACGGTCGCTTCGATCACCACTGCGTCACCGGGATGGACCGGCTTGAGATAGCGCACCTCCTCGATACCGAGGAAGTAGATCAGGCGCGCTCGATTCTCCGGCTTGGCCAGGATCAAGATCGCGCCCACCTGCGCTACAGCTTCGGTGAGAATAGTGGGCGGGAGCACAGGCCGCTCGCCTGGACGGTGAGCGAGATACCGCTCGTTGAGCGATACGTTCTTGACTCCAACAATCCGTTTGTCTTCTTCGAACTCGGTAATCTTGTCGACGAGAAGGAAAGGGTATCGGTGCGGGAGGATTCGTTCGATCGCCGCGTTGTCGAGCGGCAGTGTGAGATCGGTGGCCACGGGCTCAGTATAGCCCGCGAGCAGATTGGAATCGGTCGCACGGAATCACCCACGACGATACGAGACGGAATGCGGCGATGCCAGCGCCTGCCTAGTTAACGCATCCCGCTGATTCCGCGCGACCACTGACTTTGGATATCAAATCCCGTGCCGCGAGCGTGCCACTGCAGAACTAGGGTGTTTTCGCCTCACTGTTAAGTGGAACGTCCTGTAGCACGGACCGGTGGCTGACCTCAGAAGAGGACTTCGTTTAGATGGGGCTACGCCCCAAGCCCCCACTCCGCGGCCGCGAGGCGCGCTGTGCGCGCCTTCTCTCAACAGGGAGAACTGCCTCACAACCTCCGTGAGTTCGGGAATGTCAGGAATGCTCGTCTGGCAACGGGCTACCGGTTTCCTGCAGGTGCGACTGCTGGGAGTGTGAGCTGCGGAGGCCTAGATCCCGCTGCCGCTCGCGGCGCGAGATACCTCATCCATCTCGATCCCGGCCTCGATCCCGGCCTCGATCCCGGCCTCGATCTCCGCGTCCACCGGGTCAACGCTCACGATTGTGGCCAGTTGCGCCGCCAGGATCGCGGCAGTGGCTTGGAGTTCCTCGCTGGCCTCACACCCCGGCGTGACCTCGACCGAGAGCACTCCGATACAGGCGTCTGGCTCGGCCGACGATAGGAGCGGCACGGCGACTGCTCCTGGCCGCTCGTTCTCTCCGGGGACAATCTGAAGCTGCGCTGTTCGGTATGCAGTCGCGGTGGCGTTGTCTGCATTGCACGCGACATGTCCGAGGTCGGATAGAACCTTCGGGTCGTATCCTTTGCCGGTTGCCGGACGCAACGCGCACCCACTGCTGTCCCGCACCCACACGATGAGACCCGATGCATTGAGGAGATGACGTACCCGCCCAAGGATCTCGTGCAGCTCCTCGACCTCGGTCACTCGTCCGAGGTCGGTGCAGACCTGTGCTGTTCGCTTGAGGTCGGTTGAGGCCAGGGGCACCGTGATGGTCTCGTCCTCTGCATGCCCGAGGTCGGCCTTGTCGGGGCTCAAAGTGACGTCGGCCGCGGGGCCCTCGCTCGGATCTGCCGGCGCCGCGTCGGTTGGAGCTGCTGCAGGCAACGTGGAGGGATCGCGCTGGGGTGGCAACGGAATCAGGACGAGCGCGGCGATGATAGCGGACGCAGTCGCGGCGACAACAGCGGTCAGCTGAACGGCACGATGCCCGTCGATCCGCTCCGACCAGCCGTCCGCCTCCAGCGCGCTCGCGCGTCCCAAAAGACCGGTTGCGCTCTGCACGAGCTGTTGCCCGTCAGTAAAGACCAGGTCGGATGCCATGAGCGTCCGTCTGGCCGCTGCGTGCAGGCGTGCCGTCTCGTCGACACCGCGCAAACGCGCGACTGTCTCCCCAGCCTCTCCGAGCCACTCCACCCCCTCAGCGACTTGGGACATCGCCCCGAGGTTCTCGAAGCCGAGCGAGACGGTGTCGAGATGCGTCTCGACCTGCCTAAACCAATCGTTGGGGTTCTGGCCACTGGCGACATACCCCTTCTGGGCCGAGTGCAGGTCGGCCAACCCTATCGCGAGGGTCCCGGCAAGCGCCTCGTACGTACGTGCGTCGCGCCGGTCGATGTTACGCTGCTGTTCGGAGCGGAAGACCTGGTAGGCGGAGCCGAATACCACAGCCAGCATGACGATGAAAGAACTCAGTCTGACCCATAGCCGGCTCATGCGCCCTTACTATAACACCCGCATGTGTGACGTTCGATAAAGGGAGAGACGGCGGGAGGCGAGCGACAGGGGATCGAGATGGATGCCGGCATCATCATCAACCCGATTGCGGGTGTTGGGCACACCGGGGAGCCAGGCCGGCGGGCGACCCTTGCGCGCGAGGCACTCAGCCGGTGTCGCATCGATGGAGAAGTCAACGTCACGAAGCGACCAGGTCATGGCCGCGAGCTTGCGAGGTCGCTCGTCGAACGCGGAGCCGCGACGGTTGTGGCATGGGGTGGCGACGGCACGGTCAACGAGGTGGCGTCAGAGGTCGCCTTCCATGGGCTGAGTCTTGGCATTGTGCCCGCGGGGTCTGGCAATGGCCTCGCGCGGGAGCTGGGGCTGCCGCTGCGCGATCCGGCGCAGGCACTCCGGACCGCCCTCCAGGGGACGCGTCGCTGGATCGATGCGGGCGAGTTGGGTGGCCGCCTGTTCTTCAATGTGGCCGGTGTGGGCCTAGACGCCCAGATGGCAGTGGTGTTCAACCAGCTTGCCAGGAGGGGACGCCTGCGGTATTTCGCGTCGGTTGTCCGGGAGATTCTTGAGTACGAATCGAGCCACTACATTCTGCGCGCAAGTGACGTGGCGATTAGTCAGTCAGCACTGGTGGTCGCGCTGGCGAACACGCGGCAGTACGGCAGCAACGCGCTGATTGCGCCACTTGCACGCCCTGACGATGGTCTGCTGGAGCTCGTCGTCCTTCCACCCATGACACCGCTTGTTGCCCTGTGGCACGCTCGGCGGCTCTTCAACGGCACGGTGCATCAGGTCCCGGGTGTGACAACGCAGTCGGTTCGTGCGGTCGAGATCACCAGCGACACGATGCCGTGGTTCCACGTTGACGGAGAGGTATTCGTGGCTGCGGATCGCCTGTCCGCGAAGGTACACGCCCGGGCGCTACAGATTCGGTGCGGTCCCTAGTGTCGCGCCTTGGTAGCCCGGCGCCGCACTCCTCGATCGGTCGTGATTCAGGCGGTACAGTTCACTACTGAATCAGTCGTCGGACTGTGTCGACGCGCCCTGGTTCCTATCGGTCGACGGATCGGTAGCGGGACGTAGGATCGCGTAGGTCGGGAGGCCGAACGCCTCGAAACGCTCCATGACGTCGCTGGCCGGTGGAACACTGAGGTCTTCAGCCTGGAACTTGATCTTGACGTAGCCATCGAGGGCGGCCTCAACGTTGGGATCCTTGAGCGTCGTCTTGTCCATCGTCAGGCAGTTCTTGCACCACGTAGCCCACACGTCCACAAGCACAGGTTTGCCCTCGGCCGCAGCCACCTGCAGGCCCTGACCGAGCGAAGCGTGCCACCCTTCGTCCAAGAGCTCCTGCACACTTGTCGCGACCTCTTCCGGATTGACCCAGCGCTGGCTAAAGAGCCCGTACGACAGGTAGCCGTAGTACACCGCCGTACCAAGAATGAAAACTCCGAACGCCTGTTTGACCCGGATCATCCACGGACCTGGTTTCGGCAGGAACGTGAGGCCGGCGCCTGCGATCGGCCAGGGCAGAGCCATGCCGAGGCCCAGAATGAAGGGCAGGGCCAGCGCAAGGGTTGTGCCGGTGGCGTACAGGTTGCTCGAGAACACGATGACTTGAATCACGACGGGTGCTACGCAGGCGCCGGCAAGCAAGGCGGCGACTCCTCCCATACCGAACGCGACAAGAAACGACCCGCGCCCTCCGCCACTGCCGATCGCAAGTCGGTTCTGGAGGCTCGAGAAATCGATCGAGAAGATATCGAACATTGCCGCCGCGAGTACGACGAACAGTGTGGCGATACCTAGGTTGAACCACGGCGAAGCGTTGATCGTGCCGAACGTCCCAGCCGAGAGAATGACGACTAGTCCTAGAACACCGTACACCGCTGCCATGGCCAGACCGTACGTGGCTCCCAGCGAAAATCCGCGCGTCCGCGAACCAGCGCGTGTGCCCGCTCCGATGATCGCCAGGTTGATCGGGATCAAGGGAAGTACGCAGGGCGTGAGGTTGAGTGCGAGGCCCCCGACCAGAATCAGCGCAAGGATGGCAAGTGGGCCCCGACCTTCGAACCAACCCTCCTCGCCGCGACCGGTTTCTGCGCGGTCGATGAAGTCGAGGAAATCTTCCGATCCCAGGTAGCCGCCCGCTGTACCTAGGACGATGAATTGGTCCATCTGGACCATCGCGTCGACATCTCCCCCGCCGTTGTCGGTCGGCGACGTTCCGGGCTGGGCCACCGGAGCCGTTGGGCCTGGATCTGAGGCCGCTGTGAACACCATCCCGTCGAACAGGTCGGCGTGAAGGAACTCCAGAGGCTGCTCGCGGACGACCACCGACAGATGGAACTCGACAGGAGCCGACGTTGCGAAGTAACAGATGGTGTCGTCGCAGGCCTGATAGCGGAGTGTTCCGGGGACGACGTAGTCACCCACGGCGACGTCGTCATCCAATGCAAGGGTCGCTCCGATGACGAACTCCTCCTCGAACACCGCAAGCTGGTCGCCTGCCACCTCGAACAGAAACGATTCGGGCCAGGCCATTCCGTCGAGCCGGAGCCCATCGGGGGGTGAGAGGGTGAGCTGCGTTGGGATGAGGAAATCCTCCAGGGGTTCGTTCGAGTTGACGTGGAACCCTGCATCGAGCCTCGCTTCTATCGCGATTCGATGTGTTGAACCAGCATGAGCAACCTCGCTCTCCGAGACGACGTGCAACGAAATGGGGCTGGGCGGCTGAGCCGCGGCAAGCTCAGGAGTAAGGCTGCTGAGGACGGCTAGAGCGACGCTGCAGACGATTGGGAGCCACATGGTTCTCATCATGGAGTGTTCCGAAGAGTAAGACGCGTACGGGCTCTCCCGGGACCCGATCATCTTCGAATGTACCCAAGCATGGCGTCATCGCTGTTCACGTCCACGCCTGCTAACTCTCCTCCCAGGGGAAGGCGAACCTCTGTGACCTTCTCAGCGATCGGAACGACGAGGGTCTCCTCGTCGCCCGAACGGTATCTTAGCGTCACGGTCACGGGCATCTCAAAGACCTGGTCCGTCTGTTCGAACCGGAGCACGATGTCTGCGTCTCTCTCTCCACCGGAGCGTCTCGTCTCCGTGCGGTAACTGAACGAGGTTTCCGGGAGGGCCGCTTCGTGGATCCATTGCCTGAAGAAATTTTCGAGCGATCGTGACGACTCGGCCTCAAACGCGCGGATGAGATCATCAGTTCCCGCGTTCCTGAAACGCATCTCGCCGTAGTATCTCCGCAGTCCGCGGAAGAACGTCTCGTCTCCTATGAGCCGCCGCAGCATGTGCAGCACCATGGCTCCCTTGTTGTAGACCAGCGCTCGATACACGCGGGTTTCTCCCTCGATGAGGCCCAGCCGGTAGCCGAGATAGACGGGTCCCCGGTCTGTGTACCGCATGGACCAGTCTCGCATTTGCGAGAGTACGTCCCGAAACTCCTCTTCGCCCCGAGTCTCCTGGATGAAGAGCGCCGCAAAATACTGTGCCAGCGCTTCGCTAAGCCACTGCTCGTGATAGTTCTTCCAGCCCACAGCCTGTCCCCACCACTGATGGGCGATCTCGTGCGCAACGAAGAAATCGTCCACTCCCTCGAACGCCACGGGATCACTACCCCACGACCACATCTTTCCCGCCGTAAGCGGCAGCGGCTGATTGAGAATAGAGAAATACGCGGGACTGTGACCACCAGGGAGATAGCTGTCGGTCAGGGCCAGTGTGAAGGCCGGGTACGGGACGTCGCCGATCAGCGACGCGTAGAAGCTCAAAATGTCGTTCGTGACCTCATAGTGTTCGGCGAGCAGATCGCTGCTACGAGGGTTGGTCTCGACGGACACCTCGACGCGGTCATAGACGACGCCCGATTTGAGCGGAGGCCCCTCATCCAGCGGGCCGACCAGGACTTCATCGACAGCGGTCTCATGGTGCCAGAAGCTTGACACCACCGCCGAGAGGTACCTCGCCGGCTGAAGCGCCGTGAACCGGAATGTATTGAGCTCCGACTCGTCAGGGCGTGGCGACAGGGGCGGATTGCCTGCCTCTGCGTCACCGCTGGCGATCACGCCGTACTGGGGAGGAACCGTCAGGGCCATCGTCGCGGTGGCAAAGTCGTGGGTCGGCGCCTGCGGATACCAGGCCACCGCGCCGCTGTAGATGTATCGCCTCTCTCCTATGCCGAACATCGGCTGCTCCACACGAAAGACGTCACGCGTGCGGGCCATCCAGTTCTCGTCCGGTTCCTGGGCCCGGAGCAACCCAGCGTAGGTGACCGTCACTGAGAACTCTGTGTCGACCGGGAGCGAGCTTGGCAGCTGAATGACGACAGTGTTGCGACCTGTCAGGCGAAAGAACGAAAGCGGCCCTAGTTCTTGCGATCTGACGGAACTCACATGTAAGGCGTCGTCGAGCTGAAGTGAAAAAGTGGTCATGCCTCTGTTCGCGACCCTCAGTGCAAGGCGGGTCGTGCCGTCGATCCAGCACCCCTCCAGCTGGGCTCGAGCCCGCAACGATTCTTGCTGTACGCCTGCCGGATCGAACGAAGCGAGGATGTCGTAGTCGAGAACGTCGAATGCCGTCGTGTCCTGAAGATCAAAGTACGTTCCGCTCTCCGCACGGTGTCGAGCGGACGGATACAAGGAAACGATGGTGAACTCGGGACTTCTTTGGTAGAGCACAATGTTCTCGTGCTGGCCCTCCGATTCAATGAATGTAAGGATGCCGCGCCGCCGTGTGACCACGTCGGCCTGAAACTGGCTGACAGCCGGGTTGAGCCACCAGGTGCGGTCGCTGAGTTCAGCCATGTCCACGGTATTGGACAGGGGTGCAAGGTCCTCGAATAGTCTCTGGGCCTCGGCGAGGTCACCGGCGTCGACGATCTCCTCCTCGGTCATCTGAGAGACTCGCGCCGCAAGCGCATGGGGGTGCAGCCGAATAAAGGCATGTGTGAATTCTTCCGAAAGCGTCTCCTGCCCCGAAAAAATCTCAACTTGGCGACGTTCAGCTTCGAGAGCCGGGCCGAAGGTCATCACGCCGTCTCCCAGCAGAGCCAAACCGGTGATGCCGCTGTCGATCTCCGCTACGAACGCGGTGCCTCGTGACATGAGGACCGTCATGTCTTCGCCGGAAATCACCAGGTCGGACGCATCAAATTGCCGGTCGCGGTTCAGCTGGAGGTGGTGGAGCGTGCCGACGCCTCCCAGACTTTCGTATCGGGCGATCTCCCACGGCACTGCCCCCGAGGCCGCCAGCGTAGGGTCGGCGATCGCCCGCGAGACGGACGCCGCGGTCAGTTCCAGGACCCAGGTTTCCAGACGCGCGCGGTTGCCGGTCTCCGTGAAGATCTCAACCGTCAGGGCATGGGTGAGACCATCGTCCGGCGATGGCATCAGGAACCTGGGAACGACGGCGGCTCGATCGATCCCCGCCAAGAACCGTCCGCTCGCAAACTCGCGTGCTGCCTCCGGGTCTACGTCTGTTGTGAGAAGGGCGAGGAAACCATCTCTGTCAGCTGTTTCCACGAGCGTCCGGAGGTGAGCGACGAACGGCTCAAGGTCAGACAGATCAGGTGAGGTCTGTGCAGCCGCGGTTGATGGCAGCGCCAGGCAGACCACGATAGCGAGGGGCGCGATCCACTTCGTCGTCATCAGTGCAGCCAGGTTCGCATCAGGAATGGGCAGCGGCCGGCGGCTCGATTGGCCGTTTCCCCTAGTCTCAGTCTGATGCCTTGCCGGGTGGTCGTCAACCGGTGTCCCGGCGCGGGATACTCGTGTCCCGAGGACCCGGACACTAACCTAGGAACTCGGCGGTAAACGCCTCGATGGCGTCAAAATACTCGGCCAGATCGGTCGGTGTGGCGAGGAACACGATTCGGAAGAAGCCGTCGGCCGGGTTGGTTCCGAACCCCGAGCCGTGCACGCACAAGATTCCTGTGGACCGAAGCAGGCCCAGGACGAATTCTGCATCGGTCCGACCGGGAGGAAGCTCGACCTTGGGCATTGCGTAAAATGCCGCCGCCGGCTGGACACATGAAATGCCCTCGATACTGTTCAGACGTTGACTCGTCAGCGCGGCCCGTTCCTGAAGCTGGCGCCTGAATCGATCCTGATGGCTCCGGTCTCCCTGGAGCGCTGCCGGAACAGCGTGCTGCATCGGGCCGTTGGTGCACAGCCGCCCATCAGCGAGGGTCTTGATGGCCGCGAGTACGCCGTCCAGGCGGTCCCGTCCCCCGACGGCCATCCATCCTGTGCGCCAGCCAGGCGCCATGTAGGCCTTCGAAGCCGACGAAAACGAGATGACCGCCGCGGCCGGGTCGAGCGATCCCATCGGCGAAACTGGTCCGGCGTACGCCAGGTCGCTGTACACCTCGTCGGATAGCAGGACAAGATTCTCGCGATCGGCAATGTCGAGCAGGTTTCGCCTCGTCTCTTCCGAGTAGACGGCACCGGTCGGGTTGTTGGGATGGATGACGACGAGCGCCTTCGTCCGGGGCGATACGAGGCTCCGGAGGTGGTCAAGATCCGGTTCCCATCCCCGCGAAGGGTCGGTGTTGTAGCAGACTGCGCGCGCACCGAGCAAGGTCAAGACTGCGCTGTAAAACGGATACGTCGGAACGGGAACGAGGACTTCGTCCCCGTGGTCGACGATCACGCTCAACGCAAGCTCGATCCCCTCGGAGGTGCCCGAAGTGAGGACGACGCGGTCCGGAGACATCTCCAGACCGCAGGCGGTGTACTCGGCCGCCACGGCCACCCGTGCCGCCAGGATTCCCGCGCCCGGCGTGTAGCCGTTTCGACCATCGCGCATGGCTCGGGCAACCGCCTCCACGAGGT
Source organism: Vicinamibacterales bacterium (assembly GCA_965223015.1). Lineage (GTDB taxonomy): Bacteria > Acidobacteriota > Vicinamibacteria > Vicinamibacterales > UBA8438 > CAUZIB01. The sequence goes on along the minus strand of CBDCVL010000004.1, from coordinate 96,824 downwards.
GGGGAGGGGTCTCGAAGCCGAACAAGACCGGGTCTCCGATATTGAGATAATGCACGCGCCGGCCGGCTTGTTCTACCTTGCGCGCTTCCGAGACGACATTTCTGATCGCGTAGTCGAACCCTTCGAGCCGACGTGCGACCGGGATCGATGCGACCGTATCCACCACCATATCCATTGATTGTATCGGATGTACTTGGACCGAGAAGGAGGGCGCGGCTGTTTTTTCTCGTTGAAAGGGTTGGAGTAAGCTCCCCCGCATGGCGATACGGAACGAGCTCGTGTTGAGGCTACCGAACAGTCCAGGGCCCCTGGGACGCGTCTGCCAGTTGCTCGCTGACGGAAAGGTCGGTATTCAGGCGATGTCCCTGGAGCCGACTGGGAATCTGCGTCTTGTTGTCGACAACCCGCTGAACGCAGCCGGCATCCTCACAGACATGCAGTACGCCGTGGACCAACGCGATGTGCTCTTCATCCAACTCCCCAACGACGCCGGTGGTCTCTACAAGGCCACACGGCTCCTGAGCAATGTCGGCGTCAATGTCGAGTATGCGTACGGCTCGTCCCTTGAGGGCCAGTCCATGGCCGCGGTGGTGGTCGGCGTTGATGATGTCCAGCGTGCTTCGATGGCCGGCTGGGGTGTGACGGCGGCGTCGGGAGCGGAGGCGTGGGGTCGAGAGATGAAGCTTTACGTCGAAACGATGGATTCTGTCCTCGTGGAGTTCGATCCCGAGGGCCGTGTGCGGTTCGAGGGTGAGGAGTGGTCCGTGCCGACCCTTCCGGAACGGCGTGCAATCCTCTACGCCGCTGGGAATGAGGCCGTCGACCTACGCGAGCTCATTCAGACTCTCGATCGAGTTTCCCAACCGTCACCGCCGCCGGACGCAGCACATCGTCGTTGATGGAATACCCAGGCTTGACAACATCGATCACGACATCCTCCTGTGCTACGTGAGTCACTGGCACCGTCGAGACGGCGTCATGCTGGTTGGGGTCGAATGTCTGACCGGCGGCGGCGATCGGTGCGACCCCGTACGCGTGAAGCGTCGTCAAGAACTGCTGCCGCACCATCTCGACACCCTTCAGCACGCTGAGTGCTCCGGGATTGTCCGCTGACGCATCACGCGATGCCTCGATCGCGCGGTCTAGGTTGTCGGCTACCTCCAGGAAGGACACGAGTACCGTCCGCTTCTCACGGTCGACGTCTTTGGCAACTTCCTTGCGAAGCCGTGCCCGCGTCTCGTCAAATTCGCTAGCGGCGGTCTTGTATTTGGCCGCGTAGTCCTTCAGGAGCTGGTCCTTGTCCGCCAGTCGTCTCTCCAAATCTTCGATGTAGGAGGGCTTGTCTGAACGGCCAGCCTGTCCATCGTCCGAATCGTCCGACCGTGCCCACCATCGTCGGTCGATCACTCGAACATCCGGTTCGTCTTCCGTGGCACCGGCGTCGTGCCCGTCTCCCACCACGCCCGAGGCACGGTAGTCGTCTTTCTCAAGGCCTTCGCTCGACTCGTCCGGCCTGGCCGACTTCTCACTCACGAGGAGTTTCCTCGAGCGTATCAGTTGCGGCGGTCTTCCCCTGGATCTTTTCAGCCGACCCCGCTGCGTCAGTGGTCTCGTAGGCGAACGCCAGGCTTTCGCCGTCATCACTCAGGCGAATAAGAACGTTCCCTCCCTGCTCGAGCCGGCCGAAAAGTATCTCGTCCGTCAGCGGATTGCGGACCTCCGCCTGAACCACGCGTGCAAGGGGACGGGCTCCGTGGACCGGGTCGTAGCCTTTTGTCGCCAGCCACTCCCTGGCCTCTGGCTCCAGCGCAATGGCGACCCGCTGCTCCGCAAGCTGGGCCTCGAGCTGAAGGATGAACTTCTCGACGATCATTTCCATGACGCTCGGTGTCAGGCGGCCGAACGTCACGATCGCATCGAGCCGGTTTCGGAATTCTGGACTGAACACGCGCTGGATGGCCGACTTCATTCGGCCTTCGGACGACGACTGATGGTCCTCGGTAAAACCGATCGCGTTCGCGCTGGCCTCTCGCGAACCGGCGTTTGACGTCATGATGAGCACGACGTGTCGGAAGTCGGCTTTCCGCCCGCTATTGTCGGTCAGCGTCGCGTGATCCATCACTTGAAGCAGGATGTTGTACACGTCTGGGTGGGCTTTCTCGATTTCGTCCAACAGGACGACGCTGTAGGGATGGGAACGGACGGCATCGACGAGGAGGCCGCCCTGCTCGAACCCTACATATCCAGGTGGTGCTCCAATAAGGCGAGCCACGGAGTGCTTCTCCATGTATTCGCTCATGTCGTATCGGATGAACTCGTTGCCAAGATGGACGGCAAGCTGCTTCGCGAGCTCGGTCTTGCCGACGCCGGTCGGTCCGGTGAAGAGGAAGCAGCCGGCGGGCCGGTCTGGTAGCCCAAGTCCTGCTCGCGCCCGCTTTATGGACGCGGTGACCGCGGCCACGGCCTCTGGCTGACCAAAGACAACCCGCTGGAGCGACTCCTCGAGGGTTCGGAGACGCTCCTTGTCCGAGGACGACGCCTGCTTCTCGGGGATCCGTGCCATGCGCGCCACGACTCGCTCGATGGCCGTGGTCGTGACGACCGGTGGCTGCGGATCCTCGTCCTCGTCCTCGTCCGGATGGCGCAGTGCCAGCACGGCACCGGCCTCGTCTATGACGTCGATGGCGCTGTCGGGAAGTCTGGAGTCGCGTAGGTGCCGACCAGCGAGCTTGGCTGCGGTGGCGAGCGCCTCATCACCGTATGTCACGTTGTGGTGCGATTCGTACCGTTGCTTGAGACCCTCGAGAATCTTGGTCGTCTCCTCGACCGAAGGTTCCTCGACGACGACCTTCTGGAGGCGGCGGGCAAGGCCTCGATCCTTCTCGATGTGCTTGAACTCCTCGAATGTGGTTGAACCGATCACCCGGAGCTCGCCGGCGGTCAGGATCGGCTTGATCAGCGTCGCCAGATCCATCGTGCCGCCCGTCGTCGCCCCGGCGCCAACGGTCGCATGTACTTCGTCGATGAACAAGATCGGCATCGGGTGGGAACTGAGCGCGGTGATGACCCCTTTGAATCGCTCCTCGAAATCGCCCCGGAACCGAGTGCCCGCGAGAAGGGCCGCCGCGTCCAAGGAGAACACCTCGGCACCCTTAAGCCGCGCTGGAACGTCTTCATCGAGGAGCTTGATGGCGAGGCCCTCGGCGAGAGCTGTCTTGCCGACGCCAGCATCCCCGACGAAGACGGGGTTGTTCTTGCGCCGCCGGCAGAGGATTTCCATCGTACGACGAAGCTCGCCAACCCGGCCGATCAACGGGTCGAGCAGATTCTGCTGGGCCCTCTCCGTGAGGTTCATGGCGTAAGCCGAGAGAGGATCGGCGGCCGTTGCCGGACCCTCGTTGCCGACCCCGGAGTCTGCCCCGTCGGGTCGGGATTCGCTATCGCCCGTGATGAGCGGAACCTTCGAGATTCCATGCGAGATGTAGTTGAGTATGTCGAGCCGTGTGATTCCCTGGGTCTCAAGGAGCTGTGCAGCGTAGGCCTTGGACTGCTGCAGTATCGCAGCGAGAACGTCACCCGAGCGGACCTCGTCCTTCCCCGCACTCTGGACATGCAGCACGGCCGTCTGCAACACGCGGCGGAACCCGAGCGTCTGCGCCGGCTCCCGAGCGTGCTCTGTCTTCCCGAAGGTTTCGAGTGTCCCGAGAAACTCATCGAGCACTCGCCGGAGACTTGGCAGGTCGGCGCCACACGCCGAAAGGATTCGCTCGCCCTCCGGGTCGTGCGCGAGCGCATAGAGCAGATGCTCCAGCGTGAGATGTGTGTGACGCCGAGACGCTGCTTCGCGATACGCGACGTTGAGAATGAGCTCGAGCGATGCGCTAAACATCCGACGTATCAACCTTCCTCGATAGTTGCTTGCAGCGGAAACCCCTCGTGCTGAGCCATCTCACGAACGGTTTCGACCTTTGTCTCCGCGACCTCGTGCGTATACGTGCCACAGGTGGCCTCTCCCTGGGTGTGGACCTGCATCATCAGGCGAAACGCTTCGGCCGGACTCTTTCGGAAGACCCCCTCGAGAACGCTGACGACGAACTCCATCGTGGTGTAGTCGTCGTTGAGCATGACGACCCGATACATTTTGGGTGTCTTCGTCTTGTGTTGCGCACGTTCGAGTACCGCGCCGGTCGGCTTTGCAGTATCAGCCACGTTTCTATCTTTAGTGTACCCCTTCGGTAGGTCAAGACGCTGCAGCACCGCATAGTACAATCCAGCCACGCATGGAGACGATCGCCCGAGGCATGACGTATGTGGATCTCGATTTCCAAGGCAGACAGCGAGTCATCGCCACCGCAGTCCTGCAAGGGCCGCGTGGCGTGGCGTTGGTCGATCCGGGACCATCAACCTGTTTGGACACGCTACGGTCGTCCCTCGAGCATCATGGGATAGGCATCGGCGATCTGACTGCCCTGTTGCTGACCCACATCCACCTTGACCACGCCGGAGCGACCGGCTCGCTCCTCACGGAGAATCCTGACATCGCCGTCTACGTTCACGAGTTGGGCGCCCCGCACGTGGTGGACCCGGCGAAACTACTGGCGAGCGCGGGACGGTTGTACGGAGACGACATGGAGCGTCTGTGGGGCGAGGTCCTGCCCGTTCCAGAGAGCAACGTCAGACTTCTTCAGGGTGGCGAGCGCATCAGCGTTGCCGATCGTGAGCTCGAAGTCGCGTACATCCCGGGTCATGCCTCACACCACGTGGGCTATTTCGATCGGCCTAGTGGCGTTGCCTTTGTCGGGGACACCGCCGGCATTCGGACGGGGACCGAGCTATTTGCGATGCCGCCGACGCCGCCGCCCGATATTGATCCGGAGAAGTGGGAGCAGAGCATAGGCCTTATTCGTGAGTGGCGACCAGCGACGCTGTTCATGACGCATTTCGGACCGCATGAGGATGTCGACGCACACCTCGATGTGTTCCTGCGGCACTTGGACGCGATGAAGGAGCTGGCGCGAACGAGTCTCTCGCTCGAGGGGGATGACAATCAGCGGATGAACGCGTTCGCGGCTGAAATGCGGCTACACCTCCAGCGACACGTGTCACCGGCCGAGGCGGCGCTGTACGACTACGCCGCGCCACTGACGCTCTGCTGGCTTGGGCTCGCGCGCTACTGGAAAAAGCGGGGCGTCGGAGCGTCGTGACGTCCGCCCGAAGGCTTTACTAGCTGCCTGGCACGTGGTTGCCAGCGACCCAGACCGATTCGATCGTCCGCGTGTTGCGGATATCCTCCAGCGGGTTCGCGGTGAGAATCACCATGTCTGCCCACTTGCCAGTCTCCAGCGTGCCGACCTCGTCGCCAACCTGCAGACACCTGGCCGCCTCCCCCGTCGATGTGACGATCGCCTGAAGGGGTGTCAGCCCCGAATCAACCATCAACTCCAGCTCGGCGTGTTCGAAGAATCCTTGAAATCGTCCCGCCGGACCAGTGTCGGTACCCATGGCGACCCCGACCCCGGCGTCTGAAAGGGTCTTCAGATTCACCTTGGCTCGCTCCAACCCCTCTTTGTAGACCATGGCCGTTCGGCTGTTTCGGATCGGCTCCTGGTAGGCAGGAGACGAGAGTTCTTCAACAACTGCCGGGTCCGCCTCCTCGAGGAAGAACGGATCATCGAACCATTCCGGCCTCGATTCGTACACGAACGTCGAGACCTCTCGCATCAACGTTGGGCAGTAGCAGACGTCGTTGTCCGTGAGCAGACTGACGAGCTCGGCGTCGACTGCGACGTCGCGAACACTATGAGCGATAAGGTCGACGCCAGCCCGGAGAAGGGCCTTGGCGTCCGCGAGGTAGTACAGATGTGCCGCCACGCGCAGACCTCGGTCGTGTGCCGTATCAATGACCGCCGCGTACACGTCGGGCTCCATCTTGGAGCTGGCCCCCAGATTGTCGTCCACCCTGATCTTGATGATGTCGACGCCTGACCTGCTACCCAAAATCACACCAGGGCGACGTTGAGTCTCGGAGCCTCCTCGTCGGGTTGTGACCCGGTTTGACGGTCGATGGTGAGCCTCAAGGGACTCACCTGAGTGTCTCCAGCTTCCGTGGCCTCATAGGCCTGCCGCATCTCATTGGGCGTGCGATCGCCCAAGGCGCTATGCGGACGCACCGCATTGTAATCGCATCGCCACAGGTCGAGTTGTCGCTGCGCATCGGAGAGCGAGATGAACTGCTGGGTGTTCAAGCCCTCGTCTCGCAGGCGCCCGTTGAACGATTCGATGAAAGTATTCTCCACCGGCTTACCCGGACGGATGAACGCGAGCGTGGTCTGACGGCGATAGGCCCACGCGTCCATCGCGCGACTCTGGAACTCCGTGCCGTTGTCGACCGTGATGGATTGGGGCACTCCATGCGTCGGCACTACCGTCTCGAGCACGGCCGCCACATCCTCCCCGCGCCAGGTCGGGGCGGCGACCAATGCCACACACTCGCGCGTGAACTGATCAAGCACCGTCAGCACGCGGAACGCGCGTCCATCGATCAACCGGTCGTGCACGAAGTCCATGCTCCAGCGCTGCTGCGGCGCGGTCGCGCGCGACGGGGGCACACGCGCTCGACTGGCCAGCTTCTTCCGCCGTTTCGTGCGCATGGTCAGGCCTTCCTCGCGATACAACCGCCACACCCGTTTCGCATTCACCCGCCAGCCCTCTCGTCGCAACAGCACGGTCAGACGCCGATATCCAAACCGGACCCGCACGGCCGCCAACTCCCGGAGCCGCCGACGCAGGGCGAGTTGGTCGTCGCGACGGGCCACATACCGTAAGGTTCCCCGATTCATCGGCAGCAGCCGCGCCGCCCGTCGTTGGCTGACCTGGTAGGTCACCTGCGTCCACTCCGCGAGGACGCGACGGGCGTGCGGCGTCAGAGCTTTTTTGCGACGATCTCCTGCAGGATGTGCCGGTCCAACGATAGGTCGGCGACCACGTGCTTCAATTTGCGGTTCTCGTCCCGCAGTTGCCGCAGTTCCCGCAGCTCTTGCACCCCAATGCCACGATACCGTCGCTTCCACGTGTAGAACGTTTGCTCGCTCACGCCCAGCTCCCGACAGATGTCGGCGGCCTTCTCGCCAGCCTCCGACTGCTTCACTGCGTAGATGATCTGCTCTTCACTCCAGCGCTTCCGTGGCATCTCCGGCCTCCTTCGCTGTGGATCCTAGCCCACCACGAATCGGTCAGACACTCAAGTAGCGTGTGGTGCAGTTCTTGGGTTTTGGGTCACGCCCATGTCTGCCACGGCGTTCACGCGATCGGCCGCGTCCTCTGGCGTGCTGGCCGTGATCACTGGGCCCGAGAGAGACAGGCGCGCGTGCTCGAGATCGGTGCCCTGCCGATCGCGTACCGCAACGCCGGCGGGGCCGCCGCCTCCGAGGCTGAAAACGGTCGTGACCCCGTACCGCGCGTAGAGGCCAAGCTGATCCTCAACATGGGCCTCGGTGTAGAAAGCCGGATCGGCCTGCAACCCTCGGACGTTGTTGACATGCCCATGGGCGTTGATGAGCCCCGGGATGATGGTCCTCCCTGAAACGTCCTCCACGTGAGCATCGCCTGGAATCTCGACCGTATCTCTGTCCCCGACCGACGCAATCCGTCCATCGCGCACGATCAACACCCCGTCGTCGATAACGACCGACCCGCTGCCGACGATCAGTCGTGCTCCCGTAAAAGCCCTTAGTCCTGGAGTCGGTTCTTGGACCGGTTCGAGTTGAGCACCCGACCCCCCACAATTCACGAGTCCCAGAGACAGTCCAAGCGAGAAGCCAGCGACGACGACACGCGACGCGCGACTCGGAATCGACAACCCAGCACCAGGAACCGGGCGGTCACGACCGGTCACTGTCCTCCCTGCAGCCTCTCCAGGGTCTCGCCCAATTGCTCGAGCTCCTCGCCGTAGCGTGCCCAGTCTCCCTCACGCTGTGCCTCGAGGGCCTGAGCGTAGTGGCCCTGCGCCTGTTGAGCCAGCGAGGTCGGCGACGCTGTGCCAGTACCGGGCGGCCGCGGATCGTCTGCCGGCGGTGAGGCGTCGGCAACGAGCGTGGAAGTTGGCAGGGGAGCGACACCCGTCGGCCCGCCGCCGAACATCTCGTTCAGCGCGAGCTCCAGCGTCTCGGCCATCACGATCTGGTTTTGATAGGCCACGACCACCTGTTTCAACTCCGGGATACGGCCTCCGGACGCGCGAAGGTACATCGGACGGACATAAAGCAGGGCTTCCTCGATCGGGATCACGAGGAGGGTTCCCTGAATCACCTCGGACCCTTGTTGATTCCAGAGCGTGAGCTGAGGGGAAATATCTGGGTCCTGATTGATTCGAGCAACAACCTGGGATGGGCCGAAGATCAGCTTCTGTTTGGGGAACTGGAACACGAGCATCTTGCCATAGTTCTCCCCGTCGCTGCGTGCGACCATCCATGCCGCCAGATTGTTCCTGCCCCGCGGTGTGAACGGCAGCATCTGGATGAATTCGGCGCGATCCTCACCCGGCAGCCGCATGATCGTGTAGTAAGGCTCCATCTGGTCGCCGTCAACAACCGGAACTTCCCACTGGTCTTCGCGGTTGTAAAAGACTGACGGATTCGTCATGTGGTAGATGGAGTACATCGCCGTCTGGAGCGCGAAGATCCCCTCGGGATACCGAAGATGACTCTTCAGCGCCTCCGGCATTGAGTCGAGCGGCTGGAGCCAGCCGGGAAAGATCTCACTAAGAGTGGCCGCGATCGGGTCTTCCGGGTCAGCCAGGTAAAAGGTTGTTGTGCCGTGGTAGGCGTCAATGACGACCTTCACAGAGTTGCGAATGTAGTTGACGCCATTCGTCACCGGGGTCGAGTACGGATAACCGTCTGTCACGGTATAGGCATCCCGAATCCAGAAGAGCCGCCCGTCCGCGACGACGAGGTATGGGTCGTCGTCGAACTGCAGGAATGGCGCGATCGTTGACACGCGGTCCGAGATATTGCGGTGAAACAGCACGCGACTGTCGGGGCTGACCTGGCCACTGACCAGGAGCTCGTACGAGCGAAACCGGAGGGAGAACAGCAGCCGCCGCATCAGGTTGTCCACGCGCAGCCCACCCGTGCCGTCGTATCTCGTTGAGACGTTGTCTTCTCCTTCGGGGTAATGAAACTCGTCGGTAGTGGTGTTGACCACGACGTAGTCGTTCGAGAGCTCGCCGAAATAAATGCTCGGTTGGTCGACCGTCAGGTTCGTTTCTGACCGGGGCGGCAGGTCCCTGATGAAGAGGACGGGCAGTCCTTCCTGTGTGACTTCGTTGACTGGACCCATCGCAACACCGAACCCATGCGTGTACTGCAAGCGCTCGTTTACCCACGAACGGTTCGGCAGGCTGTTTGAGTTGAGCTCGCGGCCCGAGAGCATCGTCTGGCGGTACTCCCCGTCGACGACGTAGCGATCGTTGTCGACCGACGCGAATTCGTAGTAGGTCCGAATCTCCTGGATCTGGCCGAACGTATCGAGCAGCGGCTGGTGATCCCATAGCCTGACGTTATTGATCGTCTCCGCGTTGTTCGCGATGTCGGAGAGGTCAAGCGTCGCGTCACCTGAGACCTGGCGCCCCTCGATCTCGTCGAGTGCGAATGCCAGGCGCGTTGCCGCAATGTTGTGTGTGATGTAGGGGGCCTCCTTGGTTTGCTCATCGGGTGTGACGACCAACTGCTGGAGTAGCGTGCCCGCGCCGGCGCTACCGAGCACGACCACGAGATATCCAGCAACCGCTGCGCCGACTGGCCAGAGGGAGGACGACATCGCGCCGTAGGCGGCGGCGAGCGCTCCGATTCCGGCCACGACCGTCAGCACCCAAAGTGCCGGGAGGCGTACCACGTCGTCGGCATACGACACCCCATCGATGATGCCCGCTGGCATGGTCAGCGTGCGCGGCATGTCGAGGTAGGCGCCCGCGGCAAGGAGAACGAATCCGACCGCGATCAGCATCGAGAGGTGTTGCCGTGACTGAGGGCTGATGGTGAGTCCCTCGGGTGCGAGCACGAGCCGTCCCGTGATGACATACACCGCCGTGCAGCCGATGAACGTGAGAACCGTGACTCCCATCAGCATGTATCGAACGAAATCCAACATCGGGAGTGTGAACACATAGAAAGAAACGTCGCGCCCGAAGATCGGATCGACGCTGCCAAACGGCGTGGCATTGAGAAACTGCAACACGACCATCCACTGGCTGGATGCGATGCCAGCGAGGAAGAGCGCCACGACACCGGAGAGGCCGGCCGCGACGAAACCGAGATGCCGGCGTTCCAAGACGATCGGCTGGATGTCACCGCCGCCCGGGAAGACCATGTACGGCCGGCTCGGTCCTCTGAGCGCCATTCGAAGGTTGGCAAAGAGGAACCCGAAAGCCGCAATGAAGACCGAGACTCCGAGTAGGATCTTCGTCGCCAGGCTCTTGAGAAACAGCGGTTGGAAGCCAGTTTCCCCGAACCACAGCCACTCCGTGTAGATCTCCGCGAACGACGGCAGGCTAATCAGAAGAAAGAGCGCGAGAAAAGCAACGGAGAGTCGTATAAGCATTGTTACCTCGGATCCTCGAAGGTTACGTCGTCACGCAGTGTGTGTCCAGGCTCGCCGGAACGTGTCCGCGGCGGCTACGAAACGTCCAGGAGGACCTAGTGTGGACCTTCGAGTACCGCGCCACGGGGCGTACCCAGCCCGTCGAACTCGGGGACGTACCGCATTTGCCTGACTGAATCTAGTGTGCGACACGTCAGAGTGGGCGGAAAGAGATCGGGTCCATCGTACAGTATCCTTTCGAGATGGCATTGCAGGAGGGAGACACGGCTCCGGACTTTGAGCTGGGGAGTCACCGCGGTGGCAACGTCACACTGTCAAGTTTCCGGGGTCGAAACAACGTCATCATTGCGTTTCACCCGCTCGCGTGGACGCCGGTCTGTGCGAATCAGATGACGAACTACGAGAGCGATCGCGAGTGGTTCGTCCAACATGACACGCACATTCTCGGCATCAGTGTGGATGCAGTGCCGGCGAAAGTGGAGTGGGCGAAGAGCCTGGGCGGAATCTCGTTCGACCTGCTCAGCGATTTTCACCCTCACGGGGCGGTGGCCGAGGCGTATCGTGTCGCACGAGAGGGCGGAATCTCAGAGCGAGCCGTCTTTGTGATCGACAAGGGTGGGACGATTGTGTTCTCGAAGGTCTACGACATTCCCACACTTCCTGACAACGCGGAAGTCAGACAAGCTGTCGAGCACCTCGGGGAGTGAGGCCGCGGGCGCCATCCTACCAGTCCTCTTTTTCGAACGCGACGCCGCATCGCTCGGCGGTCTGACCCATATCCGACAGTCCCGCCGGGTTTCCGCAGGCAAGGATCTTTGTCGTGGCCGGCGCGATTCGTGCGGCCAGGCCTTGGGGCGACACGTGCGCGGGCAACTCGGGTCTGTATGGCTGCGGGCCTGTTCCGGTGGTTTCGCGCGAACGACCCGTCTCTTCGAGTACTTCCTCTTCTCTCGTCGGCAATCCCAAGAGAGCGCGGAGAATGTTGTTCGCTCGACCGATTCCGAGCGTGGGGTCGCTGCGGTCCCGCTCGGTTGGTCGACTGACCGTTGGGATGTAGACGAAGTCGAAGGTTCCCGAGCGCTCGATTTCCTGCAGAGTCTTGTGATACCCAAGCTCTGCGGAGGTGCGATTGGTGTGGAGTAGCGTATAGCGCCGCCTGTCGCCGTGTCCGGCCGTCGCATCGTGGTGCAGCTGTTTGGTCATCGCGGCGAAAGGCGCAAGACCGCTTCCGGTCCCGACCATCAGGACGTTTTCGTATCCGCGCGTGCGGTCCTCGAGCGTGAAGGTACCTACAATGCGGTCGACATAGCCCAGCGAGCGATACCGATCGTTCGCGGGGTCGAGTTTGACGAATGCCGAGCTCAAGCGGCCGTAGCTGCCATCGCGAAGCGACTCCAGTGCGACATAGAATTCCAAGTATCCATGGGTCTCCTGTTCCCAATGGGGCTGACGCGAGGGAATAGGAATGCGTGATCGTGCCCTTTCTTCGAGCACCGGCTTCGTCCAGGGCGGGACCGTAGAGCGCCTTTCCATCGCTGCCAAGGCCGATTTTCGTCGTCAGTTCGCAGTCGTCGCTGCTGAGGGCGATGTACTGGCCGGCTTTGGACGGAGGAAACCGTGACCCTACCTCAGGCATCAATCTGAGGATCATGAGGTGACGCGACAGATCCTCCCGGTACACGATAGAGCCGGTTCTCCGCTGGACCATGGGCGAGGAGTGTATCCTGGACAAAGGCCGTGAGGTTACGGTAGATACGTCTCACGAAAGGTTGTTCCGCCAACATGGTACGGAAATATCAGCAGCGGGGATACCAGGACGAGTCGCCTGACGTCCCGCGCGGGGATCGCGAGCCTCGCGGTGAGAAGGGCGAGCGTGGACCGCGTCGAGGGTATGGCCCGCGGGAACCCCAAAAGGTGAACATGCCGGGGTTCCGAGACGTGTTGAAGTGCGCACGGTGCGGTCAGGCCATCGCCACTCCGATCGCGGGCGATGCTCAGTGTCCCAAGTGCGAGAGCGACCTCCGCAGCTGCGCCCAGTGCACCTGGTTCGACACGGGAAGTCCCTTCGAGTGCAGCCAGCCGATTCCGACCCGCGTCGCGCCGAAGGACATACGGAACACGTGCAGCTATTACCAGCCGCGTGTCACCGTTGAGCGGGAAACGCGCACAGCGTCGACGCCGGCGAGTGACAGCGGTGCCCGCCAGGCGTTTGACGATTTGTTCAAGTAAGAAGGTCTGAAGGCGGGAGCGTCTTTCCCCCTGCCCGTGATGTCTTTTGTCATAATCTCCGAATGAGTGTTCCAGGCGGCGGTGACGATCTGGAGTGGAAGCTCTCGCATCTCGAGCACTCGGTTCGCCTGGTCTTCTTCACGCAGACCTTCGGGTGCGATACGTGCCTTCCAGCCCGGCAGGCAATCGATCAGATCGCAGGCCTGTCGGAACGGATTACCGTCGAGGAGCACAACCTCGTGCTCGACAAGGAGAAGGTCGAGGAGTACGGCGTAGAGCGTGCGCCAGCGATCGCAATCGTCGGGGAGAGCGACCTCGGGATCCGGTATTATGGGGTGCCGGCTGGATATGAGCTTGCATCGATCGTCGACGCGGTGCTACTTGCGGGGACGGGCGAGATCGGGCTGAGCGACAAGAGCCTTGCCGCGATTGCGGGGTTGGAACGAAGTGTCGACATAAAGGTCTTCGTCACACCGACATGAACGTTCTGTCCCCAGGCGGTCAGCCTGGCATTTCGATTGGCAGCGGCGAGTCCCCGCATCAGGGCGACCGCGATCGAAGCAACTGAGTTCCCTGATCTGGCCCGGCACTACCGTGTGTCAGGGGTCCCAAAGACGGTCATCGATGAGCGGATCGAGATCCTGGGCGCTCAGCCAGAAGACACAATTGTCAGTCAACTTCTGGACGAGGGCTCGGAAGGACCACTTGTGTGACGCGCTTCCGGTACTGTGCCGTGCCCGTCTTCTCCCTGGCCGTCCTGGTCGCGGCCACCGGTGCACGGGGGCAGACGAGCGCCACGGTCGAGTACCGTCTCTCCTTCCCTGCGCCTGAGCACCGATGGCTTGCGGTCGACGCTACCTTTAGGGAGCTCCCGGACGCTCCGCTCCGTATCCGCATGAGCACGGCCTCGCCGGGCCGGTATGCACGTCACGAGTTTGCCAAGAACGTGTTCGGCGTACGCGCTGACGACGGAACCGGAACGGCGTTGACGTTCACGCGGCCCAATGCCCACGAATGGGCAGTGCCGGAACACGCTGGAACGGTTCGGATCAGATACCGCGTATTCGGGGACCGGGTCGATGGCACCTACCTGGCGGTCGACTCGACTCACGCACACATGAACATCCCGGCCGTGCTCATGTGGGCCATCGGCCTTGAGGACCGTAGAGCACGCCTCATACTCGAACCTCCGCCCGGGGCGGGGTGGCGGGCCGCGACCCAGCTCTTTTCGACCGACGATCCGAGGGTGTTTACAGCGCCCAACCTCCAATACTTGATGGATAGCCCGATCGAGCTGAGCCGTTTCGAGCTGCGCACGTTCGTCGTGCCTGATCCAGCATTGGGGGCAAGTGGACCGACGTTCCGCGTTGCGGTCCATCACGACGCGGCCGGTGGAGTCGACGCTTTCGTCGAGGCTGTCGAGGAGATCGTGCGCGAGTCGGTACTCGTGTTTGGAGAGTTCCCGGTATTCGACACGAAGACGTACACGTTCATCGCAGACTACCTGACGTACGCGAGCGGTGACGCAATGGAGCATCGCAACAGCACGGTTCTGACGTCGAGTGCCCGTCTCGACGCGCCGGCGCAGCGAGAACGGTTGCTCGGAGCGGTTGCCCACGAATTCTTTCATGCGTGGAACGTCGAGCGGATCCGCCCGCGATCGCTTGAGCCGTTCGATTTCACAGACGCGAGCGTCTCTGAGGAGCTCTGGCTGGCCGAAGGGTTTACCAACTACTACGGAAAGCTGTTAACGCTGCGTGCCGGTGTGACGACACTGCCGCGAGTGCTCGGGAGCTTCGGCGCGACGCTTGACGCGGTGATCACCGGCCCGGGACGACGGCTACACAGCGCCGTCGAGATGAGTCGGCTTGCGCCATTCACCGATGCCGCGGCGGCGATAGACCGAACAAACTTCGGAAACACCTTCATCTCCTATTACACCTGGGGAGAGGCCATCGGCCTTGGTCTCGATCTCGGGCTTCGTGCCCGCACCAACGGTGATGTCACGCTCGACGATTACATGAAGGCGCTTTGGGTTCGGTTCGGCAAGCCAGGTGGGGCGGCTCCGGGCATCGTAGACCGGCCGTACACGCTCGCCGATGCGCGCGAGGTCCTTGGGGCCGTGGCGGGGGACGAAGTGTTCGCGACAGCCTTCTTCGACCGGTTCGTCGAAGGCCGCGACGTCGTTGCGTATGCCGAGCTGCTGGAGCGTGCCGGCCTCGTCTTGCGAGCTCGCGCCCCGGGACGCGCATCGTTGGGGCGGGTCTATCTCGGTTCCGGAACGCGTGTATCAGAGCCGACGCCCTACGGGTCGCCGCTTCACGAGGCCGGTGTCGACGTCGATGATCTTCTGACGATGCTGGATGGAAGGCCTGTTGGCTCCGGGAGTGACCTCGCGCTGATCCTCGAAGACAGGCAGCCGGGCGAGACCATCGCGATTGGGTTCGAGCGTCGTGGCACCCCGGTCGAGTCGACCGTCACCCTGGCTGAGGACTCTGGAGTCGAGCTCGTCACGCTCGAGTCTATTGGGGGCAGGCTGTCGCGCGAGCAGCGGGACTTCCGGCGCGCCTGGCTCGGAAGCCGGCAGTAGACTGAGCGTATGGCCGTCGAAACCCGTGACCCGGTCTGCGGGATGCAGGTGAGTCCTGAGCAACCCCGCCACTCATTCGCCCACGACGGGACGACGTACCTGTTCTGCTGCGGCGGATGTCAGGCGGCGTTTGAGAGCAACCCGGAACAGTTCCTTCGACCGCCAGCCTCCCAGGCCCAGGCTCAGCGTCCGAGCTCCGGAGGCCGACCATCCGACACACCAGGCGCTGCCGCATACGTCTGTCCGATGTGCCCCGATGTTCGCGAGCCAGACCCGGTCCCGTGTCCGAGTTGTGGGATGGCGCTCGAGCCCGACATCTCGACCAACACGCTCGCCAAGGTCGAATACATGTGCCCAATGCACCCCGAGGTGGTTCGGGACGAACCTGGTTCGTGCCCGGCGTGTGGAATGGCGCTCGAGCCTCGGGCGGTGACCGTGGAAGAGCCGCCTAGTCCTGAGCTGGTGGACATGACGCGGCGGTTCTGGATCGGAGCGGCGCTTGCGTTTCCGGTGTTCGCGCTGGCCATGACCGAAATGGTCTTGGGTGGCCAGATGACTCAGCTGGTCCCACGGGCGTTGTCCAACTGGATCCAGCTCGTCTTTGCAACGCCGGTCGTGGTGTGGGCCGGGCGGCCGTTCTTCGTGCGAGGGTGGGCGTCGATTGTCACTCGTCGTCCCAACATGTTCACGCTCATCGCCCTGGGCGTAGGGTCGGCCTACCTGTACAGCGTTCTAGCAACTGCGGTGCCCGAGGTCTTTCCCGTCGGGTTCCGGAGAGACGGAGGCGTCGAGCCCTACTTCGACACGTCGGTCGTCATCATCGTGCTGGTGCTGTTGGGTCAGGTGCTGGAGCTTCGAGCGCGTCATCGGACCGGCGAGGCGCTTCGGTCTCTGTTGGGCCTAGCTCCTTCGATTGCCCACCGCGTCACGGACGACGGTGAGGACGATGTGCCGCTCAGTCTCGTCCATGTCGGGGACACGCTACGCGTGCGTCCTGGGGAGCGTATCCCGGTCGACGCGGTTGTCGTAGATGGGCGGAGCTCGGTTGATGAGTCGATGATCAGCGGCGAACCGATTCCCATAGAGAAGGAATCAGGAAGTCATGTTCTTGGCGCCACGGTCAACGGCACCGGGAGCCTGGTGGTGCGTGCGGAGCATGTCGGGAGCGAGACGATGCTGGCCCAGATCGTCCGAATGGTGAGTGAGGCCCAGCGAAGCCGCGCGCCAATCCAGCGTCTGGCCGACCGCCTTGCAGAGTACTTCGTTCCGGCGGTCATTGCGGTTGCGGGTGTGGCCTTTGTCGGTTGGAGCGTCTGGGGACCTGAACCTCGATTCGCCCTAGCCCTCGTCAGCGCCGTCGCAGTTCTGATCATCGCATGCCCATGCGCGCTAGGGCTCGCGACTCCGATGGCGATCATGGTCGGCACAGGGCGCGGGGCAACCGTCGGAGTGCTGATCAGGAATGCAGAGGCGCTCGAGACACTCGAGCGTGTCGACACGCTGATTGTCGACAAGACGGGGACGCTGACCGAGGGCCGTCCGAGAGTGCACACGGTGGTGACGGTCTCCGACCTGGGAGAAGACGACCTGCTGCAGATCGCAGCTGGCCTCGAGCGTGCGAGCGAACACCCGCTGGCCAGTGCTGTCGTACAGGCTGCCGAAGAACGCCACCTGTCGATTCCCCCTGTCTCCGATTTCCAGTCGGAAACTGGGCGGGGCGTGAGTGGCATGGTGACGGGCCATCGCGTGATCCTGGGCACTGCGCCAATGTTCGCAGCCCGTGGAATCGACACCGACGCGATCGAAGAGCGCCGTGCCGCCCTGTCGGCACGTGGTGAAACCGTCGTGCTTGTTGGAGTCGACGGCGTGTTGGTTGGCGCACTTGGCATAAGCGATCGAGTGAAGGCGTCAACGGGGGAAGCGATTCGCCGCCTCCAGGACGACGGGTTGCAGATTGTGATGGTCACCGGCGACAGTCGGGCGACTGCCGAGGCGGTCGCCTCCCAGCTCGGGCTCCCGCCTGACAGTGTGATTGCCGAAGTCTTGCCGGCCGACAAGCAGCGCATCGTGGCCGAGCGTCAGGCGGCGGGTCACGTTGTCGCGATGGCGGGCGACGGAATCAACGATGCGCCGGCGCTCGCGGAGGCCGCGGTTGGAATCGCCATGGGAACCGGAACGGACATCGCGATCGAAAGCGCTGGCGTGACGCTCGTCAAAGGCGATCTACGCGCAATCGCGCGCGCCAGGACGCTCAGTCGCGCAACGATGCGAAACATTCGCCAGAACTTGTTCCTCGCTTTTGTCTATAACGGTGTAGGTGTCCCGGTTGCGGCCGGGGCGTTGTATCCGTTTGTCGGCGTCTTCATCAGCCCGATGTGGGCCAGTGCGGCCATGACTCTGAGCTCGCTCTCTGTAATCGGCAACGCCCTCCGTCTGCGTAGGGTTCGCCTGTAGGGCGCATCGCGTGCCAGGCCTACGGCACTTCACGTTAGAGTTGACAGCATGGGACGATTCTTTGTGCACTGGATCACGATAGCGCTGGCGCTCGGCGCGACCTCTTGGCTTCTTCCTGGCGTAGAGGTCACGTCCGTGACCGCCTTGATGGTAGCCGCGCTGGTTCTCGGCTTTGTCAACGCAGTCGTCAAACCGGTACTCGTGCTGCTCACTCTCCCGATTACAGTCGTGACACTCGGACTGTTCTATTTGGTCGTCAATGGGCTCGCGTTCTGGTTGGCTGCGTGGCTGGTTCCGGGTTTCGGTGTTCGATCCTTTGGGTGGGCCATGCTCGGAGCGTTCACCGTTGGGCTCGTTTCCTGGTTCATCGGAAGCTTTCGTCGGCGCGAATTCTGAAACAGCCGCCGGCCGGTCTGACAAGAATTAGCCACGTCCAGAGAATAGAACGCCTGGGGCAAGTCGCCACTTGGGATCGAGAGCCCTCTTGACGCGACGCATCTGTTCGATGCCACCTTCCCCTTAGAGTTCGAGCAGCAACTGCTGCTTGACGGGGTTCCGCCCGACGCCGTGCTCGGCGAGCGGACAGCCTCCCATCGCAATGATTTCGCGGCCGCAGGTCATGATGGCGTCCTGACCACGTTGCACGTCTTCAGGTCGGTGCGGGATGACGTTTGGGTGGACGTTCCCGTCCGAGATGTGCACCCAGATCGCGTAGTCGAGCGAGTATCGGTCGAATGCTCCGCGAAACAGCTCAAGACTCTCTTCGAAACGATCGAAGGACACGATCATGTCGGCTGCTGTCTTCTGGACCTTGGGGCTCAAGCGGCGAGCCTCGGCGACACGACGGTTGACAGCCTCGGGCACCGCCTCTCGCAAAGCAAGAATCTGAGACTGGCGCCGATGGTCCTGAGGTAGCACGATCTCGGCACGGTCCAGCAGGCTGGCCTGGGCCATGAGCCGACACAGCCGAACCAGGGGAGTGTCTGGCGCATCAGCGGCCTGGGCATCTGCTATTTGCGCGTACGATTCATCCCCAGTGGTGAAGGATCCGGCTGGCAGCTCCACCTGCGCGATCAGAGCCACGGCTGTATCGAGCGGGAGTCTCACCCCGTGCGCCTGATCTGCTCCGTCCTCTCGGAGTATCTCTACGCTCCGTCTGTCGAGATGCTCGATCGCCGCGACATCCACCCCACGTGTGTCGTGTGAACGCCACGTCGCCTGGGCTTCCCGGCGCAGCGAGGCCACCAGCGCAAGCGCCGTCGGTTCGTCCGGTATCGTGAGCCAGAGGAGACAGGTGAGAGGACGCTGGGGAACAACCCGAAGGCTGGCCTCTGTTACGATTCCCAGCGTGCCTTCGGATCCAATGAACAGGTCAACAAGGTCCATCCCCGGTGCCGCAAAGTATCCGGCCGACCGTTTGGACACGTCGGGCATCTGGTAGCTGGGAACCGGGATACGTGTGATGTGTCCGTCGTCAACGATTTCGAAGTAGCCGTCGGAGTGTGCGTAGGCTTGGCCCCGTTCGAGATCGAGGACGCGACCGCTGGCCAGCACAACCGTTAGTCCTTGCACCCAATCTCGGGTGCTGCCGTACTTGAACGTCGTGGCACCCGCGGCATTCGTTGCGATCACGCCACCGGCAAAGGCACCATTGAACGTTGGTGCCGGTGGGTAGAACGCTCCGCGGCGGGACAGTTCCTCCTGGATGACCCCTAGCGGAACGCCGCCTGGGCCGTGAGGCGAGTCTCCCCAATCGCTGTGAGGCGATCGAGTCCAGCCATCGCGACCAGTGTGTCGCCCATCGGCGTCGCCCCGCCGGTTAGCGACGATTTGGCACCGATGGGGAGGAGAGTCCCGGCGCTCCTGACCAGCTCAGCGACGGCGCCCTCGGATCGTGGTCGTGCGAGTGCGGTGGCATGGCCGCCCGGGTAGTGGGCGGCGTCTTCGAGGTATGCGGCAACAATCTCGGGGTCAGTTGTTGTCGCCACGTCGTCGAGGTCGTGGTCTCGGGTCGGGAGCCGCGAATGAACCCGATGAGACATCGTGGTTCCTATCGCCTTCCGGGCGGCGGATAGACCCGTTCGTGTGAAGGCGGTGGGTGCTCGAATCCGGGCGGCGGTTCGGGAAGGTGGACCGGTGCTGGACCGGGTTGCCTTCTTTCTACGACGTTGAACACGACACGCTTCGCCTCTGCACCGTTCGGGAACGGATCATCTACGACGTCGACCCAGACGCTATGAAACAGACCTGACAACCACAGGCGCTGCGCACTATCGTGAATCATCGGTTCCACCCGCGCGTAGAAAGTCCATGTGGGGCCGGAATGCAGCGGAGACGTTCGAGGGAGGGCGATCATCCGGAGATAGTCCTCGACCGGCCTGAGGGGGTTTCCGACCCGAGTTGGGAAGGCCAGCTGCACATCTCGAAGAACGGGCGGGTATCCTGGCGCTGGTGCGCCGCCCTGACCGTGACCGAGAGGCTGAAACAGGACGAAGGCCACGAGCACGGCCGTAGTTGCCACGCTCGCGTGGGAAGTCATTGATCGTCTCATCGGGTGTGCTGCTCCTACCTAATTATCGGCGGTCATCGGCTCGGCTCATAGACTTCGGGAAAGTGCCGGTGTTAGAGTGCCCCTTCTGAGACCCGTTTGACCAGTGCAGCCGGGCGGGCGCAGCACAGCGCGCCCCGGCGGCGCGGCGCGGGGCGCAGGGATCCCGCAAGCGCCGACGGCGGGGTTCGGGGCCGCCGGCCCCGTCTAGAGAAAGAAAGGTGTCTGATGCCACAGGCCCGACTATTGCTGGTGGTGACCGGCTTGGCCATCGTTGCGCTGCTGGCGTTCCAGCGGGACGTCCGCTCTCAGGTTGACCCCAGCACGCAGGTTGCGCGTATTGGTGACATCGTGGTCACGTTCGAGGATGTCGAGGACGCGTTTAGCCGAAACGACGGGGATACACGGATTCGCATGCTGCAGCAGCTGTACGACGCCCGCCGGCGTACTCTCGACCTCGTGATCGGCGAACACCTCATCGAACGAGAGGCCGAGGCCCGCGGAATGTCGCGTGACGAGCTGCTGTCGGCTGAGCTCCCTTCGCGAACGCTTCCGATCACTGACGAGGAAGTACAGTACGTCTACGACCAGAACAGAGACTTCTTGAGCGATCAGACGCTGGAGGAGGCGCGCGCACAGGTCGTCGGTGCGATCGAGCAGCAGCGTCCAGCCCAGGCGCTGCGAGAGTACGTGTCAGGGCTTCGCCTCGCGGCCGACGACATCGTTCTGACGGTTGACACCCTCGGTCCGCCACGGCAGCAGGTCGAGGTGTTACCGGAGGATCCTTCACGCGGACCGTCCGACGCGCCAGTTGTTGTCGTGGAGTTCTCGGACTTCCAGTGCCCGTTCTGCCAACGCGCCACCGCGACGTTGGATGAGCTCTTCGATCGTTATGACGGCCAGGTTAGGTTTGTCTACAAGGACTATCCGCTTCCGAACCACCCGGACGCCTTCAAAGCGGCCGAGGCTGGGAATTGTGCCCACGAACAGGGTAAGTTCTGGGAGCTCCATGACAAGATGTTTCTGAGCCAGGACGCGCTCGATGTACCGTCGCTGAACGAGTACGCAGGGGAGCTTGGGCTTGACGCTGCTGCGTTTGCGACGTGCCTCGACGAGGACCGCTACGCCGAGCGGGTTCGGAGAGACCTTCAGGTCGGTCAGCAATACGGGGTGTCGTCGACCCCGACGGTCTTCATCAACGGCCGCCAGGTTTTGGGCGCCGCACCGTTCGAGACGTTTGACGAAATTGTGCGCGAGGAAATCGACTCTGCTCGGCCCTGAGCTCTCCCCCAACGAAGTGGCCCGAGAGTTGCGTCCCCGAGAGTTGCAAGATCGTTTAGTAGGTGCACGAGAGGAAACAGATACGGGGCTTGGGAATGGCCGGCCCAGTCAAGCTGTCCTCTAAAGGAGTCGTCGATGCGTGTCTTAGCTGTCGCCCTTTTCTTGTTCGCTCAGCAGGCTGAAATCGGGCAGATCCAGAGCTGGTATGAGGCTGGTCGTTATCAAGAAATCGTCGACCAGGGCCAGGAGACGGCCAACCCGCTGGGGACATATCTGGTTGCGTCGAGCTTTGAGCGGCTTGATCGGTTCGACGAAGCGAGGGCCGTGTATCAACAGCTCATCGCGCGCGGCGCGGGAGATCCATGGGCGTCGATTGGCCGCTCGGCCAACGCACTTGTCGCCGACGGCGCTGCGCCGGGGGAGCAAGCTGTGCAGGAGGCGTTTGGTGGCGCACAGCAGGCAGTTGACCTCTTGAGCGGCGATCCGGCGAGCGGGCGCGAGGCGGTCACCGGATCGGTCGCCGCTATTGCCCAGTATCAGCTGGGTCTCGTGCACGCCTTCAGGGAAGATTACCCCGGCGCGGCTGAGGCATTCGAAGCGGCCCGGACGCATGCCCCGGCGTTTGCCTATGCCTACTACTACGGAGGCCAGGCACACTCGCGCCTGGAGCGGCCCGACCTGATGGCCATCGATTTCGAGCGTTTCTTGCAGCTGGCACCCGACGCGCCCGAGGCGAGACGCGTGGAGTCGCTGATGAGGAGCGTCAGAGGCCGTCGCTGACGGGGGTTCGGGGCGAAGCCCAGTCTAGTACACCGTCCTAAAACACCTGTCCGATCGAGAAGAAGAACCGGCTTTTTCGATTCTCTTCGATCTCTGACAACGGCGCGGCGAAGTCGAAGCGGAAGAGCCCGAAGGGCGTATCGAGTCTGAGCCCAACGCCGGCTCCAACCTTAAGGTTCGTCAACGTGAAGTCCTCGATCAGCGAGAACACGTTGCCTGCGTCCAGAAAGCCGACGCCGCGCACGATCCGGAAGATCGGAAAGCGCACTTCCTGGTTCAGCACAATGAGGGCGTTGCCTCCGTCTGGCTGGCCGAAGAACAGGGGACCAAGCGAGTCCCGACGGTACCCGCGGACCGTATTTCCACCCCCCGCAAAGAATCGTTCGCTCAGGATCAGGTCCTGGTCGAACCCCGCCGCGAGTCCGATACGCGCGGCCGACGCGAGGACCACGTCGCTTCCGAGTGGCCAGTAGTGAAACTGCTGCCCTGAGTACTTGATAAACCGAAGCTGCGAGCCCAGGGCGTCTGGCGCGTATTCCACATTAGACGAATGGAACCAGCCGCGCGTGGCGTCGAAGAGGTCGTTGCGTGTGTCGATGATTGCTCCGGCCGTGAGGCGAGCGATATTGACCGCCTCGTCAAATCCGCCGAACGGGTCGTCCGGGTCGGGAGCCACGTCGAAGGTGTGATTCCACTCGAAGTTGTAGCCGTAGGCGATTGTCATCGAGGGTCGTGGCTTGAGACGCTGTTCCAGCGTGAGCAGCGTCTGGTCGGTCGCCGTCAGGAAGTCCGGGTCCCCGAATGTCCTGTGTTCCTGGGAAACGAAGACATTGGACGTGATCGGGAGACCGAAAAACGACGGCACTCTCGCAAACCCTCGAACGACCCGTGTGTCACGGTCCCACCGAAACGCCGTTCCCAATGTGACCGCGCGACCGGCGAAGTTCTGCCGGGTGAGGTCACCCACAAGCCCCAGGCTGAAGTCGCGACCGCTCTGCTCACGAAGCGAGAGCTCTTGGTCCTTGACCTGGACACCGTACCGCATCCGGTAGGCCGGCCACTCCTCGAGAAACACGGCGGCTCGAACCGGTTGTTCGCCGGTGTCATTCTCAGCAGTTTCTGGGTCGAGCGCCTGCGCTTCGATGTCGACACTCCTGAACGCGCCGGTGTCGTACAGGCGCTTGCGCGCTTGGTTCCACTCCCCGACATCGACAGGCTGACCGGGTGAGATTCGCAGCGCGCGCGAAACCAGGCTGGCCTGAGTGTGCTCACCGCCAATCACGTCAATCTCACGGATCACTTGACGCGGCCCTTCGTCGATTTCGAAGACGACGGTGACGGTATCAGAGGCCAAGTCGACTGTTGACTGGGCGGAGATGTGAACTTCGTTGAACCCAGCCTGACGGTAGCTCTGGTCGATACGCGCACGGGCATCGGAGACATCGAGGCCAGAATAGATATCGCCCACGTTCAGACGGACGACCGACGCGACCGTCGCTGCCGGTCTGCTGTCGACGCCATCGATCGAAACGCTCGCGATCGTAAACAGAGGGCCCTCGACGACGATGACGGCGAGGACGGCTCGGTCGGCGTCAAACTCGGGTGGTGCGGTGGTGACGCGAGCTTCGAGCATCCCGCGGGATCGGTAGAGCGACAAGAGCGACGTGATGAGTGGATCTGGGTCTGCCCACACGCTCTGTTCCAATCCCTGACGCTCGATGAATGTGCGAAGCTCGGCTGTTGTCAACCGGTCGTGACCCCGGAAGACGAGCTCGCGCTGGCGTGTGCGTGGACCGCTTTCGATCTGGAGCACGATCTCCTTGTGCTCGGTGCTCGACGCGCGAACCTCCGCGGTGATTTCAGCCTGAAGAAAGCCGGTGTCTTCCAGATAGTCTCGGGCTCGCGTCTCCAGCTCCTCGAACAAGAATCCATCGAAGACGACGCGCGTCCAGGCCTCCTTCATCTGAACGACGACATGTTGGGGTAGCTGGAAGCCCTCTATCGTCAGCAGCGAGCGTGGGCCACGGACAACGCTGTATCTCAAGATCGATCCACCATCGGCTGTCTCGACTCGCTGGGGTCGAACCCGTGCCTCTAGGTAATCGCGCTCGGCATACAGGCTCTCGAGCTTGTCGCGGTCCTGCTGCCACTGGTAGAAATCAAACTGATCGGCCTCCCGTAGGTCCAGCCGGCTCCGCAGCTCGGATTCCGCCAGGCCCAGCTCTCCGCTGAACTCGACCGCCTCGACTCGGCTCGCGCGCCGGACGCTGGTCGCAGCGCCGCGCCTTCGCTCCGGGCCGCCAAGTGCCAGCGCATGTCTGAACTCGTATGACCGGTCGTTGAAGTCGTCGAGCACAAAGCGGAGCTCGGCGTTCGTGCGTGGGAGGTACTCGACAATCCAGGTCAGCTGACCGCTCTCGACCAGATCCTGGGACGCAATCACCTGAACCTGATCGCTGAGGTTCTTCCCGACCGTCAGCCGGGCCCCAGGGTCGGTTTCGCTGGCGACCAGACTCGAGTCGAACCGGATCTGTCCGCTAGCCGTGTCCTGTCCAATGCCTAGAGTGTCCAGGCCGACCGCGCGACCGGTGCTGCCGAGGAATTCGGTCGATACCAACCCGAGCGCCTGTTCGGCCGCAGCCGTCTGGGGGGCGACGCCGACCTGGTCGAGAGTCCGTCCCGTTAGCAGGAGCGAAACGATATCGCTCTCTGATTCGGCCGGGTCCGACTGGAACGATGTCGTAAGCGCCTCGGGCACTCCGGTGATTGTGACCGTGACGTCGCGCCCGGAAACCCTCGTCCGGGCGGTGATGTCGAGCTCGGGCTCGATCCCCGTCGGGTCAATGAAATCGACCGTTCCCGTCTCGACCTCATAGACTCGACTCCCGAGCTGAAGGCGCCCACCGTCCCCCAGGCGGGCACGACCGGTGAGAGCCGGCGTTCCAGCGCTTCCCACTACCCGCAGGTCGAAGCCGATCGACGCATCGACATAGTTGTTGTCAACGACGATGTCTTCGGCCGTGACGACACGAATGTTGAGACCAATGCCGTCAAGAGGGGACGGCTCGTCTATTCCGACGATTGTCACCGACTCCTGCTCTTGCAGCGCGGCCAGTATGCCGCCCGTGAGCGTGAGGGTTTCCCTGTACGCGCCGCGTAGAACCGTCACGGTGCCATTGAGCGCGAGGTCATCCGCTGACACCGTAAGCGTCAGATCCGTGTCGAGCTCTGTTCGAACGCCCTCTGGTATGTTCATCGCGAGACCCCGTCCCGAGACGTGGATGTCGCCCTGGGGCCGAAGACCCACCAGGTCGAGCTCTCCTGTGATCTCCAGTGGCCCGCCATTGGCCTCACCGGTGACCTCATGAAACTGGATGCTGTCACGAGTCAGGAACAATGCCCCGTTCACCTCCGACACGACAAGCTGAGGGTCGGTGAGTCTGAGACCGGCACTTGCCAGCTCGAGCGCGCCGTTTACCGTTGGTTCACTCAACGGGCCCGTGACGTTTGCGATGAGTAGGGCGTCGCCTTCGGTTGCAATCCCGGTTGTAAACGCAGAGATGGCCCGGAGGTCGCCCTCGCCGGTAATCGTCAGGTCGAGCGCGGCTTCACCACGCAGGTCGACCGTGCCACCAATGGTCAGGTAATCGTCCTCGTTGCCCCAGTCGAAACCACGAACGTGCAGCTGTCCGTCGACAAGAGAGGTGGACCCCATCCTTTGGACAGGTTTGCGTCACAGCTAAGGTGGAATCCGGGTTCATGATTCACGCGACCTTGGGCTGACGGGAGACGGGGCGTAGCCCCGGGCTCCGAGCAACCCCTCCGTTAGTGTACGCCTCCTGCGGCGTCCGGTCGTCGAGCGCAGCGTGCGGTCGGCGCTCGTTGTAGAAGTCCATCCACGAGCTGATCCCACTCCGGGCCTCGGAGCCGGTGGCAAACTCGGACAGGTAGACGCATTCGTACTTGAGTGAGCGCCATAGCCGCTCGATGAACACGTTGTCCATCCAGCGGCCCTTGCCGTCCATCGAGATGCGAATGCCCGCCTCCGTGAGCACGTCGGTAAAGTCGACGCTCGTGAATTGGCTGCCCTGGTCGCTGTTGAAGATCTCCGGAGGGCCATAGCGCTCGAGCGCCGCGTGCACGGCCTCGACGCAGAAGCGCGCATCGAGCGTGTTGGACAGCCGCCAGGACAGCACCGTGCGGCTCGCCCAGTCCATCACGGCGACCAGATACAGAAAGCCCCGCTGCAGGGGAATGTCGGTGACATCCGTGCACCACACGTGGTTCGGCCGTGTGATCGGCAAATCGCGCAGCAGGGAGGGATAAATCCGGTGCGCCGGGTGCGGCTGAGACGTCCGGGGCCGCTGGAAGAGCGCGTGCACCCCCAGCCGCCGCATCAGGCGGCGCACCCGCTTGCGAGAGACCGTGTCGCCCTGCCGGCGGAGCCAGCGTGTCATCTGACGCGAACCGAAAAACGGCGTCTCCAAAAACTGCTCGTCGATCAACCGCATCAGGCGCAGGGTCAACGGGGTCTCGCCCGTGCCCTCGTCGGAGAACGACGAGCGGGCGATCGACACCAAGCGGCACTGCCGTACGATGCTGAGCCGTGGGTGGTTGGGATCGACCATCTCGACTCTCCGGCCGCGGCTCACCGACCGAAGGCCTTCGACAAAAAATCCCGCTCGATGACGAGTTCTCCGATCTTGGCCCGCAGCTCCCTGACCTCGGTCTCCCGAGAGGCCTCCTGCCGCTCGTGGTTCTCCGAGAAGCCGACCAGCACCGTCTGTCGAGCCTTCTTCTTCCAGTGGGCAATCAGGTTCGGATGCACATCGTAGCGGGCCGCCAGTTCCGCCATCGTCGCTTCCTCGCGAAGCGCCTCCAACGCGACCTTCGTCTTCAGCTCAGCCGGATAACTCCGTCTCTTCCGTGGCATGCCAGACTCCTTCTCCTTGGTCTGGATCCCACCTTAACAACCTGTCCGAATTTCGGGGTCCACCTCTAAGATCAAGGTGAGTCGCCCGTCGTTGGGTGATCGGAACACCAGCGACCGTCATGTCGAGCCGGGACAAACGAAGCTCTGCCCGCACCTGTTCCATCTCGAGACCGCTGGCTTCGATGTCGAGCTGTGCGGAAGAATCAATATCCAGATTGCCCAATGATTCCGGATCAACAAACGGTGCCAGCGTTTCTCTCGAGATGGCATCGGCGGTGAGGCTCAGGCGAGCGACTGGACGGTCGGTTGCCGAACGCTCCAGCCACGCAGGCAGCTGGTCTCCCAGCAGCGCGACCGGCAGTTCGCCGCCGCCGCCGATGACGGTTCCCTGCCACGTTCCTCTGAGCCGATCCAAGCGAACAGTCTGTGTGTCGTAACTCACGTCCAATTCAAGATTCTCTGCCGGCGAGAAGGTCCCGACCGCCACCGAGCCGTCTCGAAGTCGGAGCTGGGCTGACAGATCGGGCGCGTCCAGGGAACCGGTCAATAGAATCCGGGCGTCGATGTTGCCATTGAGATCAACCGCCGGCGAGTCCTCCGCCATACCTCGTGCAAGCTCAACCATCGGTGCGAGGTCCGCCAGCTCTCCGGTCAAAGTCGCCGTGACCTCGGAAGCCGCGTCAGACAGGGAGCCGAACAGCGCCACCCGTGTGTCGTCGAGCTGCAATTCGAATCGCTCGGCGGAGAACGTTCGGTCGGAGTATCGGAGCGTTCCAGGGTCGTTCAATCGCAGCTGCGTCGTTCCGACGCGGCCATCAAGTTCGACGAGTTCGAGTGTCATCTGACTGTCGAGGAGGGCCGTGCGGTCTCCTGAGGCTGTCACCTGAAGGGATCCGACACCCATGACGTCGAGTCGCCCGGCCTCATCGGCCGTGGGCCCGAGAAGGCGCTCGAACGGCGTCCGCTGAAGATCGACCGCGAGATTGAACGACGTGTCATCGACAAGCCCGAACCTTCCCCGCCCGGAGGCGTTGAGAGACGGCACGTCAGCCTCGAAAGTCAGGGCGCCCTCGTTGGCAGCGAGGGTGATGTTGGCCGAGCCGAACGAGCGCCCGGCCCATGCGAGAGAATCAATCCGAGCCGTTCCTCGTGCCGTGGGATTGGACAGGGACCCGCTCGACGTGACATCGAGCTCCAGCTGACCGTGCAGGCTCGATTCGTCTGGAGATGCGGCAGCGAGTGCCGCCAGAGACAGCCTGCGGGCAGTCAGGTCGAGGTCGTAGGTGCCGTCCGCCAGAACGTACGATCCGCGGAGATCCACGAGACCGGATTCCTGGCGAGCCTCGAACGATTCGACTTCGACCACGCCGTCGTCGAGCGACACGCGCGCGGCGAGCCGGTCGAGGGTTCGGCTCGCGAAGGTGAGGTCCTCACCGGAGATCTCGGCTTCGAGAGTAGGCGCTCCCAAGCGTCCCGAGACGGCGACATGCGCGTCGAAGCACCCGGTCGGTGCCACAGCTTCGGGAAACGCCGGCGCCAGCGAGGAAATGTCTGCGAACTCTGCGTCGAGGAGGCCATCGACTGAATCGGTCCCGAGGTCCAATTGCAATGAGCCGACCACGCGGTTCTGTCCCAAGGTGGCGGAGAGTTGGTCGAGGGCGAGGCTGCCGCGGTCCGCCGTGAACGTCGTGCGAAGACCAATGCCGTCGATCCCGCGAAAGCCCACCGTGGCATCGGGAATGAGTCCCGCGGCCAACGGGGTAGCGATCGTCCCGGCAAGCGTGATTTCAGTGGTCGCGCCGCCAGTCAGACCCGGGACCCCGTCTTCGGCTGTGAGTCCCCGAAGGGCGAGGGTTTCTGTGATCTCCTCCAGGTCGTGAGCATCGACCGAGACGGTTCCCTCGATTGCTGCGTCGGTCAATGCGCTTCTGCTCCCGGGGAGTACCCCGCGCACCTGGCCGCTGACGCTCACGCCCGGAAGAATGACGTCGTTGAGATCGAACGTCCATTGTCCATTGCTCGCTTCGAGCCGAACGCGACCTCCGACCGGAAGGACGCCTGCCTGATCCGTATCCACGAGCATTTGGCTCGTGGTCTGGGCCTCCACCTGGAGCGAGTGAGGGTCCCATTCGGTCCATGACAGGCTTCCGCGCCCCGAGATGATGCCGCCCGGTGTGTACGGGGGGTCGATGTTGAGGTGACGGAGGAACTCCGCGGTGTCGACGTCCTGCCAGCTTGCTTCAAAGCGACTTGGCTCAGAGCTATCGCCAAGTCTCAGCCGACCGGATGTGTCGAGGCTGGCCGCGCCGCAGGTCACAGTGGCGGTGTCGACCACAACACCCTCTGAGTCGAACCGACCGGAACCGCGCATGGTGGCCCCCGAGAGGTCTGCCCATCGGAGGTCGGGAACGTCCAGTTCGGCGGTGAGGTTGGGAGCTCCAACGGACCCGGCAACGATCCCGCTCACTGTCGCGTGACCCTCGATCTGGTGGTCAGGCCGCCACCAGTCGGCGGCCTGGGCCAGGGCGACGCCCGCCTGATACGCGAGCTCGAGCGTTGGTTCGGAAAAGACCGACCGCACGCGTCCCTCGAGTTGAAGCTGCCCCTCGGGCATCGCGACCTCGAACGATTCGAGGTCGAGGCTCTCCCCGTCGAAAGCAACCCGACCGTCGAGTGTATCGATCGTTGTTTGATGGTCTCCCCATCGGATCTGTACGGGCTGACCCGCACGGAGCGGGCCGCCGAGGCTCGCCGATGCATCATTGGTCTCAAGCTCGAGGGTCACGCCGGCTGCTGCAATGTCGTAGCCGGGGGAAAGCACCGTGATGCCCAGGTCAGTCAGGGTGAGACGCTCGATCTGAGGCAGGACAAACGCTGAGCTCGTCCCGGGCGGATCAGTGTCCGACTCGGGGAGGTTCCACTGTCCCTCCGAGGACTGAATGAGCGAGAGCGTCGAAGAATCTACCTCGATCAGCGTGATGGTCAACGAACCGGCGACCGCTGACCAAGGAAGATTGATATGAACGCGATCGGCGGCCAGAAACGGCGCCTTGGTTCGGTCCGAGAGCGCCAGCTCGGTTAGTTCGAAGTCCAGTGTCAGCAGGTTGTAGTCGAGCTGCGCCGCCTGCATGCGAATGCCGTAGCGGTCGGAAAGCAACTCAGAGACGAGCCCCATGGCGGAGCGCCGGCTGAACGGCGCATGGAGAAGGGCCAGCAGCACAGCGCCGCCGACGACGAGCACTAGCGTCCCGAAAAGCCAGCGTCGTCTTGAACCAGTCACCGCTTCCATTGTACTGAGGATCCGTTTCCCCTCAGAGTTTCGGCCGTGGTTAGGCAGACTTGAATCCGACTGTGTCGTCCCGTACAGACAGGTGAAGGCGAGCGAGAGTCACAACAGCCGCCGCGTCAACCTTCCGTGGATACAGCTCTGCCGGAAGCGTATGGTGGCGGCTACAGCTCGAAGGGAGGCAAAAGAGCGACCGGAGCAAGCAGCAAGCTTCGCGGACCGGCCAAGGAGGTTCTCGAAGCTACGAGCAGCGGCGCCGTCGGGCCGTTCCCAATCGCGCCGGTGCTGATGAATCGTCGTTCGGCTATGGAATGAACGTGGCCTCTTCAGCCAGCCACGCGTCGAACTCAGACTGCGACTGGACCGTCACAAATCCACGCATCCGGTAGTGACCAAGGCCGCACAGCTGTGAGCAGTTAACCTCGAAGCTGCCCTCGACCGTTGGCTCCCACCACATGGGGATTTCCATACCGGGAATGGCATCCTGCTTCACACGCATCTCGGCGATTCCGAGGCTGTGGATGACGTCCATCGTCGAGAGGTACAAGATCACCGGCTTGTCGACCGGCATGTTCATCTGATTGATGCTGACGATATCGTCGGCGCCGTTGGGATCGCCGCGATCCAGACCGATCGCGTTGGTCGGGGTAATGAGGCTGATGTCCCGGCGGCCGAACCGACCGTCGTCTCCCGGGTAGTGGGAATGCCATTCGAATTGCTTGGCAATCATGTGGATGACGGTCGAGTCACTCTCCGGCGGAAGATCGTTGACCCGGTTGGCCCATGCCGGGATGGCGAAACCGATCAGCAGTACCGCCTCGATCACGGCAATGCCGATCTCGAGATAACTGGATGTGTGGCTCGTGACTCCGGCATAGTCGGCCCGTGGATTCGCAGACGCACGGAACCTAATAAGGACCCAGACGAAAAAGATGCCCCACCCGATGAACAATGCGAACATCAGGTAGTGGATGATGACGATCATCCTGTCGATCTCCCACGCGTGAGCCGACGCCTGTATCGGCAGTCCCAGCAACTCCGCCATCTAGAGCTCTCCTCCCGGGGTCGACCGCCTGTCAGTGTCGAACTCATGACCCAGCGCCTGCCGCGAACGTTTGACGAGGTGCAGGATGAAACCAACGAATCCGCTCAGGACGCCGCCTGTAATCCCAAGCAACGTGAAAACCGACCAGTTTACGCTTTGTGCGAGCTGCGAATCCGGGTCGCCACCGAAGCAGATAGGACACGCAAGAGATTCACTCGGAACGAGTGCCACCATCGTAAGCGCCGCCAGCACCACACCCGCGATTCGGTACGCCATTGGTTTGGTTACTCCATCCCGATCTCTCGGGTCTTTCGTATGAAAAGGACCAAGTAGATGCCCATCGCCACAGCGGATAGCAGCGACCCGGCCGCAAACGCAAGATGCCCCCAGGAGCCGCGCTCGGAGATGTACATCCCCGTGCCCCACACGCTCACCATCACGGCCAGTCCGATCGACGCCGCAATGAAAACGAGATGGACCCCCCGCAGGGATGTCATCAGTGGGCCTCCTCCGCAGCCGCAGGCGCGTTGGCGTTCGGCACCGTCATCGGCTCCCCGTACGTGTCGGTCAAGCCAAGCAGGGGAATGAAGAGGAGCACGAAAAAGAAGAATGCCGTCAGAGCCAGCGCTGCGTAGATGCTTTTCCGTTCGCCGATGAGGTGCATGAAGTAGCTGGCAACCAGCGACCCCTTCGTGACGGCGATGATCAGCGCCACCGTCACGCCGAGCGCGACGCCGAACTGGATGTACGACGCTCCTACCGTCACGACGGTGAGCACCAGCAAGGCCCCGCCGATCTTCCAATACAACTTGATATGTTCCCTGACGTGCTCCGCGCTTTCACTCATGTCGCATGTCTCCTACGGTCGATCACTACAGGAGGTATAGCACCGGGAACAGGAAAATCCAGACCAGGTCGACGAAGTGCCAATACAACCCGGCCGCCTCGATGCGATTGATGAATTGTGTCTTCTTGGTGTGCCACATCGCGCTGCCAGGTCCCAGGAAGTAGCCGTTCACAACGACCCCACCAATGATGTGGAGTGCGTGCAACCCGGTGAGCGTGAAGTAGATGGCAAGAAACGTACTCTGACTCGGAAAGTCACCGTGCGAGAACTTGTCGGCGTACTCGTAGCCTTTGACGCCCAGGAACAGCAGCGACAGACCGATCGTGATCCCCATGTAGCGCCTGTAGCCGCCGAGGTCGTCAAGCTTCAGCGACGCGTAGGACAGCACCATCGTGACGCTCGATGAGATCAGAACGACGGTGTTGAAGGCACCGATCGGAACATTGAGGATGTCCGAACCAAGCGGCCACTCCACTGCGTTGATCCGCAGCAGGATGTAGGCTGAAAACAGCCCACCGAACAGCATGACCTCCGATGCCAAGAACAGCCAGATCCCGAGCTTGACGTTGGTCAGCCCCGTGTCCGGCCGTTCGTCTACGACATACGGTATTTCCATTGGATCTACGCCTTCGCGGGCTCGGCCCGCGCCTCATCCGAATCAGCCTGCATGACGAAGTCCCTTTCCGTTCCGGGCACGCTGTACTCGTAGGGCCCCCGATGCGCGGATGGGGCGGTCGCGAAGTTACCGTGCGGCGGGGGCGACGGGGCTGACCATTCAAGGGTCGTCGCCTCCCACGGGTTATTGCCGACCTTCTTGCCGTTCTTGATGCTCCAGAAGAAGTTGAAGACAAAGAGCAACTGGACCGCCCCGAGGGCCCAGGCGCCCCAGGAGATCACGGTATTCCAAACGAGCACGTCCTGGTTCATCGCATATTGTGCGCCGCCGTCGGCCATCCGTCGGTTCATACCCGCCAGTCCCTGGATGAACATCGGCATGAAGACGATGTTGATGGTGATGAACGAGCCCCAGAAGTGGAGTCGTCCGAGTAGGTCATTCATCATTCGACCCGTCGCCTTGGGGAACCAGTAGTAGACGCCCCCGAGGAGCGCAAGCAAGGTCCCAGGCGCCACGACGTAGTGGAAGTGCCCGATCACGTAATAGGTGTCGTGAAGATGAATATCGGGTGCCGAGAGACCGAGCGGCAGCCCGGTCAGGCCCCCGATGGCGAACATCGGAAGAAACGCGAGCGCAAACAGCATCGGCACCGTGAACCTGATCGAGCCGCCATACAGTGACAGGATCAGGGCCGACAGGATGACGACCGACGGGATCGAAATGATCATCGTTGTCGTCTGGAAGAACGAGCTCATCGTGGTGCCCATCCCGGTCATGAACATGTGGTGGGCCCAGACGACGAAGGACATGAAGCCGAGGAAGACCAGCGACGCGATCAGGACACGGTAGCCCCAGATCGGCTTGCGTGTGTTGTTTGCGATGATCTCCGTCACGATTCCCATCGCCGGTAGAATCAGGACGTAGACCTCTGGGTGAGCCAGGAACCAGAACAGGTGCTGCCAGAGGAGAGGGCTTCCACCACCGCTCACGTCGATCGGCGCATCGCCGACATAGAGCCCGCTCGGCAGGAAGAAGCTCGTGCCGGCCACCCGGTCCATCAGCTGTAGCACGCCAGCCGCTTCAAGCGGAGGAAACGCGAGCAGCAGGAGGAACGCGGTCACCAGCTGGGCCCAGACAAAGAACGGCAATCGCATAAAGCCGAGCCCCGGTGCCCGAAGCTGAATCGTCGTCACGATGAAGTTGACGGAGCCGAGAAGCGACGAGGTGATCAGGAAAATCATCCCGGCGAGCCACATCGTCTGACCGGTGGTCGCGATGACCGACAGGGGCGCGTATGAGGTCCACCCGGAGTTGGCGGCCCCGCCGGGGACGAAGAAGCTGGCGAACATGACGACGCCACCCATGAAGAACGACCAGTAACTCGCCATGTTGATCTTCGGGAACGCCATGTCAGGCGCCCCGATCTGCAGCGGCAGCACGAAGTTCCCAAACCCACCAACAGCGAGCGGCACGACGCCAAGAAAGACCATGATCGTGCCGTGCATGGCGCCGAGCTGGTTGTAGAACTCGGGCAGCATTATGCCGTCAGGTGCCCGAGTCTCGCCCAACCACGCGCCGATGATCGGGATCGGTTGGAACGGGTAGGCGAGCTGCCACCTCATGACCAGCATCAGGGTGAACCCGAACAGGAGGAAGAGCAGCCCGGTGATGGCATACTGAATGCCGATTACCTTGTGGTCCACCGAGAACACGTAGGTTCTCAGGAACCCCAGGTCATGCTCTGAGTGAGCGTTTTCGGCGTGAGCAGCGTGTTCAGCTGTGGTCACGTGATCCAACTCGTGACTCCTTTCGTCCGTCCTCTACAAGTCTGATAGGACATGGGCATCTCTCCATTGGCTTTCAGGAGATGCACTGTCTCAGTGGGGTTTGACCCATTCGTACAAAGAAAACCGGCCACACGTCAGTGGCGCACCGTGGTTAGGGCGCCGCCGCGGTGAGTCGTGGCACCGGAATTCTATCCGGCTCGACTAGCGGGGGCAAGCTAGACAGAGTCAAGTCCTCCTGTTGTTTCCTGCAGGGCTCGCCGCGCCGTTCGGGTGACCAGTGTCGTCACCGCGATGGCTGCCGCCAGCCCCAAGACCAAGACAGCGTAGTACGCGGCGCCACGCCCGACGGTGGCGCCGCCAGCGAGGCGAGCCACGTCGCCAGCGACCTTGCCGTAATAGATGTACAGAAGCGTCCCAGGGACCATCCCGATACACGCAATGAGATAGTCGATGAACCGCACGCTCGTCAGACCGAGGGCGTAGTTGAGTAGATTGAAGGGGAACACCGGCGAAAGTCGCAGCAGCAACACAATCTTGAGACCTTCGCGCCCGACCGCGCGGTCGATCGCTACGAATCGCGTGTTGCCTGCGAATCGATCCTCGATTGTTCCTCGCGCAAAGTATCGGCCCACGAGGAACGCAAGAGCGGCGCCGATCGTCGCCCCGACCATCACATAGCCGGTTCCCCTGACCAACCCGAAGATCGCCCCAGCGGCAAGCGTCAAGACCGATCCCGGAACGAACGCCACAGTCGCGCCAATGTACCCAGCGATGAAGACAACCGGTCCCCAGAATCCAAGACCATCTACCCATTCAGCGAACTGCGGTAGTCGCCCGCCAAACTGACGTCCAATCGAGACGAACAGCGCGACCGCGACGAGGCCGAAGAGGATTCGACCGACCGGAAGGGGGGTGCCTGTCCGACGAGCAGCGTCCATGGTGATCGATGACTCTATCAGAGCGCGGAGTCCTCTTGTTTGACTTCCGAATGTGTCAAGACACGGAGTTATACTCGGTCTCGTGAACGTCACCTATCTTGCTGTCGTTGTCGTGCAGGTAGTCGTGCTGACGGCCATCTGGTTTTTCTCGAGCCACTTTGGACTCTGATCGTCGTTCTCGTCCCGATTGCGAGTGTCCTGTCACCGTGATTCGCAACATAATTCCCGGGCGGGGCATCCCGCCTGACAGCGTTGCTCCTCGGTCACAGATGCCCAATCTGCTTCCTCGTCGCGCCTTACCAGGCAGGCGCCGCGCTCCGGAACTTATGCCACGAATCACAGTGACAGGACACTAGTTCCTAGATGCATCTCTTCGACTGGCTCATCATTGGCGGGTACCTGTCCTACATCCTCTACGACGGGATCCGGCGTTCGAAGGACACGAGTGCCATCGAAGGGTATTTTCTCGCTTCACGCTCGTTGCCCTGGTGGGCGGTCGGACTGTCAGTGATGGCGACGCAGATGAGTGCCATCACGCTGGTCGGGACGACGGGGCAGGGGTATTCCGACGGTGTGCGGTTTGTCCAGTTCTACTTCGGTCTTCCTGTCGCGATGATCATTCTGTCAGTGACGCTCGTCCCGTTCTTTCATCGGGCGCGGGTTTTCACAGCCTACGAATACCTCGAGCAGCGATTCGACGCACGAACGCGTGTGCTCGCGTCTGCGATGTTTCTCGTCTCGCGCGGCTTGAGTGCGGGTGTCATCATCGCGGCGCCGTCCGTCATCCTCTCTATCGTCTTGGGATGGAGCTTGCCGCTCACGATTCTGGCGATCGGCGTCCCGACGACCTTGTACACGATGTTTGGTGGTGTGCAGGCTGTGACGTGGGCGGACGTGAAGCAGATGGTCGTCATCATGGTCGGCGTGACCGCTGCCGTCGGTGCGCTGATCGTCGGGTTGCCATCTGACGTTGGTGTCGAACCGGCGCTGCATGTCGCCGGCGCGACCGGACGTCTCGCCGCGATCGACTTCACCTTCGACCCGAACGAGACCTATACCTTCTGGTCGGGTCTCATCGGCGGTCTGTTCTTGATGCTCGGCTACTTCGGGTGTGACCAGAGCCAGGTGCAGCGGTATCTGACGGCCCGGTCGGTTGAAGCCGGGCGGTATTCGCTGATGATGAGCGCGTTTGCCAAGATCCCGCTGCAGATGTTGATTCTCGTCACGGGTGTCCTAGTCTTCACGTTCTACCTTTTTACAGAACCGCCGATGTTGTTCAATCCCGTACACAAGGCGGCGGTCCAGAGTAGCGAACGAGCCACGGAGTACTCGGGCCTCGACGAGGAGTTCCACGACGCCTTCACGCTCCGCCGCCGCGCGGCCGACGACCTCGTGCAGGTCCGGCAGAGCGGCGATTCTACCCGCGAGGCTGCAGCCGTACGCGCATTCCTCGAGAGCGACCGACAGATGGTCGACGTTCGCGACCGCGCGACGCGTCTGGTCAAGGATGTCACTGGTGATGACGCCTTCACTGACGTCAACTATGTCTTTCCGACGTTTGTAACCGAGCAGCTTCCGATCGGTCTTGTGGGACTTCTGATCGCGGCAATCTTCGCCGCTGCGATGTCGAGCATCTCGTCCGAGCTGAACGCCCTATCGACCTCCACGATCATCGATTTCTACCGACGTCACTACCGGAAGACCGCTTCTGACGCTCACTACCTGCACGTGTCGAAGCTCGCGACCGGTTTCTGGGGCGTTTTCGCGTCGGTTACGGCGCTCTACGCCACCAACATGGGGTCACTGATCGAAGTCGTAAACCGCTTTGGGTCGTTCTTCTACGGATCGCTGCTCGGTGTCTTCATCCTGGCGGTTGGCGTTCGCCGAGCAACCGCCGTTGGCGCGTTCTGGGGTCTCGCCGGCGGATTGGTGGCTGTCGTCATCGTTGAGAGAAGCACGTCCGTCTCCTACCTCTGGTTGAACGTGGTCGGAGCCGTGGCGGTGTTCGTGATCGGTGGCCTCCTCAGTCGCGCGAGACCCACTGCTATCACTCGGTAGTTTCAGCGCTCGGTGCTGCGTGCCGAGCCGATCTTGCTCTCTTCCGTTTCCCGCTGAGCGCGGTTTTGTGGGGAACCGCGGCTGAACGGTGCCTGGTGCCCGGTGCCCGGCGCCTGAAACTCGATACGAGCTGGGTAGATGGCCGTGCGATGAGCCGCACCGCCGAGGATCTCGAACTTTTCGCTGAGCGGAATGGCTCAGATGTCCGATATGCTCTACTATATGCATATAGGACCAAATTGGTCGGAGATCCAATGACAACCTCACAGGAAACGATCGAGCAACTCGCCACCAAGGAATACAAGTACGGTTTTGTCACCGACGTCGAAGACGAACAGATCCCTCCGGGATTGAACGAGGACGTGATCCAGCTTATTTCCTCGAAAAAGAACGAGCCGGAGTGGCTTCTCGAATGGCGGTTGAAAGCCTACCGGGTTTGGACCGGGATGACGGAGCCACAGTGGCACAACGTCAAGGTCGCTCCCATCGACTACCAGGACATCATCTACTACTCTGCGCCCAAGAAGAAGCCAAAACTCAACAGTTTGGACGAGGTCGATCCTGAAGTGAAGGCGACCTTCGATAAGCTCGGTATCTCGCTCGTAGAACAGAAGATGCTGACGGGGGTTGCCGTCGATGCTGTCTTTGACAGTGTGTCTGTCGGCACGACCTTCAAGGCGAAGCTGGCCGAGCTGGGAATCATTTTCTGCTCCTTCTCAGAGGCTGTCCAGGAGCATCCGGAGCTGGTGCGCAAGTACTTGGGATCGGTCGTGCCGGCGTCCGACAATTTCTACGCAGCCTTGAACTCCGCCGTCTTCACCGATGGCTCATTCGCGTACATCCCGAAGGGTGTTCGGTGCCCGATGGAGCTCTCCACGTACTTTCGCATCAATGCGGCCCAAACGGGGCAGTTCGAGCGCACGCTACTCATCGCCGATGAGGGTGCGACCGTGAGCTATCTCGAGGGGTGTACGGCCCCGCAGCGTGACGAGAACCAGTTGCACGCCGCTGTCGTGGAGCTGGTTGCCCTCGACTCGGCGACCATCAAGTATTCAACGGTGCAGAACTGGTATCCGGGAGATAGCGAAGGCAAGGGCGGCATTTACAACTTCGTCACGAAACGCGGCAAGGCGATGGACAACGCCAAGGTCACCTGGACACAGGTCGAGACTGGGTCGGCCATTACGTGGAAATACCCGAGTTGCATCTTGCAGGGCGACAACTCGGTCGGCGAGTTTTACTCGGTCGCGGTCACCAACAACTACCAGCAAGCCGACACCGGGACCAAGATGCTCCATCTCGGGAAAAACACGACCAGCACGATTGTGTCGAAAGGGATCTCGGCCGGGCATGGCCAGAACACATACCGCGGTCTTGTCCGGATCGGGAAGAACGCGAAGAATGCTCGCAATTTCTCGCAGTGCGACTCGTTGCTCATCGGCGACCAGTGCGGCGCACATACGTTTCCCTACCTCGAGGTTCGCAACACATCCTCACAGGTTGAGCACGAGGCATCGACATCGAAGATCGGTGAAGACCAGATCTTCTATTGTCGTCAACGCGGCCTCTCAACCGAGGACGCCGTGAACATCATCGTCAACGGTTTCTGCAAAGAAGTCTTCAGAGAGCTTCCGATGGAGTTCGCGGTCGAGGCTCAGAAGTTGTTGGGCATCAGCCTGGAAGGGTCGGTCGGGTAAGACGAGTCGTCTGGACTGTTGGAGTCGGCAGTTGAGTGTCAGGGTCGAACTGGAGAGAAAGTAGGTACACGCGAATGCTTGAGGTCACCAATCTTCACGCCAGTGTTGGCAATCGAGAAATCCTGAAGGGCATCGACCTCGTCGTCAAACCCGGCGAGGTGCACGCCATCATGGGTCCGAACGGTTCCGGCAAGAGCACGCTCGCCAACGTGCTTGCGGGACGTGACGACTACGAAGTGACGGATGGGTCGGTGACCTACGACGGGAAGAATCTGCTCGAGATGGAGCCCGAGGAGCGCGCGCGCGACGGTCTGTTTCTGGCGTTTCAGTATCCGGTCGAGATCCCAGGCGTCAATAACGCCTACCTCCTTAAAGCGGCCTTGAACGAAGTCCGCAAGCACCGCGGCGACGCGGAGCTCGATGCGATGGAGTTCATGGCAGTCGTCAAGGAAAGAATGAAGGTGCTAGATATCGACCCAAGCCTACTCAACCGTCCGGTGAACGAGGGTTTCTCCGGTGGCGAGAAGAAGCGGAACGAGATCTTTCAAATGGTCGTGCTCGAGCCCAGGCTCGCCATTATGGATGAGACCGATTCGGGCCTCGACATAGACGCCCTCAAGGTCGTCTCCCGGGGTGTCAATGCCCTCCGGTCTCCGGATCGCGCGATCGTCGTGGTCACACACTATCAGCGGCTGCTCAACTACATCGTTCCCGACTTCGTCCATGTGCTGTCCGATGGCCGGATCGTCAAGTCTGGGGGCAAGGATCTGGCGCTCGAGCTTGAGGATAAGGGCTACGGCTGGATCGATAGTGACTCGGCAGTCGAGGTGAGCGCATAGTGGAGGCATTTCGCGCTGCGTTCGAGCAGGTTCAGCAAGAAAGCGCGGGAAACGGGTCGGTCGCATCCCTTCGCTCTCGTGCCTTCGCGCGATTTGGCGAGGTCGGGCTGCCGACCACGAAGCTCGAGTCGTGGCGTTTTACGAACGTCAGCCCGATCGCCGAGCGTCGTTTCGCGATGCCTGCCACCCAGCCGGTGGATGCATCAGCGCTGTCGCCGTTCATCTTTCCAGGCATCGATGGTCCGAGAGCCGTTGCGGTCGATGGTCGCTATGTCCCGAATCTATCCAGTGTCGCCGGGATGCCGGCCGGAGTTGAGATAGGGAGCCTGTCGGCCGCACTCGCGACCGATCCGCAACGCGTTGGATCACAGCTCTCGCGGCTCGCCACGTTCGATGACGCCGCACGAGCGTTCACGGCGCTCAACACGTCGCTGTTCCAGGACGGCGTCGTCGTGAGGATTCCCGACAACACCGTGGTCGAGGCTCCGATTCAGCTGCTCTTCGCGGCAACCGGTCGTAGTGACGTCATGAGTCACCCCCGCGTCCTGGTGAGTGTTGGTAAGAATAGTCACGTACGGCTCGTTGAGAGCTACGCCGGCTTAGCCGACGGCGCGTACCTGACGAATGCCGTGACCGAGGTGGTCGTTGGGGATGGCGCTGTGGTTGACCACTACAAGTTGCTGCGGGAGAGCGTCGACGCCTATCACGTCGCCAGCATGCACCTGTGGCTGGGGCGAAGCGCCAACTTCTCATCGCACGCGATCACGATGGGCGGTGCGATCGCGTGCAATGAAGTGATCGCCGAGCTACAGGGGGAGGGTGCGGAATGCACCCTCAACGGATTGTATGTGGTGAACAATACGCGGCTTGTGGACAACCACACGACGATCCGTCACTTGAAGCCTCACTGCAACAGCCACGAGCTGTACAAAGGCATTCTCGACGACCGATCTCGTGCCGTGTTCAACGGGAAGATCGTGGTGGCGATCGACGCGCAGAAGACCGACGCCAAGCAGACGAACAAGGCTCTGCTGCTTTCCGAAGATGCCCAGATCAACACGAAGCCCGAGCTCGAGATCTTCGCGGACGATGTCAAATGTACCCATGGCGCCACGATCGGCCAACTCGACGCGGACGCGCTTTTCTATCTCCGTTCCCGAGGGCTGGACTCCGGCCAGGCGCGTAACGTGCTCATTCACGCATTTGCCACCGACCTGTTGAACCGGATCGCCATTGGGCCGATTCGCGCTCAGCTGGATGCGGTGTTGTTACAGCAGCTCCCGGGGTCAGGTCATACGTCGCTGGTGGTGTGAAGGATGGTCCATCCGACACAAGCTCCGTCGCCGGCTCTTGATATCGAGCGCGTGCGCGAGGATTTTCCGATCCTCCAACGTCGTGTGCACGATAAGCCCTTGGTCTACCTCGACAGCGCCGCGACCACTCAAAAACCCCGTCCGGTGCTCGATGCTCTCACGCGGTACTACTCGGACAGCAACGCGAACATCCATCGCGGCGTCTACTTACTGAGCGCGGAAGCGACGGCTGCGTACGATGGCGCGAGATCGAAGGTCCAGCGCTTCATCAATGCGCGGAGCCCCCGCGAGGTGATCTTCACCCGCAATTCGACTGAGAGCATCAACCTTGTTGCACAAAGTTTCGGACGCGAACAGGTCGGTCCTGGTGACGAAATCCTGATCACCCACATGGAGCACCACTCGAACATTGTGCCGTGGCAGCTGCTCTGCGAACAGACGCGTGCACGGCTGCGCGTCGTGCCGATCGACGACAGCGGCGAGTTGATGATGGACGAGTTCGAAAGGCTTCTTGGCCCGAAGACGAAGCTCGTCGGCGTCGTTCACCTTTCAAACTCGCTGGGCACCATCAACCCGGTGTCTGAGATCGTCGAGCGGGCGCACCGGCTCGAGGTACCGGTCTTGGTCGATGGTTCTCAGGCGGCCTATCACATGCCTGTCGATGTCCAGGCGCTCGGCTGTGATTTCTACGCTTTGACGGGACACAAGCTGTATGGCCCGACCGGGATCGGTGTGTTGTATGGGCGCGAAGCGCTGCTTGAGTCCATGCCGCCGTATCAGGGGGGCGGCGACATGATTCGGTCGGTCACCTTCGAGAAGACGACCTATGCCGATCTTCCCAACAAGTTTGAAGCGGGCACACCCCACATTGCCGGTGCGGTAGGATTGGGAGCTGCGGTCGACTACGTCACCAGCATCGGTTTCGAGAGGATCGCGGCGCACGAGCGGGATCTCCTCGCGTATGGAACGGATGCATTGCTGGAGGTGCCGGGATTGCGGCTGATTGGGACGGCCCGCAACAAGGCCAGCATTCTCTCGTTCGTTCTCAAGGGCGTCCACCCGCATGATATTGGAACGATCGTCGATATGGAGGGTGTGTCGATTCGGACTGGACACCACTGCACCCAACCTGTCATGGAGCGGTTCGGGGTACCCGCCACGGCGCGCGCCTCGGTGGCGATGTACAACACTCGTGGCGAGATCGACCAGCTCGTTCGCGCTCTTCTTCACGTTCGTGAGACATTCCCGATATGAATGAGCTCAGAGAGCTGTATCAAGAGGTGATCCTCGACCACAACAAGCGCCCGCGCAACTTCCGGGAGCTTGAAGGTGCCGACCGCCACGCCGACGGATACAACCCACTCTGCGGCG
This sequence comes from Vicinamibacterales bacterium, assembly GCA_965223015.1. GTDB lineage: Bacteria > Acidobacteriota > Vicinamibacteria > Vicinamibacterales > UBA8438 > CAUZIB01. Next base: position 53,613 of record CBDCVL010000004.1, on the reverse strand, counting down.
ACAAGCTCGCGCTGTACCTGAATCTCGACGGCGATGTGATCGCCGATGCCGCCTTCCTGGGATCGGGGTGCGCGATCTCGAAGGCCTCGGCTTCGCTGATGACTGACGCGATCAAGGGCAAGACGGTCGCGGAAGCGCGCCAACTGTTCGACCAGTTTCACGAGATGGTGACCGGGACGGACGGTCCTGTCGAGCCCGAAGCGTTGGGCAAGCTCGCCGTGCTGTCTGGGGTTCGCGACTTTCCAACCCGTGTGAAGTGTGCGAGCCTCGCGTGGCATACGCTCTGCGCGGCGATTGACGATGCGCATGAGCCTGTGAGCACGGAATGACTCCAGGCCGATTCCAAGGGTAGACCCATGGATATTCTGAATCTGAAAGACGTGCCGCCCCACAATACCGAACCCGAAACCACGCCTGCGGGCGCTGGTGGGTCGACCGACGCACTGCCTTTGCCGGTGGACCCCATTCCTCGAGGGGCGCCATCGATCGACACGAGTGCCCTGACGGCTCCCCCGGCAGCGGCGACGCCGGCTCCCGACACCGAGCCGGACCCGGTCAAGACTCTCGAGTTCAAGCCGAAGATCGTGGACCAGCTTGTGACAGTCTTTGACCCTGAGATCCCGGTCAATATTTATGAGCTCGGGCTCATCTACGACATCATCGTCGACAAGGATTGTTTGGCCGTGATCCAGATGACGTTGACGGCACCCGGATGCCCCGCCGCAGTCACGCTACCGGCGGAAGTGCAAGGCAAGGTGAAGGCGATTGAGGGGATCGCGGACGCGCGTGTCGACCTTGTGTGGGAGCCGCCCTGGGATAAGGACCGGATGAGTGACGCGGCGAAGTTGCAGCTGGGGATCTTCGACTAACGCGCAAGACTCTCAGCGTGGCTCTACGGTGACATCCGATATGACGACGGTGGAGAGAAGCCGCATGTTCTCGGCCACGTAGTCCTCCGAAAGCAGGTCAACCGGGATACGCTCGCCGTCAACCGCGTAATTCTCCTGAGTTGAGAACAGCACGCCACCGACACGCTCGAATTCGACGCCCTTCCGGAGTCGAAGCCCACCGTCGAAATCGTAGCCGAACTGTTCCATACGTCCAGTCTCCGGGTCGAACCAGAACATGTAGTGGTCGTCAGCGTCGTTGCTGCTCTCCGGGGTGAACGAGACGCTGATCTTGTGGAGGTCCCTGCCCGACCATGTGTCCAGCCCGAGATCCTCGAACTGGACGTCGCTGCCGTTGAGTGAATACGGCAGCAGCGGGAAGAACACGCGCGCATCGACGAACGAACGTGCGATCCTCGCACCGTTCTCGTCGAGCACCACGTCGTTTCCGCCGTGCAACTCCTGCACGCCTTCGTTGTCCACGTGTACGCGTCGTTCCACGCCACCGTTCATCGTGCCAATGACCGTGTGGCTGAACTCGCCGCCGCGTCGAGTTGTCTCGATGCGGAAGCTTCCGGACAGAGACGAGATCGTCATCGCCATCGTTGAGTGCTCGTAGAGACTCCCGCCGTGGAATTCGATCGAGCGGGCCACGATCTCCGGCATCGTCGGTGGGAGGGAGAGTGATTCGTTGGAGGATCCGCAACCCGAGAAGAATGCGAGCACGACGGTAGCGGGTAGCAGGCTGATTCGCATGTGAACGCCGTTCGGGGTCTCTTCGACACGCCGAACTCCCATTCTTGCACACCCCGCATCGCCAGAGGTGAGGGCTCGCCAACTATCGGGGTCGCAACAACTCGTCCGTTCGTGCGAACGCCGGATCCGCCAGGCGCTGTAGACTAGAGCGGTTTCACGATCTACGGCGTGGCCGATAGCCACGGCCGGTTGCGAGGCCGCTGCCAATAACCCAGCTTCCGCCGATGCGCGATCGAGTCCGAGTGTTCGCCCCAGCGTCAGCTTCCAATCTCGGTCCGGGGTTTGATGTCCTCGGACTGGCACTGCAGCAACCGGGCGATATCGTCGAGGTCTCGCGGTCCGAGACACCGGGCATCCAGATTCTCGAGGTGACCGGTGCCGCTTCGCTGAATACCGACGCAAAGCAGAATACAGCTGGTGTTGCGGGGAGTGCGGTACTCCGGCAACTTGGCTCATCCGAACCGCGCGGCGTCGAAATGTGGGTCCACAAACAGATGCCGCTATCGAGCGGACTGGGGAGCTCGGCGGCAAGCAGCGTGGCCGGGGCGCTGGCGGTCAACGAGTTGTTCGGTGGCTCGCTGTCGAGACGCGCACTTGTCGATTGCGCGCTGCAAGGGGAGGCGGTAGCGTCCGGCTCGATGCACGCAGACAACGTTGCGCCGAGCCTACTTGGCGGCATCGTGCTTGTTCGCAGCTACGACCCGCTGGACCTGGTGCCTCTGCCGGTGCCGCCTCGTTTGCGTGTCGTCGTGGTGCACCCCCACGCGGAGGTCGAGACCGCGGCGGCGCGGCGGCTTGTCGAAGACAGTCGTTTCGAGATCTCGCAGGCGGTTGCCAACCTCGGCAACGTCGCGGCACTCGTCAGCGCGCTCCACTCCGGTGACCTCGAGTTGTTTGGGCGCAGTATTCATGATGCGTTGGTCGAACCGATTCGCGCACCGCTCGTTCCGGCCTTCGCAGAAGTGAGAACCGCGGCGCTGGCAGCCGGTGCGCTTGGATGCTCCATTTCAGGGTCAGGGCCATCGGTGTTCGCGTTTGCTGACGCCGACCAGGTGGCCGCGGCGGTTGCCGACGCCATGCAGGGCGCATTTCGAGAGGCCGGCCTGGAAAGTGATCGCTACATGGGACCGGTCAATACGCGTGGCGCGAGGGTTATTTCCGAAGCGGAATAGGCGCGGGCTTTTGAAGCGAGAGGAAACACGCCGCCGAGATTCCGGCCGGCCCGAAGAGCATGCTCATGACCATGATCTGATAGCGCACCGCAACTAAGGGCCCGACCCCTGAGAGGATTTGCCCCGTCATCATCCCCGGAAACGACACGAGCCCCACGGTAAAGAGGGAGTTGATCTGCGGGATGAGGGCGGAGCGCAGGGCAATGTGTCTGGCCTCGGAGTGGACGCTGCCGCGTCTCGTTTCGGCCTCGTAGCGCTCTGCTGCCAGGCTGACCGTGTTCATTGAGACAGCAAAGGTCATCCCGGCCAGCGGGATGACGACGCTTCCCTGATACCAGCGGTCAACGGCCAGAACACCCTGGGTGAGGTTCGTGAGAGGGATGACCTCGACGGTTCCGTTCATGCGGAGATCGTGGCACAATGCATCCAATCATGCTGTTGACGGCCCGGCTCTACCGGGTGATCACGATACTGGGCTTCACTCTGTTCTTGTCGTCGTCCGCCGACGCGCAGCTGCTGGGCCCTCTCAGCGAGGCAGAGGAGATTGAGGTCGGCCGCACTGCCGCTGCGGAGATCGAGAAGGGACTTCAGTTCCTAGGCGACGACGTCGTCACGTCGTATGTTTCGGATCTTGGCCAATCGCTCGCTGCTCGCTCCCAGCGAAGCGCCTTGACCTACCAGTTCAAGGTCGTCGACAGTGCCGAGATCAACGCGTTCGCGCTTCCCGGCGGATTCATCTATGTGAACCGCGGACTGATCGAGGCCGCCGAGAACGAGGACGAACTGGCGGGGGTCCTGGGTCACGAGATCGCGCATGTCGTGGCACGCCACGGCGCCGAGCAGGTGCAGCGGTCGGCGTATGCCAACCTTGGGCTCAGCGTGCTTGGGGCGATTCTCGGCGATGGAGCTGGGGCCCGCATCGGTCAGGTTGCCGCGGAGATGGCGACGGCCGGAACCTTCATGCGGTTTACCCGCGACGCTGAGCGTGAAGCAGACCGTCTTGGAGCGGAGAACGTCGCAGCGGCAGGTCACGACCCGCGCGGAATGATCACGTTCTTTGAGAAACTCGATGCCCTTCGTGACGGCCAGGCCAACGCCGTCGAGCGGTTTTTTGCATCACATCCGCAGCCGGAAGAGCGGATTGCCAACATCCAAGATCTGTTGAGCCCGCAAGACGGTCGTGGCGGTGTCTCGGCCAGTCAGGATGCTGGCGTCGGACGGGAGTCTTTCGATCGGATCGCGCGCCATCTCGCGACACTTCCGCCACCGCCGGCGGCGGCTGACAGCGCAGAGTCGGCGCCGGCGCCCGAGAGCGATGGGGCCGTTGCCTCCAGCGGCTCTGCGACCGGGACGTCACCGGTCGACCCAAGTCCGGTGACATACCAAGGGGCTGACCAGGACTATCGGATTGCCGCGCGTTTTGCGCCGGTATTCCACCAGGCGCTTGGTTCGAGTCCCAGGTTCGACTACATCACCGGAGTCGATTTCGACGGTGACTGGCGTGGTGACAACAATTGGAACAACGCAGATGATGGTCGTGAGCTTGCGGCTTCGGTCTACTTCAACGTCAGCGAGTCCCTGACGCACTACTTCATTCACTACGCCGTGTTTCACCCGCGCGACTATAAGGGTGGCAATGTCCGTGGCGTCATCTTGTCGGAGATACTGCGAGAGGGCGTCGCTCGTCACGGAGACTACGATCCGACCGGTCTGGCGGAATCAGCCGTGCTTGCACATGAGAACGACATGGAAGGCGCACTGGTCGTCGTGGAGAAGGCGTCAGGCCTGTTCGGAAGTACGCGGGTGGTGTACGTGGAGACACTCGCTCACAACCAGTTCCTCCAGTACAAGGTCGAGCGTCGCCTCTTTGGACGGCGCGGCGACGGTATCCTGGTAGACGACGAGCACCCCGGGCTGTTCATTGAGCCGAAGGGACATGGCATCGAGGGGTTTCACAGCGGGGACCAGCTTGCCGATGCTGACGGCGTCGTCGTCTATCGGTACACAGGCGAAGCGGAAGAACCGAGGGGTCTCAGCGCGGCCGGCGGCACCGAGAACGTCGGATACGACCTCGTCTCGATGGCCGAGACCCTCTGGCCCTTTGCCCGCGACCGCCTCCGCGATCTGTACGCCGGAGCATTTGACTACCGGACCTGGGCGGTACAGGTGCTCGACGGGGACAGCCAAGATGGCCTTGTGCGCGAGCACGAGGTGACTCTTGGCGAAATTGGATCATCGTTCCGCGGAAACGTCGGTGGCCGCAACATGGCCCGGCCGCCCTGGGGATGGTATGACCAGGACGAGCAGGGTGAAGAAGGTCGCCGGCAGGGGGAGTGGTTCCTGACACCGGCCGAGACGATCAAGCGCCACTTTGGTCTTGACGATGATTTCTCAACCACCTACCTGCATCACCCGGTGCTCGGAGTCATGCGGGCTCCGTCCCGGTAGGCGTGGGACCTACACCGGCGCCGGTTCCGACCGGCGGCTGGACCGCAGTGGGCTGAGCCAGCGGCATGATGATCCAGGCGGCGACGTAGGCGACGACACCGCAGAGAATCGCGCCGGGGAAGATCGTCAAGACGGCCCAGAGCAGGCGGACAGCAGTCGGGTCGCCCCCAAAGTATTCGGCGATTCCGCCGCAGACGCCACCAATCTTCTGGTCGGAGACGGAGCGCGAGAGTCGCTTCGATCGCCACGACGAAGCTCCACCCGATGCGCGCAGTGTTTCCGAACCGGCCGCCGCCTCGGGAATGATGAGCCAGGCCACAAGATATGCGATGACCCCGAGAAGGATGGCGCCAGGAACGATGGTGAGAACGACCCAGGCCGCCCTCACGAAGACCGGATCCGTCTTGAAATATCCTGCGATCCCCCCGCACACCCCCGCGATCTGACGCTCGACCTTCGACCGGCGGAGGAGTCGTTTGCTAGAGGAATCGTCGATGGTCTGTTGGGTGCCGCCGCAGAACTGGCAAAACGCCGCCTCGTCCGGAATTTCACGGCTACAGTGGAGACATGTCATGGTTCCCTCCTTCGTGCCTCTCTATATCAACATACGAGAGAGCGGTTCTACGGTTCCGCTCCCACTCGGTCGTCCCGGAAGACGGCGTCTTGCCACTGGCTGATGACTGATAGCGTCTCCGTCCTGGCGACCGGCTGCAGCATGAGAAAACGTGACCCGTCTCGGCCAATGTCGTAGGCTGCAACGTTGCCGCCCGGGTCGCTGACGAACGCACCGGAAAAGAGCCGGCGGGGCGCAGAGACTTGATTGGTGTCGGCAGTGATCTCGACGGCCACGAGATCGCGCCCGCGTCGAAAAAACAACTCCGATCCATCCGGCGACCAGACCGGTTCGGTCCCTCCCGCCGGGGAGACCCGCACGTCGGCGGTCCCAGGATTGGGTCGGACATAGACCTGGTCTCCGTCTCTCGCGTTGGAGACGTATGCCAGCCGTCTGCCATCGGGCGAGATTGCCGGCGAGCGCTCGTTGGCGTTGCTGCCGAGCAGGAGTGTGCTCTCGCCGCTGCTGGGCGTCCAGACCCAAATATCACGCCCCTGTTCCCCTTGGAGCTCGTGAAAGAACAGGTTGCGCTCGTCTGGCGACCACGACCCGGGCGTCCGGCCATCCCCGAAGAGCAGGGTCTCCAGGCGTGATCCGGTTGGAGCTACACGGTACACCCTCTGCGGGCCATCGCGATTCGATGAGAAGGTAATGCCACGGCTGTCATTGGCCCAGAGCGGCGAGTGGTTGTCGCCAGCTTGGTGGGTGATGCGTTGCCGAGTCCCAGTCGTCAAGTCGAGAACCCACAGGTCACGCGTGAAGGCTCCTGCTGAGACCGCCATTGCCATCAGCGACCCGTCAGGCGACACACGCGGGGTCTGATGGCGAGCCGGAACACCGTCGACAGGCTCTGCCGCGCCGCCGCGATCCACCCATACCAGGAGGTTGTCGGGCGACGCGTCGGACTCGGGCGCGTAGGCGAGGAGGCCGGAGCGAGACACCGCGAGGCTGGACTGCCCCAACCGGTTGTATCCGACAGGACTGCCGGACGCGCCGCTTGCGACGAGACGCACCGGTCCCATGACCGTCTGTTCGTCCACATCGACCGGCATCGCGAAGATCTCGCCGCGCCGGGTGTACACGAAGTGTCCAGAGTCGACATAAGATGCCGGGCCGTCGGCCGGTGCAAGAAGCTGTCGGTCCTTCGTTTCCAGCGACATCCAGGCGAGCCGCGGATCACGCTCGTTTCGGCCCACGGTGAAGACAATCGACCGGCCATCCGGCAAGAGGTGAGGCCAACCGTGCGCGATCTCGGCGGCGTCTTCGTCGAGCTGCGTGACATCCGAGACGGTCGGTGTCGAATCGTCGGCCGGGGAGCGGATCGAGACCCGCTGGAGGCCTTGTCCACCAAGCGGGGCGAAGATGATCTCGTCACCGGCACCCCAGCTTGCTCCCGCTGTTTCCCCAGCGACCGGAACGATATCGACCGGAGCGCCCCCATCCAACGAAACCCAGCGGAGAAATCCGGCGGCAAAGAACCCAACACGCCTACCGTCCGGGGAGAAGAACGGTTGCGTGGCGTCCTCCGTCCCAGCCAGCGGATCGATTGCGAACGTGGCGAGCGAGCGAACGAAGAGTTGAGTGCGCCCGTCGGCGATCGCGGCGTACACCAACGTCGTGCCGTCAGGCGACAGCGCGGCTTCGACAAAATCATGCTCCTCGGGGAGTGTCACACTCAGCGCGTGTGCCGGGAGGGGTTCGACGTTCGCGGGCCGAGTGAGTCGTAGGGTTGCCAGGATGCTGACGACTGCGATGCCGATAGCGATGACTCCGGCGAGAGTGTGACGTGGCATGGGGTCGACGTCGCTAACTGTGGTCCTGCGATGTGATTCCAGTTGTCTCGTATTGTCCGTGTGCCCGCAACATCGCGTCGGCGATCGCCGACACGAGGTGCTCTGGCGTCTGAACGCGCGCGGCCGGGCCGAAGCCAAGAATCCAGCTTCGCAGCGCGGCGTCCGTACAGACGTCAAGGCTGAGACGCACCGATCCGTCTGCCAAAGATGCAACAGACTGGGATGGGTGCCAGACCCGTTCCTGGATGTACGGCGCGGTGTCCGGCGTGAAGTCAATCTCCACATGTTCCGGCGAACCCTCGTGGATTCCGATCGAGTTCGGAAAGGCAGCCTCTCCGAGTCCTTCGACGATCTCGAATGTCTCCTCGATTGGCGTGACGTGTCGTATGCGGTCCACGGCGAACGTCCGCATCTGCTGGTACTCCTGTACGTAGGCGAACAGATACAGGGCACCCTGCGCGTAGACCAGACGGTAGGGGTCGATGCGATACGTCTTCTCGCGCCGGCTCGAGAACGAGTGGTACAGCATCGCGAGGCGCTGCTGGTGAAGCGCCGCATCGAGGAGTCGGCCGATCGTCTTGCGCTGGTCTGCCTCGACTCTGCTGGGCCCCGGAGTCGGTTTGGCCTGGATGGCGGCCGGGAGTCGGTCGAGGAACTCGCGCATCCGGGGCCCGAGCGCTCCCTCGAGCTTCTGGAAGGCGTTGCCGAGGTCCTCCTGAAACGGTGTTCCTGCGAGACACTCCATCAGCGTTCGGCTGAAGTACAACGCTGACAGCTCCCCAAGTGTGAACCCGGTGTCGTCTAGTCGCTTGAACGGCCGGGTGTCGAGCTTCCAACGCTTCTGCCCGTCATAGAGCTCGTCGTACAAGGCGAAACCTGCTTCTTGGAGCGCATCGAGGTCCCGCCGAATCGTTCGGGTTGTCACTCCCGTCAACTCGGCCATCTGCCGGATGGTGATCCCGTGCGCCGCCTCGACCTCTCGCAGGATTCGCCACTGCCGAATCACCTCGCTGTTCCGTGCCATTTTGGGAACCTTCGTGTCCTCCTGTGTCGTCTCAATAATAAGGCGGAGTGTGACCTACTCTGTCACACCTCCCCCGTAGGGTGGTTACGTAAGGAGGGCACCATGGATGGATATCAGGAGGCCACAGCCCGTCATCTGGACTTCGAGTCTGGCGTACCGTTTGACCCTGCCGCTACGGCGAAGAGGCCGCGTCCGGCTCCTCTCTGTGTCGTCTGCGGGCAGCATCCTGCACGTCTGACGGTCGCGCAGCATCGGGCACAGCGGCCGGCCAAGCTGTGCCTGCGTTGCCACCACGCGGTGATGCGACAGCGCAAGATGATTCGGGTGCTGCCGGCGACACTCGAGAAGTCGGCGTCCGCGTCCATCGGTCGGACCGAGAGACGTGCGTACCACAAGTCAGGCGACCCGGGCTTGATCGTTCCCCGCGGTGCCAGCATGTCGCCCGAGGCCAGAGGCGCGGAGCTCAACCACCGACGTCGACGGGCTCAGGTGGCTGCACGACAGGCACTCGACGTAGACGACTGTAGCGATTGATCGCTCGTGGTAGGATGGCATCACGGCTGGTGAGCGCCGCCGTAACGGAGACCCCGGCGTCAAGCTTTCGGGGGCATGTTGCCGTCAGGACACGTTTCCTCACAACCGCCACTGACCATCTTCTGCTCGTCTGCGGCTGCGTCGCGTCTTGACGCCGGTCATCAGTTCATCGAGTCGTTCGAGCCCTCGGCTGAGTTGTTGCTCGTCGGTGAGACGCGTGACGCGGTGGACGACCTCGCGCGTGAGCGCGCAGAGGGCGGCTCGTCAACTCCCGAGGTCGACGTGATCCAGCTCCCAATTGTGAATGACCGCCCGTCAGGCGTACGGTTCGGCTCGCTGGTGCACGCCGTGCTGGCGACCGTCCCGCTTGACGGGACCGTCGCACCGATCAACCTCGCAACGCTTCATGGACGAATGCTCGGTGCCAGCGAAACCGAGGTAGGTGCCGCCGCGACCGTTGTGGCGGCGGCACTGGCGCATCCGATCCTCAAACGTGCCGACGCAGCAATGCGGCAAGGTAACTGCCGCCGTGAGGTACCCGTTGCTGTCAATAATGAAGACGGAGCTCTGACCGAAGGCGTTGTCGACCTGGCGTTTTTCGAGCGCGCCTCTGACATCGACCCTGGAACGTGGACAGTGGTCGACTTTAAGACCGACAAGGAGTTGGATGTCGCGCTTGACGTCTACCGACGACAAGTCGCGCTGTACGCCGAGATGGTTGCCCGTGCAACGGGTCAGGTGGCGGTGCCGGTGCTCGTTCGCGTGTAGCGGTCAGACTCCAGCCGATACGCCGCCAAATTGTGAGAGACTGTCTAGAAGCAACCGATGCTCTGGTTCCTCCTCCTTCTAGTCGTCATTGTTGGGGTCGTCGTCTACGATCTGAAGCAGCGGAAGCACGCCCTCCTCCGCAACTTTCCGATCATTGGACACTTCCGCTATCTGCTCGAGTCGGTCGGACCTGAACTCCGGCAGTACATCGTTACGAACAATAACGAGGAGCGGCCGTTTAGTCGCGACCAGCGTCGCTGGGTGTACGCGTCGTCAAAACGGGAGAATACGTACTTTGGGTTTGGGTCCGACAACGAGATGGAGTTGACGCCCAACTACCTCGTCATCAAACATCAGACGTTTCCGGTGAACAACCCGCATCCTGGGGACCCTGACTACGATCCCCAGCACGTCATCCCCTGCGCGAAGATTCTCGGAGCAAGCCGGGGCCGCGCGAAAGCGTTCCGTCCGTCGTCGGTTGTCAATCTGTCGGGCATGAGCTTCGGGTCGCTGAGCGGTCCGGCGGTTGAGGCGCTCAACCGGGGTGCCCAGATCGCGGATTGCCTGCAGAACACCGGAGAGGGCAGCGTCTCGGTTCACCATCGATGCGGTGGCGACCTCGTATGGCAGATCGGCACGGGGTACTTTGGTTGTCGGGATCAGTCAGGGCGCTTCAGTATTGAGATCCTGAAGGCCGCGGTCGAACGCTGCGCCGAGGTTCGGGCCATCGAGATCAAGCTGAGCCAGGGTGCGAAGCCTGGCGTCGGCGGGTTCCTGCCGAAGGAGAAGATCAGTCGTGAGATCGCCGAGGCCAGAGGCATTCCGACAGGTCGCGACTGCGCCAGTCCGTCCGCTCACACTGAGTTCGCCGATGCTGACGGCCTGCTCGACTTCGTTGAACTGATCGCCGGCGAAACGGGACTTCCCGTCGGAATCAAGTCGGCCGTCGGCGATCTCGATTTCTGGAAAGATCTCGCCCGTCTGATGGCGACCACGCAACGCGGCGTCGATTTCATCTCCATTGACGGCGGCGAGGGAGGCACCGGCGCCGCGCCCCTGGTCTTCGCCGACCATGTCGCGTTGCCCTTCAAGACGGGCTTTGCCCGTGTCCACCGCATCTTCGATGCCGCAGGAGTTTCGGAGCAGGTTCTGTTCGCTGGCTCAGGAAAGCTTGGATTTCCCCAGAATGCCCTGCTCGCATTCGCGCTTGGCTGCGACCTCGTCAACATCGGCCGAGAAGCGATGCTCGCCATTGGATGCATCCAGGCTCAGAGATGTCACACGAACCACTGTCCCACCGGCGTTGCGACCCAGAGCAAGTGGCTTCAAGGTGGTCTCGACCCAGGGCTGAAGTCGGTGCGCGTCGCAAACTACATCGTCGCCTTGCGCAAGGACATCCTCTCGCTCTCGCGTGCTTGCGGTGTGACTCACCCGAGCGATGTTCGTCCCGACCAACTCGAGTTCTTGGACGATCGGTTTGGAGCGCGGACAGTCGCTGACCTCTTTGGACGTCGTGTAACATGGCCGGCTTCTAGCCAATCGAGACCCGACAGTGACCGAAAACCGGCGCCAGACGACGAAACGCCCAGCGCCCACCAGACACCGACCGTCGGGTAGCCCCCGGTGGGTCGCGGCGGCGGTAGCTGCGCTCGCGCTTGCGGGCGGGAGTTGGGCGCTCCTGTCGATTGGAGCGTCCGGAACGAGCGGCAGTCAGTCAGATCCTCTAATGGTCCGGTCACTGCGTGTTGAAGTCCTCCGCGAGATTCCTCACGACACCACCGCGTACACGCAGGGGTTGCTCTGGAGCGAGGGATGGTTGTACGAGAGTACCGGTCAGTACGGCGAGTCCCGCCTGAATCGCATCGATCCTGCCACGGGCGACGTGGTGCAGCAGATTCGAATTTCGCCCGCGTTTTTCGGCGAAGGCCTCGCACTAATCGACGATCGCTTGGTCATGCTGACCTACAAGGCCGAGCGTGCGTTTGTCTACGATCGCGACACGTTCGAACAGCTCGAGACCTTCGGTTACCGCGGCGAGGGATGGGGGTTGTGCCACGACGGCGAACGCCTGGTGATGAGCAATGGGTCGGACACGCTGACGTTCCGAGACCCGCTGACGTTCGAGGAAATCGGTTCGGTGCGGGTGACGCTGCGCGGTCGTCCGCAGACGCAGCTGAACGAGCTCGCATGGGTCGGGGACCTCGTCTACGCGAACGTCTACCAGGAGGACTTCCTGGTCGTGATCGATCCCGAGAGTGGTCGCGTGACACATCAAATCGACGCCTCGGGACTTCTAACGCCTGAGGAGGCGCGCGGAGTCGATGTGCTGAATGGGATCGCCTACAACCCGAATACTGAGACCTTTTACATTACCGGCAAGGACTGGCCCAAGATGTTCGAGGTGCGCTTCGTTGAGTAACAACTGACTTACTCGCGCGGTACCGCGCGCCGTCCCGTACTCGAACCGCCTGAGCTCCCGCCGGAACTCCCAGAGTAGCCACCTGACGTTGCAGTGGTGCCGCCTGATGAGGATCCAGATCGCCCAGCCGATCCCGACCGTCCCGTTGAGCCGCTTGATCCGCGGGGAACGACCCCTCGACCGTTCACCTCGCGCGGAACGACCCTCGTATAGCCACGGCCGCTGATAGCCCGCATCGCTGGCTCAACGGCGCTCCCGTTCCCGCCCGGAATGATGACGAACGGCCCTCCCAACGCACCCCCGTAAAAGTAAGGGTTGTATCCGCTCCCCCAGTAGCGGGAGCCGAACGGGGTGATGTAGTACGGATAGAGGTCCGAGTACCACATCGGGTCATACAATCCACCAAACGCACCGCCGGAGCCCGAATACCACCCGCCGCCGCCGTCACGTCGTTCGACGACGAATCGTTCTGGGTACGACAGCGCTACGAGCAGATCGATCACCGCGTGATCGATCCCGGCGTCGTCCAACGCGATCAGTGCGTGGCTGTCGAGATCGAGCTCGGGTTCGGTTTCCACGAGCAGGGCCTCAACCACACGGGCAGACGTCTTGCCACTGGCTTCCATGACATCGGCAAGATTTGGGCTCTCGGCGATTTCATGCCGCGCCCGGCGAATCTCAGACAGTTCGACACCGAGCACCGGCGCGTCCTCAGACTCACCGGCGCCGTCCGGGGAGGGTCGGGCCGGCGCATATCGTCGCATCTCGACCTGCTGGTATTGCCCCACCTCGACATACTGGATATCGATCCAGGCCGAAGCCGAGGCCATCAGGCTGACGCCGGTGACACGTCGTGTCGGTTCGTCCGCGCACTGAAGCTCTGAATTGGTGAACAATCGGTGCCCATCGCGGGACCATTCGTTGCGTTCCCACCCGCGACACTGACCCTCGATGATGTCGCGGCGCGTCCCGTCCGCAACGAGCTGGCGCTCGATCAGAAGCTCCTCTCCGTCCGTTGCAGTCAGCGTAATCCCTTCCGCCGTAGGAACGACACACACGGAGGTCCGGCCGATCCGCGCATCGATCTTGGCATCGGCGTCCGTATCCTGTGCCCCAACGGGCCTCTCGAACTGCCCCTCCCAGAGCTCCCAGCACCCGAGCCAGGGGAGCCATCGCGAGTCGATGTCTTCGGCTGCCGCCACCGCTCCAGGGCTGAACAACAGCGCCATACTGACCGCCACTGCGAGCCGATGTCTTCTCATGGTCGTTCTCCTTGCCTTGGACGATTCGTGAGTCTGTATCAAAACACGAACTGGACACCTGAACCGATCCGGAGACCGGTGAGGTCGATCGGATCGAACCCGATGAAGTCCTGGCTGAGCGTCGCATTGGCCCAGCGGTACCGGACGTCCGTGGTCAAAGACAGCCGGTGGGTAAGCTTGATATCGACGCCTACCAATACGTGAGAGCTTACCGTCCAACCGTCGGAAACGAGTCGAGCGCTAACAATTGCAAGATCTGGGTCCAGGGAGTCAACGAAATCCCCAATCTGCTCGAATTGATACCAGAGGAGGCCGCCGCCCACGCCGACGTACGGCGTCACCCGAGCCGTCACCCATGCGTACCTGCCGATTGAGCGACCTCGGGGTGTGAGCGCAAAGTCGAGGCTCCCCGAAAGGTTGACCTGCCGCAGGGTGGTCTCCTGTTGGATTGGGAGGCCGTCGTCCTCGACAAAGTGGTGAGCTTCGGAGTCTGTTTTGGCCTGATCGAACTCAACCCCGGCCAGGACATCCAGCCGGGAGGTGAGCGGAAACCCAACGTCGACCGCCACACCTGGGGCATTGAAATCGCTCTTCGATAGGGTGAGTTCTTCGGTCACGAACGTGAAGATATCGCTGTCGCCACGGGGGCGCGACCACAGCGCGCGAATCCCCAGCGCAATGGTCGGTCTGCCGAACAAGAAGTCTGCCTCCGCGCTCTGCACGCTCTCGGTCGCGGGAGCCGACGCCCGGGCTGGCGGCTCGGGCGGTCCCGCGGTGGCCGGTATCGTCTGCACGAGTACCAACAACGCTGCGGGCGTGAGCCGAGACATTGTTTTCCCCACGTATTGGAACGATGCAGAGATCGTACCAGGACAGCGTTCGATTCTCGTGCGTCTTTTCCCCCTTTTCCCTGCGACTTCAGCGAAGTGAGGGGGTCCCCCTGTCCTCTTCAGCGGACGAGCCATGTGCTATGCTGCAGGGGAGTTTCGGGTAATCTGGTCGCGGCTTCCTGCGGAGAGCGTATCCCAGCGTTCTTCCCCCCCCAAAGGGGGCGGCGCTGCCACATTGGGCCCGAACGGGCCTACTCCACTGGAGCAGTACGTGCGGCCTCAACGCGTAGGACGGATCGCTCTGGTCGTCATGACGCTCGTCGGCGTCGGATTGGTGATTCTGCGCGCGTCGCCAGTTGCCGAGCTCGGGCAGGATTTCCGAACACTTCTTGACCAGCGGCGCACGTCTCAGCGCTCAAATGGTCCGAACGAGTTCTACTTCACACGAGGCGTCTACACCTCGGCGTGGTGGCGGGACCGGTGGGCCATCGATTTCCCCAAGGCAGACCGGCAGTTCATGGCAGCGGTCAACACGCTCGTCGATATGGATGCGTCGGAGCGTGAAAACCCGGTACGGCTCGACGACCCGAACCTCCGCCGGTTCCCGTTCCTCTATATTCTCGAGATCGAGGACATGGCACTCACGCCACCAGAGGTGCAGGGTTTACGGAACTATCTCCTTGCGGGCGGGTTTCTCGTCGTCGACGATTTCTGGGGAGGCTATGCGTTCGCAAACCTCGAACGGGAAATGCGCCGCGTGCTTCCCGAGCACTCGATCGTGGCGATTCCACCAGACCACCCGATCTTCAATACTGTCTACAAGATAGAAAAGATCATTCAGGTACCGGCCTTTGGCCGTTTCTATGGTGGCCCTACGACAGAATGCTATGGCTGCGAGGCGTTCGTACGCGGGATCTTCGATGACAAGGGACGGCTCATGGTGGTCGTCAATGCCAATACCGACTTGGGAGACGCGTGGGAGTGGTTCGAGCAGCCGCAGTACCCGTTGCAGTTCTCGAGCTTTGCCGTGCAGATGGGCGTGAATTTCGTTATCTACGCGATGAGCCACTGAAAGATCTGAGTAGGAGGGCGTTGGGTCGTTGGTCACCGGGCGGTGGGTCGCGGTCCGGAGTTCACGAGGGAGTGGATCGTTTGAGAGAACGCTGTGTTTGAGACAGTCTTCGAGTTTCTCTTCAAGTATCGGCCGCTGATCTTCCAGCAGGGCGATTTTGCGCTTCGCGCGTCCTGGCTCGGGTACGTGGCCATCATCGTGGCAGCTGCAGCTGCCTTCCTGACCCTTCGGACGTATACGCAGGTTCGCGGTAACAGCAAGCCGCGCGACCGAAAGATCCTGGCGGTCATCCGGGTCGCCGTGCTGGCCGTCTTGGCGTTTTGCTTGCTGCGGCCTGTCCTGATTCTTTCTTCCGTCGTACCGCAAGAGAATTTCCTGGGCATTCTGGTCGATGACTCACGGAGCATGCAGATCGCCGACGTGGACGGGACACCTCGGTTGGAGTTCATCGAAGCCAACTTCGGTGCGGCTGAGAGCGAGCTCTTGTCGGAGCTTTCGGATCGTTTCGCGCTCCGATTCTTCAGCTTCTCGAACGAAACCGATCGTTTGAGTGGTGCGGACGAGGCGGAATACGCCGGTACCCGGACGCATCTCGGTCAGGCGCTCGCGCGCGCGCATGAAGAGCTGTCCGGGGTCCCACTATCCGGGCTGGTGGTGCTCACGGACGGCGCCGACAACGCAGAAGGCGGTCTGGGAGAGGCGTTGTTGCCTCTCCAGGCGGCGGGTGTCCCCGTGTTCCCCGTAGGTGTCGGGCGTGAGGTGTACGAACGCGACATCCAAATGAGTCGCGTCGAAACCCCGCGACGGGTGCTCAAGGGGGCATCGCTTGCCGTCGAGCTGGTCGTGACGCATCGTGGCCATGAGGGTGAGACCGTCACGGTGCAGGTGGAGGACGAAGGGCGCATCGTGGGCACCGAGGATATCCGTCTCGAGCGCGACGGCGACCCACAGACCGTCCGAATTCGATTCAGCGCAAACGAGGAAGGGCCGCGTCTGTTCAGCTTTCGCGTCTCTCCACGCCCCGGTGAGATGGTCACCCAGAACAACCTACGCCAGGCTCTCATCGTCGTCGAAGACCGCACGAAGAAGATTCTCTACTTCGAGGGCGAACCCAGATGGGAAGTGAAGTTCTTGCTGCGGGGTGTCGAAGACGACGAGAACCTTCAGGTTGTGCTGCTACAGCGAACTGCCGAGAACAAGTTCCTGAGGCTAAATGTCGACGGTCCGGATGAGCTGGTCGGCGGCTTCCCGAGAACGCGGTCCGAGCTCTACGAGTACCAGGGACTGATTCTGGGGAGCATCGAAGCTGGCTACTTCACGCCCGACCAGCTCCGAATGATCTCGGACTTCGTGAACCATCGTGGTGGTGGACTGTTGATGCTCGGCAGCCACCGGTCGTTTGCGGAAGGTGGGTACGCAGGAACCCCAGTGGCGGAGGTGATGCCGGTGATTCTCGACCCGTCTCGGAGCGATGGCGAAGAGAGCTTCTTTCAAGCCGTGAGTGTCGAGCCGACGCGCGCCGGGTCGGCGCATCCCGCAACTCTGATCGCAGAGAACGAGGCGGCGTCTGTCGAGCGGTGGGGGACTCTGCCACCGGTGACGATCGTCAACCCCATCACCGAGGTCAAACCTGGTGCGACGACACTCCTCACGACGGCGGAAGACCTCGTGGTTCTGTCGTACCAGCGATATGGCGCAGGGAAGTCGATGGCGTTTCCAGTGCAGGATTCCTGGATGTGGCAGATGCACGCAGACGTTCCGGTCGAGGATCCGACGCACGAGACCTACTGGCGACGTCTGCTCCGGTGGCTCGTGGACGGCGTTCCGGACCAGGTCGCTGCCACGATGGCGCAGGACCGATCCGAGCCCGGGGAGGTCGTCACGATTCTCGCAGAGGTTGGCGACGACAACTATGAAGAGCTGAACAATAGCTCGGTTGTCGCAATCGTGTCCGATCCGTCCGGTGCCCTCACCGAGCTCCCCATGGAATGGACGGCGGAAAAGGATGGCGAGTATCGCACGACGTTTACCGCAGCCGAAGAGGGCTTCTACAACGTGCGTATCGAGGCGGCTGCTGATGCGGAGCTGATCGGCGAGGACACCGTGCACCTTCAGGTCGCACCGAGCGATAGTGAGTTCTACGATTCGACCATGCGGGCCTCGCTGCTCGAGCGTGTCGCTGAAGAGACGGGCGGTCGGTTCTACACGCCCGAGACCGTCGGGACTATGCCTGACGACATCCAGTATGTCGGTGGCGGGGTGACCGTCGTCGAGGAGCGCGACCTGTGGGATATGCCGGCGCTTCTGCTGTTGCTTGTCTCGCTCGTACTCGGCGAATGGGGCTACCGACGATACCGAGGGCTGGCATGAGACGGGCCCTGACGTTGTGGTCCCGAGCGTTGATCCTGACGGTGGCACTCGGCGTCGCGACCGTCAACGCCGAAGCTCAGCAGACTCACCTGTTGGTCATTACAGGCCTGGGTGGAGATCCGGGATACACGGCGCAGTTTCACGAATGGGCAACGACGCTGATCGCGGCCGCCCAGGACCGGTACGAGCTGCCGGATCAGAACGTGACCTTTCTCAGCGAAGATCCGGACCTTGCTCCGGACATCATCGACGATCGCTCAGTCCGAGAGAACGTCGAAGCAGCGATTCAGTCGATCGCGGACCTCGCGGCACCTCGCGACCATGTTGTCATCGTGCTCTTCGGTCACGGGAGCTTTACCGACACCGCTCGAATCAATTTGCCCAAGCGCGACCTATCGGCGGAGGAGTTCGCCACGCTTCTGGACGGCCTGGCTGACCAACAGGTGACGTTCATCAACACCACGAGCGCTAGCGGCCCGTTCGTCGAGAAGCTTTCGGGGACAGGTCGGACGGTCGTGACGGCCACCCGGACCGGCGGCGAGCGAAACGCATCGGTGTTCGGCGGTTATTTCGCCGCGGCGTTCGCCGATGATGAGGAGGAGGCAGACCAGAACAAGGATCAACGCGTATCGATGCTCGAGGCGTTTGTCTATGCCAGGTCCCGCGTCGTACAGAGCTATGAGGCCGAGGGACTGCTGGCGACTGAGCACGCGCTCCTTGACGACAATGGCGATGGACAGGGCACCGACGAGCCCGACCCCCTGGGGAGCGCCGACGGAGATGGACTTGTCGCACGCACGATGTTCTTCACGAACGGCGTTGGGAGACGGGCCGAGATGGCCTTTCCAGATGACCCCACGCTGCTGGCGCTGTATCAGGAGCGTCAGGAGCTCGAGACTCGTGTGGACGAGCTACGACGCGTCCGAGGAGGAGGCGACCCCGAGATGTACCAGCAGGAACTCGAGCGGTTGATGATCGATCTCGCACTCAAGAGTCGTCAGATTCGGGAACTCGAAGCTGCCAAGGGTGCCCCGGAGAACTGATGATGCTGCTTGGGCGAACCACCCGCGCCGTTGTCGTCGCAACCGGTGTGCTGATCGCTGTGGCGCTCTCCGCTGCCGGCGTCGGTGCCATGCTCGATGTGGCGCCCGGGAACACCGATTACGACGGTCGGTTCGTTTTCGTTCGCCTCAGCTACGAGATGAGCCTACGCGGCGGCGGGTTCTTCGGGGGGCGTGACGTTCCGTGGGCCCATGACTATCCCCGGGCGGAGCAGAACCTCACGAAGATCCTCGACGAGGTGACGTCGCTGACACCTTTCCAGGGGCCCAACGGTGGAAACGTCCTGGCAACCGGTGATTCAGAGTTACACAAGTTCCCGCTTGCCTACATGTCCGAACCGGGGTACTGGACGCAGACAGACGAGGAGGCTGCGCGGCTTCGAAGCTACCTGCTCAAGGGCGGTTTTCTTATCTTTGACGATTTCCGCGGTGAACACTGGTACAACTTCGAGACGCAACTGCGACGCGTACTGCCTGATGCCAGGTTGGTCGAGCTCGACATCAGCCACCCGGTGTTCCACTCGTTCTTCGAGATCGAGACGCTCGAGATGGATGACTGGATGTACGGACTGCCGCCGCGTTTCTACGGTGTCTTCGAGGACAACGATCCGGACAAGCGATTGATGATTGTTGCGAACTACAACAACGACATCGGTGAGTATTGGGAGTATTCGGATTCCGATTGGCTGCCTATCGATCTCACCAACGAGGCCTACAAGTTTGGGGTGAACTACGTCATGTACGCGATGACGCACTAGTACGCATTTAGCAAGGAGAGCATTTTGGACCTAGATCTCAAACCCGGCGAGCCCCGGGACCTCGAGGCTCATGACGACATCGCGCTGGCAGACAGACTGAAGACCGGACGCGAGAATATCCTCGCGGAGCTTCACAAGCTGATCATCGGGCAGCACGAAGTGATCGAGCAGGCGTTGCTCACATTGTTCGTCGGGGGCAACAGCCTGATCGTCGGCGTCCCGGGTCTCGCGAAGACGCTGCTGATTCAGACGATGGCCCAAGTGCTGGACCTGAAGTTCTCGCGGATTCAATTCACGCCCGATCTGATGCCCTCTGACATCACCGGTACGGACATCATCCAAGAGGATCCGGATACCGGAAACCGGAAGATGGTGTTCGCCCCGGGGCCGGTGTTCACGAACGTTCTGCTGGCCGACGAGATCAACCGGACACCGCCCAAGACCCAATCTGCGTTGCTCGAGGCGATGCAGGAGCACCGTGTGACGGTCCAGGGACGGACCTACGAGCTCGAAGAGCCCTTTTTCGTGTTTGCGACACAGAACCCCATCGAGCTCGAGGGCACGTATCCCCTTCCGGAGGCTCAGCTCGACCGCTTCATGTTTCATGTCGTCATCGAGCATCCGCCAGAGGACGAGGAGCTCGACGTCGTACGCACGACGACCGTGGTTCAGCGCCACGAGTTTCAGCATGCTGTGACCGGTGCGGATCTCGTCGCCTTCCAGGAGCTGATTCGTAAGGTTCCGGTGTCGGAGGCGGTGATGCGCTACGCGCTCAGCATCGTTCGAACGAGTCGGTCGAAGGGGGGCGATGCGCCCGAGTTCATCAACAAGTGGGTGGCGTACGGTGCGAGCGTTCGTGCGGCACAGTATCTCATCCTCGGTGGCAAGGCGCGGGCGGTGACGCAGGGCCGCTACCATGTGAATTTCGATGACATCAAGGCGCTTGCCAACCCAGTGCTGCGGCACCGGATCTTGTTGAACTTCCATGCCGAATCTGAGGGTGTGACGTCGGACCAGATCATCGAGCAGTTGCTCGATGCCGTTCCGGTCCCGACATCGAAGATGTAGATCGTGGACACTGCTCAATCCGTTCCTGGCGCTCGGTTCGTCGACCCGAAGGTTCTCGCACGGATCGGGAGCCTGGAGTTGCTCGCGCGAACCGTCGTTGACGGATTCATCAACGGTCTCCACAAGGCGCCGTACCTGGGTGTGTCGGTCGACTTCGCTGAGCACCGCGGCTATATGCCGGGCGACGACATCCGGTTCATCGACTGGCGCGTGTTCGCGCGGTCGGATCGCTTCTACGTGAAACAGTTCGAGGCCGATACGAACGCGAACTTCTCCGTGATGTTCGACGTATCTCGGTCGATGAGCTTCGGCAGCGGAGGTCTGTCGAAGCTTGATTACGGGCGCTACCTGGCGGCGTGCCTCACCTACTTTTGTACGAAACAGAGAGATAGGGTCGGACTGGTCACGTTCGATTCCGATGTCGTCAAGCGTATTCCGCCATCGGCCAAGCATCTCGACGTGGTGTTGCACGAGCTCGACCGCATCGAGGCCGGCCAGCCTGGTTCCTTTGAACGCCCCCTCTTGCGGGCCACCGAGTTCTTCAGGCGCCGTGGGATCGTCGTCATTATTTCTGATTTCTACGAAGAGCCGCAGAGAGTGGTCGACGCAATCAAGCCATTGAGCCATGGCGGCAACGACGTGGTCGTCTTTCACATTCTCGACCCGGCCGAGATTGACTTTCCGTATGACGAACCGGTGAGCTTTCAAGACCTCGAAACCGGCCGCAAGATGCCCGTCGTCCCGGACAAGTTACGTGAGCAGTATCGTCAGCTCGTCCAGGAGCATATTGCGGAGCTTTCCAAGAAGTGTGGAGAGAATCGGATCGACTACGCGTTGTTCAACACCGCCACGCCGATTGACCACGCATTGTTCAAGTTTCTTGCTATCCGCTCAAAGCTGAATCGAGTGCGCTGATGGGTTTTCTTGCCCCCCTCTTCTTTCTCGGCCTCGCCACCCTCGCGGTGCCGATCATCATTCACATGATTCAGCGAGAGCGGAAAGAGGTTCTCGAGTTTCCGTCGCTGATGTTCGTCAAGAGAATCCCCTTCCACTCTTTCCGGCGCCAGCGTATTCGCAATTGGTTCCTCTTGCTGCTGCGGTGTGCGGCGATCGCGCTGTTACTCGCGGCGTTTTCGCGACCGTTTTTCCGTTCGGCGGCCTTGGCGGCAGTGACGTCTGCCGCTCGTGAGGTTGTCATCCTGGTCGACCGGTCGTACAGCATGGGCTACGGAGATCGCTGGGACCGAGCACAGACGGCGGCGATGGACGTCGTCAACGGCCTGGGTCAAGAGGACCGGGCGACCGTAATTTTTTTTGATAGCGGAGCTGAGGCCGGACCGCGGTCGACAACCGACCGCGCCAGTCTCGCGGGGTTGATCGGCGATGCCGAGGTCGGCTCTGGCACGACACGGTATGGGCCGGCGCTCAAACTGGCCGAAGGGGTGTTCGAGGATTCGAGTTTGCCTCGGCTCGAGGCCGTTCTGGTGAGTGATTTCCAGCGGTCTGGGGTCGAGAGTGCGGCCGGCGTGCGCTTTCCCGTCGGTACGGCGGTCACGCCGATTTCCGTGACCGATGGGGAAGCCACGACCGAAAACATCAGCGTGGCGGGTGTGCTGTTCGAGCGCGAGTATTTCTCGGGCCGCGAACGGGTGTCGGTTTCTGCACGCGTAACCAACCGCGGAGCCGATGCTGTCAGCGGGTTCGACGTGTCTCTGGAACTCGACGGACGGGAAGTCGAGACACTGACGACCGACCTTTCTCCGAATGGCTCCTCGACGGTGACGTTTGCGCCGGTGACGCTCGGTGATCGGCCGGTGACCGGCGCCGTGCGCGCGCGCGGCGATCGGCTGTCGACAGATGACGTGTTTTATTTCGTGACGTCGCCCGGCGAGGTCCTATCGGTTCTTATTGTGGGGAACGAACGTGCGGCATCAGAGGGTGCCCTGTATTTGAATCGCGCTCTGGGGATCGGGTCGAGCCCGGCGTTCGACGTGAGTACGACGAGTGTTACGAGCTTCAGTAGTGCCGACCTGGATGGGCGCCAGCTTGTCATCCTCAATGATTCGCGTCCTCCGACCGGCCAGGCCGCGACGGACCTCGAGCGGTTCGTTCGGGACGGCGGCGGACTGATGGTGGTGTCGGGCGAGCGCAGCACATGGCCTGGCGACGCACCGGACCTGTTGCCAGGAACCTTTGACAATCCAATCGATCGTATCGGTCGGGGTGGACGCCTGGGATTCGTTGACTACAGCCATCCAGTCTTCGAGCTGTTCAGCACGCCACGGAGCGGCGATGTCACCACGGCGCGGTTCTTTCGGTATCGCCCCATGGAGCCCGTCCCTTCGGCCACGGTTCTCGCCAGGTTTGACGACGGCGCGCCAGCGCTCGTAGAGCGGCAGGTCGGCGACGGCAAGGTGTTGTTCTGGGCGTCGTCTCTTGACAACTTTTGGAGCGACCTTGCGCTCAAGCCGGTGTACCTCCCGTTCGTGCACAGGCTGGCGGAATACATTGCCGCCTACGTCCCGCCGACGCCCTGGTTTTCTGCCGGTCAGGTGCTCAACCTGGCGAATCAACGGAGTCTGCTTGCGGACGCTGGACTTACGGATGCCGAACTTGTCGCGATTTCACCGTCCGGAGACCGCATCCTCGTGAGTGAAGGTGAGCGGACGGGGTTCTTGACTCTATCTGAACAGGGTCTGTACGAGATCCGCGACGCGACGACAACCGTCGAATCCCCCCTGACGCTTGCGGTGAACGTTGATCTTTCGGAGGCTGACCTGACGGCTATCGATCCAGGCGAGCTGGCAAGCAGTCTGACTGGACGATTGGGAGGCGACCGAGATGAGGCGGAAGAGGGGCTGGTCAGAGAGCTCACGCCCGTCGATCTTGAACAACGCCAAGTAGTTTGGTGGTATTTGCTCGTCGCAGCATTTCTCCTGTTTGTATCCGAAACGGTCGTTTCGAATCGGCTGTCCCGCACGTCGGCAGAGGTCGACTAGAATTGACGGAGATGGAGGATGGGGACAATGTCTGACCAGCCGCTCTTGACCGGCGAACGAGACGAGATTCTTCGCGTCATCCGACACGTGCGAAATCGCTGGCGTCTTCGGGTGGGGCTGCGCAGCATCGCGGTTCTGGCGGCGGCGTATCTGGGGACGCTGGTGGCGTCGTCCTGGGGCCTCGAGGTCTATCGGTTCACGCCGGCAGCGATCGTGACGTTCCGCATCTTGACGGGCCTCGTGTTGATTGCGTTTGGGTGGTGGCTCTTCGTCCGGCCGGTATCACGTCGCGTCTCAGACGAGCAGGTGGCTCTCTACCTGGAGGAGCACGAGCCGTCGCTGCAGGCAACCCTGCTGAGTGCTGTTGAAGAGACCAAGAAGGGCGAGCGCTCCGCGGCGCTCGACTACTCTCCGGAACTGGTTCACAAGGTCCTCCAGTCGGCGGTCGAGAAGGTTCGCAATGTTGAGATGGGCGACTCCGTGGAGCGGCAGAAGATCCAAGGCTCGTCTGGGTTGCTGGGGGCGGCCGCGTTAGTCGCGATCGTGTTGTTTCTGTTCGGCCCGTCCTATCTGAGACATGGCGTCCACGCGCTGCTGACGCCATTTGCGAACCCCGAGGCGTCGAGTCCTTACTCCATCGAAGTAGTCCCCGGGGACGTGACCCTCGCCCGCGGGTCCGACCAGCCGGTGGCGGCGAAGCTGCTCGGGTTCGAGTCTGACGAGGTTACCCTCTTTTCACGGGCCGGCGAGAGCGCGCCGTTCGAGCGCCTTCCACTCGTACCGCTCGAGGAGCCAGGGATGTTCGAAGTGCTCCTCTTTGACCTGCAAGATACGACTGACTACTTCGTCGAGGCCGTGGGTGTACAGTCGGGGACCTTTACCCTGACGGTCGTCGACCTGCCCTACGTGGAACGGCTGGAGCACGAGTACTTCTTCCCGGCCTATACCGGGCTCGATCCACGAACGGTTGAGGACGCGGGTGACATTGCTGTGCTTGCCGGGACGGAGGTGCGCCTACGCGCGTTCCCGACCATGGCGACGGCCGGCGGCCAGCTCGTTCTCGACGAGGAAAACCGCACCGAGATGGTGCTCAAGCCCGACGGCTCGCTTGGCGGTGGGTTCGTCGTCGAAGAGGACGGATTCTATCGCGTCGATCTGCAAACCGGCGAGGGCGAGATGGTGACGGCCTCCCCGCAATTCACCATCGACGTGCTGACCGACCAGCCTCCGTCTGTGGCGTTTCTCCGACCCGGGCGCGACACGACCGCGAGCGCGATCGAAGAGCTGTTCATTGAGGCTCGAGCCGACGACGACTACGGTCTCCGCTCGCTCGACCTCGTCTACAGCGTGAACGGTGCCGATGAGAAGTCGGTCAGCTTGTACCGGGCCGGCGATAGCGCTCTCAAGGAGATCTCTGCTGGCCATACGTTCTTCCTCGAAGAGCTGGAGCTTGAGCCGGGCGACTTCTTGTCGTACTACGCACGTGCGACCGACCGAAATCTGGCGCAGAGCGGCAAGGACATCAAGAGCGATCTCTATTTCGTCCAAATCCGCGCGTTCAGCAGAGATTTTCGAGCGGCGCAGTCACAAGCCGGTGGTGGTGGCGGCGGTGGTGGTGGTGGCGCGGCAGACCCGCGCGCCCTGTCGGAGGCGCAGAAGGAGATCGTGTCGGGCACATTCAACGTCGTCCGAGACCGCGATTCGTATTCGGCCGAGGAGTATCAGGAGAACGTCGTGTTTCTCACGTTGGCTCAGGGTCGGCTCCGTGAGCAGGTTGAGACGTTGTTGCGACGGATGAACAGCCGCGTCATGCCAGCAGATCCCGCGTTTTCGTCTATCTCTGAGATTCTTCCCAAGGCCGCCGACGCGATGCGTGCGGCGGAAGAGGAGCTGCAGGGGCAAGATGCTGACGGTGCGCTTCCACCCGAGCAACAGGCACTGCAGCACCTTCAGCGGGCAGAAGAAGCCTACGAAGAGGTCATGGTGCAGATGGGCGGCGGCGGTGGAGGAGGAGGCGGCGGCGGTAGTCAGGCCGCTCAGGATCTGGCCGATCTGTTCGAGCTGGAGCTGGACAAGCTGCAGAATCAGTACGAGACGATGGAGCGCGGCGAACAGCAACAGGCGGACAATACTGTCGACGAGTTGATGGAACGTCTGCGCGAGCTTGCTCGGCGACAGGAACGCGAGGCCGAGCGACAGCGCATGCGGTCCCGCGGCCAGCAGTCGGCTCAGGGCAGCGGCGGCGCGGCCCAGCGTGAGCTGGCCGACGAGGCGGAGGAGGCGGCGCGCCGACTCGAGAGGCTCGCACGAGAGCAGAACGCTCCGCAGATGATGGATGCGGCGCGTCGGCTTCAGGATGCGGCGGATGCCATGCGGCGCGCTGCCGCGAACAATGACAACCTGGGCTTTGCC
Source organism: Vicinamibacterales bacterium (assembly GCA_965223015.1). Taxonomy (GTDB): domain Bacteria; phylum Acidobacteriota; class Vicinamibacteria; order Vicinamibacterales; family UBA8438; genus CAUZIB01. The sequence continues at coordinate 27,367 of CBDCVL010000004.1, read as the reverse complement.
GAGGCCGCGGCTGCCCTCGACCGCTTGCGTGAGGTGCAGGACCAGCTCCAACAGGAGCAGGCTGGCCGGTTGCAGCGGGATATCGACGAAGCGTTAGGGCGGGCGAACCGGTTGGCCGATGAAGAGCGTGAGATCTCGGCTGACGTCAACGCGCTCGAAGGAGAGTCGGGCGTGCAGCGTTCGGAACAGTTACAGAGTTTGACGGAGCGCAAGAACGCGATGGAAGCCGAAGTGGCCGATCTGGAACGCCAGATCGATTCGACGTCCGCGGAGTTTCGTCGCGAAGAGCAGAACGCCTCGCGTCGTCTGCAGGACGCAGCAAATGGTATCCGCGACAGCAAGCTCAAGGAGAAGATCCGCTATACACGGGGTGTTATTCGAAGCTCTGCGCTTGAAACCGCTCAAGCGTTCGAGGATCAGATCACGAACGACATCGACGATCTGCGTGAGAATCTTCAGGCCGCTGCCGAGGCCGTCGGGGACACCCAGGGTGATGCCATGACCCAGGCGCTCGACCAGACGCGCGACCTCATGCGTGGACTTGAGTCACTCGACCAACGGATGTGGCAGCAAGGCCAACAAGGTCAAGACGGCCAGCAAGGTCAAGAGGGTCAGCAGGGTCAGGAAGGCCAACAGGGCCAAGGTGGTCAGCAGGGTCAGGAAGGCCAACAGGGCCAGGGCGGCCAGCAGGCCGGTGCGGCTGATGGCCAGGCCGGTAATGGAGACACGTTCGGTGGCGCGTATGCGGGTGGAGGGTACGGGAATCGACGACCCGGTACGACACAGTTCGATCCGGAAGAGATTCGCCAGTGGCAGCGGGAGTTCCGGGAGCGTCTGGGAGAAGCCCAGGGTATTCAGCAGTTGCTTCGACAGGAGCAGTTCGCGGCTGGGGATCTCGAGGACGTCATCCGCCAGCTCCAGCAGCTTGACGACTCGCGGGTCTACCAGGATTCCGCAGAGATTGCCCGCCTCCAGACCTACGTGCTCGAGGAGCTGAAACGATTCGAGTATCGTCTGAGGCGGGAAGTCGACGTGGAAAACGAGGACCTGTTCCTTGCATCGTCCGAAGAGGTACCGCCGGGGTTCCGAGACATGATCGAGGAGTACTATCGGGCCTTGTCGCGAGAGAACTAGTGGATGCAGGCCAACGGCGCGCCGCGAGCCAGGACGTCGTCAGCGAGCTTCTGATACGGGGCACCCGTGGCGTGTATGCATCGAGGACGCGCGTCCATCGTAAAGCGAACCGCTGCGGTGCTGGTCGTGCTCATGGCGCTGGGTGTGACGGCATTGGCGCAATGGGGGTGGCGGCGCACGCCGCCCAAGTTCCCACCCGATCGGATTGGCCACCGAGATTTCACCTTTTCTCGAGGGCTGTATCGCAGCGACCGGAGGGAGCCTGGTGGGCAGGGGTGGTACACCGACTACCCGAATGCCGATCAGAACCTCATGGTACGTCTCTCAGAGTTGACGACTACGCGCGTTGGGTGGGACCTGCGTAAAGTTCCCGATCACGTCGTCGTCCCACTCTCTGACGCGAGGATCCTCGACTATCCGTTCTTGTTCATGTCTGATGTGGGCACGCTGTCGCTCGCCGACGACGAGATCGTCCGGCTGCGCGAGTACCTCCTCAAAGGTGGATTCCTGTGGGTCGACGACTTCTGGGGACCGAACGCCTGGGATCAATGGGCGCGCGAGATCGGGAAGGTTTTGCCGGCGGCAGAGTATCCGATCCGTGACATACCGATGAACCATCCGATTCACAAGACGATGTTCGAGGTGACTGAGATTCCGCAGATTCCATCGATCCAGCACTGGCGGCGGAGTGGTGGCACGATGTCCGAGCGGGGCTTTCGCACGGACGCCGTGCACTTCCGTGCGATCGAAGATGAGCGCGGCCGGATTCTCGTACTGATGAGCCACAACACCGATATCGCCGACGGTTGGGAGCGCGAAGGCGAAGACTACGAGTTCTTCTACCGCTTTTCGGTTGATGCCTATGAACTCGGAATCAACATCGTTGTGCACGCGATGAGTCACTAGTGGAGGACACGCAACGAGTGCAACCACACCTCGACACCCTTGAGCTGGAACCCGAGCAGCCTGCAACTGCCTCGGTGATCTGGATGCACGGCCTCGGCGCAGACGGACGCGATTTCTACTCTGTGCCACCCGAGCTGCGACTCCCCTCCGATCTGGCGGTTCGGTACATCTTTCCGAACGCGCCGAAGATTCCAGTCACGGTCAACATGGGGATGATCATGCAGGCCTGGTACGACGTCAGCGGTTTCGACCGGCGAGACCAGGACGAACACCGGATTCGGCAATCAGCCATATGGATCGACGAGCTGGTGGCGCGTGAGGTCGAGCGTGGGGTTCCGGCGAGCCGGATCGTGCTGGCGGGGTTCTCACAGGGGGGCGCGATGGCTCTGTTCGCGGGGTTGCGCCGTCCCGAGCCTCTGGCCGGAGTGATGTGTTTGTCGGGTTATCTTCTCCTGGCTGAGGAAACTGAGCACGTCGCGACGTCGACGCTTGGGATGCCGCCGATCTTTCAGGCGCACGGGACCGGCGACGCCGTCGTTTCGTTGGACCTCGGCTGCGAGAGTCGCGACGTGCTGACGCACGCGGGCTTCGAGGTTGAGTGGCACGAGTACCCGATGGGCCATCAGGTTTGTCTCGAGGAGATCAGAGATGTGGGCCGGTGGCTCACCAGGGTTTTTGTCTCGACGTCTGAGGACAGACGTCTGAAGCCCGATGAGATATGCGAAGAGTAGGCGGGGCCTGTCTACGAGAACGGAGGAATGGGTGAGAGTGCTCTCTGTCTGTGTGATCGGATTCGTTGCAGCGGTTGGATGCGGCGGTTCACCCGACGAGCCATCAGAGACGTCTGATGCGGTGGTGCCGGCGGTCGCACCAGGAATCGGTGTCGAGTCATTGATGGCGGGGATTGAGACCCTGGCGTCAGATGAGTTCGGCGGCCGGGCGCCTGGCTCGCCTGGCGAGATTCGCACCATCGAGTATCTGACAGACCAGTTCACGGCGCTCGGGCTCGTTCCGGGCAACCCTGACGGAACATGGGTGCAGCCGGTGCCGCTGGTTGGAATCACACCACAACCGGGCGACACGCTCGTCGTCACCCACGACGGCGAGTCCCGAACTCTCGAACCGGGTGCCGACTACGTGGCGACGACGAGGCACGTGCGGAAGGAGGTTGGGATTGACGCGGAGTTCGTCTTTGTCGGGTACGGGGCCGTGGCGCCCGAATACGATTGGGACGACTTCCGAGATGCTGACGTCGAAGGCAAGATCCTCCTCTTTTTGGTCAACGACCCGCCCCTTGCCGATGCCTTCGGCGGCCAGGCGATGACCTACTACGGCCGCTGGACTTACAAGCACGAGATCGCGGCTGAGAAGGGTGCTGCGGGGTCATTCGTTATTCATGAAACCGGGCCGGCGGGTTACCCATGGGGGGTCGTCGGCAGCAGCCCGTACGGAGAGTCGTTCGACCTCGTTGCTGCCGATGAGAACCTCGGTCGTGCCCCGGTCGAAGGCTGGATACAGTGTCCCGCCGTGGAGTCAATCTTCGAAATGGCCGGGCTCGACTTCGAGGCGTTGAAGGCGAAGGCGGCAGACCGGTCGTTTCAACCGGTGTCGCTAGGTGTGACCGGCAAGACCCGCGTGCGCAACACACTCCGGACCATCGACTCGCAGAACTTCTTGGCCAGACTGGACGGCTCGGAGGCCGCGGACGAGGTCGTCATGTATGTGGCGCACTGGGATCATCTTGGCGCGGATGAAAGCCTGAGCGGCGACCAGATCTTCAACGGAGCTGCTGACAACGCAAGCGGAACGGCGGGGTTGATCGAGGTCGCCCGCGCGTTCACCCAGGCAGCAGAGCCGCCACGGCGATCCGTCCTCTTCCTGGCGGTGACGGCCGAGGAGCAGGGGCTTCTCGGGTCGAAGCACTATGCGGAGAACCCGCTCTATCCGCCGGCGCAGACGGTTGCGGCGTTCAACATGGACGTTCTCAATCATTGGGGCCGCACCCGCGACATGACAGTGGTGGGTATGGGCCAATCGGAGCTCGATCGCTATGCCGCCGAGGCAGGAGAGCGTTTGGGACGATTGCTCAACCCAGACCCCGAACCAGAAAAAGGCTTTTACTACCGCTCGGATCATTTTTCATTCGCCAAAGCCGGGATACCTGCGTTCTATGCTGACCCGGGAGTGGAGTATCTCGATCGACCCGAGGGGTACGGCATACAGAAACGCGAGGAGTACACGGCCAACGACTACCACAAAGTTTCTGACGAGGTGAAACCCGACTGGGATTTGTCGGGCGCTGTCGAAGACTTGACGTTCCTCTACGAGCTGGGTGCGTCGCTTGCCAGAAGCGACGGCTGGCCCGAGTGGAGTCCGACCTCAGAGTTCAGGGCCGTCCGTGAGCGCCAGCGCCCCATTCCTTAGATGGGGCTGCGCCCCAAGCCCCCGCGGCCGCTGCGCGGGGACGCGTCGGCCCTTCATCCTCTAGCGCGGCTGCGCTCGCAGCGCTGCGATCCGCTGCAGCACTGGCGGGTGGGAGTAGTGAAGGAAGACGTGTAGGGGGTGTGGGGTGAGGTTGCTCAGGCTGTTCGCCGACAGTGTTTTCAGGGCCGTGACCAGGTTCTCGGCGTTGCCGGTTGTCGCCGCCGCGAATGCGTCCGCCTCAAATTCGTTGCGTCGTGAGACGGCATTGACATACATCGAGAGCGCCAGGTCAACGGGTGTGAACAACAGCCCGAAGAAGACCAGCCCGGCATAGACGGTCTTCTCGGTCATGTAGAACGCCTCGAACAATTCCACCTGCTGCAGCACAACCGACAGCACAAAAAAGACGCCGCCGAGATATCCGAGCTGGAGAATCAGGCCCTTCAGGATGTGTCCCTTCTTGTAGTGGCCGACTTCGTGTGCCACGACAGCCACCAGCTCGGGCACGCTGTGTTTCTCAACGAGGGTGTCGAACAACCCGATCCGCTTGTTTTTGCCGAGGCCGCTGAAGAAGGCGTTGGCCTTGGACGAGCGCTTTGACCCATCCACCACGAAGATGCCCTTGAGCGGGAACGCCGCGGTTCTTGCGTACGACATGATCGCGTCGCGGAGCTCTCCGGCGTCGAGCGGTGTGAAGGTGTTGAACAGCGGCATGATCCAGGTCGGTGCAACGAACTGGACGACCAGGACGAAGACGGCGGCCGTCAACCAGCAATACAGCCATGCCGAGGTGCCGGCCCATTCAAAAAAGAAAAGCACACCAGCCATGAGGGTCCCACCGAGCAGCACCGCCAGGAGAGTGCCCTTTGCAAGGTCCACCACAAAGGTTGGGAGGTTCGTACGATTGAAGCCGAATCGTGATTCGATCACGAAGGTGCCATACAGGCGGAACGGCAGACCGAGAATGGTCGCACCCAGGCCGAGGAGTCCAATGAAGATCAGGCCCGTCGGGACAGGTCCGAATCCGGAGCCTCGTGCCACTCGGTCGAGCCATTCGAATCCTTCGAGCTGCCAGACTGACAAGACGGCGATGAGGCTCACGGAGCTGCGCACCAATCCAAGCTTCGTGTGGCTCCGCGTATACCGCTGGCTCTCGGCGTAGCGTTCGCCATCGAACACGTCTGCGAACTCTGCAGGCAGTGATGGATTCAGCGCGCGCACGTTGAGGACGCTTGACAAGACGGAGAGCGCGTACTCGCCCACGAGGGCCACGAGGATGATGACAGCGAATGGATTCACACCATGTCCTTCGGGAGCAGTAATCCAGTCTCAAATATAGCTGGTTACGACGGGAGGCCTCGGGTCCTGATACTCGGGACGCTAGCGAGGGCCGGCCTGGACAGCCAGCTCGTCGTAGCGAAGGCCCACCTGGTCTCGTGGCCCGCGAGCCTTCGGGCCGAGCAGCGTGGCGAACGCGTCGCCGCTGACCGCCCTGCTGAACAAGAACCCCTGAACCTCATCGCACTCCATCTGCTTGAGCAGCCGAAGCTGTTCGGGCGTCTCGACGCCTTCTGCAACGACGGTCATGCCCAGGTCGTGCCCCATATGGATGATCGCGGCGGTGAGGGCTGAACCCTCGGGCTCTGACGTGATGTCGCTGATGAAGGACCGATCGACCTTCAGCGTATCAATCGGCAGCCCCTTGAGGATACTGAGTGACGAGTAGCCGGTCCCGAAGTCGTCGATGGCAACCCGCATGCCGAGGTCGTGGAGTCCGGCCAGCAGCTCCCGCGCGGCCGGGCGATCTCTCACGAGGACTCGCTCCGTGATTTCCACCTCGAGGGTACAGGGGTTGAGACCGTAGGCTGCGGCCGTGCGCTGAATGCGATCACCGAGACCTGCTTGTCTGAACTCCGTGTCGGACAGATTCAGCGCGACTGGCACCGTCCGACCGGCTGTCTTGACCCACGCCGCGATCTGCGCACAGATCAGCTCTAGCAGCTGGTCACCGATCTCGACGGAAAGCCCCATTTCCTCGGCAAGTGGAAGAAAACTCGCCGGCAGTCGAAGGCCGCGTGTCGGGTGTTGCCATCGAATGAGCGCTTCGGCACCGCGCAGTCGTCCCGTCGCGACGTCAAACGTCGGTCGAAAGTACGGTTCGAACTCCCGGCGCTTCAGAGCCCGCCGCAGCTGTGCCTCGAGGGAAAGAATCTCAGATGCGCCAGCATTCATGTCGGGCCGGTACGTCCGACGTGAGTTGCGACCGGCGCGCTTCGCATTTCGAAGGGCGGCATCAGCATTCTTGAGGAGCGTGTCGGCGTCGGTGCCGTCAAGCGGAAACACACTGACTCCAATGCTCGCGGTGAGTGAGACCTCCTGACCGTCGATCTCGAGAGAGCCGGCGGTGCTGGCAGTCAGCCGGTCGATCGTCTCATCGAGCACGGCGCGGCTCTCGACGGAAGGAATGAGGATCGTGAACTCGTCGCCACCAAGACGCGCGACCATTCCGGCGTCGTCGAGCTCGCCCGTTCCGAGTGCCGAGGCGTCGCCCGGCAGCGCGGTGGCAAGCTGGGTCGCGACATGCTGAAGCGCGAGATCGCCAAGGCTGTGGCCGAACGTATCGTTGATCTGCTTAAAGCGATCGATCCCGAGAAAGACAACCGCGAGCATGTCGCCCTGCTCGCGAGAGTGGTCAAGGGCTTGAACGAGACGCTCACGGAAGAGCAGGCGGTTCGGCAGTTCGGTGAGTTGGTCGTGATACGCGTAAAACCGAAGAGCCGCGTCCGATACCCTGCGATGGGTCACATCGCGGACGATCCCAAGCACTCGATCGTCTCCACTGACGACGAAGCGCGCCTCGAAGTCGCTATGCGTTCTGTGGTCTGACTGTAGCTGATACTCGAACACCTGCGGCTGCGATGTGCTCAGCGCCAGGCGGACGAAGTGATGGCAGCGCGTGGCAACATCTGCCGGGAAGACGTCCGCGAGGTGCCTACCCAGGAACGCTTCCGGTGGCGTTGTCTCCTTGTCGGACTTGCCCGGGTGGTAGTCAAGGAACGTCCCGTCTCGGCTGACCTGAAACATGAGGTCTGGAAGAGCACTGACCAGCGCCCGAGTTCTTGCTTCGCTGCGTGCGAGGTCGCGAGCTGTGCGTCTCGCTCGAAGCATGTTCCGGACCCGGTGGCGGAGGATGGTTGCGTTGATTGGCCTCTGCAGGAAGTCTGTCAGGCCCGCACCGAACGCCCACGTCGCTAGCTCAGCGTCATTCGGATCCCCCACGATCAGAAACGGGGTGAGGCCGCTTTCCGGAAGGCTTCGTATCAGGTGGCACACCTCGCCGGAGCTCGTGCCGGGCACGGTGAGGTTCAACAGCACGAGATCAGGCCGAGATTCCTCGAAAAGCCGGCGGGCGTTACCTGCGTCGGGAGCCTCTTCCACGATGTGGCCATCTTGCTCGAGGGTGTTGCGCGCGACATGACGGGCCGCAGAATCGGCGGCGACGATCAGCACACGGGCGCGGATGTCTGTTCGAGCGTGCAACCGTATCTTCCGCATGTGCTGCCGTGTGCCGTTCGCCCCCATGGCTGAGGACATGTGTGCATCCTCCGGTCGTCAAATCGGCTCGGGTGTCGCCGGCTTTAGACGGACGGCGACAAAGTGGGCAGGCATGCGCACACGCCTCAAGCCCTGTCCGTAGAGTCCGATCTCTGACGTAGACACGTGTGTGCTCGGCGGACGAGCAGCGGGGAGTAGACGAATTGAGGGTGATGATGCTGAGGATGTTGCTGACGGTTTCCAGTCTTGGGTTGGTGCTAGCGCTCGTTATCGGTACGGCCGCTGAAGCCGATGCCCAGGGCCGCCTGGGCTTGATCCGGTTTTGTGGACACTTTCCGAAAGGCGGATACGATGTCCACGATGGCAAACACAGCGAAGTCGAGACGGCCGCGCCGTCGGTTCAGCGAAGAGTTCAGGGCGGGCGCCGTGCGGCTGGTGCTCGATGAGGGACGGACGGTCGGCAGGGTCGCGCGGGAGCTCGACCTGACCGAGTCGGCCTTGCGGAACTGGGTGGACCGGGCCCGCGCCGACCGGACGAACGGGCGGACAGGGCTCACGACGGAGGAACGCGAGGAGTTGCGCCGGTTGCGGAAGGAGATTCGCGTGCTCCGCACGGAGCGGGAGATCCTAAAAAACGCGGCCGCCTTCTTCGTGAAGGAGAACGCGTGAGGTTTGCGTTCATCCAGACGGAGAAGGCTCACTTCCCGGTGCAGGCCCTCTGTCGGGCACTCGAGGTGTCGCCGAGTGGGTTCTACGCGTGGTGTCGGCGGCCCGAGTCGGCGCACGCCCAGCGAGATCGGCAGCTCCGCGTATTGATCCGCGCGTCGCATGAGGCCAGTCGCTGTCGGTATGGGAGCCCGCGGGTGCACGAGGACTTGATCGACCAGGGCGTGCCCATCAGCCGCAAACGGGTGGTGCGGCTGATGCAGGCGGAGGGGCTCAAGGCGCGCGTGCGGAAACGGTTCAGATGTACGACGATGAGCGAACACGATCAGCCCGTTGCGGCGAATGTGCTCGGCCAGAACTTTGTGGCGGAGGCGCCGAACCAACGCTGGGTTGGCGACACGACGGAGTTTGTCATCGGCAGCAGCGGCAAGCTCTACCTCGCCGCGATTCTCGACCTCTACTCGCGCTTCGTGGTCGGCTGGGCCGTCAGTGCCATCAACGATCGCCATCTGGTTATCAAGGCACTCCAGATGGCTGTGAAGCGGCGCCAGCCCGGCGCGGGTCTCCTGCATCACTCCGATCAGGGCAGCCCCTATGCGAGCGAGGATTACCAGCGGCTCATTACGACCTGTCGAATCACGGGCAGCATGAGCCGTCGCGGCAACTGCTATGACAACGCCGTGATGGAGAGTTGGTTCTCCACGGTGAAGCGCGAGCTCGGCGAACACTTCGACAGCTGCGGAGACGCCAAGATGGCGCTGTTCGACTACATCGAGGTGTTCTACAACCACCGGCGACGACACTCGACGCTCGGCCAGATCAGTCCGGCCGAGTTTGAACGAAGGATGAGAACGTCAGCAGCGTAACTAAACCGTCTACGAAACTGGATCAAGCCCACGCCAAACAGGAACGGTTCGAGGGATAGCGCACGACGTTCAGGGACTTCCGCTCCCCGGGGTCGCTGTTACGGTGCGGTCGTCTGCCCTCCCCGGAGAGCGCGCATCTCAGACAGGCATCCACGGCACATTCGAGATCACAGGGCTCCCACCCGGCGCGTACACGATCACGTTTGCGTTGAGCGGATTTGGGGACGTGTCGGAAGAGGCGCTCGTCCCGCTCGGTGGGGTGGCAGAGGCGAACACGTCCATGGCTCCGGCGGCGGTCTCCGAAACCGTGCAGGTCGTTGCGGTGGTTCCATCGCCAATCGCCTCCACAGAAACGAGTGTCAACCTGACGGTCGATCAGGTCGACGCACTGCCTGTTGGCCGCAACATCTTCCGCATCACCGAACTTGCTCCAGGCCTCACCGACAACGCGCCAAGTGCAGGCCAGCTGGCGCTGAGTGGCGGGTTTGGACACGACAACGTGTTTCTGGTTGATGGCGTCGACGTGAACGACAACATTCTCGGCACTGCGCACGACCTGTTTATCGAAGACGCGATCGAGGAAACACAGGTGTTGACGTCCGGGATCTCGGCCGAATACGGGCGATTCACTGGTGGTGTCGTCAACACGATCACCAAGAGTGGGAGCAATCTGCTCTCTGGAAGCTTTCGAGCGAATCTCTACAAGCCAGCCTAGACGACGCCGACACCGTTCGAGCGACAGAACGGTCAGGAGCGCACCGGTGATCTCAGTGACAACACGACCTACGAAACGACGATCGGCGGACCGATTGTGCAAGATCGACTGTGGTTTTTCTATGCGAATCGTATCGAGCGTGTTGCGGAGACCCAAACCTTCAACGCCACGGGTATTGGATATGATTCCACGACCAAGAACGACCGCAACCTGTTCAAACTGACCGGCAGCCTTGCGCCGGGGCACCTCGTTGAAGGCAGCTATATGCGGAATGCGACCGACGAGGGGCGTCCATCGTTCGGGTTCACGATCGATCCGGCTGCGACGATTGCGCGGTCGCTTCCGAACGACCTGTGGGTTGCGACCTATCGAGGCGCAGTGACCAATCAGATGTTCGCCGAGTTTCAGGTTTCTCGGAAGAGGCTAGGATTCCGGGGCAACGGCGGGACGCTCATAGGCGTCGTAGACTCACCGTTCCTTACCCTGACGCAACGTTTCGCACACTACAATGCCCCGTACTTCGATGCGGCTGACCCGCAGGACCGTGACAACCAGCAGATCACGGCGAACACGACCTACTACCTCGACACATCTGGGTATGGCACTCATAGCATCAAGGGAGGGTTCGAGCACTTTCGCTCGACACTGCGCGGAGGAAACTCGCAGTCGGCCACCGGGTTCGTGTTCGACGCGGACTACGCTGTCGATGCGGTAGGTACACCCCTGCTCGACGCCGACGGTCGGCTCGTTCCGGTGTTCGCTCCGGGGGCCAGCCTCATCGAAGACTGGCGTCCGATTCGCGGAGCAACGCTCGACATCGACACATTGTCGTTCTATGTCAACGACAGCTGGACTGTCGGAAGCCACTGGACGTTTGGCCTCGGGCTTCGTGCCGAAAAGGTCGACAGTCGAGCCACCGGTGACGTCGTGGGCGTCAACACGAGCACGGTCGTACCTCGTCTTGCGGCAGCATTCGACCCGATGGGGGACGGGAAGGTCACATTCCAGGCGACCTACGGACACTACGCTGGAAAGTACGGTGAGGCGCAGTTTGGCCAGAATTCCAACGTGGGACGTCCCGACCTCTTGCTGGGGGTCTACACCGGACCGGCCGGACAGGGACGTAGCTTTGCGCCGGGGTTCGACCCCAACAACTACGTCACGGTGTTCGGACTATTCCCGAACCAGAACGTCATCTTCGACGACCAGCTCTCGTCGCCTCTGACGAAGGAATTTACCGTGTCCGGCGGGGCCACGGTCGGTCGTGGCGGCTATGCGAAGATGACGTTCGTCCATCGCACGACAAGTGACGTCGTGGAGGACTTCTTTACGCTCGACGGGGGATCGACGACGGTCATCCGTGACGGACAGACATTCGGACCCTTTGACAATCAGGTCTTTCGCAACAGCAATGCCCTTCAGCGACGCTACGACGCCCTTCTATTCCAGGGACGGCTGCAGGTGACCGATCGCTTTCTCGTCGATGGGAGCTGGACCGTTCAGATCAGGAACGAGGGCGACTTTGAGGGGGAGACGGCCAATCGGCCGGCGATATCTTCTCCGGCATTCGACTACCCAGAAATCACGCCGGCCGACCGGTACTATCCTACGGGGCGGCTCGATCAGTATCAGCACCACAAGGTACGGGTCTGGGGCATCTACACCCTGGGACTCGGCGAAGCCGGGGCGATCGACATGGCTGGGATCTGGCGCTACAACTCAGGACAGGTATACAGCCTTGCGGCGGCGGGGCAGGGGCTCTCCGACACCCAGGCAGCGATTCTTAGTTCGGCCGGATATTCGTCCGGTCCAGACCCGCGGACACTCTTCTTTGCCGATGGCCGTGGCTCGGGAGAGTTCCCTGGGTACGGGCTGTTCGACCTGTCGTTGCAGTACGGCCTCCCGATTTGGCGATCTCTGCAACCATGGGTCAAGGCTGAGCTCTACAACGTCCTCGGCAATGACTCGGCGATCCGCTGGGATACGTCCGTCGTCCCCGACGGGAATGGTCCTGTGGACGAGCTGGGTCTTCCGACCAGCTACGTGGAGGGCGAAAGTTTCGGTCAATCGACCTCACCAGACGATTATCCGCATTGGCAACCCGGGCGGAATGGCCTCCGGACCTTCCAGTACTCGATGGGGCTGCGCTTCTAGCCCACCCCCGGGCCCCCCTGACGGCCGATTAGACGGCAAACCCGACAGTACGTTAGCCTTGTCTGGCCGAGGGGCTCGTTCCCCGGTTTTCTTCGGCCCGGCTGCGGATCTAGCCGCAGAACCCCTGGAATACATATGACGGTTGCACGGGAGACGCAGGATACCTATCGGGTGATCGACCTCCGTAACATCGCTGAGATTCCTCAATGGAGTCTGCTGGATGAGGAAGTCCGCGAGGCGATCGAGTTGGTTGGGCAGATCCTGCCGTTTCGGACGAACAAGTACGTCCTCGACGATCTCATCGATTGGTCCCGGGTGCCGGATGACCCGATCTTTCAGCTCGTGTTTCCGCAACGGGAATTGATCCGGCCGATCTGGCTACCGTTCGGGCCCTGATCAAGAAGGGATCAGCTGACGAGCTGCGGCGGGAGGTCGACCAGATCCGGGGCCGCCTCAATCCACATCCGGCTGGGCAAATGACTCACAACGTGCCGATGCTGGAGGGACGCCCGGTCCCCGGATTGCAGCACAAGTACCCGGAGACCGTCCTCTTCTTCCCAGCGCCTGGACAGACGTGTCACGCCTACTGCACCTACTGCTTCCGCTGGGCCCAGTTCGTGGGCCGCGAGGAGCTCAAGTTCCAGTCGAACGAGAGCGATGGTCTGGTGGCGTATCTCAAGGCTCACCCTGAGGTCAGCGATGTCCTGATCACGGGCGGTGACCCGATGATCATGCGGACGCGAGTGTTACGCCGATACATCGAGCCACTGCTTTCGCCGGAGCTGGAGCACCTCGAGAACATTCGAATCGGCACCAAGGCGCTGTCCTACTGGCCGCAGCGGTTCGTGTCAGACCAGGATGCCGACGACCTGCTGGAGCTGTTTGACGAAGTTGAGGCGGCTGGCCGGCATCTCGCCGTGATGGGCCACTACTCGCACCCGGTTGAGCTGAATCCGGCGATTTCGCACGAAGCGATCAGGCGAGTGAGGAACACTGGCGCGCAGATACGGATGCAGGGGCCGCTGATTCGCCACGTCAACGACGATTCGGAGGCATGGGCGACGCTCTGGCGAACAGGTGTACGCCTAGGTCTGATTCCGTATTACATGTTCGTCGAGCGGGATACCGGGGCACGAAACTACTTCGAGGTTCCGCTCGTGCGGGCCTATGAGATCTTCAAGGGTGCGTACTCGCAGGTATCTGGTCTCGCCCGCTCGGTGCGGGGGCCGTCGATGTCGGCGTTCCCGGGTAAGGTTCGGGTACTCGGAGTGGTGACGCTTCGCGACATGATGGACGGAAATGTGCTCGACGCAGTCCGCGCCTCTATGGGCTTCGAGTTGCTGGGCGAACCGGACCGGCCGCTGCTCGTCTGTGATTTCATCCAAGCGCGCGATCCCTCGTGGGTACGGAAGCCGTTCTTCGCCGAGTTTGACGAGGGCGCCGTCTGGTTCGATGATCTGCGGCCGGCATTCGGCAAGGACCGTTTCTACTTCGAGGAGCCGGGTGAGCATCGCAAAGATCATCTCTTGCTGGAGCTCACCGAGATGCTGCTCGAGTAGGACCTCGCACTCCTTTCAGAAAACCCGAATAAACCCGCCGTTCGACCCAGCAAATCGCGAATTGACGACGTTGTTGAAAATCGACCCGAAGGAGTAGGTGACTCCGATGCGCAGCCGCCACTCGTAGTCGGTGGCCAGCTGACGCTGCCGCACGAGGATCTCCTGATCGGTCGCGTCGCGTCGCGGGAGATAGATCTGGTCCCGGAGCAACGAGCTGGTGCCGTTGATGTTCAGGAAGAAACCGCGAAACAAGTGGATCTCGAGATCGCCGACAAACACCATCCGGTATTGGCTTGGCTCGTCGAGAAACTGTGACCACTCGACCGTGAGGTCGGCGTCCCCCCACGGCTCATTCACGTCGAACGACGTCCGGACGGTGTGGTCGGTGCGCGTTTCACTGGTCTTGCCGAACAGCGTGACCTCTTCGTAGTCGAACGAGTTGTACCCAACGGAATAGCCGACCGTGAACTGCCGGCGGGTCGACTCGGCGTACGGGAAGAAATTGTATTCAATCGCTGGCGCAGCTCGCACCGTCAGGTCCTGGTTTCTAAAGCTCGACGTCACTGCCGACCCGCCGAAGCCGAACCCGACGTGCTCGCCGAGGCTCTTGACGAAGCGAGCGGTGACAGCGCTGTCCCGCCTGACGTTCGTGAACGTCGAGTCTGTCAGCTCGAACTCGTCCTCTCGATAGCTCAGGTTGACGCCGAGATTCATCTTCCAGGCATCGGTCGTGCGATTGGCCGAAAATGAACCGTTCAGCGACTTCGTCGACTCGAGCTCTTCGCCGTCCAGGAAGATGTTGAACCGTGTACGGAAAACCCAGAAGTTCCAGGGGTCATCGTCCGCCTGAGCGTTGATCGGCTGGATACCGAGCACCCCGCGCGCGAGCGCTGCAGGACTTCCAATTCCTGTCGAAGCGGTGTCTGGGCTGCGTATCGCACGAGCCCAAGACGGAGGGTTTGAGCCAGCTGCCGGCGTTCGTCGTCGTCGGTGTCGTTCTGAGTCGTGAAATATGTGAGCTGGTCGTCGAAGTTCTCGAACTCCTCCAGGCCAAAGAAGTCGAGGGTGACGGCCGTGCCGCCGCCGCCGGTGTTCTCACGCGTGACGAGCACGTGCACCTGCGCATCCGGACGGTCCCGCACGTAGTTGACGAAGGTGATCTCGGTACGCAGGTAATCGAAGTCGCACCTGCTACAGTCAAGAAAGACCCGTAGGGCTTCGGCGCCAATAGAGTCTTGAGACTCCGCGGTGGCATCAACTGCTGAGCCCTGGGCGAGGACGGTCGATCCGCCGAGCTGGAGTGCCACCGCTGCACCGACCAGTCCGGGAAAGTTGCGCAAGAACGATAAGCAGGCCACGTGACCCACGAGGTTATCACCACCTCCGTGATAGATTCGGTTCAGAGGATGAAGAAACTGCTGTTCCTGTGTGTGGCCAACTCGGCGCGAAGTCAAATGGCCGAAGGATTGGCGCGGCGGCGTTTCGGACGCCACGCCCAGGTTCAGAGTGCCGGTTCGCGGCCGTCGAGTGTGAACCCGCTCGCGGTGTGTGTCATGAAGGAGATAGGGATCGACATCAGCGGTCAGACCTCGAAGAGCGTCGACACAATCGCGGCCGACTCTGTCGACACCGTCGTGACCTTGTGTGCGGAGGAGGTGTGCCCGGCCTTTCTGGGATTCGCCCGGCGCCTACATTGGCCGTTGAACGATCCGGCGGCTGCCAGGGGTGGCGAGGCCCAACGTCTACGGAAGTTTCGGGCCGTGCGCGATGAAATCGCCGGCCGGATGGGGACCTTGTAGCCCGTGTTTCTGCCCCTTGGCGATGAGCCCAATCCCCGCGGTATTCCCTGGGCGACGTACGGTCTGATTGCGCTGAATGTCGCGGCCTATCTGTTCATCTCGTTACCGCTGAGCGTCACGCGCCCAGATGTTGGCGACCCACAGTTGGGGGAGTACATCCGAGCCATTCTCGAGACGCTGCCACCCGGACAGGTGTCGGCGACACAGATCGTGCAGCAAGTCACGATGTATGACCTGTTCGTATTCGACCACGGCTTTCGTCCGGCGGCACCAGCGCCCCTGGCGCTCGTGACGTCGATGTTCCTTCACGCCGGATTCATGCACTTGGCCGGAAACATGTTGTTCCTCTGGATCTACGGGGACAACGTGGAGCACCGGCTTGGTTCGGGGCCGTTCCTCCTGGCGTATCTCGGCACCGGCGTTGCGGCGACCCTCTTTCATACGCTCTTCGACCTCGATTCCGCGCTACCGTTGGTCGGCGCATCGGGTGCGATCTCGGGCGTCCTGGGCTTCTACTTCATCTGGTTCCCACACAATCGGGTTCGGTTGTGGGTATTACTGTTTCCGTTCTTCATGAACGTCGTCACGCTTCCTGCACGGATCGTCCTCGGTTTTTATCTCGTGTTCTCGAACATCCTGCCCTTTCTCATCGCTCAGGGCATGCAGGGTGGTGGCGTGGCGTACGGCGCCCACATCGGTGGATTTCTCGGTGGTCTGGGGTTGGCATGGTGGGCCAATCGCCGCGAGGCTACGTCACCGCCGGCAGAGTATCGACACACGCAGCAGGTTTCCGCCGGTGAGGTCGTCGCCGAGATGATTGAGGAGGGTAGATTCTCCGAGGCGGCTCCCGCCTATTTTCGGCTGAGCACGGAGCAGACCCGTCGGCTTCTCACACCGGGACATTCGATTGCGCTCGGCGACTGGCTCGCCAAGAACCGACACGCCGAAGCCGCGCTGATCGTCTTTCAGCGACACCTTCGCGACTATCCGAGCGGTCCAGGAACTGCCACCGCCCATCTGGGGGCCGGGTTGGTACAGCTGCGTGGCTTGAACCAACCCGCGGCCGCTTATCAGCACCTCGTCGAGGTCTTCGACCACGACCCCGACCCGGAGACCCGCAGTGCTGCGCGCGCTGCGCTGGGCGAGATCGCCTCTCGTCAGAAGTTCAGGGTCCACTGAGGCCGACGCGCCGCCCGACGTATCTTCTATAATTAAGAGTTGCCTCGGTCGAGCACCGATGCTGCTGGGAGGTCGTTCAATGGTAGGACACGCGGCTCTGAACCGTGCAATCGGGGTTCGAATCCCTGCCTCCCAACCATTTTCTAAGCTCTTTCCCTTCAACGGTTAGACGAATAGTTGGCGCTCTTTCAGGCGTGCGAGAACACGCCCGAAATGGGCGTTTGTGTCAATCGTGTGTCAATTTGGCGGAGGTTCGTGCGCTCCCGCGGGAACGCCGAGCCGGTTTCGCGACTTCCGGTAGCGTGGAAGCAAGGGGCTGGTGTGTCTCGTCGACCTATAATCGCCGCTGACCTGCGTCGATAATCTCAACGGACACAATGGCTCTCGAAGTCGGCTCCCGGCTCGGCCACTACGACGTCACCGCCCTCATCGGCGAGGGGGGCATGGGCCAGGTCTATCAGGCCACCGATACCAAGCTGAATCGACAAGTCGCACTCAAGATCCTGCCGGAGGCGTTTGCGACTGATCCTGATCGCCTGGCGCGGTTCCAGCGAGAAGCGCAAGTTCTCGCCAGTCTCAACCATCCGAACATCGCAGCCATTCACGGTCTCGAGGACTCAGAAGGCACCAAGGCGTTGGTCCTCGAACTGGTCGAAGGGCCGACGCTCGCTGACCGCATCAAGCAAGGGCCGATCGCTATCGATGAAGCGTTACCCATTGCCAAACAAATCGCTGAAGCCCTCGAATCCGCGCATGAAGCCGGCGTGATCCACCGCGATCTGAAGCCAGCCAATATCAAGGTCAAGGACGACGGCACCGTGAAGGTGCTGGACTTTGGGCTAGCGAAGGCACTGGACCCGTCGCCTGATGCCGATCCTTCCCAGTCGCCGACCCTCACCGCAGCGGCCACGCAGATGGGCGTGATCATGGGGACGGCCGCGTACATGTCGCCGGAACAGGCTGCGGGTCAGACAGCCGACAGGCGGAGCGATATCTGGTCGTTTGGTGTTGTGCTGTTCGAGATGCTCACCGGGCAGCGGCTGTTTACGGGCGAGACGGTGTCACACGTTCTTGCGTCGGTGTTGAAGACCGAGCCGAATTGGGAAATGCTCCCGGCCACAACCTCGGAGCCGCTCAGACGCGTGCTGCGCCGCAGCCTCGCGAAAGAACGAAAGCGGCGGTTGTCGGATGTGACTGACGCGCTGCTGGATCTTGACGAAGCGACGAGAGCGCCGGCTCGAGTCGTGGCCTCAGAAGGAAGAGCGGGGTGGCGGCAGGCACTGCCACTAGCTACTGCGGTCTCTCTGGTCGTCGGTGTCCTTGTTGCAGCGGCTGTATGGAGCCTGACACGTCCCGACGCCCCCCAACCCCAATCCCTCGTGCGGTTTCCGATCACACCGCCAGGCCCGGACGTCTTGTCTGTCGTTTTTCTCGGACCGAGCGTGGCCGTGTCACACGATGGAGAAACCGTGGTCTACGCCGCGGCTCGAAACGGCGTCCGGCAGCTCTACCGGCGCTCTCTCGACCAGCTTGATGCCGTCCCCATTTCCGGCACGGAGGGCGCACAGCTGCCGTTCGTTTCTCCTGACGGCGAGTGGGTCGGGTTCGAGCTGGACGGTACGCTCCGAAAAGTCGCACTCGCGGGTGGGCCACCAGCGACGCTCTATGACGGCTCCGACGTCGTGCCGACGGATGCGACCTAGGGCACGAACGATCAGATCGTGTTTGGCTCCCGAGGGAGCAACCACCTCATGCAGGTGGCTGCGACGGGAGGAGTCGCCGAGCCAGTGACGACTCTCGGTGAAGGTGAACGGGACCATCGCCAACCCCAGCTGTTGCCGGGCGGAACCACGTTGCTCTTTTCGGTGGAAGGCGTCGGTGACACCAGCATCGCGGTGAAGTCACTCACGACCGGCGAACGACGGAACCTACTTGCAGGGTCAACCCCCCGGTACACGATGAGCGGACACATCGTCTTTGCGCTGGAGAACGCGCTCTGGGCGGTGCCGTTTGATGTGGAGCGCCTGGTGCTGACAGGCGATCCAGTTCCCGTGATGGAAGGCGTCGCCATCGGCCCTACCGGCTTCGCACAATTCACAGCGGCGCGTAACGGCTCGCTCGTCTATGTGACTACCGGCGGAATTAGTCCCGACGCGGTCTACCTCGTCTGGGTGGACCGGGAGGGAAACGAGGAACTCGTAGCGGCGGAGCCAGGCCCGTACAGGGGACTCGCGATCTCCCGCGATGGGGAGCGGGTGGTCGCCCAAGTGAGTAACCCCGACAACACTGACTTGGTGATCTATGACCTGGCGCGGGACATGCCTACCCGGTTCACTTTCGATCCGGCACTCGACACGTTTCCGGTCTGGACGCCGGATGGCGAGCGCGTGGTGTTCGGGTCGGACCGCGACGGTGCACTCAACCTGTACTGGAAAGCTGCTGACGGCACGGGGCAAGTCGAGCGCCTCATGACGAGCGAAGACACCCAAGTACCGTCAGCCATGTCACCCGATGATCCGACCGTGCTGTTCATCATCGCGGTGCGTCCTGAGACGGGCCGCGATGTGGGCCTGCTCTCACTCGATGGCGAGCGGACGATTGAATGGTTGCTTGAGAGCGATGCCGATGAATCGTACCCAGCGGTCTCGCCTGACGGTCGCTGGATGGCCTACGTGTCGACCGAGTCCGGCCAGTCGGAGGTGTATGTACGACCGTTCCCGAACGTGAGTGCCGGACGCTGGCAGGTGTCGAGAGACGGCGGCACCTCGCCTCTGTGGGGACCAGATAGCCGCGAACTGTTCTTCCAAACCGGCGATGCCCCGGGAGTCGCGGTCACAATGATGGTGGCGGTCAACGACACCGAACCGACATTCGTCCCAGGCATTCCACGTCCTCTGTTCGAGGGGCCGTATGGGTTGGGGAGGGCCCCTCTCCCTCGGCCCTACGACGTTTCACCAGACGGCCAGCGATTCTTAATCATCAGGAGTGGGAGCGGGATTCCGGGAACCGACCGACCGGAGATCATCGTGGTCCAAAACTGGTTCGAGGAACTCACGCGCCTCGTGCCCACCAACTGATCATGGCTCTCCAACCCGGCACCCCTCTCGGCCCCTATGCTGTCACCGCCAAGATCGGCGAAGGCGGCATGGGGGAGGTCTATCGAGCGCGAGACACCAAGCTCGACCGGGACGTGGCGCTGAAGGTGTTGCCTGAGGCATTCACATCAGATCCCGATCGGCTTGCCAGGTTCGAGCGCGAAGCCAAAGTCCTCGCGTCACTAAACCACCCAAACATCGGCGGTATCCACGGCCTCGAGGAATCAGGCGGCGTGAGGGCGCTGGTTCTCGAATACATCGAGGGTCCAACCCTCGCTGACCGAATCGCGCAGGGACCGATCCCACTAGATGAAGCTCTGCCCATTGCGAAGCAAATCGCCGAAGCCTTAGAGGCTGCTCATGAGGCCGGCGTGATCCACCGTGACTTGAAGCCCGCGAACATCAAGGTGCGCGAGGATGGCACCGTGAAGGTGCTGGACTTCGGTCTGGCGAAGGCATTTGACACGACGCCGGAAGGTAATCCGTCCGAGTCCCCGACGTTGACCGCTACCGCCACTGCGATGGGTGTGATTCTCGGCACCGCCGCGTACATGTCACCGGAGCAGGCGCGCGGGAAGCCCCTTGACAAGCGGAGTGATATTTGGGCGTTCGGGTGTGTGCTGTTCGAGACGCTCGCAGGTAGAAGAGCCTTTGACAGAGAGACCGTCACTGACACGCTTGCGGCCGTGATCGAGGTTGAGCCGTCATGGGACATGCTGCCTTCCGCAGTCCCGGCGTCCGTGCAACAACTGTTGCGGCGCTGCCTGAAAAAGGATCCGCTTGGCCGGCTGAGAGACATTGGGGACGCTCGTATCGAGATCGGGGATGCTCTGATCGCGGCACCGAGCGACTCGACGATCACCCACGCTGCGACTTCTCCCGCTGTGACAATGCAGCGCACAGGCGGTCTCGGTCGACATGTCGGTGTGGCCGCGCTCGTCCTCACGGCGTTGGTTGTCGGCTACTTGGCGAGTGGGTTGGGTCCCACGACTACCACTGAAGTCTGGAACACGCAGCAGATCACCCGCCTGCAGGCGATCGAAAGCCAGCCTAGTCTGTCGCCCGACGGCCAGTTCATCGTCTACACAAGCGACCAACGCGGCAACCACGACATCTACTGGCAGCTCGTCGACGGGCAGAACGTGCAAAACTTGACCGAGAGTTCGGACGCCGACGACTACCAGCCGGCGTTTTCACCCGACGGCACCGGTATCGCGTTCCGCTCAGAACGCGGCGACGGCGGCATCTACGTCATGGGGAGCTTCGGTGAGAACCCGCGACCGCTGATCGATCGGGGATACGATCCGGCCTGGTCACCCGACGGAGACTGGGTGGTCTTCTCGGACCGCGGCATTTTCGACCCGACGAACCTGAGTCCCGGCGGCCTGGCGAAGGTCGAGGTTACCGATCCGACAAACGTCGTGGAGCTTCACGATAGCGGATACCTCCCTGCGTTCTCGCCGAACGGCTCCCGGATCGCCTACTTTGACCTCGGCGAAGGCCTTCAGGACATCTTCACGATCTCGGTGGACGGCGGAGACCCGGTGCCGGTCACCAGTGACCCGGCTCTCGACTGGGCGCCGGCGTGGGCTCCCGACGGGCGGCGGCTCTATTTCTCGAGCACCCGGGGTGGACTCCAGAACATCTGGTGGGTCGAGATCGACGAGGCAACGGGTGTGCCGCAAGGGGAGCCGCAGCGGGTCAGCGTCAGCGAGACCGACCAGGGGTGGCTCTCAGTCGCGGCGGACGGCTTGTCGATCGCCTATACGGCGCGTCGCGAGCCGATGAATTTGCAGCGCGTGGCGTTCGATCCAGAATCCCGACAGGTCGTTGGGACCCCGGAGTCAATTACGAGCGGGACGAATTCGGTCATCAGATTCGATATCTCTCTTGACGGTGAGTCGCCCGCGTATTCGACCCAGGTGGGACAGGAACTCTTCCTGATCTCCGCCGACGGGAGTGGAGCGGTGCAACAGCTGACCGATGACGAGTACTTCGATTACAATCCGCGGTTTTCGCCTGATGGTCGGCAGATCGTCTATGCCAGCAACCGGGGAGGCTCGTCCGAACTGTGGCGGATGGACATCGAGTCGCGCATCACGAACCAGCTCACCGGGGTGGGTGAATGGACCGTCCTTGAGCCCGTATTCTCACCCGACGGGTCGAGGCTGATGTATCGCGTTACCACCGCCGATGACGACGTCAACTACATCATGTCTTTGGACCAGGAGTGGGCGTCTCAAGCGCCGGAGATGCTCCCGACCCCCGAAGGCGACACCTTTCAGCCCAACTACTGGTCCCCGAACGGCCGCTGGATTATCGGGTGGAACGCCTCCTTCCCGGACCCCCGTCTGCTGCTGCTTGATCCCGAGAGCCAGGAGTACGAGGTGCTGGGAGACTTTCGCGGCCACGCTCACCCCGCTTGGCTGGGAGACGACTCCCTCGTGTTCGTCGGGAGGGCCGAGACCCGCGGCGTGGCAACGCGGAGAGAGGAAATGCTGCTGATGGACCGGCGCACCGGTGAAACGGAGTTGTTGCTGAACGACGGACCTGACTGGACATTTGAGGAGCAGATGGTCGCGTCACCTGACGGCCGCTGGCTCTATTTCATTCGGCAAGAGCTCGAGTCAGACATCTGGTTGCTGACCCGTGAGCACTGAGGCCATACACCCGGGCGTTTCCAGCTGATACGATGACAATGACCCTTTTGCCGTGGTGTTCGCTGGTTCGCGTACACCGGTTCGAGGAACACACTTGCCTCGTGCCGGTCCCCTGAACTACTCCCGCGCGTACATGCGAATGAACCCGTCCACATCGAACAGCGACACTGAACCGTCGGGCGCGATCTCGTAGCGATACTCGTCGTCATTGGTCGTGAACGTGCAGTCGTTCAGCGTCGCGGATTCTGAGGAGTCCCCCCAAGAACTATTGATCGTGTACTGATCGGCGCCGCTGTCAACGAAGGTGAGGCGATCGATCTCCGCTGGTTTGCCTGGGAGTTGGTAGAGGACGCTGGTCCAGGGGCCGGTGGAATCACACGGGTTGGCCAGCTCACTTTCCTGAGGCTGTTCGATTGACTGTGCCGGTTGTGGTTCCGGCGGTTCTTGCTCGGTTCCGCAACCACCAAACGCCAGCACACTCGTGACCAATACACCCAAGACCCTTCGCGTCATCTGTTGGCTCATGTCGTCCTCCTATTATATGAACACTATAGTGTGTAGACAGTTCCGCACAGAACCTCCACGATTGCCCGCGTGGCAGGCCAACTTTCTCGGGGTCTGGGGCGGCGGCTTCGTGCCCTGCGGCTTGACCGGGAGATCTCCCAAGAGGAGTTGGCCGCCCGAGCCGGTATTCACCGAAACTACGTTGGTAGTATCGAGCGCGGAGAACGCGACGTGAGTGTCACGGTGCTGTCTCGTTTGGCTCGCGCTCTCGGTATTTCGCTTATCGACTTCCTTCGGGCCATACCGGGAGCGACCCGTCTTCGCGGCTAGGCCACGAGTTCCTCGCCTTCGGAACCCAGGACCTTCTCCGTCCTCTTCTCGAACAACGCCTTCACCTTCTGCAACCGCACCGGCGTCGACTTCAGATACTGACTCGTCGTCGTGATGTTGGCGTGCCCCAGCCAGTCGCGCACATCGTGGTGCGCGGCACCGGCCTCGAGGAGGCGTGAGGCGAACTCCCGTCTGAGATCGTGAAAGTGCAGGTCTGTGATCCCTGCCCTCCGGCACGTCGCCACCCAGGCGGTGCGCACGGTGCCGATGGGCTCTCCGACTTCGTTGCCGAAGACATAGCCATCGGACCTGAAGGGCTGTCCGTCGAGATCCGTGTTCCGCATCTCAAGCACCGCTCGTAGCCGCTGTGTGATCGGCACGCTGCGCGCTTCCTTGGTCTTCGTGTTCTCGGCATCGAGTCTGATCACGCCTTCCTCAAGGTGCACATGCCTCCACTGAAGCGACAGCAACTCTCCACGGCGACACCCCGTTTCCAGCGCGGCAATGATCACACTTCGAAGGTGATCGCCGGCGTGTTGGAGGAGGAGCTCTTCTTCTCCCGCATTGAGGCGTCGGGTGCGACCCCTGGGCACGTTGGCCTTGACCGTCACGATGGAGATCCCGCTGCGCATGAACGGGCTTGCGACGAGGCGCCCCTTCTTCACCGCCCACGAGAGCATGTTCCGGAGACGTCCCATCAGATGTTCCACGCCGATCTCCCCGCCGCGTGATGCGGGTCGCGCGTGACGGCCAGGCATTGTGGCGGCCTTCTTCAGCTCCGCTCTGCGCGCGTCGCGAATGGCTTCCAGATCGTCGGCCGTCACGGCATCAAGTGGCCACTGGCCGAACGGGAGCTTCTGCCCCGTGGCATCAGGGATGGCCAGACGGCGAATGATGTTGACGTGGTGCTCGATGGCTCTGGCAGACCGGAATGGTCTGCCAGGGCGATAGACGTGTTCCTTCACGTAGCGATCCGCGAGTTGGTCGACCGTGTAGCGGGTTGTGGGTTGATCGTCACTGGTCTTGAACCGGCCCTGCCTGATATCGGCCCGCAGTCGGTCACGCCAGGCCTCGGCTTCGGTCTTACTCATGACGTAGCTCGGGAGCTTGTTCGCAACCTTGTGGAGGCTGTAGCGCACATGGTTTTGTGCGTGGTGCGGGCAGCGGGTGCTCGAGAGGCAGCTGCAGCGCTTGACGAAGAACTGAAAGTGCCAGGGGTGTTTACATTTGGCCCATTTGCGTTGGCCGCATTCGCAGCGTTTGCGCAGGCCGTCGAGTTGTCGTCGTTTCATCTGGTCTCCTCTGAATGCGATCTACCGTAGTACGTGGGGCGCGAGATGTACACCGTGTGGCGTAATCAGTGCACCCGACACGGTTTGCGGAATGCGGGGTGCGGCCCCTTGGCAATGCCTCCGAGCCGGCCGGAGATGTCCCAGTAGCTGTTGAAATTTGAAGCGGCGGCTCTTCACTGGTCGTGCTATACGACCGGTGACGAAACCGAGGTGCAAGCCTCCCAGTAAGGAGCCGCCATGAAGAAGCAGTCTCGCACAGTCCCTCGCCGTCGCCAATCGGTATCCCCGACGCCACGGCACCTGCCGTTGGTCGATATCCTCATTGATACGCAGGCCGAGCTCCAGGAGCTGGTCGTCGCGTCTGGCCTGAAGGTACTCGAAGCCATGCTGGAAGAGGATCGGGCCGCCGTCTGTGGGCCACGGGATGCGCATCAACCTGCGCGCCAGGCGTATCGAACGGGGCATACGCCGAGTCAGGTCGTGCTGGGCGGGCGGAAGGTGGCGATTCGTCGGCCCCGTGCGCGGCGCGCCGGCGAGGAGGTTCCGTTGCCAACGGCCCGGGCATTCGCGAATGCGGACCCGCTGAACCGGCGCGTGGTCGACCAGATGCTGATCGGTGTGGCGACCCGCCAGTATGCGCGGAGTCTGGAACCGCTCGGCGCCGACGTCACCACGCGGGGCACGAGCAAGAGTGCGGTCAGTCGACGCTTTGTCGCGCAGACTCAGGCGCAGCTGGATGCGTGGCGGGCGACGCCGCTCGACGCGCTGGACCTGGTGGGGCTGCTGATTGATGGCGTGCACGTGGGTGGACACTGTATCGTTGTCGCCCTAGGCATCGATACAATGGGCGCGAAACACCCGCTCGGCCTGTGGGAAGGGGCCACGGAGAACGCGACGGTCTGTCAGGGGCTCTTGACCAATCTCGGCAGCCGCGGGCTGCGCACCGACCGGAGCCTGCTGGTGATCGTCGATGGCGCGAAGGCCCTCGACACGGCCGTGACCCAGACATTCGGGCGCGCCGCACTGGTGCAGCGGTGTCAGGTCCATAAGGGCCGGAACATCTTGGAGCATCTCCCTGAGGCACAGCGGCCGTGGGTGAAGGCGGTCCTCACGCGCGCCTACACGAACAGCCACGTCAAGACGGCCAAGCGTCTGCTGCAGGACCTGGCGCGGCGCTTGGACACTGACTACCCGAGTGCGGCCACGAGCGTGCGGGAAGGGCTCGACGAGACGCTGACCGTGCTCGGCTTGGGTCTGTCGGAGCGTCTCCAACGATCGCTCGCCACCACGAACGCCATCGAGAGTCTCCTCAGCCGAACGCGCCACGTGCAGCGCCATGTGAAACGCTGGCGCGGCGGGACGATGGTGCTCCGCTGGGTGGCCGCCGGGGTGCTCGAAGCGGCGAAGGGGTTCCGCCGGGTGCAAGGATGTCAAGATATGCCCGCGCTGGTCGCTGCCCTCCGGGCACGCGACGCGCGGTTAGGACTCGGGGAGTCGTCAGAGATGGTTGCGTAGTCGTGAACCAAGCTGCCGCTGAGTTTCAACAGCGCACGGGACATCCCCAGCCGGCCCGCACAGACAGCTGAAAGCGCAAAAAGGGAATCCCGACTAGCTTCTTGCGCAGGCGCCGCCGGACGCGCCTCTCGTTCTCCCCGACACCCCCAGACACCTTCGAGTGGTGATCGCCACACCCTGGGCCGGGGCGGGATGCGGGGTGCGAGAGGGTGTCGATTGACACACGGATTGACACATGGCGGGTTGCGGGTTGCGTAAGGCGCTGCATTCATTGAGCCTGCGATGCAAAGGGCGCATGGTCGCATGACACGTGATCTAGTCACGAGGTACACCTTTGACACCTCCAACCCCTCTTCCAGCGTTCGTCCAGAGACTCTCTGTCTTCTTCTCTCTCTTCTTCAATCAAGAAGAAAGGTGTCTAAGGTGTCCAAGGTGTGTAAGTCCTTCCCACGATTGGGCTTTCCTCTCCACACCCTGGCGACACCCTTGACACGCTGCGGCGTCTCAAAAGTCCAGCCGCTCGCGCGACGGCTCTTGCCAGTCGATCTTGCCTCCAAGCAGCCGCCCGAAATGCGCCCGACAATCGACCAGTGGAGGGATATTCCAGTATCCCGCAGCGCCGCGCTGTCCTTGAGGTCCGCCAGGCAGCAGCTCCTTGAGGGCCATGCCGAGCTTCGTCCTGTACCGCACCCGGTTCCCTGGACACACATTTGTGCTATGCCGCCTGGCGTAGCTCATACTCCTCGCGCGCCTCGATCGGCGTGTGATACCCAAGCTTCTCGAGACGCCAGGTCTGGTTGTACCGCTCCACGAAGTTGGCCACGGCGGCGCGGACGGCCTCGAGGTTCTGAAAGATTCGGCCGTGGATCGCTTGCTCCTTGAGCGTACGATTCCACCGCTCCGCCACCCCGTTTGTTTCCGGTTCCTCGACACAGCCGAAGCTGGGGTGGACCCCCCAATACCGGATCTGCTTGAGGAAGTGGTCTGACAGGTACTGACTACCGTGATCCATCC
>CBDCVL010000003.1:0-238341 GCA_965223015.1 Vicinamibacterales bacterium | reverse complement strand
AGAAGCCAAGAGGCTTGCCTCCTACAAGACGCGACTCTCGGACACACGCGCCTGGTGCAACAAGTTCGGACACATGCGCCGTGACCAGATCACGTCGGAGATGCTGCAGGAGCAGATTGACGGCTGGGGCAAGACAGGTGTCGCGGCATGGACGATTCGCCACCGCATCAATGCCCTCAGGCAGGTCTATAAGGTCTTGGACGGCGAAGGTGTTGACAATCCGGTTCTTTGCGTCAAAGCGCCGTCGAAGCCACGTCCCATTCCGCGTGCCATTGACTACGACACCATTCGCACCACGTTCAATCAGATGGAACCAAGCCCGACGAAAGGCTTCCTGATGATTGTGGCCTTTTGCGGGTTTCGTCCCGAGGAAATACGCCGGACCGAGCCGTGGATGGTGCACCTCGACGCGGACATGCCGGACGTGATTCGGAACACCGCGAAAGGCGGCGACGTGACCGTCGTGCCGCTCTCAGCCGAAGGCGTGCTCGCATGGCGAATGTTTGTCGAGCACGGCGGCTTCGACAAGCGGCCTGAATTGACAGACCGACTCGGCCGTCCGAGCCGGACCAGGACGTTCCCAAATGCGAACCGTGACTGGAAGGCCGCGATGGTACGTGCTGGGTTCGATCCCACCCGCTGCTACGACCTCGTACACTCCTACTGCACGCAGTTGCTACTTCACGGCGGAGGCGATGTGGCGTTGGTGCAGAAGGCACGCGGCCACCGCGACATTCGCACGACCCTCGCCTACACACAGGTCGCCGTGGACCCACGCCTGGCCGACGCTGTAGAAAGAGCGTTTACTCTGAGGCCAAGAGCTAGAGTCCGCGTGGCAAGCTCGCGTGGCACCACTCACAAATAGCTGCTAGGATACGACTTCGCGCTTGGCTTGCCGGCCTCCGAAGCCGAAGGCCACAGGTTCGAATCCTGTCGGGCGCGCCACTGCACCCACTCCACGGCGTGGGCCGCTAGCTCAACTGGCAGAGCAGCAGACTCTTAATCTGCGGGTTTGGGGTTCGAGTCCCCGGCGGCTCACCATTTTTTCCTCGACTATTCGTGACTTTCGCCTTTTGACGAAGACACATTGACACCCTAACTGACACCCTAACTCACACAGAGATGCCACCGCCACTGGCTGGCAGTGAGCCGCTCCAAAGTTCAATCGTTGTCGGGACGCATCGGCAGGCATGCGCGGTCTCCGGTCATGCGCTCTCTGCCGTGGAGAAGGGCGCCTGTCACGCAAGCTTGGCCCCTCCCAGCCCACCGACGGCGGTATTGGGGTCCGCCCGTCAGGCGTGTGCAGTGGTTGAGCCCGTAAGGTGCGTTTAATCGGTCGACCCCTCATGCGGCCTCTCGATTGTAGAAACTGAGTAATCCTCCGAGGCGTACCCGCCGCCGAACGTCGGCGTCCGGCCTTCGCGGAGGTGGTGGTCGTTGCAGGAGCTGGTTGTCGAGTCCCTGGTGGTTTCTCTCGCGATGGTCGTGTTCTCTGTACTCGTAGACGAGACGACGCAGATGCCCCTCGCCGAGCGGGACCACGCGTGTGAGACACTCCTCTTTGATCGACCTGACGAACCGCTCGGCATAGGCGTTGAGATTGGGACTCTTCGGCGGCAGCCGAATCGGCTGAACACCGGCGCTCTCCAGGATCTCGCCAAAGACCCGCGTATAGAGGGGATCGCGGTCGTGAATCAGAGGGCGCGCCCTGCGCAAACAGCCATCGACCGGGTCGGTCAAATTACGGGCCTGCTGCTCCATCCACGCGCCGCCCGGCTGCGGGTGGATCCCGGCGATGGTCACGCGGCGGGATCTCAGCTCGATCACGAAGAAGACGAGGTACCGCCTGAGCCCCGCCAGCGTCAACACCTCGACGGTGAACAGATCGCAGGCCGCCAGGCCCTCCCAATGCGCCTGCAGGAACGTCTTCCAGGGCATGTGCCGGCTCCGCTCGGGCGCCGGGTCGACTCCGTGGTCGTGCAGGATCCGCTTCACCGTGGTCCGGGCGATCGTGTGGCCGAGGTTCGAGAGCGCGCCGCGGATCCGCGTGTAGCCCCACCGCGGATTGTCGACCGCCATCCTGACCACGAGCTCGGCGACGTCTTGTCGGGTCATTGGTCGACCTCGACGTCGGCGGGCGCTGCCATCGTATTTCTTGGCGATCAGTCTCCGGTACCAACGCAGGATCGTATCCGGGGTGACGATGCCCGCGACCTGCGTCAAGACCCGCCGGCCGAGTTTGTGACCGCGCACAGCGAGTCGACGACGCTGGGCGTCCGTCAGGCGAAGCGGCCGAGGGCCCAGGTGTTCTCGGAGGACCCGATTCTCCTCCCGGAGATAGTCGATCAGATCGTCTTGGTGACGGTTCACCCAGCCAGCGAACGTGAGGACGAGGAACTGCAGCGCAGGCGGCATAGCCTGAGACTACTTGGGAGACTCGACCAGCACCGACCTAGCCTCGGCCGCTTTTTCGCACCATACGGGGTGCGCCGGATGTCGACTTGGTGCGACGTGAGCCCACTCCATGTCAAGTCCACCTTGCGTCGACCCCGGACCTTGTAGCGCCTGGCGCTCAACGTGATCCCCGTTTGCGCCTGCACGGCCGCAGTGGCCGTGTCCAAATCGCTCCCGCCGTTGCCGTCGGAAACGAACAGTGTCGGCGTGAAATTGCCTGCCGACGCATAGCTGTGACGGGGCCGTGGACCCGTTGCCGTGCGACCGTCTCCAAAGTCCCAGGTGAACGTCAGGGGGTCTCCGTCGGGATCAGAGGATCCGCGAGCGTCGAAGACAATCTCCTGACCAACCTCACTGCCGTAGGGTCCGCCCGCATTCGAGGTGGGTGATGTGTTCGGTGTTGCCGATGTCGTTGCGGAGGCGATACCCGAGGGAGGCGAGTTTCCACCGTTCGTGGCTTGCGCGACCACGCGATACGAATAGGTCGTGTCGGGCAGGACAGACGCGTCCGCATAGGATCGGACGTCGGGAGCTGGCGTTTGCCCGAGATACTGAAAGGTAACACCGTCCAGCGCTCGCTCGACAATGAACCGATCCTCGCTGTTCGAGTTGTCGGTCCAGGCGAGGTTAATGACCTGCGCCAACGCATGGCTCGCGTCGACGGCTGCCGTCAACCCAGACGGCGCCGCAGGTGGCGGAACAACCGTACCATCTGGGTACTGGGCCTGCCCCACCTCCTCATTGGAGGAGTCACTGAAGAGCCCGGTGGCCGTGTAGGCGCGTACTGAGAAGTAATACGTCTGACCAACCTCTAGGTCCCAAACGGTGAAGATAATCGCGTTGCTGGCATCCTCCTGCGACGTGTAGTTGCCGGGGGTTTCACCGTGCTCAACAACGTAGCCGACGACCTCTGGGTCGGTGCTCGGCTCCCACTCCAGCGTGACGTATCCGGAGCCCTCCGCACGTGTCTGCACGCTAGCCAAGACGGTAAGTGCCACGACGGCTGGGACGCAAAGAGACCCCCATCCGGGACACCTTGATTCGAAAAGATTTGGCATGGACGCACCCAGGGGAGACCCTGGTGCGTAGGGCGTGCAACTCGAGTTCCGCGGGCCAAACGGCAGGAGATATGTAAAAGAGGTGGACCCCGAAATTCGGACAGGTTGCTAAGGTGGATTCCGACCTCAGAATGGAGAGATCGGAATCATGCAGAAACGGAAAAAATACCCCGCTGAGCTGAAGGCCCGCGTGGCACTGCAGGCGCTTCGCGGCGAGCAGACGATGGCGGAGCTGTCGTCGCGCTACAAGATCCACCCGAACCTGATCGCGAACTGGAAGAAGAAAGCCCAGGAGGCGCTTGTGGACGTCTTCTCGGACCACCAGCAGCGCCGAGAGGCGTCTCGCGATGCGGAGATTCAGGAGCTGCGAGCGAAGGTCGGCGAGCTCGTCATCGAGAAGGATTGTTTGTCCAAGGCCTTCGGCCGTTGAGTCACGGTCGAAGGCGAATGCTGATCGACTCGAACCACTCCGAACTGAGCATCTCGCGACAGTGTGGCTTGGTGTCGATCTCGCGCTCGACGTTCTACGACGATGGTCTCGGGGAGAGTGAGTTGACTCTCGAGCTCATGCGCCGGATCGACGAGCAATTTCTGGAAACCCCGTTCTACGGATCGCGGCAGATGGCGCGTTGGCTGCGCCGGGAGGGCTTCGCCGTCAGTCGGAAGCGGGTGCGTCGTCTGATGCGAAAGATGGGCCTCCAGGCGCTGTACCAGCGCCCGAGCACGTCGGTTCCGCACCCGGAGCACCGGGTCTACCCCTATTTGCTGCGCGACCGAGCGGTCGACCGTGCGAACGAGGCCTGGTGCGCCGACGTGACGTACATTCCGCTGCACCGCGGATTCCTGTACCTGGTCGCGATCCAGGATTGGGCCAGCCGGAAGGTGCTGTCGTGGCGCTTGTCCAACACGATGGATGCCTCGTTCTGTGTGGAGGCCCTCGCGGAAGCCCTCGCGCAGTACGGACCGCCAGCGATCTTCAACACCGACCACGGCAGCCAGTTCACCAGCCTGGAGTTCACTCAGACGCTCAAAGACGCAGGCGTGCAGATCTCGATGGACGGCAAGGGCCGCTGGA
Organism: Vicinamibacterales bacterium; assembly: GCA_965223015.1. GTDB lineage: Bacteria > Acidobacteriota > Vicinamibacteria > Vicinamibacterales > UBA8438 > CAUZIB01. The sequence goes on along the minus strand of CBDCVL010000003.1, from coordinate 233,754 downwards.
TGGACAACGTCTTCATCGAGCGGCTGTGGCGCTCGCTCAAGTACGAGTGCGTCTACCTGCACGACTTCGAGGTTGGCTCCGAGGCGCGGGCCAGCATCGGCCGGTGGATCGACTTCTACAATGCCGAGCGACCGCACTCGTCGCTCGATGATCGCACGCCTGATGAGGCGTACTCGGATTTGGGAGGTGCGCCGACCTCGTCGCTGCGCTCCTCGTCAGCGCAGTCGGAAGCGGCTTAGAAACATGAACCTGGAATCCACCTTAACTTGGCCGCTGAGCTGTCCAAAGGATGGGGTCCACCTCTAAACTCCCGCGCAGAAATGTCATCTCTGGTTGTCTTGACCCTCCGGACCCAAAGACAGATCGTGCAGGCCTCTTACACTTTCATCAGCGCCCGCCTCGAACCCTCTACGACGAAATGGCCCTATCGGTAGGCACCGGATGCACAGGCTCAGTGTGCTTGGCGTTGCGGCGGTCGCGTTGGTCTGGTAGCCTGAGTCACAAGAAGTGTAGCGCCCCAGGGTTCTTGGACAGTGGTTTGACGGTATTCGCATCTATGCTGCCGCGTCCAGCCCGACGAAGTCACGTCGCACCTGAGCGGGGCTTTGATAGTGGTACTTCTCTAGCATCCACTGCTCGTTGTACGTCCGCTTAAACTCGAGTAAGGCCAGGCGGAGCTCCTCGATGGTGTCGAAACTCCGCACCCACAACAAATTCTCCTTCAGCGTGCGGATGAAGCGTTCCGCGACGCCGTTGCCTTCGGGCTCCCGCACGAAACTCGGCGAGCTCTCGATGCCGAAGAACGCCACCTCCTGTTGAAAGTCGTCAGCCAGATAGTTCGACCCGTGGTCGTGCCGAAGACGCAGCCCGCGGGCGACGCCCTCGCCAATCGTGCCGAAGCGGGCGCGGACGCCCTGGCGGATCGGCTCCAGGGCCTCAAATCGGGTCCCGCGCTTGGCCGCATGCAGGCCGATGCACTCGGTCGTGCAGTGATCGACGGCCACGAAGACGAAGGCCGCGCCCTCGCCCACGGTCACTGTGGCCGTCATGTCCGTGCCCCACATCACATCGGGGGCCGCGGTGGTGATCGTGCCGTCGTGCGCCTTCGGGCCGTGCGCGTGGCCCACGCGGTGCGGGGCCTGGAGGTCGTGCTCCCGCATCACCCGACGCACCCGTTCCAGCGAGGTGCGGATCCCCGCGACCCGGAGCTTCGCCCAGGCTTTCCGGTACCCTTCGCCGTGAAAGGGCGAGGCTTCGAGCAGTCGGCGGATGTGGCCGGCCAGCACGTCGTCCGGGGCGGCGCCCACCGGCCCACGCCGCCGACACGGCGCCCGGGACGTTGTCGCCTGCCGCCGCGCATACACGCTAGAGCGGGCGCGGTGCCACACGCGGCAGACCCGCTGCACGCCAGACGCCCGCCGCGTGGAGATCGAGTGGGCGTCCTTCATCGCCTCGACCTCCGTCGGGCCAAAGGGCCGCCCACCTCCAACTGGTCCACCTTCGCGTAGAGCAGTTCGTTCTCCATCAGTAGTTCACCGATCTTGGCTTGCAGCCGACGATTCGCCTCGTCCCAGGCGTCCGGCGCCCGGCTCTTCAGGCTGGCCTGGCCCGCGGCCAGAAACTGATCCCGCCACTGCGCGGCCCGCGCCGCCGTGATCCCCAGCTCCCGCGACACGGACTCGAGATCCTCTCCGCGCAGCAGACGCAGCACCGTCTCGCGCTTGCGCCGGGCTGACAACCGTCCCCCACGGCCGCGCCCGGCGGCGTCTCCGGTCGCCCTTCGGGCTTCCTCCGCCGCCGCCGATTCTTGATCTGGTTTCCCCATCTCGACACGCCTCCTGCGAGTACTCTCTCGCAATCAAGTGTCCAAGAAAACCCTAGGGCGCAGGAGAAGATGCCAGTCGGATCCCGTCCCACTAATCTAAGGATGTGCTGCATGAACATACCTCGCCTTTGTTTTCACGCTTCGCGTTTTCTCGTCGGTGCTGCGATGGTCTTTCTGCTGGTCGCGAGTTGGCCTGTCTCGGTTGCGACCGAGGAAGCGGGTCAGGCCGAAAGTAAGGTTCGCGTCGCGGTAATGAATTTCGAGAACAACAGCACGTGGCGCTATTGGGGCAACAATCTCGGGAACGCGGCCGCTGATGAGCTCGTGACTCAGCTGTTCCGGACCGGCAAGTTTAGCCTGGTAGAACGCTCTCAACTAGACGCAGTTCTGGCTGAGCAGAATCTCGGACAGAGCGGAAGGGTCAACCCAGCCCAGGCGGCGGAGATCGGTCGACTACTTGGTGTCCAAGTCATCCTCACCGGGTCGATCACCAAGTTCTCGATTGACACGAAGGGCGGCGGGTTTGGACGGATACGCGCCGAGTACTCCGAGGCCGAGAGCAACCTTGATATCCGACTCATCAGCACTGACACGGCAGAGATCCTGTTTGCGGACGAGGGTGAAGGAAAAGTGCGCCTCGGCGGCTTCAATGTCAAGGGTGTGAACTTTCAGCAAGATTTTGACGCCGGCCTCGCCCAGGAGGCGCTGCGACCTGCCGTTGAGAACGTCGTAGAGAAGCTTGCCGACCAAGCCGACTCATTCTCGTCGATTCAGGCCCCTGTGGCGCCGGCGCAGATTGTAGGGGTCAACGCGGACGCGTTTTACGTCGACAAGGGCGAGAACTACGGAGTCGTCGTCGGTCAGCGCTACGGCGTTCAGCGTGTTGTGGACGAAATCAGAGACGGGAGCGGGAATCTCTTGGACACGATTACGGAACGGGTTGGGGTGATTGAGGTGACGCGAGTCCTTGGTCAATCCGCGGTCGCCTCGGTGGTCGAGGGCGAGGCCGCTGAAGGCGACACGCTCGTTCCGGTTCCGTAACGACGTCGGACCGGACAAGAAAAAGGCCGACCCCGTTGCCGGGGTCGGCCTTCTTGTTTCTCGCGGGTGGGAAGTCTAGAGCCCGCCGACTTTGACTACGTTCTCCGCAGCCGGACCCTTTTGTCCTTGGACGACATCGAACTCCACCTTCTCGCCTTCCGTTAGGCTCTTGAAACCTTCGCCCTGGATGGCTGAATGGTGAACAAACACGTCCTTTTCACCGTCGTCACGGGTCACAAAGCCGAAACCCTTGCTGTCGTTGAACCATTTCACGGTACCGGTTGTTGGCATCTCACGAACTCCTGTCAGTCACTCGCCGGAGTCCAGTCCTGCCAAACACCGACTACATGATCTGCTGGGTACACCCAGCGCTTCTGCACCGCCACCTGCGGTGCTCTCTTCTGAGAAGCAGCATGGCTGGAAAGCGTGCGGCAAGTCAAGCTTTTTACTGACATCGAACTCGACCGCCGCGGCGGCAAACATGGTCGGATCTCGTGGGACAGCCCGCACCGCGATAGTAGATTTTCCCAATAAAACCGGCGACAGAGCGGTCTCCGCGCCGTCAGAATCCAGGCTTGAGTGTTCCCTTCTCGCGTGCCACCTCGAGAAGAGTGGGATAGAACTGAACGAACGTACGCTCCACGGCCGTATGCTCGGTGTGGCACTCGATGCAACTGGCAACCACGCTGCCTGTCAGCGGTGGTGCCACATCATCTTCACCGAAATTGAAGTACGCCCACCCATCAGGAAATCGAGAATCCTTGACCTCGGCTTCGAGTCCGACCAGGTTCGTCTGGAACCGGCCCGCCCGATTGATCGACGCTGCGCCATCCGAATTTCGAAACTCAAGGACAAAGACCGTCCTGTCTGGCCAGCGGCCCGTTTCCATAAAGCCACGGTAGGACGACGGATTCACGAACACATTCGTGAACAGCTGCGGCGCCGTCGACTGTACTCCCTCGGCCGGGTCATACGTCATTCCGAGTCCCGAACCGAGAAACATCCATTCTCGATAGTCGGCCGGGAGCACAAGATTGCTCCCATCCGCGTACTCCGGACCATCCGATACCGTCGGCTGAGTCAATCCACCCAACGAAAACGCCGGCGTGCAGAGAAGCACGGCAGTCATTGCGAGCCTGTTCATTCGACCCATCCTTTCAGGACTCACGGCTAAGCGCCGGCGACAACACCGCGCCAAGCGACCACACCATTCTATCGCTCCTCTGAACGATCCCCTTTCCGGCGCTCAAGATACTTCCGCCTGTTGCCATTTGGCGGGCACACCGAGACTCATGCTTCGGCCGACCCGGCGACGCCAGTATTCCCTTCAGGCAGACAAGAAGCACAATGCCGTGGCCCAAGATCTGACCGTGATGGAAGATGGAAGCGGTCCCGTTCTTGCCCAGGTAGGGTTCGCCGGCTGAGATTGGCACCGGTTACCCGAGGGGCGAGGGACGTCGGTGTCGCAACGGGAAAAGCGGAGATGAAAGAAAAGGCCTACCAGTGTTCGTATATGCTCGCCTTGTATCCGCCGATCGGACGTTCGGTGAGCAACTCGATGGCGTGTCGAGCATCCGCCGCGAGCGTCAGGAACTCCACTCCATTCCCGCGACCCCGCACGCGGGTGCGCACGATCGCCGTGGCGGAGACGTTCGCGCCATCTGAGATCTTGATTGTCACCTTCAAGACATTACCTAATCCATAGAGTCGATTCAGGACCAAGAAGGCTCCGGTGGTGCTCAAGCTGACGGCCCGTGCATGAATCGGATTGCCGTCCCCTTCGTTCACGAAACTCGCATCGGCATCGATGGCAATCCGACGTGCCCCGCGCCGCTCGTGACTCGGGTCTGGCGTCGCGGTCCTTTGGGCGTCCGGTGACCACCCGCGATAGAGGCTTCGCTTCGCAGAACTCATGCACCCGGACGATCGCAAGTCCGGTACCGACTGCGGAAATGGCCGAAACACTCAATGGATCGCGTCGACTGCCGGGTTGCACAAGTCGCCTGTCCGGGAAGAGTTCTTCTCGGGGCCAGACAACCAACCAGGTAGAAACCAGAAACGCCGTGGGTCCGAGAGAGCCGAGGCAACTGCGACGGCGATGTGCCGCCTTAGCGACCGACTGCCCCGCATTGAAGACCCGACACGACACGTTCCGACCGACGGCTGAGGCTCGTGTCGAGGGACGGATTCGTTCTTGCCGCCTCCAGATCTGGAATCGTCGAACGTGGACGCTAGGTCGCTGCCGGCGGCCCCACGCCAATCCTCACCGGTTCCAGGGGCGCCTGGAGCCTCCTCCCGGACGGCAGTCCCCTTGCAGATAGCATCGTCAAACCGATGAGCGAGGTCAGTGTACAGGCCATCACGGACATCGTCCTGCTCAAGCCGTGGCTCGGTGCCGCCCCGGCCAGCGTGTTCCTTCAGGCGGTCGCGCTCATTCGACTGAGGGGCGGTCTCCACTCCCTCAGCGTCATGCTGAGCGTAGTCACAGGCGCCGTGTTTGCAGTAGCTGGCGCGGCGTTCTACATGGACCCGGGCAACATGTGGCAGATCCTGCTCATCATGGGAACGCCGCCGCTGTTGGTCCTCACAGTCGGGCTGCTGCTTATGGGGCTGGTCGCCCCTGAGCGCTGAGTAGCCGCACACTGTAGCGCCCGCGCGCTGAACACACGCTAGAAGCTCAGAACGGCATTGAGCCCCAGTTTCGCCAACGCTTCGTCGATTGCCCCCTCGCCTTCTCGGCTTTTCACATCCTGGAGCTTTTCGAAGGTGTAGTCCACTCTGACCCCGAGCCATTCGTTCATGAAGATATCGGCGCCGGCCGACAGGTAGGGACCCCAGCCAGAGTTCGATTGGCGGGAGACCCGCACGACGAGCTCCTCTTCGTCGAACGTTGCACGCTGTGTGCTGCCTGACTCGGCATCGAAGTAGGCCCCACCGATGTGGAAGAATGGCCTCACCCGGCCCAGCGGGAGTTGAGCGGTTCCATAGAAATTGTGCACGTTCGGATCAAAGAAGCCATCGACTCTGACCGCAACCCGAGGATCTCGATCGAAGAGAAACGTCGCCGACAACGTTGTGGCACCGGCACCCTGATACCCGTAGCCCCCTCCAGCCCAGCGAAGGAAGAAGTACTCGGCAAAAAAGTTGATGCTCCACTGATTCGTATCAATTGCTCCCGTCCCCGTAAAACCCTCGCGCATCAGCAAGAGCTCAGCAGTCCTGTTCTCGACGTTCTGCAAGCCACCCCCAACGTTGAATCGTCCGCCGAACTTCCGGGTTGTCATCCCCCCGCCGTTCGGCGTGACGGTTCCCTTCGCAAGATCGACTCTAATGCGCGTCGTGTTCGGGCTGATGATGAAGACGCCGGTCGCGTCGCAGTCCGAATCATCCTGCAGCGTGTCACTGAACAGAATTGTCTCGGCACCACACGCGTAGTAGACGTAGAGCCGCGTCGCCTCATCCACCTCCGACGGCGGCTTGCCGAGGTTGGCAAAATCGATGACTGCCGACAGGGTGCCGTCCATCTCCGTCAAGCCGACCGACTCGGTCTCACTGAGGCTGGTGGCGCTCAGCTCGATGTCCACGGCGGAGCCAGGAGGAAGTCCGACGACCTCGACTGTGACGTTGCCCTGCCCGAGTGCGGAAGCCACGGCCACGAACCACACGAGCGGAACGAACATCAGGACCAGACGCGGCATCCTATCGATTGGCTACCTCTCTTCGGTACTTGGACTTCGCCAAGCAGAGTGCGCGGTCGGGCCGGAGGGTGCCCAGAAACTCCCCGGTGTGTCTCGCCCGCACAGCCGTCTCGAATTGGCGCTGTCAGATGTACGGCAGCAGCAGGTGTCTACGCGGGGCGGGAGGTTGACCACGCCGCTGGCAGGCCTTCGATGTGGTTCACGTCGTGATCTGAATGACTGTCGCCGCTAAGACGCCCAGTGGTTTCATCAGCCGTGGTGGCCGAGGATGCGGTCAGCAGGCGGTCACGAGGCAGTGACAGTTCGTTGTTTCCAAGCACATCGATACCGTCGACGGTTATGGCGAGCTTCCCGCCCGAGAGCGTCTCGGTCCATCCTCGTTGCCGGAGATACCACAGCGGGAACTCAAGATGCTCTCGCGGAACCCCTAGCATTCGCTCGAGATGGACGGCACCGAGGCCACCATCCTCCGGCTCTCGGCGTCGGGCGACGTAGAGCAGTGAGAGAACCCCGTGGAAGATTCGGCGATCCTGTTCGGGCCCATCAGCCGCCGAGACCTGGTCGAAGATGCGCCACTGATGTCCCTTCTCCTCATCGTACGTGACGTCGTACGTGGCGCGGCGCTCAGGGTCCGACAGAGTCTCGTACGCAATGTGCACCGCATTGAACTGATCGGGAGCTCCGGACGACTGATTGTCAGGATGGAATCGCTTGGCCAGGAGTCGATAGACGCGCTCGATGGTGTCGCTATCGGCGCCAGCGCTCAACTGGAGTGTCTCGTAGTGGTCGACGAAGGAGGTCTCGCTCACGCGCCGCAAGAGTGCAAGACGCAGACCCTTTACGGCAGAACTCCGGCGTGTCGGAGCCGGCCCGCGGAATCCCTACGAGATGGGTGGGTAGGTCAAAGACCGAGGCCCAGGAAGTCGCCCTGAGAGCCGTCCAAAGTCAGCCAGGGGCACCCAGTACTCGCTTGTGCGCGAGCCCGGGGCGGCTCGACGAGCCGCTCGCAACTACTGTGACTACGGACTCGGAATCGCCCCCATCTGGGCGTCGACGCCACCCCAGACACCGTTCACCCCGGTCCCAACATTGATGACCATCGTGACCGCCGCCAGCGATATGAAACCGGCCAATAGCACGTACTCGATGAGATCCTGGCCCCGTGTGTCGTCCACAAAAGCAATGATGAACCGTCGCATGTGTCGTGCCCCCTCGTCGGGCGAGATCTTGGGCGCCGCTGGCTTTAGCAACGCGAGTCGCGCACCTTACTCCAGCGTAATCGGCACGTCCGGCCAAGGGTTGAGGGCAAGCCCTCACAAGTTGCACGCAGGTATACAGATGAGGTGAGAAGGTCATCTTATAATCACCGCAATGAAATACAACAGGCTTGGAAACACCGGTGTGTTCGTATCGGAGTTGTGCCTCGGCGCCATGACATTTGGGAGCCAGTGGGAGTTCATCGGCGCACTGCAACAGAAAGAGGCCGATGCGCTTGTCAACCGATCGATCGAGGCCGGTGTCAATTTCTTTGACACCGCCGACGTCTACTCGTCCGGCGAGTCCGAAACAATCCTCGGTCGGGCACTCGCTCCAAAGCGCCACGACGTCGTGATCGCGACGAAGGTGCGTGGCAGGATGGGACCTGGGGCGAACGACGTTGGCCTGTCACGTCTTCACATCATCCAGTCCACTGAAGCAAGCCTCAGGCGGCTAGGAACGGACTACATCGACCTCTATCAGATCCACCGGTCAGACGCTGAGACCGACATCGAAGAGACTCTGTCGGCAATGACGGACCTGGTGCGTGCCGGAAAGGTTCGATACATCGGGTGCTCAAATCTTCCCGCCTGGGAGCTAATGAGGGCATTGAGCATCTCGCGCCTCCGCGGTCTGGAATCATTCAAGGCGACGCAATCCTACTACTCGCTGGCCGGCCGTGACCTGGAACTTGAAACGGTGCCGTTGCTGCGGGACCAAGGGCTCGGACTCCTCGTCTGGAGCCCGCTGGCTGGAGGCTTCCTCTCGGGCAAATTCAGCCGAGAGGGGACAACCGAGCCGGGTGCACGGCGTGCCTCGTTCAAGTTCCCGCCCCTCGACGAGGGCAAGGGGTTCGACATCATCGAGGCCATTCAACCGATTGCTGCCGCGCATGGCGCCTCGATCGCACAGATCGCGCTGGCTTGGCTGCTGCACCGGGAGGCTGTCACGAGCGTCATCATCGGTGCGAAACGGATTGCACAGCTCGAGGACAACCTGGGCTCAGTCGAGATCGCGCTCAGCGACGATGAAGTCAAACAGCTAGACGACGTGAGCGCGATCCCGGCGCAATATCCCGCGTGGATGAACTCGCTCGGAGACGACCGACTGCCGGGGCAGACGAGAGACCTGTCGCAGCTACAGAAGGCCTAGAGTGTCCTGAGTGCGGCCGCACACACCACCTCAGCAGGTGCAACGAAGGATCAAACCGGTCGGTATGTCAAGACCAACCAAGCTCCGACCGCGGCCATGAGAATGCCCAAATAGAAGACCGGCGACGGGCTCTGCTCGGGCGGGTTGTAGAGAGCAGCGACGAAGACGCTCACGACCGGCGCCCCGGCGAACACGAGTGGCGGCACCACGTTCGGCCTCCCCCCGTTGACGAGCGCGAACACAATACCCAGGGCACCTATTGCACCGAGTGTTCCGGCGGCGATCGTAAACCCCATCCCGGTCGGGGTGAAGGCCGCCCAGCTCCCCGCGCGGGCGATGATGACTCCGGGGACGGCGATCGCAACCAGCAGGTACGCCACACCGACCATCATGAATGCGTGCACGCCGCTCCCGTTGAGCGCGACCTGACCCTTGTGAAGAGTCGGGATGTATGTGCCCCAGCTCACCACTGTGAGAAGTACAAACGGTAACCACCTGCTCATGACAGCGCTCCTTTGGCTCGACTGAACTCCCCACACCACGCTCCAACCGAAACCACCGGAAATGCGTCAGCCGCCTCGATGTCTGCCTTGTCGGTGGCGACGCTCGGCGGGAACCGCAGGCATTGTCCGACCTGGAGGTTCGCGCTCCACTTCACAAAGAACCGACAGGCCTCGCACACATCGCGACTCGTGGTCTCTTCAGTCATCAATGCCCACAAGGATACATCGCTCAACGCGATCCGCCGAATGAGAAAAAGGTCCCGAGGAATCCGTACAAGCCAAGAACGGCAGCATTCGCAATCAGGCACACGATTCCGATCAGGACCATCCCACGACCGATGGCGGCCGCTCCAGCGCATACACCGACCAGACCGAGCAGCACGACGAGCCAGATGTTGAGCAGGGGCATCGCGCGGAACAGGTCGAGACTTCCGGTCTCGTACATGACGGCGCCGACGGGACCAGCTGCGACCCCAACGAGCGCCGCGACCGCGCTACCGTGCCGTGCCGATGTCGACGCTTCAGACAACGTTTGATCCGTGAGGTCGCGAGGGATCCGGGACCAGCAGGCCGCGTACCGCCCTGAGCAGCTGCCGTTCGCTGAACGGCTTCAGGAGGCAGCACATCCCGAATTGCCTGAGAACTTCGAGGCGCGGGCTCCCGAAACCGGTGAGGAGCAGGACCGGAACCGCCGGACGGAACGTTCGGAACTCCAACGCGAGAGTAATGCCATCTTGCCCGGTCACCTGAACATCTGCAACAAGCAAGTCAATCACCGCGCCGTATCGTTGCCCAACCTCGAGCGCCGCCCGGTCGGAATCCTCCGTGATCACAATCGCGCCGTCGCGGGCCAAGAACCGCGTCGCGAGCGAGCGAATCGGCTGGTTGTCAACCACCAGGAGAATCGTCCACGGTCGCAGCGTTGGAGGCCCCACCACTCGGAGCGGAGCAAGGTGCGGACCGAAATCCACTAGGAGTCGCTTCCCCTTGATGCAGGAGCTTTCGGTGCAGCACCGTCAATGGCCGTGATTCTGGCCTGAGATACAGTTTCAGAATCGTCGGTCAGTTTACGAATCTGCATCGTCCTGCTCAGGGCTTCGCGCCGTCGGTGGCGAATCGGCAGGCACGGGTCCAACGCCGAGCACATTCTTGAGCACGGATCGGGGGCGGTGTATCGTTCCTTCATGCGATTGCGTCTGGGAACCATTGTCGCCCTCGGAGCCGTCTGGGTCGCCGGCCAAACGATTCTCGCCGCCGCGGAGCTCAAGTCCTCAACGGTCATGGCGTTCGACCACTATGTCCAGCTCACCGAGGCGCGGATTCAGACGGAAGTGGCGGGTGATCAGGCGTTCCTCTGGGTGGACCGCCTCGCCGAAGAGAAACGGGCTGAGACACTCGGTCGACTGAGCCGCGGAGAAGTTCTCGTGGAACGACTCGAGACACGCGATAGGGACCGCAGGATCAAGATTCCCAAGGGACTTGTCCATCACTGGATTGGAACGGTGTTGATGCCAGGCGTGACCGTCGGCTCCGCCATCGCAATGGTTCGCAACTACGATCAATACTCTCAGATCTACCACCCGAATGTTCGTCGAGCCTCGATTCTCGCGCAGAACGGAAACCGCTTCAGGGTGTCCGCGCAGCTGTATATGAAGAAGGTCCTGACGGCCGTCCTCGACACCGAGTACGACGCAGAGTTCATCACAATCGACAACCGCCGCGTCTACGTTCCCAGCCGGACGCGTCGCATCTTGGAGGTGGACGGCCATGACACCCCCGAAGAAACTCGGAGGCCGGAAGGCAACGACCGAGGATTCCTGTGGAGGTTCAACAATTACTGCTCGTTCGAGGAGCGCGAGGAAGGAACGTACATGCAGTGTGAATCGGTCTCGCTCAGCAGAGGCCTGCCGTTTCTCGTGGGTGCGCTCGTCAAGCCTTTCGTGACAAGTATCCCCAGAGAAACGATGACATTCACCCTCACGGCCGCACGCGAGCATCTGACCGACTAGACAATGCAGCCAGACGATTCGCATGGCACGACCTCGAAGTCCTAGTGTCCCGCTGATTCCTCCTTCATGATTGAACTCCGAGCCTTGACGAAACGCTATGGCAGCGTGGTCGCGGTCGACCGCCTGTCGTTGACCATTCCCAAAGGCCAACTGCTCGTGCTCCTCGGCGGATCCGGAAGCGGAAAGACCACCACGCTGAAGATGATCAACCGTCTGCTCGAACCGTCGGAGGGCTCCGTGTGGATTAGCGGCACGGACGCCTCGACTATCCCTCCCCACGAGCTCAGACGGAAGATCGGCTATGTATTCCAGCAGGTCGGTCTCTTCCCGCACATGACGGTCGCGGAGAACGTCGGAGTGACGCCATCGCTTCTCGGATGGCGCACGGACCAGACTGCCGCTCGAGTGGACGAGTTGCTGGCGCTGGTCGAGCTGGACCCGTCCGCGTTGCGCGATCGGTATCCGGACGAGCTCTCTGGCGGCCAGCAACAGCGTGTCGGAGTGGCCCGGGCGCTCGCGAGTCGCCCCTCGATTCTTCTGCTTGACGAACCGTTCGGCGCCCTCGACCCACTGACGCGCCACCGATTGCAGGAATCGTTGATCCGGATACGACGCGAGGTTGGCGTAACGGCAGTCTTCGTAACACATGACATGGTAGAGGCGTTGATCCTGGGAGAGCGCATCGCTGTCCTGGAGGACGGAGGCCTCGTGCAGGCCGGCACACCCCACGAGCTGCTGACGTCACCCGCCGACGATTGCGTCCGTCAGTTAATGGAGACGCCTCGCCGACATGCGGAAGTGGTCGAGACACTACTGGCTCGCGGGCCGCGCGAGGCAGAACCGTGAGGGAACAGCTCGCACTGCTGCCCGAATACCTCACGGCTCACGTGCAGCTGACGCTGCTGGCGCTGCTTTTCAGCACGATCATTAGCCTGCCGTTGGGCGTAGCGGCGACGCGGACACCCTGGCTGGAACGGCTGGTCCTCGGAATGGCCGGCGTGATCCAGACGATACCCAGCCTCGCGTTGCTGGCGATCATGGTGCCGATCCTGGCCGGACTCGAGCTGCCGAGCATCGGTTTTCTCCCGGCGATCGTGGGACTGACACTCTACGGACTGTTGCCGATTCTGAGGAATACCGTGACAGGGATCGCAGGCGTCGACCCAGCGCTCAAGCAAGCGGCGCAAGGCGTTGGTATGACGTCGTGGCAACAACTCATCCGTGTCGAGTTGCCGCTGGCGATGCCAGTTGTCGTCGCAGGCCTCCGGACCTCAACCGTCTGGATTGTCGGGGTAGCCACGCTGTCAACCCCAGTGGGCGCGACAAGCCTGGGCAACTACATCTTCAGCGGTCTCCAGACACGCAACTACACCTCCGTCATGGTCGGCTGCGTTGCTGCCGCCCTGCTGGCCATGGTACTTGACGGTCTCGTGCGAGCCGCGGAGACGGGTCTTCGCGCGAGACGACGCGGGCAAGTCGTCATGGTGGCGGCCACGATCGTGGGGCTGTACATCATCACCGCCTTCTCCCTCGCCGCACCCTGGCTCGGCGACCGTGAGCACCCGATCGTGGTCGGCGCCAAGACCTTCACAGAGCAATATATCTTGAGTGCGATCGTATCTGAGTGGATCGAACAGGAAACGGGGAGACCCACGACACAAGTCCAGTCCTTGGGCTCGATGGTGGCGTTCGACGCCCTCACTGCAGGTGACATCGATCTCTATGTCGACTACACCGGAACGCTCTGGGCGAACGAGATGAATCGGGGGCACGAAACCACGTCGCGCGACGAAACCTTGGCGGAAGTCGCACAGTTCCTGCGCGATGAGCGCGGCGTCACACTCGTGGGACGACTGGGATTCGAAAACGCCTATGCTCTAGCCGTGCGGGCCGATGATGCTCGACGCCTGGACCTGCGTCGAATCAGCGACCTCGTCCCGTACGCGCCCACGCTGGTCTTGGGCGGCGACTATGAGTTCTTCGCACGACCTGAATGGGTCGCGATTCGCGACGGGTATGGGCTCGAATTCCGGGACCTGCGAACGATGGATTCGACTCTCATGTATCAGGCAGCGGCGCAGCGCAGCGTCGACGTCATCAGCGCGTTCTCGACCGATGGCCGGATTGCAGCGTATGATCTCGTCGTCCTGACCGACGACCGCGCGACGATCCCGCCGTACGACGCGGTACTGCTGGCGAGTCGGCGCCTGTCAGATCAGGAACCGGATGTCCTCGATGCCCTGGCCCGCTTGCGTGACCAGATTTCGGTGGAGCGAATGCGAACGATGAACCTTGAGGTCGACGAAGGCGGCGCGGGGCCGGCTGCCGTGGCCGAACGGTTCGTTCGCGAACTGACACGGTGAGGATTCATGTCACTGCTGAGATTTCTTGGACTGAGCGCTGAAGCTGACCGCCCGGCGGAAAGTGCCAACGACACTGACACGGACACCATGCGGCGCATCGCGGCAGAGCTTGACGCGCTGCCCGAGGCACGGGCCAGCTACCTTGCAGCCTTCGCCTACATTCTCGGCCGCGTCGCGCATGCGGACTCAAACTTCAGCGAGGTGGAAACCCGAAAGATGCAGGAGATCGTCTGCGGCCTGGGCCATCTGCCGGAGGCGCAGGCGGTTCTTGTCGTCGAGATCGCAAAGAACCAGGTCCGCCTATTCGGCTCAACGGAGAACTTCCTCGTGACCCGACGGTTCCGGGAAATGGCTCCACCGGAGCAGCGCGCTGAATTGCTCGACTGCATCTTCGCCGTCTCGTCGGCCGACCAGTCGATTAGTGTGCTCGAAGAGACTCAGGCCGGTCAGATCGCAAAGGAGCTCGGCCTCACGCACGACGAGTATGTCGCTGCGCGCCTCACCTACCGGGATCACCTCGAGACCCTCAAACAGCTCAGACGGACGTAGCCTACTGGCGCGCACTCGCCACGCTAGCGACCGGCAGCCGCCGACTCCGCTGCGGCTGCCGGGTTGGCATCGAGCATCACCGCGACCCAGCGAAAATCCTTGGAGTTCTCCAGGGCGATCTTCACGACCATCGTCAGCGGGACTGAGAACAGCATCCCAACGGGGCCCCATACAAAGCCCCAGAACACCAGGGACGCGAACACGACGAGGGTCGAAAGCCCCAACCGACGCCCCATCAGCATCGGCTCGACCACGCTGCCGAACACGATGTTGACGACGAGATAGCCAGCCGCGATCACCGCCGCCCGCCCCGGTCCGAACTGAACCATCGCCAGCAGGACGGCAGGTATGGCGGCAATGATCGAACCGAGGTTCGGGATGAAGTTGAGCAAGAACGCGACGAGGCCCCAGAGCAGCGCGAAGTCGAGCCCCATGGCCGCGACCCACAGACCGACCACCGTGCCGGTCACCGCACTGACCGCGGTCTTGATCACGAGGTAGTTCTGGACCTGACGAGCCATGCGTTCGGGGGGCCCAAACGTCGCACCAGAACCGAAGGCAGCCTTCAGCTTGGCACTGAATCCAGCTGCCTCCATCAAGACAAAGATCACCGTAAGGAGCACCAGGAACGCATTGGAGGCGACTGACGCAAGTGCGCTGAGGGCAGTCCCAAGAACGTCAAACACACCATCCAGGGGCAAGAGATCCAGGGATTGCCACTCCGCGGTCGGAACGCCCCAGCCCTCGAGCAGACCGAGGGTCGAGTCCATCAGCTCTTGCAGGTTCGCTTGGTACGCGGGGGCCACGTTGGCAAACTGATTGATCGAGCGGCCCAGCACCACGGCCAGTAGTCCAAGGACTCCCACAGCCGCCAGCACGGTGCATGCCATCGCCAGGGCCGTTGGAACCCGCCTGCTCTGGAGCCACCGCATGAACGGCACGCTCACGACGGCAAGGAAAACGGAGAGCAGAAACGGCACGACGATGATTTGGGCCGCGCGCAACCCGGCCACTACGACGACGAAGCTCGCCGCGCCGACCAGGAACCTTGTTCCGGCATCGGAATAGGGGCGAAACGGACGATCATCATTGCTCATCGCATGCCTACCCGGTCAGGCTTCCAGCAGGGTGAGGGCGAAACGGGCGTCGGGTTCAATCCACTGCTGACGCAGAGAAAAACCGGCACGAATCCCCATATCGGCGATACCAGCCGCCTCGTACTTGTGCGAGCTCTCAGTCCAGATCGACTCGCCCGCGGTCAGCCGGATACAGCACCCAGCGTCTCGCACACAGACATCCTGATCGAGTCGGCTTACGAGATACGACTCGACTCGCGACGCCGGCGCGTTCCACACGACGTGGTGGTCGAACGCGTCGACATCGAAGTCGGCATCAAGCTCACGATTCAGCCGGACCAGCAGGTTCTTGTTGAACGCAGCTGTGACGCCGAGCGGGTCATCATACGCGAGAAGCAGGTCGCGTTCCGGCTTGATCAGGTCGGCACCCAACAAGAACCGATCACCCCGACGACACCCTTCCCGAATGTCGCGGAGAAACTGGTCAGCTTCCGGAGGGCCCATGTTGCCGATGTTGGACCCGAGGAATACGACCATGGCCGGCCCGTCTCCACGCATCTCAGCACGCGCAGCCCTCAGGCCGAGCTGATACGTCGTCTCGTGGGTCACAACCTGCACCCCGGGACTCGCCTCCAGAATCCTCGATGACGCGGACAGCGCAGCTTGTGAGATATCGACGAGGTGTACCAGCATCCGCCCAGGCTGGAAGGCCTCGGACTGCAGCAACAGCGTGAGTTTCTCGCCATTACCTGCACCCAGTTCGATCAGGGTCGGATCTGCGCCAAGGCCCGACAGGATCGCCCCACGATGTTGTGCGAGCAGACTGCGCTCGCCACGTGTGATCGTGTACCAAGGAAGCTCGCAAATCGCGTCGAACAGCTGAGATCCCAGCGCATCGTACAGATAGCGCGACGGAATTCGCTTGGGGTCCTGCGCGAGTCCATCTGCGACATCGCGGGCGAGGATCAATGTCGAGTCGATATCTGGCAACTGAACGGACGACATCGTCTCACTCATTCTGCATCGCGGGCACAGCGGAACGTCGCGTACATATACGGATACTGCGGCCGGAACCAATTCCTCAGAGAGCGACGAATCAGCCGGCGACCGGTCGCCGGCGACGCACCCTTCACGACGAAGTGATCGCCGTCAAAGAAATCCTGTGAGTACTCGGGGTACGAGGCCATCGCCTCGAAGCCCGGAAACCCACCGAACGGTGTGCCGGTCCACTCCCAGCCATTGCCGACGAGGTCATGGACGCCCCACGCGCTGGCACCCGCGGGAAACGACCCGACCGGAACCGGATCCCACTGCTGGAAGTCGAAGTTGCCGCGGGTGACGTCCGGTTCGCCGTCGCCCCATGGATGCGCGGACTCGGCGCCGTTCGGTCCGCCATAGGCTACGCGATGAAACTCAGCTTCGGTCAGAAGGCGGCACTCTTTCCACCGCGCATAGGCGCGCGCCTCGTCATGCGATACGTAGACGGGCCAGCTCATCGGAAGCGGCACGCGATCGAACATCCCTCGCCAACACCACAGATCGCCGCGACGCTCCCAAAACAACGGGTGGGTACGCTTGGCCGCGACACGCCGCTCCCACCCTCGGGGAGACCACAGGTCCTGACGCGTGTATCCACCAGCCTCAACGAATTCGAGGTAGTCCTGATTCGTAACGTCGTGGCTGTCGACCTCGAACCCAGCGACATCCAACGTCGTCTCCGGGAATTCGTTGTCCCAGCCGAACTGAACGTCTTCGGCGTTGGCTCCGAGCGTGGTTCGGCCCGGAGGAACCGAAACCATCTGCCGTTCGGGCACCGTCCCCTCGACCCTCAGATCGAGCGTCGCGGGACGCGTCTTCCGCTCAGGCTCGAAGCGATGCCACATGTAGAGCAGCGTCTCCTGATGCATGACCTCATGCTCGAGCGCGGTAAATACCCCCTGGCCGCGGTAGAGCGCCGGTGTGGTAGCCCCCTCGAGCGGCGCATTCTCCAGCGCATCAAGAATCGCCCGGTCGGCTTCGCGCACATAGGCCTGGACGGTCGATCGTGGCGGCCAGCGTTCGACGGCCGAGCTATCGGAGGTCTGCTGGTCGCTTGGATCGATGCCGCGCGCGAACAGTGTCTCGAGCGCGGGGTCGATACCCGCCAGACCAAGCGCTCGCTGCAGGAAACAGATCACGCTGAAGACTGGAATGTGGCCCTCGTAGAACACGACGGGGTGCCGTAGCGGAATCGGCCGCTCATAGTACGCGGCGTCGTCAAGCAGGTCGAACAGGGACTGACTACGGGCTCGGTTCTCAAGGTACGAACGAATCACAGCCTGCCGATCAACGACGGCTCCAACAAGGCTCTGAGTCGGCATGGTCGGCTCCTTTCCCAACCCAACGGGCACGCGTGCAGCACCGCGCACCGCAAGACCGCTGACCATAACATGGTACCAGGGAAAGAGAGGGTATGCTATTGAATGGGTATTCCGCTTTGACGCGAAAGTGGCGGAACTGGCAGACGCGCCGGATTTAGGATCCGGTGGCCGCGAGGTCATGGGGGTTCGAGTCCCCCCTTTCGCACCAGCGCACCGCTCGCACGCGTTGTCACCAATGTTCTTGACACTCACGACCGATACCATCAGATGAAAGCGGAACTAACAGAACTCAGCGAGACCCGAAAGAGCCTCGCCGTCGAAATACCGACCACGGCGGTCGACTCTGAAATCGAGCGGCGATCTCAACGCTATCGTCGCTCGCTCAAGGTGCCTGGATTTCGCCCGGGCAAGGCGCCCGTCAGCGTTGTGCGACAGAGGCTTCGTGGTCAGATCCTGCAGGATGTTGCACAGGACCTCATCCCGAAGGCGGTCGACGAGGCAGTTCGTGAACAGGGACTACAGCCCGTTGCCACACCAGCGATCAGGGACGTCAAGGTCGAGGAAGGACAACCACTGACGTTTACAGCGATGTTTGAGACGCTGCCGTCGGTTGACCCCGGCGAGTACCGAGGCCTGACGTTGCGACGCCCGCCGGTGGAGATTTCGGATGAGGCCGTGTCCCAGGCGCTGGAACAGTTGAGAGAGCGTGCGGCGCGATTTGAGCCGGTCGAGGACCGAAGCGTTGCCCAGGGAGACATCGTGACGCTTGATCTCGAGCGGCACATTGTCAAGGCTGCCATAGCAGACGAGAACGCTCCGGCAGGGAGTCCCGAGCAGCACGAAGGGGCTGAGATCGAAATCGGCGGGGCCGCCAACCCTCCCGGGTTTGATGAGCATCTCCTCGGTCTGGACATAGACGCGACAAGCAGCTTCACGCTGACCTATCCCGAGGACCACAAGGTCGCAAGCCTTGCTGGGTCAGAAATCAGCTACACCGTGTCGATCAAGGCGATTCGGAAGCGGGTCCTCCCTGTGCTCGATGACGAATTCGCCCATGACCTCGGCTCGTTCGACACGCTGGACGCGCTGACTGAACAGCTGCGTAAGGACCTCATCCGTCAGGCTGAGCAGGAAGCTGACGGTCGACTGCGTAGCGATATCCTCTCACAGCTCGCCTCACGCGTTGACGGCGAGATTCCTGAAGCGTTAATCGAGCAGGAAACCGACCGCCGGGTTGAGCGCTTCGCCGAGCACCTGATCGCCCAGAATGTCGACCCGCGACGAGCTCAAGTCGACTGGGAGGCCTTCCGAAAGGAACAGCGCGAACCTGCCATCCCGACGGTACGGAGTATGCTCGTCCTAGACGAGATTGCGAGAAAGGAAGATGTGACCGTCGACGAATCAGAACTCGATCAAGAAGTAGAACGCATGGCCAAGCGCGCCGGTCGGACCGTCTCGGCCATGCGGGCGCTCCTTCAGAAGGAAGGCGGCGTGGGTCGCCTCAGTGAAGGCCTAAAACGCGAGAAAGTGATCGACTTCGTGTTGAGCGAGGCCACCGTCGTCACCGCCTGAGGGCTCCTCTCTCGGAGATTCCGTTTCTACTCCATCGACCACGTAAGCGAGCGATTGACTAAACATGCCTGAACCCCAGAACCAACTGATTCCAATGGTGGTTGAGCACACCAACCGCGGCGAGCGCGCCTATGACATCTACTCGCGCCTGCTCAAGGACAGCATCATCTTTATTGGCGCCCCGATCGATGATTCGCTGGCTAACGTTGTCATCGCGCAGATGCTGTTCCTGGAGGCCGAGGACAGCGAGCGCGACATCTTGCTCTACATCAACAGCCCTGGTGGCTCGATTTCGGCCGGCTTCGCGATCTACGACACGATGCAGTTCATCCGCCCTGACGTGCAAACGTATTGCATTGGACAGGCCGCGTCGATGGCGGCGGTCCTGTTGGCCTCGGGTGCAGGAGGCAAGCGGTACTCGTTGCCCAACTCTCGAATCGTCATTCACCAGCCGCTGATGTCGGGTCTAGGCGGACAGGCGACCGACATCGATATTCATGCAAAGGAAATCCTGCGCATGCGCGCGCGGCTCAACGAAATCCTGGCCACGCATACGAGTCAATCGCTCGAGCGCATTCAGGAAGACACCGAGCGAGACTACATCATGTCGGCGGAACAGAGCCGCGAATACGGTATCATTGACGATGTGATCGATAAGCGCGGGTAAGCATGGCGAAAAAGAACAACGATGGTGACGTTCTTCGGTGCTCGTTCTGCAACAAGGATCAGAACGACGTTCGAAAGCTGATCGCGGGTCCGACGGTTTTCATCTGCGATGAATGCGTTGACGTATGCAACGACATCATCGCTGACGACAATCGCTCCGATGCGAAGAGTGAACTCCGCTCGACACTCCCGGTACCCCAGGAGATTAAGAAATTTCTCGACCAGTACGTCATCGGGCAGGAACGCACGAAGAAGAAGCTGGCGGTTGCCGTCTACAACCACTACAAACGGGTCGAGATTCAGAAACAGTCCAAGAATCGGCAGGAGACGGAGCTGTCGAAGTCCAATATCTTGTTGATTGGACCGACTGGTACCGGCAAGACCCTGCTGGCGCAAACGCTGGCCCGCCTCCTGGCGGTGCCGTTCACCATCGTAGATGCCACAACGCTCACGGAAGCGGGGTATGTCGGCGAGGATGTGGAGAACATCATCCTCAAGCTACTCCAGGCCGCAGGCGGGGACATTGAGAAGTGCCAACGTGGCATCATCTACATTGACGAGATCGACAAGATCTGCCGGAAGGACGAGAATCCCTCCATCACTCGTGACGTGTCGGGAGAAGGCGTCCAGCAGGCGCTCCTCAAGATCCTGGAGGGCACCGTAGCCAACGTGCCGCCGCAGGGTGGCCGCAAGCATCCGCACCAGGAGTTTTTCCAGATTGACACGACCAATGTGCTCTTCATCTGCGGTGGCGCCTTTGTCGGCCTGGACAAGATGATCCAGAGACGCCGCGGGAAGAAGGCTCTCGGATTCAAGGCTGACATCAAGCGAAGTGGGGATTCCAGTGTTGGTTCGTTGCTGGAGCACATCGAACCAGAGGACCTCATTCAATACGGCTTGATCCCGGAGTTTGTCGGTCGGTTGCCCGTGGTCGGGACCCTGCATGAGCTCGACAAGGCCGCCCTTGTCCAGATTCTCACTGCGCCGCGCAACGCCATCACTCGTCAGTACCAGCGGCTGTTTGAGTACGAGAACGTGAAGCTCAGCTTCACGGATGACGGGCTCGAGGCGATCGCCGAAGCCGCCTTGGAGCGCAAGATCGGCGCCCGTGGCCTGCGCATGATCATCGAAGACCTGATGCTTGACCTTATGTATTCGCTGCCCGGGCAGAAGAAGATCAAGGAATGCGTGATCACGCGTGAGGCCGTTGTGGCCAAGGACAAGTCGATCACCCTCGTCGAAAAGGCTGGTTAGTGGAAGTCTACGAGACTCTTCCCATCGTCCCACTTCGCGACGTCGTCGTGTTCCCACATATGATGATGCCGTTCGTCATCGGTCGTCCGTCGTCCACCCGGGCACTCGACCATGCCTTGGCCAAGGACAAGCGAATCTTCCTTGCGGCACAGAAGGATGCCGCCAACGACGACCCCAATCCCGACGACATCTACACGATGGGCTGCATCGCCAATATCGTGCAGAGCCTTCGCCTCCCTGATGGAAACGTGAAAGTGCTCGTTGAAGGTGTCGATCGTGCGCGTGCGGTCGAATGGAAGGAAGACAAGGGGTTTTACCGCGTCGTCGCGAAGGTGCTGCAGCGGGGAGAGGCTTCCGGTGACATCGAGGGCACGATGAGCCGGGTCGTTTCATTGTTCGAGCAGTACGTGAAGCTCTCGAACAATTTGCAATACGACGCCATGATCGCGGCGGTCCGGGTGGACGACCCCAGCAAGCTCGCAGACACGATTGCGGCCCATCTGGTTGTCGGTGTAGAGGAAAAACAGAACCTGCTGGAGATCATTGCTCCGCTAGAGCGACTGGTTCGGATCGCGAGTATTCTCGAGAATGAGGTAGACAAACTTCAGGTTGACCGCCGGATTCAATCGCGCGTCAAGAAGCAGATGGAAAAGGCCCAGAAGGAGTACTACCTGAACGAGAAGATGAAAGCGATTCAGAAAGAGCTGGGACGCAAGGAGGACCGCGGAAACGAGACGGACGATCTGAAGAAGAAGATCGAAGACTCGAAGATGCCTCAGGAGGTCGAAGAAAAGGCCGTCCAGGAGCTTAAGCGTCTCGAGGCGATGCCGCCGATGTCAGCTGAGGCGACGGTGTCCCGAAACTATCTCGACTGGCTGATCGCGGTGCCCTGGTTTAAGAAAACGCGCGAAGGCCGCAACCTCGGCCGTGCGGAGCAGATTCTCAACGAGGATCACTACGCGCTCGAGAAGATCAAGGAACGAATTCTAGAGTTTCTGGCGGTGCGCACCCTTGTGCGAAAACCAAAGGGGACGATCCTCACCCTCACTGGCCCGCCTGGCGTCGGGAAGACATCGCTCGCCAAATCGATCGCGCGAGCAACCAACCGGAAGTTCGTCCGGCTCTCGCTTGGCGGAGTGCGGGACGAAGCCGAGATTCGGGGTCACCGTCGCACGTATATCGGGGCATTCCCTGGTCAGCTTATCCAGATGATGAAGAAGGCCGGCACGATGAATCCGGTGTTCTTGCTTGACGAAGTCGACAAGATGTCGATGGACTTTCGAGGTGACCCCTCGGCCGCACTGCTCGAGGTGCTCGATCCGGAACAGAACCACACGTTCCTCGACCACTATCTTGACGTCGAGTACGACCTGTCGCACGTGATGTTCATCTGCACCGCGAACGTGCTGCACACGGTGCCTCAAGCCCTCCGAGATCGAATGGAAGTGCTCCAGCTTGCTGGGTACACCGAGCTCGAAAAGGTTGAGATCGGCAAACGGTTTCTTTTGCGGAAGACACTGAAGGCCACCGGCCTTACGCCAAAGAACGTGACGGTCACTGACGATGCCTACCAGACCGTGATCCGGCGGTACACCCGCGAAGCTGGCGTTCGGAATCTCGAACGTGAGATCGCGTCTATCTGTCGCAAGATCGCCCGCAAGGTCGTCGCCGAGGGCAAAGGATTCTCGGAGGAAGTGACGCCCGACAAGGTGACCGAGTATCTCGGCGTGCCGAGGTATCGTCCGCTCATGGCAGAGGAGCACGATGAGATCGGGGTCGCCACCGGACTGGCGTGGACGGAAGCGGGCGGAGAGCTACTCTTGACGGAGACGACCCTCATGCCTGGAAAGGGTCGCCTGACGCTGACCGGTCAACTGGGCGACGTCATGCAGGAATCGGCGCAGGCGGCGATGAGTTACGTTCGAGCCAGGGCAGAGGAACTCGGTATCCCGAAGGACTTCAATCGGAAGACCGACGTGCACGTGCACGTTCCGGAGGGTGCCATTCCCAAGGATGGTCCGTCCGCCGGCATCACGATCACAACCGCGCTGGTTTCGGCCCTGGCCAACATCCCGACCCGCCGTGACGTTGCCATGACTGGCGAAATCACGCTCCGCGGGAAGGTGCTTCCGATTGGCGGCGTCAAGGAGAAGGTCCTCGCAGCCCACCGGGCAGGGTTGAAGACGATCATCCTGCCGAAGGACAACGAAAAGGACTTGGCCGACATCCCCAAGAACGTGCTCGACACGCTCGACTTCTACCTGGTCGACACGATGACCGAGGTCTTCAAGACGGCGCTGTCTGAGCCGACGCGGCCGATTCTCACCCCCGAGGACGATGCCGATCAGTCGGTCTCGTCTGAAGGGATTACACACTAGAGTCACGTTCGCAGTTCAGGGCTAGGCGGCCCGGTTCCTTCCGCTTCCGATGAGACCGGTTTCCGCGGAGTTCGTCACAAGCGTTGCCGCCGGCGGGGACGTGCCGGCGGGTGGACTTCCTGTCATTGCCCTTGTCGGGCGATCCAACGTCGGCAAATCGAGTCTCATCAACGCCCTCGTCAAGAGCCGGGTCGCTCGCTCCGGGGCCAAACCGGGCACGACACGCCTGCTCAACGTGTACCGGGTCTCGGCACCGCCGAGTGGCGTCACGCCCTTTGTTCTCGTCGACCTTCCTGGATACGGCTATGCACGAGGGGGCATGCAGGCACGCCGCGATTTCGAGGCCCTCACCAGGGGCTTCTTCAGCCGACTCATGGCAGACGGGGATCGCGCCGGGAGATCGGACATCCGCCTCGCTGGCGTGATCTTGGTGCTAGATATCAGACACCCTGGCCTCGACTCGGACATGGCAGCTCTGTCGTGGGCACTCGAGTCTGCATTCCCGCTCGTGGCTGTCGCCACGAAAGCCGACCGAATCTCGCGAGCTGCTAGGAAACGAGCCGTACAGGCCCATGCGCAGGCCCTGGTACGCCCTCCAGAACCCCCGGTTCCGCTCGTCGCCGTCTCGACCCGGACTTCGGAGGGCATCGGTACCGTATGGCGTGCATTGAAGGGATTGCTCTGACTGCTATAATAGGAAGTTCGGGCGTCTGAAAAGGAGCTAGCAGTGAAAGCGGGAATCCATCCTGAATACCACGAGGTTGAAGTTCGATGTGCCTGCGGTGCGTCGTGGACGACGCGCTCGACGAAACCCGAGCTCCATCTGGAGATCTGCTCGAGCTGCCACCCCTTCTTTACGGGCCGACAGAAGCTGATCGACACAGAGGGTCGTGTCGAGCGGTTTACCAAGAAGTACGGTCAGGTCACCGTTGCAGCCCGTCGACAGCAGGAACTCGAGCGGAAGAAGAAGGCGGCGCCTGCATCCTCCTGAAGAACACCGTCGAGGTGAATAGGGCTACTTGGGCTGTAGCAGCGGTTGCCCCTCGCACTCGGGGTGTGTTGCGTCGATCTTGCGACGCAGCCGCAAGAGTCGATGGCGCACGGCCTGTCGCTGATTCGCTGGAAGATCAGACTCGAGGGCACTCACAGCAAACTGCTGTGCTGTCCTGAGATCGCGAACGCGATGCTCATGATGTACCGCCAGTGCGACGCTGGCCTCGTGCCGGAGACTCTTGGGAATCCTAGACAGGCGCAACAGACGCGCCCACGCGTCGGCAGCGTCAGCGTAACGCCGCTGCCGGCGATGAATACGCGCCAGCCGTCGCAGCGCCTGCGCTCGCGCTGCTTTGCCTGAAACCGAAGGCGGCACCCACCACGGGTCCGCACCGGCGTCCGGTTGATCAATTCCTGCAGCCCGCTGATAGCACGCGCTCGCCCACTCGCTTCTGCCCGCTCGCTCGTACACCCGACCGAGTCCGAGCGCCTGCGCCGAACCCGACGTTGCCTCGGCGCCGGTGCGTACGAGGTGGCACGCCAACCCGCCCAGAATACCCAGAGACACAAGGTCCAGGCGATTGTGCTCCAGTACTGGCCGAAGCAACCTGGGGTCACCGCTCCGAAGATACCCAACATATCGACCGGGAATCTCCGCACCCGATACGTCCCCGACACGCCGGAATCCCAGCACGTTCCGCTCGAGACTCACCAGCCGCCCCTCATCCGCCGTCCACAGATGACGGCTAGGGTGAAGCAGATCGACGTGTCTCAGATCATCCAAGGGTGACGTCAGTCCATGAAACGCATATCGCATCTCCATGACCGGAGCGTCAAACGAGCGCCCGTTGAAGGTGATGATCGTACGGGCGCGCCGCAGCACGCCGGCCACCGCGACGAGCAAGCGACGCTCGTGTGCCAGGCTGCTGAGAAAATACTGGCACGTATGGAATGCACTGCCGTCAAACCATCCCAAGCCGACGATGAACCCGACCGTCCCGGCTCCCCCGCTCAAACCGGTTGTCTCCAGATCGAGACAGACTACCTGCCGCGAACTCAGCTCCCGCACGCCGTCGCCACCGCTTCCGGCGAGCACGTCGAGCGCATCCGACGACTGCGCCGGATACTCTCCGAGAGGCCTTCTTCCATATGGGTGCGCCGGTTCGAACGTCCGCCGAATCACGAAGCACGGGCCATCCGGACCAGACTCCAACGCCCCTTCCAGAGTGTTGACAACGTCAAGGTGTGCGTCGGCGCCCTCCGCGTCTCTCGCGGGCTGTGGGAAGGTCGCCTCGACACTCCCTTTCTGCCCAGACCCAGACACGATCTGTCGCAAGCGGTCCAAACGAGTCATGAGCTCACCGTAGCACCGGTCGTCAGCGCATCGAGAAGGTTGAGAGCGACCTGTTTCGCCTTGGGTCCGGTCAGGCCAACCGGCCCAACACATGCAGGACAGCCACTCTCGCATCGACACCCGGACACCAACTCGCGCGTTCGGGACAGGAGCTCGTTGTGGAGCGTGAACAACGGTTCACTGAAGCCGATCCCGCCCGGGTAGTTGTCGTAGATGAAAACCTGCGGCTCGTCGCTCATCTCCGCGATCTCGGAGCCGCTTCCGCCCCGGGTCCGCTCCTCGTCCCCGTGGATCGCCAGACCGATGTCGTGGCGCTCGCACATCAAGAGAAGTTGGGCGACGCTCCGGAGCGCAATCCCTAGCCCCGCCACCCCGTCACGTCGCTCCGCCATCGTGAATGGCAGCGCCGCATAAACCGACCGTGGCACCGTCAGCCAGTACGCCGTCGTGTGCATCTGCCGTTCGGGGAGATCGAGCTCGCCGGAGCCAACGTTTTCATTCGTATAGAACTTGATTTTCTTGAACCCAACAACTCGCGAGACTACGTGTACCTCGCCATGGCTTTTTGCCAGGTCGTCGTCAGTATCGAAGGGCTCTAGAATCGTCACCTTGGTATAGGAAATCGCGTCGGTGTAGTAGTCGCAATCAACTTCCGTGACATAGGCCTTGCGACCTTCATAGTCGAGCGTGTCGACCTGGTATGGCCGACCCTCAACGATATAGATCGCCTTCTCATGCAGCGTTGACAGAGCGCTGCTAAAGCCCACTTCGCCGATCACCGTCGTGCGATCCGAATGGTCGATGACGACGAAGTTGTCTGACGAGATCGACCGCAAGCTAATCGCGTCTGCCGGATACGATTCGTGTACCCAGTGCCACCGGTCATCAGCTCGGTGCACAAATCCCTCTTCAGCAAGCAAGCCAAGAACCGACTGTACGTCCCCATCCGCCTCGTCATATCCGTACCGCTCGTCAGCCGTAAACGGCAATTCGAACGCGGCACACTTGATATGGTCGAGCAAGATCTGCATATTGTCGGGGTTTACCAGCGCGTGCTCAGGTGACGCCTCGAAGAAGTACGCTGGGTGTTGCGCAACAAATTGATCGACCGGCGCGCTGCTGGCGACCAGCACCGCAGCGGACTTCGACGTTCGCCTTCCCGCCCGTCCCGCCCGTTGCCACGTCGCCGCAATCGTTCCGGGGTACCCAGCCATGATCGAGACATCGAGCGACCCAATGTCGATTCCAAGCTCGAGCGCATTCGTCGACACGACACCGCGAACAGTTCCTTCACGCAGTCCCCGTTCTATGGCGCGTCGACGCAGCGGTAGGTATCCGCCTCGATACCCGCGTATCGCGTCGGCTCCGCCCGTCAGCGTGCGCGATGCATCCTTGAGGTACGTGGTCAGTACTTCAGTTGTCAGTCGGCTTTGCGCAAAAACAATGATCTGCAACTGACGACGAAGACACTCCAGGGCGATCCGCCGTGTCTCTGACAAGTAGGAGCGTCGGATTCCGAGCTGCTGGTTGACGACCGGGGGGTTCACGATAATGAACCATTTCTCCCCCCGCGGTGCACCGCTACGGTCAACGAGCGAGAATTCCTCTTCCGTGAGATGCTGGGCAAGCTCACGCGGGTTGGCGATCGTTGCCGAAGAGCAGATGAAGACAGGCGCCGATCCATAGTGCTGGCAGATACGCTTGAGGCGTCGCAGCACGTTGGCCAGGTGGCTGCCGAACACACCTCGGTAGGCGTGGAGCTCGTCGATGACGACATATCGTAGATTCTCGAACAGCTTTGCCCAGCGAGGGTGGTGAGGCAGTATCCCCGAGTGGAGCATCTCGGGATTGCTCAGGACAACATGCGCTCGACCACGGATGGCTCGGCGCGCATCCTGGGGCGTATCACCGTCGTATGTAAAGGTCCCGATCTCCTCTCCACGAGACTTCAGTCGATCGGCAAGCAGATGGAGCTCGGCGAGCTGATCCTGAGCGAGAGCCTTCGTCGGAAAGAGATAGAGTGCACGCGCCGTCGGTTCGGCCAGAATCGTGCTGAGAACAGGCACGTTGTAGCACAGCGTCTTACCCGAGGCAGTCGGTGTCACGACCACCACATGGCGGCCCGCAAGCGCATGTGATATCGCCTCGGATTGGTGGACATAGGGCTGTTCGATGCCCCCCTCGGCCAGCACGCTCCGTAACCGGTCATCCACGATATCGGGAAACTCTCCGTAGACAGCCTCCAGGGGCGGCATCACATGCGAAGCCGTGACGACCTGTGACGTCGTCGGCGGACCAACCGGGCGGCCGGCGTGCCGTGGGGACAACGCGCCAAGTGCCAAGGACAGCGCTTCGTCCTTCTTGGACACGCGTTCCAGAGCAGAAGAAGGGGTCATCGGCTCACCTCGCGAGGCATGGTAGCAGGCGAAGAAAAATCGATCAAGAAGCGATAGCAGGGCGAATAGGGCTCAGCTCAGGGGTCAGCGGGGTCGGACGGCGAGGACTGGTGTGCCTAGATCAACGAACGCGACTGGCAACCGTCGACCGTAATGCTGGCCCCGCTGATCCAGCTGGCTCTCGATGACGCCAGGAACGCGACGACAGCTCCCACCTCATCGGCTCGGCCGAAGCGCCCCATCGGGAGGTTTCGGTCAACGAACTCCGCCATTTCTTCTGGGTTCTCTTGCTGCCGGCGGTGCCAGGAGCCACCCGGAAAAGAAATCGAGCCTGGCGCTACGCTGTTGACACGAATATTTTCTGCCGCAAGCTGTTGCGCCAGGGCCTTCGCGAGACTGATTTCCGCGGCCTTCACGGCGTTGTAGGTCATGCGTCCCCCCGACTCTCGTCCCCAGATCGACGCAACGATGAGGATGACCCCTCCGCCTCGTTGACGCATGTGCGGCACCGCAAGGCGCGACGCGCGAATGGCTGGATAGAGCGTCTCGTCGAAGGCGCTGCACCACTCGTCATCAGATGTATCGAGAAGACCCCCTCCGGCTGCACGGCCCACGTTGTTGACGAGGATGTCGAGACCTCCGAACCGGGCGACCGTTTCGCGGACAACCGACTCGACCCCGCTCGTTTGAGTGAGATCAGCCCGCACGGCAAGTACCCGGCCATCCGAACCCGCCGCTCGCCGCAGGTCCTCCGCCGCCTGTCCTAGACGTTCTTCACCCCTAGCACACACGCAGACCCGGCAACCCTCAGCCACGAGCGCGGCGGCGCTCGCGAGCCCTAGTCCACGGCTTGAGCCGGTCACGATCGCCACCTTGTCGTTCAGTTCGAGATCCATAGATCGCCTGTCCTGAGCCTCAAGTCGGGAGTCTCGGGGTCGGTCGTCATGCGGCATCCGCCCGCCGACCAGCGTCTCGGTGCCCTCAGGGCCTCCCCCCGGTGAGGTCGTTCAAACGCCAGTCGAACTCGTGGTATTGAAGCGAAAACCGGTTTCCTTCGAGAAACGCTCGCTCGCTGGGGAACAACTTGGGCTCAATTGCCGTCAGGATAGCTCGTTCGAGCGCGGTACGTCCGGAATCCGTCCAGCCGCGGGCTGCGTAGGCACCTACGAATTCGTTCTCACGCCATCCGAAGATCGGGCTGACCCGTACCTCTTGACCCAACTGGTCGAGGTTGACGTGACGGGGAGTCGTGGCGAACTCCTGCAGCGCCGCCTCGAGCTGTGCGTCGAGCCGAGATGACGTGTAGGTCTCGCTACGCAGACGCCCGCTGTCAACGGCGCCACGCCCGAGCGCCAAGAAAACCCTGGGATCGGAAAACTGCATGAGGGTGCTCTCGATCTCGTCGAGAGTCAGGACCTGACCAGCCACCGCGTGCTTCCGGCGGCCAAAAGCGCCCGGTATTTGCCGAATACTATTGGTGGGATAATCCGGTGATTGTCCGCGAATCGGATAGTGATCGACAACGGTCTGCAGCACGAGCGCATTGTAGGCATTGATCCAAAACGCCTTTCGATCGTCCCTCGGGCGTAGATCGAAATCTGTCGGGGTTGCTTCCAGTGCCTCGACGAAACGCCCCAGGGCTGCGCGCTCAACTTTCAGCGCCGCGTAGTAGACCAAACCGTCTCGAACATACAGATCCAGAAGCCGGTCGAACACACCTGTATCGACCGCTTGCCGGGCACGTGTCGCCGGCAACGGTTCCGAACGTCCATATGCCACAGAAACGACAGCTACTGCAATCACGGCGACAAAGGTCGCAGTCATCTTCACCCTTCGCACCCGACCCCCTACCTCATGCACCGCCACGAGCCTGACATGCGCCAACCGAGCATGATACAACAGGGTGCGCATCGATCGATTCTGCCATGCTGACGCTCGCAACACTTGGGATGGTTGCCTACGGTTCATACTCGGTCGTGCTGGGAGTGACGGACTTGTTCGGACCCGTACGGTACGCGTGGTGGGCCGACGTGTGGTTGGTCGGCGCTGGCGGAGTATTAGTGCTCGCGTCGGCGTTCGTGAGGGTCTCGATG
The DNA here is from genome assembly GCA_965223015.1 of Vicinamibacterales bacterium. Lineage (GTDB taxonomy): Bacteria > Acidobacteriota > Vicinamibacteria > Vicinamibacterales > UBA8438 > CAUZIB01. The sequence goes on along the minus strand of CBDCVL010000003.1, from coordinate 203,215 downwards.
CCGGGGGGCTTGGCCCTCGCGGTGGCCGGGCTTTTCGCTCTCCAGTCGATCAGCTTGCACACCGCGAGCCAACTCTACGGCCGCGTGTACCTGCTGGCCGAGATCGCGCGAGCGGGCTTCGCGACCGCCCTGGTCGGGCTCGCGTACTTCGGGTGGGAGGCCCAAGGAGCGGGCACCGCTCCCCGCGCCCATCCGAAGGATTGAATGCCTGCCTCCGCCCTTGTTACCTAGGCGCAGCCACTCGTCGCACCGCAGTTCACGCACTTGTAGCACGCGCCACTCCGGATCATGATGGCTCCGCAGGTTGAACAGGGAGGTGCATCCTGGTCGTTCTGGATGGCGTAGGGAGTCGCGTTTGTATCGGCTGCGGTACGCGTAGCCGGGGCGTCTGACTCGGCGTCACTCAATGTCAGCTGCTCGACGTCCGCGTCGCCGTCGCCATGCTCAGGGATGTTCACGCCGGCCTGATACTGCGCGGCAGTGGACAAGAACTTGGTCGCCATCCATCGGAATACGTAGTCGACAATCGACTTCGCAAGCCGCACATCCGGATTCTTCGTCAGCCCCGACGGCTCGAAGCGTACGTGGCTGAACTTATCGACCAGGACCTGCAGCGGCACACCGTACTGCAGCGCGTACGACACGGCCTGGGCAAACGCATCCGCAAAGCCAGAGATGGTTGACCCTTCCTTCGCCATGACGAGGAAGATCTCCCCCGGGGAACCGTCCTCAAATAGCCCGACCGTGATGTAGCCTTCATGGCCTGCGATGTCGAACTTGTGCGTGATGGCCTGCCGCTCATCCGGTAGCTTGCGGCGGACCGGCTGGGACCTAGCACCGGAGGCCTCGGCTGGCTTCGCTTGCGACGTGTTGAGTGGCTGGGTCCGCTTGCTCCCATCTCGATAGATCGACACAGCCTTCGTTCCGAGCCGCCACGAGTCGATGTACGCCTGCTCGATCTGCTCGATCGTCGCTTCGGTCGGCACATTGATCGTCTTGGAGATCGCTCCCGATATGAAAGGCTGGGTCGCCCCGATCATTTTGATGTGTCCCATGTAGTGGATCGACCGCTGGCCGTTTGCCGGCTTGAAGGCACAATCAAAGACTGCCAAATGCTCTGGATCCAGGTGCGGAGCGCCTTCGATCGTGTCGTGCTCGTCGATGTACTCGACAATCGCCCTGACCTGGTCATCCGCGTATCCCAGCCTCGTCAACGCCATCGGCACCGTCTGGTTGACGATCTTCATCAGCCCGCCGCCGACGAGCTTCTTGTACTTCACCAGTGCGATGTCAGGCTCGACGCCTGTCGTATCGCAGTCCATCATGAACCCAATGGTCCCGGTTGGCGCCAACACAGTCGCCTGGGCATTGCGATACCCATGCTGCTCGCCCAACTCAATGGCGTCATCCCAGGCGGCTGCAGCCGCTTGATACAGCGCTCTCGGGACGTGCGTTGGTGCGACGTCCTTAAGCGCTGACCGATGCTTTCGCATGACGCGAACAAACGGCTCACGGTTCTCTGGATATCCCGTAAACGGTCCACCGTGATCTCGTGCAATCCGCGCAGACTGTGAGTACGCCTCCCCGGTCATCAAGGCTGTAATGCCCGCTGCATAGTCGCGTCCGGCGTCGCTATTGTACGGAACACCGCACGACATCAGCAGGGCTCCCAGATTGGCATAACCGAGTCCGAGCGGTCGATACGCCTTACTGTTCTTCTCGATCGCCGGTGTCGGGTAGCTGGCATTGTCGACGATGATCTCCTGCGCCGTGATAAGCGTGCGAACCGCAGCTCTAAATGCCTCGACATCGAAGTCAGACTGACCGTTGCCCGCCTCCGTGATGAACTTCATGAGATTCAGGGAAGCGAGATTGCAAGCGGAGTCGTCGAGAAACATGTACTCCGAACACGGGTTGGACGCATTGATGCGCGCGGTGTTGGGACACGTGTGCCAGTCGTTGATCGTCGTATCGAACTGCATCCCTGGATCGCCGCACACGTGCGTTCCCTCGGCAATCATGTGCATCAAATCGCGAGCCTGATACGTGTCCATGACTTGTCCGTCACGCACGGCGTGAGTCTCCCAGGACCGCCGATCGAGAACCGCCCGCATGAAATCGTCCGATGCCCGCACGCTGTTATTGGAATTCTGAAAGAACACCGAGGAATACGCCGGCCCCGTAAACGACCCGTCGTACCCTGCGTCAATCAACGCCCAAGCCTTTCGCTCCTCCTCGACCTTGCAATTGATGAATTCGACGATATCCGGGTGCTCGACATTAAGAATGACCATTTTGGCCGCTCGTCGAGTCTTGCCACCCGACTTGATCACACCGGCGAACGCATCGTAGCCCTTCATGAACGAGACCGGTCCAGAGGCTGTGCCTCCTCCGGCAAGAACCTCCCTCGACGATCGTATCGTCGACAAATTGCTGCCGGTCCCTGAGCCAAACTTGAACAGCATGCCTTCTGTCCGAGCCAGCGTCAGAATCGACTCCATCGTGTCGTCAACTGAATTGATAAAGCAGGCCGAACATTGCGGCGCCGTCTCGAAACCGCAGTTGAACCAGACCGGACTGTTGAACGCCGCCTTTTGATGGACAAGCAGGAACTTGAGATCATCACTGAACGCCAGAAGGTCATCCTCGCCAGCGAAGTAGTCCTGCTTTCTCGCCCACTCGGTGATCGTGTCAACGACCCGGCCAATCAACTGCTTGACACTTCGTTCGCGCTCGGGTGTCCCAATCTGGCCACGAAAGTACTTCGACACGACAATGTTGGTTGCCAGCTGCGACCACGACTTGGGAATCTCCACATCGCGCTGTTCGAACACCGTCTCGCCTTTTTCGTTCGCGATCACAGCCGAGCGAAGCTCCCACTCGACCTCATCGAAGGGGTCCACTCCATCCCGACTGAAGTAGCGAAGGAATTCGAGGCCAGGAGCCAGGTCGTCCGTGTCGATATGTGCAGGCTGTGGTTGAAAATCGTGGGACTCGTGCTCGTGTGCAGCACCTCTTGGCATGTCGTTTCCTCTCCCGAACGCGAGCACCGTCGCCACCCCGACGCCGGCCCCGAACTACTCTGACTGGTGTTTACACCGTGGAGCCCTAGTTGAGTTTTCACACGGTCCGCCCGTCGAGAAGCTGGGGTATTTCCGAGACGTCCGGTCCGTGCTGAGACGCCTACTATGAAACCACGACCGGGTGTCTGTCAAGACCGAAAAACACTAGATATTGGGTCTCCCTTTTAGGTCAAACGCTAGATGTTGGTAAAGGCTGAAATTCAGGAGCCGACCGGCGCTGTGGTAGAGTCGCCCCTGATGTTGGAGGACGAAGCAGCCCTTCCTGAGGGGTCGGTTCTCGCGGCCCCGGCTCCGGGGTCACCGCGCCTCCGCGCCGCATCCGAGGTGATCCTGTGCTCGGGTTTTCCGACCCAGCTTCTGCTGGTTGCGGCGTTTGGTCTGCTGGGAATCGGCGCGGTCGACGCGTCAGGGGGACTGTCCTTGCGATGGGTCGTCATGCTGTCGTTGGCAGATGCGATGCTCCTGCTTGGCCTTGTCTTCTACTTCCTACACCGGAGCGGCGATCATCCGACCCACGTCTTTCTCGGCTCGCGACCGCCTCGACGCGAGTTCGTCCTCGGCCTCATCTTGACTCCGGTCATGGTGGGACTCGCAATCGCGAGCATCAGCCTGCTTCACTACGTCTGGCCGGGCATACGCAACGTTCCGGAGAATCCGTTCGAAGCCCTGCTGCAGTCACCGGCAGACGCCGCGACGTTTGCCGTCGTTGCGGTCGTCGCGGGTGGCCTCCGCGAGGAACTGCAACGGGCGTTCATCCTTGTGCGCTTCGAACAGCACCTCGGCGGCGCATGGCTTGGACTCCTCGTCTTTAGCATTGCGTTCGGTCTCGGCCATGTAGTCCAAGGCTGGGATGCCGCGGTGGTCACGGCGCTACTCGGCGCGCTGTGGGGAACGATCTACCTCATCCGACGCAGCGTACTCTCGACGATCGCAAGTCACGCCGGTTTCAACATTGCGGAGATCATCCTCGCTGTCGCCGGCGTCGGTAGCGGTACGGGCTGACTCTTATCGTCCACCACTCGCACGATCGGGACGGTCACCGCCAACCCGCATCACCTGCGCTCGCTCGACCAGACCTGCAACCCACTCCGCGGTCGCGTCCGCGCGCCGCAAGTTCCCCACCGCCGCGAACCGGTCCTCTAGATAGGTCTCGAGCCGTATTTCGTCGGCCAAGACTTGGCGAAGGTCGTCGGAGGTCAGCCCCACTCTCTCGAGTACCGACATGATCTCCTCCTCGGTAGAGAAGCCCTGTTGCACGATTTCAAGCCGGCGATCAACGTCAGCTGCCGAGGGCTCCGCAACGACGAACCGGTCCACGCGGTCGAGTACCAAGCGTCGATCGATGAGATAGGTCAGCACGTTGGCTTCTTGGTCGGGGCCTGCAGAATCGTCAACGAGTGCGAGATCGATGAACGCTCTCACGTCGGAGTGCATGATCACGTGCCCATCGACAACGGCAAGAATACTGTCGAGGGCTTCTTGTTCAGACGGGGCTTCGCCCCGAACCCCCGCCAGCGCCGCGCGGGGACCCCTCACGCCCCACGCCGCCCCGCCGAGGGGCGCCGTGCGCCCCTGGCCCGTCTGCCACACCCGCTCCGCCCAGACCTGCCCCCAACCCCCCGTTCCAGATTCAGACGGGGCTTCTTGCTCAAACGGGGCTTCGCCCCGAACCCCCGCCAGCGCTGCGCGGGGCCCCCTTACGCCCCACACCGCCCCGCCGAGGGGCGCCGTGCGCCCCTGGCCCGTCTGCCACACCCGCTCCACCCAGACCTGCCCCCAACCCCCCGTTCCAGATTCAGACGGGGCTTCTTCAGACGGGGCTTCGCCCCGAACCCCCGCCAGCGCCGCGCGGGGACCCCTCACGCCCCACGCCGCCCCGCCGAGGGGCGCCGTGCGCCCCTGGCCCGTCTGCCACACCCGCTCCGCCCAGTCCTGCCCCCAACCCCCCGCCAGCGTCACCGCCGACGCGTGGCTCTGTGACGAAAGGACAGCAGCGGCATGGAGAGGCACCGTCAGCAGGCTCGCAGCAATGACCCAACGGGCCCTCGAGGCGATGCAACCAGAATGAGGCGTCGTGAAACCACCTGGGCTTTCTGCCGCGCGAGTTGGTTCCGCTGGCGAGGGTTCCGGGCGAACCCCCGTCTGAATCCTAAAAGGCCTGTCCGATACTAATATGCAGCGCGGTCGGTCGCTCCACGTCGCCATTCTCGAAGGTCTGACGGTCAAGTTTAAACCCGAGGTCGACACGAATGGGACCAATCGGCGACCGGTATCGTACACCGAATCCAGCACCACCTCTGATCCGGGTCAGACTCAAGTTGCTCGCAAGATCGTACACGTTGCCGGCATCGAGAAACCCGACGACGTCGATTGTGGACGTCACGCGGGCACGAAGCTCGCCGTTGAGGATGAGTGTCGCATTCCCCCCCAGCGGGAAGCCATCCTGGTCGATCGTCGGCTCGTCACCTAGTCGATCGAGCGCGAACCCTCGAACCGTGGTATCACCTCCGGCGAAGAACCGCTCGCTCAAGGGAAGGTCACTCACCGGGATTTCGATCGACGTCGGCACAGTGCCTGCTGGGTCCAGATCGGGTGGTAGCCGAGGAAACACTTCGACGAACTGTGTGAACGCCCGCGCTAGACCGATTCGAGCTCCCACGGCGGCAACGAAGCGTGGGACACCCGGAACCTCTCGATACAAGAAGGCTTGCATGAACGTCTTGACGAAACCCACTTCGGAACCTATGAGACGGGCGGCAATCTGTGCGTCAACGCCAAGGAGCTCTCCGTGCCGCGGATCGGCTGGATCATCCCGCGTGTCCCTCACGATGCTGGACGAAAAGGACGACAGTCGAACCTCAGGGAATAGCCGGTCGACCAGGGGTATGTCCTCGGGATTGATTTCCGTCTTCGTTGTATCGTTGTTCTCCCACCCGTAGTCCACGGACGCCGTCACGGTGGAACCCAAGCTCCGGGTCAGCCGAGCGTTCGCCCCACGACTGATCAGATCGAATCCTGGTCTAATCGCCTGCTCGAAATAGCCGGTGATGTAGCCGTCCCATTCCGATCCGAACACCCGTGGATCCTGAAACGTACCGAGGATCCGATACTCGTTGAAGCCGAGGCTGTTCCCGACGTCTTCCTCAGGAAATAACGAAGCCGGCGGGTCGTTCTTCCGCCACAGGCTGATACGCGCAAACAGATCGATTGACCGATTCTTTCCCCAGAGATTCTGTCGTCCAATCTGAAAGAAGCCCCGAGGCGCAAACTCCAGCTGTTCGACGGCCTGACTCCCTTCAATGCCAGTCTGCCGGCGCAATCGAAGAGAAACCTCGAGCCCACCGCCGTACCCGACTCTCGTCGCCGGCGCCTCGTCGACCATGACGACAACGTCTCGAAGGGCTCGTCCACCGTGGCTGAATTCCCGGATATCGATCCGTCTAAACAATCCCAAGGCATTGAGTCGCTGCCGCGTTTCGGTAACCGCCGGAAGGCTCAGCGGCTCACCCTCCTGGAGGGTGACCTCACGCCTGATCGTCGCCGAATCGATGGCACTGTTACCAACGATCAGCACATGCTCGACTCTGATCTGCGGGCCTTCGCTGACCAGATACACAAGATCGACGGTCTCCAAATCCTCGTCGAATCTCGGGTCTGCGGTGACGACCACGCGTTCGAAACCGTCGACCAGATACCGCCGCCGAATGGCATCGCGGTCGGCCACCACCTGCGACGCGAAGTACGGCTCCCCGACCGTCGAACTGACCACTCCCTCGACATCGGCCGGTGCCCGATCGCTCGCCCCGTCAACGACCACCGACCGCACGCGAGTCAACGTGCCCTCTTCGATGGCGATTTCACACCTCACGGATATCGACCCATTCTCCGACACAACACCGGTCGTCAGCTCCGAGAATGACGGCTCGACGCGGACGGTAGCGAACCCCTGTCGAAGGTAGTGGCTCGCGACCGACGCCACGGCGTCGTCAAGCTCTCGCACAACGAGCGGACGCCCAGCAGGCAGGTCAATCAAACCTGAGAGTGTCCCCACGGGAACAGCAACGTTCCCGGTGAAGACCACCTCGCCGACCTCGTAGAGCGCTCCTTGGTCCACTGAAAAGATGATCGAGAGGTCGTCACCCTCGATCTCGCGCCGGTGACCGACAGCCGCATCACGATAGCCGAGACCATTGAGATAGTCTTCGATTCGACGGCCGGCGTCCTCCAAGAGATCTTCGTCAACTGAGCCTTCGCGCTCGATCGGGACCAGCGCCGACCGATCTGTCTCCGGTAGCTCATCCCCTTCAAACACAATGGTGATTCGCCGGCCACGTCTGATGTCGAGCCGAAGGTCGACACTGGGTCCCCCTGCCGCGATATCCACGGTGTGACTCAACTCGGCTTCGTAGTACCGCCCGTCCCGTAGCTGCGCCTCGTACTCGTCAAGGCGGCGCTCCATGTCGGCGCCGTCGTACGGTTGGCCAGTCGCGACCCCGAGGCGATTGAGGGTAATGTCGTAGAGGACGGACGGAACGCCGGTCACAAATATCTGGCCGACGCGCGCTCGACTGCCCGACACGACCTGCACGCGCAGGGTTCTGTCGGCACCGCGTCCCTCCAGTTCCGTGCTGACCTGGGCGCCGAAGAACCCTCGTGCACGGTAATACCTCCGCAGTGTGTCTCCGACCACTTCGGCCTCATCGACGGCGAACGTCGCGCCGTGCCTTCCGGTGATCTCCCGCCGGAGCTCCTCGTGCGAAACCCCGGTCTCACCGTCGAAGTCCACGCGCTCGACGACGCCGAGCGGCACGAGCTCGTAGCGCAGCGAGACCCCTCCCCCGAGAAGACTGGCATCAACACGCACATCCTCGAAGGTCCCCAGGCTGAACAAATGGGTCAGGCTTTCGCGCACGTGGCGCATCGACAGCGCGGACCCAACCTCCGTTTCGACCAGCTCGAGGGCTGATGGATCACGCAGCTCACGGCCGTCGCTCACAAGCGTGACATCAACGACCGGGCGGCCGATGTAGGCGTCGACCTCGCTTGCCGCGATCGATCTCACCGCCATCAGCAGGATCACGGCGCACACGGTGCTCTCGACAAGCACGCGCGGTCCCGATTTTTTCGGAGCCCGCCAGCGGGATGTAGGGAACATCAGAAGGAGTGCCGAACCCTGAAATCGAGCGCGTACGTCTTGTTCTCGTTCTGCGACAGAATCCAGGACAGCCGATCGTTCTGGTCGTACTCGAGCACCACGAGGAGATCCTGGTTGGCACCACTGACAGCCCGAGAAAACGTGAGGTGCGCGCGGTCCGATATTCGCTTGCCGATCAAGAGCCGCGCGGTCGGCGAAAGCTGCGTAGATTGTTGGGTCGCTCGGTCCAGGGAGGGCGTAATCTCAAACGAGTCTACGCCGAACGACTCCTCCACAAGGCGGCCAACATTGGACGAGATTGGGCTGGTCAATAGCCGCGCAGCTCCGGCCTGAAGCAACTCCTGCCGGGACGCCTCCTGGGCACGAAGCGCCCGAATCTCCGCGGCCTGAGGGTCACGAAGATCTCCGAGCAAGAGCGACAGGATCTCCATCTCCTGCAGCGGTGGATCCGATGATAGCTCCGGTTCCAGCCTATCCATCGTGCCACTCACGTCGATTGTTACGCGATAGGTCTGGCCAGGCACCCGAATGTCAGTCTCCGCCTGAACGTCGAAGAACGGGTCGATCGCGAGGGGGTTCGCGAAGGCGATACTCCCCTGCGTAACCCGATACCGGTTGCCCTCAAAAAAGACCTCGCCGCGCTCGATGTCGGCGTTCCCGAGGAGAAGGGGTTGGTCGTAGGTCCCCCCGAGGGTCAGATCGGCGCTTGAAACGATTCGCGCGGTGTTGTCGCTAATGCGAAGACTTGAGGGTGCAACGATCCGAACGTCGAGACTGAGTGGAAGCACCGACTCGACGGACCGTGGCACCAATGCTGCGGTATCAGGTGCGAGGTTCAGCAGCCCGGTACTCGGTTCGAACAACTCCAACCAAACGGCATCCTGCACTTCTACCATGCCCGAGAGCACCATGTCGTCGAGCTCTCCACCGAGCGTCAGCTCGGCATCTACGACCGAACGGATGCCTTCCGGAAATCGAAAATTCATCGAGGTCGCAGCCGCGGTGACGTTGAGATCGCCGACGTCGAAACCTCGTACGCCCACGCGCCCACCGAACCGAACGGGTCCACCGGCCAGCTCACCAGTGAGGTCGTCGAAGTGGAGTCCGTCAGGCTCGAACACAATCTGTCCTTCGAGATTGTCCAGACCATGCGGAAAGGAGAGATGCCTGACACGCACTCCATCCATCGTTGCCGAGCCCACGACAACAGGCTGACGAAACGTGCCCCCTATCTCTGCAGCGAGCTGGGCACTGCCCGAGCTCCGGAGGTCGGGGAAGAACCCCCGCAAGAAACCGACATTGGCGCGCCCATCAGCCCGGAGCACGACCTGCTCGTCGACTATCCCAACCTGCCCACGCAGCGCGAGTTCCGTCCCGTCGCCGACGAGATTCATGCGACGGACGTGAATCACACCCTGGTCGAGTGACAGCTGAACCGTGCCTTCGTTCGCGACCATGTAGTCGAAGACGCCGAGATCGAGCTGCTCGACCGTCGCGTCGATGAGTAGTCGATCGAGGTCGCGCAGTGGGCCGGTCACTTCCAGCGTTCCGCTGGCAACGGCAGACATCCCGGAGGGAACCGCCGCAGCATACAAACGAACGTACGGGTCCAGCGTCGTGTTGGTGAATCGCAGGAGCAGATCGGCGTCGTTTCCGGGTGACAGTTCGACCCGTCCCGAACCAGACATCGCAAGCCCAGGTGATCCAACCTCGACCTCGACGCCCATCACGCCATCGCGGACATCGAGCCTCCCCGACATCTGCCCGAGAACCTCTTCGTCGAGGCTCAGGTCAGTGACGGCACCCCTGACCTCGTATCGAGGATCGTCGAAATCGCCAGCGCCTGTCGCCACGAATGTAGCCAGTCCTCCGAGCGGCATCGTGTCGTTCCCAAGGGACTGGAGCGAACCGACGGGGATGTCTCGCCCGTCCACGTTGAACGAGTACGTGCCATTCCACCTCACGAACATCGCACCGGTGAGCCTTCCGGTACCCTTCCCAACCTCCAGCGCGTCGAGTCGGACGCCGTCGCCCTCGAAGCGCAGACCGGCCTCAGCACTGTCGAATGGCTCACCCCACGCGACCGGCTCGTCCAGCGTTAGGCTGCCGAACCCAAACGGCCGTCCGTAGTTGCCGTACAGGCGGATTTCTCCCGTGAGACCCCCGTCAATCGGGTAACCCTCAAGCGCGAAGGCGTCCCGCAGTCGCTGAGCGGGGAGCGACGAGAGAGCGAACCGGGCGTTGATCTCTTCGTTGCCATCGATTCTCGGGGAGTCAAGCGCAAAGCGTCCGTCGACTCGCATCTCGGACGATCCGTCATCGAATCGGCCATCAATCACTTCGAGATAGGCATCCTCTACCACGATTCGCCCGCGGCCCCGACCCCACGCGACGTTCCACGCCTGAACGGCATCACCATCGAACGTCGCTTCGATTCTGGGTCGCACAAACTCACCCAGCATCACTCCGTTCAGCTGCCCCCGCCCGCCAACGGCTATCTCGCCCGTTGGCTTGCCGAACGCAGTCATGAACGAAGCCATCAGCCGATCGCTCTCCTGCCAATCGATGCTGGACACGTTGAACGGGATCTCCGACCGGTCGCCAAACGCCGTGCGCCCCTCGAACTCGACGAGCGTGCTGGGGGTCGCAATCTGGCTCGGCGCGATCTCGATCCATTCCGGTCCGACGGTGTACGTGAGGTCTCCGCCAATGGGAAAGTGCCACGGCTCGGCTCCCTCGTCGGCCCGAAACGGCACCGCGGCGTATCGGCGTGCTCCCAGTGAACTTGGCGTACGGCGACTGCGGGTCATCAGTGCAGCCGTTCCGTCTGGAGGACGAACGGTGAGATGCCCCTCGCCCATGAGGTCCGCGAACCGGGCCAACGGCCACCGAAGGATATTCGGGCCGGTCACGTACCCCTCGGGTCTCACGCCGCGAACCCCCAGCTCCTCGAACAGAGGGCTAAGCTCAACATCCGTCAGCTGGGTATCCAACGTCGCGATTCCGGGCGTGTCGGATCCAAGCGGCGCCATCGAATAGTCCAGCTCGACGTCACCGCCGTAAAACTTCGACGCGTAGTCGAGGACGTCGAATCGGTCCGCCGTCCAGATGACCGAGCCGGTCGTATCGGGAAACGCCAGACCGTTCAGTTTCCAGTCGGCACTCTGAAACACTCCCGTCAGGTCCCGACCGCCGTCGTATATGTGCCATGAGCCGGTGAACTGGGCTTCACCGTCGACGCTAAACGAGTCGCCTCGGAAGAAGATCTCCTTCATCGTCGGCAGGTCGATATCCGACTCGAGGATTTGGTAGGTCTGTTCGGGCCAGTTGGCCAACTCGACCTGACCGGTCAGCGCCGAGTGGAATCCGTCCATCGACAGGTCAATGTGCGTCAACGTCACACCTAAACCATCGAGCTCGTACGTCGCCTCCATGTCGGTGGTCATCGGTTCGAACGCTCCGATTTCGACCGTTCCGCCGCTGAGCGACACGTCGCCTTCGTACGAATCGCCTTTGGCGATGGTGAGATCGATATTTCTCGCGACCACACTCCACGGTGCATTGTGATCCCGATAGACAAACTCGCCGTCGTGCGCAAGAAGATGTTGTACGGTCGTCACAAAGGGCCAACCACCCTCGGCTTCATCCACCTCCTCGCCGCCCGGAAGCTCACCGCTTCCAGTAGACGCTGCGTCAAGCGGTTCCGGCTTGGCTGGAGACTGGGCAACGAAACGTGGAAAGCTCTGGCGTCCATCTGGAAAACTCTCGGCCACCATTCGCCACGGCCCCATATCGACACTGTCGACTAGGATCTCACCCCGCAGAAGAGCCACCCACGAGGTGCTGATCACGATCCGATCGGTGGTAAAGAACGGCTCGTGTTCAGGCGATAGTCCATCGATGACGAGATCTTCGATAAGAAACCGTCCAGGAAAAATGTACGTCCCCAATCGACCGATGTGAACCGTGCGGTCGAGCTGGGCTGAGAGCGCCTGCTCCGCCCTGGCTATGGCGAAAGGTCCGAGGTCGATCGTGACGAAAGAGACAAGAAACGCGGCAACCAGGGCGACTCCCGTAATGACCAGCCGGCCGCTGTGCCGCCGGAACCTCTGTGGTAACCGGTACTTCGGAGACAACCGTCGCCACACCGGCAGAGGGGCCGAATCCGTTTCGGCCGCCGCCGCCTCATCACTATCGATGGTCGACTCGTCAGTCATCTCTTGCTAGGGGACGTTCGCTCGATCACGACAAGTACCTTGCCGGTCTCGACCGACTCTCCCACGCCCACCGAGGTGCGCGTGACCCTCCCGGCGCACTTCGCCGCCAGTTCGTTCTCCATCTTCATCGCTTCGACCACGGCCACGCATTGCCCTTCGGAGACCGCGTCACCCTCCTGCACGAGAAGCCGCACGACCTTGCCTGGCATCGGCGCGACAACCTCGCCAGACCCCTCTCCCCCGCCCGCTCCGTTATCTCCGAAGAAGGACCGTCGACGGTCAACAACTGTTCGCACCGTCGCGGCACCGACATGAACATCGAGAGTCCCCGGCCGCCCCGTCTCGACGACACGCACGTCATGGCTCTTGCTCCCGGGTCCAATCTCGACGAGGGAAAAAGACTGTGCATCGAGCTGGTGAACATCGACGAGCCGCTCTCGGTCGTTCCACGCGACGCGCAGGCGCTCGGGCACTGCCATGTCCCGCCGAACCGTGACGCGATAGACGCGATCATCGACCTCGACCTCCAGTGTCCGGGACACCACTAGCGAAGCCCCTCGAGCCGAGCCGCTCGTTGCCATGCGCTTGAACACAGTCCGTCGGACGGTGTGCCTGTAGCGCTGCGTCCGGTCAGAAACGTCCGAACGGCCGCAGCGAGTACGGCCGCGTCCTCCGCATCGTCTGGCGGCGGAACGAACGGTGTCTGGCCACGGTCTGCGAACCTTCGGTCGAGGAAGCCTGTGTCGATCTTGCCCTCAATAAATTCTGGCGTCTGAAGCATCCAGCGAAAGAACGGGATCGTCGTCGTCACCCCCCCGATCTCGTACTCCGTCAGCGCTCGCAGCATCCGTTGCGTCGCCTGCTCCCTGTCCGGAGCCCAGGCCACCAACTTCGAGATCATCGAGTCGTAGAACACGGGGACCCGAAAACCGGCTTCAACGCCGCTGTCGTCCCGAATGCCCGGGCCAGATGGCCGCTGCAGATGCGTGATAAGACCGGGGGACGGTATGAAGCCGGCATCTGGGTCCTCGGCGTAGACCCGACACTCAATCGCGTGCCCTCGAGGCTGAAGCATCCTGTCCTCATCTATCGTCAGGTGCTCGCCCATCGCAATCTTCAACTGCCACTGCACGAGGTCAACGCCGGTCACCATTTCGGTGACGGGATGCTCGACCTGCAGCCTCGTATTCATCTCCAGAAAGTAGAACTTCTCGTCCTCGTCAAGCAGAAACTCCACGGTGCCAGCGCTTTCGTAGCCCACCCCCTTTGCAAGCGCCGCAGCGGCGGTCGCCAAGGCGCGGCGGATATCCGAACTCACTGCCACCGACGGGGTCTCTTCGACAACCTTCTGATGGCGGCGCTGGACCGAACACTCGCGTTCGACAAACGGCACGACGCGGCCGTGTTGGTCAGCAAGGATCTGAACTTCGATGTGCCGAGCTGGGTTGATAGAACGTTCCAGATACACGGCTGCGTTGCCAAACGCACCTTGGGCTTCGGAGCGGGCCGCCCGCACAGCGGCAGCGAGTTTGGACGGCTCCCGGACCAAGCGCATTCCCTTGCCCCCACCGCCGGCCACGGCCTTGACGAACAGCGGGAACCCGACCCCCTCGGCGACGGCGGCCGTATCCGCCGCGCTCAGCCCCTCGTCCAACGGTGACTCGGTGCCAGGCACGACCGGAACACCAGCATTGGCCGCAACTTTGCGGGCGGCAGTCTTTCCGCCCATCAGCGAAATGACGTCCGGTGACGGTCCGATGAACCGGAGACCGGCCTCTTGGCACGCACCGGCAAACGCCGCATTCTCAGCCAGGAATCCGTACCCGGGGTGAACGGCATTGGCCTGGCAGCGCTGCGCGGCCGCGATCAGCTTGTCAATACAAACGTAGCTGTCTTCAGGACGATCGCCCTCAAGGGCGACGGCCTGATCGGCATATCGGACATACGGCGCCGTCCGGTCGCTGTTCGAGTAAACCGCAACCGTCGCAAGCCGCATCTCGCGACATGCCCGCATTATGCGAACGGCGATCTCGCCTCTATTGGCGACAAGAACCTTCACAGGAACGTGACCACTCACGCCGGCATCTTGATCAAGTGTAGCAGCTGGACACGGTTCCCCCGGGCGGAGCCCTGGGCTCCCTTCCGATAGGAGCCCAGGTCACGCTCAGAGCGGGATATTGCCGTGCTTCTTCGGTGGGTTCCTGGCTCTCTTGCCGTCCAGACTCGCGAGCCCCGCCACCAGCCTCGGCCTGGTCGTCCGAGGCGCAATCACCTCGTCGACAAACCCCCGGCTCGCGGCAACGAACGGATTGGCAAGCTTGTCCCGGTACTCCGCGACCCGACGGGCCCGAAGTGTCTCCGGATCGTCGGCCGCTTCCAGCTCACGCCCGTACAGAACGTTCACTGCCCCCTCCGGACCCATGACCGCGATCTCGGCAGTCGGCCATGCAAGGTTCAGGTCGGTCCGGATGTGCTTGCTCGACATCACGCAATAGGCACCGCCGTACGCCTTTCGCGTAATCACCGTGAGCTTGGGAACCGTGGCCTCGGCAAACGCGAACAGCAGCTTGGCCCCATGCCGGATGATGCCGCCGTACTCCTGCTGGGTTCCCGGGAGAAACCCAGGTACGTCTTCGAAGGTCACCAGAGGAATATTGAAGGCGTCGCAAAACCTGACGAAACGGGCACCCTTGACAGACGCGTCAATGTCGAGCGTTCCTGCCAAGTGCGCCGGCTGGTTTGCGACAACCCCGATGGAACGCCCCCCCAGACGCGCAAAGCCCACGACGATATTGCGGGCGAAGTACTGATGCACTTCGAGGAACTGACCGTCGTCCACGATGGCGTGGATGAGATCGAGCATGTCGTACGGCTGGTTCGGAACGGCGGGAACCAACGTCTCCAGGCTCTCGTCCTCGCGATCCACCGGGTCGGTCGTCTCAACCCGCGGCGGGGCGTCAATGTTGTTGCTGGGCAAGAAACCCAACAGTGTTCGGATGAGAGCCAGGCACTGTTGATCGTCCTCGACCGCGAAGTGCGCCACGCCGCTTCGCTCGTTGTGCGTCATCGCACCGCCAAGCTCCTCCTTCGAGACATCCTCGTGGGTCACCGTCCTGATGACGTCCGGACCTGTCACGAACATATAGCTGGTCTTCCGCACCATGACAGTGAAGTCAGTGATCGCGGGTGAGTACACAGCCCCTCCAGCACACGGACCCATGATCGCCGATATCTGCGGCACGACGCCGGACGCGAGCGTATTGCGCAGAAAGATGTCGGCGTATCCTCCAAGCGACAGCACGCCTTCCTGGATTCGCGCCCCTCCAGAGTCGTTCAGACCTACGACCGGCGCGCCATTGCGCACCGCAAGGTCCAAGACCTTGACGATCTTCGCAGCATTGGTCTCCGAGAGCGAACCCCCGAACACGGTGAAGTCCTGCGCAAAGGCGTAGACGAGCCGCCCGTCGACCAGACCGTGGCCCACGACGACGCCGTCACCGGGAACGAGCTGCTCCTCCATCCCAAAATCACGACATCGGTGAGTGACGAGCTTGTCTGCCTCCTGGAACGACCCGGGGTCGAAGAAGAGCTCGATGCGCTCACGTGCAGTCAGTTTGCCAGCCTCGTGCTGGCGCTGAAGCCGCGCCTCCCCGCCGCCCAACAAGGCTCGCCGTTCGAGTTCCCTCAAGGTTTCGTGATTGTCCATCGTGCGTCCGTGCCGACCCGAGTCCGACTCACTGCTCGACGGTGCTTTGGACCTTCGCCCAGTCGGCAAGAAACTTCTCGAGACCGATGTCCGTGAGGGGATGGGTGAACATCGCGTCTAGCACCTTGGCAGGGCAGGTGCAGATGTCTGCTCCCATCTGCGCCGCCTCGACGACATGCATCGGCCCTCGGATGCTGGCGACAAGAACCTCCGTCGTGAACTCGTAGTTGTCGTAGATTTCGACGATCTGGCTTATCAGCTCCATCCCAGGCGTGGCGATGTCATCGAGACGCCCAACGAACGGGCTCATGAACGTCGCACCAGCCTTGGCGGCCAGCAGGGCCTGAGCCGGAGAGAATATCAGCGTCACGTTGACTCGAATCCCGTCGCGGGACAGCGCGCCACATGCTTTGATCCCCTCGCGGCCGAACGGCACCTTGACAACGATGTGGTCATCGACCGCCGCCAACTGGCGGCCCTCGCCGATCATCCCATCCGCATCCGTTGCCACGACCTCGGCACTGACCGGGCCACCAACGAGCTCACAGATCGTCTTGAGCACGCGCTGCGGATCGCCTTGGGCTTTGGCCAGGAGCGACGGGTTCGTGGTCACCCCATCGACGATTCCAAGCGGCACGAGCGCCTCGATCTCAGCGGTATTTGCGGTGTCAACGAACAGTTTCATGACCCATTGCCTCCGTGCTGCGGCGAATCACCGACGACGTCGTTGGCGAGTTCCCCAACCCCTTCAACTCTGACCACAACCCGATCACCAGCGGTCACCGGTCCCACACCCGAAGGCGTACCTGTTGCGATGACGTCACCGGGCAGCAGCGTCATGACCGATGAGACGAACGCCACGAGCCGGTCGAGGCTGAAGATAAGCTCGCGAGTATTCGACGATTGACGCTGCTTGCCGTTGACACGCGACTCCACATCTAGAGCGCTACCATCGAGACCTGCAGCGATGCATGGCCCAAGCGGCGCGAACGTATCGAAACCCTTCGCCCGGGTGTACTGTACATCGCGCGCCTGGAGTTCGCGCGCCGTCACATCGTTGACACAGGTCAATCCTAGGACGTAGTCGGATGCCTCGCCTACCGCCACATTGCGGGCCCGCCTGCGGATCACGGCGCCCATCTCGGCCTCATGGTCAACCCGCCCTACACCCGGCGGGATAACAATAGGTTCGCCTGGCCCGATCACCGCGGTCGAGGGTTTGATGAAGAGCATTGGCTCACCGGGCAACGGCTTCTTCATCTCCTGGGCATGGTCTCGATAGTTCAACCCGACAGCAACGATCTTCGACGGTTGGCAGGGCGCGAGGACCCGCGCGTCGGCGTGGCTGATCGCTTCCCCGGCGGTGTAGTCCCCGTATGGATCCCCTTCCAAGAGCCGCCATCCTTCATCGCCCCAATCGCGCGTGCCAAGTGCATACACGGGACTGCCGTTTCGCTCGAGGCGAAAGATGCGATCCGCTTCGTTCGTCCCGATCATCGAGCTCGCTCAGTCACTTCCACCGAGGGCGGACTCGCATTCGGCGGCGTCGCATTGTCGACCGCCTGAACCGCATATACGTACAGTTGGTCTGTCTCAAGGTTGGCGTCTCGGAACGTCGTTTCTTCGATCGGCTCTGGCGTCAGCCGGTCGAGTGTCGCACCTGGAGCCGTCCCGCGCAAGACCAAGTAACCTGAAATGTCCGGCTCAGAACCGGGATCCCAAACCAAACTGATAGCGTCCGCGCTCGCCACCGCGACGAGACCAAGCGGTGCCTGCGGTGCAAACGTGTCGACGGGGACAACGCATGCCGGAGCTGACACCGGGCCTTCAACCTCCAGAGAATCGATGGTGTCAAGCGCCCGCACGACGTAGCATCGCCGCACGTCGAAGGTCACACCAGTGTCCAGATAGGACGTTCCGGTGATCGGCGCTGCGTTGAGCGGCGTGGGACGCTCCGGTGCGTCGACGGTCGCGTCAGACTGGACCGCGTAGACCGTATAGGTCGTTGCGGCCCACAGCTCGACTATCGGTCGTGAGGCGAGCACACCGTCTGTCGGAGGTTCCTGGACCGGCAATCGCGCCGAAGGCGGTGCACTCCACTCCAGCAGAAACTCAGACTCGGTATAGGTCACGTCGGGCAGACCTGGCGCGGACGTCGGAGACCCCAGTGTGACGGCAACCCGTCGCGAAGCGGCACTCTCGCGCCCACGTGTCGAGACGGCAAGCGCGAGATAGGTTCGCCGAGGCGGCACGGGAAGCGGCGGTGACACCAACGGAGCCACGACCGACGCGTCAGCGCTCTCGAGCTGGTCATCGTCGGCCCCTTCCTCTGAGAGGTTGGTCGCGACTGGGACCGGAACCCTGACGTCCGGGGTCAGAACCTCGATGAACGTCACCTCCTGACCCTGCTGGGCGTGACCCATCCCAGTGACGGCCTCCGGCGGACCATCCGACGATTCGCCGGTCGAGTTGTCTATCACGAGACTCTCGATCAGGGTGGCGCTCCCGAGCCACTCCTCAAGCACGAACGCCGAAGGCCGCGTGACGTCAGGTTGGGTCGTCACCGCATAGACCTCGACCCTCTCCAGATCGGCGGGAGACGTACCGTCCGTGTTCGCCGACGGCACGTCGAACCGAATATGGACCTCGTTATCAAGGCGTCTCGCTTCGAACGAGGTGACCGCATCCGGCACAAATACGAGGGGCGCAAGCGGGGCCCCGCGCATCCCACAGCCGAGAGCTGCAACCATGATGAGCAGCGGTGCGAACTTCGACAGGCAGCTCACATCTGCGGAGATCTTATTCATGACGAAAGCCGCAGAGCCACCAGCCGCAACGACAAGGCCCTTCCAGGCCACGTGTCACCGACCGGAGCGGCAATCGACGGGTCACAAAATGTAGCGGGAGAGGTCGTCGTTCTTCACGATGTCCGTGAGCATCTTGTCGACATAGACAGCATCAATCGTGAACTCTTCCTCGGCCATGTCTGGTGCTTCGAACGAAATCTCGTCAAGGAGCTTCTCCATGATGGTGTGAAGACGTCGTGCGCCAATGTTCTCGGTCCGCTCGTTCACCAGGGTCGCAAACTCGGCAAGGCGCCGCACAGCATCCGGCGTGAACGTGAGGTTCAACCCTTCGGTCGCCAGAAGCGCCTTGTACTGGGTCACGAGCGAACCTCGAGGCTCCGTCAAGATCCTGACGAACTCCTCGGTGCCCAACGCTTCCAGCTCGACGCGAATCGGGAATCTCCCCTGGAGCTCCGGAATCAAGTCGGACGGTTTGGATACGTGAAACGCACCGGCTGCCACAAACAGGATGTGGTCGGTGCGCACCATGCCGTGTTTCGTGTTGACGGTCGTGCCTTCGACGATCGGAAGGATATCCCGCTGGACACCTTCGCGGCTGACGTCAGGACCTTGCACCCCTTCCCGGCCGGCGATCTTGTCAATTTCGTCCACGAAGATGATCCCCGCCTGCTCGACTCGCTTCACCGCGGCGCGACCGACACTCTCCATATCGACGAGCTTTTGCTCCTCCTCCTGTGTCAGATGCACAAGCGCTTCCGGCACCTTCATTCGGCGCTTTCGTGAGCGCCCTTGAAAGAGATTCGGCAGCATGTCCTTGATGTTGACGTCAATCTCGTCAACCGACGAGCCGGATACGATCTCGAATGACGGCGTCGCCCGATCGCGGACTTCGACCTCGACAACCCGCGAATCGAGCCGACCCTCGTGGAGCTGAGCACGAAATTTCTCCCTTGTGCGCTGTGCCAACTCCCGCGCCCCCTGTGGGTCGGGCTGTGGACCAACCGGCTGAACCGGCGGAAGCAGTAGGTCGAGCAATCGCTCTTCGGCGTTCTCCCGAGCCTTTTCGCGGACCTCGACGATTCGCTCTTCCCGCACCATGGCGACCGCGAGCTCCACGAGATCACGCACCATCGACTCGACATCACGGCCTACATACCCAACTTCCGTGAACTTCGAGGCCTCGACCTTGATGAACGGCGACTGAGCCAGACGTGCCAGACGACGAGCGATCTCGGTCTTCCCTACCCCTGTCGGACCGATCATCAGGATGTTCTTGGGAGCGACTTCCTCGGCCAGCTCTGGTGGGAGCTTCTGCCGACGCATCCGATTACGCAACGCGATCGCGACCGCTCGCTTCGCCCGTTTTTGGCCCACCACGTACTTGTCGAGCTCACCAACGATCTGTCGAGGCGTCAACGCATCGACACTCGTGGCGGTCGTCTCTGGCAGATAGATTGGCATCGAGGCTAGTGGGACGCTCGGCGTGTCAAAGCTCTTCGATCGTGACACTGGCATTCGTGTAAATGCAAATGTCGGCGGCGATCCGCATCGCCTGCTCCGCTATCGCGCGGGCGTCGAGATCGGCATGCTCCGCGAGGGCTCTCGCGGCCGCTAGTGCATACGATCCCCCGGACCCGATTGCAACGATTCCGTCGTCCGGCTCGATCAGGTCACCGGTCCCGGACAACAGAAACGTCGTGGACCGGTCGGCGACGACCAACATGGCCTCGAGGCGCCGAAGTATTCGATCGGTGCGCCAGTCCTTGGCGAGTTCCACCGCCGATCGTCCGAGATTACCCCGGAATTGCTCAAGCTTGGACTCGAAGCGAGAGAACAGGGCAAACGAATCGGCAGCAGATCCGGCGAACCCCGCCAGGACCTCGTCGTTGTACAGACGACGGATCTTCTTCGCCTGCTGCTTGACGACCGTCGCGCCGAGCGTCACCTGGCCATCGCTCGCCATAACCGTTCGTCCCTCGTGGCGAACCGAAAGGACCGTTGTGCTCCGGAAGATGCTCCGCGAAGTCGGCGGTTGTGGGTCGTCGCTCATAGGTTGATTTCACCCATCGGCGTCAGTCCGCCGTCGAGCCCCTCCAAAACAGAAAGTACGCCGGGATGCCGGCAGCAATAATCGCAAGCCCCGTGAGGGACGTTCCGGGACTTTGCCAAATCGCGTTCACCACTATCAAGAAGCTCGCCCCTGTGAACACAAGCGGAGCGAGTGGATACCCCCAAGCCCGGAAGGGGCGCTCGGCGTCGGGCTCGCGACGGCGCAATACAAACAAGACGGTGACAGCGAGCCCCGCAAACAGAACCACAGCGAAGCCAGTGTATTCGACCAGCTGGTCGAATGTCCCTGTCAGAACGAGAACACCCGCCCAGAGGCTCTGTGCCAGGATTGCCGTCGTTGGGGTGCGAAACTCCGGGTGGACCCTCGCCACCGCTGAGAAGAACGCCCCATCTCGTGCCATCGCATAGTAGACGCGGGGACCGGCCAGTATCATCGCGCTGATGCTCGCCGCGATCATTGCCGCTGATGCGACCGCCAGCGGCACCGCGATGACAGAACCGAATAGACGATCGGCGACTGCGTCCACGACCCGCACATCGACGGCGGCGAGGGAAGCAACCGCAGCGCATAGATGTACAACACGTTCAGCAGCACGTAGATGACCACGACCACCGCCGTACCAATCCCCATGGCCAAGGGCACGTTGCGTCCGGGATCGCGCATCTCCTCCGCCACATAGGCCGCGGCGTTCCATCCGGAATAGCTGAACATCACCGGTATGAGTGCCAGCGTCCACGCGGACGCCGTCACGGACCCTGCTGCCTCAGAAAAGTTTGCGGTCGTGCCCTGACCAATCGTGAAACCGAAAGCCACCAGCAGGACGAGCGCGAGCACCTTGAGCCCTGCGAGGAGGTTCTGGACGACACGGCCGGGACCTCGCCCGATGCAATGAACGATGGTGAGCACGCCAATCGACGTCAGTGCGATGAACGACTGCGGAGAGACCGTCAGCGCTACCGGCCCCACAGGAATCCGGAGGATCGGGGTCGTGTCGCCCGCGGCCGGTATGAATCGTCCGAGGTAGGTGGCTAAAGCGCTTTTCAAATAGGCCTTGTACTACCTGGGGCGGTCGTGGTACTTCTGCGCATACCGATGCAGGAGGACCGATGCGTGCCTATTCGATGGATCTGCGAGAGCGGGCGCTCCTCGACAGCGATGCCGGGATGAAGGCGGCCGATGTGGCGGCGAAGTACCGCGTGAGCGGGTCGTGGGTGCGGCTACTGAAACAGCGGCGGCGCGAAACGGGCGAGGTGGCGCCTCGCGTCCAGCGACAGGGACGGCGCTGCATGCTTGAGCCGCACCTACACACCTTGGCCGCGCTGATTGCGGCGCACCCGGATCGCACGCTGGCTGAGCGGAAGGACGCCCTCGCCACGCCCGCGAGTGTGCCGACGGTCTGGCGCGCCGTGCGGGCCCTCGGCCTGACCGTTAAAAAAAACGGTCCGCCCGTCCGAACACGATCGGCCTGACGTCGCGGCCGCGCGGGTCGCGTGGCACGCGGCGGCGCCGACCTGGGATGTCGCCCACCTCGTGTGTCTGGACGAAACCGGCAGCACCACCAATCTGCTTCGGCGGTACGGCCGGGCACCGCGCGGCGCGCGCGTCCACGACCACGCCCCCTGCGGGCGCTGGCAGACCAGCACGTTTCTCGCCGCGTTGCGGGTCACGGGGCTGACCGCACCGGGGGTCTTCGACGGCGCGATCGATGGCGAGAGCTTCCGCGCCTACATCGAACAGATCCTGGTGCCGACCCTGCAGCCCGGCGACATCGTCATTGCCGACAATCTCGGGGCCCACAAGGTCGCCGGCATCCAACGCGCCATCCAGGCCGCCGGGGCCACCCTCTGGTACTTGCCACCCTACAGCCCGGACCTCAATCCCATCGAGCTCTGCTTCGCGAAGCTCAAAGCCCTCGTTCGCACCGCTCGCTGTCGCAGCACCGAGACGCTCTGGCCGTTCCTCGGCGAGTGCTTGGCGCACTTCAGCCCTGACGAATGCCGCACCTATGTTCGGCACTGCGGGTACTCGGCCGCCACACGGTCATGAAAAGCGCTTTAGGCCGACCGCGCTGGCAGCAATCGCCCCGGAAAACCCGGCTACGAACGATGTCCAGCCAGTCAGGAACCCGGCCAGGGGTCCGAATGCCTCGCGCAGATAGACATACTCTCCGCCAGCGCGCGGCCTAAGCGTGGCGAGCTCGGCGTAGGCCATGGCGCCAGTAAAGGCCAGAACGCCTCCAGCCAGCCACACGCCGATCATGGCAGTGGGATTCGGGACTCCCTGAGCCACGAAGGCGGGAACGATAAAAATTCCACCGCCGATGACATTCGAGATGATGATGGCAGCACCGTCGAGCGGGCCGAGCCCCCTGAGAAGCCCTGGGCTATGCGAGCGCCGCGTGGCGATCGAGCTACCGGTGTGCTGAGTCACGAAAGGACTACTGCGTGAGCAGCTGCCTCTCGACTGGGTGTTCGCCCAGCTTCACCCACTGCCCCGACCCTTGTTTCGCGAACAGCTCGGCCTTGACATCGATGAACTGTCGATGCTGCAGCATCTCGAGCCTGGGTTGCTCGCCGGTGTAACCCAGGCTCGATTCCATCGTGAACGGCTCCGTGGACTGCCCCGGCTCGAGCCCCTCGCGGCCGACCGCTCGCATGAACGAGCTCCCCCACTCCTGGATTTCCCCAGGGCACGTGCCGGACGTGGGATCCGCCGGGGACACCTCAGAGGTCGCCGCAGGCTGCCCCTCGTAGGCGACGACGCATCGGCGGAAGACACCGTTGAGCTGGAGCGTCCTCACCTGCTCGGCTGAGACGTTCGCGAGACGGAACGAGATCGTGGGAACGAGCTTGTTGCGGCCGAACTCGTCCAAACCGACATCAAGCCAGCCAGTCGTGAGGTCCTCGACCGAGAGCGCCCGGCCAACATCGACCGGAGGCCCACCGCACGCTGCAAGCGGCACACTGATGGCGACAAGGCCGAGCAGCCAGAGCACAAGACCGCCGAATCTCTTGGACCGCACGGTCATCAAGGGATTGTAGATCAGGATCCTGCCCGCACTAAAGCTACGGGACCCTGAGCGTCATCGGCTCTCCACGAGCTCTCGTGCTTCATCCGCTGAGAGGGGCCCTTATAAGTTAGACGAACTCGCGGCGGCTCATGTCTGGACTCGCGTCTTGTCCGCGGGTAGGCTTGTCGATGCACACCGTAAACGTTAAATTATCAGTATGTTAGTGGGGTGCCTACAATCTCATCGTCCAGATTCTGCCCAGGACTCGGAGGAATGAGCCCATGAAGCACGATGGGTTCCTCACGACCGAAGAGGTTCTCGAGTACCTCAACGTGAATCTCCGCACCGTCTATCGTCTCATCAGGGCTGGAAAGATCCCGGCGGTTCGGGTTGGTCGCCAGTGGCGGTTCCGCAAATCCGATATCGATGAGTGGCTGGCGAGGCAGACGGCGGTTGACTCCACCGATTCAGAGCAGCCTGTTCGCAGTTCGACACCTCCTCCCCGTGCCACCGGCCGCCAGCGAGTGCTTGTTGTCGACGACGAGCCCAGCATTCGAGACCTCCTCTCAAAGGCGCTTGCTCTCGCCGACTATGACGTCGATATCGCGCCCAACGGTCAAGAGGCTCTCGAATTCATGAAGCAAAGGGCCTACAACCTCTTGATCACCGACTTGAGGATGCCCGGTCTGGACGGATTGACCGTCATTGGCGAGGCACGGCGCATCCACGCTGGGTTGCCCGTTATCGTTGTGACCGGCTTTTCGACCGAGGCAAGCGCGATCGAGGCGGCAAACGTCGGCGTTTCAGGCTACCTGACCAAGCCCTTCAAGATACCAAGGGTGCTCGAAGTCGCCGCAAGGGCACTGGGCGAGTAGCCGCACCAGCCCCGTCAACAGCAGGCACCGTCCAACTGTAGGAATGCTGCAGCTATCGTCAATCCAGAAGGCGTTCGGTGCCCGCGTCCTGCTGGAGAACACGTCGTGGCAGGTGCGTTCCGGCGACCGCGTCGGCCTCTGTGGCCCCAACGGCGCGGGCAAGACGACCCTGCTCCTCATGATGGCAGGACTCGAGGCGCCTGATGCCGGAACCATCACACGTCCGTCCAACATGACGGTTGGCTATCTGCCTCAAGACGGTCTGACGCACAGCGGAAAGACGCTGTTCCAAGAGGCGAGCTCAGCCTTCGAGGACCTACTCTCGCTACAACAGGAGATGCGTAGCCTCGAGGAGCGACTCGGCGATGCCAGCATCCCAGACGCTGAGCACGATCAGATGCTGAACCGGTACAGCGAGGTCCAGGAGGGCTTCAGACGTCGCGACGGATATGACATTGAGGGAAGGGTTGCTGCAGTGCTTCGCGGCCTGGGGTTCAAACCGACGCAGTTCGAGCTTCGCACTGAAACCTTTTCGGGCGGATGGCAGATGCGGATTGCCCTCGCCAAGCTCTTGCTCCGCAGCCCGCAGCTACTACTCCTGGACGAGCCAACCAACCACCTTGACCTGCAGGCCCGTAACTGGCTCGAGGACTTTCTGCGCACGTATGCCCATGTCGTGGTACTCGTGTCACATGACCGCTTCTTCCTCGACGTGGTCGCCACCTCGATCGTCGAAGTCGGGCTGAGGAAACTGACGACTTACCAAGGTGGGTATAGCGCGTTCCTGGAGGAGCGCGAGGCCCGCCTCGAGCGCTTGCGCGAACAGAAGCGGCGCCAAGATGAGGATGTGGCCCGCATGAAGGCCTTCATCGAGCGGTTCCGGTACAAGGCGACCAAGGCGGCACAAGTTCAGACACGGGTCAAGATGCTCAAGAAGATCACGCCGATCGAGGTCCCACCCGAACGCAAGCGCGTTCACTTCACCTTCCCGGACTGCGCCCGCAGCGCCCGCACGGCAGTTGAACTTCAAGCCGTCCGGAAAGCGTACGGGGAACTCATCGTGTTCGAGCGTGCGAACGTCCTCATCGAGCGAGGCGATCGCATAGCGCTCGTCGGGTCCAATGGCGCGGGTAAGTCGACTCTGATGCGAATGCTCGCGGGCGCCGAAGCCCCAGATGCCGGGACGCGCCTGGAAGGACACAACGTCGTGGCACAGTACTTCGCTCAGGATGAGGCGACACGGCTCGATGGCGACCTCACCGTGTACGAGACGCTCTCCGCAGGGTCGCCGGTCAACATGGTCCCGGCGATCCGTAACATCCTCGGCGGCTTTCTATTCACGGGCGACGACGTCTACAAGCGAGTGCGCGTCCTGTCGGGCGGAGAGCGCACGCGACTTGCCGTAGCACGAATGCTTCTCCGTCCGTCGAATACCCTCCTGCTCGACGAACCGACGAACCATTTGGATATCGACTCGACCGACGTCTTGCTCGACGCGCTCGTCGACTATGGCGGCACACTCATCTTCGTGTCGCATGATCGCTACTTCGTGGACCGTCTCGCAACGAAGGTCCTGGAGATCGGCGACGGTGATGCCGTCCTGTACCCCGGCACCTACGAGGAATTCAGGTGGAGTAGCCAACAGCGCTCGCAGCCAGCCAAACAGCCGTCTCCAGAGCCAGGCCCCCGCCGGAGGGGACCTACCCCTTCGACGCCGGCGGCCGGGCACAAGACCGCACAGGCACACGCTCGGCGCCACCAGCGCCGACTCAAAGCTCTACAGGCTCGCATTTCGGATCTCGAGGAGCGGATCACCGAACGTGAGACGACGGTTAAACAGCTGGAAGAGGAGATGGGACAGTCGGGATTCTATGATGACGAATCGGCTGCCCGGAAAACGATCTCCCGGCACCAGACGCTGATGTGGGAGGTCGGAGACCTCATGAATCAGTGGGAGGCATTGCAGCTCGAGGGTGACGAGGTATCCAGCGCCTAGAGCCTTCGTTCTGACAACCGAATTACCGACGGTTTCCGGCAGAATAGCGACTCCTATAACAGATATGTAATCGAGACCGGTGCTCCTGCCACACGAGGGCTGCGCTGCTGAGGTTCGACCCAACCGCCTCCGCGGCTTCCGGCCATCGTAACTTCCATTCTATGAACGTCTTAGCTTCAGACGAGTAGGTTCTCGTCCCTTTCGGCATCTCCCGCTCGTCCCTTCCGTCGCTCGACCCGGGTAGGCACGCACTTTGCCTTCTCAATGACGAGATTGTCGCTTCAAGAACCCGACCTGGGCACAGATGCGTCGACGTTCGGTCCAACCGCGACAGCTGAGGAAGCAGGATTGCCGGTAGACACCGACTTGCCACAGACGGCTGGACCGATCCAGGAACAAGACCGTGAACCGGCTGCAGTCGGCCACTCGAAGACCGTCCAAACATCCGACATCTTTTATCGCGAGCTCGTTCAGAGTATGCGAAACGGGGTTCTCGCGATCCGCCGGGATGGGACGGTCGCGGTGATCAACGAGGTGGCATACCGAACACTCGGACTGGCCCGGGACGCGCGCTGCGTCGGACGGCACTACGAGGAGATCCTTGGCCCTCGTCACCCCTTCACGGAAGCACTCGCTCTGGCGTTCGACATGGCGACCCTTCCGAACAGGTCTGAGGTCAGGCTTGGCGAATCTGGAAAGGTACTTGGCTACACACTGTCTAGGATTGCCGGCGCGAATCGGCATGTCACCGGCGCCGTTCTCTACTTCAAAGACCTGACGCGGGTCGAGCAGCTCGAGGAACGTGAGCGGCTCCGAGACCGGCTGGCCGCGCTGGGCGAGATGGCCGCGGCGATCGCGCACGAGGTCAAGAATCCGCTCGCCGGCATTCAGGTCATGGCCGGACTCCTGAAGCGTCGAGCGTCCATGTCCGGCGACGACCAAGCGGTTCTCAGCGACATCATCGGCGAAGCTCAGATCGCGAACAAGATCGTCGTCGATCTGCTCGAGTTCGTCCGGCCCATCAATCTCCAAATCGAGTTGGTCTCGGTCTCAAGTCTCCTCCGCAGCACGATCCTGAAGTACGAGGAAACGGCTGGTCGCAATGACACGACTGTGACGACCTCGATCGACAGCAATCTGCCCGAGGTGCGGGGCGATTTCACCCAGCTTCGTCAAGTGGTGACGAATCTGCTGGTCAACGCGTCAGAGGCGCTCGAGGGGCATGGAGAGGTGGCGGTATCCGCCAGCTTTGTCCCCGTCGACAATGACACCCCACTGACCGGAGAGCCACACGAGACGATTGGCTCCGTAGTCGTGGACATCGCCGACGACGGTCCGGGCATTCCTGAGGACGTGACAGAAAAGATCTTCAGTCCATTCTTCACAACAAAACCGCGGGGGTCGGGATTGGGCCTGGCCATCGTTCGAAGGATCGTGGAAGAGCATGACGGACGGATCGACGTGCAACGTCGCGTGACCGGAGGCACCCGTTTTCGGGTGACGTTGCCCGTGACACAGGATCCGACACCCCGTGACATGCGCCACCCGGGAATCAGGCGTTCGCTGTCCGAAGCGGACGTCGCGCTAAGTGGAGACGCCACCGGAAGGTAAAGAGGGAAAACTATGGCACATGAACGAATCCTTGTCGCGGACGACCACGACTCCTTGCGTCGCGGTATCGTCCGCGCCCTGAAGGATGCTGGGCACGACGTCGACGAGGCGAGCAACGGAAACGCGGCGATCGAGCTCCTGCACAAGGGCCAATTCGATGTCGTCTTGAGCGATCTCAAGATGGGTGGCAGCGATGGACTCGACGTTCTCCGAACCGCCAAAGCTCTTCATCCGACCGCGGCGGTCATCCTGATGACAGGATTCGGCTCGGTGCAGACGGCGGTCCAGGCTATGCAGATTGGGGCCTTCGACTTCGTGCAGAAGCCGTTTGAGATCGAGGAGATGGAGCTTCGGATCGCAAAGGCGCTCGAGCACCGGCAGCTCAAGCACGAGATCGACTACCTGCGGCATACCCAACCCGACATTTACGACTTCGACAGGATTGTGGGCGCCAGTGGCGCGCTCCAGCGGGTTCTCAACATCGTCCGCAAGGTGGCGCAGAGCAACACGACCGTGCTCATTCGGGGTGAGACCGGAACCGGAAAGGAACTCATCGCAGGCGCGATTCACCACAACTCCTCCCGAGCGAGTCGGAACTTCGTCCGTGTCAACTGTGCGGCGCTGCAGGAAAACCTGCTCGAGTCCGAGCTCTTCGGTCACGAAAAGGGTGCCTTCACAGGGGCCGACCGACAGCGTGTGGGACGATTCGAGCAGGCCGACGGCGGCAGTCTGTTTCTTGACGAGGTCGGGGACATGAGCCCGAACACGCAGGCCAAGATCCTGCGGGTGCTCCAGGAGCACGAGTTCGAAAGGCTTGGCGGAACGCGTACCCTCCGGTGCGATGTCCGCATCGTCGCAGCCACGAACCGCAACCTGGCTGAGATGGTGGCTAACGGACAGTTTCGAGAGGACCTGTACTACCGCCTCAATGTCGTCTCGATCGACATGCCGCCGCTGCGGGAACGCAAGGAGGACATTCCAGAGCTCGCGCGGTTCTTCACCATTCGCTTTTCCGGAGAGGTCAACAAGAAGATCCAGGGAATCGACCCAGCGGCCGAGAAGCTGCTGAAGCGCCACAACTGGCCGGGAAACATTCGAGAGCTCGAGAATACGATCGAGCGCGCCGTACTCCTCGTCGAGGGCCAGGTGGTGCGCGCGGACGACCTCCGCCTCGGCGAGCTGATACCCAACGAGGAAACTGGTGAGCATCCGCCCGTCGTCAAGATCCCGCCTGCAGGCATCCCGCTCCAGGAGATCGAGAAGCAGGCGGTGATTGAGGCACTCAGCATGTCAAACTGGGTGCAAAAGGATGCGGCCGAGCTCTTGGCAATTAGCCCACGAGTCATGAACTACAAGATCAAGACACTTGGTATCGTGCTGCCACGAGGGCGCCGGTCGAGCGCAACGGTCGCAACCAGCGGCGCGACACCAAGCGCCACCGCCTCTCCCTGGGGCGTGACGACCGCCGGCTAGCGCGTTTTTCACATACGTCTCGCCAGGGCGCGCGCGGCGCGGGGCACTGGGCCCCCGCGAGCGACGGCGAGGAGTTTGGGGCGCTAGCCCCATCTGAAGAATGCTCAGGCTCTCGGATGCGTCTTTCGATAAAGCTGTGTGAGCTGAGCGGCGTTCACGTGGGTGTAGCGCTGGGTGGTGGTGATCCGCGAGTGACCGAGAAGCTCCTGAATGGCACGTAGATCTGCCCCGCGTTCAAGGAGATGCGTCGCGAACGAATGCCGCAGTGCGTGGGGGCTGATCCCGAGCTTCGTGCTCGACTGAGTCACATAACGTCGAACAAGACGGTCAACGCTTCGCGTCGTGAGGCGACCGCCCCGATAGTTGACGAAGAGGGGATCGCCACTGGCCTTCGGCCGTGCATGATCGTGTCGGTGTGGTATCGAGGCTGAGTGCGTCAGGCTCTGTCGATCCTTCAAATACAGTCGGACCGCACCGGCAGCCGTCCGATTGAATGGCACGACCCGCTCCTTCGCTCCCTTTCCGAGCACACGCAATAGGCGGCTACTCAGATTGACATCCTCGAGGTCGAGGCCAACAAGCTCGCTCAGCCTCAAACCCGACGCATAGAACAGCTCGAGAATGGCATGGTCGCGGCGACCGAGTGGCTTCGACCGATCCGGGGCCTCGAGCAGTGCACGCACCTCATCGATATCGAGGTGCGCTGGGATCCTTCGGACAAGGCGAGGCGACGAGATCAGCGCTCCCGGGTCACGGTCGAGGAGCCCCTCACGACGCAGGTATCGCGCGAACGAGCGAATCGCTGCCAGCTTGCGCGCGGACGAAGAACCGGCCGTGCCCTGTCTATAGAGCTCACCAAGAAACGCTCGTACGGTCTCATGGTTGAGATCGGACGGTCGTACGCGTCTTCCGGTCTGGTTCTCGACAGACGCCAAATACTGAGTGAGGTCGCTGCGATACGCCAGAAGTGTGTGGCGCGACGCGTTCCGATTCAGCTGGAGGTACTCAAGAAACGACTGGAGCTGTTTCTTCACGAGCTTGCACCGTGGTCGCCACAGGCGATGCCGCCTGCCACACATCGAGGTCGGTCAGCGCCCGCTGCGCCATCGCTTGCCGACGGGCTCGTTTCTGCCTTGGCGGCCGGTCGAGCGGCGGCAGCAAACCGAACGCGACGTTTGTCGGTTGGTAGTGAACCGGGTTGGCATTCGATACATAGTATGAAATCGCCCCGAGCGCCGTTGTTCGAGGCGGAGGCGCAAACTCCAGTTGCCGTTCGACGGCAGTCGCGGAAAGTCCCGCCAGGAGACCTGACGCAGCCGACTCAACGTAGCCTTCGACGCCCGAGATCTGCCCGGCGAACAGGAGCTCAGGGCGACGGCGCGTCTGCCAGGTGGGCAAAAGCACGCTTGGAGCATTGATATAGGTATTCCGGTGAATCATCCCGTAGCGGATAAACTCCGCGTCCCCCAGTCCGGGGATCATGCGAAAGACGCGCTGTTGCTCGCCCCACTTCAGCTGTGTCTGACATCCGACCAGACTGTAGTGCTCCGCCGCAAGATCATCCTGACGGAGCTGCACGACGGCATGCGGACGTCGACCGGTCGTCGGACTTCTCAACCCGACCGGTTTCATCGGTCCAAAACGTAACGTGTCGAGGCCACGGTGCGCCATCACCTCGATCGGCAGACAGCCCTCGAAGAACTTGGTGTCGTCGAAGTCATGTACAGTTGCGCGCTCTGCATCGACGATAGCCTGATGCAGTGCAATGTATTGGCCCTCGTCGAGCGGACAGTTGAGATAGTCCCCATCCCCGGAGTCAGCGGCTACAGGCTTGGCGTCAGACGACGGAATCTGGCTGACCGGCGTGTCACGACCGTAGCGGGAACCGGCGAAGATCTTGCTCCGATCGATCGACTCGGCCGAAACGATTGGACTGATCGCGTCGTAGAAGAATAGGTGCTCGCTGCCGACCAGGCGTTCGATTTCGCCAGACAGCGCATCTGAGGTCAGCGGGCCCGTCGCCACAATCACCGGCGACCGCACGTCGGGAATGCGACATACCTCCTCACGGCGGATCGTGACTCGGGGATGCGACTCGAGCGCCGCGGTCACACCCTTCGAGAACTGCTCACGGTCGACCGCGAGTGCGTTCCCTGCCGGGACGCGCGTGGCGTCAGCCACCCGCATGACCAGAGAGCCGAGGCGCCGCATCTCCTCCTTCAGAAGTCCCACGGCATTTTCAAGTTGAGCCCCCCGGAAGGAGTTGCTACACACGAGCTCCGCGAGGTGGTCGGTGTGGTGAACCGTGGTCGGGCGTGACGGCCGCATTTCGCAAATCGTCACATCGACGCCACACGAAGCCGCCTGCCAAGCCGCTTCGCTGCCAGCCAATCCGCCGCCGATAATCTGAATCATCTGCCTGTGACCCGGTGTGACCGACCCTTAGCCGGCTGAGGCAGTTCTGGGGCTCCAGATGCACACCCTGGCCGCTCTGCCCCGCGGGGACTCACCCGGCCGCGAGCTCTTCCTCGCTCCGAATGTAATCGCAGTCCTCCTTGTGACACAGGAGTTGTCTGCCGTGTCGCTTGGTCACCTTCTCGAGGAGAAACGGGGCACCACAGGTGGGGCACGGTTCCTTCAAGGGTCTATTCCAGACCGTGAAGTCACAGTCTGGGTAGTTGCTGCAGCCGTAGAACGCGCGGCCCCGGCGCGACTTGCGCTCGACGATGTCACCGCCATCACGTGGACACTCCACACCTGTGCTCTTCAGCTTGACATAGCGGCACGTCGGGTAGTTGCTGCAGGCCGTGAACTCCCCGAACCGCCCTTGTTTGACGACCAGGTTCGCGTCGCACTTCGGGCACTTCTCGTCCAGTGGCTGATCGGGCTTCGCGGCGGCCAGTCCCTGTGAAGTCGAGATCACCTTACGGGTCGTCTTGCACTCCGGATAGCCGGAGCAGGCCAAAAACTGGCCGAACCGTCCGCGCTTGACCACCATGGGACGGCCGCAGTTCTCACACGCCTCCTCCTCCTGCTCACTTGCCTGGTCCGCCTTGTCGAGCTCGCGGGTGTTCTGGCATTCCGGATAGGCGGAACAGGCAAGGAACATCCCGAACTTCCCGACCTTGATGATCATTGGCGACTTGCACTTATCGCACACCTCGTCGCTCGGAAGCCCCTTCGTCTTGATATCCGGCATCGACTCGGCCGCCTTGGCCAGATCCACCTGGAACTTCTGGTAGAAGGCGTCAAGGGTGCCCTTGTAGTCAGCTTCACCGTCTTCGATCTTGTCGAGCTGCTCCTCCATGTCTCGCGTGTAGTCGACCTGAATGATCCGGTCGAAGCTTTCGGACAGGAGGTCGATGACGAGCCTCCCCAGCCGGGTCGGCTTGAATCGCCCTTCGATTTTTTGCGTATACTCGCGGTCTTGCAGCACACCGATGATCGACGCGTAGGTGCTGGGGCGCCCGATCCCGTTCTCTTCAAGCTCCTTCACGAGCGTGGCCTCACTGAAACGCGGCGGAGGCTGTGTGAACTTCTGATCGGGCGTCAACTTGATGAGTGCCAACGAGTCGCCCTCAGCCAGCACCGGCAGCAGACTCGCCGCGACACCGTCATCACTTTCACTCTCTGACGCGCTGGTCGTCTCGCCAGTCGCTGCATCGGGGCCAGGTTGCTCGTAGACGGTCATCCAGCCGCTGAACTTCGGGACGGATCCCTTCGCGCGGAGTATGTAGTCGGCCGAAGCGACGTCCACGGTCGTATCGTCGAAAGTGGCCGGAGGCATCTGAGACGCGACGAAACGGCTCCAGATCAAGCGGTAGAGGTAGTACTGCTCCTTCGTCAGATGCGCCTTGACACTCTCCGGACTCCGGTCCACGGAGGTCGGCCGAATCGCCTCGTGCGCATCCTGCGCGTCTTTCTTCGTACGAAAACGGTTGGGTTTCTCGGGTAGGAACTCTTGCCCATACGCCTGCCCGATGTAATCCCGCACTTCGGTCAGCGCCTGCTCCGAGACACGTGTGGAGTCGGTTCGCATGTAGGTGATGAGCCCAACCGACCCATCACTTGGTAGCTCGATCCCCTCATAGAGCTGCTGAGCGATCATCATCGTTCGTTTGACCGGGAACCGCGCAGCCTGCTGCAGCTTGCTGGTAATGTACGGTGGCGCCGCGTGCTTCTTTCGCTCCTTGGTCGCTACCGACTGGACAACGAACGGCGCCGACTCGAGCGCCGCGACGATCTCCTTGGCCTCACTCTCGCTCCCGACCTTGATTGCATCTTTGCCGCGCTTGACGAGCCGGGCATCGAATTCCGGGGGCACGTTGCCGGCAAACCTGGCCGTGATGTGCCAGTACTCCTCAGCAACAAAGGCTTCGACCTCCGCTTCCCGATCGCATACGAGCTTCAGAGCGACGGATTGGACGCGGCCAGCGCTCAGCCCACGGCGCACCTTGTCCCACAGCAGCGGACTCAGCTTGTAACCGACGAGCCTGTCGAGGACACGTCGCGCCTGCTGGGCATCGACCATCCGTTGGTCGATCTCTCCAGATTGTTCAAGCGCCGCTACCACAGCGGTCCGCGTAATCTCGTTGAACATCAGCCGGCTGACTTTCCGCTTCTTGGTGCCGAGCTCGTTGGCAAGATGCCACCCGATCGCTTCACCTTCGCGGTCCGGGTCGGTCGCGATGTAGATGTGCTCGACGTTCTTGGCGGCGTCCCGTAGGGTCTTGATGACCTTCTTGCGTGCCGGGATGACGTCGTAGACAGGCGCAAACCCATCCTCGACATCGACTCCAAGCTTGCTCTTGGGGAGGTCGCGGATGTGGCCCATTGACGCCACGACCTCGAAATCCTTCCCAAGGTACTTGTTGATCGTCTTCGCCTTGGCCGGCGACTCGACTACAACTAACGCTTTAGCCATTCGCTCAACTCTCGTCCCGAAAACCGTTCATCTACGTTACATCATCCCGGCAAGCGTCGATATCGACCCACTTCCGAGCGCCGGACGAGCCCCTCGAGCTCGAGGGCAACCAGTTTAGACATCAATTCCCTACTCTTTAGAGCGTTTTTCGAAAAGCTCTAGTACTCGATAGGCGGTTCATGGTACTCCTACGTGCAACGTCCTGTAGGAGGATCAATGCGCGCCTATTCGATGGATCTTCGCGAACGAGTGCTCCACGAGAGCGACGCGGGCATGCCGGCGGCCGCGGTCGCGAGCAAATACCGCGTCAGTGCCTCCTGGGTCCGGCGGCTCACACACCGGCGGCGGGAAACCGGCGAAGTCGCCCCGCGCCAGCAGCGTTACGGGCGGCATCCGGTGCTCGCGTCCCAGCTGCACACGCTCGCGGCCTTGATCCGCGAGCAACCGGACCGCACCCTCGCCGACCTACAGGTCGCCCTGGGTACGTCCGCCAGTCTGGCGACGATGTGGCGGGCCGTGAAACAGCTGGGCTTTACCGTAAAAAAAAACGGTACGCGCGTCCGAACACGATCGCCCCGACGTCGCGGCCGCCCGCGCGCAGTGGGCGACGACTGCCCCGACGCTCGACCCGACTCGCCTCGTCTTTCTGGATGAAAGCGGGGTCGCCACCAATCTCCTGCGGCGCTATGGGCGCAGCCTTCGCGGCCAGCGGGTCGCCGATCACGCGCCCCAGGGTCGGTGGGAGAGCAGTCCCTTCATCGCCGCGCTGCGGGTGACGGGGCTCACCGCGCCGGGGGTCCTCGATGGCCCGATGGACGGGGCCAGCTTCCTCGCCTACGTCGAACAGATCCTCGTACCGACGTTGCAGCCCGGTGACATGGTGATGGCCGACAACCTCGCCGCGCACAAAGTCGACGGCGTGCGCCACGCTATTGAAGCGGCCGGCGCGACGCTGCGCTTCCTGCCGCCCTACAGTCCCGACTTCAACCCCATCGAGCTGAGCTTCGCCAAACTCAAAGCTATCGTCCACCAAGCCCGCTGCCGCTCGCTCGACACGCTCTGGCCGCTCCTCGGTGCGTGTCTGTCGCGCTTCACCCCCACCGAATGCCGCAACTACGTCCATCATTGCGGCTACACGGCCGCCAAAGCGTCATGAAAAACGCTCTAGGCCGGAAATCGTCGACAAGTCGTCCAAATCGTAGCTCTCGCCCGCGTCCATCTGGCGCAGCAGCAGATCGGGTGGCCCAAGATGCAGATGCCCTGGCGCATTTGGGCAAGCCCCGAAACCGGCCATACCAATCTCCTCCAGGATATCGTCCGCAGTCTCGACAACCTTTGCCCCGTCCTTCATAAGACCGTGTCCGCCCCGGTTCCGACCGGTCAGGACGCTCCCAGGCACGGCCATCACATCGCGACCCTGGTCGGCCGCGCAGCGAGCGGTAATCAGGGAGCCGCTCCGCACGGCTGCCTCGATCACGACCACGGCGACCGAGATCCCGCCGATGATTCGATTTCGTCTGGGAAAGTGGAACTTCCGCGGGGGTTCCGCTGGGCCGAACTCGCTGATGATCGCGCCGGACGACTTCATCTGTTGCATGAGCGCCTTGTGTTCTGGAGGATAGGCGACGTCGAGACCGCAGCCGAGAACGCCAATGGTCCCGCCGGGACCGGTGAGGCCTCCGCGGTGCGCTGCGCCATCGACGCCTCGCGCCAGCCCGCTGACGACTGCGACCCCTCGGGCGCTCAGATCGGAGGCCAGCGATTCGGCTACTTCGCACGCATATCCAGACCCCGCCCGGGACCCGACCAGCGCCACCGAGAGTACCTGCAGTACGCGTCGCGTTCCCACAATCCACAACACCGGGGGAGGATCGGAGATCTGCGCCAGGCGGTCGGGGTACTCGACGTCACCAAAGGTCAGAGCTTCGAACCCTCTCGCCGCAGATTCTCGCAGGTGCATCTCTGACGCTCGCTCGGCCTGGGCCAGTTCGCTCCCGAGCGCAGCCGCCCGTTCGCGAACGCGAATCGCGAGCTCGGCCGGATTGGGAAGACCTGTCTGGTCGCCTGGGCCAGCCGAGGCCGTGCCTTCAGAAAGGAGCACTCGCCGGGCCTTGCGAGAGCTCAATAGTTCCGAGAGCACGACCGCCTCGAAGAGATCCACACAACGCCCGTCTACAAGATCCGCGCCGACCATTGCACCCCAAGGCAGCGGCACGTCGTCCTATTGGACGAGGGTGACCGATCAGCTTGCAGCTCTTTCGCAGCATGGCTATAGTGGAACCAGAGCCTCCGAGAGACCTACATGTTCCTAAGAGCAGTTCTGGTGTGCGCGCTGATCGTCGGCATTGCAGCAGTCGCCAGTGCCGACGAACGCTCCGACGCACAGGCCCAGGTGGACTTCGGCATTGCCGTTGCCCAGAAAGGCCTCTGGCGCGAGGCAATCTATCGCTGGGAGCGGGCATCGAAGATCGACCCCAGCTATGCCGCGGCGTTGAATAACCTTGGTATCGCCTACGAGCACCAAGGGATGTTCGACGAGGCTCGGGACGCGTACGAAAAGGCGCTCGACCTCGAACCTGACAATCTCATGATTCAGCAGAACTACGACCTCTTCAGGGAGATCAACGACCGTGTTCAAAGCGATCTGTAGCATCGGAGTCCTCCTGGCAGTCTCGGCGTGCAGCACGTACTACGAGATTCCCGTCGAGACACCGCTTGAGCCGAAGCTGGACGTTTCGGGCTTTCAGCGGATCCTTATCGCGGGGTTTGTGTCGGGTGGCACAGAGGACGTAGACGCGAACCTCGAAACCGCCAGGCTCCTGCGAAGCCAGCTTCGCAGTAACTCCAGCCTTGAGGTCATTGACACCGACGTGATCGAGCTGACGACGGTCGCGGAAGAACAAGCTGATTTCGTACGACCGCGTGGCGGCGACGGTGACACACGCGAAGACACGCCCCAAGACGATTCGGAGAGCACCGACGCTCAAGAGAATGAACCGGGACAGCTGTCGGAGGAAGACCTGGAGGCATACGAGCACATTTTCTCGGACGCCAGCTACTGGCAGCAGCTGGGCGAGGAGTATCAAAACCCGCTGATCGTGACCGGAACGATCCACTTCGCTCCGTACGAACGAGCCGGGATGGTGTCACGGGAGCGCGAGGTGTACGACTCGTTCGGCCGACGGCAGGTGGTTCCGGTACGCGCCTATCAGGAGCGCCGCGGTTACGTTCTGAGCCCGACCTTCATTTTCATCGATGGTCGAACAGGTGCAACGCTCTACACCGAACGGCACCGTGAGGAAATCCTCTACGACGCTTCGCAGAACACGCCTGCGCTCTCGTCATATTTCGAGCTGATGGATCGTCTGCTGCCCTCGTTCCTTGGGACCCTGAGCGCCGAGAGCATTCGCGGCACGCGCATCCTGCTCAGATAGCGGCCTTTACAGTCACCTTCGTGCAGTAGTACTCTGGTGGTTTGCCTCCAGGTCCGTGGACGGGCCTACGCAGTCTGACACGAAAGGATCGATGATGTTCGCGATCATCAAGAGCGGGGGACGTCAACTTCGGGTCGAGCCCGGTAGTGTCGTCTCGGTGGATCACCGCGCCGAGACTGAAGGCCAGGCCGTCACATTCGATGACGTCCTGTTCGTCTCCAACGACGACGGCGGCTTCGTCAGCGGGTCACCCAACGTGGCTGGCGCCGCGGTGACGGGGGTCATCGACGGACAGACGAAGGGAAAGAAGATCCGGGTTTTTGTGAAGAAGCGCAGGAAGGGGATGCGCCGGACGTTGGGGCACCGAGCACAGTTCACCAACGTCCGAATCACGGGCATCGAGACGGCGTAGAACATCAGGACGCAACAGTCATGGCACACAAGAAGGGTCAAGGGAGTTCGAGAAACGGCCGCGATAGTCAGGCGCAGCGCCTGGGCGTCAAGCGGTTCGATGGCAACCTCGTGAAGGGCGGCGCCATCCTCGTACGGCAACGCGGACGCCGTTTCAAACCTGGGACGAACGTTGGCCTCGGGAAAGATGACACGCTGTTTGCTACGGCTGCAGGGCGAGTCACATTCGAGGACCACGGCTCCCGCGGACGCTTCATCAGCGTCCGGCCGAGCGAAGGGTAGAGCCTTCCGTACCCGGACTCTCAGTCCCGGGCCTGTGCCCGAGAGGGCACCCAAGTAGCATGTTCGTCGACCACGCCGACATCCTAGTTACTGCCGGTGACGGAGGCAACGGGTGCTTGAGCTTTCGCCGCGAAAAATTCATTCCGCACGGTGGGCCGGACGGTGGCGACGGCGGGCGGGGTGGCACCATCTACCTCCGTGCGACTCCACACCACAACACCCTCATCAAGTACAGGTACAACCCTCAATTCCGTGCCAAGCGCGGTGGCCACGGCGAAGGCTCGAACCGGAGCGGTCGGTCTGCTCACGACCTCCTCCTCGAGGTACCGGTCGGGACCATCGTGTACGAAAAAACTGATGAAGGATTGGTACGGTTGGCCGACCTGAAGCAAGAGGGACAGCAGGTAGCCGTGGCTGCGGGCGGGCGGGGTGGGCGAGGCAATCAACATTTTTCAAGCTCGACAAATCGAGCGCCGCGACGGTTAGAACCGGGCCAGCCCGGGGAGGTACGTCAACTTACACTGTCACTCAAGCTCCTTGCTGATGTCGGTCTTGTAGGTTTTCCCAACGTAGGAAAGTCGACGCTGCTCTCCAGAGCATCTGCGGCGAAACCACGAATCGAGAACTACCCGTTCACGACCCTCACACCGCATCTTGGTGTCGTTGGCCTGAGCGACGATCGCAGTTTCGTGTTGGCCGACGTCCCCGGTCTCATTGAGGGGGCTCACGACGGGCATGGGCTCGGACACCAGTTCTTGAGTCACCTGGAGCGTACGAAGGTTCTCGTGCACGTCATCGACGTGTCGGCGGAATCAGGGCGAAACCCCGTCGATGATCTTGAAGTGATTCGCCAGGAGCTGGCGTCCTATCAGGTCTCCCCTGTCGAATCGACCGGGCAGGCGCTTGCGGACAAACCGCAGCTGGTCGCCGCGAACAAGATCGACGCAATCGACGACCCGGACGCTCTGAGTCAGCTACGCGAGCGGCTGGCAGGGCTGAACATGCCGCTGTATCCGGTATCAGCTGTCACAGGAGAGGGCCTGAGGCCCCTCCTGGAAGCGATGTGGAACGCGGTCCGCTCGGCGGAGTTCGCTCTTCTGTCCCACGCGGCCGGGGGGGGCGACGAGTGAACCCAGGACGCCGTCTGGGGGTCCTCGGCGGTACGTTCGACCCCATTCATGTCGGACATCTCGCCGTCGCGGCTGCAGCCTGCAGAGCACTCAAGCTCGACGAGGTTGTTCTTATCCCATCCCATCTTCCCCCCCACCGTCTCCACGCACCGATCGCCTCGGGATACCATCGCTTCGCGATGGTGGCGCTGGCGCTGGTTCAGGAGGACGGGTACCGGGCCAGCGACCTGGAGCTCAGCGTAGGTGGGCCGTCGTATACGTCCGTGACACTCGATACGCTCAAACGACAGGGAGGGCATCCTTCGCAGATCTTCTTCATCACGGGGGCTGATGCCTTTGCAGAAATTGCGTCCTGGCGAGACTATCCGGACGTGCTGGACCGCAGCCATTTCGTCGTCGTATCGCGACCCGGCCACCAAGCGTCCGATCTCCCCCGGCAGCTCCCCGACATTGCATCTCGCATGCGCTCTCCTGACGCAACACTCAATGACGCGGCAACACCGGACCGCACATTCGTCTGGCTGGTCGACGCCACGACGCCCAACATCTCATCCTCAGACATTCGGCAGCATGTGGCTGAGGGTCGGAGCGTCACGGGGCTCGTACCGCGGAGCGTCGCCGCGCACATCGAGCGTCACCAGCTCTATCGGGGCTACGGCGTGGACACCGCCTTGCATGACTGACAGGCACGCAGGGCAGACGCACTCGAAGGCAGCCTTGCCAATACCGGTTCGCCGAGCCGTCGAGGCAGCCCTCGAAAAGAAGGCGCTCGATGTGGTCGTCCTCGACCTGAAGAAGTCCGGAGCCTTCACCGACCACTTCGCGCTCTGCTCAGGACGGACCGGGCGTCAGGTGAGAGCCATTGTTGACGAGATCATCAAACAGCTTCGAGAGAACGGAAGCCGGCCCTCCCACGTGGAAGGCTACGATCTCGGCGAATGGGTTCTCATCGACTGCTTTGATTTCGTCGTCCATGTCTTCACGCAGGAAACACGTCGCTTCTATGACCTCGAGCGACTCTGGGGGAGCGCGGAGCGCTTCCAGTTCTCAGACGCCTAATGCACCCGCTGACCGGTGCCCTCGCGATGGACGACCGGCACCGAGGGCGGCATGACGATTTCCTCAGCACTCTGCCGTCTCTGCGACGGGATTCTCTGTCTCGCATGGGCACCCCGCTGTGCGGCCTGCGACCGACTCATCGACGGACCAACCCAGGGAGTCGTGTGCGGCGCTTGTTGGTATCAGGTTCAGCGGATCACGCCACCGCTATGTGAGCAGTGCGGCCTTCCGGTAGTAAGATTGGAGGGAGACGGGGTCATGAGTGCCCTGTGTCGGCCGACCTCGGCCGTCACGCGTCGGCGTGCAGCTGGCTTCTACGACGGGTCGCTCCGGGCAATCATCCATGCGTTCAAGTACCAACGCCGTCGGTCGCTCGCCCGCCCGCTGGCCCGCCTGATGCTCGCGGCTGGTCACGAGCTACTCGCGGATGCCCACTGCGTGGTTCCCGTACCTCTGCATCCACGGCGGCAGTGGCGCCGGGGCTTCAACCAAGCCGCTATTCTCGCGCATCACCTCGACCTACCGGTCGTCGACCTGCTTCGCAGGACCCGACCCACACCGCCCCAAACCTCGCTGAGTGCCGCGCAACGCCACCGAAACGTCAAGAATGCCTTTGCGCCCCGGCGTGTCAGCAGCCGGAGGCGGCGCACACAGGCGAGCACGATCAATGACGGGATTGTCGTCCTCGTAGATGATGTGTCGACAACAGGGGCAACGCTCGAGGCGTGTGGACAGGTGCTCAAGGAGATGGGAGCCCGCGAGGTCCGAGGGATCACCGCGGCAGCTGCGACGAGAGAATCTCTGCCACATCGGCCTCGACAGCATCAGCCGGACGCTCACCGTCCACCCGCACCCAGTCTGGCTGCGCCGCCAGCCGCAGATAACTTTCTCTGACCGCAACCTGGAGCACTCGGTCCCGTTCAAAGCGATCTCGACCCACGGCTTTCCGCTCCACAGCCGTCTCGGGGGCAATGTCAATAAAGACGGTCAGATCCGGTTGTGGAAGGTACTTCTGCATATCGACGAGCCACGCGACATCGAGACCCAGTGCCTCCCCGTACGCCAGGCTCGACGCAACGTACCGGTCGCAGAGCAACGTCAGACCAGCCGTCAGCCAGCGATCGATCTCAGGCTTCCGTTCGTAGCGATTCGCCACATAAAGCAATTGCATGACGTCGGCACCGTACTCGCGTTCACCTGAGAGCGCGCGGGCAATCTCTTCGCCAATAGACGTCCCGTAGTCGGGAAAAGAGACAACCCGAGCCTTCTGACCAGCCGCGCGCAACTGGTCACGCGACCTACGGGCTTGCGTTTCCTTTCCGCTCTGGTCGAGTCCTTCGAAAGCTATCAACATGTCCGTCTCGGTCCTCGGCCTCGCCGACGCGAGGCCCGTCAGGTCTCCAGCGCCAACATGTCGTCAACCGATTGGCGACGACGGATGACCGCCGCTCTGCCGTCGTCGACGAGCACTTCGGGAGGCAATGGATGCCGATTGTAGTTCGACGCCATAGCTGACCCGTAGGCACCGGCATCGCGAATCACGACGAGGTCCCCGACCTCCGGAAGAGGCATGACGCGTCTGGTGCCAAATACGTCGCTCGTTTCACAGATCGGGCCCACAATATCGCACGGCACCGGAACCGTCGCACGCGGGCTAGGAAGCTCAATCCTGTGGAAGGCCCCGTAGAGGGCAGGTCGGAGCAGCTCGCTCATGCCGGCATCGATGACAACAAAGTACCGATCGGATCCCTGAGGCTTGACATCGACAACTCGGGCAACCAGGACTCCGGCCGGACCGACGATCCAACGTCCCGGCTCGATCACGACAGGTAGCCCGGTCCGCGACACGGCGCGAACAACAGTCTCGGCGTACGCACCCGCAGTGGCCGTCGCTGATCCGTCGTACGAGATGCCCAGTCCGCCACCAACGTCTATGTGTTCGAGGACCACCCCATCGTGGGCCAATCCGACTGCAACATCGGCCGCCAGCTCGGCAGCGTGCCTTACCGGATCGAGGGTCACGAGCTGCGACCCGATGTGCACATGAACACCCACCAAATCCAGAGCGTTCCGGCCCGCTGCCCAAAGACAGAGCTCGCGCGCTTCGTCAATCGGAACGCCGAACTTGTGCGAACGCTCACCGGTTGAGACGTGTGGGTGAGATCCCGCCGCCACATCTGGGTTGATCCGGACGGCTACTCTCGCGCGCACTCCGAGCGCAGAAGCAATTTCATCCAGTCGCTCGAGCTCACCCCGGGATTCCGCGTTGATCGCCCGCACGCCCAGTCCGACCGCGAGTTCGAGCTCGGCGCGCGACTTGCCAACTCCTGTGAACACGATATCCGCCGGTCCAAAGCCGGCACGCCGCGCAACCTCAATCTCCCCACCTGAGTTGGCATCGACCCGTCCCCCCAACCGCCGGATCAGTCGAACAACTCCGAGCGTGGAATTGGCCTTGAGGGCATAGTGAATACTGTGGGTGTTGTCGCCGAACGCTTGGTCGAGCTCGGTGTAGCGTTTTCGGATCTGCGCCGCGCTGTACACATAGAGCGGTGTGCCTTCACGCTGCGCAATCGTCGCAAACGAGACACCATCGCACCCGACCGAC
This sequence comes from Vicinamibacterales bacterium, assembly GCA_965223015.1. Classification (GTDB taxonomy): domain Bacteria; phylum Acidobacteriota; class Vicinamibacteria; order Vicinamibacterales; family UBA8438; genus CAUZIB01. The sequence goes on along the minus strand of CBDCVL010000003.1, from coordinate 159,363 downwards.
GACAAGAAATGGGGAGTCTGTGGCACGTAGATGTCGCTCCACCCAGGACGACGCGACGAAGAGACCTCTCCGCGCCGCGCCACGGCGAACCCGGCATTGTACGCCGTGGGGGTTTGACAGTCCAAAAATTCCCTTGCTATCATGCGTGAGTCCGTCCCACGCGACTCCCAGCCGTGCCCGTGGACTTGCCATACCCGTGGACTCGCCCACAACCGAAGCACTCACCACAGATCAGCTGATTGAAGCCTGTCTTCGCGGCGACCGGCTGGCCTGGGATACTGTTGTCCAGAGGCACTGGCGGCGTGTCTTCAACATCGCCTACAAGTTCGTCGGAAGGCATGAGGAGGCCGAAGACCTGACTCAGGAGATTTTCCTGAAACTCTTTAAGGCCTTGAAAACGTTCGACCGCAGAGCGAACTTTCAGACGTGGCTGGTCAGCATTAGCCGAAATCTCTGCATCGATCACTATCGTAGCGTTCGCCGGGAGCGAGAGCTTGTGGACCGGAGCGTGGACGCCGCTGACCTGTCCCTGCCGGCCAAGGGACCGGATGCATTTTCTCGGCTTCAGAGACTCGACCGGCGAGAACTGCTGCGTCGGGGGATGCTCGGTCTGCCTGGGACGCTCAGAACTGCCGTCCTCATGCGCGATATTCAAGACCTCTCGTACCAGGAGATCGCGCGGAGACTCGGGCTGCCGGAAGGCACCGTGAAGTCACGTATCAGCCGCGGCCGCGGCGAACTAGCTCGGCAGGTCGCCAAACACGAACGTGAAATGGCCGGCTCACTCAAAGGGAAGGCACGTGATGGGACCGAGCCCACCACGGCACGCGGAGCACAGGAATGAATCTATCAACGGATCGGTCGCAGGGCGTCGTCATCGTGCGCGTTGGCGAGGCAAAACTCATGTACCCGATGCTCTCCGAGTTTTCGGGCTCAGTGGCAGGCCTCGTGGCCCAAGGCGAGTCGAAGGTCGTCATCGACATGTCACACGTGGCCTATCTCGACAGCGCGTCTATCGGCTGCCTGATGGACCTGTATCGCCAGTCCACACAGGCGGGTGGCGGTCTCAAACTCGCCGGCGTGCAGAAACGGGTCGAGACAATGCTCACAATGACGGGCACGCAAAATTTCATTGAGATACATGCGGATGAGGCGGCCGCGGTCGACAGCTTTGGGGGATGAGTATGCGGACCATCACGACCAGCTCCGGAACGGAGATCTCCCTCGATGGAGATTTGTTAGCGGTGCTCGAAGCCCTCTATCGAGAGCTTGGTGTCCAACACGGCCTCGATCGAACATTCGAAGACACCATGAAGGAAATCAACGCCTTGATCGCCCAGCTGAGCGATACCGAGCGTGAGCAGTACCTGAGGGAGAGCCTATTCCTCAACACGGTCACATACGAGAACGAGATGGCCGGCGCGTATCTCGACCGTCTCGCGAAGAAGTAACGCTTCAGATGTCGCTGAATCATCTGGCTCATCGTTTCACCTGCTCGTGGCCGTGGACGACCCTCGTGCTCCTCTGCGACGGCCGCGTTGTATGCGGGTGTGCCGACCCATACGCCCAGCGAGTTCTGGGTGACGCACGCACGCACAGCCTGTCTGACATCTGGAATGACCCAACCATCCAGACCGTGCGACGCGAGCTGAACACCGGAGGCTCACACTTCTGTGGCGATTGCCCCCTCAAGCTCCCATTGCCCGACGGGGCACAGCCCCCTCAGCGCCCGCTTGACGTCGGCGCGCTACCGAATCGCCTCTACATCGAGTGCACGGCGGCGTGCAATATCTCGTGCCTGGACGCCTGCTGCGCGCCAGAAACCGGGATCACCCGGACACGCCAAGCCGGAATGCTTGACTTCGACCTCTTCACGCGCGTCATTAATGAGGCCGGCGAGGCGCTCGTGCGGGTCGACTTCTTCAACTACGGCGAAGCCTTCTTGCATAAGCGCGCCGTTGAGATGTGCGAGTACATCAAGAGCCGTTTTCCTCACATCTATCTGTATACCAGCACCAACGGCCTTGCCCTCGATGAGGAACGTGCTCGATCACTGGTCCACAGTGGAATCGACGAAGTGACGTTTTCGCTCGATGGCGCGCTTCCCGAGAGCTATGTGAAATATCGCCGCCGCGGTGACCTCAACGTCGCCCTGCACAATCTGGCGACCATGGCGGATGAGAAGCAAAGGGCCGGGCGTGACCTACCCTTCCTCAACTGGCGGTACATCCTCTTCCGCTGGAACGACTCTGACGAAGAAATGAATCTGGCTCGGCGCCGGGCAAACGAGATAGGTGTAGACCGGCTGACGTGGGAAATCACTGATCATCCGGAGGAGGCGTTTTCGAGACGATTCGCACCCGGCAGTCCGGACTACACGGCCATCAGAGAAGAGGTCTGGGACACGAGCAACCTGGGAAATGCGATCCCCGGCGCAACACCTCGGGCTCGCATTGAGGTTGCGTCGTCGTTGCCTGGCCTGCCGCTGATTGGTCATCGCGGCGGAACGCTTGGCCTCACTACCCGCGTGTCCAACCTCTGCGCCCGTCCCTTTCCGTCCAATGCTTCCTATGGCCGGCGACTGGTCCGCCTTGGCGCACAACTCTGCAACGCGAGGGGCGAGGTGTTGGATCGGGACCATGCCCGCGCGTGGCTTCCTCAGACCCTTGCGCCTCAAGGGACGCTCGACGTTCCGATCGAGATCGCGGTTCCGGAGACGCCGGGACACTATGCGCTGAAGTTCGACCTGGTGTCGGAGGGAATCGACTGGTTCGAGGCCTGCGGATCTGAGACGACCTCCAGACGGCTGGTGGTCTGGTGAGCCCGCTTGCCGTCGCGGGGGACTTCTCTGACCTCGTGTCGAAGCTCAGAACAGCTAGGCGTTCTCAGGAACTCGCGAGTGTTTCCTCGACCGGCACACCGGAGGGTTGGACGACCGTCTGTTCGGACGGCGACTCCACGAGCCGCCAGGCCTCGACATCCTCTAGAATCTTCTCAGCGAAGCTCGTGTGAAGCGCGTGGCCGGCACGGTGTGCCACGAGGTGGCCGATGATCGGATGTCCCACCAGGGAGAGGTCGCCAATAACGTCGAGGATCTTGTGTCGCACAAACTCATCCTCGAACCTGAGTGAGCTGTTGAGCACACCCGTCTCACCCAACACAATCGCATTGTCGAGCGACGCGCCAAGCGCCAATCCTCTCTGACGCAGCATCTCTGACTCTTTGAGAAAACCGAAGGTGCGCGCCGGCGCGATCTCGTCGACGAACGCCGCTTCCGTCAGACGCAACGTACGCGACTGGTGCCGCAACAGCGGATGGTCGAAGCTGATGCTGTACGTCACCTTGAAGTGGTCCGACGGATACAAGGCGATCCGCTTGTCGCCGCGTGACAACGCAATCGGCCGAACGACCTTGAGGAATTTTCTTGGTGCGGTGAGCTTCTTCGTGCCGGCTTCGTGAACGAGATAGACAAACGACGCGGCGCTCCCATCCATGATGGGCACCTCGGCCTGGTTCAGCTCGACAATGGCGTTGTCCACTTCGAGGCTGACGAGGGCAGCCAGCAGGTGCTCGACGGTCTCCACGGACGCCGCCTCCCACGCCAATCCCGTCGCATAGTACTTGTTCGCAACGTGTGCCACGTCGGCGGGAATCTCCAAGCCATCGAGGTCCAGCCGCTTGAATACGATGCCGTGATTGGCAGGAGCCGGCTTGAGTCGAAGCGTCACCTTCTGGCCCGAGTGTAGGCCAATGCCCGAACAGGCGACCGGACGTCGAATCGTCTTTTGAGTGCTACTGTTCACAGGCAAAGCTCTCTGCACGACCGTTCTGCCGAGCAAGAATAATACCCGAAAGAAGCCTTTTATCAGACATCGGCTAAACGTATTCTTTCTTGAACTTTACAGATATTTAGAGACTCGTCAAAACAGAGGACTAGGCTGTCACTGTGGTTAGATAGCCACAGTCTACTTTGCACAGAGTGTGTCATTCTTGCCACAATCAGCGTTGCGTCTCTTGTATCCTACGCCCGGCTGTCACTGTCTTGTCGGGGATTTTTTCCGTTTCAGCACGCTGCGGAGGTAGCGTCCAGTTTCAGAGGCTCCGGCCTCGGAAACCTCCTCGGGCGTGCCCTCGGCAATGATCTCCCCTCCTTCATCGCCCCCTTCCGGCCCAAGGTCAATGACGTAGTCAGCCGACTTGATGACGTCGAGGTGATGCTCGATGACAACGACGGTGTTTCCCTGATCCACGAGCTTGTTCAAGACCTCCAGCAGCCGACGGGTGTCCTCGAAGTGCAATCCTGTCGTTGGCTCATCGAGAATATACAGTGTCTTGCCGGTACCCCGCCGGGAAAGCTCCTTCGACAGCTTGACGCGCTGCGCCTCGCCGCCGCTCAGTGTCGTCGCAGACTGTCCGAGCTGGATGTACCCAAGCCCAACGCTCTGGAGAGTTCCCAGCCGAGTCGCAATTGGCGGAAAGTTGCTGAGCAGCGGTAGCGCCTGGTCCACCGTCAGGTCGAGCACATCAGCGATCGAGGCTCCCCGATAGACGACCTCTAGTGTCTCGCGGTTGTATCTCCGACCCTTGCAGTGCTCGCATGTGACGTAGACATCTGGCAGGAAGTGCATCTCGATGGCAATTACGCCATCTCCCTGACACGATTCGCAGCGACCACCCTTGACGTTGAAGGAGAAACGGCCAGGCTTGTATCCGCGTGCACGCGACTCCGGCAGGATCGAGAAGAGTTCGCGTATGGACGTAAACAACCCTGTATACGTGGCTGGGTTCGACCGCGGCGTCCGTCCGATGGGCGATTGATCAATCTGGATCACTTTGTCGACAAGCTCGAGCCCGTCAATGCCGTCGTGGACACCTGGCTCATCTGTCGCCCGATGCAGCGTCCTGGCCAGTGACCGATACAGGATGTCGTTGACGAGAGTCGATTTGCCCGACCCACTGACACCCGTCACCGCGGTAAACACGCCCAGCGGTATCCCAACATCAATAGCCTTGAGGTTGTTGGCACGGGCGCCGCGAACAGTCAACGCGCCCTGCAGCCGCGGCCGGCGGTCCTCCGGTATCGGAATGGTTCGTTCCGATCGAAGATACTGCCCTGTCAGCGACCCATCGCCATCGGCGGCAAGCTGCGACGGCGAACCCTGAAAGATCACGCGCCCACCGTGCTCACCGGCACCAGGCCCTAGGTCGATGACGTAGTCGGCAGAGCGAATCGTCTCCTCGTCGTGCTCAACGACAACGACTGTGTTTCCCAGATCGCGAAGTCGCGCGAGCGTCCCCAGCAATAGCCGGTTGTCTCGCTGGTGCAACCCGATCGAGGGCTCATCTAACACGTAAAGCACGCCAGTCAGGCTTGAACCAATCTGCGTAGCCAGTCGTATTCGTTGTGCCTCACCACCGGAAAGCGTCGCCGTGCCGCGGGCTAGCGTCAGATACCCCACGCCCACGTCAGTCAAGAACGCAAGCCGCTGCCGAATCTCGCGAAGTACCCGCTCGGCAACAAGTGCCTCCCGGTCGCGAAGCTCAAGCGCATCAAAAACCTCGCGGGCTTTTGCAATTGGGAGATCGACATAGCCCGAGAGTGTGCGGCCCTTGACCCTCACGGAGCGGCTCTCCGGCCGCAGGCGCTCCCCGCCGCAGGTCGGGCAGGAACCCAGCGACCGATAGTGCTCGAACGACTCTTGCTGCTCCAACGTCCCTTCCGCGTATCGCCGCCTGAGGTTCGGAATGATCCCTTCGAAGTCGCGTCCGAAGGGCTCCAGCCTCGTCTTCTTTCGACCGCGCTGGCGGGCGGGCGAGGAAACTGCACCACTCTTGGCACCACCCGGCCCGTACAGCAGTATCTCGCGGCGCTTTCGTGACAGCCGTCCGAACGGCACCTTCAAATCAATCTCAAAGTGACGTCCGAGGCTTGTCAGCGCTTCGCGCACCATCTTGGCATCACCGTGAGCCCATGGATGGACCGCGCCGCCAGCCAGCGATTTGGTTTCGTCGGGAACGATCCTCACAGGGTCGAAATCCTCGACCACCCCAAGCCCTTCGCAATTCGGACACGCGCCATGAAGAGAATTGAAGGAGAAAATCCGCGGGGTCAACTCCGGCATGTTGATGCCGCAGTGCACGCAGGCGAGCCGCCGCGAAAACAGTCGGTCCCCGCCGCCCTGCGTGTTGACAATCACGACGTCGTCGGCCAGCGAAAGAGCGATCTCGAGCGATTGAGTCAAACGGCGCATACCGGTTGGGCGCAGGACCAACCGGTCGACGACCACGTCGATCCAGTGGTTCTTTCGGCGATCAAGTCCGGTGGTCTCCTCGACGGACCTGACCTCACCATCGACCCGCACCTTGAGTAGACCCGTGGCCTGAATCGCAGCAAGCTCCTTCTTGAATTCGCCTTTGCGTCCTCTCACCACCGGGGCAAGAACGTTCACCCTCTCATCTCGCGGCCCAGCCATGACTGCTTCGACAATCTGGGAAACTGTCTGGGACGTCACCTCCCCGTCGCACGAAGGGCAGTGCGGGACACCAATGTTGGCGAATAGGAGGCGGAGATAGTCGTAGACTTCGGTGACCGTTCCAACTGTGGACCGCGGATTGGAGCCAGTGGTTCGCTGCTCGATGGAGATCGCCGGTGACAGACCATCAATCTGGTCAACGTCCGGTTTCTCGACCTGCTCCAGGAACTGACGAGCATACGCCGACAGCGATTCGACGTAGCGGCGCTGGCCCTCCGCATACACCGTGTCAAACGCGAGCGACGACTTTCCCGACCCCGACAGCCCGGTGATGACGACCAGCTGGTCCCGCGGGATCAGGACATCGATGTTCTTGAGGTTGTGCACGCGGGCACCGCGTACATCAATCGCGTCCTGGGACATGGGCGCCGGTGCCGCACTCGAAGAGTGGTCCAACTCGTGATGGTAACACGCCTACGATGCCGCTCCGAGCGGGCGGAGTGGCACGTCCAGACGATAGGCAGTGTCACCGGAGACGACAACCAGTCCACCGCTGGGATCAAAAGCCAAGCCGACGAGAGCGCCAGCCGACAACACGCACGTCTTCGAGCCGTCGGACCCCACACGATAGACACCGCTTGAGCCGGCGAGCGCTTCCACAACGTGGAGGTGGCCGCCGGAGTCGAAGGCCAAGCCCTGCGGCCGACCAAACGACGAGCAAATCTCGTCGAGCTTCCCGGTGTGATCGAGCCGATACACCGAGTCATGGGACGAAAGTGTCGGCGAGGTGACGTACAGCGCGTCGTCTGGCCCCCAGGCCAAATGAAACGCCGCAATACTGGGAGGCAACGACGCGAACGGCGTGGCATGACCAGACGTTCCGACCCGGAACACCGTACCGGACCGGTCACCGACATACAGTGTGCCATCGGGTGAAAAGGCGAGACCACAGGCAACGCCCAGCTCCGACGAGACGGCCTTGTAGGTTCCGTCCGACTCCACCCGATACACGGTGCCCTCGAACCGACTCGACACATGCAATCGACCGTCGGGCGCAAACGCGAGCGAGGTTGCGTTCGTGATACCAGAAAGAAACGGCTCCCGGAAGCCATCGTGACCGACCCGAAACAGCGAGACCCGAGAGGATTCACCGCGGGAGCCGCTATAGGTGAGATAGAGACGGCCGTCACGATCGATCGCCGGATTGTCTACTTGATGGAGACCCGCTGCGACATCTTTCCCAACCTCGATGAAGACGGTCTCGCCAAGGGCTCCCTCGACGCGGACCGGCGTTCGACCGCCTTCCCCATCGGCGGGAACGACAACCACAACCTCTCGAGGAGACGCGCGAACAACCTGCGCGGGATGGGTGCCGAGATACACCTCGGGTAGCGAACCGGGCTCGGCGACGAGGTCGGTGCCTTCGATAGCGACGCGGCCACCTCTGACTGCCCAGAGCGGCCGTATGGACGTGATGCGCGGCCGAATGGTTAGGTATCGCATACTCGGGACGCTAGGAATCGTCGAGCTCGACGTTCCAATACAGATAGTCCCGCCAGCCCTCCGGAGCCGTGTCGATACCGATGGTAAACCGCACGAGGGGTGGGCGCGTCGGACGGCGAGGTCGTCTGATCACGCGGAGTCCAGCCTGTTCTGGGGTGCGTCCGCCCTTCCGCCGGTTGCAATCAACGCAGGCCGTGACGATGTTCTCCCAGTCCTTACGGCCTCCCTGCGACACCGGAACGACGTGGTCGAACGTGAGATCGGCAACCGGAAACCTCCGGCCACAGTACTGGCACTGATGGTGATCACGAGCGTAGATGTTCGCCCGCGAAAACGGGACGTAGTTGAAGCGCCGCCGGATAGTGATGTAGGAAAGGAGTCGGATGACAGACGGCTGCTTGAATGTAACCGAGACCGACCTGATCTCACGGTCGTAGACCGAGATCACTTCGACCTTCCCCTGACACCACAGCGTGATCGCCTTTCGCCAGTCGACCACCTTCAGCGGTTCGTAGGTCGCATTGAGTAGCAGCGTCTGCTCCATGAACCTTGACGTCATTCTCGCCCGACCCCACCGTCGTGTCAAGCGGAGACAGCCCCTAACATACTGTTAAGAATGGAGTTAATACTTCCCAGACACGTCTCCAACAGTGTGGGTCCTCCTCACCGCGCGGAATGTGGTACAGATTCCTTTTGTATGACGCACTCGACGGGCCTCATTGTCATCGTCGCCCTGGTCTCGGCAGGCTGCGCCTCTGGCAGTGGAATGGGACTGGAACCGCTCCCCCGTCCCGCCAGTCCAGATGGTGGCCGGAGTGCCACGACTTCGACCGTTCGGATCGCGTTGACCACCACCGCGCTCCAGCTGACCGGAGTCCCGTACCGGGAAGGGGGAGCGACACCCCGTGGGTTCGACTGCAGCGGCTTTACGCGCTACGTCTTCGCACAGCAGAGGATTTCACTCCCGCGTCGGGCTCAGCAGCAGTATCGTGCGGGACGCAGCGTAGACGTCGACGAACTGGGCCCGGGTAACCTCGTGTTCTTCACGACCGTCGAACCGGGGGCGTCACACGTCGGCTTGGTCATTGATAGAGGTACGTTCGTGCACGCGCCAAGCGCAAGAGGCAAGGTACGCCTAGAGCAGCTGGGCAACGCCTACTGGGCCCGACGGTACCTGGGCGCAAGACGCGTGGTGGAGTGAACGAACGCACCTCACCGGCCGCCCCCGGCCACGACTATCTTGAGCCGGTCGCCGGGTTGCGGTTGCTCATTGACGGGCGACCCGTTCATGATCGCGAGTGTTCTCGCGTTGACGATCTCCTCGCCTTCCGCCTGGGCGATTGACTGCCAGGTATCTCCAGTCTTGGCCACGTAGGTGGCAATCTCGTTTGGGAGGATGCTCTCCGCCTCCGCACGACTCAAGGGACGAAATGACCGGATGCTTCGGTTGATATCCGACTCGACTCTCGAAAAGAGCTCCGATGGCCCGAGTCCACCGAGCACGTACAGCTCCTGCCCATGTCGGATGTGGGCGACCCTCGCCGTGACGTCGCCGATGCCGTCCGCGCGACCAACGTACGTGCCTATGTAGGCGTCCAGCCCATTAATACTGGCCTCCCCGCCGCTACTGAGTCGGTATCCCGAATCCCGCATCGCCTGTTCCGCAATACTCGGAAGATTGTTCCCCCGTGGATTCTCGGCCAGCTGAAGCAGCACGTAAATCTCGGCGCCAGGCTCCTTCGCAATCACCACGGACTCGCTGTTCTGTACGTCCCAGCCCTCTGGAAACTCGAAGGCAAACCTCAGCGGTGGGTGCAGAAACTCGCTGCCCCGGACGATTCCCTCCGCCGGGTTGTCTCCGAAGAGAAGACCTTCGATCCGGTCGAGATACCCAGAGCGGTCGACACGCAGGGTCGCTGGATCACGATCGGCCGTGAGCTCCTGAATGACCGGCGCGACCTCCAGCACGCGCGCTGCCGGTTCCGGGTGTGTCGACAGAAAGTTGGGCGTGCCCTGTCGATCAGCCGCTTCACTGATCCTGCCCAGAGTCGACAACATGTCCGAAACGCCTTCAGGATGCCAGCCACCGGCCAGGCCATATTCTGCGCCGAGGCGATCAGCCTGGATTTCGTCATCGCGCCCGAATTTCAAGAACATGAGACCAAGACCGGTACTTGCGGCATCGGTCAACCCCGGAAGTCCGTACGGGTTCGGTCCCATCTGGGATACGAAGACCTGCCCCACAACTAGTCCGAGTTGGGCACCGGTTGCGCGCGTGTACGACTGGACAGCATGTCGAGCCGTGACGTGGCCGATTTCATGTCCCAACACACCAGCCAACTCCGCCTCATCACCCAGATACGCCAAAATTCCGCGAGTCAGATAGATGAAGCCACCTGGCAGCGCAAAGGCATTCACCGCTGGAGAATCAACGACTGCAAACTGCCACGGAAGGTCAGGTCGATGGGAGAGCGCTGCGAGAGCAAGCCCGATTTCCTCGACATACCGCTGGATGCCAGGATCGCCGTAGATCCCCATGTCACGCTGGATCTCGGCATCAACTTGCTGACCCAAAGAGACTTCCTGGGCCTCACTCATCAAGACGAACTCGCGATCGCCGGTCACCGGGTTCGTGGCGCACGCATTGCCCACTAGCAGCAACCCAGCAACTGCCGCCGCAATCTGGGCATGATCGCGCGCCCGGAATGGATGAACGGAGGAGCTGTGGTGATCTTGCATCAGTTGTCCACGATCATGGACGCCGCGCCGCGTGCGCTGGGCATTCCGAAACAAGAAACGGAACCGACCAGCTAGCATCTCTTTCTCTCCGTCTTGCCCACCCGCAGCGGCTCTGCTGCGACATTTGCAACCAGCATGCCACCCGTAGGGAGCATGCCCAGCTCGGCCAGCGCACCGCCCAGCTCGGCGGCCGCTTCACGGCCCCCGGGACGCAGCGGGGGGCGCGGCGGACCACCGACATATCCCAGCAGGTCGAGTGCGACCTTCAACCCAGCCACGCCATACGCTCGGGTTACAAGACGCGCCAACGGTGTCAGGCGTTTCTGCAGCTGGCGCGCGTCACCATACCGGCGAGACTGAACGAGGTGGTAGAGTTCGACGCATTCGCCAGGAGCGACAGCTGCTAGCGCCATGATGCCCCCGACAGCCCCCGACAACAGACTCACATAAAACGTGGGAGCCGAACCAACAAGAACAGAAAAATCGTCGGGTGTCTCATCGACTAGCGACGAGACAAACCCGATGTCGCCCCCTGATTCTTTCATGCCGACGATGTTCGGATGCTCGGCCAGGCGGGCCACCACCTTGATCGGCAGTGTCACACCGGTAAGCGCGGTGTGGTTGTAGAGCAGTACGGGAATTGGCGAACCCTCAGCCACGGCGGTGTAATGGGCGAGGAACGCGTCGTCAGTCATCTGGGGCCTGAAGTACGACGGGGTGCGGACCAGCACCACATCCGCACCCAGGGCAGCCGCTCGACGTGACGCATCGGTGGTTGCCTTGGTCGACTCGCGTCCGGTACCGGCAATGACGAGACGCTCGCGAGGTACGGACGCACGAACCGTCTCGATGGCCGTGTCGGATTCATGCTCGTCCAGGAGCGGGGCCTCACCGTTCGAGCCAAGCACGACGAGACCTCGCAGGCCGCTCGCCATCCAGCGACGTACGTTCCCGGACAATCCCTTGACATCGACCGTCTCGCCATCTGAAACGAACGGCGTCGGAATCGGCGGATACACGCCGCTCAAGTCCATGAATAGATTGTAGTAGCTCGCGCAACGAACGAACATCCGGGAAGGATCAGGCGAGGTTGGCGATGCGCCACACGGGCCAGGCGCGACGAACGAGCATCCGGGAAGGATGTGAGTGAGCCGCAACGCCGCCCGCAATAGGCAATGCCCACGTAGCCACCACCAGCGAGGTTGGCGCTGCGCCACACGGGCCAGGCGCGACGAGCCAAGCATCCGGGAAGGATGTGAGTGAGCCGCAACGCCGCCCGTAATAGGCAATGCCCACGTAGCCACCACGAGCGAGGTTGGCGCTGCGCCACACGGGCCAGGCGCGACGAACGAGCATCCGGGAAGGATGTGAGTGAGTCGCAACGCCGCCCGTGAGGATGCAGCGCCTACCGAGCAGAGGCGGGACCCGGCTACGCCCTATACTTCTGACCGTGGCGTAGTCGGGCCGTTGGGGGGAACGAGCCGATCAGACCGTTCGTCGTCTCGGCGTAGTGCCACAGCCACTCGGCTGCTTCGAAGTCATACGAACGCGCAATCAAGGCGTTCAGATCATCCACCCAGACGTCGCCGTCACCAACCCCGGTTGCCATCGAAGAGGGCAGGTCCTCTTCCGCTGCAATGTGAGAGATCCGGACGGGGTGACGATCGACCGGCTCCCAGTCATCGACCAGCGCGCGCAGCTGGCGCGCCAGAACGTCTGCAAGACCGGCATCGATCCGGGCTCGTGTTGGGTCATCCATGGTCGTGTCCTCGAACCGGTGCTCCTGTTGGTCCATGTCGTGCAATATGCCGGCCAGCCTTTCGTGACATCGCTGCACGCCGTTTCGCAAGGCTTGGCACTCAACGACGCCTCGGGCCGCCGGAAATCACCAATGTGTAAGCGACCCCGCACGTGGTCACGCGTTCGGCCGACCGCGGGCCGCCGCCCGTGGATTGTGATTTCCTCGAGGAGACCGGTTTCACTATGAGCGACATAGGCGGCATGGGCGGCATAGGTTGGATGCCAGGAATGGGGAGGCTGACAGGGCAACTGGCGTCGGCGTGTCGGCGGTCAGCTAGCCGTCTGACCAAGGGACCACACGTGCTCCGCGTGCACGAGAGTGCAGGACGGTCGAGCCGGGTTTCAGCGGCAGCGTTCGGCCAGCGCTAGTTAGGCGTGCGGTACCGAGCCCTTAGGAGCCGGTGGACTCGTCGTTCGAGCGGCAGGCGTCCGCTCGAGTCGCCGAGAGCGTCTGGGACAGGATTTGGGCATCCTCCACGGGGCGACCCGCGATGAGGTGCTCCTGGATAATCCGTTCGAGCACCGGCGGGTCGCACTCGCGATACCACGTGCCCTCCGGATACACGACGGCAACCGGTCCGCCCTCGCATATGCGGAGGCAGTTCGCCTTCGTTCGGAGCACGCCACCACGGCCGGAGAGACCCAGTTCCTTGAGCCGCCGTTTCAGGTAGTCCCAGGCGTGCAGACCGCGTGCTTTGTCACAGCACTTGGCGGTCGTCTGATCGCAACAAAGGAAAACGTGTCGAGCGGCGGCGTCGACACCGATCGAGACCGCCACACCCCGCTGGCTTGGACGACTACCTTTCTCGGAAGCTGGCCCCGGCATGGCAGGCGCCGTAGCATAGCACGCACGCCAACGGCCAACGCCTCAGGCCCTGGTCATCCGGATGCTGTTGGGGCTTCCGGTGGGAAGAGGAGTTGGGCTGCCGCACCAGCGAGTCGAATACGCCTAACACCACAGCCTTTCGGCGGATAGGTACAATCGACCAGCATGGGACTGAGTCCAAGGTCCGGATCGACACTACTCGCCATCGCTATCGTCTCATTGCACGGCGTAGGCCAAGAGCTGGCGCCGGAGTCGTCGTCGATCTCTGCGGCCGATCTCAGACGCGACGTGCTCGTTCTGGCGTCTGACGGCATGGAGGGCCGTCTCGTCGGCACCCCAGGAAACCGGCAGGCCCGACGGTTCATCGAGACACGCTTCGAGGAACTGGGGTTGACACCGATTGGCGCGGACCGCAGCTATCTCCATCGGTTCGATCTCGTCATCCCGAGTCTCGGTGCACCCAACCAGTTCGCCGTGACGGTCGGCGACCGGACATCGACAGGTTCGCTTGGCCAGGACTTCTACCCGGAGCGCTTCAGCGGCACTGGCCAGGCCGAGGGGCCTCTTGTATTCGCGGGATTCGGGATCTCTGCCCCGCTGCTCGGACATGATGACTACGGCAACGCCGACATCAGCAGCCGCGTCGTGATGGTCCTCGACCACGAGCCTGGAGAGGACGACCCCGAGAGTCCGTTCGATGGAGAGGTGCCTTCCGAACACGCGCGGTCCGTTCGGAAGGCCTTGGAGGCACAGCAGCGCGGCGCGGCAGCGCGGCTGCTCGTCGCCGATCTCCACAATCACTCGATTCCGCGCTCTCTCCAGGAAGGGATGCGTACGACCTGGCGAGGGGTGCCACCGCGCGTCCCCAGATACGAACTAGGAGCCTGGGTCGACCAGGTGAGAATCCCGGTGCTTCGCGTTTCGGTGGAGCAGGCTGAGCGCATGCTCGCCGGCAACGGGATGGACTTCGATTCTCTGACGCGCCGGGCTGAAACGTCAGGGGGGATCACGCCGATTGCACGTCCGGATATCGTCGTCCAGGTCGCAGCCTCCATCCACCGGGAGCGTCGTCCGGAACACAACGTCGTTGGTCTGATCAATGGCTCCGACCCTCTGCTCCGCAACGAGTGGATCATCCTGTGCGCCCACTACGATCACGAGGGAATCACACCACAAGGGATCTTCAATGGCGCCGATGATGATGCCTCGGGTGTTGCCGGGCTTCTGGAGATCGCCGAGGCGTACTCCCTCGCTGGGGCGCGCGGTGTCTACCCCCGCCGATCGATCCTTCTCGCCGCCTGGAACGCTGAAGAGCGCGGCATGCTGGGAGCGTGGGCGTATACAGAGGAGCCACTGGCTCCACTCGACAAGACAATCGCCGTCATCAACATGGACATGATCGGCCGGCACGAAGAAGTGCCAGAGAACCCGGGATTCCGCTTCCGGGGTCTCCAGCCCCAAACCGCCGAGTCGAACGCAAATGCGGTCAATCTGCTTGGATACAGCTACAGTGCGGACCTACGCGTAGCGGCTGAAGGCGCAAACGTCGACAGGCTGCAGCTCCGGTTCCGATACGACGACAACCGGTCCAACCTGCTTCGACGTAGCGACCATTGGCCGTTCCTATTCCAAGGTATCCCGGCACTGTTCGTCCACACTGGTCTGCACCCCGACTACCACACGCAGTGGGACCGGCCAGACCGCCTTGACTACGACAAGATGTCGCGCATCGTGCGTCTCGTCCACCAGTTGAGCTGGGACCTCGCGCAAGATACGTCTAGGCCCGAGTACAACTAGTGACGTACTGGACGCCAGGCTAGGCCTCTAGACCTCGGTTAGCGACGAACTGGTCGCAAAGGAACAATCGACCTGCATCGCCACAGCCAACCTCCTCATGTACTCACGTCGTTGGATCTCAATCGCACCGAACTGACTGAGGTGTGGAGTCAGCCATTGGATGTCGAGTAGTCGATACTCTCTATTCCGTAGTCGGTCAACCAATGTGCTGAGTGCGACTTTCGACGCATCGGTCGCCGTGTGGAACATCGATTCGCCAAAGAACGCGCCGCGCAGGCTCACCCCATACAGGCCACCCACGAGGGCATCACGTTGCCAGACCTCGACCGAGTGTGCGTGCCCAGCCTCATGGAGGGCACAGTAGCTCTCGACAATCTCGTCGTCGATCCAGTTCCCGGCATCGTCGGGCCGCGAGGCGCACGCCGCAATGACCCGACGGAACGCGCCATCGACACTCGTCTGCAACCGACCCTGGCGAACAATACGTTTCAGCCGCCGCGAGACATGGAACCGGTCGAGCGGAATCACGCCCCGGCTCTGAGGCGAGTACCAACCGAGGCGCCCGCCAACAACCATGGGGAAGTATCCGGTGCGGTAGGCGTCAAGCAACGTGTTGATGGGGATCATGTCGGCAGCGTATTATCGTGTGTGAGCTACGATCCAACGCAAGGCACGGTACATACATCGGAGGCCGTCACCCAGGGAGTCAGGGTACACGTCACCGCACGCTACGCTCCATCCCGCTCCGACCCGCACCGCAATCTCTGGTTCTTCCTCTACACGATTGAGATCACGAACGAGCGCTCCGACAGGGTCCGGTTGATCAGCCGGCACTGGATCATCACGGACGCCGACAACAACCTCGAAGAGGTCAGGGGTCTAGGCGTCGTCGGGCAACAACCGACGCTCGAGCCTGGCGAGTCGTTCGAATACACATCGAGCTGCTCCCTCAAGACACCGTTCGGCACCATGAATGGGACCTACAAGATGGTCGGACCCGAGGGTGAGGAATTGGAGGTCGAAGTGGCGCCCTTCACGCTGAGTGAGCCCTATACGATTCACTGAGCCCCGTCGGTGAGCCGGATGGCGGATGCCGGCCAGCCACGGGGCGTCGGCGCATCAGCCAGCGGTCGACGGAGATGACGACTCCTGCGCAGAGCTCACGCCCCAATCGCCGCCACCTCGACTCCAGCTGTTGCCAGTCCGCTACGAAGGCGGGTCACCAGCTCGACCGCGTTCGGTGTATCGCCGTGGACACAGAGCGTGTCAGCCACGACCGGTATCACCTCTCCGCTGACGGCTGTGACGAGGCCTTCCGTCACCATTGCCACGGCCCTCTCAACCACCGCCGACGGCTCGTAGAGCACCGCCCCCGCCTTCGAACGGGGAACGAGCGTGCCATCCGATAGATACGCGCGGTCGGCAAAGACCTCCGAGGCAACCACCAACCCAGCAGCCCGACCCGCAGCCAGCACACAGGACCCTGACAGGCCAAAGAGGACGAGTCTCCGATCGACCGCCTTCACCGCACGCGCCACCGCCTCGGCAATCGGCGCCTGGACCGACGCCATGTTGTACAGCGCTCCGTGACCTTTGACATGGGTCAGCCGACCACCTTCAGCAGCGACGATGCCAGACAGCGCCCCGATCTGGTAGAGGACCAGGTCCTCCACTTCGTCCGGCGAAACCTGACGCGTCCGCCGCCCAAACCCCTCACGGTCCGGGAATCCGGGATGTGCACCGACCGCGACGCCGTGTGCCAGGGAGAGACGAACGGTCGTTCGCATGACGGACGGGTCACCGGCATGGTACCCACACGCCACATTGGCAGACGTGATACGGGAGACAATCTGTGCGGCGTCCCCGACCTGATCGTGACCGGACCACTCGCCAAGATCGCAGTTCAGGTCGACACTCGGCCTCATCACGTCCTACGAAGGGTACAAAAGAAAAGGGGCCTCACGGTATTGTGAAACCCCTTCCCGGAGGCCAGGCTCCCCAGCACTTTCGGCTTTCGCCGTCATTCAGGCCACCGGTATTGGACTAAAGGAGCAATAGCTGTGCCGGCCGTCGTGCAGCAGGTAGATGGCTTCCGCGGGAGAGATTCCCCCTGGAGCGGCGACAGCCTTGTAACGTGGATTACAGCGGCGTACCTCCACGGCGAGGCACAGAATCCCTTTCGCTGCGATGGTTGGACCGACACTGACGCTGCGATATGATCCCCGGCATGCAACAGGCTTCGGTCTCAGTGGAGATCGCAGGAGCAGCTACACCATCCGCGGAAAAGATACTGACGCCCGAGGCGCTCGCCTTCGTCGCCGATCTGCATCAGACGTTCAATCCCACGCGTGAAAAGCTGCTCGCCCGCCGCGAAGCCCGCCAGGTCGAGCTTGACCAGGGGGCGGTGCCAGACTTCCTTGCGAACACCGCCGAGATCCGCAAGGGCGATTGGCAGGTCGCGGCAACGCCAGGCGACCTGCAAAAGCGCTGGGTCGAAATCACCGGTCCGGTCACACGCAAGATGATGATCAATGCCTTCAATTGTGGGGCGAACCTCTTTATGGCCGACTTCGAGGACGCACTCTCGCCAACATGGGAGAACGTCGTCGAGGGCCAGCAGAACCTCGTCGAGGCCGTCCGCCGCACCTTGAGCCTCGACTCCGGAGGGAAACAGTACCGCCTGAACGACCGGATCGCGACGCTCCTGGTTCGTCCGCGCGGCTGGCATCTTCTAGAAAAGAACGTGCTCGTCGACGGACAGCCGATCTCGGGAAGCCTGTTCGACTTCGGTCTGTTCGTCTTTCACAATGCAAGGGAAACACTGGCCCGAAAGAGCGGTCCCTATTTCTATCTCCCCAAACTCGAGAGCCACCTCGAGGCCCGCCTCTGGAACGACGTGTTCAACCACGCGCAGGACGCGCTCGGCATCGCGCGTGGATCGATCAGGGCGACGGTTCTGATTGAGACGATCATGGCCGCATTCGAGATGGACGAAATCCTCTACGAGCTTCGCGACCACTCAGCGGGTCTTAACGCCGGACGCTGGGACTACATCTTTAGCCTTGTCAAGAAGTTCCGCACTCGCAAGGATCTGGTCCTTCCTGACCGGGTGCAGATCACGATGACGGTACCGTTCATGCGCGCGTACACGAAACTGCTTGTCCAGACGTGCCACAAGCGCGGCGCACATGCCGTCGGCGGGATGGCTGCGTTTATCCCAAGCCGGCGGGACGCCGACGTCAACAAGATGGCCCTCGCCAAGGTCACTGAGGACAAGGAGCGCGAATCGAGCGACGGATTCGACGGCAGCTGGATCGCCCATCCCGACCTCGTCCCCGTCGCGAAGCCGGTGTTCGAGAAGGCTCTTGGTGGTGAGGCTCACCAGAAACATCGGTCACCCGAAGCGACCGTTGAAGGACGTGACCTCATCGATCTTCGTGTGCCCGGAGGGCAAATCACCGAGACCGGGATCAGAAACAACGTGAGCGTCGCTATCCAGTACCTGGCGGCCTGGTTGGGCGGCAACGGCGCCGTCGGCATCAACAACTTGATGGAGGATGCAGCGACCGCAGAAATCAGCAGGTCACAGCTGTGGCAGTGGGTACATAATGGCGCGACAATGGACGACGGACGGGTCGTCGACCTGGCCCTCTACCAGCGCATCCGGGATGAAGAGCTGGCGAAGCTTCCTCACGAAGCCGCCGGTCACACTGGAGAAGCGGTCGAACTGCTCGACAGCCTCGTGACGAGCCCAACCCTCGATGCGTTCTTGACACTCGGGGCGTACGAACAACTCGGCTGAGGCTTTCGGAAAGTAGAGGGATGCGGAGCAGCGACCCCTCGGTGGCCAACGTGACCCAGACACTCGGAGACCGATACCCCCGCGAGATAGGTCTGGGTGACGACACCCTACAGCTTCGCTTGATGGGGGAATCGGACGTCGATGCACTTCTGAAGTTCGCGCGGACCCTTTCGCCCGAAGACCTCCTGTACCTCCGAGTCAATATTACTGACGTGGCGGCGATCGGCCAGTGGGTCGAGGAGATCAAGAACGATCGTGCGGTCACGATAGTTGCGCTGAGGGGTCGCGAGGTGGTGGGTGAAGCGACGCTCCTCCACAACGCCACCAGCTGGACGCGACACCTCGGAGAAATCCGGATTCAGGTCTCACCCAGCGCGCGCCGTCATGGGCTTGCTCGTCAACTCGCAGCCGAAATCGAAACCATCGCACGCGAGCTAGGGCTTCAACTCCTGACCGCCCGCATGACTCTGGACCAGGCCGAAGCCCAGTCAGTATTCAGCCGGCTCGGCTTCCAGCGCGAAGCGGTGCTCTGGGACTACGCGATCACATCAGACGGGAAAACACGCAACGTATTGGTGGCAACGAAGAGGCTCTAGAGTCGGGCCTCACAAACGGAGTTAATCACAGGAGAAGGTCGTGGCAGACAAACCTGAAATGGTCCAGAGGATACCCGTCTACACCCCGCCGGCTGAATTTTCAGCCAACGCACACGTCAAGTCGCTAGAGGAATACCGCGCGCTGTACGGTCGCTCGGTCAGCGATCCTGAAGGTTTCTGGGCCGAGCAGGCAGAACAACGGATTACGTGGTTCGAGAAGTGGCACACCGTACGGCGGTATGACTACCACAAGGCCGACATTGCCTGGTTTCTCGGCGGCAAGCTCAACGCTTGCTACAACTGCGTCGACCGCCACGTTGAAGCAGGCCGCGGCAGCGACACCGCCCTAGTCTGGGAAGGCAACGACCCGACCGAAAGCAGGACCTACACCTATGCCGATCTTCAGTCGGAGGTACAGAAGGCCGGAAACGCGCTCAAGAACCTGGGTATCGTCAAGGGCGACCGGGTTTGCATCTACATGCAGATGATTCCGGAGCTGGCGATCGCAATGCTGGCATGCGCCCGGATCGGGGCGGTTCATTCGATCGTGTTCGGCGCGTTCACAGCGGACAGCCTTGTCACCCGGATCAATGACTCGCAGTGCAAGGCAATCATCACCCAGGACACCGGCGTGCGCGGCGCAAAGCAGGACGTCGCGATGAAGGCGAACGCCGACAAGGCCGTCGAAAAGACTCCGAGCATAGAGAAGATACTCGTCGTCAAGCGCACCGGCTCACAGGTCGACATGACCGATGGCCGGGATGTTTGGTGGCACGACGCGTTGGCATCGGCGGATACCACGTGCGCGCCCGAGGCTATGGACGCCGAAGACCCACTCTTCATTCTTTACACTTCAGGATCGACCGGGAAGCCCAAGGGTGTGCTGCACACGACCGGCGGATACATGACGTACGTCGCGACCACCTTCAATTACGTCTTCGACTACCACGCTGGCGATGTTTTTTGGTGCACAGCCGACATCGGTTGGGTAACGGGACACAGCTACATCACCTACGGCCCGTTCGCGAACGGCGCGATTACGATGATGTACGAAGGCGTGCCCAACTACCCCGATTGGGGCCGATTCTGGGAAGTCTGCGAAAAGCACAAGGTCAACATCTTCTACACCGCGCCGACTGCCCTCCGGGCTCTGATGAAGGAAGGCGACGCCTGGCCCGCGAAGCACGACCTGAGCAGTCTGCGCCTACTCGGCACGGTCGGCGAACCGATCAAGTCTCCCGAATGGACCTGGTATCACACCGTGATAGGCAAGGAACGATGCCCGATTGTCGACACGTGGTGGCAGACCGAAACCGGCGGCATTCTTTTGTCGCCGTTGCCGGGCGCCACACCGACGAAGCCGGGTTCCGCAACATTTCCACTCTTCGGTATCAAACCCGCCTTGGTCGATGACGAAGGGAACATTCTCGAGGGCGGCAACGCCCGAGGGAATCTCTGCATTCTCGAGCCCTGGCCGGGCCAGATGCGCGGCGTCTACGGGGATCAACAGCGCTTCTTTGACACCTACTTTGCACGATTTCCGGGTAAGTATTTTTCCGGGGACGGCTGCCTACGAGACAACGATGGTTACTACTGGATCACCGGGCGGGTCGACGACGTCATCATCGTCTCCGGACACAACATGGGCACCGCTGAGATCGAGGGCGCGATCGGAACCCACGCCTCTGTTGCGGAGGCCGCAGTCGTTGGGTATCCACACGAGATAAAGGGCTACGCGATCTACGCGTTCGTCACCCTCAAGACCGGCCAGACGCCGACGGATGAAATGAAGGGCGAGATCGTCAAGGCAGTGCGGTCCGAGATTGGACCACACGCATCGCCGGAGAAAATCCAGTTCACGGAGGGTCTGCCAAAAACGCGGTCTGGAAAAATCATGCGACGCATCTTGCGCAAGATCGCGGAGGGCGACGTTCACGACCTTGGCGACACCTCGACACTCGCCGACCCGAGCGTCGTGGACTCGTTGGTCAGCGGGAGATCCTGACCTCGCACGTGGGTCGAGGTCTCGGCGAACGACCCTCTCGCACTGTCTCGCGGGGAACGCGCCGCACATTGTGAAGCAGTCGCGATGAGTCTGGACTTGGCCAGTGTGGTATGAACGTCAGCCATCGAACCGTCGTCTCGAACCCTATCGATGATTCCATACCTGTGCGGCGCCTTGGCGAAATCGGCCAGACGGAGGCAGCCCCCGGATCCTAGTACGGTACATGAGCCGAGCTGGGACCCGCGACAAATGCATCGGCGACGTATACTGGCCCGAAGGGCACCTCTATGTTCCAGAAAGTCTCCTCGGCCGTGTGTCTTGTCTTGCTGATGGCACTTGGTTCTGCCCTCGAGGGCAGTCAGTTGACCGATCCGGGTCAGCTCTACGCGTGCGCGAGCCCAGCCGAGTCCGAGGCGACGCTCGCAGCCATGGCCATCTGCGACGCCGCCGCAACGTCGGAGCTAACGCAGCGGGCGGAGGTCGACAACCTGCAAGTTCGTGAGGGAGCTTTGGTTGTGGAGCTCGAGGCCGCCGGCGTGGCCGGCGTCTCCGGTCTGCAGGTCGGAGACGTGATCTACCGTGTCGGCGGGATCGACGTGGCGAGTGCGGATTCGGCGGCCGACCAACTCACCGCAATAGGAGCGGACTTCGACACGGTGGTCAACTTTCTTCGCGGTGGTCGGCCTTATCGAGTCAAGCTGAGATTGAACTGACTCCGTCGCGTCATCCTCATCAGTTCCGTTCCGACCATAGTCACGGACGCTACGCGCCGCGGATTCGGAACCTGGACGGCGCAAGGGATCTTCGCAGTGATGAAACGTTTCGGTTTGGTCGGTTCTTTCTTCGTCCTGGCTTCAGCGCTCATCTCGGCACATCCGCTCTCTGTCACCCAGACCACGCTGACACTTCAGGTCGACGGAACGTTCCGTGTGGACATGACGTGCGATCTCGATGCGCTCGCCCTTGGCATGCCTCAGGACTCCGACGACGCCGAGCTCGTCGCGATCCTGCAAGAACTCTCCCCCGAAGAGTTCAGCGAGCGCACACAGCGCCTTCGAAACCTCTTTGCCCGTCGGGTCCGCGTGCGTTTTGACGACGAGGCGGCACCCTTCGACATCACCTTCCCAGACTACGGGACACCACGCGTCACCGACGCCGGACGCCCCACGGTTCTCGGCCTCACGGCACGACTGACCGGAACGGTTCCACCCAACGCGGCGGAGGTGGAATTCTTCGCGTCGCGGGCGTTCCCGGACATCCATCTGGAGATCGTCGACGACGCACGCGGCATTGACGTTCGCTCTATTCTGGAGCCGGGTGCACGCAGTGATCCGTTCGCTCTCGCGGGTCCCGTTGACGAGACTAGAGCGTTTTTCATGACGCTTTGGCGGCCGTGTAGCCGCAATGATGGACGTAGGTGCGGCATTCGGTGGGGGTGAAGCGCGACAGACACGCACCGAGGAGCGGCCAGAGCGTGTCGAGCGAGCGGCAGCGGGCTTGGCGGACGATAGCTTTGAGTTTGGCGAAGCTCAGCTCGATGGGGTTGAAGTCGGGACTGTAGGGCGGCAGGAAGCGCAGCGTCGCGCCGGCCGCTTCAATAGCGTGGCGCACGCCGTCGACTTTGTGCGCGGCGAGGTTGTCGGCAATCACCATGTCACCGGGCTGCAACGTCGGTACGAGGATCTGTTCGACGTAGGCGAGGAAGCTGGCCCCGTCCATCGGGCCATCGAGGACCCCCGGCGCGGTGAGCCCCGTCACCCGCAGCGCGGCGATGAAGGGACTGCTCTCCCACCGACCCTGGGGCGCGTGATCGGCGACCCGCTGGCCGCGAAGGCTGCGCCCATAGCGCCGCAGGAGATTGGTGGCGACCCCGCTTTCATCCAGAAAGACGAGGCGAGTCGGGTCGAGCGTCGGGGCAGTCGTTGCCCACTGCGCGCGGGCGGCCGCGACGTCGGGGCGATCGTGTTCGGACGCGCGCACCGTTTTTTTTTACGGTAAAGCCCAGCTGTTTCACGGCCCGCCACATCGTCGCCAGACTGGCGGACGTACCCAGGGCGACCTGTAGGTCGGCGAGGGTGCGGTCCGGTTGCTCGCGGATCAAGGCCGCGAGCGTGTGCAGCTGGGACGCGAGCACCGGATGCCGCCCGTAACGCTGCTGGCGCGGGGCGACTTCGCCGGTTTCCCGCCGCCGTTGTTTGAGCCGCCGGACCCAGGAGGCACTGACGCGGTATTTGCTCGCGACCGCGGCCGCCGGCATGCCCGCGTCGCTATCGTGGAGCACTCGTTCGCGAAGATCCATCGAATAGGCGCGCATTGATCCTCCTACAGGACGTTGCACGTAGGAGTACCATGAACCGCCTATCGAGTACTAGAGCTTTTCGAAAAACGCTCTAGCCGCGGCCAGCTCGCGTGGCAGTACCTACAACTCGGCGTTGTCCACATCGTCCCGCGCGGCATCGACCACATCCTATTCGTCCTCGGCCTCTTCCTGCTAAGCCCTCAGATGCGAGCGCTCCTCTGGCAGGTCACCGCATTCACCGTCGCCCACGCGGTCACACTTGCGCTGGGAACACTCGGCCTCATCACGTTGCCACAAGATATCGTCGAACCGCTCATTGCGCTCTCGATCGCCTGGGTCGCTATCGAGAACATCCTGACTTCTCGGCTACACCCATGGCGACCTGCCGTCGTCTTCGGGTTCGGATTGCTCCACGGCCTGGGGTTCGCTGGCGTACTGTCGGATCTCGGACTCCCCGACGACGAACGTCTCCTCTCACTTCTCACCTTTAATCTTGGTATCGAGATCGGTCAACTGTCGGTCATCGCCCTGGCCCTCGTCACCCTCGGATGGTTTCGCCATCGTCCCTGGTACCGCCGTCGACTCGTCGTGCCCTTGTCCGGTCTGATCGCTACGATCGGACTTCTGTGGACTGTCGAGCGAGTGCTGCCGTAGCCAGAATCTGGCGTGATATCATTCGTGATTATCAGTGTTAGATACTTCTGCTGAGGTGTTCCGAATGAAGAGACCTGGTCCGCTCGTCAGCGTGGGCTGCGCGTTCCTTACGATTGCCGTCGTGACGGCTTCTAGTGTTCTGGCCAGTGATTGGGCGAGCTGGCGAGGCCCGGATCAGAACGGCGTGTCGTTGGATACCGAGCTGCCGACCTCGTGGTCAGTCGATGGCGAGAACCTCGTCTGGTCGCGCGCCTGGATTGGACGGTCGACGCCGGCAGTCTTCGATAGTCGAGTCTGCGCCAACGGTCGTGCCGGTAACGGCGTCGATGAGCGTGAAGTCGTCGCCTGTTGGGATGCGGAGGACGGCACACAGCTATGGGAACACAGCTTCGGCATCACGAACACCACCGTTCCGTTCAACCGCGTGGGATGGGGCAGCGTCACCGGTGATCCAGAAACGGGATATCTGTTCACCATGAACGTCGACGGGCACTTGAACGTGTTTGACCGCGACGGCGCCATCGTGTGGAGTTGGCGGCTGGCCGAGGACCTCGGGCGCGCGTCGGGATACGGAGGGCGCACGTCGACACCGGTCGTCGATGAGGATCGGGTCGTGTTCTCGATCATCGGTGCGTTATGGGGCGACTACGGGGGTCCCCCGCGGCATCGGTATTTCGCCTTCGACAAACGGACCGGTGACGTCCAATGGATCGCGACCCCCGGCGGCAACGTGTTCGACATGAATACGCAGTCGGTGCCGATCGTGGCCATTGTGAATGGCCAGCGGCTCATAATCGACGGCAACGCCGACGGTCATATTTACGCCCTCCAGGCGCGCACCGGAGAAACGGTCTGGTCGTACAACCTCAGCAAACGCGGAATCAACGTGTCCCCGATCATCGACGGCACGACGGTCTACGCTGCCCACAGCGAGGAAAACGTCGATTCTGGAATCATGGGTCGGGTCGTGGCGATCGACGCCACCGGGACGGGAGACGTGACCGCGACACACGAGAAGTGGCGGGCCGACGAGATCGCTGTCGGGTTTTCCTCACCCACGTTCAAAGACGGTACGCTCTATCTCATCGACAACTCAGCCAACCTTGTCGCGCTCGCCTCCAACGACGGACGTGAGCTGTGGAGCCACAGCGTCGGCACCGTCGGAAAATCGTCGCCGGTGTGGGCCGATGGCAAGCTCTATGTCACAGAAGTCAACGGAAGGGTTCACATCCTCGAGCCGAGCGCCATGGGTGTGACCGTCCTCGACAGTGACGAGATTGCGATTGAAGAAGAAGAACGATTTGCGGAGATCTATGGGTCCTTTGCGCCCGCCTACGGTCGTCTGTATTTCACGACCGAGTCGGGTATCTACGCGGTCGGCAACACGAGCACACCCTTCAGCCCGAGTGCCGTCACGGACCGGTCGCTGGGGACTGAAGAGCCAGCGGGAAACATCGCCCGGATCCACGTCGTGCCGGCTGAACTGATCCTATCGGCCGGCGACACCGCAACATTTCAGGTGAAGGCGTTCGATGCGAATGGACGCTCGCTCGGCACCCGGGAGGGGCGCTGGAGCGTCGACGGCCTGGTGGGCGCATCCGTCTCAACCGACGGCATGCTCTCGACGAGCGCAGATGCTAGCAGCCATGGTGGCAAGGTGATAGCGGCGGTCGGTGGTCTCACCGCGTCGGCCCAAGTGCGGGTATTTGCACCACTGCCCTGGTCGGAGAGCTTCGAGAACGGCCGTCCGCCGTTCTGGGTTGGCGGTGGTCCTCGACTTGGCGCGGAAGAGGTCGGCGGGGAGCGAGTACTCAAGAAGAGCCCGTCCCCATCGGGACTTCACCGGCACGCGGTGTATGGGGGTCCCGCGAACATGTCGGGCTACACCATTCAGGCAGACATGATGGCCAGCGAATGGCGACGGCGGCGACCCGACCTTGGCGTGATCAACAGCGGCTACACACTCGACCTGCGAGGCAACCTTCAGCGCGTCCAGCTCCAGTCGTGGGCGGCCGAGCTACGTATCGATGAGACGGTTGAGTTCTCCTGGGAAGCCAACGTGTGGTATTCGCTGAAGCTGAGGGTCGACATCGAGGATGATCGGGCTTTGGTGCGTGGCAAGGTCTGGCAGCAAGGCACGCCCGAACCATCTGAGTGGACTATCAGCACTGAAGATCCCCAACCGATTCGAACCGGTAGTCCGGGGCTGATCGCGTATTCGCCGATCGATGTTTTCGTCGACAACGTCAGAGTAATGGAGAACCAATGATTCGCAAGGCCTTCATAGTCGTAGGTGTCGGGCTGGTGCTGAGCACAAGTAATGTCGTCGGTGCGCAGGATCCAGAAGCTGGGATGTTCGGCAACACCGCCTCTCGCAACATGGTGTCGGATGAGACTGGACTCCCGGCGAGCTGGGACAGGACCACGGGCGAGAACGTGCTCTGGGCAGAGCCGGTCGGATCGCAGGCCTATGGAGGCGCAGTGGTGGCGGGCGGGAAGGTGTACGTCGGCACCAACAACGAAGGGCAGCGCGTCCCTGACATCGAAGGCGACAAGGGCATCGTCATGGTCTTCGACGCGCAGTCGGGCGAATTCCTCTGGCAGATGGTGCACGACAAACTCACGACTGGTCGCGTCAACGACTGGCCTTTGCAGGGCGTCTGCTCTACTGCATATATGGAAGATGGTCGAATCTACTACGTTTCGAACCGGGCGGAAGTCGTCTGTCTCGACGCGGAAGGATTCAGAGATGGAGAAAACGACGGTCCGTTCGCCGATGAGGCTCAGACCGACGAGGCGTCGGGTGACGTCATTTGGTCATACGACATGATCGGCGAGTTGGATGTCTTCCCGCACAATTTGGCGACCGGTTCGCCGCTCGTCGTCGGAGACATCGTCTACACGGTGACCAGCAATGGTGTCGACGAAGGCCATGTGAACGTCCCATCGCCGTTCTCTCCGAACTTCATCGCACTCGACAAGAACACGGGCGAGCTCGTCTGGGAGAGCGTCATCGTCGGTGAGAATGTTCTTCATGGCAGCTGGACGAACCCCGCCTATGCAGAGATCAACGGTCGGGGACAGGTGATTTTCCCTGGCGGCAATGGCGTCATCTACAGCCTCGACGCCGAGACAGGAGACGTCGTCTGGGAGTTTGACTGCAACCCGGAAGACTCAGAGTGGATCCTTGGTGGTCGCGGTACCCGCAACAACATTCTCTCGACACCCGTTGTGCATGACGACAAGGTGTACATCGGCGTCGGGCAAGATCCGGAACATGGTGAAGCGCCCGGTCACTTCTGGGTCATCGACGCCACTGGTACTGGAGATGTTACCGATACACATGTCGTCTGGCACCGCGGAGGCGAAGATTTCCTCAGGACCATGTCTACCGCAGCCATTCACGACGGCATCGTGTACATTTCGAGCCTATCTGGCTTCCTTCACGCGCTCGATGCGCAGACCGGGGATGAGTTTTGGACCTACGACGCCTTTGCGGCTGTCTGGGGATCGCCGTTCGTTGCTGATGGCAAGGTGTACCTTGGCGATGAAGACGGCGACGTGGTGGTACTCCGAGCCGGCAAGGAGCTCGAACTGCTCGAAGAACAAAACCTGGGAGCGTCGGTGTACAGCACCCCTGTCGCTCGCGAGGGCGTTCTCTACATCCTCACACGGAACAGGCTCTGGGCGTTCCAAGAGGGCGCGCAGGGCCAACCACCGTTTCGTTAGAAGCGGCGATGGCCGGTCTAGCTACTGCCTGGCCTGCGGGATCAACTCGGCTTCCACACGTCCACCGTCGCGCATGAAGACGACTGACGCCGCCTGATCGACACGCAGAAGATCGAGCGCGTACGTGTAGTCGTAGATGTTCGCGATGGAATGCCCCGCCAGCTCGATAATGACATCTCCGCCCTGGAGCCCTGCGTCATCGGCCGGTCCGCCAGCGACAACGCCCGAGAGCAAGAGCCCTTCGGCCTCCTGGGCATAGTCGGGGATGGTACCCGTGAAGATGCGCATCACAGCCTGACTGCCCTGTTGTGCCGGTTGCTCCACCCTGACGAACGTCGGAGGATCGGGCTGCGTCGTCAACCTCTC
Organism: Vicinamibacterales bacterium; assembly: GCA_965223015.1. GTDB lineage: Bacteria > Acidobacteriota > Vicinamibacteria > Vicinamibacterales > UBA8438 > CAUZIB01. The sequence goes on along the minus strand of CBDCVL010000003.1, from coordinate 130,774 downwards.
CGCCACGGCCGCTCCAAGATCGGCAATCCGGTCGAGGCCTACGTAGTTGAGCGTCTCGGCATCGTCCGTCGGCCGGTGATAGTCCTCGTGGCTGCCGGTAAAGAATCCGACGCTCGGCACTTCGGCGCTGTTGAGGCTCATGATATCGGTCGGCAGATAGGGATCGGCGATGAGCTGCAGGTCGAAGTCGAGGGCCCCGTTGAGCTCTTCGACCAACTCCTCCCAGATCGGGCTCGACCCAATCGCTTGGACCGTCAGCTTGTTGTCTGTGAGCCGTCCGACCATATCGAAGTTGAGATACGCCGCGATCTGATCCATTGAAACCGGTGAGTTGTCGACGAAGTTGGCCGACCCTAGCAGGCCCAGTTCTTCTCCAGCCCAGAAAGCCAGCAGGACGTGGCGCTGACGATCCTGCTGAGCCAAACGCGCACCGGCCGAAAGAATCGCCGCAACCCCCGACGCGTTGTCGTCGGCGCCGTTGTGTATCTCTCCTGCCTCGTCTTCACGGGCCAACGAGTTGCCGCCCCGTCCATGGCCCAGGTGATCGTAGTGGCCGCCTATCAGCACGTATGGCTTCTCGATGTCGCGCGCCGCCGTCCAGGCGGCGGGAAGCCACCCGACGACGTTGTATCCCGTTCGCTGCTCCCGATTGACGATCGTCTCGAGCGTCACGCTGACATCTGGAATCTCGAATCCCGTCACGTGTGGGTTGCCGGAATCCAGGGAGGACTGCACGTCCTCGAGCGACTGCCCCGTCGACGCAACCAACTGCTCCGCTACCTCGCCGGTTACTGTGCCGGCAATGATGTTCGACCCAGACAGCGCGGTATCGAACGTCATCGGCACGAGGGATCCAGCATTCGGTGAACGTGGACCGGTGACAACAATCAGGCCCTTCGCGCCGCGTTCTCGGGCCGCGAGCGCCTTGTACCGGAGTCCCGAGTATCGGGAGAGCAGGCCTCGCAACTCGCCTTCTGTATCCTCGGGAAAGTAGCGGAGGATGAGCACGACCTTATCGGTCACGTCCAGCATCGCGTAGCTGTCGTAGCTGAACCCGTCTGTCTCTGGAACCGACAGACCATACCCAGCGAACACGATGTTACCCGTTACGGATCCGTTTTCCGAGAACGACAACGCCCGAACCGCGTCACCTTGCCACACGGCCGACGCACTCGAGGGACTGTCAATCGTCAGGCGACTTCCCCCATCGCTCAGGCCGGCTGTGAACTCGAACGGCAGGCGGAAATCGTCTGCTCCAGGGAGTGGCGTCGCGCCGATCACCCTCAGCTGCTCGACAATGTAGTCTGCTGCCTTCTGGATGCCGGCAGTTCCAGTGAGCCTCCCTTCGAACTCATCTGCCGCCAGCGTCTCGACAACGGTTCGCGTGTCGATGGTGATGGGCTCCGGTCGGTCGGCCGTTGCGACGCGCGGTTGCGACGAACCTGCGCAGAAAGACAGCAGCACCGAAGTGACCAGGATGGCGAGGCAGCGGACATACGGCATCAGTTCTTCGAACCTACGTGTACTGGTTGCCTACCCAAAGCGAACAGTCAGGGCAATCGCACAACTCGCGATCCAAAGATGATCGATCGAGAGTCGGTGCCCCACGCGAATTCGTATGTCTCCGGGTCGGAGCTGTGAATGACATGGCCGGTCGTGGCATCCACGATCTCGACCCAAGACGTAGCGCCCGTACCCACCAGAAACGCGAGGCGGGACGCGTCTGGGGCCCACTTGAGGCCAGTCACCGTGTGACGAGTCTGCCCTTCTGACGGTAGGTCGCCATGAACCGTGTCGAACAGATGCATCGTCTTGCGAAGGTCGGCAGAAAGCACCCACAATCCGTTCGGCGCTACGACCGCAACACGCGTTCCGTCAGGCGACCAGGTCGGATCGCATGTTCCCGGCGCGGTTCCGACTTGGCGCATCTCGACACCGTCATACACCCAGACCCGAGTCCTCGGAATCACTCGCACGCCCTGCTCAATCGGCGGCCCCGCCTCCTCAGCGCAGATTGCGACCTGCGATCCATGGCGTGCATGGTTCACCAACCGGACCGCTCCGGGCGGGAGCTCGGGAACACGCTGACCCTGCGTGAGGCCGATCGGCAAGGACGTCATCATGGCAAGGCACACCGCTCCCAGAACGACGACTGGCGATGTGGCGCTCGGCTGGAGACGGTAGGGCATCGTTTACTTGCAGACCTGAGTTGCGACGCAGATCTGACGAACGACCCACTCTACCCGATAGCGGCCCTCCGACCAACCCACGAAGAGACCTGCGGTCGCGACCACGGCAATCCGACAAGCGAAGGCCCGGAACCTGGGGCTAGTGCGCACTCTGAGGAGGGGAATCAGCCGCGGCGCGCGCGGTGTCGTCTCCCCCAAGCAGGCGTATCATTTCGCCCGACAGGACGCTGACGCGCTGGCCCGGGACAACGATCCCACAGAGGTTCAGAGGGTCTGCCGCAGAAACGGCCACTGGCGTCTCGATGCGATCCGGAAGCGTTCGGCGGACGAGTCGGAGCGCCTCAAGGGCCTCCGGCAAGGCGAACTGCTCCCCAACAAACCCGTCAACAAATCGTCCACCTCGAATCTCTCCGCGCGCCTCCATTCGCCGCAACGCGCGGAGGAGGTCTCGCCACGACGGAGCACTTGTCTCTCGGACGATGAGGTCACGGAAGACAACACCCCAGCGAGTCAGAAGCTGCCGCGCAAACAACTCGACCCGCGGTCCATCGTGGGGCTCTGCAGAGACGCGGTCGCTCTGTTCGACGCGTCGCAGCAGCGCCCAGCGGCCCGCGCCGTGTCGGGGGCGCGACGCCTTGTGGCGTCCCTCGCCCCGCCGGCGCTTCGGGTCGATGAGCGAGCGCAGGCTGTCAAACCCATCAGCCGTCACGAGCCCGGCCGTCACAAGCTCCCAGAGACCGTCTTCGACTTCGCTTGGGAGTCGTCCAGTAGCACGCACGAGATCGCGCAGAAAAGAAGCCCCACTTTCCCGAAGCTGGGCGAGCACCTCACGCGCCGGGTGCGAGAGGGCGTCGGACAATTCGTCGTCACCACCTCGGCCAAGCAACCAATCGGCGTCCTCTCGTAGGAGAATTGTGAGTGGCGCAACGCGCGACGGTCTCACGCGCCGTGCGGAGCGGGTCAATTGGGAGACCGGGGCACCATCCTGAGGGACCAGCGCCTGGCCTGGTTCGGAACCAAACGCCGGGTGCGGTGACAGCCGCCCCCACATCACATCACCCGCAAGGCAAAGATCGTCGAGCATCGCCGGTTCATAGTCGACGACCCGCCGTGCCAAAACGTCACGCTCCCACGCCGACGCGGCGGTCTCATAGCCCTGCAGCTGTTTGAGGATCTGAAGAAGGCCACCTGCTCCATGGAGCTGCGTCCCTGCTGCGACGTGCTGCCACCGAATAAGGAATCGGACGAAGTCGGCCGCGGCGACCGGTTCGATCTCTCGGCGAAGACGACCCAACGTCAGACGATGAATACGCGCCAAAACACGGCGGTTGCACCATTCCGTCTCAGCCCCGACAACTCGGCCTGCAGCCGAAAACTGCCCGCGGAGCACTTGCCCCTCACCTTCCAGACGCGACAGCACCGCCTCGATCATCCCGGGTGCCAGGACAAGCGTATCGGCCAGCTCGGACACCGTCTGAGGCCCAGATGACTCCAGCCAACCACGCAGCACCAAAACGATGGCATCCTCCTGAGTAGCCGGCTGCGGCTGATCAACCTCCGGCAAGGCATCCGACAGCCTGGCTTCCGGATAGGCAATCGCAGCGAGCCTGGTACGTTCAGTCGCGACCCAGAACGCCCGAGCCGAACCGCCCGCCTGATCAGGCGCCAACGTCGTGGCTCGGTGCGCCCGCTCCAGCTCTGCGTACCACGTTGCCCACGCCGGAACCGGAGGGACGACGCAAAGCGTGAGTAATGCATCGTGGAGCTCGTCTGCGTTGCGAACCAGCGGCGCCGACGTGCCCGCAACCTCGGTGATGGCCGACTCGTCAAGAGCGCCAACCTCACCAACATCGCGCGGCAAAGTGCGTCTGAGCTGCACAGCCCGCGCCCGGCGCTCCTCGAGCGGCGCGTCGTCGAGAAACGCGTACGGGTTCGCATTCAGAATCTCGTGGCTAAAGCGCTTTTCATGACCGTGTGGTGCCCGGATAGCCGCAGTGTCGAAAGTAATTGCGGCATTCCTCGGGGCTGAAGTGCGGCAGACAGGCGCCGAGGAAAGGCCAGAGGGTTTCGGTGGATCGACAGCGGGCGGCGCGCACGAGGGCTTTGAGCTTCGCGAAGCAGAGTTCAATGGGATTGAGGTCCGGACTGTAGGGCGGCAGATAGCAGAGCGTGGCGCCGACGCGCTCGATCGCCTGGCGGACGCCGGCCACTTTGTGTGCGCTGAGGTTATCGGCGATGACGATGTCCCCGGGATGCAGGGTGGGCACGAGGATCTGTTCGATATAGGCGAGGAAGCTCGCCCCGTCGATGGCGCCGTCGAAGACCCCGGGCGCGGTCAGGCCAGTCACCCGCAGCGCTGCGAGAAACGTACTGGTCTGCCACCGGGCGCACGGCGCGTGGTCGTGGACGCGGGCCCCGCGGAGGGCCCGACCATACCGCCGCAGGAGATTGTTCGTAATGCCGGTTTCATCGAGAAAAACCAGGCGTGTCGGATCCCAGGTCGGCGCGGCGGCGTGCCACACGACCCGCGCGGCCGCGACGTCAGGTCGATCGTGTTCGGAGGGCCGGACCGTTTTTTTTGACGGTCACGTCCAGAGCCGCCACCGCGCGCCAGATCGTCGCCAGACTGGCCGGCGTGCCGAGCGCGTCCTTCAGCTCGGCTAAGGTGCGATCCGGTTGCTCCGCGATCAGCGCGGCCAGGGTGTGCAGGTGCGGCTCCAACATCCGGCGCCGCCCGTGCCGCTGGACGCGCGGCGCGACTTCGCCCGTCTCCCGCCGACGCTGCTTCAACAGCCGCACCCACGACCCGCTCACGCGGTACTTCACCGCAACGTCCGCGGCCTTCATCCCGGCATCACTGTCGAGCAGGGCCCGTTCTCGGAGATCCATCGAATAGGCTTGCATCGGTCCTCCTGCATTGGTGCATGCAGAAGTACCACGACGAGCCCAAGCAGTACAAGGGCTATCTGAAAAGCGCTTTAAACGGGGAGGGCTCGGCGGTATCAATCGCCCGGTAACCAATCTCTCCGGAATTCAGGGCGCCCAGAAGCTCACGTAGCCCATCGACGTCCATCGCCTCGTGCAGACAGTCGCGAATGGTCTCCTTGATGAGTGGATGGTCTGGAATGCGAACGTCACCGACGAGATTCTCTTGACACGCTGCCTGATCGGGGAACACCGAGGCAAGCAGATCGTCGGACCGCATTCGCTGAAGTGGCGGCGCCGTCTTTCGCCCCCCGGAGAACCGTAAGACCGCGAGAGCTCGGGATACGTTCCAGCGCCATCGAGCCCCGAACATCGGCGTCGGCAGCACCGCCTGAGTCAACACGTCTTCGACGGTGTCGGGGGTAAGGAAGCGGAAGATCACCTCTAAGGGGAAGCTATGTTGTTCGGCCAGTGAAATCACGATGCCGTTGTCCGTGGCGGCAGCCTGCAGCTCGAAATTGAACGATCGACAGAACCTCTTGCGAAGCGCCAGGCCCCACGCACGGTTGATCCGCATACCGAAGGGCGCATGCAACACCAGCTGCATGCCTCCGCCCTCGTCGAAGAATCGTTCCGCAACCACGGTTCCAATCGACGGCAGTGCATCCAGGGCCGCGGCACCCGCCCGAACATATGCAACCGCCTGTTCGGCGCCGGACCGATTCATCCCACACTCGTCAGCGAGAAACGCAAGCGCGGGTGACTCGTCACGTTCCAATTCCGTCTCGGAGGTTGACGGAACCAGCAGGTCGTGGATTCGCGCCCTCACCGTGGTTACCTCGGCGGACAGCTCCCACGTACGTCCCGGTGCCTCGCCGCGCCAAAACGGGACCGTTGGGGCGGCGCCATGGGCATCCTCCACCCGTACACGCCCAGCCTCAACTCGCCGAATCTTCCACGAGCTGGTCCCCAACAGAAAGATGTCACCGGACATACTCTCGACGGCAAAGTCCTCGTCGACGGTCCCAACAGTCGTCCCCTCCGGCTCCGCAACAACGAGATAGTTTGCGTTGTCAGGAATAGCTCCGCCCGACGTGATCGCCGCCAGCCGTCCCCCGCGACGTCCCCGCACGATCCGATTGACGCTGTCTCGATGCAGGTAGGCTCCGTACCTGCCACGCTGGGTTGCGATCCCGTCCGAAAGCATCGTGACAAGCTCATCGAACTCGGACCGCGGGAGATCTCGATATGGGTGTGCGCCGCGCACCATCGAGAAGAGCGAGTCCTCCGTCCACTCCTCACATGCCGCGGCAGCAACGATCTGCTGCGCCAGGATGTCGCGAGGCCACTCAGGCATGCGAAGCAGGTCAAGGCGGCCGCCGCGTACGGCTCTAACGAGCGCACCACACTCGATGAGTTCGTCGCGGGTCGTCGGAAAGAACCGACCTTTGGGGCGGCAACGACTATCCACGGCATGCCCCGAACGACCCACGCGTTGCAAGGCGACCCCGATCGAGCGGGGCGAGCCAACCTGACACACCAGGTCAACCGTGCCGATATCGATCCCCAACTCCAACGAGGCTGTCGCCACGACGGCGCGAAGACGTCCGGCCTTGAGCTCCGTCTCGGCAGTCTGCCGAAGATGCCTTGAGAGACTCCCGTGATGTGCCAGAACGACACCTTCACCGAGCCGCTCCTCAAGGTGGTGCGCGACACGCTCGCACAGCCGTCGCGTGTTGACGAAGATCAGGGTCGTCCGATGACCGCGCACCAGTTGAGACATGCGGTCGTAGATCTCTCCCCACATTTCGTTCGTCGCAACGACGCCGAGCTCTTCCTGAGGAACCTCAATTGCCACGTCGAGCTCACGACGGTGCCCACAGTCGACGACCCGAACCTGGCCGCTTCTCGCCCGACACGTGGTCGGGTCGGCACTCCTCAGAAACGCGGCAACATCCTTGATGGGGTTCACGGTGGCCGAGAGCCCGATCCGCTGGAGAGGCGGACCGCCGGCCTTCTTCACAAGATCGTCCAGACGCGCCAGGGTGAGCGCCAAATGAGCGCCCCGCTTGTCATCGACGAGCGCATGGATTTCGTCGACGATGACAGTACGCGTGTGCTGCAGGGACACCCGGCTGCGCTCGGCCGTGAGGAGAATAAACAGCGACTCGGGGGTCGTGACCAGCAAGTGCGGTGGGTGACGACGCATCTTCTCTCGCTCCCACACAGGGGTATCACCGGTACGAACGGCCGTCCGAATGGGTGGGAGCGGTATCCCTCGCTCTTCGGCCAGGGCCGCTATCTCAGTCAGCGGACCTTCGAGGTTCCTGTTGACGTCGGTGCTCAGCGCCTTGAGTGGCGAAACGTAGACGACCTCGGTCTGATCCGGGAGAGTCTCGGCCTCGACTGCGCGCCTGACGAGACGGTCCAAACAAATGAGAAACGCAGCCAGGGTTTTTCCCGACCCCGTTGGGGCAGAAATCAGAACGTCCCGACCGGCTCGGATCTCGGGCCACGCGCGGAGCTGCGGCTCTGTCGCAGCCTCGAAGCGGGCGGAGAACCACGCACTCGTCAGCGAATGGAAGCCCTGCATCGCCTATCGATCGTATCCTAGCGGAGTGTCCCCGGGGATCTCTCATCCCGTGCGAGTCCGCGCGCGTCACTTCCGTGACGCGGGGCAGTCTTGGAAGACGGCCTAGAGGCCGGACGAGCATTCCCGGGTTTCTTCTTTGGCTCTGCCCAACTCAACAACTGAGCGCACGCTGTATGGAATCGAGAGAGAAGCTCGCGTCCCTCGTCTCCGACCAGGCTCCCAAGGCGGTGACATTCGGCCTGCGCCCGCCTCACTTCCTCGAGGGCTGCCCGCCGCTCAGCCGCGGCATCGACACGGGCGCCCATCAGATTGCTTGCAAGCGCCTCACGCAACCTGGTCGCCAGAATCTCGGAGGGTGAGGCACCCACCTGGCCCAGTGTCCCCGTCGACTTGAGTCCCTCAATGCGCTCACACAACTTCTCGAGACGCTTTCTCTTTCGGGCCGGGTCAAGGTCGGTCCCGCTGAACTCGTCCGGGTAGGCTTCGACGAGTCTGGCGATACCGCGAGAGAATCGGTCCGCGAGTTCTTTGCCCAGTCGATACGGAACTTCCGGCGCCTCTCGCCATCGTCGCTGCAGGTCTCGAGTCGTGGTCGCCAAATCTTGAGGCGGCGTGTCCGACCCATCGACCGGCAACAGCGTCTCCACCTCCACACACAGAGCCTCCCGAACGCCGGCCCGCTCGATGGCGGCAGCACGATCCTTGGCATGTACCCGCTCGAATACCTGGTCACAGGCCGCGCTAAAGCGCTTCCACACCGCATCCGAGCGATTGCGGCGAACGGACCCAATCGATTTCCATTCCTTCTGCACCTGTCTTGTTTGGGCAACCGCCGCCGACAAGTCCTCCGTGGCCGCCAACGCCTCGATCTGATCGCACAAAGCCTCCTTGAGACCCAAGTTCCGCGCCCACTCCTTCTTTCGATCGGCGAGATCGGCCTTCCGGCGCGCAAAGAACGAGTTGCATGCGGTCCGGAACCGTTTCCAGAGCTCTCGCTGCTCGGTTCGAGGGACCGGCTTGAGCGCCTTCCACTCCTCCTGCAGTGCCGTGATCGCTCGCAGCGTCTTGATCCAATCACTAGACGGCGCCAATCGCTCCGCCTCGTCGACAATGGCTCGCTGACGCGCGAGGTTGCGCTCGCGCGCCGCCTCCTCGGCCTCAAAATGCTTCTGACATCGGGGGAACACGACGTCGTGGGCAGTCTTGAAGCGCCTCCACAACTCGGCGCCGCGATCCTTCGGCACGTCGGATGCCTGACGCCATCGGGCCATGATGTCGAGGAACTGATCAGCGACTGTCGCGTCATCCGCGGCGGCAGCCTCAGGAGAACGAGGAGATTCAGCCAGCGCCTCCATTCTGCGGCACAGACCTTCCTGAATCCCGAGGTTGGCCCAACGCTGCCAGTCGGAAAAGTCTCGAAGCTCACGGACGCGACCCAAGAGGCCTGCATTGGCCTGACGAAGCTTCCGCGTTGCGGACTCGCGGTCCTGCCGAGGAAGCGGACCTGGATCATCGAGCACGCGCCGAATGGCGCGCAGCTGGCGCTCGGCCTCGCCGAGGCTGAGCTTCTCCGATCCGATCAACCCATCCACCGTACGACAACGTTGAAGCACACGCGTGAGATTCTCCTGCTGCGCACGCTCGCGCTCCTTCGTCGCTTCAGCAAGTAGCGCGCGACGGCGCGCCTGCACGGTGTCGTAGCGCTTCTGGAGGCCCTGCATCACCGAGGATCCATCGCCCTCGCGACTGGAAAACGTCGGCCCCGATGAGAACTGGTGGTTTGCCTGACGCAATTCCATGTCCAGCTCTTGGTCCAGTTCGTCCCACTGCGCCGCCGAAAACGACTCGCTGCGCTCGAGGAGACGCTCCATCTCACGAATAATCCGGTCGAGGGGCTGCAAGCGTGCCTCAAGCGCAACGAGTTCCTGCCGGCAGTCTTCGATACCCGCAATGGCTCGCTCAAAGCGCTGCTCAAGCGCCAACGCAGCGGCGACTGACCGACCTCCGTCGCCCGCCGAATCGCCTGTGACAGCGACAAGCGAGGCCCACTCCTCGCGAATGCGCCGGATCATCTCCGGTGCTGCAACGCCCTGCTGTGCCTCGAGGCGACGACACAGCGCCTCGCGTCTGGCAAGTGCCTGATCTGCCTGTTGACGGGATTCGCGTGCAGCCAACGCGCTGGCCTCAAGCTGAGCGAGCCTCTCTTCCGCCGTGGCGCGTGCCCGCGCAAACCGCCCTGCCATCTGATCGTCAAGCGGCTCATCGATCACTGACCACTGCCTGAGACCTGCATCGAGGCGCTCCCGGCCACGCTGCAAGTCCGTTTCAGATACAACGCTCTCGACCGCCTCGCATACGGTGACATGTTCGCTGGAAGTCCCCGGCCGCTCCATCGCTTCATCCACGGCGGACAGCGCCGCCGCAGCTCGACGGCGCACCGCCTTCTGTTTCGCCTGCCTACCAAGTTGCTGCAGGAGGTCTCGGCTCAGATGACCGTCGGCGAGCCGTTCGAACGCCCGGACGGCAATCGCCTTGTCCTCCGTCTTCAGCGCCACAGCCAGAAGCTCTTCGGGAGCATCGAGTCTGGACAGTGCCTCCTTCGCGATCTCGCTCCGTGTGGAGCGCCGAGCGACCTTTCCAAGCGCTCCAGGGTCGCTGAGCTTCGCCAGTGCCATCCGGCTCACCGACTCCAGTCGAGCAGACCGCGCCACCGCCACAAGATCCCGCTCGTCCGACAGACCGCTGAGTCCCAGCTCAACGGCTTCCCGATCCTCCGACTCGATGAGCAGCTCCCGAATCACCCGTTGAGCCTCCGTGCGGACCATCGGATCCTCATCAGCGCTGACGTCAACGAGCGCGCCAACGTTTTCGATGCGAATCACGGCCTCGCGTCGGACCCCGGCATCGTCGTCGTGGCGCGCGATATCGATCAGAATCTCCTGCGCAGCGTCGTCGTTCGAGATCTCACGGACCGCGGCAGTGCGAACCGCTGGATCATCGCTCTGCCATTCAGGCTGCGCGCGAAACTTGTCAAGCAGCTTCATGTCGCTCAGGGGCACTGGGAAGACTGGACAGCTCCTAGAAGATTATGCATACTCGGGGCCGGATCTGGCCACGGCGACGCCGGGCCTCAACACGGTCGATCCTTCGGTGTCCGAGGTTCCCTATAGTATCGGACTGCAACGCGAGATCCGAACCGTTGGATCCTTGGATCCCTGATTTTGGATGAGGACGTAACCTGCCGCTTTCGGCCACAAGGAGCCATCTCATGTCGTTTCGTACCTTCGTGCTTGTTGGAGCGTTTACTGCGATAGCGTTGGGCGCTTCGGACACCTCGGCTCAGACCAATCCGACGGTCGTCGTTGAGACAAACCTCGGAAGCATGACCATCGAGCTGTTCGAGAGCGAGGCACCGAAGAGCGTCGCGAATTTTCTTGCGTACGTCAACGACGGTTACTTCGAAGGCACCGTGTTTCATCGTGTCATCCAGCAGTTCATGATTCAGGGCGGCGGCATGACAGCCGACTTGAACCCCAAGCAGACACGGCCATCGATCGAGAACGAAGCCAGAAACGGCCTCTCGAACGAACGAGGTACGGTCGCGATGGCACGGACGAACCTCATTGACAGCGCGACCTCGCAGTTTTTCATCAACACGGTGGACAACTCCGGATCACTGGACCATAAGGGCCTCGACCCCTCCGAATACGGCTATACCGTCTTTGGCAGGGTGATCGAAGGCATGAATACCGTCGACCGGATTGCTGCCGTCAACACACGAAGCCAGGGCCCTCATGGCGACGTCCCGGTCGATCCGGTAACAATCAACTCGGTCGCGGTCCAGTAGCCAGGCGGGTCGCGCTCCGTGGTGCTCGCACGTCGCGTCGCCCAGCGGGTCGCGGACCGAATGCAACGTCGCTCCGACCCCCACACCTGCGATCTCGTTCGAAGTGGGCCCACCAGGACCAGCGCATGCCTGGTTCTGCTGCCGTCACCACACTAGTGCTGTGTCTCCCAACCCTCTGGTGCCCGACGAACTGGAAGGGCAAGTCCTCGATGTCGTGGCAGATCTGGTTGCTGAGCTGCGCGGCCGCGAGAATCGGCGACCCATCGGTGCCCACGACTCCCTCGAACGAGAGCTAGGGATTAGCAGCCTCGAGAGGGTAGAGCTGTTGGTCCGGCTAGAGCGTGCCTTCGGTATCCGCCTGGGCGATACGGCGATGTCGGAGGCGGACACGCCAAGCGATCTCGCGACAGCGCTGCTGACTGCGAGCCCCGGGATCGCTGAACCTCGGCCGAGTGTGAGACACGACCCAGCCGAAGCCATCCGATCCCCGGCGGCGGCGCGGACGATCGTAGAGGCGCTCGAGTGGCACGCCGGTCGAAACCCCGACCGCGTTCACATCCACCTCAGGCAGGACGACGGAAGCGAGACACCTCTCACCTACGGCCTTCTGTGGGGTGAGTCCATTGCTGTCGCGAACGGCCTGCGCGCAAGAGGGTTGGGTCGTCGAGATACAGTCGCCATCATGCTCCGAACAGAGAAGGCGTTCTTCCCTTCGTTCATCGGCACTCTGCTTGCCGGATGTGTTCCGGTTCCGATGTACCCGCCGTTCCGGGCTGACCGGATCGAAGAGTACGCGCAGCGTCAGGTCCAGATCCTCCGAAACGCAGGGGCGAAGCTCATGATTACCTTCGCCGAGGTCGAACGCGTCGCCACGTTGCTCCTGGGGCAGGCGCCGTCGTTGTCGGCCGTCGTCACATCAGACGCCCTGATTGAGTCCGGCAGCGACGCCGCAGTCCCGAGCCATCCACGTCGGCGGTCAGATGAAGCCGAGCCTGCGCTAATTCAGTACACATCCGGCAGCACCGGGCAGCCAAAGGGCGTGCTGCTCTCGCACGCCAATCTCCTTGCAAATATCAGGGCGCTGCAGGCAGGGCTGGAGGTTCACGCCGACGACGTCGTTGTGAGCTGGTTGCCTCTGTATCACGACATGGGACTCATCGGCGCCTGGCTGGGTACGCTGTACGTGGGATCTCCGTTAGTTCTCATGTCGCCACTGGCGTTCCTCGCCCGCCCGGCCCGGTGGCTCTGGTCCCTGCACGCCCACAGAGGAACCTTCTCGCAGGCTCCGAATTTCGCCTACGACCTATGCAGCCACCGCATCGATGTCGCCGAGATTGAGGGACTCGATCTGAGCGCCGTGAGGATGCTCCTCAACGGTGCGGAAGCTGTCCGGCCCGAGACCCTTGACCGATTCTCTCGTCGCTTCGAACCCTACGGCCTGAGGCCGGAAGCCATGGCTCCGGTCTATGGTCTCGCAGAGTGCTCCGTCGGACTTGCGGCGCCTCCGGTCGGACGCGGCCCGCGCGTCGACACAATCGGGCGCCGGCAGTTTCAGGAGACCGGCCTTGCCCGACCCCATCCCGCCGACAGCGCCGATATCCTACGTTTTGTGTCGTGCGGGCGGGCGCTGCCAGGCCATGAGATCCGAGTGGTCGACGACGACGGGAGGCTCGTCGAGGACAGACATGAGGGACACGTGCAATTCCGGGGACCATCGGCAACCGCCGGCTACTACGGCGCACACGAGGCAACGAGGGAGCTCATCCGTGGCGACGACTGGCTCGAAACGGGCGATCTCGGGTACCTCGCCGACAATGAGCTATTCCTCACCGGGCGCGAGAAGGACCTCATCATTAAGGCCGGCCGCAATATCCAGCCTCATGAAGCCGAGGAGATTGCCGCGAGTGTGCCAGGCGTTCGAAAGGGCTGCGTGGCCGCGTTCGGGGTGTCAGATCCGGTGCTGGGAACGGAACGGTTCGTGATCGTCGCTGAAACGCGCGTCACGCACGATGGTCGTGCCGGTCTGGAAGCTGCTGTCATCGAACGTGTCGCAACGACGCTCGGATTGCCACCGGATGTGGTTGTGCTGAGTGGGCCGGGGTCGGTGCTCAAGACGTCGAGCGGCAAGATCCGACGCGGCGCGACCAGGGATGCGTACACGACGGGGCGACTGTTTACCCGTCCGGCCCCGGCGGTGCTCCAGTGGACACGCCTGGGATACCAAGCAGCGATGGGCTACCTAGGACGTCTGTCTCGGCGGGTGAGCCAACTTGCATTCAGCGGCTGGGTCGCGGTGCTGATGCTCGTGACGGGGCCCTGGGTGTGGCTCACTCTCGCGGTCGGACCATCGGGGCCCTGGGTCAATCAAGTCGTCGGCCGATGGACACGCCTCCTCCTCTGGTTTGCCAGATGCCGGGTTGATGTCGTTGGCCTCGATCGCATTCGCGACGTTGGGCAGGCCGTGTTCGTCGCCAACCACGCAAGCTTTCTCGATCCGGTGCTCATGATGGCCGTGCTGCCGGTCAGGGTCCGCTTTGCAGTCAAGGCGCGACTCGCAGACTATCCGTTCCTGGGCACCGGTATCCGGAAGGGTGGTCACATTCCGCTTGAGAAGGGCGATCTCTCCAGGAGGATCGAGGGCGCGAGCGCTGTCTTGGAACCGCTTCGCGCCGGTGAGTCGCTGTTTGTCTTTCCGGAAGGGACGTTCGTCTCGTCACCAGGTCTGTTGCCGTTCCGACTCGGTGCGTTCCGTGCCGCTGTAGAAACGGGGTGCCCCATCATTCCGATCGCCATCCGCGGCACCCGGAAGATCCTCCCAGCCGGCACCCTCCTCTTGCGGCGGGGACCGATAACGGTGACAATCGGCTGCCCGATCCGGCCCGACGCCGACCAGTGGCAAGAAATCGTTCGCCTCAGGGACGACGCCCGTGAAGTGATCGGACGAGCGTCTGGGGAGGAGGGTCCGAGCGCCTAGCCGAACGGCGATCTGCGCAAGCTCCGCGAGGATTCGACGACCGTATCCGCGGTCTCGCGACTGGGGCCTGACATAGAGGTCCTCGAGATAGAGACCGGGGCGTCCAAGAGAAGTAGAAAACGTGAGAAAGAACAGAGCGAAGCCAATCGTCTCCGCCCCCACGCGTGCTATCAGCGCCTCCGCGGCGGGCGACTCCGAGAAGAGCGACCGATGAATGTCTGCCTCTGTCGCCACGACTGCTTCAGACATCCTCTCGTATGCCGCCAGCTCCTTGATCAGAGACAAGAGCACGCCAACGTCGTCGGGTGTGGCCGTGCTGAGTCGAAACTCGCTACGTGAGTGCATCAGGAACGAGCCTCAAGCTCAGACTGACCGAACCGCGGCCAGCGCCTGCTCGAGATCGGCAAGCAGATCATCAGCGTCTTCGATTCCAAGGGAGAGGCGAATGAGGTCCGTGGGTACAGTGGACCCGGGCCCCTCGACCGGAAAGCGGTGTTCGACAAGGCTCTCGACGCCACCAAGTGATGTGGCGTTTCTGAAGACCTTCAACGCGGCGACGACACGTCGCGCAGCCGCCTCGCCACCCGATGGCCGAAACGAAAGCATCATGCCAAAGCCACCAACCATCTGCCGCGCCGCAACGGTATGGCCTGGGTGGTCCGGAAGGCCGGGATACAGCACTTCGGCGACCCCGGGATGCGCGGCCAGCCACTCGGCTACCTGCTGAGCGTTGCGCGCGGCGGCCGGGACACGAAGAAACAGCGTCCGCATGCCCCGTAGCAGCAGCCAAGCCTCGAACGGACCGATCACGGCCCCCCGAAAGGCCCGATCGTGCCTGACGCGTGCCCACAGCTCGTTGTCCCGGCGACACACCAGGGCCCCCGCAAGCACATCCGAGTGGCCGTTTAGCTGCTTCGTTGCCGAATGCATGACGAAATCAGCCCCGAGGGCCAGGGGCTGGCAGAGAACTGGCGTTGCCACGGTGCTATCGACCACGAGCTGCGCACGCGCCGCGTGCGCAATCTCCGCACAGGCAGCGATGTCCTGAACGGAACACGTCGGATTGGACGGTGTCTCGACCCACACGATCTTCGTCACCCCGGGCCGCACGAGCGCCTGCACCGCCTCCGAGTCTCCGGTCGGAGCCAAATCAAGCGTGATCCGTCCAGATTTCGCCAGCTCCTGGAGCCAAAGCCGGATTGTCCAGTACATCTGTCCCGGAGCCACCACGTGGTCGCCGGGTGTGAGGGTCTCGAAGACCGTCGTCGCTGCCGCCATTCCCGAACTAAAAAGCAGCGCATCCACGCCCCCCTCCAGACGCGCCAGCAACGCCTCGGCCTGGTCGTACGTTGGGTTTTGGTCGCGCGTGTACGTGTGCCCACCCGGGTAAGAACCGTCGGGACTCCGTTCGTACGGAGCCGAAGGCACAATCGACGGCACGAGACCGTGCGTGTGTGTGTCGCGCCATCCAAGCGCCTGTGCAGCAAGTGTGGCCGGTTTGTGCTCGGGCATGTCTTGCTTACGCCATCGAGCCATCAAGATTCGGGGGTCGTATCCTTACTCAAGGTCACGCACTGTCCTCACCGATGTTGACGACAATCTGACGCCACTTCCCCTGGCGGAAGCGGGCCATGCTCAGGAACGCGCGCATCATGTGACCAAGCACGATCGCAAGCCAGATGTCGCCCGCCACGAGTCCCCGAGTGTACGAGAAGTAGGTGCACAGCCCGATCGGCACAAGCACTTGAGACACGATCGAGATGTAAAGAGGACTGCGGGTGTCACCGGTGCCCTGAAGCCCACCCGTGTACGTCAGCGCGAGCGTGACGAAAAACCCGGAGACGGCCAGATACCTGAGCAGTTGGCTGCCCAGCTCGTAGGAGACCCCCTCGGACAGCGCGAACACCCCCAGAAGCTGTCGTGGAATCAGCACGAACGACAACCCCACGATGGCGGCGACGACGAGCCCCATGCCCGCTGCCACCGTTGCGGCGCGCGCGCTACGGTCTGGCTGCCCGGCGCCAAGGTTCTGTCCGGCGACCGCTGCCGTCGCACCCATGAGCCCCACCGATGTCCAGGTAATCAGCGAAAACAGCTCGGCGTAGCCAACCGCATAGACCGCCTGCGCCTCCGCGCTGTGTTCAAGAGAACCGACGTATCTCAGCAGGAACACGCCGGCGACATTCATCACGATGCCCTGAAACCCCGTAGGTAGTCCGAACCGAAAGAGCTCGCGAATGATTGCCCAGTCAGGTCTGAACGACATCGCCCTCGAGAAGCGAATCACGAGCCGTCCGGAGAACAAAAGGGCCAAAAAGGTCAGACCGGTAACACCGCTCGCGATCGCGGTTCCCATCGCGGCTCCGGTGGTACCGAACGGCGGAATTGGACCTAAGCCGCGGATCAAGATGATGTTTAGCACGACATTCAGCACAGTCATCATGACGCCCAGACGCAGCGGCGTGCGGGCGTCGCCCGCCGAGCGGAGTGCGCCGCTCATCATGAAGAAGATCAACATCCCGATGCTGAACACGAAGTTGATCCGGATATACGGCAGAGCCTCGACCTGCACTTCGGGAGCCGCATTGACCATGGAGAGGAGCGCCGGGGCTGCAAAATATCCGATCGGGGCAAGGACTCCAAGAGCCATGAAGACGGCCGTCAGAAACGCCTGGTAGACCGTGCGGTTCACCTTGTCCGGATCGTTCGCCCCGGCAAACCGCGCTACGAGGATGCCCATTCCGGTAAACACTGACGCGACGAACACGATCACGAGGATAAAGATCTGCAGACTGACACCTATCGCGGCATTGCCCGTATGACCGACGTAGCGCCCGACCATCGCCTGATCGACAATGCCCTGTATCCCACCCACAATGTTCTGCAACATCGTAGGCCAGGCAATCTTCCAGACGGCGCTGGGAAGAGGCCCCTCGATGATGGTACGGTCGAAGCTCCTCTGCGGTTTCTTCCCTGGACTCATGTGATGCTGCGTTTGGTAGGTTGGGTCACAGTAAACTAGTGCCCTGAATCGGACACCCGTCGACTGCATCGTGACACCTGAGTTCCAGACACTCTATCAGATCGAACTGGCGTTTCAGATCGCCATGGAGCGACCTCTTCCAGGCGCTCGGGCGCATCTCGCGCTCGCTCCGCGGCCGCGGCGTGGCTGGCATCCTGGACAGGTGCGACCGGGAGCCAAGGTGGCTGCAGCACTTGTCTTGGTATACCCACAGGCCGGCGTGCCGCATGTTCTGCTGACGGTTCGATCGGGACAACTCGCCCAACATGCCGGACAGGTCTCTCTTCCGGGGGGGCGCCTCGAACCAGGCGAGGCTGTTGCCGACGCTGCATTGCGGGAATCCCGCGAAGAGGTCGGCGTCGAGCCCCAGGCAGTCCGACTGTTGGGGACGCTGTCGACACTCTACGTCCCGGTGAGCGACTTCGCGCTACACCCCGTTGTGGGGGTGACCGACAGCCGCCCCGATCTTCACGTGGCGTCCGACGAAGTCGATCGAATCCTGGAGATCCCTCTGACCGATCTCCGAACGACGGCAGGACCGTACCGGGGCTACCGGTGGAATGGAGACCGGAAGATACGCGTGCCGTTCTTCGAAGTTGGCAATGAACGTGTCTGGGGTGCGACGGCGATGGTGCTGGCCGAACTGCTCGCCGTTGTCGGGGCGCCACCGACTGACCCCTGGGCAGGAGAATCATAGGTTGGCGAAACGCAAGCGACCACGCGCGACCGCGCCGCTCTTTGGCGCTCTGGAAGCCGCAGGTTCGGTCAGGGCCTCGGGGTCCAACAGTGTCAGCGTCGTACCGCTACACGAAGCAGCACAAGCCCGCTACCTCAACTATGCCCTTTCGGTCATCACGGCGCGCGCCCTGCCGGATGTCCGTGACGGCCTCAAGCCGGTGCAGCGGCGCATCCTCTACACGATGTGGCAACAGCGATTGACCCCCGACGCCAGGCCCCGCAAGTGCGCCAAGGTCGTTGGGGACGTCATGGGCAGCTACCATCCCCATGGAGATACGGCGATCTACGACACGCTGGTTCGCATGGCCCAGCCGTTTGCCCTTCGGTATCCGCTCGTCGACGGCGCAGGAAACTTCGGGTCGCTCGACGGCGACAGTGCCGCCGCCATGCGCTACACGGAATGTCGGCTGGCGGCCCCCAGCGTCGAACTGCTGTCCGAGCTCGACAAGCAGACCGTGCCTTTTCGCGCCAACTACGACGGCACGCGGAAGGAACCCGTTGTGCTTCCGGCGCGCCTTCCGACGTTGCTGATCAACGGCTCCACCGGTATCGCCGTCGGTATGGCGACGAACATTCCGCCACATCATCTGGGCGAGGTCTGCACGGCCCTGCTCAAGCTCATTAACAACCCGGAGCTGAGCAGCGTTCGTCTCTGCAAGTTCATCAAGGGTCCGGACTTTCCGACCGGTGGACACCTCCTCAACACCGCCGACGAGCTAGAGCAGATCTACACCTCCGGCTCAGGCACACTTCGGCTGCGCGCAACCTGGGACGAAGGCCCGACGTCCCGAACCGGGAAGACACTCTACGTGACGAGCGTCCCGTACACGACCAACAAGGCCCACATCGTTGAACGCATTGCGGAGATCGTGCTCGCGCGCAAGCTCCCGCCGCTGCTGGATGTGCAAGACGAGTCGACAGATGACATCCGCATTGCGCTCGAGCTCAGGCCCGAGGCTGACGAGCAGATGGTGATGGCGTATCTCTTCAAGCACACGCCACTTCAGACCAATTTCGCCGTCAACATGACCTGCCTCGTCCCGACCGAGCAGGAGGACATCGGACGTCCCGAGCGCCTCGACCTTCGACAAGTCCTGTGGCACTTCCTGCATTTCCGACTGGAAGTCGTCACTCGGAGACTCGAAGACCAGCTGGCGTCACTCCAGAGGCGGATCCACATCCTGGAAGGGTTCGAGCAGGTCTTTGACGCTCTCGACGCGATCATCAAGCTCATCCGCGCCTCCGACGGGAAGGCGGACTCGGCGCAGAAGATCATGAAGCGATTCAAGCTCGACGCGGAACAAACCGATGCGGTTTTGGAACTCAAGGTCTATCGGCTTGCTCGACTGGAGATCCTGATCATTCGGGACGAGCTCGCAGAGAAGAAGAAGCGGGCGCGACAGATCGGCAGCTTGCTGAGACACGAGGATCGACGTTGGAACCTCGTGAGGGACGAGCTCAAAGAAATCCAGCACACCTATGCGAGCGCCAAGAAAGACCCGCGGCGCACTCGGATCGAGAGCGTCACTGATGAGACGGAATACAGCGCGGACGACTTCATCATCGAAGAAGACTGCGTCGTGCTGGTTTCACGCGACGGATGGGTCAAACGTCAAAAGGAGGTCCGCGACGTCACGACAACACGCCTTCGCGAGGGCGACGATCTGCTGGCCGCACTGGCCGGAAGCACCCGCGCGGCGGCCGTCTTCTTCACCAATCTTGGGATCGCCTATACCTGTCGCCTGATCGACGTCCCTGCCTCAACAGGCTACGGCGAGCCGATTCAACGCCTCTTCAAGCTGAAGGATGGTGAACACATTGTGGCGGCGTTGAGCCTCGACCCACGTGTAGCCCCGGGGATATCGCCCCGGAGGGCGGCTGTGGCACCGAAAACGCACGCTCTCGCGATTAGCACGGACGGATTCGCGTTGCGGTGCAGCATCGAGCCGTTCGCGGAGCCAAGCACCCGTTCAGGCCGGCGGTACGCGCGTCCGTCGAAGAACGCCGAGATCATCGGTGTCGCGAAAGTCGACGGAAGCGAGACCATCATTGCGGCAACAAAGGCCGCCCGTGCGATTCTTTGCCATGCGAAGCAAATCAAGATGCTGTCAGGGCCCGGCAAGGGAGTCACGCTCATCAAGCTTCCGAGGGATCAGGAGAACGGCGACGAGGTATTGGGATTCATCGCCTCGCACGGACCACGCGAACTTCTCACGGTCGAAACGAGCCGGGGCGCAACTCAGACGATCAGCACTGGCAAGTACGAAGTCAGCGGACGTGGCGGCAGAGGGCGCCGCCTGCTGCAGCGTGGTCAGTTCACGCGTGTCGTCCCACGGTCGGTGGTCGTGCCATCGCTAGAAGGTGACGACTAGGGGCCACGGGTGGAAAGACAGGTCTAGGTTCGAAATCCGGCCTCTTTGAGGGCGGTACCGGCAGCATCGAGGAGACCGACCGCTCCCTTGGGCAGCGATTCGCTATCGACGGCGAACTGACGGCGCAAGCCGAATAGCCGAAACCGAATCGCCTCCATGTGAGAGGATTCGACGGCAATGATGAGGCGCTCGGTCTGTCCAACGTAGTCGGACGGGTCGTCAGCACTCAGTCGCAGGCAGTCGCGAAGCTCATTGAGGCTTTCGATAGCAGTCGACCTCGGATCGGCAGGCACGGAGGGATTATACGTGGGAGGACGTTCGTATACAGCGAAGGATATCGCCGTTCTCGAGGGATTGGAACCTGTCCGCAAGCGTCCCGGAATGTACATCGGCGGGGTCGGATCGGCCGGGCTGCACCACCTCGTCTGGGAAATCGTGGACAACGCCGTTGACGAAGCGATGAACGGTCATGCTGGGCATATCGAAGTCACATTGCACGCTGACGCCTCTTCCATCACCGTTGTTGACGACGGGCGTGGGGTGCCGGTCGACCGCCACCCCAAGACCCGAAAGAGTGCACTCGAAGTGATCTTCACCACGCTTCATGCCGGCGGTAAGTTTGAGCACCGTACGTATCGCACTGCCGGCGGACTGCATGGCGTCGGGGCCAGCGTCGTCAATGCGCTCTCAAAGGAACTGGTCGCCCGCTCGAAGCGAGACGGCTTTGAGTGGCAACAGACGTTCAGACGAGGAACACCGTCTGGAGCTCCGAAGCAGTTGCGCCGCGCGCGCGGCACTGGCACGAGCGTCTTCTTTCGCCCGGACCCGCAGATTTTCCCCAAGACCGAATTCGACTCGGAGCTGATTCGAGAGCGTCTTGAAGTCTCAAGCTACCTTCACACGGGTGTGGAGGTCGTGTTCGTTGATGAGACCCAGCGCCACCGCCACGTGTTTCGCCACGACCGGGGGCTCGTCGACTACCTTGATCGGATCGTAGGAACGCTCGGCGCAACGCCGGTTCACGATGCGGTGTTCGCGCTGAACCGGCACCACAGTGACACCGGTTTCCAGCTCGATGCGGTACTGCGTTGGACAGAGGCAACGGACGAACACCTTCGGAGCTATGTCAATGGCATTCCTACCGCTTCGGGTGGGACGCACGAGAACGGCCTACGGGCCGGAATCGCCAAGGCGGTCCGCAACTTCATCGAAACACACAGCTTGGCGCCGAAGGGCGTGACCGTCACGGCAGATGATATTCGAGAGGGGCTCACGGGTGTGCTGAGCGTGCTGCTCCCCGAACCGCAGTTTCAGGGCCAGACGAAGGACCGCTTGAACAATCCAGAGATCGCATCGGCTTTGGATTCAGTTGTTCGCCCTGCCCTGGAACACTGGCTGAATCAGAACATCAGCGCCGCGGAAGCGATCGTCGCCCGAATCATCCTGGCCGCGCGGGCCCGTGAGGCCAGTCGCGCGGCCCAGCAACAGGTCACTCGCAAGAGCGTTGCCGCCTCCCGCCTGAACCTGCCAGGCAAGCTGTCCGATTGCACCACAACCGTCACACGCGAGCGGGAGCTGTTCATCGTCGAGGGCGACTCCGCAGGCGGGTCAGCCAAACAGGCGCGCGACCGGCGGTCGCAGGCGATCCTGCCCCTGCGGGGGAAGGTTCTCAACGTCGAGAGTGCGTCATTGGCCAAGGTCCTCGACAACAAGGAGCTCTCCGACTTGGTCACCGCTCTGGGGTGCGGCCTGGGCAAGTCGTTTGACCTCGAGAAGCTACGGTACCACCGAGTGATCCTCCTGGCCGACGCAGACTCGGACGGCAACCACATCGCCACGCTGTTGCTGACTTTCCTGTACCGTCACATGGCCCCGCTGATTACCAACGGTCGAGTCTTTTTGGCGCAGCCGCCGCTCTACAGAATCGATATCGGACGCGAGACCTTCTGGGCACTCGACGACGCGGACCGCGGCCGCATCCTGAAGCGGCGAGAAGGCAGCCGCCCAAGCGAGATCACTCGGTTCAAGGGTCTGGGCGAAATGATGCCGAAGGTTCTGTGGGAGACGACTCTGAATCCCAAGACGCGCCGGCTACTCCAAGTTGACATCGACGACCAGCTCGTCACCGACCGGGTCATCCACGAGTTGATGGGAAAAGACCCCTCGGCGAGGTTCCGCTTTATCATGGATCGAGCGGAAAATGCCGAGGCCCTGGATATCTAGTGTCCTGACACCAACTGAGAAGCCACGAGGCAGGGCGGGATGCGGCTGGCCCAGTGCCGAGGTGCTTTCTGAATTGCTGACTCGCATGCGAGCCAGACGACCGTCCCGGCCTGATACCATCAACGGTTCGGATTCTCATTCTGCCAATGCAACACGAATCACAAGCGCTGTCTGAGGTTCACTCTTCGATGACGGAGCCGTTCACCTTCGACCTGAGAACCCGCCTTGTCTTCGGGACCGGCTCTTCCCGTCAGGTTGGTTCCCAATCCCGCGACCTCGGTTTCACCAAGCCGTTGCTTGTCGCCGATCATGGACTCCTGCAAGCCGGCCACGTCGGCGGAGTTGTCGGGTTCCTTCAGGCCGCCGGCATCGACCCGGTCCCATTCCACGATTTCGACATCAACCCGGATACCGAGATGGTCCAGCGCGGTGCCGACTTCGCCCGCCAACGGCAGATCGATTCGATCATCGGCCTCGGTGGGGGAAGCTCGCTCGACTGCGCGAAGGGGATCAATTTCATCCTCACGAACGGCGGTACCATGGCATCCTACCGAGGGTACGGAAAGGCGCGCGAGCCCATGCTCCCCATGCTCGCTCTTCCAACCACGGCAGGCACCGGATCAGAGGCTCAAAGCTACGCGGTGATCGCAGATCCGACAACGAAGATGAAGATGGCCTGCGGCGATCCGAAGGCTGCGTTTCGCACGGCGTTGCTCGACCCGGAGCTGACGCTGTCACAGCCGAAGGCCGTGACGGCGGCGGCAGGATTCGACGCGTTGGCTCACGCCGTCGAGACCGCCGTGACGACGCGGCGAAACCCCCCTTCTCTCCTCTACTCGCGAGAAGCGTTCCGTCTCCTCAACGACCACATCGAAATTGTGCTCGGTTCTCCTGACTCGATCGAGGCACGCGGCGCGATGCAGCTCGGAGCCCACTATGCTGGGGTCGCGATCGAGCATTCAATGCTTGGCGCCGCACACGCATGTGCGAACCCACTGACCGCGCGCTACGACGTTCCTCACGGCGCCGCCCTTGCGATTCTCCTCCCCTGCGTCGTGCGATGGAACGCTGAGGCCGACCACGACCTGTATCAGGACCTGGTGTCGGAGGCGATGCCGCAGCGCGCCGCCACTGGCGATGATTGTGGGGACCTTTTGGCGGGCCGGATCGTCGAAATAGGTAGCGCCTGCGGATTCCCGAAGCGTCTGCGTGACGTGGGCGTCGCGCACGACGACCTGGCAGCGCTCGCGCAGGAAGCCGGCCAACAGTGGACCGGCACGTTCAACCCAAGACCATTTGGCGAACCCGAGGCCCTGGAGGTATATCGGTGCGCATACTAGTCTCGATACTCTCGATTGGGTGTGTCGTCTGTAGCCTGGGGTCTCCGACGCTGGCCCAACGGACCGATGTGACGCGAGCGGCCGCCGCCGACGAGTGGCCACAGTTTCGAGGCACGCCGGACATGTCTGGCGTATCGGCGTCGCGTATTCCGGAGGATCTTGAGCTCCTCTGGACCCTCGACGTCGGCGAATCGATCGATTCGTCGGCTGCGATCGTCGATGGAACCGTCTACGTGGGCACCTACGCCGGAGAGCTGATCGCTGTCGACCTCGAGACCGGCACCCCGAAGTGGCGGTATCAGGCGAACGCCGTCTACGGCATCGGGGAATCTTCGCCGGCAGTCGCCGACCAAATCGTTCTTGTTGGCGACCTCGAGGGTGTGCTGCATGCCGTCGATGTCGACACCGGTGAAGCAGCCTGGACGTATCAGACGGGCGGAGAAATCAAGTCTTCGCCGGTCATCGTCGGAGATCACGTCCTGATCGGGTCCTATGACGGCTACCTCTACAGCCTGGCAATCGCCGACGGTCAGCTCGTGTGGAGATACGAAACAGCGAACTACGTTCACGCAACGCCCGCGGTGTCCGACGGGGTCGCTTACTTTGGTGGCTGCGACGAGGTGTTTCACGGTGTTCGGGTAGCCGATGGAGTGGAAGTCCTGAGTCTGCCTGCTGGGTACACCGCAGCATCCCCAACGATTGACGGAGACCTTGCGTTCTTCGGCACGCACGACAACGAAGTGCTCGGCATTGACCTGGCGAAGCAGGAGATTCTCTGGCGCTACGAACATCATACGAGGCACTTCCCCTTCTATTCGTCTGCTCTCAACGTCGATGGCAAGGTGGTCATAGGCGGGCGGGACCGAATGGTGCACGCAATAGACAATCAAACCGGAGAGGAAGCATGGACGTTCGTGACCCGCGCACGGGTCGACTCGTCGCCAGTCGCTTCCGATGGGCGCGTCTATGTTGGCTCCGGTGACGGACGCTTCTATGTGCTCGACCTTGAAACCGGCGAAAAGCTCTGGGAGTTTGATACGGCCGCGCCGTTGTTCGCCTCGCCAGCCGTCGCCGACGGAAGGATCGTGATCGGGTCCCAGGACGGAATCCTGTACTGTTTCGGCTAAAGCGCTTTTCAAATAGGCCTTGTACTACCTGGGGCGGTCGTGGTACTTCTGCGCATACCGATGCAGGAGGACCGATGCGTGCCTATTCGATGGATCTGCGAGAGCGGGCGCTCCTCGACAGCGATGCCGGGATGAAGGCGGCCGATGTGGCGGCGAAGTACCGCGTGAGCGGGTCGTGGGTGCGGCTACTGAAACAGCGGCGGCGCGAAACGGGCGAGGTGGCGCCTCGCGTCCAGCGACATGGACGGCGCTGCATGCTTGAGCCGCACCTCCACACCTTGGCCGCGCTGATTGCGGCGCACCCGGATCGCACGCTGGCTGAGCTGAAGGACGCCCTCGCCACGCCCGCGAGTGTGCCGACGGTCTGGCGCGCCGTGCGGGCCCTCGGCCTGACCGTTAAAAAAAACGGTCCGCCCGTCCGAACACGATCGGCCTGACGTCGCGGCCGCGCGGGTCGCGTGGCACGCGGCGGCGCCGACCTGGGATGTCGCCCACCTCGTGTGTCTGGACGAAACCGGCAGCACCACCAATCTGCTTCGGCGGTACGGCCGGGCACCGCGCGGCGCGCGCGTCCACGACCACGCCCCCTGCGGGCGCTGGCAGACCAGCACGTTTCTCGCCGCGTTGCGGGTCACGGGGCTGACCGCACCGGGGGTCTTCGACGGCGCGATCGATGGCGAGAGCTTCCGCGCCTACATCGAACAGATCCTGGTGCCGACCCTGCAGCCCGGCGACATCGTCATTGCCGACAATCTCGGGGCCCACAAGGTCGCCGGCATCCAACGCGCCATCCAGGCCGCCGGGGCCACCCTCTGGTACTTGCCACCCTACAGCCCGGACCTCAATCCCATCGAGCTCTGCTTCGCGAAGCTCAAAGCCCTCGTTCGCACCGCTCGCTGTCGCAGCACCGAGACGCTCTGGCCGTTCCTCGGCGAGTGCTTGGCGCACTTCAGCCCTGACGAATGCCGCAACTATTTTCGGCACTGCGGGTACTCGGCCGCCACACGGTCATGAAAAGCGCTTTAGTGCGATGTACGGGCTGTATCCGGACATGCAACGGTCGCCTTCAGCGAGGCGCGCCTCCCATCCGCTATAGTTGAATCAATGAGCGAAACCGGACGGTCGGCCACGGCTGAGGAGACGGAGGTCGGCAGCTACTTCGTCGCCAACTATCCGCCTTTTTCGGCGTGGACGAGCGAGCATGTTGAGACCGACGCGCTTCCCGCGCTGGCAGCCAAGCCGGTCGACACACCGCTTGGCCTCTACCTCCACATCCCGTTTTGTCGGAAGCGGTGCCACTTCTGCTATTTCCGCGTGTACACCGACAAGAACGCCAGCGAAGTCCAAGCGTACCTTGATGTCCTCGCGCGTGAGTGGGAGCTCTTTGCCGCGCAACCCGCCATTGCCGGTCGGCCGCTCAACTTCGTGTACTTTGGCGGAGGAACGCCGTCGTTTCTGTCGGTCAGACAACTCGAAAGTCTCGTCACTCGGTTGACGGCCATCACTCCGTGGTCAACTGCCGAGGAAGTCACGTTCGAGTGCGAGCCAGGGACGCTGACCGAACCAAAGTTGGCCGCCATTCGGGCGCTGGGTGTCACCCGACTCAGCCTCGGTGTCGAGAACTTCGATGACCACGTCCTCGAGCTCAACGGCCGCGCACACCGGTCTGCTGAGATCTTTCGCGCCTATACCTACGCACGCTCGATCGAGTTTCCTCAGATCAACATCGATCTCATCGCCGGTATGCTCGGCGAAACCGATGAGAACTGGAGCCAGTGCATCAACCGGACGCTTGCGCTCGAACCTGACAGCATCACCGTCTACCAGATGGAGCTACCCTTCAACACGACGATCAGCTCCGACGTCTTGAAGGGCACGGGACAGTTCCAGGAGGAAGTCGCGACCTGGTCAACGAAGCGGCGATGGGTGGACCAAGCATTCGCGGAGTTTGAGAGTGCTGGCTACACGATCGGGAGCGCCTACACGGCGGTCAAGGACCCGAGCGCGACGAAATTCATCTACCGCGACCGGCTCTGGCAGGGTGCTGACCTCGCTGGTCTGGGCGTTGCCTCGTTCGGTCACATCAACGGTGTGCATATGCAGAATCTGGATTCATGGGGTCCGTATGCCGCCGCCGTCAACGAAGGCCGCCTCCCGCTTCACCGCGCCTATCGACCCACGGACGAGGAGCGGCTAATCCGTGAAGTGGTACTGCAGCTCAAGCTCGGGTCGATCCGTCCGTTGTACTTTCAGCAGAAGTACGGCGTTGACGTGGAAGCTCGGTTCTCCGACGCCCTTCACAGCCTACGCGGAGACGGTTTTCTTGCCGACGAGAGCGGCGACCGTCTGTCGCTGACCCGCGACGGGCTGCTTCGTATCGATAGCCTGCTTCCTCGATTCTTTCTCCCGCAGCACACCGACATTCGGTATACCTAGACGTGGCGAAGACGCGCCCAGCTTCACGGCCCAGCCCGAGCGGGCTCCTCTATCCGCTTGACCTTGTCTACCACCGGGCCGGCGTTGAGATGCCGAAGGTCCGGACCATCGCTCCCGAAAAGATCCCGCCGCCGTATCGGTCGCTGCTCGTGCACGAGACGGATATGACACTGACGCTCGAGAAACACTTCGGAGACCGTGTGGCCTTACGGCCACTGTCGACATTCCAGAGTGGCCGCTCGTATTTTCGGCGCGTCCTGCTGGTGCAGGAGTACTCCGGACACCCGGTTGAAATGGGTGCCATCCGGATGCGACTCGACGCGTTCGGTCAGAAGCTCCGGTCACAGATACTCAAGAACAAGGTCCCGCTCGGCCGCCTGCTTCGGGATGGAAAGTTTCAGTACCAGAGCCGTGTCAAGGCCTACCTCTCCGTTACGCCCAACACCGAAATGATGGGTGTGTTCTGGATGAGGGAGCCCCGGCTCCTCTACGGTCGGCGCACCGAGGTCGTGCACCGTGGCTCGAAGATTGGCGACATCGTCGAAGTGCTGCCGATGGTCTTCCGCTAACAATGGCAACAGCCCCTGAACAGTACGACGGCATCGTCGTGGGAGGCGGTCCTGCGGGTGCGACTGCCGCGACGGTGTTGGCGCAACATGGCCACAGGGTCCTTCTGCTCGAGCGCGATCACTTCCCCCGCTACCATGTCGGCGAGTCGTTGATGCCGTACACGTGGTTTACGTTCGAACGGCTCGGCGTGCTCGACTGGTTCGAGAAGGCTGGCTGTCCCACCAAACACTCGGTTCAGTTCGTCTCGACGTCGGGAAAAGTATCCGAGCCATTCTACTTTTTTCAAACGATCAAGCACCCAAGCGCCACGACCTGGCAGGTACTGCGGAGTGACTTCGACCAGATGATGCTGTCGAACGCCCGTACCAAGGGGGTCGAGGTTCGTCATGGCGTCGCGGTACGCGACGTCGTGTCTGAAGGAGACCGGGTGGTCGGTGTCCGGGCACACCAGAAGGACGGGAGCACTGAGGTCGTGCTCGCAAAGGCGGTCGTCGACGCGACAGGTCGGGACGCGCTGCTCGCGTCGAAGCTGGGTCAGAAGAAGCGGGACCCGGACTTGAACAAGATTGCCATTTACACCTATTTCAAGGGCGCCAAGCGGGACCCTGGGATCGATGCTGGGGCCACCACGGTCGCTTATATTGCCGAGAAAGGATGGTTCTGGTACATCCCCTTGGCCAACGACGTCGTCAGTGTCGGCGTTGTCGCGGAGGCGGACTACCTGTACCGCGAGACACGCGACCCCGAGGAGGTCTTCTGTCGGGAAGCCACGCAGTGTGCGTGGATAGAGGATCACATCACCCCTGGGTCCCACCTGGGGCCGGTCCGCGTCACGGGCGAGTTCAGCTACCGCTCCAGCCAAATCGCAGGTGACGGGTTCTGCCTGGCCGGTGACGCTTTCTCGTTCCTCGATCCGGTCTTCTCGTCGGGTGTATTCCTTGCCCTCAAGAGCGGTGAGATGGCCGCGGATGCGATCCACGAGGGCCTCGCGCAGCACGGTCGCGTGACAGCGTCGACGTTTCGAGCCTATGAACGTGACTTCCGGTGGGCACTCGATCGATTCCGACAACTGGTGCTCGCCTTCTATAACGAGAGGTTCAGCTTCGCAGACTTCGTTCGCGCTCATCCCGATCTCCACCCGCAGCTTGTCGATGCACTGGTTGGCAACGTGTTTGCCGATCTGGCACCGCTCTTCGAAGCGTTGGAAGAGTTCTCCGCGGGAGGGAGCGGCGCGAACCCGTCGGCCCGACGCCCGACCGTGCGACAATAGGCCGTGCCGAACCGGTACTGTCTCAACCGCCGCGTGCAGTTCTACGAAACTGACGCAGCCGGTATTGTTCATTTCAGTTGGTTCTACCGCTACATGGAAGAGGCCGAGCACGCCCTCTGGCGCGCAGCAGGTCTCAGCATTGCACCACACGACGCGGAGGTCGGGTTTCCGCGCGTGTCTGCATCGTTCGATTTCCGTCGGCCTCTCTACTTCGAAGATGAGTTCGAGGTGACGATCGTGGTCGATGAGATCGGCGAGAAGACAATTCGGTATTCCGCAACCGTTACCCGCGGCACCACGAACATCGCGACAGGTAGCCTGACCGTCGCCTGCGTGCGCAGGGCTCCGGGAGAGCCGATGAGGGCGACCCCGATCCCTCGGGACATCGCAGATCGCTTCCGAACGTCGGACGAGGATGTCTAGGTGACCGACACACCAGTTCCGGCAGTCGAGGCCCTGCCCCGCCGTGCGATCGAGGCGAACCAGGCGGCGCGTCTCGGCAAGCTCCTCGAGTTCATTGACGGCCGGAACCCGTTCTACACCAAGAAGCTTGCCCGCGCCGGCGTGCGCGTGGGCGAACTCGACTTACCAAGGGACCTCAGGCACCTCCCATTCACCACCAAGGCGGAGCTCATCGCCGATCAAGACAGCGTTCCGCCGTGGGGCACGGCGATGTCCGAGCCGATCGACCGCTACACCCGCTACAACCAAACGTCGTCGACAACGGGGCGACCGCTCCGATGGCTCGACACCGGCGAGAGCTGGCAGTGGATGCTCGAGTGCTGGAAGGCGGTTTATCGCGGGGCCCGTGTCGGTTCGGGCGATCGAGTGTTCTTTCCTTTTTCGTTTGGTCCCTTTCTTGGATTCTGGACTGCGTTTGATGCCGCGACCCAGATCGGAGCGCATAGTGTGCCTGCGGGAGGAATGTCCAGCGAGGTGCGGCTCCGACTGATTGACGAGCTTCGTCCGACGGTCGTCTGCTGCACGCCGACCTACGCGCTCCGCCTCGTCGAGGTCGCGCGAAACACCGGCGCATCGCTCGCAGGCAACAGTGTCAGGGTGCTAATCGTGGCGGGCGAGCCGGGTGGCAGCATTGCGTCGACCCGACAACAGATCGAAGAGGGGTGGAGTGCCCGGGTCATCGACCACCATGGTCTCACCGAAGTCGGTCCGATCAGCTTCGAGTGCTGGGAAAGCCCCGGTTCCGTGCACCTCAACGAGTGCGAGCACATCTGCGAAGTACTCGACCCAGAGACCGGGGCCTCCGCCGCAGACGGCGAGCGAGGTGAGCTCGTCGTGACCAATCTCGGGAGACTTGGAAGCCCGGTCATACGATACCGAACGGGCGATCTCGTCATTCGGGTGAGTGAGCCATGCCGCTGTGGGCGCACGCTGGCCCGGCTAGACGGCGGCATCCTCTCGCGAGTGGACGACATGGTCTGCATACGCGGCGTCAACGTCTACCCCAGCGCCATCGAGGCGGTGGTACGCACCGCCCGGGAGGTCGTTGAGTACCGCGCCAGCGTTCAAACGGACGGCGCGCTTGGGTCGCTGTCCGTCGAAATCGAGGTCGAGGCAACAGAACCCGACCCTCGAACCGTGGCGAGACGGGTTGCCGACAAGCTGAAGGAAGCACTTGGCCTGACCGTATCGGTCGCGGTCGTGGGTCCGGGAGAGCTCCCGCGCTTCGAGATGAAGGCGAGGCGTTTCATCCTGCAGGAGACAGTGCCGTAGTACCATGGGGACCGATCGTCAACGCTACCTGGGAGGAAGTGTGCACCGTCTGTTAGTTCTCTCTCTTGCCATCCTGCTGTCGTCCGTCGCTATCGGTTGCGGAGGTGGGGGTGACTCCGACGGCGGGCCCTCTCGACTCTTCATGAGCCTGGGCACAGCCCCCCCCGGGGGAGCTTTTTTTCCGGTGGGCAGCGCCCTTGCCGAGGTGATCAACGAGGCCGGCAGCGCGGCCGGATACAGCGTCACGGCCGAAGCGACGAGCGGATCACAAGAGAACATCCGACGGCTGGCCAGCGGAGAACTCGATGTCGCACTGTCGAACTCGGCGATCACCTATTTTGCCGTCCGCGGCGGGGAAGGATGGGACCGCGAATACCGCATCCGGTCGGTCATGACTCTGGCCCCGAATGTCGCGCTGTTCATCGCGCCGGCCGATTCGGGGATCGAAGCACTTGACGACCTGCGAGGACACAGAGTGGCGGTCGGACCTGCTGGTGCCGGTTTTGAGTATTTCGTAGGACCTCTACTTGAAGCTCACGGCCTGACATATGACGATTTCAGCCCGCTGAATTACGGCACGCAGCAGGCGGCGGTCGACATGCTGGCCGATGGATCAGCCGATGCGGCGTTCCTCGGCGGTGCGGTCCCGACGGCATCGATCACCCAGGCCTCGGCATCCATGGACCTGACGTTCCTGCCCTACGGCGAAACCGAAAGACAACAGCTCATTGCCGACTTCCTCTTCTTCCGACCGGCGACCATTCCCGCCGAGACCTACCGCAACCAGAGTGTGCCGTTCGAGGGCCTCGACGTCGGCTCAATGCACTTCATCACGTCAACCGATGCACCAGAAGAGCTGATCTACGAAATGACCCGACTCCTGTACGAGAACCGCGAACTCGTTGTGGAAAAGCACGCAGTCGGTCGGGCCATCAACCCCGGTAACGTCGTTCGCGACACCGGCACAGAGTTTCATCCAGGAGCGATTCGCTTCTACCAGGAAATCGGTATCTGGCCCTAGCCGCATCCCTTCCGACCATGAGTTTCCGACGACGGGCCACCGGCACGATTGGTGTGTTGCTGTGCCTGTTTACGCTGGTCGAGGTGAACTACCCACTCATGGCGCCTCAGAGCCGTCTGGGGTTGTTTGCGCTGTTCGGGCTTGTCTTGTGCTTCTTGAACATACCGACCCATCCGCGAATCAAAGACCATCCGGCGTCACGGGCGCTCGATATGGGCCTGGCCCTGCTCGCAATGCTCT
The DNA here is from genome assembly GCA_965223015.1 of Vicinamibacterales bacterium. GTDB lineage: Bacteria > Acidobacteriota > Vicinamibacteria > Vicinamibacterales > UBA8438 > CAUZIB01. Next base: position 98,153 of record CBDCVL010000003.1, on the reverse strand, counting down.
GCTGCGGATACATCGTGGTGCAGACTGACCCGCTGTTCGAAGCCTTCTGGCTGGACGGCCAGTCACTCGGAAACCGGGCAGGCTTCGAGTCGCCGATTGAGACGGTCATTGGCCTGGTCGGACTGATCGTGGTCATCGAAGCGGCGCGGCGGTCGCTCGGATTGGCGCTACCACTGCTGTCGCTCGCGTTTCTCTTGTACGGGATGTTCGGTTCCTCACTCCCATCCTGGCTGTTTCCCCACCGTGGATATTCCGTACCCCGGATCGTGGCGCAGACGTTTCTGAACAGCCAGGGCATCTTCGGCGTCGCGTTGAACGTGATGTTCACGTACGTATTCCTGTTCGTGATTTTTGGGGCATTTCTCGAGGCGACCGGTGCCACGCGGTTTATCGTCGACTTCGCGCAGCGCATGTTCGGCCGAAGCCCCGGCGGTCCTGCCAAGGTCGCAGTTCTCAGTAGTGGATTGATGGGGTCGCTGTCCGGTAGCGCGGTCGCCAACACGGCCACAACCGGGACGTTTACGATTCCGATGATGCGTAGCGCTGGCTTCCAGCCGGTGACGGCGGCCGGAGTCCAGGCGGCCGCGAGTTCGGGCGGGGCGCTCATGCCACCCGTGATGGGTGCCGGCGCCTACATGATGCTCGAGATCATCGAGCCGGCAGTGACCTATCTCGAGATCGTACGAGCCGCGCTGATTCCGGCGCTGCTCTACTATCTGTCGTTGCTGTTGATCGTCCACTTTCATGCCCGGCGCACAGAGATCGCATCACAGGTCGACGCGGAAGAGCCCGACCGAAAGCCGCCGTCCAGCACCAAGTTCGAAGCAATTATCTTTGCGACGGCCCTCGGCAGCCTCATCCTTTTCCTGATCCTCGGATATACAGCGTTCCGCGCGGTGACGCTATCACTTGCCACGATTGTGGTCACGAGCAGCCTTCACCGAAGCACGCGTCTCGAAGTCGGCAAGACAGTTCAAGGATTGATTAGCGCCGCACGGAGCGTGGTCCCGCTCGTCGCTGCTGCGGCGTGTGTGGGAATCATCATCGGCATCGTGACGCTCACCGGTATCGGAACACGCCTGCCGGCGACGATCATCCCGCTGGCCGAGCAGAGCCTGTTTCTCGCGCTCATCCTGATCATGGTTTCGTCGATCGTGCTCGGAATGGGCTTACCGTCGGCTGTCTGCTATCTCCTGATGGCGACGTTGATCGGACCGGTGCTGGGAAACCTGGGTGTCATTCCGCTGGCCGCCCATCTCTTCATCTTCTATTTCGGGATGATGTCGATGGTCACGCCACCGGTCGCCCTGGCTGCCTACGCGGCCTCATCGATCGCCGATACGGCGATCATGCCAACGGCGCTTGCGGCGTTCAAATTCGCACTCGTTGGGTTCACCCTTCCGTTCATGTTCATCTATAGACCCGAGCTCCTCATGCTTACGGCGAGCGGCGAGCCCGCTGGCTGGCTCAGCATGCTCGTGCCGGTCGGCATCGCGATCCTGGGCGTCACCTGCTTTGCCGCCGGCATTGCCGGACATCTCCGCAACCGACTTCGGCTTCCCCTCCGCATCGCGGTGTTCGCCGCCGCAGCGCTATTGCTCGCACCGGGACCATCCACTGTCTTCGCCGGCGTCTCGATCCCGTTGTTCGACGTTGTCGGAGTCATGCTCCTTGGAAGCATCGTCGCGGCGAACCGGCCGATGACCGGCGATTCCTAGCACCAGAATCCAGGCGCAAGCGCGGGGCGTGGCTCCGTCGTTCGGGAGGACACGTGACTTATGGCTCCTCACTGCGGTCGCTCGGCGCGCTGAGCCGGCCCGGTTCGAAGCCGAGTTAGGAAGCGCAGTTGATGCAGGTCGCCGCATGGGGAACGGCGTCAAGGCGCTTCTCCCCGACAGGCTGACCGCAGCTCACGCAAATCCCGTAGGTGCCCGCTTTGATCCTCTCCAGAGCCGATTGAATCTGATTGACCTCATCAAGTGTGCTCGAGTCGAGACTCTCGAGCACCTCGTCGTTCTCGATCTCCGTCGCCCGCTCCTCCCAGTCGGGGTTCTGTGGCCGACGAAGGTCGGTGCCGATTTTCCCGGCCCGCCTGGTGAGCAGAGCCAGTCGCTGTTCCAGCCGCCCGCGAATCGCATGCTGTTCACTGTCTTGCATCATCCGTCTCCGCATTGGGCCCTGCCCTCGGCACATCCAGCGAGAGAGCCTACACCTACGCTGAGCCGCAGCCACTGATCATACCAATCTCTCGGGTCGAACGAATTGCCGGCACCGCCCGTCTCGGGAAACAATAGAAGCGCCACACATCCACTATTGCAGACACCATGTGAACCAAGGAGACCATTCGCACATGAAGATTCGCTCGATCGGCGCGCTCGAAGTTCTGGATTCACGAGGCAATCCGACGGTCGCCGCACGCGTTCAGCTCGAAAACGGCATTGCGGCTTCGGCTCTCGTCCCGTCGGGGGCATCAACCGGTGAGCGTGAAGCAGCCGAGCTTCGCGATTCTGATCCGAACCGGTATCGAGGGAAAGGCGTCCAGAAGGCTGTCGAGAACGTTCGGACGGAGATTCAAGCCGCTCTGGTAGGGTTCGAGGTGACCGACCAAGCGGGTCTCGACTCCCGCTTGATCGAGCTTGACGGCACCCCCAACAAGTCCCGTCTGGGCGCCAACGCAATTCTAGGGGTCTCGATGGCTGCCGCGCGGGCCGCCGCCTACGCCTCGGGCCAACCGCTCTATCGGTATCTTGGCGTGCCGGAAGAGGTCATCCTTCCGGTGCCCTGCCTCAACGTCATCAATGGCGGACGTCATGCCGACAACACGGTCGACTTTCAGGAGTTCCAGATCGCTCCGCACAACGCTCCGTCGTTCGCCGAAGGACTCCGGATGGGCGTTGAGACGTTCCACGCGCTAAAGGACCTGCTCCACGCCGAGGGAAAAGCCACTGGCGTTGGCGATGAAGGCGGGTTTGCCCCCGATCTGGGCGAGAACGAAGATGCCGTGGAGTTCATTCTGAGGGCGATCGAGAAAGCAGGCTATCGGCCCGGCGACGACATCGTGCTCTGTCTCGACCCGGCCACCAGTGAACTGTGGAATGACGGGTCGTACGTCTTCTTCAAGTCTGACCAACGTCGAAAGACAACCGACGAGATGATCTCACTGTGGCAGTCGTGGGTCAGCAAGTATCCCATCGTCCTCATCGAAGACGCGTTGGCAGAAAACGATTGGGATGGATGGAAGCAGCTGACAAAGACCTTGGGCGACGGGGTGGAGCTCGTCGGTGACGATGTCTTCTGCACGAACCCAGCGATTCTTCAACGAGCCATCGACACCGGAGTCGGCAACTCGATCCTGATCAAGCTCAACCAGATTGGCACAGTATCAGAGACGCTGGAGTGCGTGCGTCTCGCGCAGCAGCACGGGTACGGTGTCTACGTCTCTCACCGATCCGGCGAGACCGAAGACACGTTCATCGCCGACCTCGCCGTCGCCACCGGCTGCGGTCATATCAAGACCGGCTCGGGCTGCCGCGGTGAGCGAATTGCCAAGTTCAATCGGCTGATCAAGATCGAACACGATCTTGGGAAGTCGGCTCACTACGCCGGCCTTGGTGGCTTCCGGCAGACAGCGGTGTCGACCAAAGGCTAGCGCGCCTTTCACATGCGTGTCGCCAGGGCGCGCACAGCGCGCCCCGCCGGAGCGGCGCGGGGCAATGGGCCCGCAAGCGACTGCGAGGGGTTTGGGGCGCTCGCCCCATCTGAAAATGCCCTAGTCGAAGTACCGCGCCAGCGTCGCCTTGCTGGGACGCGGGGTCAGGCGAGAGACGACGACCATCAACACGACTGACCCGAGCGTCATCGGCACCACCGGCATGAAACCGAGCACGTCGGTACCTCCGGGGGTACGGGTGATCACGTCGACGCCGGCAACAGTCCAGTACGACTCAACCATTCCGGGAGCGGTGGCAGGAACGACCGACTGAAAGACCGCCACCGCGGCAACCGTCACGGTGGTCCAAGCCGTCACGGCCAAGGCCCCCCATTTGGTACTTCCCTTCCAGAAAAGCGCACCGACGAGCAGCGGAAAGAGCGCGGCGTAGCCCGAAAAGGCATACTGCACCGCCAGATTGAAAATGCCGGCGGGGGCACGCAGAGCGATCGCATATGCGAGGATGGCAATCAGCACAACGAACAGACGCCCCGTCTGAACCTGAACCCGCTCTCCGAACCGCGCCTTGCCCCCGTAGAAGGCAAACACGTCCTCGGTAAACATCGTTGACAGCGCCAGAATTTGCGAATCACTGGCCATGACAGCGGCCATGATGCCGGCCCCAAGGATGCCGGCCATCCATAGCGGCGCGTAGTGTTCCAGCATCAGGATGATCACGTCGTCGCCGGCTGCCGCCTGCTGAAGCTGAGCGGCTGCCCCTGCCGCGAGAGCACTCCCGGCGGCCAGCAGCGCCCGAGCATCGAGCTTGGCCGCGATCCCCGGGACATCCTGCATCGCGTTGGCGGCCACACCAAGGAACACACATGGCAACCAGATCGCGAGAATGCACAGGGGGTAGTAGATCACGGTCTTCTTGAACTGCACCATTCGGCGCGCGGTCAGACAGAAAATGAGGATGTGGGGAAACACAACCGTCGACAGGGGAATAAACGTATAGCTCAAAAAGAACCTGGGCGGTACGCGCTCCCTCGTGAGGAGGGTCGCGGTCGTTTCTGAGGCGAGCAGAGTCTCCATCGCCTGCGAATACCCCCCAATGCTCGACCCGATAAAGATGAGCGCCGCCGCACCAAAGGTGAGGAAGAGCACAGTCTGAAACGCGTTGACCCACGCGGTGCCACGCATCCCACCGAAGAACACATAGCTCATGACGACCACAGCTACGACAGCACCGCCGAACCAGTACGGGACAAAACCACCGCTGACTGCACTCAAGGTCGTGCCGCCGCCCATGACGGCAATAACGATGTACGGCAACAGCAGCGCAGCCTGCAAGGCGAAGATGAACGTCCCGATGTGCCCACATTCCCATCGGTCTCGAAACATCTGCACCGGGGTGATGAAGCCGTGACGCTTTCCGAGGGCCCACATCCGCGTCCCGACAAAAAAGAGCGTCACAGGGATGATCAACGCGCTCGACGACGCCATTAGGCCATAGGTGACGATGCCATTCGAGAAGGCATGACCTGCAGAGCCCAGTATCGTGAACGCCGTCATGTTGGTGCCAAAGAGTGAGAGCAGGAATACGGCCGGCCCGAGCGAACGCCCGGCCAGAAAATAGCCCTCGGCAGAACGCTGCTCGAAACGACGAAACGCAAAAATCCCGATATACAGAACCACCCCGAGGTACGCGAAGACGACCAGGGCAGGAATCATGCGCCGCTCCCGCTTGGATCAGACCCGTCGTCCTCGGCCTGCTGCTCCAGCGATGAGGGCCAGGCATAGCGGACAAGGACGACCATCAGCAGAACCACGGCTAGTGAGTAAACGGCGTGGTAGAAGAGCCCGACCGGGAGGAACCCGAAGACAAGTGGTCGGGCATGATCCCAGAACCAGAAGTCCTGATGAAGGACATACAGTCCGAAGACACAAACGGCAAGGATCGTTCTCATAGGGCGCGCGCGGCGGATCGGGATTGTCAGCTACCCGAGGCACTCCGCCGTGAGCCGATAGCGTATAGGAATCGGGAAGTCCGGATGAATATCTGCCCGTCCGAAACTGCCGGGGAGCTCAGTGTGTAGTCGTCCAGCGGGTTTTCAGCCAGCACTTCGAACTCTGGGCCAGTCTTGAAAACGGATGTCAGCCCAGCCTCATTGGTGACGTAGATTTTGCCATCCGAGATGACGGGGGACGCACTGTAGGTTCCCGGCCTCAGCCTTTCTCGTCCGTACACGATCGCGCCCGTCTCAAGATCATGCACATAGACAATTCCCTGGTCGTTGACGATGTACAAATATTCACCGTCGGACACAGGTGTCGGGACGTCTGGACCATTTTCCGCTTCCCACGCGACGTGTGAATCCAGGACGTCCCCTCTACCCCCCGCCCGCAGAACCAGCAACGGGCGAACCCGGGTTGGAGCCACGATGAGGCTCCCAATCACCACGGGCGACGCCACGAGGCGATAGGCGCCGTTCCGGGTCGGATTCAACCCATCGGCCCGCCAAAGCTCTTGGCCCGTGGCCGGGTCGTGACCCGTCACGGCATCGCCTCCCGTGACGACGATCTCGGTGATCCCGTCGTACCGTAGGAGCGCCGGTGTCGTGTACGAGTCCGGCGATTCGCGACGTGCGTTCGTTGGACGTTCGTGTCGCCAGAGCGTGTCGCCGGTCCCAGCGTCCAACCGCAGCAGGTATGACGGATCGTCGGTCTTCATACCATGAAGGACTTGCACGTACAGCGCGTTCTCGTGCAGCAACGGGGACGAGGCGTAGCCCCAGTTGAGGCCGAACCGCCCATAGTCAGCTTGGATGTCCCGCATCCAGACCTCGCGGCCATCAAAGTCGAACGCTCTCAGCAGACCTGTTCCTGTCATCACCCAGACGAGCCGTCCGTCGGTTACCGGCGAAGGCGACGACATGTTCTGCTTTCGCTGCCGGTGATTTCCACCGCTCAGGAACCGCTTCCAGAGCACCTCGCCAGTATCACGATTCAGGCACCAGAACTCGATGTCGTCACCGGCCGCCACGTTGAGAAAAATCCGCTCGCCCCAAATGACCGGTGTCGATCCCGTCCACTCAGGCATCTCAAGCCGCCACGCGACGTTCGTCTGCGTGTCCCACGTGACGGGGACGGCCTCGCTGGCGACTCCATCGCGGGTCGGACCTCGCCAATTGGGCCAGTTCGCCTCCGCGACACCCGCGGGCAACGCCACGGCGGCGAGCGCAACGGTGCACAGGAGAACACAACCTAGACACCTACCCATCGGCAGCAGACCTCCACCCTCGACGCATCGACGTCAATCGTAACGCAGAAACGGCCGTCTCATTCCGGAGGGTCGGCGAGCGCCAGCAAGAACGCGTACTGGAGCGCCGTCTCTCGATACCGGCGGTAGCGCCCAGATGCACCACCGTGTCCGGCGTCCATGTTCGTCTTCAACAGCAGCAGGCGATCGTCTGTCTTGCGCGCGCGGAGTTTGGCGACCCACTTGGCGGGCTCCCAGTATTGGACCTGTGAGTCATGAAGCCCAGTCATGACCAGCAGATGCGGATGGGGTGCCGCACCCACGTTGTCATACGGCGAGTATTCTTTGATGTAGTCGTAGTACACAGGGTCGTTCGGGTTTCCCCACTCGTCGTACTCGCCGGTCGTCAGTGGGATACTCTCGTCCAACATCGTCGTGAGCACGTCGACAAACGGGACGTGTGCAATCACCCCGTGGAACAGATCTGGTCGCATGTTGCACACCGCTCCCATCAGCAGTCCGCCGGCACTCCCTCCCATCGCGAACATACGCGTGTGAGAGGTATAACGTTCTCTGACGAGATGCTCGCCGCAGGCGATGAAATCGGTGAACGTGTTCTTCTTCTTCAGCAGCTTTCCATCGTCGTACCACTGGCGCCCGAGCTCTTGGCCGCCACGCACATGGGCAATCGCAAAGATGTAGCCTCGGTCGAGCAAGCTGAGCCTGGGCGACCGAAAGTCGGCGTTCATACTGATCCCGTACGAGCCGTAGCCATACAGAAGCAGCGGAGCGCTGCCGTCGAGTGGCGTATCCCTCCGGGACACCAGCGAAATAGGTACCCGCACACCGTCGGTTGCCGAGGCGTACAGTCGCTCTGTGCGATAGTCGGCCGCGTCGAAGCCACCCAACACCTCCTCACGCTTCAGCAGCGTCCGCGTGCGAGTGACCATGTCGTAGTCATAGTCTGACGCCGGCGTGCTCAGCGAGCTGTAGCCGAAACGCAGGACCGTCGAATCAGGGATCCTGTTGTTCGCATCGATGTACGCCTCGTAGGTGGGTTCCGGGAACTCGATGTCGTGCGACGTCCCATCCTCCCACGACCGGATACGGAGACGGACCAACCCCTCGGTCCGCTCCTCAAGAACGAGATGGTCCCGGAACAGTTCGAAGGTTTCAATCAGCACATTGTCGCGATGCGGAACGAGTTCCTGCCAATGATCTCGTGTCCACCGGTCACGGCTGTCGTCTGTTTCCAGCAGACGGAAGTTGCGTGCACCGGCATTGCTCCGGACGAAAAATCTGCCCTCAAAGTGGTCAAGATGGTATTCGTGGCCGGGCTCCCGACGGAGAAACGGCTGCGGATCCCGATCGGGCTGATCGGCATCAAGGACGTGGTATTCAGTCGTGAGGGTCTGATACGTTCCGATCAGGATAAACCGCTTCGACCGACTCTTCCCCACGCCACAGCTGAACGTCTCATCGGCCTCTTCGTAGACCAACGCGTCCAGAGAGATGTCCTGGCCCAGGCGGTGACGGTAGACCTGGTACGATCGCAGTGTCGTCTCGTGCTGGCGTGCGTAGAAGACCGTGCGATTGTCATTGGCCCATACATAGTTGCCTGTGACGTTCGGGATGACATCGTCGAGCATCGCACCAGTCTCGAGGTCCCGGAAACGGACGTCGTACAGACGGCGTCCCACAGTATCGACTGCGTATCCCAGTAGACACTCATCGGGGCTGACGACCAACGACCCGACATCGCAGTACTCATGGCCCTTCGCAACGGCGTTGACATCGAGCATGACGTGCTCCGTTTCGCCATCAACCGGCTTCCGGCAATAGATGCCGTACTCCTGTCCGTCCTCGTAGCGCCAGTAGTAGTGATGTGTTCCCTCACGGTATGGAACCGAGACGTCCGTCTGCTTGATGCGTCCCTTGATTTCGCTGAACAGTGCGTCCTGGCGCTCGCGCGAATGCTCCAGGCACTCGTCGACATACTCGTTTTCTGACTGCAGATAGGCGACAACGTCGGGATCATCGCGGTCCCGCAGCCAATAGTAGTCATCGATACGCACGTCGCCGTGGGCTTCAAGGCGATGGGGTCGTCGGGGTGCGACGGGTGGCGGCATGTCCGAGGTCGAATCGGGTCACTCGGTACGCAGCGAACGCAGAAGCGGAGACCTGACGGCAGCGACGGTTGCGGCAAGCGAGGCCAAGAGTCCGGCCGCCACAACCGCGGCGAGCAGTGCCGCCAACGACGCGATCGGCAGCCCCCCACCGCGCGCGATCCACGCCGGGGCGATGGCAACCAGTGCGGACACCGTACCGGCAAACAGTCCGGCGAACAGTAGAAAGGCGTTCTCGGACAGAACCATCTGCGAGAGATGTCTCGCTCCGAATCCGACGGCCCTGAGGAGCGCTATTTCCTGACGGCGCTCGAGCACGTTGCGAAGCAGTACAGCTCCCAGGCCGAGTGTCCCGAGTATCAGCCCGAGGCCGCCCAACGTCTGGAACGTCGCCAGATAGGTGTTCTCGACACGATGAAACTCTGCCAACCTGTCGCCAGCCGCGACCGCGTCAAACCCAAAGTCGGCCAGCCGGTCCTCGAGCGCGGCCGACACCTCACCCGTTCGGTCAGGCTGAGAATCGACGAGAAAAAAACGATAGCCATCATAGAAGGGAAACACCCGCTCAAACTGATCCTCGGCGATCAGGAGCTCCCGCTGGAAGATACTGTCGGATAGTGCCGCGACGATGCGTAACGTGATCGGGTTTTCGGTGTCCCGGTTGAGGATGAAATCATCCCCGACCTCTAGATGGAGCGCATACGTCAGCGATGTCGCGTCAGCGATCGCCGGAATCGCGCCATCATCGAACTCACGGTGCAGGAGCTGCCAAGGATTTTCTGACTCTTCTTCGGTCTCGGCAAGAGTCTCGGCGAATGAGAAACGGCCCGACGCCACGAAGGCATCGGTCGGAGAAAGAATTCTCGGGTCCTTTGCCTGGTACAAGTTGAGACAGCTGGCGTCCTCACCCGGCCTCAGGCGGAACCGCGTGAGCGCTACGCCCTCGAGGGCCCTCCCTGGCTCGTATAGGTCGGCCAGATTGAGGGCGTCGCGACCGCTGGCGGTCGACGGGTCGTGCGCGATCGGCAGGAGGGTATCTGCCAAGAGCGTGTATCCGCCGGTGCCAGACCGAGGATCGAGCCCCGCCACTTCACCTTCGCGATGAAACGCGTCAACCGCCACGATGGTGAAGGCGGCCGACGCGATGAGCGCGATACACAGCACGCTTCGGCCCGGGCGAGACGTTGCGTTTCGGAAGCCGACTCGACTCACCGACCACGGGGCGGTCATGCGTCGACGAGGGCGGCCGTGGAGCCATACCCAGGCCAGGCTGAGCATTCCGCACAGCAGGACCAGCCCGCCGCCAAAGAAGCCAGCGGTCTCACTCATGAGGCCGAGCGCCGCCAGCAGAACCAACCCAGCACCCAACACGAACAACCCAATCACCGTGTTCGTGCCGCGTGACGATCCGTGTGTCTCGGCTGGGGCAGCGTTGGCCGCGACGGCCCCTGCGAGGAGGCTACGAGGCGACGCAGATGCCAACGATCGCAGTGTCAGGGCAATTGATACGAACGCCGACACGACACCACCCCCTGCCCCCGCGGCTAGCGCGATCGGCGAAACGGCCAGACCCAGGCGAGTCGTCCCAACCGCGTCGACCCACCACGTGCGGAGCCCCCACATGATCAGCTCCGCATACGCCACGGCAGCGACCATCCCAACCAGGCTCCCCACAACCGACAGCAGTAGCGCTTCCACGCTGAAGACGCGCCAAATCGCGGCGGCCGGAAACCCGATGGCCCGCAGCAACCCGATCTCCGACAACCTCTGTTCCACACCCAACCGGAAGAATAGACTTGCCAGGAGAAGCGCGGACACGACGAGGAAAAAGCTGAAGTACACGAAATACAGACCGAAGTCGGTCGCACCGGCCGACGCTTCGAGCGCGAGTGTTCTCGCCGGATACGCAACGAAGCCAATCGCGAGTGGGTCGATCGCCGCGCGCAGATCGCTGCGAAACTGCTCGGCTCCCGCGGGCAGATCTCCGTCGAGCACCATGCGAATCGATGTCAGCGATCCCCAGCGAGACTCCCAAAGCTGCTGTCCCATCTCAAGGGGCACAAACGCCTTGGGCGTGGTTCGGTACGCGTCCCAGTAGTCTTCATCCTTCGGACGGATCAGACCCAGGTCGATCTCGAACGGCGGATCCCACTCAATCAGATTGCTAGCCTCGGTAATCCCTGGATAGTCTGGAGCGAGCGTGGGATCGGCGGCAGCACCCGACACCGGAACGATATCGGCCACCTGAGCCTCAGTGGTTCGCGTGGAGAGACGTCCCTCGTCCTCCCACACGAAGTACTCGAGCTCGAGCGTCGCACCGATTTCGACACCGAGGTCGTCGGCGGTCCATTCGTTGAGCACGACCACACTGTCCCCGGACACTCCGAACTGCTCGGGTTCGTCCTGACTGACCATACTCAGGTCCACGGCTGCCACCAACGAGTAGGGGGTCACACGGTCGCCGTGACGCATCTCATTGACGAGATAGGTCAGCACCGGCTGTGGGTTGAGGGCGCTCGACCGGGCCGTCTCCGCGACGGCCGCCGCTGTTGTGTCGTCAATCAACCCGGCAGCTGCCTCGACCGAAATGCTCCGCTGGCCGGGAATCTCACGGACACGCAGACCAAGATCGTTCAACGACACGACCCGACGTATCGCCGTCTCTGCCGACAACAGACGCTCCCCCGCATCGGCCGACAGCGCGGGGGTCGCCTGGCTCGGAATCCCGAGAAGTACCGTGTTGATGCGCCCCTCCTGCTCAAGCACCTGCTGCAGTCGGGACAGCGAGATAAAGACCGACCGAGCAGCCCCCTGCTGGGGCCGGAAAGAGAATTCGCCTTGCTCGCGAGGAGTCAAAACTCGGTCGACAGCGAGGCGAAGCGTCCGCCCCACATCGTCGCGTCGCCCGTGGAGCGAGCTAATCGGAACAGCGGTCGGTTTCTCAACGCGGACGAGCAGCGCATCGTCGATCGCCGCACCGAGCTCACGCGCAAGCCCCTCACTGATGAATGTGCGATTGCGACCGATCTCGAACGCCTCGGCGTCGGCGCCGTGGAATCGCCAGAATCGCTCGTCGACACCGTAGACCTGAATGGCAGAGGCACGGCGACCGCTCGCCTGGTGGGTGACGAAGCCCTCAACCGCCACGAGCGGCGCCACACCACCGAACATCTCGCCCAGTCCGCCGCGTTCAGTCAACGCATCCGCCAGACCGTCGCCGACGAATCTCGCGCTGGTGACGACGGTGTCCACCGTCCCGAGCCGCTCGAGTGCCAAGGCACGGAGACTGCTCCGCACCGACGATCCCACCAGCAGCGCACCAGCCAGCACCGCAACCGCGACACCCACACCGATGACAACAGCCAGATTGGTTTGCCAGAAGTGGAGAATATTGCGGCGGACTAGAGTCAGGAGCGTCATCGTTCAGGACTCCATAGCTTCCAGGTGCTGGTTGTTCAGCCGGTACCTCAGCCCACAACGGTCGGCAAGCGTCAGATTGTGTGTCACGACGACGAGAATCGTCTTCTGGCGCTGGTGCAATTCAAGGAGCAACGACGACACGACTTCAGCTGAGTCACCGTCAAGATTGCCGGTCGGCTCATCACACAAGACCAGCGGAGGCTGCCTGATCAGCGCGCGCGCGAGCGCGACCCGTTGGCGCTCTCCTCCGGAGAGCTCGGCCGGACGATGGTCGAGCCGGGCCTTGAGCCCGACCTGCTCGATGAGGTCGACGGCGCGGTCCGTGGCTCGAGAGTCGGGTCCATTCACCAGAGTCGGAATCAGCACATTTTCGAGGACCGTGCACTGGGGAAGCAACAGATGGTCCTGGAAGACGAACCCAATCTTGGTGTTGCGAAACGCCGCCAGCTCATGCTCGGTGAGGTCGAACGGATTCTGCCCATCCAGTGTCACGGTGCCGCCAGTCGGAGGTTCGAGTGCACCGATGAGGTAGAGAAGGGTGCTCTTGCCGCTTCCGGACGGACCCACAATGGATGCCGAATCGCCCCGCTGGAGGCTGAAGCTGACCTCAGCAAGGATCGGCAGAGTGCCGTGAGGTGTCGGGTATTGCTTGTTCAGCTTATTGACGTGGAGCACCGAAACACCCCCCGACGACGTTCACCTTCCGGACGGACGCCAGCGAATGGCTGAGGTGGGGCTACGACGCCACCTGGAACGCGCGCGGCCGGAACAGGAAGTCGACGATGTTTCCCTCGTGCGGCTGAAGCCAGTTGAGCTTGATCGTCGGAATCGGACCGACGTTCAAGCGATCGATGTTCCTCGCATCCAGCAGGCTCTGCTTGAACGACTCGTCCGCCGTGAGGGCAGTGGCTACCAGCGTCGATCCGATGGACGTCAACATCTTTTCCTGCTCGCATTGAACGACGGTCACGAAGGGAAACATGTACTCCCGAGAGGCGGCTGCTACGTCTGGCGTTTCACAGTGGACGACCGTCGGGCGCAGGTAGTCGCAGCGCTCCCGTTCAACGAGCCGGCCGTCGTGAAACCGATGCGTCATCTCGTCGACGCCAGATTCGGCCACGATGGCATCGATGTCACTGGAGATCGCGCGCGCCTGCCCCGGCACCGTGAATGCAGCCAGCGCCGCATTCGGGTCTTCCGGCGGAAGTGGCCCAACCGGACCGATCCGCTCCGCGAGCGCCTGTGCGATCTCGCGCGTGTGCCGCGGGGCCCAGATACCTGAACAGTTGATACAACTGCGCCCGCTGTTGGCCATGACACTGCTAACCATCAAATCGAGGTGGTCTTCCCATCTGTCGACCTGATCATCACCCAACAGGATCTTGCTGAACCCCGGCCCGTGTACCTGCACCCCCGGATTACCGCCGTACTGCTCGACCGTCGCCGTGCCGCCAAAGATCAAGCTGCGCGAGCAATGTTTCAACACGGCAGCGCCAACCTCACCGAGCCCCGGATACAGCGAGATGGATTCACGGGGAATTCCCGCCTCGAAGAACGCCTGCGCCATGCGCCACGGCGTCCATGGCTCCTGTGGTCCGGGCTTGAGCACCAGGCCGATTTGCAGAGGGACAATCGGCAGCCACAGGCTGTGCACGCCCGGGGAGTTCGACGGCAGGACCATGCCCACCACGGGGGCCGTGGCCTGGTAACTCCGCATGACCCCGTCCTCCTCCCCGTACCCACGCGAAAGGATTCCGGTGTCGAGGCGGCGGGTCAGCGACACCAAGATGTCGTCGAGATGCTCGAGAACGTACTGGAGCTTCTCCATGTTCATCCGGCACATGTGCTCCGGAAGGCCTGTTGTCGCCGATTGCTGACGCACGAACTCGTCTGGCGTCTGGGTGGCATCGCCAAGCGGCAGCTCAGCTGAGGCAAAGAGCTTGGCCGCCTTCTGTACCATCGACACGAGGTCTGGAATAGGCACTTCACGAAGGACATCCCTGGCCCGCCCCGCCTTGCGCATGTCGCGCGCGACCAGGCCCGGGTTGGCCTGGCTGACCTCGGCCACCGGCTCGCCGGTGTCAAAGTGCACGACCTGACTGAGCTCGAGGCTCTTGTACGGGCTACCCCACCGAAGAATCGGAAAATTGACCACGTGTCTAGATTCCTTCCAAGAGCTCGACGGTGATCGTTTCACAGAGTCCGTCGATCGTGCGGTGCTCGTCGTCGGCAAGCTGAAGAGCGAACATGTGCTCGCCGGGCTCGAGCGGCATCTCGATCGTGTTCGACCCATCGCCAAAGTGAATCCAGGAGGGATTACCCGACTCGATGATCTGCCCCGACGGCAGACAGGTCGTGAAGAGCCCGAGGTGATAATGGCCGACGCCAGCTCGTGGCTCGTCGACGGTCTCCGGTACCGCACCGATCTCGTAGTTCTCGATCCCAAACTCAAAGTTCAATGGAATGTCGACCGAGATCTCGTCACCGTCACGTGGTGCGACAAAAAAGACACGCGGCTCACCCATCGAGCCTGACTCGGCCGTTTCCATACCACCACCCTCAGGTTCCGTCGATTCGCCGCCGCCACACGCGGCGGCGGCCAGAATCATCGTCGCCGCCAGCCAACCTCGCGTCGCCACAAACGTCTTGATATTTCTCATCTCTGATCCTCTCTCTGCAACAAGGCAATGCAACCCCACGGCCGGTACCCCGAGCGCATTGGGGGTTTCAGTACACACCAACCGTCGTACCGGTTGCCAACTGACTGAACGGACGAACGCCGCTGACCCCGTCCCACCGGTAGAGATCGCAGGGCGGCTCTCGCTCGCCTTCGTCTCGTTCGAGAAAGCGCGGCACAAAGAACTCCTTGGTCAGCGTTGTGAGCATGACCCGCCCGGTCTCGCCGTACTCCGTCACCCCATGCGGCTCTTCCGGGTCGACGACCTGCAGAACGGCGCGCGGCTGGGGGGCATAGTACGTAATCTTGTACCCGTCGTCGGCCCCGCTTGAGGGACTCGCTGCGAGACCCATCAGCGTGTTGCCGTAGGTTGGCGTCATGTAGACGCCATCGAGCAACTCCTCGTGCGCGAACCGGTTCCACTGAGGCGTGAACTCCGTCCCGCCTGCGAAGATTCCCGTAATCCCCGTTTCCTTGATGCTGGAGCCGTCGGCCTCCAGGCGATCTGCCAGCGCCTCGATCAATTTTGGCGTCGAGAACAAGCACTTGATGTCATGGCCGGCCGATAACACGGTCAGCGCCTGATCGATCACGTGGTCCTGATAGGCCTTCAGGTGGTCCGTCCAGCCTTTCTTGATCAGCTTGATCACCCAGCGGGGATCGAGGTCAACACAAAAACAAATGCCTCCCCGGAAGTGGGCGAGATGCTCGACGGCCAGACGCAGCCGCCGTGGCCCGCTTGGACCCAGCATCAGCCAGTTGGAACCTCTGGGGAAATGCTCGTCCGGGAGAGTCGCCGAGAACAACTCGTAGTCCGTCCTGAAATCGTCCATCGCCACGCGCGACTTCGGGATACCAGTCGTCCCACCCGTCTCGAACACGTAGACTGGCTTGTCGGCCAGACCTCGAGGCACCCAGCGGCGAACCGGTCCACCTCTCAGCCACTCATCCTCGAAGTGCGGAAACTTCGTCAGGTCGTCGAAACTGCCAACCTCTTTCCGCGGCTCCCACCCAGCTTTCTCGGCCCACTCCAGCCAAAACTGACAGCCGGTCTCGGGATTGAAGTGCCACTCAACGACCTCCTTGACCCACTCGTCGAGCGTTGTGCGAGCCGCCTCGACGTCACGATCTGAAATGCCAGCTTCGGTAGTCATCAAGCCGAGATCTTACACCAGGCAGACTGCGTAGACCCCTTGGTTGGGGTGCGAGCGGCACCTAAGCCTGCGGTGTTGGAGTGCCTGCTCATAAGCAAGCCGTAGCGCGATTCAGAGACGGAGACCGTCCGGTCACATCGGCGGCGGAAAGGCTAGACCCGAAGGGCATCAGCCCTTGCCGCAAACACGAAATCGCTTTCCGTGAGTCCGTCGATCTTATGCGTCCAGATCGTGACTTTCACCTTTCCCCACGCGAGGTGGATATCCGGGTGATGCGCCTGCTCCTCGGCCATCTCTCCCACCTTGACGGCGAAGTCCAGAGCTTGGCGGAAGTCGTCGAACCGATACTCCCTCTCAAGATGGTGCTCGTCGACGACGCTCCACGCCGAATCAACTTCGGTTTGCAATGCCTGTAGATCGTCCCCCTTCAGGGGCGGAACCCCTCCCGTACAGGGCACACATTGCTTCTTCGACAGCTCGTTCATCGTCAACCCCTTTGTTTTTCGCTCCCACTGCCAGTCCGTGTCAGACTACGATACACACTTCGATACGTTCACTTCAGATTCAGGAGGACCCATGGCGGAGAAACAACCGCAGACCCGTGAAAACCACGCCAAGTTCGTCCCGTTGTTCCACTATGTCGCATTCCCCATATTAGCGGTCAACCTACTCTGGGCCCTCTATCGCGTCGTCACCGGAGTGTCGATCGAGACAACTATCGCGGCGGCCGTCGCCTTCAGCCTTGTAGTGCTCGCTCTCTTCGCGCGGACTTTCGCACTGGGTGCGCAGGACCGCGTGATCAGGCTCGAGGAACGGCTCCGGCTGCAGGGGCTGATGCCAGACGAACTGAAGCCTCGCATCGATGAGTTCACTACAGACCAGCTCGTTGCCCTCCGGTTCGCGAGTGACGAGGAGCTTCCTGGGCTCGGGCGAAAGGTGCTCGACGACGGCATCGGAGACCGCAAGACGATCAAGGAAATGATCGTCAGTTGGCGCGCTGATTATCAAAGGTTGTGACGCGCTTCTGTCCAGGCTTCGGCCATTCGGCTCGACGCGAGCCATAGGCCGCCGTCAACGGCGAGTGTGACGCCCGTGATAAACGACGCCGCACTCGAACACAGGAATAGTGCGGTGTCACTGACATCTCGAATTTCGCCAAGCCGCCCAAGCGGTGTGCCCTGAGCTGCGCGCGCCTTCGCCGGCCCAACCAGCAGGCGCTTCACCCCCTCGGTGTCCGCGATCGGGCCTGGAGCAATCCCGTTCACCCGGATGCCGTACGTCCCCCACTCCACCGCCAACACGCGAGTTAGCGCATCGACTCCGGCCTTGGCCGCCGAAACGTGGGCCTGCGCGACAGTTCCGACGTTGTGAAGGGTTGCACTGATATTGAGGACGACGCCGCGGGCGGCTTTCAAGTGTGGAAACGCTGATTTCGACAGGTGGAAGGTGCCTTTCAGGTCTATGTCGACGACTGCTCCGAAGCCGTTTGGCGACAGGTTTTCGGCGAGACACAGAAAGTTGCCCGCCGCACCATTGACCAGGATGTCCAGCCGGCCAAGCTCGTCGACGGTCCTCGCGACAGCGGCGTCGACCGCTGCTGGGTCACGAACGTCCGCCACCACCGCCAGGGAGCGTCGACCGAACGCCTCAATCTCCAAAGCCGTAGGCTCAAGGTGGTCGGCCTTGCGGCTCGTGATTGCCACGTCGCACCCGTGCGCTGCAAGTGCAAGGGCGAGGCCGCGACAGATACCGGTCCCTCCACCGGAGATGAGCGCCGTCTTTCCCGTGAGCAAATCTGGAACAAACGTCATCGCGATACCTCCGTATACAATTCCCGCCCGTTGAACCTGCTCGCGACGCTCACCAGCGCCTTCCCCCTCTGGGTATTGCTCGCCAGCGGCTTGGCCTTGGTCGAGCCCGGGCTCTTTACCTGGTTCAGCGGACCGCTGATTCCGATCGGGCTAGGCATCATCATGCTCAGCATGGGGATGACCCTCAGTGTGGATGATTTCCGTCGGGTCGGTCGCGAGCGAGCCCGTGTCCTGCCTGGGGTGGTACTGCAGTATACGGTGATGCCCGGTCTCGGGTGGAGTCTGGCGGCACTCCTGGATCTGCCGCCCCCATTCGCCGTCGGCTTGATTCTCGTCTCATGCTGCCCTGGCGGGACGGCGTCTAACGTTATCTCATTCCTCGCCCGGGCCGACGTGGCACTGTCTGTCACGATGACGGCGATGTCGACGTTGCTCGCAGCACTGATGACGCCGCTACTTACGGAAATGCTCGCCGGGAGCCGGGTTGACGTTCCAGCCGGAGGCCTGCTCCTTGATACGGTACAGGTGGTTATCCTGCCAGTTGTCGGCGGTGTTCTCCTGCAATGGCGGTTTCCCACCGTCAGCCAGCGCCTACTGCCCTTCGCTCCGCTGGTCGCCGTGGTCGCGATCACCCTCATCGTCGCGTCGGTCATCGGTGCCGGGCGTCAGGATGTGATCGAAGCCGGTCCGCGGCTGTTGATGGCGTTGTTGTGCCTACACGTCGGCGGGTTCGTGCTGGGGTACCTGGCTGGCCGGCTCATGCTTCGGCGCGAACCGGCGGCGCGAACCGTCTCGATCGAAGTTGGGATGCAGAACTCGGGTCTCGGCGTGGTACTGGCGCAGCAGAACTTCGCGAACCCGCTGCTGGCCATCCCGTGCGCGATTTCAACCGTGATTCACTCCCTAGTGGGGAGCGCCGCGGCGGCGATGTGGCGGTCCACCGGCAATCGCCTTCGTCAGCGCTGACATCGGAGCCCGCCACTCGCTCGTGGCGAACGCCGTGAGACCAAGCCGCCAGCTAGTGGAGTGTCCTCATGATTCGTGCAGTGAGATCCGGACCACGGCGCCGGCGTGGCAAGGCGCGACGACGGAGCACATTGGCCATGTGTGACCGAGGAGCAACGCTGCTAGGCGGGAGGCCGCGGCCGGAGATCGCTGCACGAATCATGAGGACACTCCACTAGGCGCCCTGACCCGACGCCGCGGCTCTCTCGACAAGCGCCCTTAGGCCCGACGCAAGATCAAGCTGACGGGCCGACGCCCGCCCTCGATCAGACATCTTCCGCAATGTCTTTCGAAGTATATTGACGATCTTCAACTCGTCGTGCTGGGTCGCGAACTCCGCAAGATAGTGTTCGAGGAAGACGAGACACGCAACATCTTCGAGCGTCTGCACGTCCGGGTCAGACTTGAGCCCCTCCTTACGTAGGAGCGCCTGTACCCGACCGACCGTCGCGTCGTCGTACCCAACGTCATCCAGCATCGCCGCCGCCGTATCGGCATGGTATGTCGCCAAGGTCCCCCGCCAGTTGCGATAGCCGACGCGGCCAGCGGGAAACTGTCCGCGAGGAATTGTCCAACGCCGGATGTGCTGACACCGAGCCGCCAGCCGAAGCGCCTCGGACGCGGCGGGTGCCAACCGATCGAGCCGATCGGTCATGCGACGGGCATAGATGAGTTCCTTCGGCTGGAGCGTGCCCTCGATCGCCACGCGATTCGGATCCTCGGCGTTCGCCTCGTCGAAGCGGGCGAACGCCTCTCGCAATCGTGCGCTCGGGTCAGGCGGGTCAGAGGTCCCCCGCAATGTAGCCTTCCTTCTCGCAGTGCAACACGATCTGCTGCGCCGCCTCTTCGGCAGTCAGCTGGGTCGTGTCGATCACGATATCGGCATCGGCGGGTTCCTCGTAGGGGTCAGAAATACCAGTGAACTCTTTGATGATTCCGGCTCTCGCCTTTGCATAGAGCCCCTTGCGGTCACGCTGCTCGCACACCTCCAGGGGCGTTGCGACATGGACCAGGAGGAAACCGCCGAGGGGCTGGATCATCGACCGCACATCCCTGCGCACCGAATCGTACGGCGCGATCGGAGCGCAGATGGCTATCCCGCCATTCTTCGTAATCTCGGACGCCACATAGCCGATCCGTTTGATGTTGATGTCGCGATGCTCCTTTGAGAACCCGAGCTCCGATGACAGGTGCTTCCGGACGAGATCCCCGTCCAGCAACGTCACCGGACGGCCACCCATCTCAAGGAATTTCACAATCAGAACATTGGCGATCGTCGACTTGCCTGAGCCGGACAGGCCCGTAAAGAAGAGGGTCAAACCCTGGCGGTGGCGTGGCGGATGACTTCGCCGGAGCTCTTCGGAAACATCGCCGAACGTAAACCACTCCGGAATCTCAGTTCCCCTCGCCAACCTGTCGCGAAGGTCCGTACCGGAGATATTGAGGGTACGCGTTCCCTCGGGTATCTCGTCGACCGGGGCATACGTGTCTTGATCCTCGACATAGACCATCAACTTGAACGGCACCATCGCCACGCCGAGCTCCGCTTCATGCTGCTGGAGTAATTCCTGCGCATCGTACGGACCGTAGAACGGCTTCCCGCTGGAATCGCTACCCGGGCCGGCGTGGTCGCGTCCCACGATCAAGTGGGTGCAGCCATAGTTCTTCCGAATGATTGCGTGCCACACGGCCTCGCGCGGACCACCCATGCGCATCGCCAGCGGCAGCAGCGAGAGCATCGCCGTCTTGCGAGGATATCGATGCAGCAGCGCCTGATAGCAGCGCACACGGGTGTAGTGGTCGACGTCACCTGGCTTGGTCATGCCAACGACCGGATGGATCAGAAGATTGGCTTCGATCTCCTTGGCCGCCCGTAGTGTGAGTTCTTGATGAGCGCGGTGCATCGGGTTACGGGTCTGAAAGGCGACCACCTTGGTCCATCCGAGCTTGGAGAACTCGGCCCTGAGCTCACCCGGCGTGTGGCGGAGAAGCTTGTAATCGTAGTGTGTCACCGGCTCCAAACCGATGATCGTCCCGCCCAAGTAGAACGGATTCGATTGTTCCACGACCTGGGCGACGCCTGGGTGCTCACTGTTGGTCGTACCGAAGACGGCTCGGGCTTCGGCCTGTCGATCCGGCTGCCACACATCGTCGACATCCAACGCGGCGACCATCACCCCTTCCGGGTCACGGAGCGCCAGCTTCGACCCGGCATCAAGCGTCTTGGCAAGCTCCTCAGGGACATCAAGCGTGATCGGAACCGGCCAGAGCGTCCCATCCGCCAGTCGCATCTCCGCGCAGACACTCTCGTAGTCTGCCTTGGCCATGAACCCCTTGAGCGGAGAGAAACCCCCATTCACAAGGAGCTCCAGGTCACAGAGTTGACGCGGAGTGAGATCCAATGACGGCCAGTCGCGCGACTCCGCTCTGATGGCGGCTGCCTGGTCTGAATCGGTCAAGAGGTCGACGAGCACCCCGCCGTGCGGGGCGATGAGATGGTCTGTCAAGATACGCTTCTCCTGTTGGGTGTGGAACGAGGCGAAAGAACCCTAAACCTTAGCATGAACGCGTCGCATCTCGCCGCGCTCTCTCGGCACAGTGCCGGTCGCCTGGGAGGGTCACGGAAAGTTGCGGCGTTGCCGCTCAGGCTTGCTGTGGCAGTGCGTACGTACCCGGCGCGAGGCCGAGAACAAACCTGTCGTTCCGGAGGGATTCCTTGTTGTAGGTGAGTGGACTTGGGTGAGGCGTCTCACCCTCGGCCGAGTACCGATAGATACAATCGCCGGCTGCGACATCCCACTCCATCGTCGGGCCGAGTCGCGGGTAGAGATCAGCCGACCCGTCGGCCAGCAGACAGAACTTCAACGAGCTTCCGATCTTGAGCCGCTCCGCTACCTGGAATCCATTCAGGAAGCGCTCAAGCTCCGGACTAGGATGTGATGCGCTCTCGACAACACGCAGCGGCTGCGTGGAATCGGCAAGATGGGACCGTAGCCGTTCGGGCGCCTCACCGTCCCGTTCCCTCCACGCTCCGTGATACTTCGAACCCGAGTACACCACCCCGAGCGCAGGGGCCGCAATGACACCGAGAACAGGTTCGCCATCCTCTACCAGGGCTATGTTGACGGTGAACTCATCGGTGCGCTTGATGAACTCCTTCGTGCCGTCGAGCGGGTCGACGAGCCAGAAACGGCGCCACCCGCGGCGAGTCTCGTAGCTCGATAGAGCCGACTCTTCTGACAGGTAGGGTATGGAGGGATCGACTGGCGGAAGCTCGGCATGAATGATTCTCTCTGATGCCATGTCCGCCTCAGTCAACGGCGAACCATCAGCCTTTTGCTCGATCCAAGCATCCTGCCGGCGGTAGATCTCGACCGCGGCGGTCGCCGCTCGGACGGCGATCCCCTTGACATGGTCCAGGGAGATATCTCGCGTCAGCACGGCCCGTAGTCTACTTGGATCGGTGATCGAACTCCCAGGATCACCTTGACCCACGCCACGGAATCGGTCGACACTCTGGCCGTTGGTGCGCAGATTCTTGCAGAGGCTGTTTGGGCGCCGGAGGTTCCAGAACCCCGTTATTGTCGTGTCCGGGCTCCCCCGATCAGGCACCTCGATGTTGATGGGCATGTTGGATGCAGGCGGCGTTCCGCTGATGGCGGACAGTCTTCGTGCACCCGACGAAGACAACCCAAGGGGCTACCACGAGCTCGAACGAGTGAAATCGCTCGACAAACCGGGCGACAAGTCGTGGGTCGCGGAGGCCCAGGGCAAGGGTCTCAAGATCATCTCGTTCCTCTTGCAGTATTTGCCAGAGGATTTCGACTATAAGATTGTCTTCCTACGGCGAAGCCTCCCCGAGGTACTTGCATCACAGAAGAAGATGCTGGCCCGGCGCGGAGAGAAGGTCGAAGATGTCAGCGATGACGAGATGGCCCAGATGTTTGCGGCCCACGTAGCGAAGGTCGAGAGATGGCTCGCCCAGCGACCAAACTTCGACGTTCTCTACGTCGAGCATCGCGACGCCGTGAACGATCCGACACAGGCCGCGGCGGCGATCAGCCAGTTCCTGGGAGGTCAGCTCGACACCAAGGCCATAGCTGCGGTAGTCGATCCCCAGCTGTACAGAAACCGGAAATAGGACCAACGCCCGCATCATGACACGAACCCATTTCAGACTGGCACTGCTCGTCGGAACCATGGTCGTGGTCAATCCGGCAACGGCGGCTGCGTACGTCGGACCCGGGGCCGGCTTCGCGTTCGTCTCATCGCTCTTCATCATCATCTTCACGACGTTTCTGGCATTCCTGACGCTACTGACATGGCCGATTCGGTGGGTGATACAGCGTATCCGTGGGAGCCAGGCACTGGCGTCCGCGCGGGTCCGGCGGGTCGTGATTCTCGGCCTCGATGGACAGGATCCGGAGCTCACTGAGCAATACATGAACGAGGGCCTGCTCCCCAACTTTGCTCGTCTCAAGGAGCAAGGTACCTTCTCACCGCTCGGGACGACCCTACTGGCCGAGTCTCCAGTCGCATGGACCTCCTTTCAGACCGGATGCAACCCCGGAAAGCATCGGATCTTTGATTTTCTGGTGCCCAACCGGAAATCGCATCTGCCAGAGCTCTGCTCGGCGCGCGTCGACCCGCCGAAACGCACCCTGACCCTGGGACCGTTTCGAATCCCCCTCGGGAAGCCGCTCATCCAAGCCGGCCGTCGAAGCCAGCCCTTCTGGAAGATCCTGGGGGACCACGGCATCTTCAGTACGGTGCTTCGTGTGCCGATCACGTTCCCCGCTGAAAAGTTCAACGGCGTGCTGCTCTCCGCGATGAGCGTGCCCGACCTCAACGGAAGCCAAGGGACGTACTACTACTTCAGCGACGACGCGGCGGAGGAAGCGGAGGGCGGACTCGCCGCGAACATGACGAGCGGCGAGCGCATTCGACTCGACGTGTCGAACGGCGTTGGACGCGCAGCGATTCCCGGTCCTGACAACAGTCTCCGTGTCAAGGGTGGTCAGCTCTCAGTCGCCCTCGAGATTCGAGTCTCTGGGAGCAACGCCGAGCTGCGCCTCGACGACGTGAGCTACCCACTCGCGCGCCGAGAGTACACCCCGTGGATCGAGCTGGGTTTCAAGGCGGCCCCCGGTGTCACAGTTCGAGGAATCGTGCGCTTCTACCTGTTGGAGACGTCGCCGCACATCAAGCTTTACATGACGCCGATCAACATTGATCCCGACAAGCCGGCGTTGCCAATCTCCCATCCGTTTACGTACGCGGTCTATCTCTCGAAGACACAGGGCCGGTACTCGACCCTCGGGCTGGCGGAAGACACCTCGGCTCTCAACGAGGATGTCATCGATGAGGACGCGTTCTTGAAACAGACGTATCTGATCCACGAGGAACGCGAGCGAATGTTCTTCGATGCGATCGACAAGACGAGTCGCGGTGCCGTCATCTGTGTGTTCGATATTACAGACCGGCTCCAACACATGTTCTTTAGACATCTCGACGAGAACCATCCGGCGAATCGAGGTCGAGACAACACAACCCACAAGGACGCGATTCGCACGCTGTATCAGCAGATGGACGACCTCGTCGGCCGGACGATAGACCGACTCGACGACGACACGCTGCTCATCGTGATGTCCGACCATGGCTTCAAGCCGTTTCGCCGTGGCGTCAATCTCAACAGCTGGCTCCACAAACAAGGCTTTCTCGCGCTCAAGAACGGTGGTCCAACCGGTGCCGATATGTTCCAGGATGTCGACTGGTCGAAATCGAAAGCCTATGCGGTGGGCTTCGGTGGCATCTACATCAATCAGGTGGGCCGAGAGGCGAAGGGAATTGTGGAACCCGGCGAAGAGACCGCTCGCACGAAGCGTGAGATTCGCGATCGGCTTCTCCAGCTCTATGACGAGAAGGAGCAGACGCATCCAGTTCGTGAAGTCTATGACTCGAGCGAGGTGTACTCAGGACCGTATGTCGATGAAGCGCCGGACCTCATTGTCGGGTTCAGACCGGGGCACCGCGTCGGGTGGTCATCGGTTACGGGCGGCGTCAGCGAAGATGAAATCGAGGACAACGTGCGCCCGTGGAGCGGGGACCACAACTTCAACCCACCCGACGTCCCGGGCATGTTGTTCGTCAATCGCAAGATTACGGCCACCAACCCGAACATCATGGACATCGGACCTACGGTGTTGGACCTCTTCGGCGTGGGGGTCCCGCCGCAGTGCGACGGGGCCTCGCTGATGCCGGAGGCGCCTACGCCGGAGCCGGTAGCCGTTCCCGTCGCCGAGCCCGCAGCGCGACGCGCTGAAGCGAAATGACGACCCACTGGACACGTGCTCTGCCGGTCATCGTTGTGCTTGGAATCTCGACCGCCCTACTCGCGGGGCCTCTGAGCAGCCAAGTCGGCACCCAAAGCGATCGCCGGGTCATCGTGCTCGGCATCGATGGCATGGACCCGAAGTATTTGCAGAGGTATATGGACGAGGGGATCCTGCCGAACTTCCAGCAGCTCGTGGCTGAGGGCGACTTCAGGCCCCTCCAAACCAGCATGCCGCCTCTGAGTCCGGTGGCCTGGTCCAACTTCATCACTGGCATGGACCCAGGTGGCCATGGACTTTTCGACTTCTTGCATCGGGATCCAGCCACGTTCGAGCCGTACAACCCCATCGCGGGCGTGACACCCACGGGGCGGACGATCGCCTTTGGTTCATGGGAGATCCCGTTGTCGGGCGGCGAAGCGGAGCTGCTCCGAAAGGGCCCGGCGCTGTGGGAACTGCTGGAGGACGCGGGAGTGCCCACAACGGTCTTCCGCATGCCGGTAAACTACCCGCCCGTCGAAGCGGGCGGCAAGTCGGTTTCCGGGATGGGAACGCCCGACATCCTGGGAACGTCGGGCACCTACTCCTTTTACACCGACTACCCTCCGGAAAACCTGAACGACCTCGCCGGTGCGGCTCAGCTGGTCGACGTCGTAAACGGCCGGGTCAGCGCCCAGCTCGTCGGACCGCCCAACAGTTTGCGCCGTTTTCCCAAGAACGATGGAAGGCCGCGACAGGCGGATGCCGAGATTGAATACGAGAATCCCGACCTGACGGCCGACTTCGAGGTTCACCTCGACTACGACGCCGGCGCGGCAAAGCTGATCGTTCAAGACACGGAGTTCATCCTGAACGAGGGAGAGTGGAGTGACTGGGTCAGTGTGAACTTCGAGGCGGTCCCCTTCCTCGTCAATGTCGGAGCCTCCGCAAGGTTCTATCTGCAGCAGATGCAACCCGACTTCAGGCTATATGTGACCCCCCTGCAGATAGACCCAGCGAATCCCGCCCTCCCGATCTCGACGCCCGACGACTGGACCCGTGAACTCTCAGACGCGATCGGCCGCTTCTATACGGAAGAGCTGCCCGAAGACACCGACGCTTTCCTAGACGGTGTTTTTTCGGCGCAGGATTTCTGGGACCAGTCACAGTTCATATTCCGGGAACGGCGCAGAGCGCTGGACTACATGCTGGACACGTTCGATGAAGGACTGCTCTTCTTCTACTTCTCGAGCGTCGACCAGGGCAGCCACATGCTGTACCACTTCCAGGACCCCGACCACCCGGGATACACGGAAGACACACTGGTTACCGGCATGCGCACCCTCTACGAGGAAATGGATGAGGCGCTTGGGCGCGTGCTGGAGGAGGTCGATGAGCGCACGACGTTGATCGTGATGTCAGACCACGGCTTCTCGCCGTTCTACTGGAGCGTCAACCTGAATTCGTGGCTCGTCGAGAAGGGGTACGTCGCGCTCCGAGACCCATCACGACAAGGGGAGCTTCCGCTCTTCCTCAATGTCGATTGGGATCGCACGACGGCATACGCACTCGGCCTGCAAGGTCTCTACGTGAACCTACGTGGTCGTGACGTCAACGGGACCGTCTCGCCGGGCGCGGAGTACGATCGCCTGCTCGATCGGCTCGAAGAAGATCTGTTGGCAATGGAGGACCCCCGAAACGGCCGGAAGCCGGTGCGTCTCGCCTTCCGCACACGGGATGAATGGCATGGCGACGAATTGGAGCACGCCCCGGACATCGTTGTCGGTTATGACTGGGGCTATCGGACGACGTGGGAAAGCGTCCTTGGGGAGTTTCCACGCGAGACCTTTATCGACAACCTCGAGGCCTGGAGCGGTGACCATCAGAACGACTATCGGCTGGTCCCCGGCGTGTTGCTCACAAACCGAGAGATTGCGCTCGCCGAACCGGCGTTGTACGACGTGACGGTCGCGGTCCTCGACGAGTTTGGCCTCGCGCCGACGGCTGAGATGATCGGCGAGGATGCATTGAATTGATTGCATCACCTGCATGACGACCGATGGTGGGTCGCGTTCCATTCGCGCGACGAGAAAGGCACCCAATGTTCGGATCCAAGGTCAAGATCGACAAGGCGCTGTTAGAAAAGGTCTCGAAGTACTCTGAGGCCGCTGGTTATTCATCGCCTGACGAGTTCATCAACCACGCGCTCGAGAAGGAGATCGCCAAACTCGAGGGCGCTGACTCCGAAGAGGAAATCAAGAAGCGCCTCAAGGGGCTCGGCTACATCTCCTGATTACTCCGCAATTCCTCGAAGGCCATATTCGTGGTAACGCTGATCGATTCTCTGAACCGCGTTCTGACTCCCGTTTTCGATCTTGTGTGTTGGCCATTTCTGACGGTCCCACCGATCTGGGCGATGACCGTGATCTCCCTCGCCAGCGGCGTCGTGATGGTATGGATCTTCGGAAAGATCTCCGACCAGGGAGAGATCAGGCGCATTCGCGAGCATATCCGTGGCAACCTCATCGGGGTTCGGCTTTTCCAAAGTGACATCGGCGTCGTCCTCCGTCTGCAGCGACGGATTTTTGGCGACACATTTCGATATATGCGGCTTGCGGTGGTCCCGATGGTGGTGCTTCTGGTGCCGGTCGTGCTGATCATGACGCAGCTCAATCTGCGGTTCTCGGCGAGGCCGCTTCTGCCAGGCGAGCCAGTGATCGTCAAAGCCTACTTGCGGGATGTCGGAAGCCTCGACAAGAATGTCACCCTCGAAGTGGGTGACGGCGTGAGCGTGGAAACCCGAGGCGTCCGCGTTCCATCCACACGCGAGATCGCGTGGCGCATTCGGGCCGAGTCAAGCGGGGAGCATGTCATGGTTATCCGGGTCGGCGAGGACGCCATCGAGACTCATCTATTGGCGGGCGACCAGTGGGGACCGGTCCCGCAGCGCCGGACCGGACGGGGCATGTGGGATACGCTGCTCTATCCGGGCGAGCCTCCGATTCCTCGCGGTCACCCGGTAGAGGCCGTGGAGATCGTCTACCCCGCTCTCGACCTCAGCGCGTTCGGGCTGGCCGTCAACTGGCTCGTGGCGTTCTTCGTGCTCTCGCTCGCTTTCGGTTTCGCATTCAAGGACATACTGGGAGTGGAGGTTTGAATCCGGGAATCGCCTCCATGACAGGGTGTGATCGCTTGACGCCGGGTTCGGCTTCGTAGTAAAAGTATCTCTACATGAGTACTCGTTTCAGACGCGCCGGCTGTTGTTGCAGTTGTATGGAGGCCCACCAGGGGCCCCCGTGCTGACGGTCGTGCGGCTGTGACGCTTGCTCACTTCTAGGAACCTACACACATAGCGACGCGCGAAACCGAAAGCCCGGGAGGCCGAACGCCTCCTGGGCTTTTTTTGTTTGGAGCAAGAGGACATCATGTTCGAGGAGTCATCACTACGGTCGGTCGTCAAGGCGCTGTCTTGGCGAATGATCGCGACGCTCACGACTACGCTGTTGGTCCTTGTGTTCACCGGGCGTCTCGATCTGGCGGTAACCGTAGGCGCTCTCGAGGCGATCGCCAAGATGGCGCTGTACTTCGTGCATGAGCGCATGTGGAACAAACTCAGTTTCGGACGACGGCCCGTGCAGCCGGTCTTCGCATCCTCGGAGAGACAGACGCTGTGACACAGATTCCGTTCGTTTCGTCAGATCCGATGAGAAAGACAGCCGCGCCCGATGTGGCCCGGCGGCGGTCTGACGACCTGCAAGGGTTCGCTCTCGAGCTGGAGAATGCTTCCGCTCTTGAGGCGTTGAAATGGGCCACCACTCGATACGCCGAGCGTCTGACCTTCGCCACCGGATTCGGACCCGAGGGGTGTGTGATGATCGACCTGATCGGACGTCACGATCTCCCGATCGACATCTTCACTCTTGACACGGGATTGCTTTTTCCGGAAACCCGGACACTGTGGAAACAGCTTGAAGACCGATACGGACTTACGATTCGAGGCATTGCGCCGGTCCAGTCCGTGGACGAGCAGGCACGGGCCCACGGTGACACGTTGTGGGAACGCGCGCCTGACCACTGCTGCCAACTGCGAAAGGTCGTTCCGCTCAGCTCGGAGCTCTCGAGGGTCGATGCCTGGATCACGGCAATTCGACGCGAGCAGTCTCAGGAACGAGCGAACGCGATGGTTGTCGAATGGGACAGGAAGTTCGAGATCGCCAAGATCAATCCCCTCGTGCGATGGACCGCGCGTGACGTCTGGTCTCATATCAAGAGCCACGACGTTCCTTACAATCCGCTTCACGATAGAGGCTTTCCCAGCATCGGATGCCAGCCATGCACCACAGAGGTCAAGCAGGGCGAAAACGAGAGGGCAGGTCGATGGCGTGGATTCGTCAAGACCGAGTGCGGTCTCCACGGTCCCGCTATCCCCTCAGCCCAGCCAGCGCTCAGCGAATCGTAGTACGCGCGACCTGCGGGTTCTGATGACGAACCAGAACCGACTATTCCCAATTTTTCTGAAGCTGTCGGGCAGGGCGGTACTTGTCGTCGGCGCCGGTCCGATCGCTGAAGGGAAGTTGACGGCGCTGGTCGAGGCGGGCGCGACCGTCCGAGTTGTTGCGCCCGAGACGACTCGCGCCATCGATGACATGGGCGTTCATATTAGTCGTCGGGAATTCCAACCTTCGGATCTGGACGGGGCGTGGTTGGCGGTCGCTGCGGCCACACCTGAGGTCAATCGGCGAGTGGCTGAAGAAGCGGAACACCGGCAAGTGTTCGTCAATGCCGTAGATGACCCCCGCAACGCGAGCGCATACCTTGGCGGCGTCACACGCCGCGCCGGTGTGACGTTCGCGATCTCGACAGATGGGCGGGCGCCAGCGCTCGCGGGGTTGCTGCGCGAAGGATTGGAGGCGGTCCTCCCAGATTCCGACCTGGACGCATGGGTCGCCGAGGCCAAACGCATGCGCGAACGGTGGCGAAGGAGCGACGTTCCGATGGCTGACCGTAGACCTGAGCTACTCCGCGCCCTAGTGAAGCGCTACGATATAGGAACCTAGTTGAACATGTCTGGCTTTGTTTCGCTCATAGGCGCCGGGCCTGGCGACCCCGAGCTGCTCACGCTGAAGGCAGCCCGAAGACTCGCGGCGGCGGAGCTGGTGCTCTACGATGCGCTCGTCGATCCCGGGATCGTCACTCTCGCCGGTCGCGCACAGCGCTTCTGCGTCGGCAAGCGCGCACGTCACCCGATCGTGGACCAGTCGACTATCGACAAGTTGATGATCCGAGGCGCGCGGCGGGGCCAACGTGTCGTGCGGCTCAAGTGCGGCGACCCCTTCGTTCTTGGACGCGGCGGAGAGGAAGCATTGGCCCTCAGCGCCTCAGGTGTCCCCTTCGAGATCGTCCCGGGTGTCACGGCCGCCGTGGCTGCGCCAGCCCTGGTCGGTATTCCCGTAACCCACCGCGGTCTCGCATCCGGATTCCTGGTCGTGTCGGGCCACTCCGATGCTGTGTTTGGACCACTGCTAGAGGACGTGACGCCTCACAGCATCACGGTGGTCGTACTGATGGGAATGTCTCGTCGCCGGGCCATCGCCGACTGTCTTCTGAGGTACGGTTGGCGTTCCGCGACACCGGTTGCCGTCATTGTGGCCGCTGGAACGCCTCGGATCCGCACGTGGATTGGGCGGCTCGATCAGCTCGGAGATGCCTGCATCGACACCCGCGACCAGGCGCCTGGCACGATCGTGATCGGTGATGTCGTCGGGCTCAGAAGCTCTCTACTGCCATTGAATGCGACGGACTCCACCGCAGAGGCATTGGCGGTCGGACAGCGGGTTGAGGTGTGACATGACGTGGAAGGAGTTCCTGTCAGAAAAGCTGCCGCCGGATTTGGCTGATGAGATCGAGATCTTCCAGAGTCAGATCGCGCTGAGGCGCCAGGGGAAGATCGACGAAAAGGTTTTCGCGGAAACTCGCCTTCGGCGTGGCGTGTACGGTCAACGGTATGACAACGGTCAGCGCAACGACGGCACCGGCGCGAAGCCCCTCGCGTTTCCATCGAATGGCTTGACGAAGGGCCCGGAGACAGTCTGGGATGCCCCAGGGATGATGCGAATCAAGATCCCGTTCGGGGGGCTCACTTCCGATCAGATGGACGTCCTCGCAGACCTGGCCGAGGAATACAGCGACGAAGTCTGCCATGTGACGACTCGGCAGGACGTGCAGCTGCACTATGTGCATATCGAGGACACACCCGACCTGATGCGCCGGCTAGCGGCGGTCGGTATCACGACACGTGAGGCGTGCGGCAACACCGTTCGAAATGTGACGGCCTGCCCGCTGGCGGGTGTCTGCCGGGATGAGACGTTCGACGTCACACCCCACGCACAGGCGTGTATGCGCTTTCTGCTGGGACACCCCGATACCCAGGACTTCGGGCGGAAGTTCAAGGTAGCGTTTTCGGGCTGCGCGGAGCACGCCTGCGGGTTGGTCTCGATGCACGATCTGGGGCTGATCGCCAGGACCCGCGTTGTCGACGGCGTGGAGCATCGCGGTTTCGAGACATATGTCGGGGGTGGCCTTGGCGCTGTCCCCCACCAGGCCAAGCTGTTTGACGAGTTCCTCCCCGAAGCGGAGCTGCTGCCGATCGCTCAATCGATCGCCCGCGTGTTCGCGCGGCTCGGCGAGAAGAAGAACCGAGCCCGGGCACGGGTCAAGTTCCTGGTGGCTCAACTCGGACTGGAGGAGTTCAGGCGCCGCGTAATCGAAGAACGCCAAACACTCCCATTCGATGCACAGTGGACGGCGCATCTCGGGGCCTCAGGAACACCTCAAGAGACGGCCCTCAAGACAGCCCAGCCACTAGGAAACGGTCACCATTCGGACGAGTTTTCACACTGGCTGCGGACCAATGTCTATCGTCAGCGGCAATCGGGATACGCCGTGGCAACCGTCGCGCTTCCCCTCGGCGACCTGACCTCGCGCCAGATGCGCGCGCTTGCCGAGATCGCACGCCGGTATGTCGGGGATACGGTTCGGGCCACAGTGGAGCAGAACATCGTCCTCCGCTGGGTCAGCGAAGGCGATCTGCCAGGCCTCCACGCGGACTTGAAGGCCATTGGACTCGCAGCGGCAGGAGCTGGAACGATTTCCGACATCACGGCGTGCCCCGGCACCGACACGTGCAAGCTCGGAATCGCCTCGTCGCGCGGTCTTGCCGCTGAACTCAGAGCTCGCCTTGGCCAAGACGGTAAGCAACCCGACTCGAGCGTCGAGGGGCTCCGGGTCAAGGCAAGCGGCTGCTTCAATTCATGCGGGCAGCATCACGTCGCTGACCTCGGCCTGTACGGCGTGAGCCGGACCGTCGATGGGTATTCCGTGCCGCACTTCCAGGTCGTACTCGGAGGACAGTGGGTCAATAACGGTGGCGCGTATGGACTCGCCATCGGCGCCGTGCCGTCCAAGCGGGTCCCGGAGGCAATCCGGCGCATCACCGACCGCTTCGTCGCAGAGCGGCAGGACGAGTCCTTCCAGGAGTTCATCCAGCGCGTGGGAAAGCGATCGCTGAAGGCGACGCTCGATGACCTGATGAGCGTTCCGCCCCACGACGAGGCCCCCGAGTTCTACTCCGACTGGGGAGATCCGCGGGAGTTCACGCTAGGGGACATGGGGATTGGAGAATGCGCCGGGGAGGTCGTCTCCCTGGCCGAATTCGATCTCGCGGCCGCCGGCGCACAGGTCTTCGAAGCACAACTCCAGCTGGAGGAAGGAAACCACGGGAAAGCTGACGAGCTCGCCTACCATTCAATGCTGCTCGCAGCCAAAGGCCTCGTGAAGACGGAGCACATCGACGTCACGGACGATCCGGACAATATTGTGCGGGAGTTCAGAACACGGTTCTTCGCGACACAGGTGTTCTTCGACAAGTACGCCGGCGGAAAATTTGCCATGTACCTGTTTAGGCGCCACGAAGCCAAGTCGAGACCCACGACCGCTGAGACGGCGCGGCAGCTGATTGAGGAAGCCCAACTCTTTCTGGAGGCAAGCCATGCGTGCCAGGCGCGTCTTGCTGCCGAAGGCTCTCTGTCCGGTAGCAGCTCCGCGATGTGACGATGACTCAGTCGGTAGAGGCACTTCACCGGTTCGGCTTGAAACTCTTCGCCCAACCGGACGGGGGAGTTGATTGCCGCGCCGCAATCCCCGTATTCCACCACTGGATTCAAACGGGCGCTCTCGGCCAGCAGCTTCTCATCGACGTCGCCGACTACACGCATCTCGTCGATGGACCGAGCGTCCTGCTCGTCGGGCACGATCTCAATCTTTCACTCGACACTGCGGAGGGTCGACTCGGCCTGCAATGTATGCAAAAGCGCCCTGGATCTGGATCGTTTATCGAGCGCCTGACAGGATTGACTCGGACCCTCCTTATGGCCGCGCGACTCTTGGAGTCGGAGCCAGCGTTCGACGGACGTCTTCGCTTTGTCGGCAAGAGGCTGCAATTCATCTCTAACGACCGAATTATTGCTTCCCCGGGAGAGGCTGCGGCGGCCACACTATCGCCGCCATTGCGATCCCTCATGGCAATGCTCTATCCGGGCCAGCGCCACGACCTGTCCAGCGCCCAATCCTCCGGGGACCGCCTCCGCATGGTCCTCACCGCTGACGATCCAGTCCCCATCGAGACGCTCCTCCAAAGAGCGTCTTAAGTTATTAAAACAAAACAACTTGCTGAGCTCGTGACCACTCGGGTCGTTGCCCCAAAGTGGGCACTCCTTTATATTAGCGTTTCTAATATACGATCGCGTCGCTATTAGTCTGTGTTGTGATAAAGTGTCCCTCCCATGCAGCTCGAGGCCTTGAGTATCTTCTGCGACGTCGTACGCCACCAGAGCTTCTCGCGGGGCGCGGTCGCAAGTGCGGTCAGCCAGTCGGCGGCGAGTCAGGCCGTCCGGCAGATCGAGAAGCATCTCGGCACTCAGCTGATCGACCGGTCGAAGCGCCCGTGGCGCCTGACAGAGGACGGCAAGATCTTCTTCCAGACATCCCAGGAGCTCGTGGAGCGTTATCACGAACTTGAGGACACGATTCGCCGGCGACAGCGTCCGTCGGGTTATACGGTCCGGCTGGCCTCTATCTACTCGGTGCGACTACACGACCTCAGTGGCTACGTCGATCGGTTCCGAACCTCGGTTCCCGGCGCTGACGTCGAGCTGGCGTATATGCACCCCGACCAGGTCTACGAGCAGGTTCTCAGCGACCAGTGCGACCTCGGTTTGCTCTCGTTCGCGAACCCCGGTCGCTCTCTCACCGCTATTCCGTGGGAGGAGCAGGCGATGGTCGTTGCCTGTCTTCCCGGCCACCGATTGGCATCGCCAGCGGCACAGTCTCCACTGAACCCGAGCGAGCTCTCAGGTGAGCCCTTCGTCACGTTTGACCGCGGACTTCCGTTCCGACGCGAGATTGACCGCTTCCTACGGCGTCACGAGGCTGACGTCCGGATCGTTGCGGAGTTCGACAATATCGAGAACATCAAGCAGGCCATCGAGGACGGGGCCGGAATCGCGCTCCTCCCAGAACCGACCCTTCGCCGCGAGGTCGAGAGCCGGACACTGGTCAAGGTTCCGCTCGGGCAGCGCGCAGATGCGCCTCCGCTTGTCCGTCCCATCAGCATCATCCACCGCCGTCGACGCAGATTGAATCCAGCTGTACTCGAATTCATCACCCTGCTCCTGGATCGCCGTCCGTTCGAACCGGAAGACGGCGCGCGCGCGCCAGAGCAACGTAAGGTAGGGGCCGCACTATGAGACGGCCCCACGCTGAGGGCTCGAACGGGTTGCAGGAAGCGCCGAAGGCTCACGGGTTGTACGACCCCCGCCATGAGCACGACTCGTGCGGCGTCGGTTTCGTCGTGAACATCAAAGGGCAGAAATCCCACGCGATCGTCCAGCAGGCCCTGCAAGTGGTGATCAACCTGCTCCACCGCGGCGCTTGCGGCTGCGAGGTCAACTCCGGGGATGGTGCCGGAATGTTGCTGCAGCTGCCCCACCGGTTCTTCCAGGCCGAGGCCGACCGCCTTCGAATCACCCTGCCCGAGCCTGGCGGGTATGGCGTGGGGATGGTGTTCCTTCCGCGCGACCCCGACGAACGCAGTCGCATCCAGGATCTGTTTGCGCATATCGCCGCGGAAGAGGGCCAACATGTTCTGGGATGGCGCGACGTGCCGACCGACGACTCAGCTCTGGGCGAGACGGCCCAGAGCGGCGAACCGATCATCCGGCAGGTATTCATCGGCCGGGGCCGGTCGCTGGACGGCCAAGCAGATGCGCACGAGCGATTCGAGCGCAAGCTGTACGTCATCAGGAAACGCGTGGACCGCACGGTCAAGACCCTATCCCTGAGTCAGCAGCATCTCTTCTATGTCGTGAGCCTGTCGTCGAACACGATCGTCTACAAAGGCATGCTGATCGCCGACCAGGTTGAAAAGATGTTCCCAGACCTGGGAAACCCATTGGTTGAGTCGGCGCTGGCCCTGGTTCACCAGCGCTTCTCGACGAACACGTTTCCGTCGTGGCCCTTGGCCCATCCGTACCGCTATGCCGCCCACAACGGAGAGATCAACACATTGCGCGGGAACATCAACTGGATGCGTGCGCGCGAGGCACTCTGCCAGTCTGATGTGTTCGGCGAGGACCTTCAAAAGATCTTCCCCATCATCCGCGAAGGCCAGAGCGACACGGCAACTTTCGACAACGTCCTCGAGTTCCTGGTCCTGACAGGGCGCCCGCTCGCTCACGCGGTTCTGATGATGATCCCCGAGCCGTGGCGCAATCACGAGTCGATGGACCCCGCACGGAAAGCGTTCTATGAGTACCACGCGGCGCTCATGGAACCGTGGGACGGACCGGCATCGATCGCTTTCACCGACGGCACGGTCATCGGGGCAGCCCTCGACCGCAACGGGCTTCGACCGTCACGCTACTACGTGACCAAGGACGACATGGTGGTCATGGCGTCGGAAGTGGGCGTTCTCGACATCCCGGCAGAGAACGTGCTGGTCAAGGAGCGCTTGCATCCAGGGCGGATCTTTCTTGTTGACACCAAACAGGGGCGGATCATCGACGATGAGGAGATCAAGGCAGACCTAGCGGCGGAACACCCATACGACGAGTGGTTGGCGCAGGAGCTCGTGCACCTCAAGGACCTGCCGGCGCCACCCTATACCGCACCGAGACCTCACGAGACCGTACGCCGGCGTCAGCGCGCGTTCGGTTACACAGAGGAGGACCTTCGGATTCTCATTGACCCGATGGCGGAGTTCGGTGCCGAACCGATCGGGTCTATGGGGACTGACACTGCGCTGGCCGTTCTCTCGAATCGGCCTCGTCTGCTCTACGACTACTTCAAACAGCTGTTCGCGCAGGTCACCAATCCGCCACTCGACGCGATTCGCGAAGAGCTGGTCACCGACATGAGCTCGACCCTCGGGTCGGAGGGCAACCTGTTGGCGCCCGACGCACGGTCTTGCCATCTCGTCGGAATCGATGATCCGGTTCTCGACAATAAGGAGCTGGCGACGCTGCTGCACTTGGAGGACCCGGCCTTTCGGTCGACCACGCTGCCGATGTTGTTTTCACCTGCAGGAGGTGCGGCAGCGCTCGAGCGTGCGATCGAGGACCTGTGCCGACGCGCAAGCTCAGCCGTGGCATCAGGCCATAGCCTGATCGTCCTCTCCGACCGAGGCATCGACAAGCAGCACGCACCGATTCCGAGCCTCCTGGCTACCGCAGGTGTCCACCATCACCTCGTGCGAGAAGGCACGCGGACGAAGTGCGCTCTCATCGTCGAGTCGGGCGAAGCCCGGGAAGTTCACCACATGGCCCTGCTCCTAGGATACGGTGCGGCAGCCATTAATCCGTACCTTGCGTTTGAAACGATTAAGGACCTGATTCTTGAGGGTGAGCTCCGCGATCTCCAGCTCAACGATGCTGTTCGGCGCTACATCAAAGCATGCACAAAGGGTGTGCTCAAGGTGATGTCAAAGATGGGCATCTCCACGCTGCAGAGTTACAGAGGGGCACAGATCTTCGAGGCGATTGGGCTCGACAAGGCCTTCGTCGATCGATTCTTTACCTGGACCGCCTCACGAATAGGAGGCATCGGTATTGACACGGTGGCGGAAGAGGTTACGCGGCGGCATGCGTTGGCGTTTCCAACACGCGGTCGCGATGATGACGAGCTCGAGTCTGGTGGCGAGTATCAGTGGCGGCGCGATGGCGAGTATCACCTCTTCAACCCAGAGACGGTCTTCAAGCTGCAGCATGCAGCGCGGTCTGGACAGTATGACGTGTATCGGGAGTACGCGGAAGGCGTGAACAACCAGAGTCGCCAGCGGGCAACGTTGCGCGGTCTCTTCGAGTTGAGCTCGGCGCAAACAGCGATACCGCTCGAAGAAGTCGAGCCAGTCGAGAACATTCTCAAACGCTTCTCGACCGGAGCCATGTCCTATGGCTCGATCAGTGCCGAAGCACACGAGACGATGGCAATTGCCATGAACCGGCTCGGTGGGAAGTCGAACACCGGCGAGGGCGGGGAGGACCCGTCCCGGTATACACCGGATGCGAACGGCGATCTCCGCCGAAGTGCTATCAAGCAGGTCGCGTCAGGACGCTTCGGCGTCACGAGCGAATACCTGTCCAATGCCGATGACATCCAGATCAAGATGGCCCAGGGAGCCAAGCCAGGAGAGGGTGGGCAGCTTCCAGGCTTCAAGGTGTATCCGTGGATTGCGCAGGTGCGGTACTCGACACCAGGCGTGGGCCTGATCTCACCGCCTCCACACCATGACATCTACTCGATCGAGGACCTCGCACAGCTGATCCATGATCTCAAGAACGCCAACCCGAAGGCCCGGATTCACGTGAAGCTCGTTGCCGAAGTCGGTGTGGGCACAGTCGCTGCAGGGGTCGCCAAGGCGCACTCCGATGTCGTCCTTATCTCTGGCCATGACGGGGGCACCGGCGCGTCGCCTCTTACCAGCATCAAGCACGCGGGAGTTCCGTGGGAACTCGGGTTGGCCGAGACACAGCAGGTGTTGGTGCTCAACAAACTGCGCGACCGGATCGTGGTGCAGGTGGACGGCCAGATGAAGACGGGTCGCGATGTCGTCATTGCGGCGTTGCTCGGCGCCGAGGAGTTCGGGTTCGCGACGGCCCCATTGGTTGTGTCGGGGTGCATCATGATGCGGGTCTGCCATCTCGATACGTGTCCCGTAGGCATCGCCACTCAGAATCCTGAGCTCCGAAAGAGCTTCACGGGAAAGCCTGAGTTCGTCGAGAATTTCTTCCGTTTTGTCGCGCACGAAACACGCGAACTGATGGCCTCGCTAGGTTTTCGAACGATGGATGAGCTGATCGGCCGGTCGGATCTCCTAGACGTGACCTCAGCCGTCGACCACTGGAAGGCCCGTGGGCTCGATCTCTCCTGGCTTCTCCGCCAGCCCGACGTCCCTCCCGATGTCGGGCGTCGCTGCACTGAGAAGCAGGACCACGGTTTGGATCTGGCGCTGGACAACACGTTGATCGAGCGTGCCCATGACGCCCTCGAGCACGGAACACCGGTCGAAATCGACCTGCCGGTGCGCAACGTCAACCGTACCGTCGGCACCATGCTCGGGCACGAGCTGACACGTCGCTGGGGCGGCGGCGGCCTGCCTCTGGATACAATCCGGATCACGCTTCGCGGGTCGGCCGGGCAAAGCTGCGGCGCCTTCGTGCCCCAGGGCATCTCACTCACGATCGTTGGAGACGCCAACGACTACTTTGGCAAGGGCTTGTCAGGTGGTCGTCTGACAATCTATCCGTCGGAGCGATCCACGTTCGTCGCCGAGGAAAACATCATCATCGGCAACGTCGCGCTCTATGGTGCGACGGGTGGCGAGGCTTTCATCCGGGGCATCGCTGGAGAACGATTCTGTGTGCGCAACAGCGGCGCCCACGCAGTCGTTGAAGGGATCGGCGACCACGGCTGCGAGTATATGACCGGTGGCCGGGCTGTCATTCTCGGTCGCGTCGGGCGTAACTTCGCGGCCGGTATGAGCGGCGGCATCGCCTACGTCCTGGACCTTGAAGGGGCGTTCGCCCAGCGCTGCAACCCTGCTATGGTCGACCTTGAGACGCTTGGCTTGGAGGACGAGGCGTTCCTTCGGGGTATGGTCACCCGTCACGTGGAGCTCACGGGTAGCACCCGTGGACAATGGGTACTGGATGAGTGGGCGTCGCTCGTCGACAAATCGGCCATCGTCAAGGTCATGCCGCGCGACTACAAGCGTGTGCTGGAGGCGGAGGCCCGAGCACGTGCAGAATCTCGGGAGCTTGAGTTCGCCGACTTGATCGGCACGTCAAGCGCGTAACCCTTCGGAGGTTCGACAGATTTCGTGTATGGGTAAGCTCAAGGGGTTCATCGAATTCGATCGGCAGACACCGCCCGCGCGTTCCATCGAAGAGCGTGTCAACGACTGGCGTGAGGTCTATCTACCGCATGCCACATCGGACCTCCGCACACAGGGCGCGCGGTGCATGGATTGCGGAGTTCCGTTCTGCCACGAAGGATGCCCGCTTGGCAATCTCATTCCAGATTGGAACGACCTCGTCTATCGCGGCAAGTGGCAGGCAGCCATCGACCGTCTCCACAAGACCAACAACTTCCCCGAGTGGACCGGGCGTCTCTGTCCGGCACCCTGCGAGGGCTCGTGCGTCCTTGCGATCAATCGGGACCCTGTCACCATCAAGTCGAT
The DNA here is from genome assembly GCA_965223015.1 of Vicinamibacterales bacterium. Taxonomy (GTDB): domain Bacteria; phylum Acidobacteriota; class Vicinamibacteria; order Vicinamibacterales; family UBA8438; genus CAUZIB01. Next base: position 57,947 of record CBDCVL010000003.1, on the reverse strand, counting down.
CGAGCTTGCCATCGTGGAGCGCGCGTTCGACGAAGGATGGATCAGGCCGGTGCCACCCGAGACGCGTTCTGGTAAAACAGCTGCTGTCATCGGGTCTGGACCCGCTGGCCTCGCGGCTGCCGACCAGCTCAATCGTGCAGGTCACACGGTCACGGTGTTCGAGAAATCCGACCGGGTCGGTGGGCTGCTGCGCTACGGCATTCCGGCTTTCAAGATGGAGAAGCGGTTTCTTTCGCGGCGGCTTCGCATTCTTGAGCAGGAAGGCGTTCGTTTTCGGACTGGGGTCAACGTGGGAGTGGACGTGTCCGCCGACGAGATTCGGTCTCAGCATGACGCGATGCTCCTCGCTGGCGGCGCCGGATGGCCTCGAGATCTCAAGGTGCCCGGACGTGAGCTGAAGGGGATCCACTTCGCGATGGAGTACCTGACTCAGCAAAACCGTCTGTGCGAGGGTGACTCCGTCCCGGAGAACGAGATCATCTCCGCGGCTGGGAAACGAGTCGTCATCATCGGCGGCGGCGACACGGGAGCAGATTGCCTGGGAACGTCGCATCGTCAACAGGCCGCGTCCGTCGCCCAGTTCGAGCTGCTTTCGCGACCACCGGACCAGCGGTCAACGGACAATCCCTGGCCGACGTGGCCGAACGTCTTCCGCGTGTCGTCAGCTCACGAGGAGGGCGGTGACCGCGTGTACGCAGTCTCGACCCAGCGTTTCTCTGGTGATGACACGGGACACGTCACATCCCTTCACGCCACCAAAGTGGCGATGGACCAAGAAGACGGGCGGCCGGTCTTCAAGCCAGTGCCCGACAGCGAGTTCGAGATGGGTGTCGATCTCGTGCTACTCGCTATGGGGTTCGTCGGTCCCGATCGAGGAGGGATGCTTGCGGAGCTCGGCGTCAAGCTCACCGACCGTGGCAACGTCTGGCGGGATGACCAGTGGATGACCAGCACGCCTGGCGTCTTCACAGCGGGAGACATGCAGAGGGGACAATCCCTCATCGTGTGGGCGATCGCCGAGGGCCGAAGTGCCTCCCGAGGGATCGATGCCTACTTGATGGGGTCGTCAAGACTACCGGCGCCTGTCTAAGCGGCACCCAAGCCCTGTGGCTCCGAGTCATGAAGAAGAGGCTTTCGTCAGAGGCAAAGTTCCTCGCCACACTCGCTGAAGTCAACCAGGCGCTCGCAGCCGCTCGCAGCCCGCGCGCTGGCCTCCAGCGGGGTCTGGAGATCCTCGGAGATCTCTACGGCGTTTCCCGCACGTCGGTCGTGCTTCGCGACCCCGACTCCGACCGCCTGCAGGTCGAAGCGTCCGAGGGCCTCACGGCGGAGGGACGCCGGGCAACCTGGACGGCCGGCGAGGGGATCACGGGTCACGTGGTCCAGACTGGGCGCCCGGTCGTTGTCCCGCGCATTAGTCAGGAACCCACATTTCTGAACCGAACGGGCCGGCGCGCCAAAGGGATCACCTCCGAAACGACGTTCATCTGTGTCCCCATCCCGGGCCAGCGAAGAGCGATTGGCGCCATGAACGTCGACCTCCCGTTTCTCAAGGAGCGGGACTACGACAGAGACCTCCAATTATTTCGCGTCGTCGCAACAATGTTCGGCCAGGCCCTGCGCGTCAAACAGCTCGTCGAGGCGGAGCGCCAGAGACTGCTAGAAGAGAACATTCACCTCAAGGAGGAACTCAAGGAACGGTACGATTTCTCCCACATCATCGGCACCAGCAGTCCGATGCGGCAGGTCTTCGAACAGATCTCTCGCGTGGCATCGACAAACACGACCGTCTTGATTCGTGGAGAGTCTGGAACCGGCAAGGAGCTCATCGCGCACGCCATCCACTTCAACTCTGAGCGAGCCAAGAAACCATTCGTACGGGTGAGCTGCGCCGCCCTGCCAGACTCGTTGATCGAATCTGAGCTCTTCGGGTACGAGAAGGGTGCGTTCACGGGTGCGACAGGACGAAAGAAGGGACGCTTCGAGCTCGCTGAACGCGGTACGCTCTTCCTTGACGAGATCGGCGATATCAACCTCTCGACGCAGGTCAAGCTCTTGCGCGTGCTGCAGGAGCGGGAATTCGAGCGTCTCGGCGGCACGGAGACGGTCAAGGCCAACGTCAGACTCATTGCGGCCACGAACGCCGACCTCGAGAAGGCCATAGCGGCGAAGACGTTCCGCGAGGATCTTCACTATCGACTCAACGTCTTCACGATCTTCGTTCCTCCCCTACGGGAGCGCAAGACCGACATCCTGCTTCTCGCCGATAGCTTTCTCGGGAAGTATGCCGCCGAGCACGGCAAGGCCATCAGGCGGATCTCCACACCGGCGATCGATATGCTGATGGCCTATCACTGGCCTGGGAACGTGCGCGAACTCGAGAATACGATCGAGCGCGCAGTACTTGTTTGCGACGGTAGCGTCGTACATGCCCATCATCTTCCGCCGACGCTTCAGACCGCTGAGGCCTCCGGTACCCTCAGCGAGGTCTCTCTCGCTGAAGCCGTCGGCGCGTATGAGCGAGACCTCGTTCAAGACGCGCTGAAGACCACACGCGGCAATCGGGTACAAGCCGCGAGGGTTCTTAGCTCCACGGAACGCATCATTAGTTACAAGGTCAGGAAATACGGCATCGACTGTCTGCGGTTTCGCGAGTAGCCAAGGCAGACATTTTTGTAGAGTATTCCCGAAACCCGACAAAAACGTGTTGCGGCCCTCCAGGATGCCCTGAACCCATCGAACAGCTAGCCTAGAGTTGTTTTCGTCCTAGTCTCGTCTCGACGTTTATGTAGAGCGTATTGCTATGAATCTACATTAATGTTGATAGCTTCCGACCCGATCGTTCGTTGACACCACCCGAAAACTCCTGCGTTTTCGGCCGTCGGACGCGGTCCTTCATTCAACCGCAGGCTGGCGCGGCTCTTGCTCTCTAGCGTGGCAGCCGTGGTACTTCCGCCACGGCACTGGGAGATCCAACTGATGAAATTGATTACCGCCATCATCAAGCCCCACATGCTCGATGGGGTCCGTGACGCGCTTTCCGATTCGGGCATCAAGGGGCTCACGGTCACCGAGGTGAGGGGGTTCGGTCGGCAAAAGGGACACACGGAAGTGTATCGGGGGGCTGAGTATACGGTCGACTTCCTACCAAAACTGAAGATAGAGATTGTGACCGACGACGAGAACGTGGAGACCATCGTAGCCAAGATCACCGAGGCGGCCAGGACCGGCGAGATCGGCGACGGCAAGATCTTTGTGAGTGAGATGGGCGAGGCCGTACGGATTAGAACCGGCGAAGTGGGAGCGGCCGCGCTGTAAGCGCGACCCAAAACCATCGCCAAGGGGAGAGACCTACATGCGAACTGGAATTCGAAACTCTATCGTCGGCTGCGGTGCCTTGCTCACGTTGTTGCTGGCACCCGCCGTCGCCACCGCCCAGGAAGAGGCGGCGGCGGTCTCCCAGGAACTGTTCACGGTGAACAACACCTGGATGCTCGTCGCAACCTTTCTCGTGTTCATCATGCATCTCGGCTTCGCCGCGCTCGAGAGCGGACTGACGCAATCGAAGAACACGGTGAACATCCTGTTCAAGAACACGGCGATCGTTGCCATCGGGCTCATCACGTATGCCGTGGTGGGGTTCAACCTGATGTATCCGGGAGACTTCTCGCTCGGACAGTTCTTCGGATTCGCCGGCTTCGGCCTGGACCCTGGAGCGGACGGCAACACGATCGCGTACGCCGACGGCGCATATACGTACTGGACCGACTTCATCTTCCAGGCGATGTTTGCCGCCACGGCCGCGACCATCGTCTCGGGAGCGGTCGCCGAGCGCATCAAACTCGGCTCATTCCTCGTCTTCACCACCTTCTACGTCGCCCTCATCTACCCGATTGCCGGGTCCTGGAAGTGGGGCGGCGGGTGGCTTGATGCCATGGGCTTCTACGACTTTGCCGGCTCGACGCTCGTCCACTCGGTGGGCGGCTGGGGGGCGCTGGCTGGCATCATCGTGCTCGGCCCGCGGATGGGAAAGTATGTCGGCGGGCAAATCAGGGCGATCGCTGGCCACAGCATGCCACTGGCGACGATTGGGGTCTTCCTGCTCTGGCTCGGCTGGTTTGGATTTAACGGCGGGTCGGTACTGAGTGCCGATCCGGAACTGGTCTCGCTGGTCTTCGTCACGACTTCAATGGCCGCCGCCAGCGGCATCATCGGGGCGATGGCGACGTCGTGGATGTTCCAGCACAAGCCGGACCTCAGCATGGTGCTCAACGGCGCGCTGGCTGGGCTCGTTGGGATCACGGCCGGGGCTGACGTCGTGAGCGTAAACGCCGCGATGCTGATCGGCCTCGTCGCTGGCGTGATTGTCGTCTTCTCGGTGCTGTCCATCGACCGAGCCCACCTCGATGACCCGGTGGGAGCCGTGTCGGTGCACTTGGTGTGCGGGATCTGGGGCACGATGGCGGTTGGGATCTTCAGCGCCGACCACTCGGTTGCGACGCAAGCCGTGGGGGTACTTGCGTACGGTGTCTTCTGCTTCCCCATCGCGCTCATCTTCTTCATGGCTCTGAAGACGACGGTCGGCCTACGGGTCAGTCCGGACGAAGAAAGTGAGGGGCTCGACGTTAGCGAGCACGGGATGGAGGCGTACGGGCCACCCTCCAGATAGCCAGTTCCCCATCAAACAGACTTTCTTGACAACACACGTGATTGAGACACGAGGAAAGAGGGAGACAACAGTGAAGACAGGAAGATATGCATCTCTGAGAACGGCGTTCGGTCGGGCCTCAGCGAGCCTGGTGTCGGTCGCGGGGCGTTCGATGGAGCGTATGCGCAAGAAGCAGATGAGAAGAATCGGCATGGCAGCTATGGCGATCCTTCTTGTGACACCCCTCGGAGCTGAGGCCCAAGAGGCCGAGGTGACCGCCAATGCGGGTTGGGTGAGCCAGTACTTCTATCGCGGGATCCTACAGAAGACGTCATCTGCCAGCGCAGGTTTGGACGTGGGCTTCGGGGCCGTGTCACTGGGCACATGGCTTGCGGACGTTGGAGACGGCGCCGAGATCGATCTCTACGGCAGTGTCGGCGGGGACATCGAAGGCCTGAGCCTGAGCGTCGGAGGGACCGCCTACCTGTATACGGGCGAGTTCGACGATACATATGTGGAAGCCAACCTCGGCGCCGGATATGGACCCCTGAGCGTCGAGTTTTCGATCGGACAGTACGAAAACTTCGGTGCTGAAACCTTGGACTATTGGTTTTTCGGCCTATCGGGTGAGCACGAGGGTTTCTTTGGCACGGTCGGGACCTTCGGATCGGACTTCGACGGCGCCTACCTGGAGGCGGGGTACGGCTTCTCGGCGGCAGAGCTCGATTTCACGATCTCGGGGATTCTGAACGATAAGGATCTGCCAGGCCTAGTGGACGGCAACGGCGACCCTACGTCCGGGTTCACCCTTGTGTTCGGTATCGGCAAGACATTCACAATCAGGTAACGGATCTCCCGTCATGAAGCCCAGGTCCCTCACGACTTTCTGAAAACCGAGGCTACAGTCCAGCAGAGTGTGCCTCGTATGGTATCGGCGGTGCGGTCAGCTGGCAGCGGCGCGCTGGGATCGGTCAGTCCGATCGATGTCGTCGAGTTCGCCCGCGGCCCGGGCACCAGCCTGGGATGCTGAATCCCGAGCCATTGGTTCCAAAGTCGCCTCTCGGGTGGTGTGAAATCGGTGCAAGACTGGTAAGATCCGTCGGTTAGGCACCTGGGTAAGCAGCGCTCACGGGCAAACGTGGCGAGCGCTGCAACCTGAGACGCCGCAAAGATTCAACAGGCGATCGAAGGACCGATCGTATTTTTTCACGAGTTTAGAAGGGGACAGATGATGACACCTGCTCGGACCCGCAGCGCGCGCTGGCTGCTCTGCGCTTTTGCACTTGTTATTCTCAGTGGCGTTGCAACGGGCTCAGCCTACGCTCAGCCCAACACCGGCAAAGTCACCTTTACGACAGGCGTGGACTTCACACACGCGTATTTCTTTCGCGGCATCAGGCAGGAACGCGAGGGCTTTATCACTCAGCCGTACGCAGATATCAACTTCAACGTGTACTCCGACGACGATGGCTCCGGTCTGAACGGGGTCACGTTTACGCTCGGACAATGGCACAGTCTCCACTCAGGCCCGTCTGGCAAGGAAGGGCCTGCAGAGAACGTCGCTCCCTGGTACGAAGCCGACTTCTTCACAGGCTTCGCTCTTGAGATCGACAACTGGCAGGCCGGGCTGACCTACACCTCCTACATGAGCCCTAACGATTCATTTGGGACAGTGCAGGAATTCTCACTAGCCCTGTCCATGGACGATTCGGAGCTTCTCGGGCAGTTTTCGATGAACCCTCATGTGCTAATGGCGATCGAGATGAGCGGACAGGCTGACGGTGGCGACAGCGAAGGGGTCTACCTGGAGTTCGGCGTCGAACCCGAGGTGGAACTCATAGAGGATCTGGTCGATGTCACCTTCCCAGTGACGCTGGGGCTCAGCTTGAGCAACTACTACGAGAATGGCATCGACATCACGAGCCCGCTGGGGTTTAGCGATACCTTTGGTTACTTCGACATCGGCGCGGCTGTTGTCGTCCCGCTGGGAATGCCGGAGAACTACGGCAGCTGGGATGTCATCGGCGGTTTTCATCTCCAGATGCTTGGGTCATACCTCGAGGAACTCAACGAGAGCGACGGCCTCCAGGTGATTGGATCGGTCGGCGTCAGTATCGGGTACTAGGGCACTCCTCCGGTCAACGATCTCTTTGGGACGGGTCGACGAGACCCTCTGTCAACCCGTTCCGTTCAGTGGGCGGTTCGGCAGTGGGTCGCAGTGCCCTCGAGAGGCCTGTGTCGACATCCGCGAGCTCATGATGCCATCCAGACGACAGGCGTCGGCGGCCGCAGAGACCCCCACGGAGTCCCTGCGGAAAGCCCTGACCCACGCACACGATGAACTGGTCGCGCAAACCGAGCGGGGTTTCGGCGGAGTCCCCGCGCTTCGCCACTACTCGGAACAGCTCGACACCATCATCGAGCAGATCTACCAAGCGGCCCGCCAAGAGACCGACAGGCCGCTTGCGCTGGTAGCAGTTGGAGGCTATGGACGCAAACACATGGCGCTCCACTCCGATGTGGACATCCTCATCGTGTTCGATGGGTCCATCGGAGCCGCCGAGGAACGCTTCCTGAAAGCGATGTTGCATCCTCTCTGGGACCTTCGGCTCGACATTGGGCACCACGTCCGGGAACTCGACGAGGCCGACACGGTGGACACCGACAATCCAGAGTACCTGGCGGCCCTACTCGACGCACGCTTCCTCGGCGGAGACCCGGACGTGTTCGGGAGGTTTTCGAGCGCGTGCTTGCGACCAGGCTCGGCCTGGCAGGCGCCGACGCTCGAGGCGTTGCGGGAGTTGGTGAGGCAGCGTCACAACCAGTTCAACCACACGCTCTACCACCTCGAACCGGACGTCAAGGACGCACCGGGAGGACTCCGAGACGTGTGCGCGACACGAATGTTGGCACGGCTGTCTCAGCCCGACCGCCCGCTGTCCGTCGAGGTCGGCCGCCTCGCGGAGGCAGAAGACTTCATGCTTCGGATGCGATCGATCCTGCACCTGGAGCGCAAACGTAATCTCAACGTGCTGACCCATGAGCTGCAGGAGGCAGCCGCAGCAGTGTTCGGCCTGGCTGAGGACGACCCTCGCCGTGGCGTGGAAACGCTGATGAGTACGTACTTTCATCATGCGCGGATCGTCAGCCGGTCGCTGGCGACCACACTTCGGTTGCTCGCTCCGCCACCCGAGGACCCGCCAGTTGGCCTCGGTGAAGGACTGGTTCGATGGGGTCACGAAATTTCCTTTTCCGACGGAACACGCGCGTCGCTTCGCCCGGCCACCTGGCTTCAGGCGTTCGAGGCGGCTCTGAACACGGAGTGTAGTGTCTCGTCCCAGGTGACGACCTGCATCGAGCGCCATGGTGATCGGTACTCTCCAGAGCGGTTCTTCCCGACGACTGAGGAGCGAGATCGACTACTTCGGGTACTCCGGCCGCGACCTGGCCTTTACGCGCGTCTCAGCGAGATGCACGAATGCGGCCTGCTGGGCCGGATGTTTCCTGAGTTTCAAAAGATCTACTGCCACGTGATCCGCGACTTCTACCACCGATACACCGTCGACGAGCACACGCTGCGAACGATCCAGAATCTCGAATCGCTCTGTTCGCCAGCGACGAAGAGCCGAGAACGGTTTGGACACCTACTTAGCGAGGTCGCAAACCCGGAGCTTCTCGTTCTCGCATTGGTCTTCCACGACGTGGGCAAGTGGACCAACAAGAATCATTCGGAAGAGGGTGTCAGGATGGCGCTCGGGGCCCTGCGGCGCATCCGACTGCCCGAATCGAGCATCGCCACTGTGGAGTTCCTCATCCGCCACCACCTGCGGATGTCGACGGCTGCGTTCCATCGCGATTCGGAGGATTCGGATGTCGTTCGTCAATTCGCACGGCTTGTGGGAACGGAAGACCGGCTGAAGCTCCTGTGCCTGATGACGCTCGTCGATGTGGCTGCCGTTGGCCCAGACGTGATGTCTCCCTGGAAGGAAGAGTTGCTTTGGCGGCTGTACGTTGACGCCTACAACAGGTTGACGCTGGGGTATGGCGACGACGTCATCGACCCAGCCGCCCCAAGCCTGACCAAGCTGCAGCGGAGCAAGCCAGACGACATCGAGGCATCGGACCTCGAAGCATTTCTTGACGGGCTGCCAAAGCGATACCTGCGTCTCGTGGACAAGAGCCGCGTCTATGACCACGTCCGGCTGTCGCGACATCTCGATTCGGCAGACACACCCTGCACCATCGAGCAACGGGATTCCGTTTGGGAGTTGACGGTGGTCTCGGTCGACCAACCGAAGCTCTACGCAAAGATATGCGGCGTGTTGTCCTATTTCGGGATGGACATCCTGCGAGGACAGGCGATGTCGAATCAGCAGGGAGTCGCGCTCGACATCTTCCAGTTCACCGACGCAGAGAGCTTTTTCCGTCTCAACGCCACCGCGCAGGACGAACTCGTACACCAGCTAAAGGAGGTGGTCGCGGGACGCCAGGATATCGACGAGCTCCTCCGGCCCAAGGAGCGCGGCCTTCTTCGCCAGCGGCCGGAACGAGTCAGGGTCGTCACACATGTTGACAACCAGTACTCGGATCGCTTCAGCATCCTGGAGATTGTGGCGCAGAACGCATGGGGACTGTTGTACCGGATCAGCCGAGTGATTTCCCAGCACGGCTGTGATATCGACCTGGTGCTGGCGTCCACAGAGGGTCGTCGCGCGGTGGACGTATTCCACCTAACCAAGCAGGGTGCCAAGCTCACTGATGAGGAAGCGACTCGTCTCTGCGCCGACCTAGAAGCGGTGCTCAAGGATGGCCATGAAGCTGATCAAGGCGATCGTTCGTCCCAATAAGGTTGAAGACGTCAAGGATGCGCTCACCAAGAACAGCATCTCGGGTATGACGGTCACCGAGGTGCGGGGCCACGGCCGACAGCGTGGGCATTCGGCGGTCTACAGAGGTAGCGAGTATGAGGTGAGCCTCCTGCCAAAGATGGAGATCGAGGTCGTCGTGCCAGATGATCTGGTGGAGGATGCGATCGAGTCGATCATGGAGGCTGCGCGCACAGGAGAGATTGGTGACGGCCGTGTATTCGTTATCCCGGTCGAGCAGGGACGCATCATACGAACCGGTGAAATGGACGTGGTCTAGCCACGAGAACCGAAAACCAAAACCAACGACCCAAGGACTATTTCTGAGGAGGAGATTCGGATGCAACCAAAAGACGTGATGGCACTCATCAAGGAAAAGGACATTCAGGCGGTCGACGTGCGCTTCGTCGACCTTCCTGGTCTCTGGCAACACTTTACCCTGTCGACGAAAGAGTTTAGCGAAGACGCGTTCGAAGAAGGCCTCGGGTTTGACGGCTCCAGCATCCGAGGCTTTCAGGAGATCCAGGAAAGCGACATGCTGCTGGTGCCAGATCCAACGACGGCCTTCATCGACCCCTTCGCGGAATTCGCCACGCTGGTGCTGATCGCCAACGTCAAGGACCCCGTAACGGGCGAGGCCTACTCGCGCGACCCGAGATACATCGCGCAGAAGGCCGAGTCCTATCTCAAGTCGACGGGAATCGGCGACACGGCCTACTTCGGACCGGAACCCGAGTTCTTCATTTTCGACGACGTCCGCTTCAGCCAGGGATACGACCATGGCTTTTACTACGTCGACGCCCAAGAGGGTTTCTGGAATTCCGGTTCGGTGGAGAACCCGGACGCCGCCGGTCGCTCGCGGAACCTGGGATACAAGCCGCGCTACAAGGAGGGCTACTTCCCGGTGCCCCCGATGGACAGCCACCAGGACCTTCGGACTGAGATGATGCTCGAGCTCGAGAAGGTCGGCGTCGACGTCGAGGTCCATCACCACGAGGTGGCCACCGGTGGACAGGCCGAGATCGACATGCGGTTTGATTCACTCGTGAGCATGGGCGACAAGCTCCTCAAGTACAAGTACGTCATCAAGAACGTCGCCAGACGGCACGGCAAGACGGTCACACTGATGCCGAAGCCACTGTTTCAGGACAACGGCTCGGGCATGCATGTCCACCAGAGCATCTGGAAGGGCGAAAAGAACACCTTCTTCGAGGCAGGGACGTACGCCGACCTGAGCAAGACAGCCCTGTACTACATTGGTGGGATCCTCAAGCACGCGCCGGCGCTGCTTGCGTTCTGCAACCCAACGACCAACTCGTATCGTCGATTGGTTCCGGGCTATGAGGCGCCCATCAACTTGATCTATTCGCAACGCAACCGTAGCGCAGCCGTGCGAATTCCGGCGTACTCGCGCAGTGAGAAGTCAAAGCGGATCGAGTGCCGTTTTCCCGATCCGACGTGCAACGGGTATCTCGCCTTTAGTGCCATGTTGATGGCCGGACTCGATGGCATTCAGAACAAGATCACTCCGCCGGGACCGCTCGACAAGGACCTCTACGACCTGCCGAGCGAGGAGAAGGCGAAGATCGAGAGTACGCCCGGAAGCCTTGCCGAGGTGCTCGACGCACTTGAAGCCGACCATGAGTTCCTCCTAAAGGGCGACGTATTCACACCGGACGTCGTGTCCAACTGGATTGAGTACAAGAGAGTAAACGAAGTCGACGCGATTCGCTTGCGCCCACACCCGTGGGAGTTTGCGCTTTACTTCGATATCTAGCGGCACTCAGGGCGGCCGGGCGGAGGGGACTCCGCCCGGCCGCGTTCTCCGCTCTTGAGCCGGTCGACCGAGACGCGACCCCGGTATCATCATGGCAACGGGCCATTCCTTTCCGCTGACAGCCCGAGACCTATTTCTCGCACGCCACCTGTCGGAGGAAGACGCGCAGCAGTATCTGCGAGCGCGCGGGTTTCGAGATCCGCTGTCTGCCGACACCCACTTGCAGCAACTCGCCGACGACCTTCCAACCCGCCTAGCCTTGGGCGACCTGGCAGAGTGCCTGCTTGACTCTCTGACCGAAGCTCCCGACCCGGATGCCGCCCTTGTTGGATTCTGTCGATACGTGGCCACGAGAGTGCCCAAGAGCTCGCTGGTCGCCTACTTTCGCGATGACCCACGAGCCCTTCAGGTCATCACTCGACTCCTGGGTGCGTCGCCTTTTCTCAGCGAGGTACTGATTCGGAACCCTGAATACTTTCATTGGCTTCAGAGTGCCCTCGACACTGCCCCGCCCGACCGCGTCGACTACCGAGCTGAACTCGACCGCATCCTGGCACACGACCAGATCTCCGGCCGACGCCTCGACGCCCTCAAGCGCTTCAAACGACGTGAGCTGCTGCGGATCGCCGCCCGCGATCTCCTTGGGAAAGACAGCCTTCAATCATCAACGGAACAGCTCTCGAATCTGGCCGACCTCGTGACGGACGGCGCGATTGCCATCGTACGGGAGCAGTTGAGTATCGACCAGGGCCGCGACCTTCCAGGGTCGTTCACGGTGATCGGCATGGGGAAGCTCGGCGGGCGCGAGCTCAACTATAGCTCTGACGTCGACCTCATCTACGTCTACGAAGCTCCAGAGGACGCCGGCAATTCTGCGCACGAGTACTTCCAGAAGTTCGGCCGAAAGCTCACCGCGGCCCTGAGTGAGCACACCGATGAAGGCTACCTCTACCGAGTCGACCTTCGACTGAGGCCGATGGGAAGGCGTGGGAACATCGTCTACTCCTTCGCGCAGAGTGCCCAATACTACGAGACGATGGGTGAGACATTCGAGCGGTTCGCGATGATCAAGGCCCGACCGATTGCCGGTGATGCCGATTTGGGCACACGGTTCATCCGTCTCGTGCGGCCGTTCGTCTATCGCAAGTACCTCGACCACGCAGCCATCGAGGAGCTCGCTCGCTACAAGGCAAGGTCCGACCGCGAGCACGTAGGGCAGGAAACGATCGAGCGCGACGTGAAGGCTGGGCGCGGCGGCATTCGGGAAGTCGAACTTTTCACACAGGTCTTCCAGCTGATTTACGGTGGCACACATACAGAACTTCAAGACGCAAACACGGTCTCGGCGCTCGACACCGTGAACAGGCTGGGCTTTGTCGACGCGGCGACACGCACGACGCTTCGGAACGCGTACGAGTTCCTCAGGATGCTGGAGCACCGGCTTCAAATTGTGCAGGAAGGACAAACTCACACGCTGTCCGACGAAGCGGTCGAGTTGCGAATTACCGCACGCCGCGCTGGCTACGAGGAAGAGACCGAGCTGTTGTCGACGTTGCGGTCCCATCGAGACAGCGTGCACGCCGTCTACGTGAATCTTTTCGAACGTCGCAGCGAGGACGCGGAGTTCCAGGGGCGGCAACTGTTTCGGCTCCTGTCGGGGGAGCTCACCGACGACGAAGCAACCGAGCATCTCGGCATACTCGGCCTACCTGACCCGACCGCTGTCCTAAGTACCATCCGCGCGCTCGATGATGTGACATCCCTGACCCATTCGAAAACGTCGACGCGCAACCTATTGGCCAACCTCCTCGCTGCGGTGCTCGAGGAGATCGCGGATGTCGGTACGGCTCGGCAGGTGCTCAATCGTCTCGAGCAGGTCGTCTCCCGGTCCGGTGCTTCAGCGACGCTCTACCGCAGCTTGCTCGAAAACGAGAAACTGCGAGCGCGATTGCTCCTGGCCCTCGGCGCCGGCGACCTTTTCGCTCAGCGCCTGGGTCGATATCCTGAGCTGCTGGATTCTCTCGTCTCAGCTTCCCTCGACCTGGAAACCTATCGTGGCGTGATCGACGAGGGACTCGCGCAAATTGACGCCCAGGACCTCGACGCGTCGACTGACCCGCTGAGACGGTTCAAGACGATCGAAGAATTCAAGGCGATAGTTGAATGGCTCGTCAGCCGGTCGCTTCCCACATTGAACCAGAAGCTGTCGCTGCTGGCCGACACGGCCCTTGGATGGGTTGCTGACCAGGCCGAGCGCGAAAAGCTCATCACCGAGAGTGGCGCAGGTGCAGATCAGTGGGTCGTCTATGCGCTTGGAAAGCTCGGCGGCCGCGAGCTTACGGTCCACTCAGACCTCGATCTGGTTTTTCTCTATGACGGCGACCCTTCGGACTCTGCCCTGTTCGAGCGTCTGCAAGCATTCGTCCGCACGATTCACGAGCTTCTCGAGAAGCCAACCGCGGCGGGGTACGCGTACCGCCTGGATACGCGACTCCGTCCGGAGGGGAAGAAGGGGGCGCTGGCCATTCCGCTCGTGTCGTTCTCGCGGTATCTGGAAACGCGAGCGAAGATCTGGGAACGCATGGCCTGGACCCGCTGCCGGTACGTCGCCGGGAGTCGCGTGCTTGATGCCAAAGCCCAGAGAGCCATCAGCGACTTTGTCTACGGCCCCTGGACCGACGATATTCCTGGCTACGCGCGCCATGTGAGGGACCGCATGGAGCGGGAGCTTGGGCGGGAAGCCGCGGGTGACCGTCTCAACCTCAAGGTAGGCAGAGGCGGTCTGGCCGATATCGACTTCTTGCTCCAGCTCCTCCAAGTGCGAGAGGGCAGAACGAATAAGGACTTCCGTGTGGCCGGGACCCAAGCACTCCTCACGCACCTCCCGCCCAATGGCTACGTGAGTACAGAGTCATCCGAACGTTTGCGGGTCTGCTATGGATTCCTACGAACGCTCGAAACGGTTCTACGGATCGAATCAGACACAGCCCGGGGTTGGATGCCGACAGACCCAGCGGCCCTCGAGTCGGTCGCCGCGCGCGTGGGTGTCGAGCCGGCAACCGGCACGAGGGTGCTCCAACGGTACGATGACGTCACAACGGAGGTCAGACAGATCTTCGAGGCCGGCATGAAGAGGATCGGGGCGTGACGCGAGCCGGGCGCGGAGGTCAGGGCTCCGTGTGGTAGTGCCCGTGGTCGGGGTCCCAGACCTGACGCGTGCCAGAGCCGCGGTCGGCAGTGAAACTATAGACCAGCGCGGCCGCTATGGCCACGATCACACCGGCGATAGCAAACAGACTCAACCGAGACATCTGTGTTTTCGTCTGAGCACAACACTGTTTGTGCTTCCGACCGCTGCCACATGGGCACGGATCGTTACGTCCGACTTTGGCCGCTGCCATTGGTAATCTCCGCTAGAAAGACCGGGGCGTCGATCGCGTGCCCCTCAAGTATAGCGCCAGCGGATCGCCATTCCTCGCTCGCGTGCCCTATACTGTCCGGGCTCCAGCGATGAACCAGGAACGACGATCCTTCATTTTCGACACCGAGCTACGACTCATTCAGCTCACCGGCCTCAAGGCGCACAACCTGTCCGAGCTGCGCGAACTGCTGGTCAGCGTACCTCGGTCATCAATATTCTTTCACACGCATCAGCAGTACTTGGCCCACAACTTCCGACGACCGGTCTACTACAACGACTTCGCGGGTTGGGTCTCTCAAGCGCTTCGCGAAGAAGCACTCGCTGAGAAGTTGGCGGCCATAGACCTCTTGGCGTTTACCACCATGCGTAGCCTCCGCTCGACAATCGTAGAGACAATCGACGACTACGTCGCGGCCAGCAGCTCGCCCCTTCCCGGATGCCGTCCGAGCGAGGCCTTTCACTTCTGCCGTTCCAAGAGCTTTGTGCTGCCGACCGGAATCGTGGCAGATGACGTGCCCGATTTCTTCGCGAAGCTTCCACTGATCACGAACGCATCGCTCTACTTCCACTTTTTCGAGGCTCGGCTGCGCCTGGGTCGACAGACGAGCGACTTTTCGCGATGGCTCGCAGACCGGGGCCGCAACGACCTGGCAGAGGCGATTGACGGCCTGAACCCCTACATCCGAACGCTGGACGAGCTCAAACAGGACATCATTCGCGTCGGGCAGAACGCAGCACTGGACTCATGAACGCCTCGCTCGATGATTATCGGAGTGTCGTTGGCCCAGAAGTCGTAGACGAGCTTCTGCATCTTGCTGAGCGCGTGCGCCACCGCCGGCTGCAGCATATCAATTCGACCGCCGTCGGCGGTGGGGTCGCCGAGCTCCTGACGCGCATGGTTCCGCTGTTTCGTGAGCTCGGCATCGCGACAAGCTGGGACGTAATAAAGGGAAATGACGCGTTTTTCGCGGTGACGAAAGCGTTTCACAATGCGCTGCACGGGAGCCAGGAGACGATTACCGCCGAGATGCTCGATGTCTTCCGAGAAACCACGAACATGAACCTCTACGACCTGGGAGTCGCTGGAGATTTCGTCGTGGTTCACGACCCACAGCCAGCTGGACTGATCGCCCGGAAGAAGGACATCGGCGGCCATTGGCTGTGGCGATGTCACATCGACGTCTCGGCTCCAGATCCGGCGGCGTGGGGGTTCCTGAAGCCTTTCGTCGAGCAGTACGACGCTTCGGTATTCTCGATGCCCGAGTTCTCCCAAGAGCTGTCGATCCCTCAATTCATGGTCGCCCCATCGATTGATCCACTCAGCGACAAGAACCGCGACATCCCTCACGATCAGGTGACCTCGGTCCTTGAGAAGTACGGGTTGGATCCCGAGCGACCGATCATCACCCAAATCTCGCGTTTCGACAGACTCAAGGATCCGGTCGGTGTGATTCAGGCATACCGGCTCGTGAAGCGCCGCTACGAGACCTGCCAGCTCGTCCTGGCAGGCGGGGGTGCAACGGATGACCCCGAAGGCGAGCAGGTCCTCCAAGAAGTGCGCGAGGCCGCCAACGACGATCCGGACATCCACGTCCTTCTGCTACCACCGTTCAGCGACCTCGAGATCAACGCCCTCGTGCGCGGGTCGACGATCATCATGCAGAAGTCCATCAAAGAAGGGTTTGGTCTGACCGTGACGGAAGCGTTGTGGAAGCGGCGCCCCGTCATCGGTGGCTCAGTTGGGGGAATTAAGCAGCAGCTCCTGAACGGAGTGACCGGGTTTCTTGTCCACTCTCCCGAGGGTGCGGCGAATCGCGCCGTCGAGTTGCTCGGCAATGAATCGCTCCGCCAGACCATCGCGACCAACGGCCATGAGCATGTGAGGGAAAACTTCCTCACCACTCGACACGTCCGAGACTACCTCCTCATGATGCTGGCGATGGAGCACCCGGATACCGACATCGCGCTGCTCACAACCGCGACCGACGACCTCCGACCTGCAACGTAGACGGAGCCTCGCCTTACGCTCCCCTGCTGGTGTCCCGAGTACGATATACGTTGCCACCCAGAGGACGGCGATGCGCCCGACTGACCAGGCACGAAGAGCGAGAATATCGGGAATATTCGAGCGATTCGCAACGCCGCCAGGCGGGATGCACCGCCGGCCGAATGGCTAGGTATTTCGTACTCAGAACACTAGGGCACGAGCAGGAGCTTTCCGATGTGCTCGCTCGCTTCCATGACCCGGTGGGCATCAGCCGCCGCTTCAAGAGGGAACGTCGCGTGCACAACCGGACGAAAACTTGAATCGATGAGTCGCGGCCACACGTGCTCGTGCACGGCATCAGTGATCGCGCCCTTCTCCGCCTCGGTCCGCGACCTCAACGTCGAACCGGTTACGAAGAGACGGCGTGACATCAACGTCAACAGATTCACCTCTCCCGTCGCCCCCCCCATCAGCCCGATCAGAACCAGGCGTCCCTCAGGTGCGAGGCAATCAAGATTTCTCGTAAGATACGACGCCCCAACAATGTCGAGGATAAGGTCGACTCCGCGGCCATCGGTGGCTGCGCTAACAGCCTGCTCGAACTCTATCTCCCGGTAGTTGATGGCGCGCTCAGCGCCGAGACGTTCGCACGCAGCGCACTTCTCGGCAGTCCCAGCAGTCGCGAAGACCCGAGCACCCGACAGCCGCGCCAGTTGAATTGCAGTGGTGCCGATACCGCTCGACCCCCCGTGGACCAGAAGAATCTCGCCCTCACGGAGTCGGCCACGCTCGAACACGTTGCTCCACACGGTCAAACACGTCTCGGGCAATGCCGCTCCCTCGATCAGGGTGAGACAGTCTGGAACTGGAAGACACTGCCGGACCGGCACAGTGCAATACTCAGCGTATCCCCCGCCAGAAACGACACCGCAGACGCGGTCGTCAACCTGCCAGGTTGTGACACCTTCACCAACTGCTGCCACAGTGCCAGACACCTCGAGCCCCAGAACGTCGGAAGCGCCCTTTGGTGGAGGATATGTGCCGAGCCGCTGCATCACGTCGGCGCGATTCACACCGGCCGCGGATACCCTGACGAGCAATTCGTTGGCTGACGGGACCGGGACCGGTCTGTCCCCGATGACCAAGTGCTCGGGCGGACCGTACGATGTGATTTCGATCACCTTCATGGTCGTCGCCTGTGGGGGTAGTTTTGGTGGGGGTGTTTCAGCATTTGTTCCAGAGAGATTCAACAAATCAACGACGCGGTTATCCCAGTTCCGCTGACGAGTATAATCAACCGGCACGCGCCCCCGGGTGGCACCGCTCGTGTGGTGCCCCGCCCTTCGGACTCACAATGGTGACGATCAAACGCGTCCAGCTGTGGCGCACGGAGATACGCAACAAGCCGGGTGTCCTGACAGCCGCACTCGAGCCACTCGCGCATGCTGGCGTTGACCTCAGAGTCGTGATGGAACACAGCGTTCCTGGCCGCTCACCCCGTGCAGCGGTCGAGGTTCTTGCCCGTTCCGGTCGGCGCGCGGTCCGGGCCGCAACGGCGGCTGGGTTCACCCTGTCACCCACGCCGGTTCTCTTGGTTGAGGGAGACAACTACCCGGGACTTGCCTATGCCGTCACAGGTGCGATTGCCTGGGCCGGTATTGCGGTGAGGTTCGTTTCAATGCAAGTGGTCGGCGACCGCTACTCCGCGATCTTGGGGTTCCAGACGATGGGGATGCACGAAAGGCCAGTTCGCTGATCCGCAAGGTCTCTACCGAGGCAGCCAGGAGCGGTTCGTAGGAGCGCGCGAATGAGCCTGCGTATCGTGATCGTCGGATACGGGCGGATGGGTAAGGAAATCGAGGCCCTGGCTGGTGCCCACGACTGCGAGATTATCGAGCGGCTCGATATCCACAACAACGTGTCGGGAGAGGGTCTGACCCCCGGTCGTCTCCGGAACGCTGATGTGGCAATCGACTTCTCGACCTCAGAGGCCACCGTGGGAAATCTTGCACGTCTGGCGGCTGCAGGCGTGAACACCGTGATCGGGACGACCGGCTGGAACGACCACGAAGCCTCGATGCGGGAGGTCGTCGCCGGAAGCGAAATCGGCGTTGTGGTGGCCGCCAACTTCTCACTGGGTGTCAATCTTTTTCTCGGTATTGTCGAACGAGCCTCCGCCCTCTTGAAGCAGCACGACGACTTCGGTGCATGGATCCATGAAACACACCACGCCGCGAAGATCGACGCGCCGTCCGGCACCGCACTGGCGCTCGAAGCGGCCATGCGACAGTCAGGTTACGCGGCCGCGGTCGACGTCGCCTCGTCTCGGGTCGGATCGGTCCCCGGTATCCACACCGTCGGATTCGATGGTCCGTTCGAAACCATCACGCTCACCCATTCGGCGCGCAGTCGTTCGAGTTTCGCCCGCGGTGCGCTGGAGGCGGCCCAGTGGGTCAATGGCCGGCGCGGCTGGTTCACGATGCGCGATGTGTTGGGACTGGACTGACAACAGAATGCAAAGGGCATGAGGATGAACTGGTCGGGTTGCGGAACCGCATTGGTGACTCCTTTCACCGAGAACGGTGACCTCGACGAGGTTGCGATCGCTCGCCTCGCCAGGCGACAGATCGACGGAGGTGTGCATTTTCTTGTGCCATGCGGTACAACGGGCGAGAGTCCGACGTTGTCCCACGCGGAGAAGCTCCGCGTCGTCGAGCTTGTCGTGGCGGAGGCCGCCGGAAAAGTTCCCGTGCTTGCCGGGGCGGGCGGCAACGACACGCGATCGGTTGTCTCGTTGGCTGGCGACATGGTCGACCGGGGAGCTGACGGCATTCTGTCGGTCACGCCCTACTACAACAAACCATCGCCCGAAGGCCTCTATCAGCACTATCGCACGTTGGCGGAGAGCATCGATAGTCCGATCATCGTCTACAACGTGCCGGGTCGGACCGGATGCAACATCAGTCCAGCGACGCTACGCCGACTTGCCTCGATTCCGAATGTCGTTGGCGTCAAGGAAGCCTCGGGCAACCTGAGTCAGATGTGCGCGGTGTGCCGGGACGCACCCGAGGGATTCAGCGTTCTGTCGGGTGACGATGCGTTCACACTCGCCGTCATGGCGATGGGTGGAGTCGGTGTCATTTCGGTGGCAGCGAACGAGGTGCCAGCCGAGATGGTCCGTCTGGTCGACGCGGCTCTGGGCTGCGATCTGGCTACGGCGCGCGCAACACACGAGCGACTATTTCCGCTGATGATGGTTAACTTCATTGAGTCGAATCCAATCCCGGTCAAGGCCGCCCTCGCGGAGATGGGCCTTCTTCAGGCACGATATCGACTTCCGCTTGTACCCCCTGAAGCGAGCGCCAGGGACCGCATCGCTGACGTACTGCAGACTCTCGGTCTCCTGACCGATGCCCCTCGCCGGGCATCCTCGGGCTAGCGACACTCATCGGAGCGTGGTGTGGCAACAGATGCGATTGACCGCCTGGCACGGGACATGGAGCGCCTGTATGAGCTGGGCGCAGAGATAGACCGAAGAGAAGCGCGCGACGCGTTCGCGCGGTTTCGAGAGGAACTGTCCGCCGGACGCGTCCGCGCAGCCGAGCCCGACCCAGCGGCGTCGACGGGCTGGACGGTGAATTCGTGGGTCAAGAAGGGCATCCTCGTCGGATTTCGAGCCGGACAGATCGCCGCCTACCCATCGACTGACCCGACAGCGCCGTACCTCGACAAAGACACGCTGCCGCTGAAACCACTCGATCAGTCCTCAGGCGTTCGAATCGTGCCCGGCGGATCGGCGATTCGAGACGGAGCCTTCGTTGGTCCCGGCGTGATCTGCATGCCGCCCATGTACATCAATATAGGCGCCTACGTCGGCGAAGGGAGCTTGATCGATTCGCACGCGCTCGTGGGGTCGTGCGCGCAGGTCGGTGCTCGGGTGCACGTCAGCGCCGGCGCGCAGATCGGGGGCGTCCTGGAGCCCATCGGCGCGCTTCCTGTCATCATCGAAGACGATGTCCTGGTTGGTGGGAACACCGGCCTCTATGAGGGCGCCGTCGTGAGACGCCGCGCGGTGATCGCCGCGGGGACGGTGCTGACAGGCTCCACGCCGGTCTACGACCTGCCGAAGCAGCAACTGATCAAGTCGGAGCCGGACACGCCGACCGTCATCCCCGAAGGAGCCGTCGTCGTCCCAGGTGCCCGCGCGGTCAGCACGGCACGCGGCAAGGAATGGGGTCTGTCACTCGCGACTCCAGTGATCGTCAAGTATCGTGATGACCGTACGGACACGAAGACCGAGCTGGAAGCATGGATTCGGTAGAGCTCGTCGCAGTGGCCCGATCGCTTGTCGACATCGACTCGACGTCCGGACATGAAGCTGAGGCGTGTCGGTGGCTGGCGGGATGGCTACGACACCGCGGGTACTCCGTGGTCGAACAACCGGTGACCGATGACCGCGTCAACATCATCGCGACCCTCGATCCGCCTGACGTTGTCCTCTCGACCCACATCGATTGTGTGCCACCGTTTTTTCCCAGCCGAGAAGAGAATGGTGTGCTGTACGGCCGCGGTGCCTGCGATGCGAAGGGTATCCTTGCGGCACAACTGGCAGCGCTCGAGCGATTGCGCTCCGAAGGTGAGCACCGCGTCGGGCTTCTCGTCGTCGTCGGCGAGGAGCATGGCAGCCAGGGCGCCCGGGCCGCGAACACAAGGCCCCCGGGCTCCCGCTATTTGATCAACGGTGAACCGACCGACAACCGGCTGGGTGCGGCCACCCGAGGTGTCTACCGAGTGCGGCTCGTCGCCAGTGGCAAGGCTGCCCACTCCTCGCATCCCGAGCTCGGTGAATCGGCGATCGAAAAACTTCTCGATGCGCTCATTCTGCTTCGAACGCTTCCTTTACCCGAGCACTCAGTCATGGGGCGCACGTTCTACACGGTGGGACTGATGTCGGGCGGAGTGGCGCCGAACGTCGTCCCGCCGATCGCTGAGGCAGAAGTCAACTTCCGCACGATTGGAACCGCAGCCGACGTGCGGGAGGCCATCTCACCGCTCGACGACGCGGTCGACCTCCAGGACGTCGTAGAAGTACCGCCGGTGGTCCTCGAAACCCCGTCAGACCTTGATTCGGCAGTCTTCCCGTTCACTACCGACATCCCCTTCCTCTCGGCCTGGGGCAAACCACTCCTGCTCGGCCCGGGCTCCGTGCTGGTCGCCCACACCGACCAGGAGCATGTGCGGATCGCTGAAATGGTCGATTCGGTCGACCACTACGTGACCCTGGCGCGGCATCTCCTGGCAAGCGGCTAGTGGAGTGTCCTCATGATTCGTGACGTGAGATCTGGTCCGCGGCGGCCGGCTGGCCAGGCGTGCCGAGGGAGCATAGTGCGCATATGTGACCGAGACACAACGGCAGACAAGTCGTCCCGGCCATTGATCGATTTGCGAATCACGAGGACACTCCGCTAGGTCACTCCGCAGGACGATGGCCAGTGTACTCACCCGGTGCTCGTGGGGTAATTCCGACCCGATGCACGAAACGTATCATGACAGCGAGTGGGGTGTTCCGACTCACGATGACCAGGAACTCTTCGAGATGCTGACGCTCGAGGGTGCACAGGCCGGTCTGAGCTGGCTGACGATTCTCAAGAAGCGTGAACACTATCGTCGTGCGTTTTCCGGTTTCGATCCCCGAAAGATCGCACACTACGACTCCCGACGGGTTGAGCGTCTTCTCGCAAACCAGGGGATCGTGCGAAACCGGCTGAAGATCGGGTCGACGATCAAGAACGCCCGAGCGTTTCTGGCTATCCAGGACGACGTCGGATCGTTTGACCACTACATCTGGAGATTCGTGCAGGGCAAGCCGAAGCAGAACGCCTGGAGGGACGTCGGACAGATTCCGGCAAACTC
Organism: Vicinamibacterales bacterium; assembly: GCA_965223015.1. Classification (GTDB taxonomy): domain Bacteria; phylum Acidobacteriota; class Vicinamibacteria; order Vicinamibacterales; family UBA8438; genus CAUZIB01. The sequence goes on along the minus strand of CBDCVL010000003.1, from coordinate 35,336 downwards.
GGCCGAATCAGACGCGATGAGCCGGAACCTCAAGCACAGAGGATTCGGGTTTGTCGGGTCGACCATCTGCTATGCCTTCATGCAGGCTACAGGCATGGTCAACGACCACGTAACCGACTGCTTCAGATACGAAGCCGTTCGGCGGGCGCAAGAAGCCCGCGTACGTGGTACAGCGCAAGCGCGGCAGCCGTCGCAACGTTGAGTGCGTCGACTGGTAGCTCGATCGGAATTCGCACGCGTCTATGCGCCACGTCGAGCGCCGCCGGCGTCAAACCGTCGCCTTCGTTGCCGAGCATCAAGGCGACACCTGAGCAGCCTTGGGGTACCCGATACTGAGAAAGATGCGGGGCCTCTGTGTGCGGCGTCAGGGCCACCAGATCGAAGCCACGCTGGCTCACCGAGATGAGTCCAGCGGGCCAGCGGCCGACGACAGCGAACGGGACGTGCAGACTCGCACCAATCGACGTGCGAACAGACTTGCGGTACAACGGATCGCAACAGCCGGGACTGAGTAACACAGCGGCGGCCCCCAACGCCGCCGCGTTGCGGAAGATCCCGCCAACATTGTCCGGGTTTCCGACGTCCTCGAGGATCACGATGGGCCGGTCTGTGCCGGTCCGCTCGAGAAGCGCAACCGGGTCCTCCGGCTCGGGACGCTCGGCGAGGCCCAGGCAGCCTTGATGAAAATCGTACCCCCCGATCTGTCGCATCAACGGCCGGCTCGACACAAAGACGGTGAGATTGGAATCGAGGGACGCGAGCTCATCCGCCAGGGCCGCCAGCGCGGCGTCAGTCACGAGTAGCGCTCGGGTTGTGAAGCGCCGAGCCGCCAACAGTCGGCGGACGGCGAGCCGGCCCTCGGCTACGAACGTGCCCCTCTCCCGAAGCCTCAGCGGATCTGGAATATCTCGAAACTGCGCCACACGCGGATCGTCGAACGCGTCGATCCGGATCGGTTCCACGGTCAAGGTCTCGGGCGGTGTGTCGTGGGTCAGGTGGTGTGGACGATGGAGCGCTTGCTGCGATGGCGGTCGACCACCTCGAGTCCCAGCAGTTTGCTGAGGTAGACCTTCGACTCGCGGTTGTCGGCGCTAGGTTCGAATTTTACGACGTTGAACTCGAGATGATCGAGCGTGCCTCGCATGTCGTAGAACCTGTTCTTGGTCTTTACGATGATCTCGTCAAAACCGTTGTCCACCGCCCAGGCCTCCTGTTCCTCGGTCAGGGCTCGAAAGAAACCCTGCGCGCGCCAATCGCGGCGGGTTCCGCCAATCCAGCTGTACAGCACCTTGCGGTCGCGAAGCTCGACACGGCCGTCAAGCCGGGACACCAGATCGCTCAGCTTGGGATCGGTCTCGCGCGCGCGCAGCTCGTGGGACACTTTGTACGCCACTGGTACCACAGCTGACGGATCGTCGGGAAGGGCCGCTTCGGCCATGACAATCTGGTGATCCCGGTCGCTCAGCCGTTCGACAACCTCGGCCGCTCGTTTTCGGCGACGGTATTCGCCGAAGTACTCCTCGATGTATTCGATCTCGAGGGCACCCTGCTGAAGGCCGTATTGCCGGATGTGATACTCCATGCTCATTGGAAAAAGACCCTATCGTCCAAGTGCCAGGTTCGAGGCAAGCCAGCGCTCGACTTCCTCGACTGATACACCCTTCCTCGAGGCGTAGTTGACAACTTGATCGTCACCCACACGACCAACCGTGAAGTATCGGGCGTCGGGGTGAGCAAAATAAAGACCGCTGACGCTCGCGGCGGGAACCATCGCCGCAGACTCCGTCAGAGTGATGCCAACCGCGTTCGCATCGAGTAACTCGAAGAGCTTCAACTTCTCGCTGTGGTCGGGGCATGCAGGATACCCAAACGCCGGTCTGATCCCCCGATAGGACTCAGCAATGAGCGCTTGGGCGCTCAGCTGCTCGGCGGCGCCATACCCCCACTCCCACCGCGCCTGAGCATGCAGGTACTCGGCAAACGCTTCCGCCAGACGATCGGCCAGCGCTTTCACCATGATCGCATTGTAGTCGTCGAGCTCCCGTTCGTAGCGCTCCACGAGTTGGTCGACACCCAGACCAGCCGTGACCGCGAATGCTCCGAGATAGTCCGTGCGCCCGGAGTCGACGGGAGCGATGAAGTCCGCAAGTGACCGATTCGGTCGCCCATCGACCGCCTCTTGCTGCCGGAGCATGTTGAATCGCATCAATTCGTTCCGGGCCGATCCACCGGCTTCCGAAACAGGCTCGTACACGACGACGTCGTCCCCATCGCTGGAGACCGGCCAGAAGCCGTAGACGCCGCGGGCGCGAACGCTCTGCTCGCGCGCGATGCTCGCCAGGAGCGTCGTGGCGTGAGTGTGGAGCTCGCGTGCCGCCGCACCTTGTCGTGGGTCATCAAGGATCGCGGGATAACGCCCTTTGAGCTCCCACGCCGAAAAGAAGAACGTCCAGTCGATGAACGGGACGAGCTCATCAAGGGCAGGGGCTATCTCTCGTCGGCCAGTGAACGATGGCACGTCGATTTCGATCGTCGACCAGTCGGTTCGAACGCCGCAGCTTCGTGCCTCGGCGTACGGACGAAGTGGACGCTCCTGACGAGCGGCATACTGATCGCGCAGTGTCGTCTGGTCCGTCCGATTCGACAGATCGAACGCCGCGCGCCCAGCCGGGTTCAGCAGGCCCGACACGACATCGACAACCCGCGATGCGTCGGCAACGTGCACGACGCTGCCAGAGAACGCTGGCGCGATCTTGACCGCGGTATGCTGACGGCTCGTGGTCGCTCCCCCGATCAACAGTGGTATGTCGTAGTCGAGTCTTTCCATCTCCCGCGCAACGAACACCATCTCATCCAGCGACGGCGTAATCAGGCCACTCAGACCGACAGCCTCCGCTCCCGCATCCTTGGCTGCCTGCAAGATCGTGTCGCAGGAGACCATCACGCCGAGATCGACGACCTCGTATCCATTGCACCGCAGCACGACCGCGACAATGTTCTTGCCAATGTCATGAACATCCCCCTTGACCGTGGCAATGACGATCTTGCGTGCTGCGGCAGCGCCACCGACCTGCTCGGACTCCATGAAGGGGTGGAGATACCCAACCGCGCGCTTCATCGCCCGGGCGCTCTTGACGACCTGCGGAAGAAACATCTTCCCTTCACCGAAGAGGCCGCCGACGACCTTCATCCCATTCATGAGTGGGCCTTCGATCACGTCGAGTGGCCGTGCCTTCTCCTTGCGGGCCTCCTCGACGTCCACCTCGATGAAGTCGACGATTCCGTGGACGAGCGCGTAGCTCAGCCGTTCGTCCACGCTTCCCTCACGCCACGCCAGATCGACCTCACGCTTTCGGCCCTCGCCGCTGATCGTCTGCGCAAACTCGACCAGGCGTGAGGTCCCGTCGGAACGACGGTTCAAGATCACATCTTCGACGTGCGCCAGAAGGTCTGCGCCAATGTCTTCGTAGACCACGAGCTGACCGGCGTTGACAATTCCCATATCCATGCCAGCCGCCACAGCGTGAAAAAGGAATACCGAGTGCATCGCCTCCCTGACGGCGTCGTTTCCCCGAAACGAAAAAGAGAGGTTGCTGACACCACCGCTGATCTTCGCCCCGAGACACCGTTCCTTGATCAGGCGCGTCGCCTCGAGGTAGTTGATCGCGTAGTTGTCGTGCTCCTCGATGCCAGTTGCAATCGCGAGCACGTTGGGGTCAAAGATGATGTCGTGTGGGTCGAATCCGGCCTCTTCCGTCAATAGTCGGTAGGCTCGAGCGCAGATTTCTACCTTTCGCTCCACCGTATCGGCTTGGCCTGTCTCATCGAACGCCATGACGACGACACCAGCACCATACCGCCGCACAAGCCGCGCCTTCTCAAGAAAGTCGTCTTCTCCTTCCTTGAGGCTGATGGAGTTGGCGATCGCCTTACCTTGCACGCACTTGAGGCCGGCCTCGATCACCGACCACTTGGAGCTGTCGATCATGAACGGGACCCGCGCAACCTCCGGCTCGGTGGCGATGTAGTTCAAGAACTGCGTCATCGCCTGCTCGGAGTCAAGCATCGCCTCGTCCATGTTGACGTCGACAATGTTGGCGCCCCCTCGAACCTGATCCACCGCCACCTCCACTGCCTCGGCATGGTTGTCAGACGTGACGAGACGCGCGAAACGACGCGACCCGGTGACGTTGGTCCGCTCCCCGACCATGATGAAATTGCTATCGGGTCGAACCGTCAACGTTTCGAGCCCGCTGAACTGGGTGAAATGCTCCCCCGTCTCTGGCCGGGGCCTCGGTGGGATCCCGTCAACCGCCGCCGCGATCGCTCGAATGTGGTCCGGTGTCGTGCCGCAGCATCCCCCGAGCATGTTGACAAAGCCACTGGTTGCAAACTCTCGCACCAAGGCGCTGGTCTGACTGGGAGTTTCGTCGTATTCCCCAAACGCATTCGGCAGCCCGGCGTTTGGGTAGCAGCTAATATAGGCGGGAGCGATACGAGATAGCTCCTCGATGTACGGCCGCATCTGTTGAGCGCCAAGGGCGCAGTTGATCCCGACGGCGAACGGCCGAGCGTGCGCAACCGACACCCAGAAGGCGTCGATCGTCTGGCCAGAGAGGGTTCGGCCACTGCGGTCCGTGATGGTGACCGAGATCATCAGCGGAAGGTCGATACTCCCCTGTTCCAGAACATCACCGGCCGCCATGATGGCAGCCTTGGCATTGAGGGTGTCGAAGACGGTTTCGATCAACAGCAGATCGCACCCACCATCCACCAGGCCGCGCATCTGCTCCGAATACGCTGCCCGCACCGCGTCGAAGGTCACCGAGCGCGCCGTCGGGTCGTTGACATCCGGCGAGATCGACAAGGGCTTGTTGGTCGGTCCGACCGCGCCCGCGACGAAGCGAGGTTGATCTGGTGTGCGGCGGCTCCAGTCGGCGGCCACCGACTTGGCCAGTTTGGCTGCCTCAACGTTGAGCTCGTATACCACCGACTCGAGACCATAGTCGGCCTGGACCACTGCATTGGCATTGAATGTGTTGGTCTCAACGATATCGGCTCCAGCCTCAAAGAACTGGTCGTGGGTCGCCGATACGATCGATGGCTGGGTCAACACCAGCGGGTCATAGTTTCCCTTCAGATCGAAGGGGTGGTCGACGAACCGATCGCCCCGAAAATCCTGCTCCTCGAGCCCACGGCGCTGAATCATCGTGCCCATCGCGCCGTCGAGTACGACGATTCGCTTTGCCAGCAGCGCGTCGAGCTGATCGCGCACGTCCGTCGCGGCTCGTTTCGATTGGTCTGTCATCTCGGGTTCGTATTCGCGCCGGTGTGCGCACAGCATCCCTCAGGAAGGGTAAGCCCTCAATTGCTCGGATCGCACACCGGCGGGCTTGATATCCCCTCCGGGACCGGTTCGCGCATCGGCTCGGACACGCAGCCGGCGGCGAACGAAAACGTCACAAAAACAGATGCAAGGCGCAGGCTCATGTCGGTCTCCTATCCCCCACTTCTGTCGCCGTCGCGGGCTCCGTATCGGTCGCGCAGTCGTCACACCCGTGACATGACTCCTGGCTCTCTGGCTTCGAGAGGCCCAACAAACTCCGTACGTGTCGGTACAGCGATACAACGGCAAGCCCAACAATAAGCGCCACAATCGGTTCCTGCCACGTCATGAGATCCCCCAGCCAAGTGCCGAGCCGGTCTGGTACACGGTAAACGAAGCCACATAGGCAAGCACGGACATATAGGCGAACATGAACGCGGGCCAGCGCCAGGAGCCCGATTCCTTCCGCACGATCACGATCGTACTCATGCACTGACACGCGAGCACAAAGAACACCATAATCGATACGCCGGTCAGGGGCGTCATCAACGGCGAGCCGTCGGCGCGCTCTGCGGACTGGAGTGACGCGCGAAGCGTCGGACTCTCCTCGTCGGCCTCCTCGATGCCAAAGACGATGCCAAGAGTGGACACAAAGACCTCACGCGCCGCGAACGCTCCAAGAATGCCGACGCCTATTCTCCAGTCGAATCCGAGCGGCTCGAGCACGGGCTCGATAGCCTGCCCAACTCGTCCGGCAACGCTGTATCGGATCTGCTCGGCCGCCTCCAAACCGTTGAGCCTCGACAGTTCGGCAGTCGGCAACAACCCGTCGGCAGAGGCCGCAAGACCGGCTCGCGACTGATCGTAGCGCGCCTCGATCTCCAGACTATGAGGAAACGAGAGAAGCGCCCACAGAATGATCGTCATCGTCAGGATGATCGTGCCAGCGTCCCGGAGGAACTTCTGGACCCTTCGCCACGTCACGAGCAGAACATTTCGCAACACCGGGACCCGGTACGGAGGAAGTTCCAGCACCAGCGGCAGCCGTGGACCTCGCAAGACGGTTCGGCGTAGCACCGCCGCCGCGCCCAGTGTCGCGACGACCGACAAGGCATACATCGAAAACAACACCGCCGCCCCGGCGCTCAGGACGCCGAACACCCTCAAGTCGGCAGCGAAGATCACGGCCGTGACCAGGGCATAGACTGGTAGACGGGCGCTGCACGACACCATCGGAAGGGTCAGCATGGTAATCAGGCGGTCCGTTCGGCTCTCGATCGTACGAGTTGCCATCACAGCGGGGATCGCGCACGCGAACCCCGAGAGCATCGGCACGAACGCCTTGCCATGCAGGCCGACGCGGCCCATCAGCCGGTCGATCACAAAAGCGACCCTCGCCAAGTAGCCGACGTCTTCGAGGAGGGCGATAAACAGGAAAAGCATCGCGATCTGCGGAACGAAAACGACCACGTTTCCGACCCCGGCAACAACCCCATCAACCATCAAGCCACGCAGTGGACCAGGCGGTAGGAGCATCGTCGCAACATTCTGCATTGCAGTGGTCAGAGCTTCGATAGCCGCGATCATCGGTTCCGACCACGCAAACAGGGCCTCGAAGAGAACCGCCATCACCACCGCAAACACAGTCATCCCGAGGATCCGATGCGTCAGGATGCCATCGAGACGGTCGGTCCACGTGCGGGTGTCCTCTCTAGGGATGGTGCGGACGTCCCCAACGACCTCCTCGATCCACCTGTATCTGGCGCCGACAATCTCCTGGTCGATGTGACGCTGCTGATCCGAGGCTCGCGCTCGGACACGCTCAACCGTGTCCTGAACTGCCTGAGGAAAGCCGGATCCGTCCCGGCCGCTACCTCCGAGCGAGAGGAGCGCCCAGACGGCCCACGAGCGCCTCGCGGCCGTCGTTGGCTCCCCAAAACCGGTTTCGGTGACGACCTGCTCGACCTGCGAGACTTCCCCTTCCACGCGCTCTGGAAACCCGGTCCACACGACATCGCCGCGTGGATTCAACTGGATCGTCTCCACTATGGCATCGCGAAGGCCATCCAGCCCCTTGCCCCTGGATGCCACCGTCGGCACGACCGTCGCCCCGAGCCACTCGGCCAGGCGAGATGTGTCAAAGTCGGCACCGGACGCGCTCGCCTCGTCCATCATGTTCAGCGCCACGACGACGGGCACTCCCGTCTCGACGATCTGAAGCACGAGGTAAAGGGCCCGCTCGACCGCACAGGCGTCGACGACAACAACCACGGCGTCTGGCCGGTCACCGAGACGGCCATGAACGGCATCGACGGCGACCTGTTCGTCGGGAGAATGCGCGCTCAGCGAGTAGGTGCCGGGCAGGTCGATGATCTCGGACGCCACTCCGCCGGGCAACGCCACCCGCCGGGAGGACCGTGTGACGGTCACGCCGGGATAGTTGCTGACCTGGGCCCTCGCCCCGGTCAACGCGTTGAAGACGGTGGTCTTTCCTGAATTGGGGTTGCCCGCGACAAGGACGCGTGGAACCCGAGGGACGTCCGACACGTTCCGAGGGGTGTGTGCCGGAAATCGATACGGTGTGGCGGCTCCAACGTCTGGGGACTGGCGGCCGTCAGCAGCTGACTCGGGCGCCAGGACGATCTCAGCCGCGTCGGCTAGGCGAAGCGACAGCAAGTAGCCGCGCAGGCGAATCTTCAGCGGGTCGCCCAGAGGGGCCCTGCGTACGGTTTCGACCCGCGTGCCAGGCAGCAGGCCCATTTCCAGGAGACGACGCGAAACCTGGCGGCCGCCACCGACGTGATCGACCACGGCACTCTGGCCGATCGCTAGCTGGTCTAGAGTGCGAAAGCCTTGGTGCAAGCCTGAGACAACTCCTGAAACCCATAGTGGGAGGTCACCATGGCGGGCCGAAGAAGAAAATGAGATTCGATCTCATTATCCATGACTCAGTCTATATCCGACCAATTTGGTCGGTCAAGAGAAGGGGCCTCCACCTCGACCCCGCTGCCAGAGTAGACGTATCGGCGGCGGCGGAGCAGTCCCGTGCCTCACAGCTCAGCGTCTTACGACTGCGGCCTCAAGTCGCTGCGGCGTCGCAACATGCGGGACCGCGATGACGTTGCGAACCCGATTGGGTTTGACTAAGCTCGATTCAATGACCTCCAACGAGCGTTGCCTGCGCGTTGCGCTAACTGTCGTTACGGCGTTGATGCTGTCCAGTAGCGGTGCGGGGCAGCAACCGTTGTTCCGTAGCGGAACCGAGCTCGTCGATCTGTACGTCACCGTGACCGGCGAGGACGGGCGACTGGTACCGAACCTCACACGCCAAGATTTCGCGATCTTCGATGATGATCTGCCTCAGGAGATCGCCCTTTTCGAGACCGACACTCGTCCGATCACCGTCGTCGTGATGCTCGACACCAGTGGGAGCATGACACCCAATATCGATCTCCTCAAGGCCGGAGCCGAGCAGTTCTTGATACGGTTGCTCCCTGAAGACCGGGGGCGAGTCGGTGCGTTCAACGACAAGATCCAGATCGAACCGGCAGAGTTCAGCGGAGACCGCGACCTGCTGATCGACATGCTGGCGATACTCGACTTTGGAAATCCAACCCGGCTCTACGACGCGATCGATGCCAGCCTGAATGCTCTTTCGGACGTCGAGGGGCGCAGAGTCGTTCTGGTATTCACCGACGGGGATGACACGGATAGCGACACCGGATGGCGAGACGTCCTCAACCAGGCCATCGCGGAGGACGTCATGGTCTACGCCATCGGTCTGGAGAGCAACTTCTTCAATGGCATCCGGAACGTTCAAAGTCGACCAGATCGAAACCTGCGCCGATTCGCCGAGGAAACCGGAGGCGGCTACTTCGAGCTGAGAGCGACCGACGAGCTTGGTCCGACGTTCACTCGGGTCGCGCAGGAGCTGCACAGCCAGTATATGCTCGGGTTCGTTCCGACCCAGCGTGACGGTCGAACGCACGACATTCGCGTGCTCCTCGGGCGCCGCGGCATGGAAGCCCGCGCACGACGCAGCTACGTCGCGCCGCCGGAGGTGGACTTGACCACTCGCGAGGAGAGTCGGTAGGCCTACAGCCTCAGCACCCACCATGTATTCGCCGAGAGTAGAACACGCCGTCACCACAATGCTGGAGGCGCATGGCGTCGCGCGACGGAAAGCCGGGAAAAGTTTCCAGGCCTCGCACGCGCTATCGGTAGCCATGATCGTTAGCGACTACGGATTCGATGAAGATACCGTCGTCGCCGCGCTTCTGCACGACACACTTGAAGACACGGAACTCAACCCCGACATAATCCAGAGCCGCTTTGGCACGCCCGTGTTGGATATCGTTCGGGATGTGTCGGAGCCACCGAGGCCCCGAACGTGGCGGGACCGCAAACGCGTTTACATCGCACAGATTCGCGACAGCCCAAGACAGGGGGCGTGGGCCGTTGCCGCCGCCGACAAGATCCACAACCTATCCAAGATGACGCAGGGACTCTACGACCAAGGCGAGACCTACATCCGCCCTTTCACCGCACCGGTCGAGGACATGATCTGGTATCACGAGACCGTGCTGACCACTCTGCAGGACAACTGGACCCACGCGATCCTGACGGAGCAGACACGTCGGTTCGACGCGTTCGTCGAGGCCTCAGCGAGCCTTGAATCTGGAAGCCAGCTCTCGCCAGTGACCCACGCCGAGCCCTCCACCTGAACGCCGTCCGCAGCAGGCGTCGCGCCCCATGACGATGACCGGAGAGTACCCCGACCAATTTCCTGGATCATTGCAGCCGCGATATGATCAGCCAATGGCAGGGCATCGAATCGTCCGACTGACGGCCGAAACCCTTGTGGTCGTCCTAGTGCTCCTGCCCCTGACGCCTGGTGTCCGGTTTGTTGCGACGGCGGCCGAAGTCACCACGGAAGCTCCCGAGGCACTGCTCGAACGTGCCTACAACCTCGCCTACAACCTCGACCATGACCTCGCGATCGACGCACTGAAACAGGCACTCGAAGAAGATCCCATCAACCTGGCTGCGCATCGGGGAATGGCAGCCCTTGTCTGGCTGCGGATGCTCTTCCTGGGTGGACAGGTGCTCGTCGACAGCCAGATGACGGCGACGATCAGGCGGTCGGGTGGGAAGCAGGAGCAGCCGCCCGATCTCGATGAACTATTCCGAACACATATCAGCAGAGCAGTGGAACTAGCCGAAGAGGCTGTCAAGGAATCACCCGACGATCCAGAGGCACACTACCAACTTGGTGCCTCTCTTGCGATCGTGGCCTCGCACAAGGCCACGGTCGAAGGCGAGGGTCTCCGAGCATTGCGGGACGCCAAGCGTGCATACGATGCACACCAACGGGTCTTGGAGCTCGACCCGACCCGCAAAGACGCCACCTTCACCCTCGGAGTCTACCGGTACCTCGTGTCCGCGTTGCCCAGGGCGGTCCGGATGATGGCCTACCTCGTCGGCTTCGACGGCGGCAAGGAAGAGGCACTACGATTGGTTGAAGAGGCTGCCGCCTATCCGGGAGACACGCAGGCGGAGGCAAAGTTCGCACTCGTCCTCTTTTACAACCGCGAGAAGGAATTCGACAAGGCGCAGCGCGTCCTGAGCGAGCTCAAGGCTGAGTACCCTCGCAACCGGCTTGTCTGGCTCGAGTCGGCCTCCACGTGGTTACGCGATGAAGATGCGCGGATGGCCCAACAAGACCTGGCAGCCGGATTCGCCAAGCTCGCCGCTGATGAGCGGCCGCGCATGTTCGGCGAGGACGGAGTGTGGCTCTTGAAGCGTGGAGCGACACACGTGGAGCTACGACGGATCGACAATGCACGTGCCGACCTCGAGGCAGCTCGGAGCGAAACCGCCATCGGCTGGGTGCAGGGACGTGCGTCAGTGGAGCTTGGAAAGATCGCAGACCTCGAGGGTGACCGTGAACGTGCACGACGTGAATACGACCGCGGGAGAAAGCTCTGCGACCGGGCGAATGATCGACGCTGTGTCTCTGTCGCGAAGACTCTCAAGAAACAGGGCTACCCGACGAACTGACAGCAGCCCTGCCAAACCTTCCTTTGACGACCTTTCGGTCCGTCCACCCTGCTCCTGCGCGTCACTAGCATCGTTGCAGTCGGGTATGGAGGGAGCGAAGGCTGCCGTCGGGGCGGAGCGGCCACCTCCCGTGCGAAGAGGCGATACCGGTGTCCTATAATTCCGCCTACGTGCCACGCCTGCCACGTCTCAATGCCCCGATTGTCCTGGCGCTGGTCTTGGGGGTCGGGCTCGGGTGCCAGCAGTACACGGAACCTGGTAAAGAGCCAACCGGTGCAGCCGACGCCACGACGGACCACCCACCCGGTCTCTGGTCCGCGGGTATCAGCGACGACGGCGGACTCAGCGACGCGCAGCGTCGTGAAATCGAGCAGCTTCGATCGATCGGATATGTGCGTGGCGTCGCGACCGGACCCGCAGGTGGCGGAGTCGTAACCCACAAGCCCGACCTTGCGCAACCCGGCCTCAATCTCTATCACGCCGGACACGCACCTGAAGCCTTCTTGATGGACATGGAGGGCAAAGTGTTGCATCGGTGGCGCCTCCCGTACGAAGAGGCCTTCATGGGAGTTGATCGCCCCGGGGGTCGCCTGGTCGCCAGTGGCGTTGCCATGAACGCCTTTTGGCGGCGCGTTCACCTCTACCCGAACGGCGACCTACTTGTGATCTTCGAGGGACTCGGCCTCGTCAAGCTGGACAGAAACTCGAAGGTGATCTGGGCTGTGCACAATAGTGCCCACCACGAGTCGGCGATCGCCGAATCGGGTGATATCTATGTTCTTACGCGACGCGCCCACATCGTCCCAGCCGTGAACGCGAGTGAGCCGATTCTCGAAGACTTCATCACCGTCCTGTCGTCTGACGGCGAGGAACTGAGGAGCGTTTCGGTTCTCGAGGCGATCCGCAGCTCAGAGTTTGCCGACCTGCTGGACGGTTCTCCCCTGAGCGGCGACATCATGCACACGAACACCCTGAAGCTGCTCGAGGGGATCGACAGGCCGCGGGTATTCCGGGACGGCACCGTGCTGACGTCGTTCCGCAAGCAAGACGCGCTGGCGGTGATCGATATGAGCCGACGCAAGGTCGTCTGGGCTCTTCAGGGCATCACGCAAGGCCAGCATGACCCGACGCTCTTGGAAGACGGCAACCTGCTCGTCTTCGACAATCGCGGACGCGCCGAAGACGCTTCGAGAGTCATCGAGCTCGACCCCGGTTCAGGACAAATCGTCTGGCGATATCCGGCTGACGGTGGAGGTCCTTTCACCGAGTGCTGCGGCACGTCGCAACGTCTGCCCAACGGCAGCACGCTGATCACGTACTCCGAGCCCGGACAGGCGGTGGAGGTGACACGGGACGGTACGATCGTCTGGGAGTTTCGCAGCCCCCATCGTGCCGGCGTTGATGACACGCTAATCGCGCAGCTTATGGAGATGCGTCGACTGCCGGAGGATTTCGCTGACGACTGGCTCCGCTGACATCACGGTCGATGCACTCGTGATCGGGGGAGGGTTCTACGGTGCGACCGTGGCGGCGCACTTGGCGGCCCGGACCGGCCGAGTCTCGTTGATCGAGGCCGGCCCTCACCTCCTCGGCCGCGCATCGTTCGCGAACCAGGCCCGCGTGCACGCCGGTTATCACTATCCACGCAGCATCCTCACGGCGTTGCGCTCTAGCGTCAATTTCAAGCGTTTCTGCGCAACCTACGCGGAGGCTGTCGACAGCGACTTCGTCAGTCTGTACGCCATCGCCCGCGAGTCGAAAGTGACGGCCTCACAGTTCGCGACGGTGTGCGAGGCGATCGGCGCGCCGGTGCAGCCGGCGGACGCGACCTTGCGTCGATGGTTTGCCACAGACCTTGTCGAGGAGGTGTTCGTGACACGCGAGTGCGCCTTCAACGCCGAACGGCTGCGAGGGCGCGCAGAAAGCGACCTCGCACGAGCCGGGGTCGACTGCCGCACCGGCGTCTCGGCGCTTGCGGTGGAACCGACCGCGGGCGACCGCGTGCTCGTCGTCGACTCTGAGGGCCACCGCTGGAACGCTGGAACCGTCTTCGCGTGCGTCTACGCCCAAACCAACACGCTGCTGCACCGGTCGGGTCTTCCGCGCCTACCCTTGAAGCACGAACTGGCCGAGATCCCTCTTCTCGACGTCGGTCCGCTCGCCGGTCTTGGCATAACGGTCATGGATGGTCCATTCTTTTCGGTGATGCCGTTCCCGGCCAGGCGGCGACATTCGATCCACCACGTCCGCTACTCACCGCACTACGAGTGGCGCGACACTGAGGTCCCGCGTGATGCTTACGCTCACATGAGTGGTATCGAGCCGGAGTCGAACGTGCGCTACATGCTTGCCGACGCCCGTCGCTACGTGCCGGCGCTGGATGGGCTCAAACCGACGGAGACGCTGTTCGAGGTCAAGACGGTGCTCACGCAGAACGAGGTCGACGACGGGAGGCCGATCCTGTTCCGACCTCATCACGGCATTCCGAACTTCTCCGTCCTCTTGGGCGCCAAGATCGATAACATCTACGATGCACTGGACGCCATCGAGCGTTTCGGTTTTGCCTAGCCATGCCTACTGAACCTGTCGCGACCGACGCATCCCTTCATCGAGATACGGTGATCACGGTGGCCGCACCCGTTCGCGACGACGACGCCGGTTTCGTCGAGGCGTTCCTTCGCGAGGTCAGCGCGGTCATGTCCGAGCGGTTTGCCTACTACGAGATTCTGCTGATCGACCATGGCCACGGAGACGCGCTCGTCAAGAAGATTGAGCACTTGCAGGTCGAGCTGCCCCGAGTCAGACTCGTCCGCCTCTCTCGGGCCCATCCGACCGAGATCGCCTACTACGCCGCTCTCGATTGCAGCATCGGCGATTTTGTCGTTCTCATGGACCCGGCTCGCGACCCACCGGCTCTCATCCCGGTCATGATCGATCGCTGCGCGGAAGGGAACGACGCGGTTATCGGCAAGGTGGCGGACAAACGGCAGTCGTTTATTCGCCGTCGAGGGTCGCTCTTGTTCTACTGGCTCCTCGGTCGGTTGACCGGCCATGCGATCGACGCCGACGTGACCGAGTTCCGGGCATTCAGCCGCCGAATCGTCAACTCGTTGGTCCGCATCAAGGACCGCAATCTCTACATGAAGTATTTGACCGAGTACGTCGGCTACCAGCAGGCCCGCGTGGAGTACGAACGCATCAGTCGGAGTGGCCAGCCAGACGGCGCGGGTTTATTGGCGTCGACCTCGCAGGCGATCGGCATCCTGGTGGCAAACTCGAACAAGCCGCTGCGTGCAGTGGCGCTTGTCGGGCTCCTGGCCAGCGGCGTCAACCTCACGTACGCAATCTTTGCGCTGGCGATCGGCATCCTGCGCGATTCGGTCGCAGGCATTTCCGCCGCAGAGGGCTGGGCATCGACCAACGTCTTCAACGCGGTGATGTTCTTTCTCTTGTTTGCGATGCTCGCCGTGCTCTCGGAGTACGTCCAGAGGATCCTCGAAGAAGCACAGCAGCGCCCGCTGTACTACATCGCCTACAAGTCCAACAGCTCGGTGGTCGATCAGTACCGCGACTCGCTCAACGTCGTCTAGGGGACGCACTGGAATCCATCCGACAGACTGCCTGATGTCGACAACTGCCCTCATCGGCGCGACCGGTTTTGTCGGGTCCAATCTCAGACGCCAGCGACCGTTCACCCACCTGTTCCGCTCCACCACGATCGGCCAGATAGGTCAGCAGGAGTACGACCTCGTGGTCTGCGCGGCACCGTCGGCCGTCAAGTGGCTCGCCAATAAGCACCCGGAGCAAGACCGTGCCCATGTCGAACGGCTGGTGGCCGACCTCGAACCGGTCCGAGCCCGACGATTCGTCCTCATCTCCACTGTCGATGTGTACCCGGACCCTGTCGCGGTCAACGAGGACACACACATACCCTCCGAGTCTGGACAGCCGTACGGACGTCACCGGCGGAGGCTCGAACGGTGGGTCCAAGAACGCTTTGGATCGGCGTTGGTCGTCCGTCTTCCGCAGATGTTTGGACCAGGCCTCAAGAAAAACTTCGTCTATGACCTGATGAACGACAACGCGCTCGAGCTAACCGACCGGCGCAGCCGCCTGCAGTTTTACGATGTCGAGCGATTGTGGAGCGACATCGAGGCGGCGCTGGCGGCCGGTCTTGCACTGATCAACTTTCCGGTCGAGCCGGCCACGACAGAAGAGCTCGCGCGAGAAGCCTTCGACGTCAACTTCGTGAACGAGACCGACGCGGGCCCGGTCCACTACGACATGCGTAGCAACCGACTACAGTGTCTCGGTCGCACGAGCCCATACGTCATGGATCGCTCTGAATGGTTCACGCGTCTGCGTCGTTTCGTCTCCACGGAGCGAGAGCTCCACACGACATGAAACTGGCGGTTTCGCATATCGCGTGGGCGCCCGGGGAAGAAGCTGCGGCGGCGCAGGTGTTGCTGGCGGCCGGCGCTCGTGGGGTTGAAGTCGCTCCTGGGAGACTGTTCGACGATCCGACCGCCGTGCACGACCGGGACGTAGCGGCGGCGCGCCGAGTGTGGACCGATCGCGGACTCGAGATCGTCGCCCTCCAGGCGCTACTATTCGGACGTCCAGACCTCGTGCTTTTCGGAGACCGAGGAAGTCGGGATCGAACGGCTGAGTACTTGCGCAGAATCATCCAGGTGGCTGCCGGCCTTGGCGCCGGTGCAATGGTCTTCGGTTCGCCGAAGAACCGGCAGCGGGGAAACACGCCCCCACAAGAGGCAGCACGAATCGCCACAGATTTCTTCGCCGACCTTGGAGGCTACGCGGCAGAGCACGACGTTGTGCTCTGCCTCGAGGCCAACGCCCCCGGCTACGACTGTGACTTCGTCTGCCGAACGGAGGAGGCGGTCGATCTGGTTCAACGTGTCAGTAGTCCCGGCTTTCGGGTGCAAATCGATACATCGACGATGGCGATGAACAACGAGGACTACCGGGAGTCAATCCGATTGGCCGCACCAGTGGCGGGGCATCTACACATCAGCGAGCCGCACCTCGGACCGGTGGGACCGGACGGTCAGGTCCCAGTCGGCACCGTGCTCGAAGCGGTCGATGCCAGCAACTACGACGGCTGGGTGTCGATTGAAATGCGACCGCCCGACGATGGTCGCAACCTCGACGCGGTGCACCGCGCGCTCAACTGCGTCACTCGTGTCGGCGAGGGAGGGTGACAATCGCGAGACCGCCATCGAACACCGCGCTCGGTCAGCCTCCTGCCTGTGAGACACACGAGCTGGCCCCCCGCTCTAGTTCCGTATGTGTGCTCATCCCCGTACTCAACGAGGGCGACCGTATCCTGGCTCAGCTCGAGCGCATGCGCCACATCACCGGGATCCCAGACATCATCATCGCCGACGGCGGAAGTACCGATGGCTCGACAGATCAGGCGGGTCTTCGGGAGCGCGGCGTCAGGACACTGCTCATCAAGCGTGCGGAAGGGCGACTCGGGACACAGCTGCGCATCGGGTTCGGGTACGGACTGGCCCAGTCGTACGACGGCTTCGTCACCGTCGACGGCAACGGAAAGGATGGTGTTGATGCCATCCCGCGCTTCGTCCAGGCTCTCGAACAGGGCTACGACTTCGTGCAGGGCAGCCGATTCATCCCTGGCGGCGAAGCCGTGAATACTCCCTGGGTGCGATGGTGGGCCATCCGTGCGCTGCACGCTCCGCTCGTCAGCCTCGCAGCCGGATTCGGCTTCACCGACACGACGAACGGATTTCGGGCCTACTCGAGCCGCCTCCTGCGCCATCCGGGAGTTCAACCATTCAGAGACGTGTTTCAGGGATACGAGATTCTCTGGTATCTCGCAGCCCGTGCCGCTCATGTCGGGTTGCGGGTCGCGGAGCTCCCGGTGACGCGTTCCTACCCGGCCCGCGGCCCAACGCCAACGAGGATCCGGCTCCCCGAGTCGGTCGCGATCCTTCGGGAACTCGCTCAACTGGTGGGTGGCTGGTTCAACCCTCCGGAATCCAAAGGAACGTGAGCGTCTCGGTGAGTAGTGTTCAGGTCAGCCGATCGGTTCTCTCCGAAAAGCAATGGCTCGGGCTGGCGGTTCTCCTCGCGTTGGTCCTTCGGCTCGCCTTCGCATTCGGCTACTGGGTCGACAAACCGCTCACCGTTGACCAGATCGAGTACCTCATGCTCGCCGACAACCTCAGACAAGGCGAGGGACTGACGTACGACGAGCCGCACCGCCTCATGCGCAGTCCGGGGTACCCGGTGTTTCTTGCCGCCGTTCTCACCGCGCATCCTGAAACGGCAGGCGTCAAGGCGGTCCAGGCCTTGCTCGGCGCCATCAGCGTGCTCCTCGTCGCTGCGCTCGCGCGTCGGCTGGGGGGGGCGCGGACCGGGGTTGTCGCCGCGTTTCTGATGGCGTGCTACCCGCCGCAAATCTTCCAGCCCGGGTACATCCTGAGTGAAACTCTGTTCACCGCTCTCGCTCTGGCGACGCTTCTCCTCTGTTGGCGGGTCCTGGACGCCGCACGAGACGACGCCGCCACCTCCAACGTCCTTCGGTCAACAGCAGTCGCCGGCATTGGTCTGGGGCTTACGATCCTGACCCGACCCGAGGCGCTCCTGTTCGCCGGGATGTTCTCGCTCTACGTTGTCGTGTCACAGCGCGCGCTTGCTGCTGGCGTCACGCTCGTTGTCGTGGCGGGAGCGACCGTGGCGCCGTGGCCTCTGTACAACGTGCTGATTCACGACCGCGTGATCATGCTCAGCTCCCGTGGTGGCCCCAATCTATGGATGGGAAACAACGAGCACGCCGTCGGAGATGGCGACGTGAGCGGAAACAGCGCCATGGAGACCGCCTACGAGAGCCTCTTGCGTTCCGACCCTCAGCTTTCGCCAGAGCAAGTCGAACGTGTCTTCTACGCCGAGACCTTCCGCTACATCGGTGACGAACCGCTGCACTTCCTCGGCAACACGGTGCGAAAGGCGTTCTACTTCTGGGTACCGGTCGGCAAATCCTACCAGCACCGGTCCGCGCGGTACTGGGCCATGCAGGCGCTCTCGTTCATCGCGCTGTTGGCGCTCGCTGTTCGGGCGTTGCCAACGTTTCTGCGGGTGAAGCCATTTCCTGTCGTGCTCGTCGCACTCGCGAGTGTGTTCGTCACCTGTCTCATCTTCTTTCCACTCGCACGCTATCGCGTCCCGGTCTTCGACCCGGTCCTCATCGCAATCGCGGCACTCAGCTATCAGGGTGGATCGCGCCGCCGTGCCTTGAGAGTTTCGAGGGAGCTCTTCTAGATCGTCGCCCTCGACTAGCGCGGCATTATCAGCTCACTCTGCTCACCTTCAACACCGGCGTACTCCAAGAGTTCGGTCCCGGGAAGACCGCGAGTGAGCGTCATTCCGATTGCCCATGGCCGCGTGTAGACCTGGGAATCGTCGATAGTCGCCTTGTACTCGATCCTGTTTTGGTCGAAGAACGTCCACTCCTCAGTGACACGCAACTCGTCGCTGTGAAAGTCTCCGACGATCGTGAGCCGGGTTGAGTCGTTGTTATTGGTGGTGTCAATGACGAGTGTGTTCCCTTCCCACCGACCGCGCGAGTCGCCCATCCACAACTTGATGTCCTCGCCTGGATGCGGACGGTCATCGAGGGGCACGACGCGAAACTCATGGTTAACCTCGTACAGAAAGACGACATACCCAGGCGGCTGGAGAATCTGGATGGGACCACCGATGCTGCCGTCATGACTTGAGTAGACGTTGACGCGGGGTACACCGTGCGGCCAGCCGCGGGCCTGGGTGTCCATCTGTGCCGGATTTGGGGTACCGAAATTCCTGAGAACCTCATTCCTTCGCTCTCGAGCCCACGGCTGATACGGAAGGATCTTGTCCTCTGGGTCGATGACGGTCGCCGAGTTCAGCGGAGGTGGCCCCCCTTCGGCAATTCTGACTGGGGGGGGACGAGTCTCGGCCAGAAGACTGGTGCTCATCACGTTCGAATCCATCCCTTGTTCCGCGAGATACTCTCTCGCCTCCAGGGTCATCGTCCCGCCGCCGCTGCCGGTCGCCCACATGCCCTGGATGTCGGGCTGGCCATCGGGAGTAAGTGATGGCCACTCCTGCGACTCCGCGTCCTCCTGCTCTACGTTCTCCTGCTCCGCGCCCTCCTGCATCGAGGCCGACATCCCTGGAAAACAGGCCGCTGCCGAAACTGCCGCCAGCACGATCGTCGCGCCGGTCAAAGTCATCCTGGCGAAGCTCATACATCTCCTCCCACGCAAAGTGGTGCAGTCACAACTAACCATGCCAGCCGAATACCGCTCTACTTTAGCGAAGAGTTGTTCATTTGGACACCCCTGACCACCTAGGCGGCTTGCCACGGAGGCACGGCGCCCACCGTGTCGGGGTGCTCGGCTCGGAAAATAGGACGCCCGGGAAGGCCCTGGAATCTCCTATCGACCCGCGCTAGACTAGCCACGGAGAATGGGGTTGGGTCTGCGCCCCCCCTCATCGACTATGAAGAAGATGAAGCAACCTTTCATTTGCTGTTGTATCGCCGCATGGCTCATGGCCCTCGGATCGACGGTGCTGCGCGCCGACGACTGGCCGGAATTCCGAGGCGAGGGTCGAAAGGGCGAGTGGAACGAGACCGGCATCCTCCAGAGGTTCCCTTCTGATGGACTGCAGGTCCTCTGGCGTACGCCAGTCAAAGAAGGCTACAGCAGCCCGGTTGTTG
Organism: Vicinamibacterales bacterium; assembly: GCA_965223015.1. Lineage (GTDB taxonomy): Bacteria > Acidobacteriota > Vicinamibacteria > Vicinamibacterales > UBA8438 > CAUZIB01. The sequence continues at coordinate 15,204 of CBDCVL010000003.1, read as the reverse complement.
CAGATGGCCGCATCTTCCTCACCGATTTCGCGCGTGTGCGCGGCGTGACAGGTCCTGAGCGTGCGCTGGCACTCGATGAGAAGACGGGCGAGGTTCTGTGGATCGTCGAATGGGACGCGAACTTCGCCGGCTTCCAGTGGCCGAACGGGCCACGCGCGACACCGACGGTCGACGGCGACCGGGTCTACGTTCTCGGCTCCAACGGGGTCCTTCAGAGCTTGGATGTCGAGACGGGGGCGTCGTTTTGGAAGAAGGACTACTGGAACGACTACGGCATTGGCAACAATGGCACTGGTGCGGCCAGCGCTCCCATCGTCGAAGGCAACCTCCTCATCGCGATCGTCGGTGCTGAACCTGACGGCCTCGTCATTGCCTGGGACAAGTTCACTGGAGACGAGGTGTGGCGATCGCTCGAAGTCAACACCGACCCCGGTGTGGGCACGCCAATCATCTTCACCGAGGGAGGTGTGCGCCAGCTGATCATTTGGACACCCGACGCCGTTCGGGCCCTCGACCCGGCGACGGGCCGACTCCTCTGGGAACTGCCGTTCAGGGCGATGGCGCCGATGAACATTGCGGTTCCGGTCATCGCCGATCACAAATTGCTCGTGTCGAATTTCTACAGCGGGTCGATGCTCGCCGAGCTGGACCAGACGAAGCCGGCTGCCACGATGCTGTGGAAAGGCAACAGCGGTAGCGAAATCGACAGCGACGGTCTGCATGCGGTCATCGGGGCGCCGATCATCATCGGCGATCACCTGTACGGCACCTGCAGCTACGGACAGATGCGCGCAATCGACCTCTCAACCGGCGAGCGCGTGTGGGAGACGCAGGCGGTGACCAACGAACGCGCGCGCTGGGCGTCGGCGCACATCGTCCGTCACGGGGACCGCGTGTTCATCAGCAACGATCGGGGGGATCTGATCATCGCGCGTCTCACACCGGAAGGATATCAGGAGCTCGATCGCACTCACCTCCTGAAACCGACCTCGCCGTCGGGCATACGCCGACAACTCGATGCTGTGACGGTGGTACACCCGGCGTACGCCAACCAGCATATCTACATGCGCAACGACGAAGAACTCGTTGCCATGACGCTGGCGGCAGCCGACTATGGTGAGCAGTTCGACCCCTCGCTGTCGTCCTCGAGTGGAGCCGCCACCGCTCCGGTCGCGGCGGTCGCGACGGTTGCGGCTGCCTCCGATCCGGAACGAGTCGTCGATATCCAGTACATCCCGAGCTTGTCGTTTGAGAAGAAGTCGACGGACCCAGAAGCGGAGTACAGCAGTCTCTACATGCTCCTCGGCGGAGGCCCGCATTCGCTCGCGTTTTCGTCGGGCCATGGCGTCGTACTCGTGAATACGAAGTCCTCAGGGTGGGGAAGCGCGATTCAAGACAAGCTTCCACTCATTTCGGAAGCGCCGGTGACGGCGATCATCAATACCAACCCAGGTATTGACTACACGGGGAGCAACAACGCCTTCCCTGATGCCACGACGATCGTAGCCCATGAGCGGACGAGGGCCACGATGGCGGCGCAGCCTGGGTTCGCAGGCCCGAACGCTAGGTTTCTCCCCAATGAGGTATTCAGGGATCAGCTGACGCTGTTCGAAGGTAAGAACCGCGTCGATGTGTATCACTTCGGTGTTGCCCATACGGACGGCGACGCAGTCGTCGTCGTTCCGATTTCGAATCTGGCGTACCTCGGAGAGCTCCTCCCAGCCAAGGCCGTTCCGATTATCGATACGGCCCATGGCGGGAGCGCGACTGCTTTCGCCGACACGTTGGTGCGCGCGCTGGAGGCTCTTCGGGAGGCGGACGTGCAGTTCATTGTGCCGGGTCGGTCTGAACCCCGTTTTGGCGGGCCGCAGATCAGCGTGATGTCGCTGAGGGACCTCGAGGAGTACACAGACTTCAACCGGGATCTGCAACAGGCGGTCAGGGACGCTGCCGAATCGGAAAAGACAGTCGACGAGGCTGTGGCCTCGTTGAGCTTGCCCGAACGGTACCAGAACTACGACATGCAGGGTGCCCGTGCCTATGTGCAGGCGCTCTACGGCGAGTTGAACAAATAGCGCGCAGTGAGGATTCGGCTGAGGCGCCGATCATGACGATCGGTGACAGCTCTAGAGGAGGACACATGCGGAAGCAGATCACAATCGTCGTTCTGACGGTGACGACGCTGGCGTTCGGACTTGTTGCACGAGGGCAGGAAGGCTACACGCCGCCGACACCGGTCGCGCCAGACGACTACGTGCAGATCCTTCAGCTCTACGCTCGATACAGCCAAGCAATCGATCTCGTCTGGGACGACGGCTCAGCGTATTCGGCGAACTTTGCCGAAGATGGCATGCTGAGGTTTGCCAACAACGAGATTCGCGGGAGGAAGGCGATCAAGGCATGGGCTCGGAAGGACGACCAGCCGCAGCCGGAGCGGCAACAGGGCTGGAGGGCCGGTCACACGATGTCCAATTTCCAGGTCAACCTGATCGAACCGGGCCTGGCACACGTTGTCGCCTACTTCCACGAGGGTGAGCGCGTGTCGGACGACTTGGTGGTGAAGACACCGGAGGGCTGGTTGCTCAAGCGCCGGTCGCCCGCGTGCGGAAACGAAAGGGAGCGCGAGTTAGATCCCCAGCGTCCGCCTTGTCCACATCCGCCGAACTAGCACCTGGCTTTCGCACGACCGCCTCGCGGCCTACCGCGCGCGGTGGCAAGAGGTCCCCATCATGCGTATGAAGGATTCAAGCAGACGACGGGGTTGCGCAGGCTTCACGGTTGCTCTGCTTGCCGCAGCGATCAGTCTCGGCCCTGTTGCCGCCGCGGCGGGTGGCCAGGGTGACCGCCTGTCGGTCTTCGGAACTCGGACAGTCACGCACGTGGGCGTCGTGGTCCGCGATGTCGAGAAGGCAGCCAAAGCTTGGGCCGACGTGTTTGATGTCAAGGTTTCGCCAGTAACCGCGACTGCAGACACGCTGGTCGCGCAGGTGCGTTTCAACACCATGACGGTCGAGCTCGAGCAGCCGAAGACTGGGCCAAGCCCCTGGAGAGACTTCCTCGACGAACACGGCGAAGGCATCCATCACCTGGCGTTCGACGTCGCCGCCGTCGACGACCATGTGGGGCTGCTCGAATCGAAGGGTGGGACGCGCGTACTCGGGGAGCCCGCGGGGACCCATGCCATGGTCGACCTCATGACAGGGTTCGGTCTGTACTTCGAGCTGACAGAAACGTCAGCGCCCACCCCGCTGGGCACGCCGGGACCAGCGGCGACGAAAGGAATGAAAGACCCTGCCAGGATTGGCTTGATGGTCAGCGATGGCGACGCGTACCGAGAGCGCTACATTGATCTGTTCGATGTCCCTGTCAACCCGCCGCTCGACACCGCTGGTGGGGGGCTGCAGTTCCCGGACGACTACACCGGTGATCCTGAAGGCTCGAATCGGGAGATCTACGTGCCGCTCGACAATTGGTGGGTCAACCTCATCCAGCCCGTGGGAGGGAAGAGCCCCTGGCGCGACCTGATGGACAAACGTGAAGGCGGGCACTACTTCAATTTCAACGTGCCCGACGTGCAAGAGAGCGTGGATTACTTGGTAGCAAACGGCGGCCATCGTACGCTGGGCAACTCAAGCGCACCCTACGCGTACGTCGACATGCCGTCGCTAGGCGTGACGGTCCTGCTGCTGACGGCCCGTTGATTCCAGCTAGCGCCGCCTGTTGATCTCCGCCGCCCAAACGTCCTGCTAGGGCACGATTCTCGGAAGAGACCCAGCCCAGTGATCTGCGCTACCAAAGAAGATGTCGTCGCCTGCTACCGCTTGATCCTGGGACGCGAACCGGACGAAGGGGGAGCCCGCAACTATTTCAGCCTGGTGTCCAATGAGGACTTTCCTCTGGATACTCTGGTGGACATGTTTCTCAATTCATCCGAATCTCTGCAGATCCGAGCAGCGAAAGAAGCGGCAGCGAGTCGCGTGGAAACCGTTGAGATCGATGGGTTCCAGATGACGGTCGTTCCAGAGTGGAATCCCATCAACAAGACAATTGCCACAGAACGGCACTATGAACCCCACGTGGCTGTGCATGTAAAGAAGCTGCTGAAACCGAACATGGTGTTTGTCGATATCGGCGCCAATCTCGGATATTACGCGCTACTCGCCGCGTCACTGGGCGCAAAGGTGTACGCCTTCGAGCCCCACACTCGTTACATCTGGCTGCTTCGTCAGAACGCTCGTGACAATGGGTTCGACATCAAGATCTTCCCCTACCCCCTGGCAGACGCCGAACGTCTGGTCCTCTACAGTCCGCTAGGAGGCAATGGACAGATCACCAACCTGCCGACGTCGCTCCCATCGGAAGCCCAGCAGATACTGAGAAGCATGACGCTGGACAGCGCCCTGGAAGGTGTCAGTCCCGATATGGTCAAGATCGACGTTGAGGGATCCGAGGGGCTTGTGCTTCGAGGCGCGCAGCGCACCCTGGATTCACGCCCGATTGTCATCAGCGAATTCACAACGGACGTGTTGCCGGTCATATCCAGGGTTTCCCCCCAGGAGTATCTTGATGAGTTCGTACGACGAGGGTACTCGCTACACGTGTGCGAGATGGATCAATCGATGCGTGAAGTCAGCGCCGACGAATTGGTGCAGGCCTCCATTTCTGGCGAAACGACACTGGTGGATTTCATCGCGATTCCGCCCTCTTGACGAGCAGCGAGTCCATCGCCAGCCGCGGCGGCCAGATGCATCGGCAAGGTATCACCGGGCGAGCGGGTCGGGGCGCATCTGCGCCTTCACCAGCTTGGGCCGCGTGCCTTTTCCCCCCTCGATGTGCCAGGTGGTCTGAGCGGCGTAGGTGGACCACACGCCGCGCCCCTTCCAGCCGCCCTCCGGGTCGTCGATCCGCCCGTCCATGCCGCGACTGAAAAAGCCCATCGGGTACGGCACGCGGATCGTCAGCCATTCGCCGTCCACAAGCGCGAGTAGCGAGTCCGACCCGCTGCCGTTCAGGAACGGCACGTTGTCACCCAGCCCGAAGGTCCCGAACTGGTCGACCCAGTTGTAGTAAAACGAATCGGCGCTCATCTCGTAGTCCACACCCTTGAACGCCGGGCCGGGCGCCAGATACAGCGTCCACCCCTCGGGGCAGTGCTGGCCCGACACCGCATCGGGGCCGTTGAGCGGACCAGTGCACGTGCGCCGGTCGAAGCTGGCCAGGTGGCCGCTGCCGGTCAGGCTGGTCCAGATGACGCCGTTCCGGTCCACGTCGATGCCATGCGGCGTGTGGCCCAGTTGATCGGTGGCCTCGTTGTAGAACGGCGGCTGGTAGTACTCGGCCAGCGCCGTTTCCGGCGGGTTGTCGCCTGGATCGACGCGGATGAGACTCCCGGGGTTGGCCATCTCGGCCCACCAGACCGATCCGTCGGTCGGATTCGAAATCACGGCGTAGAGGAACCCGGTTCGGATGGTCTTGTCCTTGTTCGGGTCGATCGGATCGGCCGGGCCCACGGCCTCGTCCTGCTGTCCGTTGCCGTTCACGTCAAGAATGAGCGGGAACTGCCCGAACGCAGCCTCGACGTCGCCCGTTTCCTCCCACACCTTCGTCTTGAACCAGGTCGGCGGCGAGTTCGACAGCAGCGTCCGGTCCTCGTCATCGGCGAACTGGAGGTGGTGGCGTGCGACGCACCCCTCGACGATGGTGAACGCCTGCGTCTCGGGATCGAAGATGCGACAGTGGTCGCGGGCGGTGGTCCAGACGCGGCCTGTCGAATCCATCATCGGGTTGTGCGCCACGACCCGGCGGCTCCAGATGTCCTCCTCTCCCCAGTAGGGGGACGGCACCCTCAGCGGGACAAGCGGATCCTCGGGCGCACCGGGGGCGGGTGGGATGGCGATCTTCGAGGCAGTGTGCGTGTTGGGATCGAGCACCGTGAGCCAGTCACCGCTGTGTTCCGTCACGCCGTACACCGGGCCGTTCGCGTTCAGCGTCGGGTTCCGCTTGTCGGTCGAGATCTCGTCGTGCACGAACTGGGTTGGCTCGGCCCAGTCCCACAGTGTGAGCACGATGCTCCGTTCTCGCCCCACCGGCCGCGGCGGTTTCTCGGGCGGCAGCTCACCGGCCGCGATCCGGTCGGTCCAGTCGGCGAAGATCTGCAGTCCTCGATCCTTGCCCAGCTTGCTCACCAGCGTGTTGTACATGCCCCCGCCCGACATGCCGACCTGCAGGCGGTGATCCCATGCCTCGACCGTGGAATCGAAGGTGCCGAGCTCGGGCGGGATCTCGCGCGTGAACTTGTTGCCGAGCTGATGGCACTGTGCGCAGGAAAAGGTCATCTTCAAGTCGCCGATCCAGTGCTGCAACGTCGCCTGCTGCTCCGGAATGCCGTTGCCGTCGTCGCCGGTGCCGGGGAAGTCACTCGACGGGGGCGGTTCGAGCATGGCGAACCAGTAGTTGGCGGGGTAGTACTGTGCCGCCGATGCCTCGTCGGGCGCCACGACCGCCGACAGATCCAGCGCGGCCCCTGGAGAGGCCTGCACCTTCGCCGAGTCCACCAGCCCGTACCCGCGGACAAAGATGTCGTAGGTCGCTTCTGGCAGGTCCGGTAGCACGTAGCGACCCGCGTCGTCGGTGGCGACGATCTTCGCGTACTTGGTGGGCAGGTCCGTCGTCTCGGCGATCACCCAGACCCCGGCTTCCGGCCCGTTGCTACTCGTGACGGTCCCGCCGATGTCGTCGTCATCGATTGGGACATAGATCTCGACGCCCGTGCCGGACGAGCAGCTGGCGGCCAGCGCGATCGCAATGACCACGCTGACGGCACCGAACGCAGAAATCAAAGGGTGGTCGGTCATCATCTCCTCCTAAAGGTTCGCGTGCTCGAACAGGCGAGCTTCCCTTCCGCCAGGCCATCATGATAACGCCCCAGGCCGGTGAATCGGCGGATCCACCGCAGTGTCCGGCCCAAGGATACTTCTGACCCAACCCCGCGCGATTATCCTTGACACGCTCATCCGTTCCTAGGACCATCCCCGCAAGGCACCGTCGAGAAAGGGTGTGTGTCCGTGTGGCAGCGTCCTCATTGGCGACCAGGGGGTGTCACGACAGGTGTCGACAAGCGGCGGGCTCCAGCGATAGCTGTCTTGCTGGTGATGCTGCCGTCGCTGCTACGTGCACAGCCCCCACAGCCATCGTTTCGTGCCGGCATCGAGCTGATCGAAGTCGACGCAAGCGTGGTGGACGGTCGGGGCGTACCCGTGGAGGACCTTCGCACACCCGAGTTCACGGTCACTGTCGACGGCCAGCTACGGCGCGTCGTGTCTTCAGATTTCATCCGGCTACGCTCCGACGGTCCGGACGAACGTCGCGCCGACACCGACCCTGCGGTAGTCTTCCACAGCTCCAACCAGACAACTGCCCGTGGTCGGCAGATCGTCATCGTCGTCGACCGCGAGACGCTCGCATTTGGCGAAGGGGCGCACGTCACCCGCGCCGCCAGCCAGTTCCTCGAAACGCTGAGTAGCAACGACCGGCTTGCGTTCGTCGCCGTGCCGCAGCCGGGTCCGCTCATCGACTTCACGTCGAATCACCGCCTAGTCCGGAATGCCCTCGACGGCATGGTTGGTCTGGCGCAGACGCCACTGGGCGAGCTGAACATCGGGCTTATTGAAGCCTTTGCCCTCGAGAGCATCGGACACTCGGTCGTGGCCGTTCGGCTGGTCGAACGCCTCTGCGGTCACCTGCCACCCGGCGAACTGGACTTCTGCGTCGCCCGAGTTCGTGCCGCAGGCGCACGCATCGTGGCCGAGCAGCGTCGGAGGACCGATGCAACACTCAGAAGCCTCGAATCGATCCTTGAGGCCCTTCTGGCGGTTCAGGGCCCAAAGCACATCGTTTGGATCTCGAGCGGTCTCGTGATTGATGGTCCGGGCGCCCGGCTTCGCCCCATTGAACGGCTCGCGGCGGATGCCCGAGCAACCATCGACGTGCTCATGCTCGACGAGCCGCTGGGGGATATCAGCACTCTCGAACTCCGGCCCACCCCAATCGAGGATCGCCGGTGGCAGGAACGCGGTCTCGAACTGCTTGCGGGCATGACGCGAGGTGCGTTGCGATGGGTAGGCCCAAACGCGAACGCGCCGTTCGAGCGGCTAGCGGCAGAACTGTCGGGCTTCTACCTGCTCGGCATCGAAAGCCGCGCCACCGACAAAGGACGGGGAGCGGCACGAGATCAACGTTTCGGTTCAGCGCCAGGATACGCGTGTCCGGGCACGTCGACAGTTTCTTATCGCGGCTCCCGATGGCAGCGACCCAGATGTCCTTGGCGGCAAAGGAGCCGAGGAGCAGGTTCGGCGGACGCTACGCGCACCGTTCGCGGCAACGGGCCTGCCGTTGCGTGTGGCCACCTACGCCTTTCAGGCGCCGGATCCCTCAATGCTGCGTGTCCTCGTGGCGGTCGAGGTCGAGGCCGCTCAACCAGCACCAGCTGACCTGACACTTGGCTATTCCATGCGCAACCTCGACGGAGACGTCGTCGGGGAGCTGTTCGAGGAAACCACACTCCGTCCCGCCGATCGACCGGGAGGGGCCGTCCTCGAACACGTGGCCTCGTTCGTCGTCGAACCGGCCACACCTATACCTTGACGTTGGCCGCGGTTGATGGAGGTGGCCGCCGCGGCAGCGTCGAGCATCCGGTGCGCGCATGGCAACTGTCGGGCCCGTCGTTCGCGGTCGGAGATCTCCTACTGGCTGATGCACCGGCGCCATCAGACAGTGGCATCAGCGCGCCCGTGGAGGCGAAGCTCTCGAGTGACCGACTCGCGGTCTACACCGAGCTATACGCGGACGAGGCGAGTGCGCTGAGTGACCTGCACGTGCGGATCGAGGTGGCGGAGGAAGCCTCAGGGCTCCCGCGAGCAAGTGGAACGAGCGTACCCGCAGCAGGCAATCACCCCAACAGCCAGATCGTGTCGGCCATCATGCCAGTTGACGCGCTTCAGCCAGGACGGTATGTCGCCCGGGTGGTCGTGGTGCGAGAGAACAAGACGATCGGACAGGTCTCCCGACCGTTCCACATCACGCGGCCACTCGCGAAGAGCGACACCTCACGTGACGTCCTGGCAGGTTTGGGCCGGTGAGCCTCGCCGCAGTCTACTACGGTGTTCTCGCTTTGGCGGCGCAAAACGCGAGACGTCGAAACGGTCTAATTCCCTGCTACGAGTGACCTAGCCAATGCTGAGTTTCCAGGAGGGCTCGCTCAGCGGTCGGGCTGTGCGACTTGATCGTTGGCGGCAGCTTCCTCGGCGGCCAGGAAGCTGGGATGAATCCCTTCTCTCACGCCACCGAGCTCGCGGAGGACTTCAGCGACGTTCTCGTGGATGAACACCATGACGGTGACGATGGTGCCTTCGGCCACTCGCGTCGGTGTTTCGCCGTTGTTGTTCTTCGCGTTGATCTCGGCGCCTGCTCAACGAGATACCGGGCGATCTCCGGCTCGAAACCGAGTAAGTTGTCTTGGAGTCGATTAGCTGAATCCTGCAACTTGACAATACCCAAATCCAAACAGTCGTAGTTTGATCCAAAAAGTCGGATTAGAGCCTTGGGCATCAAACTAGATCTGCTGAAAAGTATAAGATCTCCTGGCGTTTTAGTTCTGGAATAGAAATTGTATCGGGTGTAGCCTTACACGCATCAACATTGCGACACTACTGCGAGATTAGGAGCTGTCGCGCATGCCACATTGTTTGTCTTGGACGTCCAGGTTTGTCTTGGACGTCCAGACGGGGGGCCAAATTATCATGAGGAAGAACCTACTCTGCCTTGCCCTGCTTCTCTCGGCGGCTCTCGTCCTACCGGGGACGGCGCTGGCGCAGGCCGGTGGAATTTCCGGTGAGGTTGTTGACGAGACCGGAGGCGTGCTCCCCGGCGTGACCGCAACCGCCACCAGCCCGGGGGTCATCGACGTCCGGACGGCGGTGACCGGCGGCGACGGCCGCTACACCTTCGTCGGCCTCACGCCAGGCATCTACCTCGTCGAGTTCACCTTGCCGGGCTTCAGTACGGTGCGGCGCGAAGGAATCGAGTTGAGCGCGGGGTTCACCGCGAACATCGATATCCAGATGGTCGTGGGCGGCGTCGAAGAGACAGTTACCGTTACGGGTGCAACCCCGACGGTGGACATCCAGAACGTGCGCACACAGAACACCCTGTCTGACGAAACGCTGGATCTCCTGCCGAACGCGCAGACGGTGAGCTCGTTTGCCGCGCTCACGTTGGGGGCGCGCCTCACCGGCAATGCCGGGAACGGCGGCGTTGATGTCGGCGGCACGGGCGGGGAGATGGGCACGGCGTCGATTCACAACAATCGCCAGGGCGACATGAAGATCTCGCAGGACGGGATGAACACCAACAACTCGATGGGGACCAACGGCGGGATCCTCCACATGGGCCAGCACTACAACATGGAGGGGGTGGCCGAGGTCAGCATGTCGCACAACGGCATGACGGCCGACACCGAAACGGCAGGCCTCCAGCTCAACTACATCCCCAAGGAGGGAGGGAACCAGTTCTCCGCCTCGGGAAGATCCACCTTCACCAACGGAGACTTCCAGGCGGACAACCTCAGCTCCGACCTCGAGGCTCGCGGCGCCGTCACCCCTCCCGAGGTCAGGAAGGTGTATGACTACGGCGCCTCGTTTGGTGGTCCGATCAAGCGTGACACGCTGTGGTTCTTCACGGCCCACCGGTGGTGGGGTGCCTCGACGTACACGCCAGGAGCGTTCTTCAACGCGTCCCAGGGTCAAAGGGACGCGAACGGGAGGCCCTTCTATACGCCTGGGGCGCGGGGCTTTAATGACGACCCGAGCCAGGAGAACTCGTTCCGTTTGACGTGGCAAGCGTCGTCGAAGGATAAGATCACCTGGTTCGGCAACCATGGAGATCAGTGCCTCTGTGGCCGGGCCGTCAGCGCGGTCCTCGCGCCTGAAGCGGCGCTGAATGCCTCGGCACCGACGAATCATTTGCAGCAAGGAACCTGGACCCGCGCACACTCGAACAGCATTCTGATCGAGGCGGGGTACTCGTGGCTGCGCAATCCGTTCACCTTCGGAATCACCGGCGATGTCAAACCGGATGACATTCAGATCTTCGAGTTGGCGACGTTCGACGTCTTCAACGCCTGGGCTGCGGCGACAATCCCGTACAACGCAAGCGATCCCAGCGCCACCGACCAGGTCAACGCGCGGGCGGCCATTTCGTACGTCACTGGGTCTCACTCGTTCAAGTTCGGGACCAACTGGGCACATGGGTGGATCGAGCAGACCGGCTCCAATAATGTGCTGCCTGGGTTTGGGCCAGTGGCACAAATCCGCGTGATTGGTGGGGTGCCCAATCGAATCACCATCCACAACCACCCCAACTTCAACCGGAGCGACTTCCAGAATCTCGGGTTCTACGCGCAGGACCAGTGGACCTTGAACCGGGTGACGATCAACCTCGGCGTGCGCGCTGATTTCTTCAACGGGTTTACGCCAGCTCAGACGGTCCCTGACACCGTGTATGTGCCTGGGTTCGACGTCGCCAGACTCGAGAGTACGCCGGACTGGCAGGATGTCTCGCCGCGGCTTGGCGTGGCCTGGGACATCACGGGGGACGGCAAGACCGCCTTCAAGATGGCAGCCGGCAAGTACATGGCCGGCCAGGGGACTGGCCTCCCGGTGTCAGTCAACCCAGCCAATGCGATTGCGAAGACCACAACCCGGTCATGGGCCGACGCGAACAACAACTTCTTCCCAGAAGGCGATCCCAGCAATCCGTTAGCGAACGGCGAGCTGGGACCGAGCAGCAACCCGTTGTTTGGCACGTCCCAGATCAGCCGCTTCTTTGCTGACGACTATATGTTGGAGAATCGGCCCTACACCTGGCAGTTCTCGGCGGGCGTCGACCGGGAACTACAAGACAACGTGCGGGTCTCGCTCACCTACTTTCGAACGTCACACTACAACCAGAGCTTCACCGATAACACTGGGGTGACCTCAGCGAACTACGATCCGTTCTGTGTGACGGCGCCGTCGGATTCGCGCCTTGGGAGTGCGTCAGCCAGCGAGATCTGCGGGTTGGCGAACATTTCGACTGCCGGACTTGCGGCGTCGGGCCAAAGGTTGACCCAGAACGACAAGAATTTCGGTGACCAGACCGAGGTCTTCAACGGTGTGGACGTCGAAACGCAGGCGCGGTTTGACAACGGCGCGCTGTTCCAGGGCGGTGTGACGTTCGGGGAAACGGTGAACAACGAGTGCTTTGTCGTCGATTCTCCGCAGGACCTCTACCAGTGCGTGGTGGCGACGCCATGGTGGAGCGGGAACGGCCAGATCAAGCTGGCTGGCTCCTATCCACTGCCCTATGGGATCGAGCTGAGCGGGGTGTACCAGAACATCTCGTCGGCTCCAATTCAGGCGGCCGTCACCTTCCCCAATGCTCAAGTTGCCCCGTCCCTGGGACGGAACTTGTCGTCCTGCCCCGCCGCAACGGGCGCCTGCAACTCGACGGTGACGGTGAATGTCCTCGAGCCGAACGGCGCCTACGAAGACCGCACCAGTCAGCTCGACTTCCGTGTGGCCAAGGTGTTCACCGGGGGCTTTGGCATGGTGCGTGTGACGATGGACCTCTACAACGCGCTCAATTCGGCCCCGATCCTGACCCGAAGCGACGGCTATGGGGTTGCAGGAGCAGGGGGAGCTGCCTGGGGCACGCCAACGAGCATCATGACTGGGCGCCTGGTCAAGCTCGGCGCCCAGTTCAACTGGAACTAGGACGATCCGAAAGGTTGCACGTCACAGCCGACCCCGGTCGCACGGGGTCGGCTTTCTTTTGTACGGCCGGGCCGCCTTGACCGTCTTCGACAGGACTCCTACGATCGGATCTTGACGGCCTGACATGCTTCCCCTGACATGCTTCCAATGAAAATGAAGAGGGCGAAGGCAACGGGCGCCCGGCGGCGGGTTGCCCCAGCGGTCGTGGCGGCTCTCACCAGCTGTGCCTTGACGGTTGCCTTGGCGATGACGATGACGGTGACGACGGCAGCGGCGGCCGAGCTTGCCGTCCAACCTGAGCGCCAAGTCACGTTCGCGAAAGACATCGCGCCGATTCTCCAACGGAGCTGCCAACGATGCCACCGGCCCGACTCGATCGCGCCGATGTCGCTCATCACCTACGAAGAGGCACGCCCGTGGGCCCGGGCGATCAAGCAGCAGACTGGTCTCCGACAGATGCCGCCGTGGTTCATCGAGAGGGAGATTGGCATCCAGAGATTTCGTGACGACCCGTCGCTGAGTGACGAGGAAATCACGACGATAGCGGCGTGGGCGGACAGTGGCGCGCCACGTGGTAATCCGGCAGACATGCCGCCGGCGGTTGACTTTCCAGCCCGAGGACACTGGAGCATCGGCGAGCCGGACCTCATTGTGTCGTCGCCTGCCGTCACGATGGAGGCGGTGACCCCCGATTGGTGGGGTGCGATTGGCGACGCGCCAACTGGTCTCACTGAAGACCGGTACGTCGCCGCGCTCGAGACGCTCGAGGTGAGTGACGCGCCACACAGCGCCATCTTTCATCACGCCGGCTTTGTCGTGTTGACTGCCGACGGCCGGTTCGAGTCTGGGGCAACACACGAGGTCGGCCGGAACCCTGAGATATTCGACCCCGAGGCCGGCAAGCCGATGACGGCCGGTGGGTCAGTCTCGTTCAACAACGTCCACGCCCATGCGAACGGAAGACCGACGAGGGCACACTTGGAGGTCGGGTTCAGGTTTCACCCGAAGGAGTACACGCCTCGGTTGGTGATCCGAGGCGTCACGATCGGCAGCCCGGAGCTGGATGTGAAGGGAAACACCCCAGATCAGATGGTCGAGGCCTTCATGACGCTTCCGGCAGCGGCCAAGCTGATGAACTTCGAGGCACACATGCACGCGGCCGGGTCGAGGATGTGCCTGGATGCGGTCTGGGGCACGGTCCGTGAGACGCTCACCTGCGCCGGATTCAACCCGCTCTGGGTGAAGAACTACTTCTACGACACCGATTCAGCTCCGCTGCTGCCGAAGGGGACCATCCTGCACCTGACCGGCTGGATGGACACCACGCCCAACCCGACGAACCCGTATCTCACCGACTATCGAAACTGGACGGGGTGGGGGAGCCGACCGGTCGACAATATGTTCATGAACTACCTGACCGTGGCCTTTCTGACCGACGAGCAGCTGAGAGAGGAAGTGGAAACACGGCGAGAGAGAGTCACCCTCGGCGAGGGTGAGCTGCTCGGGTGTCTCCCTTGCACACTGCCTGACGCTCTCCCGGAAGCCGCTGCTCAAGCGGGCGTTCAGTGAGTATGGGTCTCGCGCTGCGAAACCGCTCCGGTGTTGCGGGTACGGCACACAGGGCGCACTCATGACGCGTATGAGACACCGCGCGCCACGACCCTCCCCGCTCGTTGTGCTCGTAGTGCTCGTCACTCTGGCCATCGCGTCTGTCGCGCTTCAGCGAGTCGGCGCGCAAACACCCACCCGGATGTATTCGGCCGGGCAGAATATCGCGCCTGCCTACGAGGGGTGGGAGCAGAACCCCGACGGGTCGTTCAACCTGGTGTTCGGATACTTGAACCGAAATTGGGACGAGGCCGTCACGATCCCGGTTGGCCCCGACAATAACATCGAGCCGGGCGGTCCCGACGGGGGCCAACCGACCCATTTTCTCCCCCGCCGAAACTACTTCCTGTTTCGCGTTCGGGTGCCGCAGGATTTCGGAGACAGCGAGCTCGTGTGGACGCTCACGCGCCACGGTCGAACCGAACGGGCGTATGCAACGCTGAGGCCCGGCTACCTCCTGAACGACGACGTCATGACCGCGACGCTTGGCGCCGTGGGAGACGGTGTCACGAACAACGAAGTGTCGACTCAGAACACGCGGCCCTTGCTGAGAGTTGAGGGGAACCCGAGTCGCACAGCCAGCGTCGGCGAACCGGTCGCACTGAAGGCGTTTGCGGAGGACGACGGGCTGCCACGACCGAACCCATTCCCTCGGTGGCGCGGCTCACCAACCGACAGCGCGATCGGGACACTCTGGAGCGCGGCCGGTCTCAGGGTGGCCTGGTTCGTCTACCGTGGTGAGGGAGACGCCGTGGTCTTCACTCCCCCACAGTTCAAGGTCTACCAG
>CBDCVL010000002.1:0-560570 GCA_965223015.1 Vicinamibacterales bacterium | reverse complement strand
CGGATGTCAATGTGTTGGTTGCTCAGCACGAGCTGGGGTCGCAAGTGCACAAGGCAAATATCGCGGGGTTATCCCACGAGGACAGTCTCGTCGGGCCTGAAGGAGGCGGCAACTGTGCCAACTGGGTCATTGGACACCTCGTATCCTCCGAGTCAAGCCCATTCCTAGTTGAAACTCTCCGCGACTCCTGATTGCTTACGCGGCTTTCGTCTTCGATGTCGTCGTGTCGATCTTCAGCTCTCGCTTCAATGCGTCACGAAGCCTGGGCAGGTGCCGGTAGCCCATCACCTTGCGTAGACGCGGCTCGATGTCCAGGAGCGCCGTGGCGAGCCAGCGCTGGCGTTGACTTGAGTTCTGCCAGTGATCGACCTTCGCACAGCGCTCCTCAATGAGCGCGTTGATGGACTCGAGGCCGTTCGTCGTCTTCAGCGACCGGCCCAGCACGCCATACACGCCGAGGCGATGCAACGTCAGGGTCTCGTCCAGGCCTTCCGCCAGACTGCCGGCCGCCGATTGGTTCCGATCCTCCAGCTCATGCTGGAGCGACTGGAGGGCGGCGAGGGCCTCGTCGTACTCCGGACGGTTGTCGGCGCGCTGGAGACGCTGCCGCCACACCGGCTGCTCACGCTTGGCCACGTCACTCACCACGTTCTCGCGCTTGTGCCATTGACACCGTTGCACCAGGGCGCGGTGGCGGAAGGCGTGCCGCACGGCCGCCCGGAGCCCCTTGCCGCCATCTACGATCACCAGAAGCCCCTGGGAAACATCGAGGCCCCGCTCGACCAGGGACCGGAGGAACGGTGTCAACACCTGCTCGTTCTCGGTGTCCGTCTCGACAAAGCCCAGGAAGCGTTTGTCCCCCGTCATCGTGATGCCCAGCGCGACGACCATCGTCGCCTCGGCGAACGTCTTGCCGTCCAGCACGAGGGCCACAACGTCCTCCCCGGAGAGGTCCCGCTCCTGGAGTTCGCGGAGTTTCGTCGCGCTGGCCTGAATGAACGCGCGGGACACCGTCGACCCCGACAGGCCGATCGCCCCGGGAATCGCCTCGGCGGCCGCCGCGTAGTTGCGGCACGAGATCCCATACAGCACGCGCCTCAACAACAGGTCATTGACGGCGCGATCGCCATGCAGCGCCTCGTACGACCGCAGTGGAATCTCGCGCTCCGTGACATGGCGAATCCGGGGCACGCGAATCGGCACGCGCTGGCCGGCCAACCCAACCGTCCCGGGGTTGCTCCCATGACGGCGCCCGCCGACTGACGGGTCTTTGCGGGCGTAGCGTTCGCCAGCCAGCGCGGTCACTTCCTCGTCGAGCAATTCCTCGATGTGCATCAACCCCAGCGGAATCAAGGACCGGATCAATTCCACCTTGGCATCGACCTCCAGCTCCGCGTACCCCTCTCGGTCGATGACGTCGACCGCGCCCAACGTGCGACCTTTCTTGCGCTTCCTGACCGATCGTAGGACACTGCTCATCTCGGCTCCTTTCTCTCGTGGCGTGATGTTCGTCTCGCAACGTCATCAAACCACAGGGTTTGGAGCCGCTTCAATTTCCAACTAAGTTTCGCTCACACTCTATCCTCCCGGAACGATGCTCTCGCACTTCTCGGCGCGGCACCGCTCTATCCTCCGGCACGCTTTGACCGTTACCGACAGGGACAACCCCCGCTGACCAAGACTGGCGAGGCACTGTCGTTCGATGAACTGAACGAGAACTTTGTTGCCCTTCAGGGACCGCTCGTCAACGCATTGAAGAACGCCACTCAGGAGGTTCTGACCAGACCCGTGCCAAACAGCCCGACCGGCAACCCGCACGAGACCGTCGGGTCGATGGCCACCGCGATTGCGTTTCACGAGGCCTATCACTTGGGACAGCTCGGTCTGCTTCGCCGCACGCTCGGAAAAGACCGACTGTTGCCGTAACCACCCGATTCATCGTGTCAACACAAGTTCCCGTGCCTTGCGCTCGGCATGGCCCTGACCGTAGACCTGCTCCGGCAGACTGCCGGCCTGACCGTGTGACGAGCCCGACCGCGAACCAACCTGGTGCGTCGACGTGTCGCTTGATGACGACATCACCCAGCTTGGTGGTTGGATTGCCCACCCGCATCCCTCCTATCTACGTCGACACACGGCCTCATCCTACACACGTGCGAAAGCCAGCGATAGGCTCAGCACCAGACCGGCGACGAGTTGCCCATATTTGCACTCGATAGCCACACCGCCTGTTCCATCTCGCCACGAGCGCTGTGTTGAAGGGTCGACCACTGCCGATCACGTCGTTGAGGAGCCCGCAGTTGCATCGCCTCTCGGTTGTCTACACCGGCGATGTGGGTGTTCGGAGGTAGGTGGGCACTCGTGACGGCGGTCTACATGGAGCGAGGGACGTGATGTCAACAGTGGTTGAGCCGAGCGAACCGGCGATGCACGCGGAGAAGGAACCTCAGGTAGCAAGACGCGAGGCCTACCGGGTCGGCCCGAACGGTGAAGAAGTCCTGCATGCGGAGGTCACGGGAGAGCACTGTCGAGCTTCGGGGGACGTGCTCGACCTGGGGTTCAAGAGAGTCGCTGTCAGCCTACCCATCGAGCAAGACCCCGTGTTCGCCCTCGGCGAGCGGATCATGCTCACGCTCAACTGCGAGACGATGGGCTCCGCGTCCGTCCAGGCGTCGATCGAAGACCGGACTGAGTTGGAGGGGTGCCGATACGGCGTCGCCTTCCCGAACCACGACGAACTGCGCCAGAAGCTGGGGCCAAAGTTCATGCAGTTGTTCAAACAACGCAAGACGTATCGGGTTGAGCCCAACAAGGAGCCTCCCATAGACGTTCACCTGAGCTGTGAGGCGCTCCAAGTGACCGGCACTCTGCGCGACCTCTCGGCTGGAGGGGTGGGCGTCTTGCTGGACTACCCGGCGGAGCGGAAGCTGGCTCGCCTCGTCGCGGTGCGTGTCACGTTCCGGTTGCCCGGTCAAGAACGTCCCCTTACGTTCGAGGCAGAGATCCGTAAGCGCGTCACAGTGGACGCCGAAGCTGTGAGCTATGGCCTTGCGTGGACGCCCGAGGATACCCCAGACTTCTCGCGTCACCAGGATCGCGTCACCGATTACGTCATGGCTCGCCAACGCGAGTTGCTTCAGTCGCGAGCTCAGAGATAGGGGAAGCACCCTCGCCGATGAGGGCGGTCACGTTGCAGTGGCCGAGTCGGGAGCCGACTTCAAGCGGGCGTAGACGGCCGGTGTCACTTGGCCGCGGCCTCTCCAACCCGGCACCACCCTCGGCCCCTACTCGTTCACCGCCAAGATCGGCGAAGGCGGCATGGGCGAGGTGTATCGAGCGAGAGATACCAAGCTCGATCGTGCCTATCGCTCATCCGAGACCCATAGGAGGAATCGACGGTGGTGGTGAGTTACGTGCGCGTGCGCGTCGGTAGTGCTTGTAGTGCTGTGTTTTCTATGGATTCGTGAACCTTTCACCTTCGACGGCGTCATGGAGCGACGGGCACGGTGTGGCTGATGATATTCGGCGGAAAGCGATGCCTCAGGTAGCGAGAGCGACGAGTTGTCATTTCCGACATTGTGCCGGGCCGAGAGCTAACGTCATAGTGTCGCCTCAAGACCGATCGGTTGTCGGATCAGTGTCCGGGGCCGCGCACGCTATTTCTGCAACTCGTCGTAGAGTGCCTGCACATAGGCACGGGCACCCTCCATGTCGTAGTTCTCGTACCGTCCCGGCAGGGTCAACGACGCAACAGCCTCGTCGATCGTCTGCCCCGATTCCGCCGCATCCGTGACCGCCTGCCGCAGTTCCCGATTGAAGTCGGCGTATTCCTCGAGGTCCCCGAACGACATCACATCGATCTGCAGCCCCCCACGACGGGGTTCAGCCCGACTCGCCGCGACGAACTGTACGTCCGCCTCCCGCAAAACCTCCAGCGCGCGCGCCAAGGTGTCGGCGAAGGCCACCGCGCTTCCACCATGCGCCGTACCGATGACTGGCACCTCCTTGCCGGGAAAGAGTTCTCCCAGGTACGCAAAATTCGAGATCGGAATCACAACGACCACGTCACCGTCCGTATGGGCCACACCAAAGTGATACACATCGACTTGGTTCTTCCCCTCGAACAGCGTGAACTGATCGGTGAACACCGTATTGGGGAGGAACCTGGCGTTCGCGCCCGCAAACTCCGGCATGGCGGCCATCGCGGCCCTCGTCTGCTCATGGGCCACGATCGTCGTGGCGTCGGCGAAGAAGCTGTTGTTCCCCGTGTAGTCCGCACCGGGTTGGGTATTGATGATCGCCGTCACCGGCGCTTCCGTGATGAGTGGCAGTTTGTCCCGGATCGCGCTCCCCCACCCCTCCGACTTCGTGTTCACGAGCACGACGCCGTTGTCCGACGAAAATGCGAGTGAATGGGGACCTCCGCCCAGAAGCAAGTAGAGACTGCTGTACTCGGCATCTCCGTCATTCCGAATCGCCGCGCCTGACAAGCTCGGTATGTACTGGATTTCGACGGCTCGCTCCGACACAGGGGCAACCGGAGCCACTGCCGCGAGCGCAGCAGTGGCCGTTCCACTCGAGGAGGACAACACCGGATCGAACTCCTCACGATAGTCAGCTGCCGCCAGCGTCACGGCAATGATCTCTTCGTCGTTGCGCACGTAGATGTGCTGGTTGGCGTACGCCGGGTGTACCACGGTCACAGCATTGAGTTGTCGGCGAATGCCCGGCGGCGAAGTCGGCTTCAGGAGGTGGGTGCGATCGATCTCCTGATATCCCTCTGGTGTGAGACGGGCGATGATCAGATCCCCTCGATCGTTGCTGATGAAGACGCGGTCACCGTGACGGACGATGTGCGCCGACGCCCAGCGCGCGCGTTCTTGGGTCACCGCCTGCGTCTCCCACACCCGCTCACCCGTCGACAGGTCGACCGCGCGCAGCTGTCCGTAGCTGCAGGTGCCGTACAAGTGATCGCCAATGATGATGGGCGTCCCGATCACCGCATGCAGGCCGTCGCTGTCGATCTCGCTGTTGCTCTTGCCTTTCCACAGCATGGTAGCAGCAGGCTTCGTCTGGTCCAGCTCGGCGAGCATCGAGCCGGTGTAGAAATTTGACACGAGCAGGTTGTGATCGGTGATGACCGGCACCGAAATGTTCATCGTCGGTGCATCGAACGGCAAGTCCCAGAGGAGTCGGCCCGTCGCAGGATCGAGGGACCGCACGGCGTCGGTGGTCCAAATGATCAGCTGGCGTACACCTGCCTCATTGATGATGATCGGCGTGCCCACACCGGGGTCTGTGTTGACCTCAAGCGATCGCCACGCTTCCTCTCCCGTGAACTTGTCCCAGGCAATGACGAGGCCGTCCGGTTCCGCACCAACGATCGTGATGAGGAGGTCGCCTTCAACGATGGGCGAGCTGGTTGCATCACCGCGAATGCCGTAATCGGCCCTGTAGTCTCTCATCCAACGGACGGCCCCGGTCTCAACATCTAAGCACTGCAGGACTCCGTTGGCACCGAGCACGTAGACCCGGTCGCCGTCGACCGTCGGTGTCGCGCGCGGCCCGTTCGGCCACTGGAAGCCAGCGTAGTTCGCGTCCCACTCCACGGTCCACAGAACCTCGCCTGTCTTCTCATCGAGCGCCAGTGCACGCTCGGGACCAGTGACGCCTTGCACACGTGTGAAATCGGTAAGAAAAATGCGGCCATCCGCAACAACCGGGCTGCTGTAGCCCTCCCTGACGGGCGAACGCCAGAGGACCCGCAGTCCATCTGGAGGGAACGTCTGCAGGATGCCGGCCTCGTTCCACTCGCCCGTCCGACCCTTACCT
Source organism: Vicinamibacterales bacterium (assembly GCA_965223015.1). Classification (GTDB taxonomy): domain Bacteria; phylum Acidobacteriota; class Vicinamibacteria; order Vicinamibacterales; family UBA8438; genus CAUZIB01. The sequence continues at coordinate 554,738 of CBDCVL010000002.1, read as the reverse complement.
CGGAATTCCGGCCAGTCCTCCGCACGCAGCCCCGTCGAACCGAGGACCATGAACCATAGGGCGATGGACACACAGACAAACGGTCGCTTCATGATCGATGAAGGGGGGCGAAAGCCCGACCTGCTCTCCGACGAGCATTCTACTGCGGACGCCCGGCCTCACGCTTCGGTGGTCGGGCCCGAGCACTCCTGCGGAACGTTGTGCGTCAGCATGCCCCAGCATCTGCGCGACCCCGACCGGGGAGGAATGGACCCCTAGGACCGAGTGCCTCGTCGTGTGGCCATGAGCGCGTCTCGCCCCTGACCGCAGCCCAGATCCAGGACAATGGCACGCACGCCAGTAGCTGTCGAGGTGCGCTCTGTCTCGTAAGTCTGTGACACGATCCGCTGGTCCCAACGACTGCTCAAACCGCATAGCGAGTGAGGTCAGGCGAACGGCAGCTCCGCGCTTGACTTTCGTTGTGGCTCGGTCATACTCGCCTTCGCGTAGTGCCGGAATCCCCAGGAAGGACGTGATGAGGTTCGATCACGCCAAGCTGGCGGGGCAGAATACCCGCTTGAGGAGGACACATGAAACGGTCAGGAATCGTCGCCGGTATGGTTATAGGGTTCGTGCTGGCAGGGTTGGGTGGCTGGACGTTCGGCCAGCAGAAGCAGAGCGGTGAGTTTACCTCTATGGACTACGCAGAGGTCCTTCATCTCTATTCAAAGTACATCCAGGCGATTGACGGTATCTGGATGGACGGCGAGGGTGAGCACTACGCCGACGCCTTCACGGAGGACGGCATCATGCAGGCTGGGCCGGAAAGAGCGGAGAACCCGACGGTCGGACGGGAAGACCTGAGCGCGATGGCGGCGCGGTCGGAGCCGGCGAGATTTCGTCATATCGTTCCGAACGTCCAAGTACATCCCGCTCCCGGCGGCACCGAGGCAGAGGCCTGGGCCTACATCATGGTCCTGGACATGAACGAGAATCCTCCGACCCTCGTGAGCCACCGGGCCACGAAGGATACGCTCGTGAAGACGCAGAACGGCTGGCGCATCAAGCGGCGCATTAACAGTCCGATCTCAACGAATACGCCATTCAACTAGGTCGGCTTGGCAATCGGGGACACGAGGACCATAAGCGTCGCGGTTGACATTGCGGCCCCGGGGCTTCAGCTACACGACGCCGCGGCCGCTATTCGAGATTCGTGGGAGCCACATCGGTTCCAGGAACAACTTTGTTGCGACGCCAGACGGTCAGCGGTCTCTCGTCATTAGCGGTGAGCAAGCCGCCGTCACGGAGATGTCCCAGTAGCTGTTGAAATTTGAAGCGGCGGCTCTTCACTGGTCGTGCTATACGACCGGTGACGAAACCGAGGTGCAAGCCTCCCAGTAAGGAGCCGCCATGAAGAAGCAGTCTCGCACAGTCCCTCGCCGTCGCCAATCGGTATCCCCGACGCCACGGCACCTGCCGTTGGTCGATATCCTCATTGATACGCAGGCCGAGCTCCAGGAGCTGGTCGTCGCGTCTGGCCTGAAGGTACTCGAAGCCATGCTGGAAGAGGATCGGGCCGCCGTCTGTGGGCCACGGGATGCGCATCAACCTGCGCGCCAGGCGTATCGAACGGGGCATACGCCGAGTCAGGTCGTGCTGGGCGGGCGGAAGGTGGCGATTCGTCGGCCCCGTGCGCGGCGCGCCGGCGAGGAGGTTCCGTTGCCAACGGCCCGGGCATTCGCGAATGCGGACCCGCTGAACCGGCGCGTGGTCGACCAGATGCTGATCGGTGTGGCGACCCGCCAGTATGCGCGGAGTCTGGAACCGCTCGGCGCCGACGTCACCACGCGGGGCACGAGCAAGAGTGCGGTCAGTCGACGCTTTGTCGCGCAGACTCAGGCGCAGCTGGATGCGTGGCGGGCGACGCCGCTCGACGCGCTGGACCTGGTGGGGCTGCTGATTGATGGCGTGCACGTGGGTGGACACTGTATCGTTGTCGCCCTAGGCATCGATAAAATGGGCGCGAAACACCCGCTCGGCCTGTGGGAAGGGGCCACGGAGAACGCGACGGTCTGTCAGGGGCTCTTGACCAATCTCGGCAGCCGCGGGCTGCGCACCGACCGGAGCCTGCTGGTGATCGTCGATGGCGCGAAGGCCCTCGACACGGCCGTGACCCAGACATTCGGGCGCGCCGCACTGGTGCAGCGGTGTCAGGTCCATAAGGGCCGGAACATCTTGGAGCATCTCCCTGAGGCACAGCGGCCGTGGGTGAAGGCGGTCCTCACGCGCGCCTACACGAACAGCCACGTCAAGACGGCCAAGCGTCTGCTGCAGGACCTGGCGCGGCGCTTGGACACTGACTACCCGAGTGCGGCCACGAGCGTGCGGGAAGGGCTCGACGAGACGCTGACCGTGCTCGGCTTGGGTCTGTCGGAGCGTCTCCAACGATCGCTCGCCACCACGAACGCCATCGAGAGTCTCCTCAGCCGAACGCGCCACGTGCAGCGCCATGTGAAACGCTGGCGCGGCGGGACGATGGTGCTCCGCTGGGTGGCCGCCGGGGTGCTCGAAGCGGCGAAGGGGTTCCGCCGGGTGCAAGGATGTCAAGATATGCCCGCGCTGGTCGCTGCCCTCCGGGCACGCGACGCGCGGTTAGGACTCGGGGAGTCGTCAGAGATGGTTGCGTAGTCGTGAACCAAGCTGCCGCTGAGTTTCAACAGCGCACGGGACATCCCCTGCCACGGAAGCGCTGGAGTGAAGAGCAGATCATCTACGCAGTGAAGCAGTCGGAGGCTGGCGAGAAGGCCGCCGACATCTGTCGGGAGCTGGGCGTGAGCGAGCAAACGTTCTACACGTGGAAGCGACGGTATCGTGGCATTGGGGTGCAAGAGCTGCGGGAACTGCGGCAACTGCGGGACGAGAACCGCAAATTGAAGCACGTGGTCGCCGACCTATCGTTGGACCGGCACATCCTGCAGGAGATCGTCGCAAAAAAGCTCTGACGCCGCACGCCCGTCGCGTCCTCGCGGAGTGGACGCAGGTGACCTACCAGGTCAGCCAACGACGGGCGGCGCGGCTGCTGCCGATGAATCGGGGAACCTTACGGTATGTGGCCCGTCGCGACGACCAACTCGCCCTGCGTCGGCGGCTCCGGGAGTTGGCGGCCGTGCGGGTCCGGTTTGGATATCGGCGTCTGACCGTGCTGTTGCGACGAGAGGGCTGGCGGGTGAATGCGAAACGGGTGTGGCGGTTGTATCGCGAGGAAGGCCTGACCATGCGCACGAAACGGCGGAAGAAGCTGGCCAGTCGCGCGCGTGTGCCCCCGTCGCGCGCGACCGCGCCGCAGCAGCGCTGGAGCATGGACTTCGTGCACGACCGGTTGATCGATGGACGCGCGTTCCGCGTGCTGACGGTGCTTGATCAGTTCACGCGCGAGTGTGTGGCATTGGTCGCCGCCCCGACCTGGCGCGGGGAGGATGTGGCGGCCGTGCTCGAGACGGTAGTGCCGACGCATGGAGTGCCCCAATCCATCACGGTCGACAACGGCACGGAGTTCCAGAGTCGCGCGATGGACGCGTGGGCCTATCGCCGTCAGACCACGCTCGCGTTCATCCGTCCGGGTAAGCCGGTGGAGAATACTTTCATCGAATCGTTCAACGGGCGCCTGCGAGACGAGGGCTTGAACACCCAGCAGTTCATCTCGCTCTCCGATGCGCAGCGACAACTCGACTGACCCAAAACCCAAGAACTGCACCACACGCTACTTGAGTGTCTGACCGATTCGTGGTGGGCTAGGATCCACAGCGAAGGAGGCCGGAGATGCCACGGAAGCGCTGGAGTGAAGAGCAGATCATCTACGCAGTGAAGCAGTCGGAGGCTGGCGAGAAGGCCGCCGACATCTGTCGGGAGCTGGGCGTGAGCGAGCAAACGTTCTACACGTGGAAGCGACGGTATCGTGGCATTGGGGTGCAAGAGCTGCGGGAACTGCGGCAACTGCGGGACGAGAACCGCAAATTGAAGCACGTGGTCGCCGACCTATCGTTGGACCGGCACATCCTGCAGGAGATCGTCGCAAAAAAGCTCTGACGCCGCACGCCCGTCGCGTCCTCGCGGAGTGGACGCAGGTGACCTACCAGGTCAGCCAACGACGGGCGGCGCGGCTGCTGCCGATGAATCGGGGAACCTTACGGTATGTGGCCCGTCGCGACGACCAACTCGCCCTGCGTCGGCGGCTCCGGGAGTTGGCGGCCGTGCGGGTCCGGTTTGGATATCGGCGTCTGACCGTGCTGTTGCGACGAGAGGGCTGGCGGGTGAATGCGAAACGGGTGTGGCGGTTGTATCGCGAGGAAGGCCTGACCATGCGCACGAAACGGCGGAAGAAGCTGGCCAGTCGAGCGCGTGTGCCCCCGTCGCGCGCGACCGCGCCGCAGCAGCGCTGGAGCATGGACTTCGTGCACGACCGGTTGATCGATGGACGCGCGTTCCGCGTGCTGACGGTGCTTGATCAGTTCACGCGCGAGTGTGTGGCATTGGTCGCCGCCCCGACCTGGCGCGGGGAGGATGTGGCGGCCGTGCTCGAGACGGTAGTGCCGACGCATGGAGTGCCCCAATCCATCACGGTCGACAACGGCACGGAGTTCCAGAGTCGCGCGATGGACGCGTGGGCCTATCGCCGTCAGACCACGCTCGCGTTCATCCGTCCGGGTAAGCCGGTGGAGAATACTTTCATCGAATCGTTCAACGGGCGCCTGCGAGACGAGGGCTTGAACACCCAGCAGTTCATCTCGCTCTCCGATGCGCAGCGACAACTCGACCTGTGGCGATGCGATTACAATGCGGTGCGTCCGCATAGCGCCTTGGGCGATCGCACGCCCAATGAGATGCGGCAGGCCTATGAGGCCACGGAAGCTGGAGACACTCAGGTGAGTCCCTTGAGGCTCACCATCGACCGTCAAACCGGGTCACAACCCGACGAGGAGGCTCCGAGACTCAACGTCGCCCTGGTGTGATTTTGGGTAGCAGGTCAGAGGCTCCGAGACTCAACGTCGCCCTGGTGTGATTTTGGGTAGCAGGTCACTGACCTGCCTTTCGAGGGCCCAAAACCCCAATGTTTTCGACAAGCTGCGTACAAACCAAAAGGCGACCCCGCAAGAGGTCGCCCATGGTTCCAGCACGCCCTAACCGCGATTACTGTTTCTGCCGCTGCCGATACGCCCGAGCGGCAAGACCACTCCCGACGAGAGCGATGCTGACGGCGGCGAGAACCGCCGACCGACGTGTGATAGCTTTGCGGACGCCTTGTAGATACTCGCCTCGTAGATACTTCATGTCTGCCTCCCGGCCAAGAGTTTCGGTGAGATGAACGTGACCACTCCCTCTGTCTACAGAATCGGCGGTCCCGCCTGCGCCCTTCAGCCCGGGCCGATGGCGCAAGGGGAACCTCACCTCTCCGGGATCGTCCCGCCGTTGATCCACCGGGCTGCCGTGCTCTTCGACACATCGCAGGCATCAGCCGCCTGACGCACCGTCATACGCACCGGCAAGTCGGTGGGTGGGCGCGTGAGCCGTGGCCGTCCCAGGTGCTTGCCCTGTTTCCTGGCTCTGGCTAGTCCGGCTTGCACCCGCTCGGCGATCCGACTCCGCTCGAACTCCGCCAGCGCCGCCAGGATGTGGAGCTGCAGCCGACCCGCCGGGGTAGTGCAGTCAATCCCTTCTCCGAGACTGACGAATGCCACACCGAGCGCCTGCAGCTCATCAACAGCGTCATCAGGTGCTTGAGATTCCGACCCAACCGATCGAGCCGCCAGCAGTCGAGCCCATCAAACCTCCGGCGTCTGGCATCGTTGATTACCTGGTCTAATGCCGGGCGACGTTCCTTGGCCCCTGACACGCCCTGATCGACATACTCGACTGGCGTCCAACCACGGGCACTGGTGTACTGCCGCAGCTCGGCGAGTTGGTTCTCAGGTTCCGATACCCCAGCGACGCGAGCCTGTGAGCTTCGAGTTACGCGAAGCGATCATCGTGGCCTGGGTCGAGGGGAGAAGCAGTCGGAAGCTGCCGAGCAGTGTGGTCGGAGCGTTCACACGGTCCGTACGGTGTTGCGGTCCGACTACGGACGGCAGCGGACGGAAGAGCAGCTGAACGAGTCTAGAGATGCCGCTCTGAACCGGCTCCGCGCCAATGCGGAACGAGCGGTGGATTCGTGGCTCCGGCAGATTGAGTTGGCCGATGAGGGGCAAGCGGGCCAATCATCTTCCGGCCAAGGACCTCCTGACCCACACGGGGGTCCTCGACATCCCGTCACCCAAGAAGGACGACAAGCCGCAGATCACCATCCAGATCGGCGGGTCTCCTGATGGCATTGAGCCGATACTGATCGAGGCCGAGTAGCCCGAACCTGCCCAGCTTCCCGCCCGAGTCATCCCGAGCTGCCGGACGACGAGCCGCCTTCCTGACCTAGCGACTAAGAAGTCCTTCGTATCACCCTAGGGGCGAACGAAAGCCTTCACTTGAAGTGACTTGGCGTTGGCGAATCCGCCTATGCCCCAGAGCGCAACACTGTGCCAGACGGTGCAGAAATTGCAAAACCGTAAGCGGTCTGCTGGCTGTGGCGGGGGGGGAACGCATGTCGCTTGTTCTTGTTTTCGGAATCGGATTCGCCGTCATCGCGGTCTGTCTCGCGGCACTTTGCCTCGTCGACCGTCAAAGATCCTGGAGTATCGAAGAGCCGAAGTCCAACGTTCGACGCGCCCCTCGGAGCCGCAAACCAAGAGTGCCCCAGGTGCCGTTGAATCGCTACGACAGCCTTCCACTCAGGTCACACGACTGGTTGGGAGTCGGTCCCTCGGAGCCGGGCACCGACTAGCGTCGGAGGCAGACACGGCGCTAGAGTTGTCGAGCCGTTCACCCTCGTAACAGGGAAGCTCGACACATGGCGACTGCTTCGGTAGTCGCCTTCGTCATGTACGGCTTTGATGTGTTCGTCCAAGGGCGACCTCGGGGTCGCTATTGGTGTGTACAGCGGCACTACCCCGATAGCGAACGAAAGCCTGCGCCAGGGCGACTTCCGCTTCGGTTAAGCCGTTCTGCGCTCAACGCTGTGCGATTGCGAAATTGGCGCTTGCACCTTAAGAATGGCAGAATGCGGCGGGTGCCCCTTACTCCCGAACTCAGATGTGACCTGCTCTCCAGGGCGCACTGCGATGGCTGGATCTTCGGTGAGGACCGCGAGGATGACCCAGGCGTAGTGGAAGGTCGGTGGTAACTCCTGCCCGATCGTAAGGTCGATCGGGTGCTTGTCGGAAAGGAGAACCACCGATGAAGAGAACGTACCAGGTTGTCACGAAGCCGTCCACGCTCAGCAGCCGCGAGCTCGCGGAGTTTCTCTCGAAGGACGGTCAGCTCCTGCTGCCGCTCGTCGAGCTCTTGGAGCGGGGCGAGAAGGCCATCGACGAGGTGATCGACGTCATGGGTCGGGCGACCGTCGAGGCGGTCCTTCGGATGAGCGCTGAGCGGCTCGCCGGGCCCAAGCGGCAGGGCCGCCGCGCCGACGATCGGGCGCTGTACTGGCACGGCAGCCAGCCGGGGCGCGTCACGTTGAGCGAACGTCAGCTGCGCGTGGAAAAGCCGCGTCTGCGCAAGAAGACGGCGCGGCAGGGGGAGCGCGGCGAGGTCGCGATCCCGGCGTACGACGCGATGCAGCGCGATCAGCGCCTTGCCGACCGCATGTTGGCGATCATGCTGAACGGCGTCTCGACCCGGCGCTACGAGACGGTCCTGCCGGCGATGGCCGAGCAGGTCGGCATCGGCAAGTCGGAGGTCTCCCGTGAGACCATCGAGGCCGGGACGCGAGTCCTCCAGGACTTGGCTGAGCGAGACTTCAGCAAGGTCGACGTGTTGATTATCTACCTCGACGGGATCCAGTTCGGGAACCACCATGTTCTGGCGGCCGTGGGGGTCGACGAAGACGGGAAGAAGTACGTGCTCGGCGTGCGCAGCGGTGCCTCTGAGAACGCGACCGTGACGACCGCCCTGCTCGAGGATCTCGTCGCTCGCGGGATCCGCCCCGACCGACGTCGGCTGTTCGTCGTCGATGGAGCGAAGGCGCTACGCAGCGCGATCGCCCAGGTGTTCGGCGCCGGCAACGAGGTACAGCGCTGTCGCAACCACAAGCTGCGGAATGTCGTCGGCCACCTGCCGAACGCGCAGCACGACCAGGCACGGGCCACCCTGCGCGCCGCCTGGAAGCTCGAGGCTAAGGAGGGCCTGCGCAAGCTTGACCAGTACGCCTCGTGGCTCCAACGCGACTGGCCCGATGCAGCAGCGAGCGTTCGAGAAGGCCTCGATGAGATCTTCACCGTGAATCGGCTCGGCCTGCCCGCATCACTGCGCACGTGCCTCACGACGACGAACATCATCGATTCGACGCACTCGGGAATCCGGCAGCGCACACGTCGCGTCACCAACTGGAAGAACGGAGAGATGGCGCTGCGCTGGTCGGCCGTGGCCTTCGTGGAGACGGAGAAGAACTACCGACGCATCACAGGTTACGAGCATCTCTGGATGCTGAAGGCACACCTGGATCGCGACGACGACAACATTGCAGAGATGCAGAAGGTCGGATAACTTGTGTTCACCGTTGCCGCTGACTTTCTACTACCGGTGGGACACTCTCAGGACCGCTGTGAGGGGGGCCCAGCCAGCCAGTCGGCGCTGACCATTGCGTTTCGGAGGCTGATGCGCGGCCTTGGCATAGATGGCGCAAGTCACCACACGCTTCGTCATACGGGTGCGTCAGCCATGGTGGCTGCTGGTGTGTCGCTCAGAGTGGTCCAGGAGATTGATGGGTGGACCTCACTCCGTATGCTCGAACGGTATGCGCATCCAACCGGCGAAGAGATGCAGCGAGCGGAGAGTGCTTAGCGAACCGAGACCCGGTACAAAAACCGGCACAGCGGTCCGAGCGCGGCATCGCGCCATCAACCCCGAAAGGCGGCAACGTGTTGTCGGACTTGAAGATGAGTGTGGCGTCCCCAATGGGACCGAACCGCTTGCAAACCCCAATCAATCGATGGTCTCCCTCAGACCAGCCGCGCCGAGCGGCCTGACCGACTGCTTTTGACGCTGAAGATGAACTTCCCGGCCACCGCCTCTCCGAGCGCCCCGACAGGCGCATGAGTCTCCCTCAAGAAACGTCGGTGTCCTCGCCTGTCATGTCACTTCGCCCGCATGTCAGGTCTGTGACGTTCATGGTTGATGGCAGGCTATAATTCGGCCTGAACCAACGCTGCGTCTCGGTAACCCATCACCCCGAGGGGAAGGGGGACCCGACCGAAGCCCACCCTCTTCGTGATCGGAGAGGGTTGTTTCGTTTTGGTGGTGGACCGGCGGGAGGGCGGATTCGGGCGCTGACGGCTCCCGGTTGGTGAACGGCGAGTCGCCGGAGTGGCGGGCACAACGGCAGAGGGTCTCTACAGGTTCTCTATGCGCCGAGAGACAGAGTGCCCGGACTCGTCTCACCATTGTGATGCGAGCGCAGGTCGAATAGCGAGGATGACCCAGGCGTAGTGGAAGGTCGGTGGTAACTCCTGCCCGATCGTAAGGTCGATCGGGTGCTTGTCGGAAAGGAGAACCACCGATGAAGAGAACGTACCAGGTTGTCACGAAGCCGTCCACGCTCAGCAGCCGCGAGCTCGCGGAGTTTCTCTCGAAGGACGGTCAGCTCCTGCTGCCGCTCGTCGAGCTCTTGGAGCGGGGCGAGAAGGCCATCGACGAGGTGATCGACGTCATGGGTCGGGCGACCGTCGAGGCGGTCCTTCGGATGAGCGCTGAGCGGCTCGCCGGGCCCAAGCGGCAGGGCCGCCGCGCCGACGATCGGGCGCTGTACTGGCACGGCAGCCAGCCGGGGCGCGTCACGTTGAGCGAACGTCAGCTGCGCGTGGAAAAGCCGCGTCTGCGCAAGAAGACGGCGCGGCAGGGGGAGCGCGGCGAGGTCGCGATCCCGGCGTACGACGCGATGCAGCGCGATCAGCGCCTTGCCGACCGCATGTTGGCGATCATGCTGAACGGCGTCTCGACCCGGCGCTACGAGACGGTCCTGCCGGCGATGGCCGAGCAGGTCGGCATCGGCAAGTCGGAGGTCTCCCGTGAGACCATCGAGGCCGGGACGCGAGTCCTCCAGGACTTGGCTGAGCGAGACTTCAGCAAGGTCGACGTGTTGATTATCTACCTCGACGGGATCCAGTTCGGGAACCACCATGTTCTGGCGGCCGTGGGGGTCGACGAAGACGGGAAGAAGTACGTGCTCGGCGTGCGCAGCGGTGCCTCTGAGAACGCGACCGTGACGACCGCCCTGCTCGAGGATCTCGTCGCTCGCGGGATCCGCCCCGACCGACGTCGGCTGTTCGTCGTCGATGGAGCGAAGGCGCTACGCAGCGCGATCGCCCAGGTGTTCGGCGCCGGCAACGAGGTACAGCGCTGTCGCAACCACAAGCTGCGGAATGTCGTCGGCCACCTGCCGAACGCGCAGCACGACCAGGCACGGGCCACCCTGCGCGCCGCCTGGAAGCTCGAGGCTAAGGAGGGCCTGCGCAAGCTTGACCAGTACGCCTCGTGGCTCCAACGCGACTGGCCCGATGCAGCAGCGAGCGTTCGAGAAGGCCTCGATGAGATCTTCACCGTGAATCGGCTCGGCCTGCCCGCATCACTGCGCACGTGCCTCACGACGACGAACATCATCGATTCGACGCACTCGGGAATCCGGCAGCGCACACGTCGCGTCACCAACTGGAAGAACGGAGAGATGGCGCTGCGCTGGTCGGCCGTGGCCTTCGTGGAGACGGAGAAGAACTACCGACGCATCACAGGTTACGAGCATCTCTGGATGCTGAAGGCACACCTGGATCGCGACGACGACAACATTGCAGAGATGCAGAAGGTCGGATAACTTGTGTTCACCGTTGCCGCTGACTTTCTACTACCGGTGGGACACTCTCCGAATAGCATCTCGTTTCGATGTTGAATCGCCTCCGTCTCTGGCACGACTATGCGAGCGGCCGGCGTTGAATCTTCAACCGTCGCGCAGCAACACTGATACAGGAAGACCGTTGCATGGCATCCACAAGAGTCGCAGCCAAGACCGCCAAAGACATCCTCACTGAACTCGAAGCGCTCGGCGACGAAAAACGCCGCAAGTTCAACGCCAGGGTCGGGCCTGATGGGATTCCCGGCGCACCTCTGGACAAGCAGTTCGGCGTCAAGACCGGCGACATTCGAAAGTTGGCGAAGAAGATCAAGACAGATCACGAACTCGCGCTGAAGTTCTGGAAGACCGACAACATCGACGCCCAACTGCTGGCCATCCTCATCATGCAGCCGAAGGAAGTGTCCGCCCAGGAACTGGACACGCTGGTGCGCGAGGCCCGCTTCGCGTGGGTCGCGGACTGGCTGCAATCGTACATCATCAAAGAGCAACCCCCCGCCGAGAAGGAGGCGCTTCGCGAGCGATGGATGAAGACGACCGAGAAAGACAGTTGGGCCGCACGCGCCGGCTGGCATCTCACCGCGTCGATGATCAACAAGGGTGAAGAAGGCGTGGATGTGACCGGCTTGCTCGATCGCATCAAGAAGGAGATGCCCAAAGCCGCTCCGGAGACGAAGTGGACGATGAACAACACTTTGGCCGCGATCGGCGTCAAGCATGCCAATCACCGCAAGCGCGCGATCGCGATCGGCGAGAAGATCGGTCTATACAAGGACTGGCCGATGTCGAAGGGCTGCACGATCCCCTAAGTGCCGGTATGCGTGGACGCGATCGTGAACGGGAAGGGCTGACGTTCAAATGGTGCTTGCCTCGTACGGGTCAAGGCCAAGCTACTGCGATGAGCCGACGCCGCGGTTACACCGGCAGATAATCCAACGGTCTCTGAACTTGCCGGCATCGGAATCCGACTCGTCTCGCTGTCTGAGCCGCCGAATCTTGTCCCGAAAACGGTTGCGCCCGCACTACTTCCAACGAAGGCAACCCTCTCCGACACCGGAGAGGGTTGTTTCGTTTTGGTGGCTGCCGGAGCGTGAGGGCGAATCTGCGGGCGATTGGACGAGTGGTGAACGGTTCAGCCTGCGAAGTGCCTGCCAAGACGCGACAGGGTCACTCCAGGCATCTCCAGCCGAACGTGGCCTATATGCGGCTGTTCCGAGAGGTCGTGCTAGATTGCTGGAAGGATCGCCAGGTCGGTGCCATGCGATTACGGACGGCCGCAGAGCGCCGGATGGCCAAGATCATGGGACACGCAACGCCGCACTAAAGCGCTTTTCATGACCGTGTGGTGCCCGGATAGCCGCAGTGTCGAAAGTAATTGCGGCATTCCTCGGGGCTGAAGTGCGGCAGACAGGCGCCGAGGAAAGGCCAGAGGGTTTCGGTGGATCGACAGCGGGCGGCGCGCACGAGGGCTTTGAGCTTCGCGAAGCAGAGTTCAATGGGATTGAGGTCCGGACTGTAGGGCGGCAGATAGCAGAGCGTGGCGCCGACGCGCTCGATCGCCTGGCGGACGCCGGCCACTTTGTGTGCGCTGAGGTTATCGGCGATGACGATGTCCCCGGGATGCAGGGTGGGCACGAGGATCTGTTCGATATAGGCGAGGAAGCTCGCCCCGTCGATGGCGCCGTCGAAGACCCCGGGCGCGGTCAGGCCAGTCACCCGCAGCGCTGCGAGAAACGTACTGGTCTGCCACCGGGCGCACGGCGCGTGGTCGTGGACGCGGGCCCCGCGGAGGGCCCGACCATACCGCCGCAGGAGATTGTTCGTAATGCCGGTTTCATCGAGAAAAACCAGGCGTGTCGGATCCCAGGTCGGCGCGGCGGCGTGCCACACGACCCGCGCGGCCGCGACGTCAGGTCGATCGTGTTCGGAGGGCCGGACCGTTTTTTTTGACGGTCACGTCCAGAGCCGCCACCGCGCGCCAGATCGTCGCCAGACTGGCCGGCGTGCCGAGCGCGTCCTTCAGCTCGGCTAAGGTGCGATCCGGTTGCTCCGCGATCAGCGCGGCCAGGGTGTGCAGGTGCGGCTCCAACATCCGGCGCCGCCCGTGCCGCTGGACGCGCGGCGCGACTTCGCCCGTCTCCCGCCGACGCTGCTTCAACAGCCGCACCCACGACCCGCTCACGCGGTACTTCACCGCAACGTCCGCGGCCTTCATCCCGGCATCACTGTCGAGCAGGGCCCGTTCTCGGAGATCCATCGAATAGGCTTGCATCGGTCCTCCTGCATTGGTGCATGCAGAAGTACCACGACGAGCCCAAGCAGTACAAGGGCTATCTGAAAAGCGCTTTAGACCACAGAGCGGCGGTGTGACGCGGCCTGAGGGCGGTGGAAAACCAGACCGCTCACGTGGTCCACCGAGCATTCCAAGGGTGTTTTGTGGAACACAGGAGGGATGTATCGAGTGGAACTCTATGCGGCGGTGCGGCGCAGCGTGTATGTGGAGGGATTGAGCGAGCGCACGGCGGCGCGCCGCTTCGGGTTGGCCCGCGAGACGGTGCGCAAGATGCTGCGCTACCGCCGGCCGCCCGGGTATCGCCGGGCGCAACCGGTCCGGCGTCCGAAGCTGGACGCCTTCACGGGGATCATTGATCAGATCCTCCGCGAGGATCAGTCCCGGCCGAAGAAGCAACGGCACACGGCCAAGCGCATCGGCGAGCGCTTACGCGCGGAGTACGGGTTCACGGGCGGCGACACGATCGTGAAAGCCTACGTGCGCGCGCAGCGGCTGGGCGGGCAGGAGATGTTCGTGCCGCTGGCCCATCCGCCAGGCGACGCCCAAGCCGACTTCGGCGAAGCGCTGGTCGTGATCGCTGGCGTCGCATGCAAGGCGCACTCCCTGGTCGTCGATCTCCCGCACAGCGACGACGGGTTTGTGCAGGCGTTTCCGGCCGAGACGACGGAGGCGTTCTGCGACGGGCACACCGCCGCGTTCGGCTACTTCGGTGGCGTGCCGCGGCGCATCGTCTACGACAACACGACGCTGGCGGTGGCGCGGCTGCTCGGGGACGGCACGCGCCAGCGGACGCAGGTCTTCTGCGAACGCCAATCGCACTATTTATTCGCCGATCGCTTCGGGCGGCCGGGGAAGGGCAACGACAACGGCAAGGTGGAAGGGCTGGTCGGGTACGTCCGCCGCAACTTCTTCGTGCCGATCCCCCGGTTCGCCAGTTGGGACGCGTTGAACGCCGACTTCGCGCACAAGTGCGGCGAACGTCGCGGGCGCCGGTTACGGCGGCACACGGAGACGATCGGGGAGCGCTTCGCCCGCGACCGCGAGGCGCTGTTGCCGTTACCGCCGGTCCCGTATGACGCCTGCGACACGCGGACGACGCGGGTCACGTCGTTGTCGCTGGTGCGCGACCGCCGCAACGACTACTCGGTGCCGACCGCCTACGGCCACCGGGAGGTGCTAGTGAAAGGCTCCGTGGACGAGGTCGTGATCGTGTGCGGCAGTGACGAGATCGCCCGCCATCGTCGCAGCTACGAGCGGGAAGTGTTGATCTTCGAGCCGCGGCACGACTTGGCCTTGGTGGAGCGCAAGACGGGGGCGCTCGATCACGCGGCGCCGCTGGCCGGGTGGCAGCTGCCGGACGAGTTTCTCCGGCTGCGGCGCCTGTTGGAGGCGCGGCTGGGCAAGCCGGGCACGCGCGAGTACGTGCAGGTGTTGCGGCGGCTCGAAGACTTTCAGCGCGACCACGTCCGCGGCGCCATCCGGGACGCCGTGCGTCTGGGGGCGATCGGGTTCGATGCCGTCAAGCACCTCGTGCGGTGTCGCCTCGACCACCGGCCGCCCCACCTCGATCTGGCGCAGTATCCGCACCTGCCGGTCCCCCGCGTGACGACGACCGCCGCAGCCGATTACCTGACGCTGCTGGGGGCGGGAGCTGAGTGATGGCCAAACCGACCCTGTTGCTGGACGCCCATCTCAAGGCCCTGCGCCTGCCCACCTTCTTGCGCGAATACGACAACGTGGCGCGGCAATGCGCCCAGGAAGGGCTGGACTGTTCGCGCTACCTGTTCCGCCTCTGCGAGCTGGAGTTGCTCGATCGCGAACAACGCGCCGTCGAGCGGCGCATCAAGGCCGCCAGGTTCCCGGTCTTGAAGAGTCTCGAGACCTTCGAGTTCCGCGCGATCCCGTCGGTGAACAAACGCCTGGTGCTGGAGCTGGCCCGCTCGGAGTATCTCGACCGGCGAGAGAACGTGTTGGCGTTGGGCAACTCCGGCACGGGCAAGACGCATCTCGCGCTCGCGTTGGGGCTGGCCGCCTGTCAGAAAGGCTATCGGGTGCGCTTCACCACCGCCGCCGCACTGGTGAACGAGCTGCTCGAGGCGCGGGATGACAAGCGCCTGCTGCGTTTTCAGAAGCAGCTCGCCAAGCAGGATCTGTTGATCGTCGACGAGCTCGGCTATGTGCCGTTGTCGAAGACCGGCGCCGAGCTGCTCTTCGAGATCTTCTCCCAGCGCTACGAGCAAGCGTCGACGCTCGTGACCTCGAATCTGCCCTTCAACGAATGGACCGAGATCTTCGGGTCCGAACGGCTGACCGGCGCGCTGCTCGATCGACTGACCCACCACGTCCACATCCTGGAGCTGAACGGCGAGAGCTATCGCCTCGAACACAGCAAGAAAGCCCGCCCGCCCGCGACCACCCCGGCGTCCTGACGTCCCCTCCGCACTGCCGCGTTCCGCCACTCCACCCAACTGCCTAATGGTCTAGTTTTCCTCCGCCACGGTGGTCTAATTTTGCTCCGCCCTTGACACACGTTCGGTACAATGATCGCAGCCCCGTCTTGACCCTTTGTTCGGCCACATAGTAGGGTTGTCCGCTCGCCGTGAGGACCTTCTCCGGTAGCCCCCCTTCAGGTGAAATGACCCACGCGACCGACTCGAACCTCAGTGAAACACCGCTCGCCGCGCAGCACCGAGCCCTCGGTGCGCGGATGGTTCCGTTCTCCGGCTGGGAGATGCCACTTGAGTACTCGGGCATTGCGGACGAGCACCTAGCCGTCCGAACAGCCGCGGGGCTCTTCGATGTCAGTCACATGGGGGAAATCGAGATCGCCGGCAACGATGCGCTTGAAGCAGTTCAGCGGATCGCCAGCAATGACGCCGAGAGTCTCGAGGTCGGGCAGGCCCATTACTCTGCGTTGACAACCCACGAGGGAACGTTCGTCGACGATCTACTGGTCTACCGACTCGCCGATACGCACTTCATGTTGGTCGTCAATGCATCGAATGTGCAAAAAGACTTCACCTGGATCAAGCAAGAGCTCTCGTCCATTGGCGATGCCGTAGCTGTGAACTCGAGCAACCGGTACGCATTGCTGGCATTACAGGGACCTCGCGCCAAGGACGTGCTGCAGCCACTCACAGGTGTTGACCTCGATTCGATTCGATACTACTCGTTCGCCTCCGGGGAGGTGGCGAGCGTACGGGCCACGATTTCACGCACGGGATACACCGGAGAGGATGGTTTCGAGCTATTCGTCTCGCCTCAGATGGCAGGGCGGGTCTGGGAGGCCGTACTCGAGGCCGGGGCACCCTTTGGTCTCAAACCTGCTGGACTCGGCGCACGAGACACGTTGCGTCTGGAAGCCTCGATGCGGCTCTATGGCAACGATATCGACGAAACGACCACACTGCTCGAGGCTGGCCTCGGATGGGTCATCGGGTGGAGCAAGGCCACCTTCAACGGAAAGGATGCGCTGTCTCGACAGAAGTCTGAGGGTGTCGCTCGGAAGCTCGTCGGGTTCGAGCTGGTAGACCCCGGAATCGCGCGTCAAGGCCATGAAGTTTTCATTGGTGACGCGAAGTCTGGCCACGTGACAAGTGGGACGCTCACGCCGTTTCTCAAGAAGGCGATCGGAATGGCGTACGTCCCGGTTGTGGCGAGCAAACCTGGCACGGCGCTCACGATTGACGTTCGAGGACGCCGGATCGAGGCACGCGTCGTGAAGATGCCCTTCTATAATCGGGCAAAGAATTCAAAGGGTTGAGGAGCGGAATCGTGACGTACCCTGCGGATCTGAAGTACACAAAGGACCACGAGTGGATCCAGGTCACAGGCGACACCGGGAAGATCGGGATAACCGACTACGCGCAGAAGCAACTTGGTGATGTGGTGTACGTCGAGTTGCCCGAGGTCGGTCGCACCTTCACCCAGGGGGACCAGTTCGGGTCGATCGAGTCGGTCAAGGCAGTATCCGATCTGTTCTGTCCCGTGACCGGAGTGGTCGTGGAAGTCAACGCGACCCTGGCAGATACCCCAGAAACGGTCAACAAGGACGCGCATCAAGCCTGGATGGTCACGTTGAAGCTGTCCAGTCCCGATGAGCTATCGGCGTTGCTCGACGCCGAGGCGTACGCCCTCCTGGTCGAGTAGCATGAGCATTCCCGACACGGCTCATGTGTCACCACGAGTGCCACCCAGGGAAATGGAACCGTCCCGATGACCGGCACGTTTCAGTCGAGGCACCTCGGTCCCCGTCCCCACGAAATCGAGGAGATGCTCAGGGTCGTCGGTTCGACCACGCTCGACACGTTGATGGACGAGTCGCTTCCCTCGGAGATCCGCCGCGACACGCCACTCGAGCTCCCTGAGGCAGAATCAGAGTCGGGTTTCCTCGACCGGATGAAGACGATGGCAGAGCGAAACGCCGGCTATCGTTCGTATATCGGTCTCGGGTACTACAACACGACGACCCCGAGCGTCATCCAGCGGAACGTCTTTGAAAACCCAGGCTGGTATACGCCGTATACGCCGTATCAGGCTGAAGTGGCACAGGGGCGGCTCGAAGCCCTACTGAACTTCCAGACGATGGTTCAGGACCTGACCGCCATGGATGTAGCCAATGCGTCCCTACTGGACGAGGCGACAGCCGCCGCAGAAGCCATGGCGATGCTGCACCGGATTCGTGCCCGACGAGGTGAAACCGCGGACCGATTCGTCGTGAGCTCGAACTGCTTTCCTCAAACCCTGGACGTCGTACGGGGGCGGGCAGAGCCACTTCGCATCGAGGTTGTGAGTCAGCCGGATGAAGCCCTCACGTTTGACGATCAGACCTTTGGCCTGTTGGTGCAGTATCCGGATGCGAACGGGGCGATTCGTCCGATCGCCGACATCATTGCACGTGCACACGAGGCCGGAGTGATGGTTGCCGTCGCGTCAGACCTGTTGGCACTGACGATGCTGAAACCGGCGGGTGAGCTCGGAGCTGATGTCGTGGTCGGGAGTGCACAGCGATTCGGGGTCCCGATGGGTGGGGGCGGTCCTCATGCCGCCTTTTACGCAACGCGCAGCGCCCACATGCGACAGCTTCCAGGACGGGTGATCGGCGTCTCAACCGATCGCGACGGAAGAACCGCCTACAGGATGGCGCTACAGACGCGCGAACAACATATCCGTCGCGAACGCGCGACCTCGAACATATGTACCTCCCAAGCTCTCCTCGCCAACATGGCCGGTTTGTACGCGGTGTACCACGGTCCGGACGGTCTTCGCGCAATTGCCGACCGCGTGCATCGTCTTGCCTGCCAGCTGAGTGACAACTTGACGACGCTTGGCTACGACCAGCGCAATAGGTGTTTTTTCGACACCCTCCACGTGTGCGCCGGCTCCGCTGATGCGAGCCGTCGGATCAGAGAGGTTGCCGAGGCTGGGAGGATGAACTTCCGTTATTTCGGTCACGACGAGATCGGGATTGCGATCGATGAGACCACCACCCACGAAGATGTCGAGGCCATCGCAGCAGTCTTTGCGAGTCAGCGACCCGATACCCAACGTCCGATCGGGCAGTGCCTTTCCTCGACTGATCTGCCAGACGAATGTCGACGCACGAGTCCGTTTCTCACTCATCCGGTGTTTGAGCGCCATCACTCGGAGCTTCAAATGATGCGCTATCTGAAGCGACTGGAGCGGAAGGATCTTGGCCTCGATACGTCGATGATCCCGCTAGGGTCGTGCACCATGAAGCTGACCGCGGCTACAGAGATGCGGCCAGTGTCGTGGCCTCGGTTTGCTGAGGTGCATCCGTATGTCCCGGCGAAACAGGTGCTCGGGTATCACGACATGTTCGATGCTCTCAAGAGCGCCCTGCGAGAGATCACTGGCTTTTCGGATATCTCGCTTCAACCGAACTCAGGTGCCCAGGGTGAGTTTGCAGGCCTCATGGTGATCCGCGCCTATCACCATGACCAGGGCCAGCGAAAGCGCGATGTTGTGCTGATTCCTTCCTCGGCCCACGGGACGAATCCAGCAAGTGCAGCGATGGCCGGGATGCGCATCGTTATCGTTGCGTGCGATGAGGAAGGGAACGTCGACGTTGGAGACCTTCGTGCGAAAGCAGCGAACTACTCTGACCAGCTCAACGCGCTCATGATTACCTACCCGTCGACCCACGGCGTCTTTGAGGAGTCGATCAAGGAGATCTGTGACATCGTGCACGCCCATGGCGGACAGGTCTACATGGACGGAGCCAACATGAACGCCCAGGTAGGACTGACGAGTCCGGCGGCGATCGGTGCCGACGTCTGTCATTTGAACCTGCATAAGACGTTCGCCATCCCACACGGCGGAGGTGGGCCGGGAATGGGACCGATCGGCGTGGCAGCCCATCTCGCACCGTTCCTTCCGGGCCACGCCCTGGTTTCGACAGGTGGCGACCGTGCGATACGCGCCGTCGCTGCCGCGCCGTTCGGAAGCGCGAGCATTATGCTGGTCTCCTACGCCTATCTTTGCCTTCTGGGTGCGGACGGCGTCACGCAGGCGACGCGCGTCGCGATCCTCAACGCCAACTACATCAAGTCTCGTTTAGAAGGGCATTTTGACGTGCTCTACTCCCGCACAAATGGCCGTGTGGCGCACGAGCTCATCTTCGATCTTCGTCCGTTCCGCTCGGCGCTCGGCATCACCGAACAAGACGTCGCCAAGCGGCTCATGGACTATGGGTTCCATGCTCCCACGGTTTCGTTCCCCGTCGCAGGCACGTTGATGGTGGAGCCAACAGAGAGCGAGCCGCCGGATGAACTGGACCGCTTCTGTGATGCGATGATTCAGATTCGACAGGAGATTACCGATATCGCCGACGGACGCGCCGACCGCGACGACAACGTCCTCAAGAACGCTCCTCACACCGCGGAATCATTGACGGCGACCGAATGGCGTCATTCGTACTCGCGGGAGGACGCAGCCTTTCCGCTCCGTTTCGTGCGAACTCGGAAATACTGGCCCCCGGTCAGCCGCGTGGACGACGCCTACGGCGATCGGAATCTCGTCTGCTCTTGTCCGCCCGTCTCGTCGTACGAGGGTGATGCCGAACCCAATCCGCTCGTTCAGTGATTCAGGACGAGCGCGCCCAGGGGCGGGGGGGGCGCACTACGCTAGCGCGCCGCGTCTGCAGTCAGCGCATCAACCCGGCTCCGGAAAGCCAAGGCCAGCGCCAGGGTCACAGGCCCCGGCACTCCGGCCCCGACGGGATTGCCGTCCAGCCTGGTGACCGGAAGAATCTCTCGCGTGGTGCTCGTGATGAACATCTCGTCAGCACCCTGCACGTCGTCGTCTCCCAGTACTGACTCTCGAACACTCATGCCAACATTCCGAGCAACATCGAGGACAAAGTTTCGGGTCACGCCCTCCAAGAGGCCTGAGTGGAGCGGCGGCGTCAGAATCGCGCCCCGCGCCACAATGAAGAAGTTGGACTGGGCACACTCTGAGATCTCACCGAGGTAGTTGCGCATCACGGCTTCCTGCGCACCGGCCCGTATCGCCTCCTGCATCGCGAGCGCGTTATTGAGAAGGTTGTTTGACTTGATAAGTGGGTTGATTGCCTGTGGGTGATTCCGCAGCACTGAAGACGTAATCATCCTGATTCCGCGTTCAAGGGCCTCCGGCGGATTCTCCGCATGTGGCTTCACAATAATCACCACAGTTGGCACAGGGCAGGTGCTGGGGTCGTAACTGAGCTCTCCCACACCGCGCGTGACCAGCAGCCGAAGATACTGTTCGCCGTCGAGTGCCGCGCTCGCCATCGTCTCGGAAATGGCCGCGGTCAGGGCGGCGTCATCCTGCGGAATCGTCAGATCAATCATCCCCGCCGAGGCTCGAAGCCGCTTGAGATGTCGGTCCAGGAGAAACGGTAACCCCCGATAGGTGCGCAACGTTTCGTAGATGCCCTCACCGTAGAGAAAACCGTGATCGAACACCGACACGACCGCCGACCCGCTGTCACTGATCGTGCCGTTGACATTGACTGTTGCCTGCATTCCATTCTCTTTCACGCCGACCATTATCCCCCGGACAAGCATATAATTCGACGCACATTGGAGACCACGTCTTGAGGATCCTGAGCACGGCACAAATGCGCGAGGCTGACCGCCGCACGATCGAGGAGATCGGCCTTCCTTCGATTGTGCTGATGGAGAACGCGGGACATCAAGTCGTGTCCGCCATGCGTGCGACTGTGGGGGACCTCTCCGAACACAGAGTCGGGGTGCTGAGTGGCCGTGGAAGCAACGGAGGAGACGGATTCGTTGTGGCCCGAGTGCTCTGGCAGCAGGGAATCGACGTACAGGTGTTTCTTTTCGGGACTGCGGACGGAGTTGAGGGCGATGCAGGCCGCAATCTTGCGATCGCGAAGAACCTCGGCGTGTCAGTGGTCGAGATCGCTGATCGCGACGCGTGGGACAGCGCACAGTCTGCACTGAGCGACTGCGATGTCCTTGTGGATGCGATCCTCGGCACGGGCCTCAACAAACCCCTGGACGACTTTTTGGCCGGCGTGGTCGGTGACATCAACACGTGGGAGATGCCAGTCGTTTCTATCGATCTACCGAGTGGGTTGTCGGCCGATGACGTGAATCCGATCGGAGAGGCGGTAGAGGCTGACGTCACGGTGACCCTTGCAGCCCCGAAAGCCTCACTCCTGGTGCCGCCGGCTGAAGCGTGGGCCGGAGACCTCGTCATCGCCGATATCGGTATCCCAGACTTCGTGGTCGATGACGTTCCGGGCGACCGGCTCGAGCTGTTGACGCCTGAGGAAGTCTCGCTGCTCATGCCTCCCCGGCCAACGGACTCGCACAAGGGCGACTTTGGGCACGTTCTCGTTCTCGGCGGAAGCCAGGGAAAGACCGGGGCGGCATGTTTAGCTGGGCTCGGTGCGCTGCGGTCGGGGGCCGGGCTCGTCACCGTCGCCACGCCGAGGTCTTGCGTGCCAGCTGTGGCAGCTGGAGCGCCGGAATACATGACACTGCCGCTCCCCGAGACAGCGGAGGGCACCGTCGCCTCCGATGCCCTCGCGTCTTTGTTGTCGTGTCGGTGCGACGTAATCGCCGTTGGTCCTGGTCTCGGTGTAGGGCCTGATGTGACGACGATTGTCCAGGGACTGCTCGAGCACTCGAACGTTCCGCTCGTGATCGATGCCGATGCCCTGAACGCACTTGCCGACACACCACAGCTCCTCAAGACCAAAGCCGGCGTGCCGGTCATCCTGACGCCTCATCCGGGCGAAATGGCGCGTCTGTGCCACACAACACCCCTCTCGGTTCAGTCTGATCGAGTGTCCCTGACCAGGCAATTTGCCGTGGAACATCAAGTGTTCGTCGTCTTGAAGGGTGCGGGGACGCTGATTGGGGAACCAGATGGCACCGTTCGCCTCAACCTGACGGGCAACCCAGGGATGGCAACGGCAGGGGTCGGAGACGTGCTGACCGGTGTCACCGCTGCGTGGCTTGCGGAGATCGGGCAGGCATCCGCGGCGTGTCAGATCGCCGTGTCTATCCACGGTCGCGCCGGAGATCTCGCGGCTGATGCCCATGGAGAAGTCGCGTTGGTCGCCTCGGATCTGATAGGTGCGCTGGGTCAGGCAGCACGAGAGCTCGCCGCACCGTCAGAGCCCGACGGCGACGCCAGCTAGTAGGGGACGTGGACGGTCTCTATTCTAGCCACGGAGAGGCCGATACAATCCGCATCGCGGGGGAGCTAGCGGCAGACGTTGCCGGGGGCGATATCATTCTGCTCGTTGGCGATCTCGGGGCCGGCAAGACCGCCTTCGTCCGAGGACTCGTCACCGGACTCGGAGGAAATCCCGCCGATGTGTCGAGTCCGACCTTTGCCCTGATCCAACCGTATGCAGGGCGTCTCACCGTCCAGCATGTCGATCTGTATCGTGTCGAAACGGGCGCTGTGAGCGACTTGGGCCTCGACGAACTCTCAACGCCGTCGACGATCGTAGCGATCGAGTGGGCCGATCGCCTCCTTCGCCGTCCACGACCTTCCGTCTGTGTCTCGATCGAAGACAGAGGCGAAGATCTTCGTGAGATCCGAATCGAGACGCTGATCTAGCAGCACGCCGAAAATTCGCCGCCGATCCTCTACTCGCTCCGGTAGTTCGGTGCTTCCTTTGTGATCACCACGTCGTGAACGTGACTCTCGCGCACACCGGCAGGTGTGATCCGAATCAGCTGAGCATTGCGCCGCAGACTCGAAAGTGACGCCGCTCCGCAGTAGCCCATGCCGGCCCGGAGTCCGCCCACGAGCTGATGAATCATCGCGGCAACCGAGCCCTTGTAGGGAACACGTCCCTCGATCCCCTCAGGAACAAGCTTCTGCGCCATATCGTCACTCGGCATTTGATCCGACAGATCAAACTCCTCCTGGAAGTACCGATCGCGGCTTCCACGGCGCATCGCACCAATGGAGCCCATGCCGCGGTACTCTTTGAAGCTGCGCCCCTGATACAGGATGAGCTCCCCGGGGCTCTCGTCGGTCCCCGCAAACAAGCTGCCGATCATGACCGAACTGGCACCGACTGCCATCGCCTTCGTAATGTCGCCTGAGTATCGAACCCCACCATCCGCAATGATCGGGACGCCATGGCGGTCGGCGGCGCGAGCGCCGTCCGTGACCGCAGTGACCATCGGAACACCGATCCCGGCGACCATCCGTGTCGTGCAGATCGATCCAGAACCGATCCCCACCTTGACGCCGTCAACACCTGTCTCGATCAGCGCGTCAGCCCCCTCAGCAGTCGCGACGTTTCCCGCGATGAGATCGACCGATGGAAAGTCCTGTTTGAGGCGCCGTGCCATATCGAGCACGTTCTGCGAGTGACCATGGGCGCTATCGAGTACCAGGAGATCAACATGGGCAGCGACCAACGCTTCAGCGCGCTCGATCGTGTCGTTGGCGATTCCAACTGCCGCGCCAACACGCAGACGCCCCAGTGAGTCCTTGCACGCACGCGGATACTTGATCGCCTTCTGGATGTCCTTGACCGTGATGAGGCCTCGGAGATTGAAGTCCCCGTCGACAACCAGGAGCTTCTCGACTCGATGGCGATGCAGAATCTCTTTCGCTTCGTCGAGCGTGGTGCCTACCGGAACGGTAATGAGGTCGTCCCGGGTCATGACCTCGGAGATCGGCCGGTGCACATCTCTCTGGAAGCGAAGATCACGATTGGTCAAGATACCAACGAGACGACCTTCGTTGCGGCCGTCTTCGGTGATCGGAACGCCCGAAATCCGATACTTGTTCATCAACTCGAGAGCCTGGTAGATGCTGCTCTTGGGCGACAGCGTGATCGGGTTGACGATCATTCCGCTTTCAGACCGCTTGACACGGTCCACTTCCGAGGCCTGGTCGGCAACCTCCAAGTTCTTGTGGATGATCCCAATCCCGCCGAGTTGCGCCATGGCGATCGCCATATGGGATTCGGTGACTGTGTCCATGGCGGCACTGACCAGGGGTACGTTCAACGTGATATTCCGCGTCAGCCGGGTCGACACGTCGACCCGGCTCGGTAGGATCTGAGAATGGCGCGGACGCAGGAGAACGTCATCGAAGGTCAGCGCCGTGGCCACCTGCAACGCCGCCGGTACATCGAGTCTTTCGGTTTTCGTCTCCATCATCAGGCCCCGTGACACTTCTTGTACTTCTTACCGCTTCCGCATGGACATGGATCATTCCGCCCGACTTTGGCGGCATCCCGACGTACCGTTTGGACCGCCGCATCGTCTCCACCCGTACGAGCTGGCCGGGGCGGTCCGCCCGAGGCGACCGCCGCACCCACACCCGCAAGCGCCGACGCTGCCGCCCGAGGCTCGTTGAACGACAGTGGGGTTGAACGCCGAAGAGCCGGCCGCGCGGCAGTCGACGCTCCGCCCTCCTTAGTCACCGGCCGCAATCGCCACAAGTACTTAACCGTTTCCTCATCGATCCGCTCTTTCATCCCCTGAAACATCGCGAAGCTTTCGCGCTTGTATTCAACCAAGGGATCACGCTGACCGTAGCCTCGCAGCCCGATGCCCTCCTTCAGGTGGTCGAGACCATAGAGGTGGTCCTTCCACTGCACGTCGACAATCTGCAACATGATGTCACGTTCGACGCGCCTCATGACGCTTTCCTCGATCGTGCCTTCCTTCTCTTGATACATCGTGAGGGCCACGTCCCACAACGCGTCGTGCATTTCAGGCACGCCCGTCGACTCGAGCTCGACCGCTGACATCCGTTCGGCGGTCACACCAAAGAGATCACCAAACGAGCGTTTGAGTGCCCCGAGATCCCAGTCTTCCGGATCAGTCTCCTCGCCGCAGAAAGCATCTAACTTCTCCTCGACGAGTCCCTCCGCCAACGTCATCAGGTACTCTCGGCTATCGACCGCCTCGTCATCGTCGAGCCCAATCGCTCCCTCCAGGAGTTCCCGCCGCAGCCCATAGACACTCTCGCGCTGCTTGTTCATGACGTCGTCGTATTCCAGGAGATGCTTCCTGACGGAGAAGTTTTGGGCTTCAACCTGCTTTTGGGCTCGTTCGATCGCCCGGGTTACCATCTTGTGCTCGATGGGTACCCCTTCTTCCATACCTAAGCGCTCCATCAGACCCGAGATTCGGTCTGAACCAAAAATCCGCATCAGGTCGTCTTCGAGCGACAAATAGAACTGCGACGATCCCGGATCGCCTTGACGTCCGGCGCGGCCGCGCAGCTGATTGTCGATCCGTCGGGCCTCGTGACGCTCGGTGCCGATGATGTGGAGACCACCCGCCTCGACGACTTCTGCGTGCTCAGAATCGGTCTGTTCCCTGAAGTGGGCGAAGATCCGCTCCCAGTCGCTGCGCTGCGTTCGAAAATATCGGTTCTCGTGGGAGAAATAGACGAACGTCTCGTCGTCGACAACACGGAAGTCGGCCTTCGAAACCTCGTCGGCAGCCTCCTCTTTCAGCACCTGCTGGCGGGCCATGTGTTCAGGGTTACCCCCGAGCAGGATATCGGTGCCGCGACCCGCCATGTTGGTGGCGATCGTGACGTTACCGTGCCGACCGGCCTGAGCGACGATCTCCGCCTCGCGTTCGTGGTACTTGGCGTTCAAGACGACGTGCCGCACACCGCTACGCTTGAGGAGAGCGGACAGCCGTTCCGATTTCTCAATCGAGACCGTGCCGCACAGTACGGGTCGACCCGACTCTTGCTTCTCTGTGATGTCCTCAACGATCGCCTGAAACTTTTCGTCGCTCGTTCGATAGATGAGATCGGGATCCTCAATCCTTACCAAGTCTCTGTTCGTCGGGATCACGAGCACATCAAGCTCATAGATCTTGTTGAACTCCGAAGCTTCGGTCTCCGCAGTCCCTGTCATGCCGGACAGCTTGTCGTATTTTCGAAAATAGTTCTGAAACGTAATCGTTGCGAGCGTTTGGTTCTCGCGCTCGATCTTGACTTTTTCCTTGGCCTCCACGGCCTGGTGCAGCCCGTCGCTCCAGCGACGTCCGGGCATCAAGCGTCCGGTAAATTCGTCGACGATGACGACTTGGCCATCCTTGACCATGTAGTCGACGTCAAGCTGAAAAATCGCATGCGCGCGGAGCGCCTGGTTGACGTGGTGAAGCACCGGCATATTGACGGGCTCATACAGCCCACCTGGCTGAAGGTGCGCCTTCATCAGCTTTTCGACCTTGGCGATGCCACTCTCCGTCAATGCGACGGTCTTGTGCTTCTCGTCTTTGAGGAAGTCACCCGTCGACTCGAGTGCGTCCCGTTCCTCAGCCGGGACGTTGCCCTGCGTGACGGCACCTGGCTTCAACTTGGGAACGACCCGGTCCACTTCGTAGTAGAGCTCGGTCGATTGCTGCGCAGGTCCCGAGATAATGAGGGGGGTCCGAGCCTCGTCAATGAGGATGCTATCTACTTCATCGACGATCGCGAAGTTGTGAGGACGCTGCACGAACTGTGAGACATCGAACTTCATGTTGTCTCGCAGGTAGTCGAAGCCGAACTCGTTGTTCGTCCCGTAGGTGATATCGCACTGGTAGGCCGCCTGACGCTCGGCATCCCGCATATCGTGCTGAATGACCCCAACCGTCATACCCAGAAAACGGTAAATACCTCCCATCCATTCAGAATCGCGACGGGCAAGGTAGTCGTTGACGGTGACGACATGCACACCCTTCCCCGCGAGGGCGTTGAGATACGCCGCAAGCGTTGCGACGAGCGTCTTGCCTTCGCCGGTCTTCATCTCGGCGATCTTGCCTTTATGAAGAACCATCCCTCCGAGAAGTTGAACGTCGAAATGCCGCATTTCCAGGGCACGCCATCCGGCTTCTCTGACAACGGCGAAGACGTCGGGGAGCAGATCATCCAGCGACTCCCCTTGCTCAGCTCGTGCCCGGAAAGCACCCGTTCGCTCGCGTAGCTCCTCATCCGAGAGGGCCTGCACACCCTCTTCTCGTGAGTTGATCTCCGAGACGGACGGCCACAGGCGCTTGAGGTCTCGCTCGTTTTGGGTTCCGAAGACTTTCGCCAGGGCTCTGTCGAGCATCAGACTCCAGAGGGGCGCGGTGCGATCGCAAAGCGCCAGCTGCTTACACGACGCTGTGGTCCCGGCCGGCGGGCCCTCGTACGATCACTCATATGTGGGGGTTGTCAGGTGCAGGTACCCACGATTCTAGAAAAGGGGTGCCGGTCCGTCAAGCAGCGGTGAGAAGTCCAGATGGAGGTTAGTTCGCTGCGGCGATTCGCGGTTTGGTCAGTAGCTGCATCGGGTTCAGCGTCCGCCCGCTCGACCAGACCTCGTAATGGACGTGGTGCCCCGTTGCGCGACCAGTTGCACCGACGTACCCAATGACACTGCCGTGCTGCACGGTGTCACCAATCGCAACGGCGAAATCGGACAAGTGTCCATAGCGGGTGACGAGACCGAAGCCGTGGTCGATTTCCACCAGATTTCCGTACGCGCCGTTGCGCGCCGCGGAGAAGACGCGACCGGTCGCCGTCGCGTACACAGGTCGACCTCTCTGCGACGAGATGTCGAGTGCGGGGTGAAAATCTCGCTCGCCTGTGAACGGGTCTGTTCTGTATCCGTACGTTCCAGAAATCCATCCGTCAGCAGGCCGAATGACCGGAGTTGCAGCAGCCAGTGCCTCGCGGTATGCCACGCCCCTACGAACAAGCGCGAGACGATCGCTGAGGGTCGCCAGGAGGCCTCGCATAGCTTCCAGCGCCTCAACCTGAACGGCCGCGTCGGCCGACGTCTGCGGAGCGCCGACCTGAACACTGTCGGGAAGCCGTGACATCGACTGCAGGAGCGCTGGGTCCATGTTGACACGTCCCGAAAGCTTCTTCATCGCGGCATCGAGCAAGACCGTTTCCTTGCTCAAGTTGCGGGCAACGTCCCTGTAGTGAGCGTTCTCAAGCTCCAGCCGAACGCTCTGAGTCCGGAGGCGAGTGACGGCCAGCGACGTGCTCCACTCGGCATACACAAGCAGAGCTGCCGGAAGCACCAGGAGCGCCAAGAGCAGGGCGAGCGCCGGACCGACACCAAACCCAAACCGGTGAGTAGACCCGGTCGCGCGGTTCGCGATGATGAGGGAGTAGCGCTTGCGGAGCATGGACTGGAAAAGAACCAACAAAAAATCTCAGCACTCTAACACAGCCGCCAGGTCGATGAAAAGTGCTGAGGTCTGCGGTTCGAAGTCACGATTCAGGTCGTATTCCGCGGTACGCGAGGGCTTCGGCGACATGATTTGACTCTATGGTCCCGGAATCATCGAGGTCGGCAAGGGTGCGGGCCACTCGTCTGACTCGATCATATCCTCGGGCAGACAACCGAAAACGAGAGATCGCGCGTGAAAGCAGGTGCTTTCCGTCGCGATCGACTTGGCAAAACAGACCCAGTTCCCTTCGTGTGAGGTCTCCGTTTGTTCTTGCCGTCACCGAGCCGTAGCGCTCCGTTTGGCGCCCACGGGCCCGAATGACGCGGCGGCGAATCTCCGAAGAAGCCTCGGAATGCGAATCGGAGAGCAGGTCGGCCACTGGGACCTGGTTGACCGGAACCACGAGGTCCAGTCGATCGCGGAGGGGTCCGGACAGCCGACCGTGATAGCGAATAACCTGCTTCGGAGTGCATCGACACTCGCGCGACGGGTCACCGGCGTATCCGCACGGACACGGGTTCATGGCCGCCACG
The DNA here is from genome assembly GCA_965223015.1 of Vicinamibacterales bacterium. Lineage (GTDB taxonomy): Bacteria > Acidobacteriota > Vicinamibacteria > Vicinamibacterales > UBA8438 > CAUZIB01. The sequence goes on along the minus strand of CBDCVL010000002.1, from coordinate 525,263 downwards.
AGAAGGAATCGGGCCGGAAATACGGCGACCGCCGACGCGCGCGCAACCCGCACGACGCCCTCCTCGAGGGGTTGCCGCAAGACCTCCAGGGAACGTCGATCAAATTCGGGAATCTCATCGAGGAAGAGCACTCCATTGTGCGCCAGGCTCGCCTCGCCAGGCCTGGGCTCTCGCCCGCCGCCGATCAGAGCTGCGTCCGAAATCGAGTGATGGGGTGCTCGAAACGGACACGCGTCCGGAAGTCCCTCGCCCCCAATCTTGCGGCCGAGTACTGAGTGAATCGTGCTCGTTTCGATCGCCTCCTCCAGGCAAAGCGGGGGCAACACTCCGGGTAGTCGTCTTGCCATCATCGTCTTTCCCCCGCCCGGGGGGCCGACGAGCAGCAGATTGTGCCTCCCGGCAGCGGCAACCTCGAGAGCCCGGCGGCCCAACTGCTGGCCGCGAACCTCACTCATATCAGGGGCGTCCGCCGCCACTGAAGCTCCAGAGATTCGGAGTGCGGGACCAGCAGTGCGGGCTACCGAGCGGCCCTCCAGAACCTCGACAACTTCACGCAGGGACGCTACGAGAGCGGTCGACAGCCCTGGGATGAGCGCCACCTCCGCACCTGCCTGATGGGGCGCGAAGAGCCTCATCGCACGGCGTCGGGCCACCAGCGCCATAGGCAGCACGCCCCGTGTTGACTGAATCGAGCCATCCAGCGAGAGCTCGCCCAGGAAGAGCACGTCGGCGTAGTCGCGGCAAGAAAGTTGACCGCTTGCTGCGAGGACACCCACCGCAATCGGCAGATCGTAAGACGTTCCGCGCTTGCGGACGTCGGCAGGAGCAAGGTTTATCGTGATTCGGTGCGCGGGAAACTCGAATGTCGAGTTGCGTATCGCACTCCGAACACGGTCTCGACTCTCCCGAACGCTCGAGTCTGGAAGGCCAACCATCGTGAACGTCGGAAGACCGAACGACACATCGACCTCGACTTCGACCAGCGAGGCTTCAACACCCACAAGCGAGGCAGAGTGCAGTCGCGCATGCACGCCGACACATCCGCAAGGGCGGATCCAGACTAGATGGGAGCCTCGGGTCGAGCCGTCACCGATGCGGCGGGGTGCCGGGTTTCAGAATCTGCCGCGTCTCAGGAGCAGGAGGTGTGCATCGACTCCACACCTCGTGCCCTGTCACCGTGATTCGTGACACAAGTCCCGGAGCTCGGCACCTGCCGGGGAAGGCGGGACGAGGGAGCAGATTGGGCATCTGTGACCGAGGAACAACGCTGCCAGGTAGGATGCCCCGCCCAGGAATCATGTTGCGAATTACGGTGACAGGACACGCCAGGCTACGGCGCGCACGGGCAAGATGATTCCGGACCTGCCTTAGCGGGAAGTCGAGACGCCAGCGTAGACAAACACTCGATGCCTGTCAGCCAAGTCCCGTGCCGCGGGTGTCACGATTGTCTTCTCGTCAACGACAATGGAACGCGAACGGCTCACTGCGTCTCGTACGTCCTCCTCGCACACAAATTCCACAGCGACGACTTCTGGCTCCCCAGCGACAACCTCTCGTGCGGACTGCGTCACTGGGCGAGCCGGGGGTTGCGCTGGTCGCGGCTCTTCAGCGTGTGGGCCGGACGAGACGCCACGTTGAAGCAGAAAAGCGTCGATCCGCCGAGCCAGGGTCCGGGGCTCGATTGCGGGCGCGGCTACCGCTTCGGCGGAATGAGGTTGCGGGCGAGCGTCCCTGCGCTGAAGCGTAGCAGGGCGAATGCCGTAGGCGAGCCTCTTGATGTTCAATAGGTGCATCGGCGAAATATTGTCCGATGTGATATTTCCTCCGAAGCCACCACAGCCAAGAGTCATGGCCGGGTCCAGCCCCGTCGTCATCCCGATGGATCCCAGTGTCGTTGGCGAGTTGACCACAATACGAAAGGCGGGCTTCTTGAGGCCAAACTCCAGGACCACCGCCTCATCGCGAGAGTGAATGGCCATCGTGTGACCCATTCCGCCGTATCGCAAGATCTCCATACATCGCTCACAGCCACCTCTCCAGTCGTCGACCTCGTAGAACGACAGCACCGGGCAGAGCTTTTCCATTGAGAGCGGATAATCTCGGCCGACTCCCGTCAGCGGTGAAATCAAGACGCGAGTGCCGGTGGGCACCGTGAGCCCCGCCGCCAGCGCGACCTCCGTGGCTGACTTGCCGACCAGCAAAGGGTTGGGAAGGCCCTGCGGCGTTACGAGAACTCGAGCGAGCGCCGCGCTCTCCGTGTCCGACAGGAACACCGCTCCTTGGCGTTCGAACTCGCGCCGCACCTCATCGGCAACGCCGCGATCGACAACAACGGAATTCTCTGCGGAGCACAGCACTCCGTTGTCGAACGTCTTACCCGTGATAATGTCCCGGACCGCCGTGGGAACGTCGGCGGAACCCTCGATGTACGCCGGAGCGTTCCCAGGCCCCACACCGTAGGCCGGCTTGCCGGCCGAGTACGCGGCACGGACGAGCCCCATCCCGCCCGTCGCAAGGATAAGCGAAACATCGCGGTGACTCATGAGTTCCTGCGTGCCTTCGAGTGTCACCGTCTGCATCCAGCTGATCGCGCCGTCAGGAAGCCCCGCGGCGCAACCGGCACGATTCATCAACTCTGCCGTCTTGGTAATGCAGGTCACGGCGGCCGGGTGCGGACTGATAACAAGAGCGCATCGCGCCTTGACGGCAATCAGGATCTTGTAGATCGTCGTCGACGTCGGATTCGTCGACGGGACAACGGCGGCCACCACTCCAAACGGCTGGGCAATCTCGGAGACTCTGCGTTCCGGGAACGATCGGATCACCCCCACCGTCTTCATGGGGCGAATGAAGTCGTATACGGTCTGCGCAGCGAAGAGGTTCTTCTTGAGCTTGTCGGCCGCGACGCCGTATCCGGTCTCCTGCACCGCGAGGTCGGCCAGCGCCTCCGCCTCGACGGACGCGACATTCGCCATCGCCTCGACGATTGCGTCGACTTGCTGCTGCGTCAGCTCCTCGAGACGCGACTGTGCGGCCTTGGCTCGGCGAGCGAGCGCGCGGGCTTCACCGGTCGAGATGAGGTCCCGGTCCGATGTCGAGGAGGGGTGGCTCATGGCCCAACGGCGCTACTTTGCCGCGTCCTTGGCCTTTGGAAGAATCTTCTCGACCTCACCATGGGGTCGCGGAATGACGTGTACCGAGACCAACTCTCCGACGCGCCTGGCGGCAGCGGCGCCCGCATCGGTGGCAGCCTTGACCGCACCAACATCCCCGCGGACCATCACCGTCACATAGCCCGCTCCGATGTACTCTTTGCCAACGAGTACAACATTAGCTGCCTTCACCATTGTGTCGGCCGCTTCGATCGAACCAACGAGGCCCTTCGTTTCTACCATGCCAAGCGCTTCAAGCGTCATGCGAGGAACCTCCGCGGAGGGGGGTGAACAACGGTGTGAGTGGTCGAATGCGCCGGAACTGTAGCATATTGCGGTACGCTCGACAACACGGTAACATGACGCCGCTCTTCCGAAGGTGACCCCTACGTGATTCCTATCGTGAGCATTCGTCAAGACCACTCATGGTCAAGCCGTCGGGTACGGCAGTCGCTCCTCGTCGTGATGTGTGCTGCGACGCCCTTCGCGTGTGGCGATGGGCTCACGAGCAACCCGGTGGCGACAGTGACGGTACAGCCAAATCGTTCAGCTGTTCCCCTCGGCGCGCCGATCACGCTCTCGTTCCAGTTTGTTGTCTCGCAGGACCTCGAGCCGCTGAACGAGGACTACCGGGTCATGGTCCACTTTCTCGATTCAACCGGAGGGATGATGTGGGCCGAGGACCACGCGCCATCCATCCCGACGACCCAGTGGCAACCGGGACAAACGATCTCCTACGCGCGGCGCGTACGCATACCAATGTACCCGTACATCGGGGAATCGGTCGTGGCTGTTGGACTGTACTCCGCGACAACGGGAGAGCGGTTGCCACTCACTGGAGACCATTTGGGTCGACGCGCCTATCATGGGACGACGATCTCTCTCGAGCCACAATCGGAGAGTAGTTTCGTCATGTACCAGGATGGCTGGTTCCGTGACGAGTTTGATCCGGTCACCGACGAGCACTGGCGATGGACGGGAAAGACCGCCGATGTCAAGTTTCGCAACCCGGGTTCGGACGCGGTTCTCTACATCGAGCTCGAAGGCCGGCCCGAACTGTTCGGCGCACCGCAAGAAGTTGTCCTCAATCTAGATGGCGAGAGCGTCTACACGATCAGCCTCGATTCAACGGAACCGCAGTTTCACGAAGTGCCGCTAACCGCTGAACAACTCGGAGGCACTGACACCGTGACACTGGATCTACAGATTGATAAGACCTTTGTCCCGGCAGCCGTTCTGGAAGCGAACGACGATCGCCGAACCCTTGGCGTAAGAGTGTTTTACCTGTTTCTGGAACCACTGTGACCCTTTGGAGCGCTTGGTCACGCCATGTGACCTGTGCTAGGTTCGTTCGGATGTCGAGACTACATGCGGTCGCCACGACTGGATTTCTGGCCGTGATCCTCTTCGTCGCGCCTGCGGCCGCTCCAACGTCATTCGAGGTCGTACACTTTGCGGCCGGCGGGACTATGCCGATTGAGGCGCATCGCATCGATGGGGACGCCATCGTGCTGGAGCTTCGCGGTGGGGGAGAGGTCCGGTGCGATCCCCGTCTGATCGACCGCATCGAGCTCGACAGGACTCCCCGGTCCACACCCGATCGGCCGCTGGATGTGGTCCCTTCGAAGGGTTCGGGACTTCGGATGCTGGCGAGGCCGTATGGTGAGCTCATCCAGCAGGCCGCCGAGGATCATGGCGTCGATCCCTATCTTATTCACGCACTCGTCGAGGCGGAATCCGGCTATCGGGCCACCGCGGTGTCCCATCGTGGGGCAATGGGACTGATGCAGCTGATGCCTACCCTCGCGGAGGAATACGCGGTCGCTGACCCGTATGATCCCGCGGAGAATATCGATGCTGGCGCCCGACACCTTCGGCGCCTCATTGACAGATACGGAATCGCCCTGGCGCTCGCCGCCTACAACGCGGGCGAGGGACCAGTTCGGAGATTCGACGGAATTCCACCGTATCCCGAGACCCGCCAGTATGTCGCGCGGGTCATGGATCTGGTCGACGCTAACCAAAGCGACTAGCCAGCTGGCCACCCGCGGACGTTTACCCGGCGCTAGCCGCCGGGACCCTACAAGCGCACCAGCCCTCTAACTTCAACGAACGAAAGGTGTTGGGATGATCGGCCCTACATTTTGACAGCTGAGATGCCGATAATCTATTGTCGGACCAGGGGTTGCATCAGCGCTGTCGCGCGGGATCATGGAGTTTCAGTGTCGCGTTGGCTCGGCGAGCGGCGAAGTCCTTGACGGCGTGTACGTCGCCGAGGACGAAGCGAAGCTCCGGCGGGAACTCGAGGAGAAGGGTTTCTACCTGCTCTCCTTGCGACGCCGAGGCACGCTTGGACTCTCTGGGCTCACGTGGTCCAGGCGCCGGCGGATTAAGTCGCGTGAATTCATCGTCTTCAACCAGGAGCTGGCTGCGCTACTCCACGCTGGAATGCCACTCGTTCAGTCACTGGACATCCTGCGTCAACGGATCGACAACCCGGAGATGAAGACGGTCGTCGATGACGTCCACGAACGCGTGCGGAGCGGCACGTCACTGTCGGAGGCCTTCGAAGCCCAGGAAGGGCTGTTTCCGGGTGTGTACACAGCCTCGCTGATGGCGGGTGAGAGGAGTGGGAGCCTCGAGGAGGTCCTCCGCCGCTATGTCGCCTACGCACGCATTCTCGCGGCTGTGCGCCGAAAAACGATCTCAGCACTGCTGTATCCCCTTATTCTTCTCGCCCTCTCCCTGGTGGTGGTTGGGATCATCGTGCTCCAGGTCGTGCCGGCGTTCGGGGACTTTTACGACGGGCTTGGCGCAGACCTGCCGCTTGCCACGCGTGCCATCATGGCGCTCTCGCGGACCCTCCGGGAGAGTCTCGTCCTGATCGTTCTGCTTGGCGGCATGAGCGGCGGCCTCCTCTGGGTCTGGTTCAAGAGGGCCGACCGCCGCGCGTCTCTCGACCGGCTCCTCTTGAGAGTCCCCGGAGTGGGTCAGATCGCACGCAAGTTCTCGACGTCCCAGCTCGCCCGAACGCTGGCCACGCTCCTCGGAGGGGGTATCCCGCTCGTCAGCGCGCTCGATGTGGCCGCTCGCTCGCTCGGCAATCGCTACTTCTCTCAACAGCTCGATGTCGTGACGCGTGAGGTCAAAGAAGGGCAGGCCCTGTCGACGAGCCTGGCTCGTCGTCGTATCTTCCCGTCGGTGGCGATCAAGATGGTCGAAGTGGGCGAATCGACCGGCGCCTTGCAGGAGATGCTGACGAATGTCGGTGACTTCTTCGACGAAGAAATCGAAACTGCGCTTGGACGTTTCATGACCGTTATTGAGCCCGTCTTGCTGGTGATCATGGGAATCGTCATCGCCGGTCTCCTTCTCGCACTCTATATGCCGCTGATTCAGCTGGGGTCGCTCGTGTCATGACGGAACCAAAGCCCGTAGTTGCCTCGTCTCCCCCTGCGGCCGATTTGAAGTCACAATCGGCGACGCCGGACACAGGCACCGACCTGTATCTCCCGGAGGGCCCTCCGGACAAGACCGACGACGAGACTGCTCGCGCCCGGCGCCTGGCGGAACGATACCGCCTCGAGTATGTCGAAATGGACCAGTTCAATGTCGATCAGGAACTGTTTCGTTCGATTCCCGCTGACCTGATGCTGCGTTACGGTTTTGTGCCACATATTAGGGACGGGGAATCCTTGGTCATCGTGGTCTCCGACCCTACGGACGTTCCGAGACTGGACGAATTGGCGCTTCTCCTCGGGTCACCCGTGAGGGTGACGGTCGGCAGGCCGTCGGCGATCGAGTCGATCCTGAAGAAGAGCGAAGGGTCCCAGCGTGTTCTCGATGAGGCGACGGAAAGCTTCGAGCTCCAGCTGCTGCATGAGGACGAGTCCGCGGAAGAGGATCTGACGGTCGAGCGGCTCACAAGCGACCTCAGCCCGATCATTCGGCTCGTGGATTCGATGCTGTATACGGCGATTCAACGCCGGGCCAGTGACATCCACGTCGAAACCCAGGACGATGCCGTGTACGTCAAGTACCGGATCGACGGCGTGCTCCAGTCGGCACTGCGACCCATCGACAAGCAGTTTCACAGCCCGATCCTGTCCCGGATCAAAGTCATGTCAGAGCTCGACATCGCGGAGAAGCGGGTGCCGCAGGATGGTCGCTTCAAGGTGAAGATGCCGGGCAAGACGATCGATTTCCGCGTGTCCATCATGCCCAGCGTACATGGCGAGGACGCGGTGATTCGAATCCTGGACAAGCAGTCGATTAGCGAGCAATTCCACGAGCTGCGTCTCGACATTCTTGGATTTCCGGAGGATCAGCTTCGCCGATTTCGAAAATACATCTCCGAGCCGTACGGCATGGTTCTCGTGACGGGCCCCACAGGGAGCGGAAAGACGACCACACTGTACGCCGCTCTGTCCGAGATCAAGTCTTCAGAGGACAAGATCATCACCATCGAAGACCCGGTCGAGTACCAGCTACGAGGTATCACGCAGATTCCGATCAACGAGCGAAAGGGCCTTTCGTTCGCACGCGGCTTGCGGTCAATCCTTCGCCACGACCCGGACAAGATCATGGTGGGTGAGATTCGCGACCCCGATACGGCGCAGATCGCGATTCAATCCGCGCTCACCGGCCATCTCGTGTTTACGACCGTTCATGCGAACAACGTGGTCGATGTTCTCGGGCGCTTCTTGAATATGGGCGTGGAGGAGTACCAGTTTGTGTCAGCGCTCAACTGTGTGCTGGCGCAGCGTCTCGTGCGAAAGATTTGCGCCGACTGCAAGCGTCCGGTCTCGATCCCCCCCAGCGAGCTGGCCGATGCGGGATTGGACCCAGCGCTTGCCGGAGGTGCCGTGTTCTTCGAAGGCGCTGGGTGTATCGAGTGCGGAGGTACCGGGTATAAGGGCCGCACCGCGATCTGCGAACTTTTGGACCTGACAGATAACATTCGCGAGATGATCCTGGCGCGCAAGTCCACGTCGGAGATCAAGAAGGCCGCAAGAGACGGAGGGATGCGATTCCTTCGAGACTCGGCGATCGACTGCGTCCTCCAGGGCGTGACCACCCTGCGGGAAATCAACAAGGTCACCTTCGTGGCATGACTCCACTTCTAGAACGCCTGCGCCGGTCGCTCGAGATGCCCGGCCCGTCGGTAGGTCTGGAGATCGCCGCGGACCGCGTCACCGGTGTCGCGCTTTCGGGATTACGGTCGAGGTCGAGCCTCGTTGGTCATACGAGCGTGCCTCTGCCGGCGGGAGCGATCGTTCCAGCGGCGTCCGCTGTCAACATCAGCGACCGTACGGCGGTGACGGATGCCGTGCGTCAGGTGCTCGAACAGTTGCCCCGGCGGGCGACGCGCGTCGGGGTCGTCGTTCCAGACACCGTAGCAAAGGTGTCCCTGGTGCATTTTGACAGCACGCCAGCGCGTGTGGCCGACCTGCAGCGCCTCGCTGCGTGGCAAGTGCGCAAGGCGGTTCCGTTTCGTGTTGAGGACGCACAGATTGCATGCACGCCAGGGGTGCAAGGACGCGATGGTGGACAGGAGTACGTCGTCGCACTGATACGTCGGGACATCGTGGAGGAGTACGAGGCGGTCTGTGCGGACGCTGGAGCGCACGCGGGTCTCTTGGACCTCGCGAGCTTCAATCTCATCAATGCATCCATCGCGATGTCTCCGCCGCAACACGCCGATTGGCTTCTGGTGCATCTCGCACCTGGATACAGCACGTTGGCAGTCATCCGCGGGCGAGATCTCATTTTCTTTCGAAATCGTCCGACACGGACAACGGGTGACTTGGCCGACCTCGTCCACCAGACGGCGATGTACTACGAGGATCGACTTGAGGGAAGGGGTTTGACGCGGACGGTGTTGGTCGACAGCTCCCAGACTGGTGGCGCCTCGGCCGCGGCACGGCAGGCCCTACAGGAGCGCCTTGGCGCGGCTGCCGAACCGCTCGCCTGGGACCGAGCGACCAGAGGCCTCGGCGTAGATGCAACGACACTTGACCCGCTTGCCGCGTCGCTCGGATTGGTGATTCGCGAGCAATGGCTCTCTGCGGCATAGAGCGCAAACACATCGAGCAAGCACACGATGCTTCGAATGAATCTGGCAACCCGGCCTTTCTACAACGAACGACTGGTCCATGTCGTTCTGGCCGCGCTAGCGATTCTGGCATGCGGGATTCTCGTCACGGGAGGGCTGCGCGTGACGGCATTGATGAGCGAGCGTGCTTCGTTGACCGCGTCCGCTGCGCGTGACGAAGAGCGAGCCCTTGAGATCGCCGCGAACACCATCCAGCTCCAGCGCGAGGCCACCGGCGGCGAGTTGGAGGTTTTGGCCGCCGCAACCGTCGAGGCCAACCGACTCATCGATCAGCGCACGTTTTCATGGACCGAGTTCTTGAATCTCATCGAAGCCACGCTGCCACCTGACGTGATGCTCACATCGCTCCGGCCGAACGTCGACGCAAACGGGTTCGGCGTGCTCATCGGTATCGTGGTGCGTTCCGTCGAGGCGATCGATCAATTCATCGAGGCCTTGGAAGCTACGGGCGCCTTCGCAGACGTTCTCTCGCGCGAGGAAGAGATCGCGGATGATGGCTCCTATCGTGCCGTGCTCTTCGGGCGCTATCAACAACACGCGGGAGACGGGGTCGCGCACTCAGACCCGACCCTCTTGCAGGAGCTTGCGCAATGACGCTTCTAACCCGCATCCTGTTAGAAAAGCGGCTTGTGGTGGCTAGTGTCGCGCTGGGACTGATGGCGGCAATAGCCCTCTACACCGTTGGCGTCTATCCGCAGACGGTCAGACTACGTGAGGCGCGTGAGCGTCAGACGGAGGCTGCTGAATCGCTCATCGCCGCACAGAGAGATCAGGAGTCTGCGCAGGTGACGATGGCGGACAAGGCGAGCGCGGCGCAGGAGCTCGAGGTTTTCTATGGCGAGGTCTTGTCGGCTCAACTCGCTGACGCACGTGGCATCACGTACCCGAGGCTTGCCGCGTTGGCCCGGGCCCACAACTTGGTCATGGAGCGAAGAAGCAGTATTGCCGAACGGGACGAAAAGAGCGACCTCGCGAAGCTGCGGACCAACATGCTCCTCGGTGGTGAATGGGCCAACATTCGTCAGTTTATCGATGACCTCGAGAATGGGCCCGAGTTCATTGTCATCGAAGACATCCTCCTGGGACAGAGCGAAGAAGCAAGCTCGTCGCTTGTCTTGACCCTGGGGCTTTCCACGTACTATCAGGCCGGGGACGGTGCGTGACATGAATCTCGTAGGAATACGCTCCGCGGCGCTGGTTCTCGCCCTTTTCGCGCTTGTTGGGTGTCAGGATGTGCAACCGGGCTCGACTCCGGGCGCGGCCTTGGTGCAAACTGATATGAATGGGGATGCGGAGACCGATGCGGAGGGCGAGATGACACAGGATCTTCGTCTTGAAGCGCTTCAGCGGTCGCGACCCGACGTGCTGCTTCAAGCTCGAAACCCGTTCGGTTTCGGCTCGACGTCGTCTGGTGGAAATCATGATCGGGAGTCGAGTCCGGTACCCGTCTTACTTGAACCGCCGGGGATGAGTCCACCGATTGTCCCGCAGGTCAGGCTTCGAATAATTGGTCTTGTCGAAGCGACCTTCACCGCTGCGCGAATTGTGGTGCTGACGGATGGCGACGTCGTGCTGCATGGGCAGGTGGGGGACGTCGTGGACGGTCGCCATCGGATCATCGACATGACCTCGACATCGGTCGAGATCGAATCGATTGAAGACGGCAGTCGCCAAGTGCTGCGACTCGCCGGTTCCTGAAGAGCTGAGCTCTGAGTGGACACGTGATATTTCTCGAACGCATGCGCCGATCGCCGCGTCTCGTCGTGTTGACGACCGTCCTCGTCTGCGCAACCGTCCTCGCTGGCTGCGCCTCGACGGTTGCTTTCCGCCAAGGTGAAACCGCCGCGTTCAACCAAGACTGGGACGCCGCAGTCGATTTCTATCAACAGGCGCTTCGGGACGATCCGAACAACGCGGAATATGGGATTGGGCTTGAACGCGCGATGCAGAACGCTGCGCGTGTTCACCTGTCGCGGGCACGCGAGCTTGACTCACAGGATGAGCTTCCGGCCGCACTGGCTGAGTACAGGCTCGCGATGAAGTACGAACCCACCAACGGTCATGTTATTGCCACGGTGGCGGCCCTGGAACGCCGCCTGCGCGATCTCGTGGAAGCGTCCCGTCCTCCGTCGCCAGTTGAGCAGCTCCGTGAGCAGGTGCGCTTGCGAGAGCAGCAGCCACTGCTGGACCCCGCCTCGGATGAGCCGCTGGCCGTCCAGTTTAGCAACGCGAGCCTGCGCGACATCTTGGACTTTGTCGCGAGCGCCACCGGTATCAACGTCACCTATGACCAACAGTTTCAGGACCGCGCCTACACCGTGCGGCTCGAGGGCGTCACCGTCGAGGAGGCCCTGGACCAGATCCTGATCGCCAATCAGGCCTTCTACAAGGTGCTCAACCAGCGCAGCCTCATCATCATCCCCGATACGCCGCAGAAGCGGGCACAGTACGAGGAACAGGTGATCCGCACCTTTTTCGTCTCGCACGCTGACGTCACGGAGCTCGCCACACTGCTCACGCAGCTCGTCCGTGCACCAACGCTGGCGGTCCAGCCACAGATTGTCCCGAACGCGGCCTCCAACACCATCACCATCCGCGCAACCACGGCGGTTGCTGCCGTGATTTCGCAGGTCATCTCTGCGCACGACAAGCCCCGCGCAGAGATTGTCGTCGATGTCCAGATACTCGAGGTCAACCGGGAGCGGGCACGTCAGTACGGTCTCGATCTCACCCAGTACTCGGTCGGGGCACTCTTCTCACCATCATCTGCGCCGTCTGCGGACTCTGGGGGATCAACGTTTAACGCGAATCTTCTGTCGCAAGGGGTCAGCGCATCAGACTTCTACCTCGGCGTGCCATCGGCGATCATTAATTTCCTGGAGACAGACTCCGAGACGCGGCTTATCGCGAAGCCGCAGCTGCGCGGGCAAGAAGGCGCCGAGCTGACTTTGAATCTCGGGGATGATATTCCAGTCCCGTCGACAGCATTCACGCCGATCGCGACGGGTGGCGTTGCCGTCAATCCTCTCACGTCTTTCGAATACCGCTCGGTAGGCGTGAACTTGATCATGACTCCGCGCGTGACGTATGACAACGAAATCATCCTCGACCTCGAGGTCGAAAACAGCACGCTCGGCGCGAACATCGTTGTCGCGGGCCAGCCTCTCCCGACATTCGGCACCCGCAAGGTCGTCACTCGGCTCCGCCTACGGGACGGTGAATCGAACCTGTTGGCCGGATTGCTGCGTGAGGAAGACCGGCGCTCGCTCCGCGGGTTTCCCGGCATCATGCACCTGCCGATCATCAAACAGCTCTTCTCTGCGAACGACACGTCGGTCAGTTCAACTGACATCATCATGCTGCTCACGCCGCGGATCGTCAGGACGCACGAGCTTACGGAGGACGACCTGAGCCCGATCTATATTGGCACTCAGCAGAACATGGGTGTGACGGGCCCGCCCCCACTGATCGCGCCGAGTCCAGAACAGCCCCTGGCGGACGCCGCCGGCCCTCAAGAAGACGCTGCGGCATTGACCCCGCCCGGGACAGGACTGCCGGCGGCGACGGCTGTGCGGGGCTCCGCTTCGTCTCCGGTGGCAGCATCCAACTCGACGGACCCGATTCTGGGACCCGGCAGAAACGGCGTTTCAGGAACTCAGGTGACGATCGTGCCGCCGACCCCGGCGGAGCTAGCAGTGACGGGCGGGGCCTACACAGTCCCGATCGCGATCACGGGCGCGTCGCAGCTTTCTACGCTGAGCCTGAGCCTTCGGTTCGACCCAGACCTTCTTCGCGTCAGCACGGTCCAGGAAGGGAGCTTCATGCAGCAGGGCAGCGCACCCGTGACGTTTGAGCAGGACCTGGACCCCACGACAGGACGCATCGATCTCGCATTCACCCGGATCGGGGACCGGTCGGGTGCCGCGGGGTCCGGGTTGGTGGCGTCGATCGTGTTCGAGCCAGTGGCTCAGGGTGCGGCCACACTGTCACCGAGCGGGATGGCACTGACTCCATCGGGAGCGCCGATCGCTCTCAACTTCGCCCCCACCACCGTGCGTGTCCCCTGACTCGCCGGTCGTCTGACGATGACCTCTGATTCTCAGCCGGCGTTCCGAAAGCAGTCGAGCCAGCGCGGATACTCCTTCGTCGAGCTCCTGGTCGTCAGCGTTATTCTCCTGGTCCTTGCCTCTGCCGTCGCGCCTCTGAGTCAGGTCACGGTTCGCCGGCAGCGAGAAGGGGAGCTCAGCCGCGCGCTGCGCGAGATGCGCACCGCGATTGACGAGTACAAGGACGCCGTGGACCTTGGTGTCATTGGAGGCACCAACGTCGAATCGGGCAGCGAAGGCTATCCGCCGGACCTTGAATCCCTCGTCGAGGGCGTCGAAGTCATGAACGACGCGAGCGGGCGAAAGATCAAATTCCTGCGCCGCATCCCAAGAGACCCCCTGAGCAAAAGCACAGAATGGGGACTGCGAGCCTATCAGGATTCGCCTACGACGAACACGTGGGGCGGCGGGAGTGTCTACGACGTCTACTCTCGCGCGCCTGGCACGGCGCTTGACGGCTCACAATACCGAGACTGGTGATGACACGATCACGATGGAAGAGCGCCCGCGGATGGACTCTGGTTGAGCTGACGATCGTCATCTCACTGATCGTCGTGTTGTCCACGCTCGCGCTCGTCGGGTATAGCAACGCAATCGCCCGATCCCGAGAGGCCGTGCTCAAAGAGGATCTCTTTCGCATGCGGGATGCCATCGATCAGTACTACGCCGACACTCAGCAGTATCCGGGTGGCTTGGAGGCTCTCGTGACCGAAGGGTACATACGAGCCGTGCCGGTTGATCCGTTCACCGGCTCATCGGACACCTGGCAACCGATTCTTGCGGAGCTCGATCCGGCTGACCCTTTCGCACAGGGGGTTTTCGACATCAGGAGCTCGTATGAGGGTATTGCACTAGACGGAACGTCGTATGCCGAGTGGTAGCGACGGTGCTCGACTATGGCGAGGCCGGTAATACCACGACATCCACGGCGTCCGAAATCGCGGTGCCAGAAAACGCCGTAATCGTCGCCGTGCCCGAGGCGGAACCTGCGGAAAAGCTCACCGAGGCTCGACCATTGGATGTCCGAGCCTCAATCGGGTCGAGAGTACCGAGCGTTGCAGAGAACGTCACGAGCGTGCCGCTCGGCACTGGGGTGCCAGCTGGCTCGGTCACAACAGCCGTAATCGTTGTTTTCCCTCCGAGAGGAATCACGGCGGGATTGGCAAGCAGGTCGATCGTCGAGTCAGTTGGAGCCAGGAGCGGGAGTGTTTCACACGCCGCACCAGATGAAATCAGCACAAGAATCAGCGCAACCCACGATGGAGAGACGGCGCCTACCACGCATCGAGATGTGGATCTCATCCTCAAGCAAGCATCTTATCGGTCTTGAGGATCTTTTTCCACAGGCTCGACTCTTGAAGCACCGCCGCGGGCAGCGCGGATATGCGATGGCGGGGCTGTTGGTCGCCGTCGGCGCCATCGGAATCCTGATCTCGGTCGCACTGCCTGTTTGGAGCCAGAACGCCAAACGGGAACGTGAAGCAGAGCTCGTTTTCCGGGGCGAACAATACGCGAGAGCGATCGAGCTCTACCAGCGACAGTACGTTGGCGCGTATCCCCCAGACCTCGAGACGCTCGTCGAGCAACGCTTCCTACGGCGGCTCTATCGAGACCCCATGACTGAAGACGGCGTATTCCGAGCGGTATATCGCTCGCAAGTTGACGAGTTGCAGGGAAACGTCCCAGCGGCCGATCGCCCGGGCGACCAGCCGGAGCCTTCCCCCGAGACGGCGACACCAGGGGAATCGATCGTGTTCGATCAGGATGCCGACCAAAGTGGCGGTGTCGTGGGCGTCGTGAGCCAGAGCGAGGAGGAGTCCCTCCGCGTG
Source organism: Vicinamibacterales bacterium (assembly GCA_965223015.1). GTDB lineage: Bacteria > Acidobacteriota > Vicinamibacteria > Vicinamibacterales > UBA8438 > CAUZIB01. Next base: position 510,061 of record CBDCVL010000002.1, on the reverse strand, counting down.
TACAACGGTCGCCGCAAGTACAGCGAGTGGGTCTTCCTTCATGTGACCGATCGGATGGACGCTGGTGCTGGTGCTGTCAACGACGACGTAGACTTCCAGCCATCGCAGGGCGGCGCAAGGGATCCCATGGGTGGGGATCGGATCCGATTCGATCGCAGGGGGCAAAGCGAGCCAGGTGGTAACCCTGCGAGCGTCGGAGGCGGAAACCGGCCATAGACGCTGTCATCCATGGGCGTGCGGCCATAGACCTCGCGCTCCTTGGGCATCCACCTGAAAGGCACCGAGCCACGGTCAGCGAGAGAGACCGCGCGTCACCAGCCACGCCAAGGCGACGGAGGCGGAAAGAAGCGATATCCCCGCTTGAGCCGGAGCGTTGAAAAGTAAGGCCCCGACCCCGAGGAGGACTCCGTAGACGAAGACACAACCTGCCACCCAGTCATACGCGAGCGCTCGCAGCGGGATGATGGCGTTTGCCGGGACGCCTGCCTCCCTCGCAACACAGCGCCACCCGGGGCCGCCGGGGTGAACTCTGCGATAGAACGCGACCAAGTGGGACATCGGTTCTGGCGCGGTCAGCCAGGTTGCCAGCAGCCAGCAGACGGTCGTCCAGGGCACAAGATAGAGCAGTGAGTCTGGAAACGGTATGTCGGTGAGCAGACGCAGTCCTAGAAAGCCGATTGCCGCTGAGACGAGCGCCGCTATCTCCGACACCGCGCTCACCCGCCACCAGTACCAGCGCAAGATGAGAATCAAACCAACCCCAGCCCCGGACTCCAGGGCAAACTCCCACGCCTGTCGCACGCTGTCAAGATAGAAGGTCACGATTCCGCTGACCGTCATAAGTGCGAATGTGGTGACCCGAGAGACTCGCACCAGCTCGGACTCAGACGCAATTGGACGAACGAACCTCGCATAGACGTCATTGACCAGATACGACGTGCCCCAGTTGAGTTGCGTTGAGACCGTTGACATGTACGCAGCGAAGAAGCTCCCGACAAGGAGGCCACGCCAGCCGGCCGGCAGATGGTCGCGCATCACCAAGGCGTAGCCCGACTCCGCGTCCGAAAGTCCTGGGTAGAGAACGAGCGACACCAGCGCCACCAAGATCCAGGGCCACGGACGGACGCAATAGTGGGCGACCGTGAACCAGAGCGTGGCAAACATCGCGTGTCGTTCGTCACGGGTCGACATCATCCGCTGCGCAACATACCCACCGCCGCCCGGTTCCTGACCCGGGTACCAGCTTGCCCACCACTGGATTCCCAGATACGCCACGAACGCACTCACCGGGAGTGCGAGTGTCGTTGACAACGAAGCCGTCGGCTCGACCTGAGGCAGGAGGTCGAACGTCGAAGGCGGAAGCTGCGCGATCAAGCCGTCTATCCCACCAACCTCTGGAAGAGACAGCGCGAAATACGCCAAGGCAATCGACCCGGCCATCGCGAATCCGAACAAGACGAAATCAGTCACGACTACACCGCGGAGACCTGAGACGGCCGAATAGACGCCGGTTGCCGCAAGCCCTACTAACACCGCTGTCAGTCGATCCCATCCGAGAGTAACGGAGAGAATCTTGGACATCGCGAGGCTGACCCAACCGATAATCAGGCAGTTAATCGGCAACCCCAGGTATAGGGCTCGGAAGCCGCGTAGGACCGCGGCCGTTCGACCGGCATAGCGGAGCTCGGCGAACTCGACATCGGTGACAATTCCCGCCCGCCTCCATAGCCGAGCGAAGAAGAAGACCGTCAGCATGCTGCCAAACCCTGCGTTCCACCACAACCAGTTGCCCGCAACGCCATTGGCAGAGACGAGTCCGGTCACAGCAAGAGGCGTATCGGCTGCGAAGGTCGTCGCGACCATCGACGTACCCGCCAGCCACCACGGGAGGTCGCGTCCCGATAGGAAGAACTGCCCAACGTCCGCTCCGGCGCGACGGTAGAATCGCAAGCCGATCACGATGGGGACAGAGAGAATCGTGACCAGGACAACCCAATCGAGCGTCGTGAAGGCCATCAGGAAAGAGCCGCGATCACCGCCTCATGAAACGCTGGGCGTACGCGGAGAATCGCGTCGTTGTCGCGTGACGGATGGACCCGGTTCGTGAGCAGCACAGCGTATGTGTCGGCGCTTGGATCGATCCAGAGCGACGTTCCCGTAAAGCCTGTGTGTCCAATCGCAGCGCCGGACATCCGCCTACCGCACGAGGAAGTCGGAAGCATCGTGTCCCACCCGAGTGCTCGTGAACTCTCCGGTACCGTGCTCCGCCTGATGAAACGCTCGAACGTGCTGGAACGCGCAAGCGGCGCCTCCTCTCGGTACTGGCGAAGAACCGTTCTCGCAAAGCGACCGACGGCGGGTGCTGCCCCGAAGAGGCCGGCATGGCCGGCCACGCCACCAAGCGCCCACGCATTCTCATCGTGGACTTCGCCAACGAGGAGGCGGCCCCGCCAACTGTCGACCTCGGTCGGGGCAGCACGCGCGCGCACGTCACCCGGAGGGCGAAAGATGATCTCTCCCCAGTCTTCGCGCTCGGCGATCTGCTCAAACTGCGTGTTGATCGGTACCCCTACCGCGTCGGCGAGGATAAACCCGAGCAGGATGAAACCGAGGTCGCTGTAGATCGACGTCGTGCGCGGGCGATACTCGAGGGGCATGGTGCAGATGGCTCGCTCGAATTCGTCCCGCCCATGGTGGTCCCGAAAATACGGAAGGTGCGCCGTCAGCCCCGAAGCGTGAGACAGGAGATCCTCGACTGTGACCATCTTGCGATCGTCCCCCCGCCACTCAGGCAACCAGCGCACGACGGGATCGGTCAATTTCAGGCGCTGACCGTCAACTGCTGCCATCGCGAGGGTCGTGGTCGAGAGAATCTTCGTGAGCGACGCGAGATCGAACAGTGTCTCGAGCGAAGTCGGCGGGGAAGCGCCGTCCCGAGTCAGCGCACCGAACGCTTCTTGCCATAGCGCACGGTCGTGACATCCCACTTCAACGACTGCCGCCGGAAAGGCCACCTCGGTGGCATCGCGGAGGACCTTTCTGGCGTTGTCGAAGTCCCTCATCATGCTAGGACGCTGATCCCGTGTGTCGGTCGCTGGAGGACAGCGTTTGGCCGACCACCCAGGCGACGCCAAATGTCGTCAGGGTTCCAATAAGGACGTACCACTGCCATGACACCGATGTAAACAACCGGATGGCGGCCAGCACCGCGACCCCGGCTACGATCCCTGCAATCGGCGCTGCAGGCCGCCGAACCGACGTCAAGGCAAGGAGAAACACCCCCAACATCAGACCTCCGGTGAACGACTGAATACCCAGGACCTCGTCGACGACACGGCTCGACAGCTCGATCGCAAGGACGGCCACCGCCAACTGGATGAGGGACCACACGACGGTCGCCCAACGGGAGACCCTGAGATAGTGCCGCGCTGAACGAGCCCCCTGCGTCAAGGGTATGTAGAAGTCCCCAACGGTCGAGGCTGCAGACGAGTTGAGCGACGACGATAGGGTAGACATGGCCGCGGCGACGATCGCTGCAACGACGATCCCTCGAATCCCTGTCGGAAGATGGGTCATCATGAACAACGGCAGGACCCGATCGGTCTGCACGACGCCCTCCACCATCACGGCCGTGAGACCGTTCGGCGCATGCGCGGTGTAGTAGACCCATAGCAATAGGCCGATCACCAGGAACAGCGTGAATTGGACAAATACGACAACACCACTCCAGACGAGGGCTCGGCTCGCTTCCTTCGGAGAACCGCTACAGAGATACCGCTGCACGAACATTTGATCAGCGCCGTGCGTCGCTGCCGTGAGAAACATCCCTCCGACCAGCCCCGACCAGAAGGTATAGCTACGCGTCACGTCGGTGGCGAAGTCGAAGACCGTCAGCTTGCCGGCCGACTGGGCAAGCGTGAACGCCTCGTACCAGCCACCAGGGATCTCGCCTAGCAGGATCAGCATGGCAACCCCCGCCCCTGACACGTACACGACAAGCTGCGCGACGTCAGTCCAGATCACGGCGCTCATGCCGCCGAGCAGCGTGTAGGCCAGAGTCGTCGCACCGATCACAACCACCGCCCCGACCAAGAGTGCCGCCGACTGGTCCAGGCCCGGCATGAGACTGTCAGCGGTCGTTGCCGCCACCGGTAGGGTTTCGAGAACTGCGGCGAGGACCAATCCAGTTGCAAACAGCCGGAAGCCGTCTGACAGGGCCCGTGTGGTGAGGAAGATCGACGCGGTGAGTCGCCCAACGATACTGCCGAAACGGCTCGCAAGCGCCTGGTACGCCGTCAGGAAGTCTTCGCGGAAGAAGCCCGGAATCAAGACGGCCGCAACCACCACCTTCCCAGCAGCGTAGCCAAGCGCGAGCTGGAGAAACGTCAAGTCCCCAGTAAACGCGTATCCGGGTACGCTGATAAACGTGACGGTGCTGGTCTCAGTGGCGACGATCGACCCCAAGAGGGCCCACCATGGCACGCGCTTCCCGGTGAGGAAATAGTCTTGGATGCTTCGCTGACGGCGTGAGAACCGGAAGCCCAACGCGACCACAGCACCGAGATAGGCGCCGAGGACGATCAGGTCGAGGGGCTGCATTTGGGGTCAGCGCAATTTCAGCGGCCGTCAAACGGTCGGCTCGACGTTCTCACCGACCGCAACACGAACCGACTGGCTGGCCTTCTTGAGTCTGGACATCGCCCCGGAGTACGTGTCGCCCGTCTTCTCCATGACGATCGCCGCCTTGACGTTCCAATGTGCGCGCCGCAAGAGTTTTCCACCCTCGTCGTAGTCGAGCCCGGTAGAGATCGTGATGATTCGTCGCGCGCGGTCCCGGGCCTTCTCTGAACCGGTCTTCACATCGACCATGAGGTTCCCATAGGTCTTGCCGATGTGAACCATCGAAATGGTCGTCAACATATTGAGGACAAGCTTGGTCGCGGTTCCAGCCTTCAGCCTGGTCGACCCAGCAATGACCTCCGGCCCGACCATAGGGGCGATCACAACATCAACAAAGGTCTGTAGCTCTGTACCTGGCCAACAGGTGATGAAGATGATCTTGACGCCGCTTCGTCGAGCTCGAGACAAGGCGCCGCGGACGAACTGCGTCATCCCGCTTGCTGATACGCCGATGAGCACGTCCTTCCGCGTGGGGCGCAATCGGGCGATGGCGCGCCCACCTTCTTCGTAGTTGTCTTCAACACCCTCCTTGTCGCAGAAGAATGCCGAGCGCCCCCCGGCCATCACAGCTTGCACTAGCTGCTCCGGCGTGCTGAAGGTTGGGATCATCTCCGCAGCTTCAAGGACGCCCAGCCGACCGCTTGTGCCGGCACCGACGAAGAAGAGGCGCCCGCCCTTGCGAAGAGCGTCCGTCAAAAGGTCTGCACTCATCGCGATCCGAGCCTTTTCGCGATACACGGCGCTGACCACTTTTCGATCCTCGCTCAGCATTAACTCGATGAGATCCTCGGTCGAGGCTCGGTCCATCGAGCGGCTGCGAGGATGGATTGCTTCGGTGGGAAGATCTTGCCACTTTGACGACGAAGGGCGGGACGATGTCGGCATGATGCGGAAGGGTATTGTTAGCGAACGGGCCCCGAGTCGGTCAAGGCCGAAGTTTGACTTGGTCCCAATGGCCGCGGTATAAGAGAGAGTTCACATCGCGGTCAAGTGACCATATTGCCAGATTGGCTCGGTATGCTCAATCGTTTCATGAAACTGACGTCCTCGCGAAAAATGACCGGTCCGACCGGAACGACGACATGTGGCGGATGATGTAGCCGACTGTGCCATACGCATTCACGAGGCCATCAGCCAAACCGGGTGATGGCTTTTTTGTTGTAGGAAGGTCAGTGAGCCAAGACACGAAAGTCCAGAAATGATGGATCGTACCCCGCTCGGGGTGGCTGTTGTCGGTTTCGGGACTGTGGGGCGTTCTGTTGCCCGCATCATCTCCGACGCGTCTCACCCATCGCTGCGGCTGACCCACGTGTGCAACCGCGGTATCGACCGAAAGCGGAGCGACGCCGGCTGGGTGCCTGGGGGCGTCGTATGGACCGATGATTTCGACGCCGTGCTCTCCTCTGACACCGACGTGATCGTCGAGCTGATCGGAGGTCTCGATCCTGCGACTGACTGGATCCGACGCGCACTTCAGGCTGGCAAGGCAGTTGTCACGGCGAACAAGCAGGTCATTGCCCACCACGGCGTCGAGCTGCTCGCGGTCGCAGCCAGGCACCAGCGGCCGTTGCATTTCGAGGCGGCGGTCGCGGGCGGGATCCCGATCATCCATGGGGTGAGGGAGGGCCTCGCCGGGGATTCCCTGTTTCGAGTCCTCGGGATCTTGAACGGAACGTGCAACTACATTCTGACGCGAATGGAATCCGACGCGGTCACGTTCGCTGTGGCACTACTGGAAGCTCAAGAACTGGGGTTCGCCGAGGCAGACCCAACTGCGGACGTCGACGGCTTCGATGCGCAAGCGAAACTTGCCATTCTGTCTGGCGTGGCGCTCGGTCGCCGTATCGAAGTCTCGGATGTGCCCCTTCGATCGATCAGAACGGTGGAGGCAGTCGACTTCGTCTATGCGCAGCGTCTCGGGTACACAATTCGGCAGGTGGCCAGAGCCGAGATAAACGGCGAGGAATCTGATTCCGTCCTCGCGTCGGTGCAGCCGGCGCTCGTCTCAAGGTCGTCGGCTTTGGCGCGCGTGGAGGGCAGTCGAAACGTCGTCGTCGTCGAGGGGCGATTCGGCGGCGAGACGGTGTTTTCAGGCTTTGGTGCAGGCGGTGATCCAACCGGCGTGGCAGTCGTGTCGGATCTCGAATCGATTGCTCGTCAGCCCGGGGCCGTCCGAAGGACACAAGCCCTGCCGGCCAACGTGGCAACGGAGTTCGTGGCTCCGCACTATGTCCGCTTCATCGTGTCGGATCGACCTGGGATCATCGCGGCGCTCGCGAAGGTTTTCTCGGGCCGAGGCGTCAACATCGATTCCGTGTTGCAGGAACCGGGATGGTCGAAAACGGAGCTGCCCTTCGTGATAACGCTCGAAGCATCTGCGTCCACGGCTGTCGAACAGGCTTTACAAGAGTCTGCGGCGTTCGAGTTCAACGTACGGCCTCCACTGTGGATGCCGATGCTGACGCTGGGGGAGCGTCACCAATGAGCTACTTGACTGGTCTCCAGTGCTCGATGTGCGGGGCCCCATTTCCAGCCGAGGCCCTCTATGTTTGCGACAAGTGCCTCGGGCCCCTCGAAGCGACGTACGACGCCGACGCGATACGGAAGACCGTGAGTCGCGAGCTGATCGAGTCGCGGGCGCCCAACCTGTGGAGATACCGCGAATTCCTTCCGATCCAAGGTGACCCGCTGACAGGCTTTCACTCAGGGTATACGCCTCTCGTGAAGGCTGAGCATCTCGGGCGTGAGCTGGGTCTCAAGGAACTGTACCTGAAGGACGACTCGGTGAATCATCCGACTCTCTCCTACAAGGACCGGGTGGTATCCGTCGCAGCGACGCGAGCTGTTGAGCTCGGCATGGAAATCTTCGGGTGTGCGTCAACTGGGAATCTTGGCAATAGCGTTGCGGCACACGCAGCACGTCTTGGTCTTGAGTGCTATGTGTTCATTCCTCGCACTTTGGAACCTGGCAAGATCCTCGGATCTGCGGTCTCCGGACCGAATCTCGTGGCGGTGGACGGTACGTACGACGATATCAACCGCCTTTGCACACAGGTTGGCGATCGGTACGGGTGGGGCTTTGCGAATATCAACCTGCGCAGCTATTACGCGGAGGGGGCGAAGACCTTCGGGTTCGAGATTGTCGAGCAGCTTGGCTGGCGCTTCCCACAGCACGTCGTCTCGCCTGTCGCCGGAGGCACGCTGCTCCCGCGCATTGCTCGGGGGTTTCGGGAGTTCCGAGCGGCTGGACTCGTCGACGGGGAGTTGCCGAGGATTCACGCGGCACAAGCAACCGGATGCGCACCAGTCATCCACGCCCTCGAGCAAGGTCTTGAATATCCCGACCCCGTGAAGCCAAACACGATTGCCAAATCGATCGCGATCGGCAATCCGGCCGACGGCTTCCAGGTCGTGAAGACTGTTAACGAAACAGGAGGAAAGGGTGCCGAGGCAAGCGATTCAGAGATACTCGACGCAATTCGTTTGCTTGCGGAGACCGAGGGCATCTTCACAGAGCCGGCCGGGGGGACCACACTTGCCGCCACGATCAAGCTCGTCAATCGTGGAGTTATTCCCAAGAATGAATCGGTCGTCATCGGAATCACCGGTAATGGGTACAAGACGTCAGATGTGATGGCGAGTACGCTTCGGACACCTATCGAGCTGGGACGTACGCTCGATGTGTTTGAGGCATTCTTTGCCGAGCAACATCGCACGGTGGGTAAGTAAGGTGACCGAGATTCGAGAGTGCACTGAGATTGTGGAAGCGCAGGGCCACTTGGTTGATTCGCAGCTGCTCAACACCATCTTCGACAAGGTCATCGAGCGAGGTGGGAGGTTCGAGGTCTTACAGTTCACCCTTGGACGCACCAACGACGAGTTCTCCTATCTACGGATGAAGGTCACGTCCGACGGCGAATCCGGTCTCCGGCACTTGCTTGAGGATCTCATGCCGCTCGGCTGTCACCCGTTGCCGGAGCACGATGCAATGCTGACACCCGCAGAGACCGACGGCGTCGTGGCGGACGACTTCTATTCGACCACGAACCACCAGACGCATATTCGACACCGTGGTCAGTGGGTCCTCGTCGATAACCCCCGCATGGATGCTGTGATCGCCGTCGAGGACGGACGCGCGGCGTGCCGAAAGCTCAGGGACGTCAAGAAGGGTGACCTCGTGGTGTCTGGGGTGACAGGTATTCGCGTCTCCCCGGAATTCAGAGAGCGCGACCGGCTCGGTTTCGCCTTCATGACAAACGACGTCTCGACCGAACGCCGTGTCGAGGTCAGCGCAGCGAAGGTTGTCACGATGATGCGACACGTCAAATCGCAAGGAGGACGGATTGCCTTCGTTGCGGGGCCGGTCGTCGTGCACAGCGGTGGGGTTGACTACTTCTGCAACCTCATCCGCCGCGGATATGTGGATGTGCTCCTCGCAGGGAATGCGCTCGCGGTTCATGACGTCGAGCACTCGCTCTTTGGGACCTCACTCGGGGTCGATATGGAGGCTGGCGTTGCGGTGGAGGAGGGGCACCAAAACCATATGCGGGCCATCAACACGATCCGCCGCTGCGGGGGACTCCGGCAGGCGGTCGCCGAGGGCGTCCTTCGGCAGGGCATCATGCACGAACTCATTGTCCGGGGCGTCGACTTCGTCCTGGCCGGCAGCATCCGAGACGACGGACCACTCCCCGATACGCTGATGGATCTCGTCGAAGCGCAAGATCTCTACGCGGACTCGCTCCAGGGCGTCAAGATGGTGGTCATGCTGTCCACAATGCTTCACAGTATCGGTGTCGGGAACATGTTGCCCTCCCACGTCAGAGTTGTCTGTGTCGACATCAATCCGGCAGTGGTAACCAAGCTGGGTGACCGAGGATCATCACAAACTGTCGGAATCGTGACGGACGTCGGCCTGTTTCTTCATCAGCTCTCCACTCAACTCAGCGCGGCCGAGGACAACGCGACCAACCCGGCGCACGAAGGCTCCGTGGCCACAGGGCAATGATGCAAACCGGTCAGCCGGGCACCACGTCAGGTCCCGTGATTGTCCAGAAGTACGGAGGAACCTCGGTTGGCACAGCCGATCGGATCTGTGCGATTGCGAAACGTGTGTCCGAGTCGTTGTCAGAGACTCCACGTCTGGTCGTTGTGCTGTCTGCGATGGGAAAGACGACGGATCAACTCGTGGCGCTGGCTCATGACGTGGCGACGCATCCAAGCGGACGAGAGATGGACTTACTTCTAGCAACCGGCGAGCAGGTCTCCGTATCGTTACTCGGTCTTGCGCTGCAGGATAGAGGCGTTCCGGCCGTATCGCTGACGGCCACGCAGTGTGGCATCAGGACCGATAGCGCGTTCAACATCGCGCGGATTCAGTCTATCGACACCCACCGGATCGTTGAAGAGCTCGACGCCGGACGTGTCGTCATCGTCACAGGGTTCCAGGGCATAACGGACGACCACGAGATCACGACGCTGGGTCGGGGTGGGAGCGACATCACGGGTGCCGCGGTTGCAGCGGCGTTGGGCGCCGAGGTATGTGAGATCTACACCGATGTTGACGGCGTGTATTCGGCGGACCCCGCGGTGGTGCCGAACGCAAGGATGTGGCCGGAGATCAGCTATGAAGAGGCGATTGAAATGGCATCCAGCGGCGCGAAAGTCCTGCATCCTCGGGCTGCCGAGGTGTGTATGGCCTATGGAGTGCCCATTCACGTTCGCTCCAGTTTCGAACGAAGAGCCGGGACGTGGATCCGCGGAGGCGACGATATGGTGATGGAGCAGGCGGCCGTCGTTGGGGTCAACAGTGACAAGAAGATCGCAAAGGTTACCCTGCTCGACGTGCCAGACCGACCTGGGCTCGCCGCGCACGTCTTTCAGGATCTGGCCCGAGAGGATATCAGCGTGCGCCTGATCATTCAGAGCGCGAGTTCCGACGGGCTCGGGCGGATCACGTTCGTGCTAGACGAGACGTACGCGACCGAGGCCGCACACCTCGGAGAGCGCTGGAGACAAGAAGGGCTCTGCGGCGATTCCCTCGTCGAACATGACGTCGCGAAGATCTCCATTGTGGGCTCTCGACTGGCATCGACGCCGGGACTGGCGGCCCGTATGTTTGCCGTGCTTGCGCGGGAGGACATCAACATCGATTGCATCAGTTCGTCGGAGATGAAGATCGCGTGCGTGATTGCGGCCCAACATCTCGAGCGGGCTGTTCGGGCTGTGCACGATGAGTTCTTTCCAGAGGCCGAAGAGGCGACGACGGCATCCGGCGTCGCGAGGTAGAACGAGAATGGCACCGAAGATCGAGGTTGGCGTGCTCGGCGCCACGGGAGCGGTGGGGCAGGAGTTCGTCGTCCAGTTGGCATCGCATCCATGGTTCACGCTGACCTGGATCGCAGCGAGCCACAGATCCGAAGGACGGCGGTACGCCGATGCAGCCGCATGGCGTCTTCCGACACCATGTCCAGATCACGTTGCCGAAATGGTCGTCGACGCCGTGACGCCCGATCGCGCACCGCGACTCGTGTTCTCGGGACTCGATGCCTCGGTGGCCGGCGACGTAGAAGGGGCGTTCGCCGAGGCCGGTCACGTCGTCGTGAGTAACGCCCGCAACTATCGCATGGAGGTTGACGTCCCCCTGCTCGTACCGGAAGTCAATGCGGATCACATGGAGCTCTTGGCGACGCAGCGCGTCGCGCGAGGCTGGAAAGGACGACTCGTCACGAATCCGAACTGCTCGACCATCATGCTGGCGATGGGACTGGCGCCGCTGCGACGGTTCGGCCTCCGGTCGGTCAACGTGACCACCCTTCAAGCGGTGTCGGGTGCGGGGTACCCCGGCGTGCCTTCGCTCGATATCGTCGGCAACGTCATTCCGCACATAGGCGGGGAAGAAGAGAAGATAGAGACCGAAACGCGTAAGATTCTTGGAGCGCTTACCGACGGACACATTGAGCCGCACCCCGTTGTCGTAAGCGCGCACGCCACCCGCGTGCCAGTCGTGAACGGCCACACCGAGATGGTGTCGGTCGATTTCGATACCACACCGGACACGGCCGACATTGTCGCGGCGTTCCGTGGATTTTCCGGTCGCCCCCAGGCCGAGGGCTTACCGACAGCGCCGCCTCACCCTGTCGTCTATCTGACGGCCGATGACCGCCCACAACCACGACTAGACGTGGACCGCGATGGCGGGATGACGGTCACCGTGGGGCGTCTCCGCCCGTGCAAGGTTCTCCAGTACAAGTTCGTCGTTCTCGGGCACAACACGGTACGCGGCGCAGCTGGGGCCGCGATCTTGAACGCCGAACTCATGAAGGTCGATGGGCTGCTCGACTAGCGCGTTTTTCAAATGGGGCTAGCGCCCCAAACCCCTCGGCGTCGCTCGCGCGGGGCACTGCCCCGCGCCGCGCCGCGCCCGCTTCAGGAATCTCAGAGACATTCAACTAGTTGGCGGCGGGCGGCTCGGTCACGTAGGCAACCGCGAGACGAATCGGGACGCTTCCCTCGCCAATCAACGTCCCCCCCAAGAGCCTTTCCGCACCTGCGTCCACGAGGGTCATGACCTCGAGCTCTGTGCCGGCAGGGAGGAGCAGTGGCACGTCGAACCAGAAGCGGGTCGGCCACCCCCGGTCGGGCTCGCGGAGCCATAGCATCGGAACCCGGACTCCGTCTGGTCTTTTCGCCTCAATCACGAGCTCCGACGCCTCGATATCGACCTCTGGAAACAAGGCCAGCACGGTGACATCGTCGGTCATCTCGTGAGTAAAGGTGACTGAACCTCCGCTCATCTCGGCGGGGGACGTGACAACCATCGATGCGATGTCAGTGACGCGACCGGCGCTCAGGTACAACCCGACCTGACTCTGGTCGGAGAAATCCACCCCTTCCGTTATCCACGTCTTCTTGTAGTGGATACGCAGGACGACATCGGCGCCAGCCGGCAGCACGTATCCGTATTCGCGACTGAGGACCGACGGTTGCCCAGGCGACCACACGGCGACCGGCGGGGCAATCGGAAAAGATAGGTCGGGAGTCTCCGCGAAACCGAGTCCTTCGTCAGCCTCATCGAGGGACCGAGCAGTCCCGGTGTCGTCGACAAAAACAGCAGCTCCACGAACCACCGCACGGGCCCCAGGACTCACCTCCGCTCCAAGAATCGAACGATCCTCATTCACACCTGACGGCAAGACAAAATACCGCACCGTTTCGCTCGTGCCCGCATCCAGGTCGAAAGGTTGGGGCATCTGCAGCACAAGTGTCGGATCGCCCAGCGACCACATGTCTGGTGGTGTTGGCAGTTCGGGAGCCAGGTCGCGGGGACCCTGCGGGTACCCTCCGCTCGACCACTCGAGGATCATGTTCATCTCCTGAGCCGACAGCGAATGGCCGTTCCTAAATCCGCCAAACTCGTCCTCCGCCTGCCAGGGCGGCATCCGAAGCCCCAGGATCTCTTCCCGGATCGACTGGGTCCAGGGAAAGGCTGACTGGTAATCGACAAGAGACATCGGCGCCACGCCGCCGTCAATGTGGCACCCTCCGCATCGTTCGGCGAACACCGGAAAGAGGTGTTCGTTGAAGTTCCATCGTGAATCGATTGGCGTGTGGCCATGGGGAATCGCTCCCATCGCGACCATAAAACCGAGCGCCACGCCCCCAAACCACCAACTGGCCTGTCGCATTGACCTTCTCCTGCCTCGTCGCCCTGTGCCGTGCCTACGGTGCATCGGCGTACGCCCGAACAATCTGCTGGACCGCCGCCGAATAGACATCAAACGCACCGGTGACTTGCTGCTTGTTCCCGAGGTCGCCGTACCAGTCGAGGAGATAGGCGGCCCGCACTACGTGCCGCACGCCGATACGTAGCTCGCTTCGAGCGCGTGCCGACAAGTCATTGACATCCTGACGCGCTTCGAGCGCCAGCGCGAGCTCCTTTCCCTGAAGCGCAGGGACAAAGACCTCAGTGAAACGACCGGCTCCGATCAGTTCTTCAAGCTCCCCCACACGCGCACTGATCGCGGCGACCAGGTCGGTCGTGAGCTCCGGGATATCGGGCTGAATCCGCGCCGACAGTGGGAGAGGAGATTCGCCCGCCGGCCCGCCCTCTGTATCAGGAGAGGCACGGTCTCCCTCGGCCGAGTACTCTGCGAAGATGAAGTCGAAGCGCTCCTCGGGAAACATCTCTCCATCAATCCCGAACTGAACTTTTGCCGTAATTTCCGCGGGAAAGGGTACGTCTCCGACCACTGCTTCGAGGTGCGCGGCGTCTGGGCTTGGCAATAGCTCGAAGGCAACCACTTCCGTAAACTCATCCGTTGCCGGGTCGTACGCCTCTTCGAGAACGGCGCGACCTGACCACGATCTCACATCTACCGGTTCGCGGTAGTTGTCTGTCGCGTACATCCTGAAGACGCCTCCTTCAGGATAGGTCCCCTCAATGTGGTGAAAGCTGTCGGGAGCCATGAAGACGGTGCCGCCGTACCGCGGTCCATGATCCATGTGCGCCCCAGGAGCGCCGTCCACGACACCGCACGTCAGCATGACCGAGCCATAGTAGGGGTTGCGGACCGGCCCGTCGGCTTGGACCCAATTTGACCCGCCGTCATACATAGGACAATACGCCCGAGCGTAGCCCGCCGGAAGGTCCTGGGTCGCCAAGTATTCCGACAGGGGCTTGAATCGAGCGCGGAGGGTTTCGATGTCCTCGGCATCGGAAACCGACCGGACGAGCGAAGCCGTCGTGGCGTCGGCGACCGCCATCAAGCTGGAGAGAGCAACATGGGCTTGCTCGTAGTCGTCGGCCGCCAGGGCAACCTGGACATCAACGTACCGTCCCACCTGGTCGGCGAAAGGTGCCGAAGGGGGTGCGGCGACAGGCCGAATCGGCGACGAATCGGGGGCCCGCCGAGGCGCGCACGCGATCAGTGAAATGACGAACACCAACCCAACAACCGCCACGACAGAACGTGTCCTACGAACCATGGATTCCACCTCGGGAGTAGGCACCCGCCTCCACGCGGTCTGCGGCACGAACCCAGCGGAAAGCGTGCTGAAAAAAGTATACAAGCGACCAGAATTGGGGTCCAACGTGATTCGACCACAATCCTGGGTGGTGTACCGTAGGGCGACATGCGTTCGACGGGGCGCAGGCGCCCCTTGACACAGCACGAACTCGTCGACGCCTATCTCGACGAGCTCCAGAGCGCCCGCCGGTTGGCACCGAACACCATCGAGAGCTACCAGCGGGACCTCAGCACCTTGATCGGTTTTGCCGAGAGTAACGCACGGAGTGTTGTCGACTTCGAGCGCTCGGACTTGGAAGCCTTCGTGCGACAGCGTCGGACCAAAGGGCTGTCCCCGCGGTCAGTGGCGCGCTCGGTCGCCTGCGTCCGTGGCTTCTACCGGTTTCTTGTTCGTGATGGCCATGTCGGGCGTGACCCCTCGGAGGACCTTCGCGCACCGCGTGCGTGGCCGAGCCTGCCGAAGTTTCTCTCGGTTGAACAGGTCGACCAGCTGATTAACCAACCAGACACGTCCACAGCCATGGGTCTCCGTGACCGCGCACTGATCGAGCTGCTGTATGCGACGGGAATGCGAGTGTCCGAACTTGTCTCCGTCAGGCCGAGCGACTTGAACCTCAAGTCGGGCTATCTCGTGTGTATGGGAAAGGGCTCGAAGGAACGCCTCGTTCCCATTGGAAGGCAGGCAGTCGAGTGGATTCGGACGTACATGGATCGCGGGCGATCGAGCCTGGCCGCCACAGAGTCCCCCTGGCTCTTTGTGAACGCGCGCGGCGGGCGGCTGAGCCGCGTGGGGTTTTGGAAGATTCTGAAAAAGCACGCCACGCATGCCGGCCTACCACGCGACCTGAGTCCGCATGTCGTCCGCCATTCGTTTGCGACGCATCTGCTCGACCGCGGCGCGGACCTCCGTTCCATTCAAAGCCTGCTGGGGCATGCCGACCTGTCGACGACACAGATCTATACGCACGTCCTCGAAGCGCGGCTCAAGGCGGTCTATGACGAATTCCACCCGCGTTCCTGAGCCTCGGCCCCACGCAGAATTGACCCGTCTGTTGCACCTCTGATACCGTTACCCGGTTCTGGTCATCGTTCCGAGTCTTCGCCTCGCGAGCCGGTGGCCCATGACTCCGCGCCGGGCTTCCCGAGTCGGCCTCGAGCGCCCGAAAGCGATCAACCCAAAGGAGTAGGTTGAGTATGCGCCGAACAGGTCGTTATCTCTTCACGTCCGAATCGGTGACCGAGGGGCACCCGGACAAGATTGCCGACCAAGTGTCGGACGCAGTGCTCGATGCCGTGCTGACCGAAGACCCAACGGGTCGCGTGGCCTGCGAGACACTCCTGACGACAGGACTCATCGTACTGGCAGGCGAGATCACATCGACGGCGAAACTCGATTTCGCAGATGTGGCCCGGGAAGCGGTCCGCGATGTTGGCTACACACGTGCGAAATTCGGCTTCGACGCAGACACGTGCGCGGTGCTGTCTGCGCTTCACGGCCAGTCGCCGGACATTGCGATGGGCGTCGACCCTGGGGGCGCCGGTGACCAGGGTCTCATGTTCGGCTACGCATGCTCCGAAACCACGGAGCTCATGCCCCTGCCGATCATGCTGGCTCATCGCCTCGTTCGAGGACTGTCGGACGCTCGCCGTTCGGGGGACATCGCGTATCTCCGACCTGACGGGAAGTCGCAGGTCACGGTGGAGTATGACGGTGATCGTCCCATTCGCGTGGACACCGTCGTCGTCTCCTCTCAGCACAGCGACGATGTCGCGATCGAGCAGATCAGGGAGGACATCACCGCACGCATCATCAAGACCATCGTGCCGTCCGAACTCCTCGACGAGCAGACAAAGATCCACGTGAACCCGACCGGACGCTTTGTCACGGGCGGCCCGCATGGCGACGCAGGCGTGACGGGCCGGAAAATCATCGTCGACACCTATGGCGGTATGGCGCCGCACGGTGGGGGAGCGTTCTCCGGAAAGGATCCCACCAAGGTCGACCGCTCCGCCTCCTACATGACCCGCTACATTGCGAAGAATTGCGTAGCGGCCGGCCTCGCCGACCGCGTGCAAGTACAACTCGCGTACGCGATCGGGGTCGCCGACCCAGTCTCCGTTCTTGTCGAAACATTCGGAACTGGAAAAATCGACGGGAACACGATCGCGAACCTCGTGCGTGAGCACTTTCGGCTCACACCCCACGGGATTATCGATTCGCTAGATCTCCGTCGGCCTATCTACCGCAAGACGGCCGCCTTCGGACACTTCGGGAGAACCGAGCAGGAGTTCTCATGGGAGCAGACTGACAAAGCGGATGTACTGCGGGCGGCAGCTGGATTGTAGATCTCGCCCGGGTTCGGGTCACGTGCGGACGGTAAGTAAGAAATAGGTCGCGGAGGCACCAAAGAGAAGATTCGGCGCCCACGCAGCGAGGATCGGTGCCAGCATCCCGGCACTGCCTATTGCTCCGAAGACACTCATCACGATCCAATAGCTGCAGGCGAGGGCAATGCCAACGCCGATACCATATAGGGCGCCGCGGGGTCCCATTGTGACGGCGAAGGGAACCGCGATCAGAGTCAGGATCAACGTCACAAACGGAAATGAGATCTTGCGGTGCAGGTCAACAACAAGCTGCACGACATCGAAGCCGCTCTGGCGCAGCTCATTGACGTACGAGTCGAGCTCGCGGACGTTCATCAATTCGGAGTCAGGAGGCTCCGTTTCGAAATAGTCTGGCAGCTCGAGAAACGGAAGTCCCTCAGCCTCGGTCTCCGTGAAACCGCTGCTGCCTGTTGCTGAATCGCCAAAACTCCTGACCCAGACGTCACGGCCGCCCCAGACTCCCGCTGTAGCATCGTACGCGGCCTCTTCTGTGAACATCCGACGGTCCAGCTCCCACGGTCTCCCGCGAAAGTCGAAAACCGAGAGATTCTCAAATAGATCCCTCTCGGCGTCAAAGGAAAGGAAATGGTAGATTGATCCGCTTTCACTGACGATCCAGCGGCGATTCAGGACGTCCACCGTTCGGGGCGACCCATGCCTGATCTCATGATTGAGCGCCTCGGCCCGTCGATTCGCCCTGGCAAGAATGCTCTCGCCCATTCCGAACAGCACACCGCTCCACACGAGGCTCATCAAGAAGATTGGAAGGGTCGCCCGATAGAGGCTGATACCGCACGCCTTCATCACCGTCAGCTCGCTGCTCTTGGTGAGTAGTCCAACCGTAACAAGCGTCGCGACGAGCGAAGCAATCGGAAGTACGAAGTACGAGAACTGCGGAGTTGCGTACCACAGATACTGGATGAGCAACTGACCGGTCGTCTGACCTTTGAACAACTTGTCGGAGAGGTCGATAAACGTCGAGATGTAGAAGATCCCGAGAAGACCGACGAAGGCCAGCGCCGCGACACCAAGGTAGACCTTGGTGACATACCAATCCAGAATGTTCACGCCAAGGCCCGGGATACGCAACGCAGGACGCATGGCTTTCGTTATGTGTTCGCCTTCCGGTGTGGGCTCCGCAGGGGCGACAGGCCGGAAGAGGAAGGGAACTGTAATTCGTCGCTCCACGGAGCGCGAGCGCCAAAGCAGCAAGGCGACTCCACCAATACCGAGAATCACGTTCGGCAACCACATGGCGAGTTGGGGCATCACCAGCTGCCCCTTGGCCATGGCCCGCGCTCCGTACATGATGATGTAGTACGAAAAGACCACACCTCCCCCGAGCGCGAAGCTGGCGAGCTTGCCGTCTCGGCGACTCGTGACACCCAGAGCGAGACCGATCACCGCGAAGATCAAACACGCGACAGGGATGGAGTACTTTTGCTGAATCTCCATGATCGGCTCGTGCGGCGAGAGCCCCGCAGCCGTCAGCTGATCTATCTCGTCCCGCAGTTGAGGGACTGAGAGCTCACGCAACCCCCGCTGAGGTCCCGTCCGGGGGAAGACATCGTCTGGGTCCAAACCAATCACCGTAGAGCCAAAATACTGGACCTCATACGTTTCGGGCTCGGAGGGGTCGACGAAGTGTCCGCTTCCGTTCGTGAGGACGATATCAACCCGCCGCGTGTCACGATCCAGCACAACGCGTCCCTGTTCGGCCACATAGATGTCGGGTTGAACAGATTTGCGGCTGTCAGCAAGAAACACGTCAGACCATCCATCGCCGCTAGAAGACACCTCCCGAACATAGAGCACGACATTCGGAAAATACTCGTCAAACACCCGGGCCTTGACCTCGCCCTCGGCTCGACTCGAAACCGCGCGAAACGTGATCTCCCGGAACGCCTGGTTCGCGTTCGGTAGGGCCGATGCCAAGATGTACCAGGTACCGATCGCCGCGACGCACGCGACCATTCCCAGTGGATAGAGAAGACGATACAGGCTCACCCCACAAGCCTGAAACGCAACCGACTCTCGGTCCGCCGACATTCGCCCGAGCCCCATCAAGATGCCGAGAAGCAATGCGACCGGGATCGTGATTCCCAGCCCTTGGGGAATAAGCGTAGCCATGAGCCGAAGGACGGTCATCGAGTCGACGCCCTTCGCAATCAGTTCTTCAGCCACACCCATGATTGGCGGAATCATGAGAAGAAACGTCAGCACAAACAACGCCAGGACAAAAGGCGCGAGCACTTCGCGAAGGATGTAACGGTCGGTTGTCTTTAGCATCGGGTACCCACGGTGAACCTGGGTCACGGCATTCTACCGTGTTGTCCTAACAAAAGAATCGGATCGGCTGCGAACACCTTCGACCGCAGACTACGAGACGGGGGCCCCAGGCCGAAACAAGCGGGAAATCGAGAAACCAGAACCTTCTTAGCCTTTGGGGAGGGTCCCGAAAGGCCTGATCTAGAGGGTCCAATAAAAGGTGTTATGTTAACCTGCAGGTCAACCAGACCGTATTCTCTTGATGATTTCCTCGAGCGCGCTGATTAACTCTGCCTTGTCCACGCGGACCTTGCGAAAATCGAGCTTCAGCTTGTACGCCTTTGACGGGGCTACGTAGCTAAACACGTATGGCTTCCGTCGACCCCGCACCGGTCGCGACGGCGCCACTTTTCGCGCCTCGGCCCGCGTGATTCCGCCGTCGCGAGTGATCCGCTCGACGAGCGCCACCATCGACTTCTCGTCGGGCTGCCTCGCGATCTGCAACAGGAGCGACTTGGAGGTGATCTCTGCGAGCTTACAAAGACTTCGAACCTCCGGGGGCATCCCATTGAGCGACAGCGACTCGGTTATGGATGTCCGCGACTTCCCCAGCCTCCGAGCCAGTTCTTCGTGTGTATAGTGAAAACCATCCCCGAGCGCCTGGACAGCCTCGGCCTCCTCGAACGGCGTCAGGTCCTTTCTTTGTATGTTCTCAATGAGCGCAATCTCGACGACTTCCCCGTCGTCGACGTCACGAATGATGACTGGGACCTCATGCAGGCCGACTTGAGCTGCGGCCTGGTATCGCCGTTCACCCGCGACTATCTGAAACCGATCGGCCCGCTGCCGAACAATCAGCGGCTCGATGATTCCCTTCTCTGCGATCGACGCCATTAGTTCGGACAGATTGCCCATCGCCTGACGCGGCTGGTCCGGATTCGGGTCGAGTTGCTCGATGGGCACCATCCGTCCGACGGGAGCTCCGGATGACGCCGCTAGGGCATCGACGTAGTGCGAATCATGTCGCATGCGGGCTGTTTGCGGAAGACCCCGTTTAGGCACGATCCATCACCTCCTCGCAAAGCCTGTAGTAATCAGCGGCACCTGTCGAGTCAGGAGCAAAGCTGAAGATCGATTCTCGATAGGCTGGACTCTCTTCGAGTCTAACGTTCTTTGAGATCACAGTTCTGAACACTTTCGCACCGAACACCTTTTGAATCTGTTGTTGGATATCCCGAGCCAGCGACGTCCTGCGGTCGTGCATCGTAATGAGCACACCCAAGATCTGGAGGCTCGTATTTGCCCGTGTCCTGACTTTCTCGATCGTCTCCAGCAAGTCGTCCGTTCCTTCGAGCGCAAAATATGAAGACTGGATGGGAATCAAAAGATGGCTCGCAGCAACGAGAGCATTGACGGTCAGAAGGCCAAGGGTGGGCGGGCAGTCGATCACCACATATGGAAACCGATCCCTTAGAGGCTCTATCCGATCCTTGAGCCTAAAATGAGAGTCGAGTTCACCGACAAGCCGCGCTTCGAGTTTCGCCAGAGAAATACGCGCCGGTGCGACCCACAGGTTTTCCTGATGCAGCGCCGGCTTCACGACATCCTCCAAGCGACAGGCAGGATCCGCTATGACATCGTAAATGGTCTGATCGAGTCCGTCCCGCTCGACGAACGACAGCGTGCTGTTCGCCTGAGGGTCTAGATCGATCAGCAGCGTAGGTTTCCCACGCAGCGCCAGCGCGGACGCAAGATTGATCGCCGTCGTGGTCTTGCCGACCCCACCTTTCTGGTTCGCGATGGCAACAATCATCGAGCAGCTTGAGCCCTGGGAATACGCAGGTGGACTTGGCCCCTAAGGAAAAAGGAAAGACGAGGCCTATTCTAGGAATGCGAGCAGAACCTGTCAAGTAAGAGTGTGCAGATCACCCTCGAGCTCGCGTGCTGGGACGCACTGTAACCTGCTAGACGAGGAGGAATCCGAGAGAATGTCGGCCGGCCGACATTCGTTACATCTTGTATTTGCCGAGCTCGTCCGGGTCGAGGTTTTCAAGCCACTTCGCCAGTCGATCGGAGTCGGCAGTATCCGGCGAAAAATCTATAGTCTTGGCGTTCGTGATCACAGACTCGTCCACCAGAATAGGAGCGCGAACACGAAGAGCAAGCGCGATCGCGTCGCTAGGTCGCGCATCGACCGCGACGACTTCACCGCCGACGCAGAGATGAATCATTGCGTAGAAGGTATTGTCCTTGAGATCGGAGACAACAATTTTCTCGACATCGGCTTTGAGGTCTTCGATGACGTTCCGCAGCAGGTCATGTGTCATCGGCCGAGACGGCTCCACGTTTTCAATCTGTAGCGCGATCGCGTTGGCCTCGAAGATGCCGACCCAGATAGGAAGAACACGTTGCCCGTCCTCGTCCCGCAGGATCACGATCGGCATGTTGGTGATCGGATCGACCATGAGTCCCTTGATTGTCATCTCGATCAGCATTCTGTGCGCACCCTGAATCCTAGTAGCGAGAGATCGCCGACTCCCCCCACAGACTGTTCGGTCCTGCACGCTTCACCACAATCTCGACGACTTGACCCATCCAGGCTTTCGGCCCCGGAAAATTCACGACTGCGTTCTGGGGCGTCCGGCCAGAGAGTTCGTCCGGTCGCTTGCGACTCTGCGAGTCAACAAGCACCTCAACGGTCTTCCCTACCTGCTGCTCGTGGAGGCAGATCTGGGTTTCCCGCTGCTGAGCCTGCAAGGTCATGATCCGCCGCGTCTTCTCAGGCTCCGGCACCGTCTCGGGAAGGCAATGCGCGGCAAGCGTGTTTGGGCGCTCAGAGTACTTGAACGAAAACATGCTGTGATAGCCGACTTCGGCCGCCAACGACAAAGTCTCCTCGAAGTCATTCTGGGACTCGCCTGGGAATCCAATGATCATATCGGTCGATAGGGCGATGTTCGGGAGCTTGTCGCGCACTCGGTCGACAAGTTCCAGGTAATCCTCTCGGGTGTGTCTTCGCCGCATCGCCTGAAGGATTCGGCTGGATCCAGACTGAACGGGGAGATGAAGATGCCTGCACACCTTCGGAAGGTCACGCATCGCCTGCAACATCCGTGGTGTGACGTGACGCGGATGCGGGCTGGCAAAGCGAATGCGCTCGATTCCTGGCGTGTCGTGGATAAGTTCCAACAAGCCGGCGAAATCACAGTGCTCGATGTCCGGCGCTTGATAGTGATTGACGATCTGGCCCAACAGATGAATCTCTCGGTGTCCACTGCCAGCGGCTTCGGCGACCTCGGCAACGATTTCGCGAGCCGGACGCATCCTCTCGTGCCCCCTGGTGTACGGCACAACACAGAATGCACAGAAGTCGTTACACCCTTCGATGATCGTCACATAGGCCTTGACCGAATCGTGTCGAACGGCGATCCCAAGCGGGAACGAGACGTCATCGTACGGGTTGACGTCAAGTTGGCGCTCCCCAGAACGCTCGGCTTCGGCGACCAGCATCGGAAGGTTCCGGAGTGCCTGCGTGCCGACGACGACATCGACACCCGGAGACCGGCTGAAGATTCGCTCACCCTCCTGCTGAGCAACACATCCAGTCACAGCGACAACCGGACGGTCTCCGGGAGCGCCGCTCCCGATAGTAGCCAACCGGGCGAACAGCCTGTCCTCGGCTCGTTCGCGCACGCTGCACGTGTTGACGACGACAAGGTCGGCGTCAGCAATATCGGTGGTCAGCTCGTATCCGGCTTGCTCGAGAAGCCCCGCCATGCGCTCCGAGTCATGCACATTCATCTGACACCCGAATGTTTCAACACACGCCTTCCTAGCCACCAGGTTTCGCCTTTCGCTTTCGCCTTTCGGCTTTCGTCTTTTCTTTGCTTTTCAGTAGCTCGGCTGCCCCGGCGCGCGCGACGGTCGCGTCGCCACCTGTCATCAGGCGCGCAATCTCGGTCACCCTGCCCTGCTCGGCAAGTTGGGTGACCCGGGTAATCGTTCGACCGTCCTGCACGATCTTCGACACGTGATAGTGGGTCGCCCCGTATGCCGCAATCTGCGGAAGATGGGTGACACAGACAACCTGGCAGCGGTCGCTCAATTCTCGAAGCATCGAACCCACGCGGTCCGCCACGGCACCACCGATCCCAGCATCGACCTCATCGAACACGAGGGTCTTCCCTGGTGTGTCTGTGGAGGCGACAGTCTTTAGCGCCAGCATCACACGAGAGATTTCGCCACCCGACGCAACCCGTGCGAGCGGGCGAACCGTTTCACCAGGATTGGCCGAGAAGTAGAACTCGACCGCATCGATCCCCTTCTCGGTCCAGAGATGTTCAGGCACGTCGGGAGCAAATCGAGTCTCAAATCGCGCGTGCGGCATCGCCAGACTTGCGAGGACAGCCCGAAGATCCACGCACAGGGTGTCACTGGCGGCTTGACGGGCCCGGCTGAGTCCCTCGGCAGAGGCAAGAAAGCTCTGACGACTCTCTTCTTCATCCCTGGCCAGGGCATCGATCTCGTTCTTGGTAGCGGTCAACGTTGCCAGCTCGGCCTCGACACGGTTCGCGTGTTGAAGCACGTCGTCTAGCGCCGGACCATACTTCCGCTTCAGCCCCTCAAGCTCGGCAAGTCTCGATTCGACGGCACCGAGCTCTTCAGTAGAGCTTTCGATCGTCGCCTGGTACGACCTCAGAAAAAAGGCGAGATCCTCGAGCTCAGACTCTACCGATCCGCGTCCCTCCGCGTAGCGCAGGAACTGCTCGTCCAACGTCGCGAGCTGATCGAGATTTCGCCACACGCGGCCCATCGCGGACAGCACCGCATCGTCCCGGTCGTACAGCGTCGCATAGGCCTCGCCGCACAATAAAGTCAGTCGCTCAGCATTCGCCAGTCGCGTTCGTCTAGCCTGCAGACCGGCATCCTCGCCGTCCAGTGGAGCGACCCGCTGGATCTCATCTCGCTGAAAGGTGAGCAGGTCGACTCGTTCCGACTTGTCGCGGTCGTTTCCCCTCGCGAGGTCGAGCCGATTGCGGACTCGTCGCCACGCACGATAGGCCTCGCCCACTGATGCCGTCTCGTCTTCCAAGCCTGCATGGGCATCGAGCAACGGTAGATGATTCGACGCGTCAAGCAGCGCCTGATGATCGTGCTGTCCGTGCAGGTCGACGAGACGGCGGCCCACGTCCTGCAACGCACGCGCTGTCGCAAGAGTGTCGTCGATGAACCCACGGCTTCGCCCCTGTGCCGTGATCTCCCTCCTCAGAATCAGTTCGTTCCCCTGTTCATCTTCAACAGTTGCCTGTACACGGGCCTGATCTTCTCCCGTACGAACCATGTCACTTGACGCACGACCGCCGACCAGTAGACCGAGCGCCCCCAGTACGATCGACTTCCCTGCGCCGGTTTCACCGGTCAGCACAGTCAACCCCATCTGAAGATCGAGTTCGACCTCGTCGACAACGGCGAGGTTCTGGATACTCAGAAAGCGGATCATAGAAACGGGTGGCTATGGTACCCCGAGACCAGCGAGGGCGGTGTCAGGGGACCAGAGAGGGCCACAGGCTCAGAATGAAGGAAGTGCCATCGTATCATACGTTTGACAGTGCAAAGAGGGGCGTGCTATCTTCACTGAACTGCGCTGTCCCAGCGGCGCGCCAGTGTCTTTTTCGGGGGGTCTTCGGTTGGGTACTTTTGTGTTCTACGCCCAAGCCCTCCTCCAGACGCCAGGTGCAGTCGAAGCGTCGGAGGAAGGGTTTGGCGGTGGCGTCCTGGGATTGATTGCACGGGCATCCCTTCCTTCTCAGGTCGTACTTCTGATCCTGATCGTCTTTTCCGTCGTCTCATGGGCGGTCATCTTCGTCAAGCTTCGGCAGTTTCGATCCATTCAGACTCAGACGTCCAGCTTCCTCGACGTATTTCGGCGGAGCAGTAAGTTCTCCGAGGTGCAATCCGTCTGCAAGTCCCTTTCGAAGAGTCCGTTGGTCGGCGTGTTTCAGGCGGGCTATGTTGAGCTCAACGCACAGCTGCGGCAACCCGAGGTCTCCAATGGACCACCTCACGTTGCAGAGCCAGCCACACGCCCCGCGCTCAAGAGCTTCGATGCGCTGGACCGGGCGTTGTTGCGTGCTTCGACGGTAGAGGTGTCAAGACTCGAGAAGCGCGTCCCGTTCCTTGCAACAACCGCCAGTATCACGCCGTTCATTGGGCTGCTCGGTACCGTCTGGGGCATCATACTTGCCTTCCAGGGCATCGGCCAGACCGGGTCGACGAATCTCGCGGTCGTTGCCCCCGGTATCGCCGAAGCACTCATCGCGACCGCCGCCGGGTTGTTCGCCGCCATCCCGGCCGTGTATTTCTACAACCACCTGACGCAAAGGGTGAAAGAAACGGCAGCCTCGATGGACGACTTCTCGTTGGAGTTCCTGAACATCGCCGAGAGAAACTTCTCATAGGATGCCGAAGGTTCAGGCGCAGGGAGGCGGTAATCGGAGAGGACGGCGTGGCGCGCGTGTCGGCACCGAACTCTCCGAGATCAACGTTGTGCCGCTCGTTGACGTCATGCTCGTCATGCTGGTCATCTTCATGGTGACGGCACCGATGATGCAGCGAGGACTCGATGTGTCCCTGCCCGAGTCCCGTCGATCCGACCAGATCATCTCAGAGCGGCTTTTCGTCACCATACCGATGAGCTTTCGGACGGACCAGGTTCTGCAGGTAGACGATGAATCTGTCAGCTTCCAGACGCTGAGAGACCGAATACAGCAGGTCATGGACGTCCAGAGCGATCGGCAAGTGTTCGTTCGTGGTGACGGTGGTATTACCTACCAGGAACTAATTACCGTAATGGACGAATTGAAGGCGGGAGGAGTCCAGTCGGTTGGGCTCATCACGGACCTGCCAACGGAGTGATGGCCTCCAGTCGTGAGAGAAGCCGCCTCGCAAGTTCTGTCGGAACGCACTGGACAGGACGATGGTCTGAACCAGCCGCTCGTCGTCTCGCTCGGGGTCCATCTGGTCGTCATCGGAGCGTTGATGTTTTCCCCCTCATCGTGGCTCGCCCTCGAGACTGAACCCAGCGTCATGACGATCCGACTAGGTGGACCGGGGGGGCCTGGCGAGGGCGGGTTGACGCCAATCGGGTCTCGTCCGATTCAGGAAGTCGTCCCGCTTCCGGAAGCCCGACGACCGCAATGGATTCAGCCCCCAGCGGACACGGCTCCCGATGTCGTTGTGCCCACCGAGGAGGCGCCACGCGTTGAACCGCAAAGTCAGGTCGAAACGGCTCCGGAGGAAGCGAGAGGGCGGCAGCTAACCAGAGGTCCACAGCTTCGCGATGGGACGGCGATGGCCGATACGGGCGTCGACGGTATGGGTGTTGGCTTGTCGTCCGGCGGTCTCGGAGGCAACAGCACCGAGTTGAGCGTGTCTGATTTTTGCTGCCCAGAGTACCTATCGAGGATGATTTCGATTATCCGCGAACGATGGAATCCGAATCAGGAAACCGCTGGGGAATCGGTTGTCCGGTTCACTATTGCGCGGGAGGGCATGATAGACGGGGTTGATGTCGACCGGTCCAGTGGGTATTTGGCGCTCGACCAGAGTGCCAGACGCGCCATCCTGCTCACCGGCCAACTACCTCCCTTGCCCTCTGCATTTTCTGGCAACAGTCTGACTGTTCGCCTAACTTTCGAGTACCGACGATGAGCCAGATTATTCGCTTACTTGCACTACCGAGTCTGCTCCTCGGAGCCGTTTTCCTGTCCGCTCAGCAACCGGATTCCACACCTGCAACTCCACCGCAACAGCGCTCGGAGGTCGACCTGATCATCGGCGATCGGATTGGCGCCCAGCCGCGGGTTGCCGTTCCTGACTGCCTGGCGTTGACCGCCGACGAGAAGACCGGTGCCGCCGCCAAGACGATCGCCGAGGTGTTGTGGAATGATTTGGAGTTTGAACGCGAGTTTCGTATGGTCGCTCGCGATACGTATGAGTCGATCCCTGTCGCGCGATCGCCCACAGATTTACCCCTGGAAGAGTGGCAAATCCTTGGCGCCGACGGAGTGGTCAGCTGCAGTGTTGAACAGACGGGGCCAGATCAGATCACCGTGACCGCAAGGCTGTTCAACGTGCGGTCCGCCGCGGCAGCATTCGGCGTCGAGTACACCGGCTCGTTGCAAAACGTCCGCACATACGCCCACCAGTTGTCCGACGAGATTCACCGCCACCAGCGGGGCCTGCGCGGCGTCGCTCGTTCCAAGATTGCTTTCATATCAGATCGCGACAGCGAATCGATGCTGGGCTTGGTCGAGAATCGTGCCACAAAAGAGGTCTACTTCGCCGACTACGACGGCGCGAACGTCCGGCGGGTCACAATCAGCCGAACATTGAACAACAATCCGGCGTGGTCACCGAACGGCCGAGCCATTGCCTACACGGCGTGGCGACCATTCATGGACGTCTTGGTCTCGTTTATCTACGAGGGCCGCCTCGAGTCACCGGCCAGTGGAACTTCGGACGAACAGAACTGGCTGCCGGCGTGGTCACCGGACGGCTCACAGCTCGCCTTTACCTCCAACCGCGACGGACAGCCCGAGCTTTACGTGGTCAACGCCGATGGAACCGGCGCCCGGAGACTCACGAATCATCCTGGCATTGACACGAGCCCGACATGGTCCCCACAAGGACATCAGATAGCGTTCGTTTCTGACCGGACGGGCTCACCGCAGGTGTACATCGTCGGTTCGGATGGAACGGGGCTCCGGCGACTCACGTTTGAGTCACATTGCGACCGCCCAACCTGGTCACCTGCCCCCTACAACGAGGTTGCCTACTCCTCACAGACGGGGCCCGGTCACGACATCAAGGTGATCGACCTCGCGACAAACGAAGTGCGGCAGTTGACGTTCGGTCTTGGTACGAACGAGAGTCCCAGCTATTCACCCAACGGACGCCACGTCGCGTTCTCATCGGACCGCGGAAGCGGCAACAAGCAGATCTGGGTGGTCGGTCGCGACGGACGCGGGCTCCGCCGGATCACCAGCACCGGGAACAATGAAATGCCAAGCTGGTCGCCGTGAGCCGGTGGGATCCGGCACTGACCAATTGGGACCGCTGCAGAACTTGTAGGGAGGCATTCATGCACGTGAGAGATTTGAGAACGGTGGCAGGGCTCCTCGGCATCGTGATGGCGGGGACCATCGCGGCATCATGCGTACGCAACCCGCCCCCAGTCGAGCCCGATGCGCCGCCGCCGCCGCCAGCGTCCGAGAGTGCTGCACGGACGCCCTCACCACCGCCGCCACCACCACCACCACCACCGCCGCCGCCGGTCATCAGTGATTCCGACGAATTTGCGTCGCGGAGCCTCGAAGATCTCAACCGCGAATCACCCCTACAGCCGCTATTCTTCCAATACGATAGCGCTGACGTGAGCCCAGAGGGGCAAACCGTCCTCGAGGCAAACCTCGATGTTCTGAGGCGCTATCCCACCTGGATGATCACCATCGAGGGACACTGCGACGAACGCGGCAGTCCCGAATACAATCTCGCGCTCGGTGAAAGCCGCGCCCTGGCCGTTCGCGAGTACCTCACCGAATTGGGATTGACGCCCTCACGGCTCAGGACCGTCAGCTACGGGAAGGAGTTTCCGTTCGACCCGGTCAGCACCGAAGAGGCGTGGGCGAAGAATCGTCGGGCACATTTTGTCATCACCGATCGATAGTGGCTTTTCCCTGTCACGTGGATTGCGTTACCCTGAGGTGAGATGGCGAATAACAACATGAGGCCCTCCGTCGTTGGCGTGTGTCTCCTGAGCCTCTTTCTGGGATTGCCTGGGCCAGCGAGCGGGCAGAACCGCGAACGCCAACAGATCATGGCTGATGTCCGCATGTTGCAAGAACAGACGATGCGCTTGCAGGCTCTGATCACGGCCCTCGATGAATCGCTCAGTCAACTCTCCACCCAGCTGGATGCGCAAGGGAACGCGACTGTACGCGCCATGGCCGACCAACGTCTGCTCGTCAACAACGTGGCGGGGGACGTACGGATTCTGCGTGAGAAGCTGGACGACACGAACGTGCGAATCTCGTCGATGTCGCAAGAGGTCGAGGCGCTTCGAATCGCGATTCCACCGATGTCGGCACCAATCACCCAGCTTCTGATGGACCCCGAAACGGGCCTTCCGATCGAGTCACCGCCTGCGGCCGTCGCCGCCCGACCCGCCTCCGCCATCGCTGCAGGCGTGTCACCGCGGCGTATGTACGATACGGCCTGGGCCGACTTCACCACCGGGCAGTGGGTGCTGGCGATCGAAGGGTTTGAAGCGTACCTCAAGACCTTCCCGCGGTCAGAGCTCGCGGATGACGCGCAGTTCTACATCGGACAGACGCACTATGCCGATGGACAGTTTCGAGAATCGGTCGAAGCGTTCGAACAGGTGCTCTTGAACTATCCGGATGGTGATGTCGTGCCAGAAGCATCCTACAAGCGGGGACTAGCTCTTGATCGGTTGGGCGAGTCGGAGCGCGCCCGGCAGGCATTCGAGCTCGTCGTCGCCAACTACCCAGACAGTACGATGGCCACGCTGTCGCAGCAGGCCCTCGATCGATTGAATCAACCCTAACTCCAAAGGGCAGGCGAAAATGGGCAGCGTGAACAAGGTGATCCTCGTGGGAAATCTCGGCCGTGATGCTGAGGTTCGATACACGTCCGGTGGTACAGCCGTCGCGACGCTGAGCCTGGCAACGACCGATGTCTGGACCGACAAAGGCGGACAGCGTCAGGAGAAGACAGAATGGCATCGGGTTGTGCTGTGGGGAAAGACGGCGGAAACCCTGCAGGAGTACCTCCTCAAGGGACGACAGATCTACGTCGAGGGACGTCTCCAGACGCGCCAATGGGATGATCGCGACGGCAACAAGCGCTATACGACGGAGACCCGCGCGGACCGCGTGGTCCTGCTTGGTGGACGCGGCGGCGGTGGGGGGTCCTCTCGGAGCGACGACGAAGGCCAGCAGCCGCAGCAGCAGCAGGTGGGGGCCGGCGAGCCAGATGTGCTCACCGAAGACGACATACCCTTCTAGTTTTCAGATGGGGCTAGCGCCCCAAACCCCTCGCCGTCGCTCGCGGGGACCCACTGCCCCGCGCCGCGCCGGCGGGGCGCGCCGTGCGCGCCTGCGCGACACGCATCTCAAAAGCGCGCGAGCGCCGTCCTAGCTCCCTACGCGCCCGTAGCGATCCTCGAGCCTCACGACGTCGTCGAGCTCGGGCGTCGAGACTTCCATGATGTCGCAATCCTCGATTGCGGTCATTCGATGGATCGTCTTCGGGGTGACGTGGACCCGGTCGCCTGGTTTCATTTCAAACGTCTCTGGCTCCCCGTCTCGGGTGATTTCGAACTGTAGCCGACCGTTCCACAGCAAGATCGTTTCATCCTTCACGTTGTGATACTGCAGGCTCAGGGCATGTCCTGCGTTTACGTGAATGACCTTCCCTACATAGCGATCGGTCTTCGCCCAATGTAGCTCGTATCCCCAGGGCTTCTCTACCCGAGTTGCTCCGCCGTTTGTCACAACTAGTCTCCTGGGACCGACTCCAAAAAGATGTCGCGATGCTTCACACGCAACCGCACGCCCTCAGTGCGAGCGAGTCTCCGTCGCAGTCGCTCTGCGATGACGACTGAGCGGTGACGTCCGCCTGTGCACCCGACTCCAACCGTGAGATAGCTCTTCCCCTCGCTCGCGTACTGCGGGATGAGGAAGCGTAACAGGTCAGTCGTCTTTTCGAGAAATGTCTTCGCCGCGTCGGCGTTCACGACAAATTCCTGAACGTCGCGGTCGCGACCGGTCATCGGACGGAGCGCAGGGTCAAAATGCGGATTCGGAAGAAACCGCACATCCAGCAGGAGATCAGCCTCGAGAGGAATACCGTGCTTGAAGCCGAAGCTCACTATCGTCACGACCAGCTGCGCGTCGGGCTGTCCTCGGGAGAGGTCCATGAACACTCTGCGCAACTCGTGCACGGTGAGGTCTGACGTATCGAATACCTTGTCTGCGAGTCGCTTGACCGTGTCCAGATGTTCACGTTCCCGGACAATACTCTCAAGAACCTGGTCGCCCCCGATCGGATGTGGTCGCCGTGTTTCCGAGAAGCGCCTGACCAACGCTGCGTCACTTGCTTCCAGGAAAATGACAACAACGCCGAGACCTTTCCGCTTCCGGAGTCGAGTAAGCGCGTCTGGAAAGCGCTGAAGAAAGTCGGGGTCCCGCATGTCCACGACCACCGCAGCGCGCTCAATTCGACTACGTCCCTCACTGACCGTATCGGCAAGGGTCTCGATCAATGAAGTCGGAAGGTTCTCGACGCAAAAGTAGCCGAGATCCTCCAGGGCTCGAACCGCCTCGGATTTTCCAGACCCCGAAAGCCCAGTGAGAACGACGAATCTCGCTTCCTCCCCGATCAGCGCCGGCGCGCCACGGTTGGTTTTCATCGTCGAGATCAGGAATCGCCCGGGCCCGTGAACCATCTGCGGCCTCGCGCCAACTGCCTACCCCCCGTCCGACGGAGCGGAGTTCGCTTTTCGGCGCCTGCCCTGCCACTTCCCCTTTAACGTAGAAGCCTGCTGGTCCACTTTGTCGACCGCCCCACGGACCGCCTGGGCCCACGATGGACCCTCGTCCTCCCCGTGCAACATGTGGTCACCTCGGGCGTGCAAGACTATTTCGACCATGCAGTCGCGGTGCGGGCGACTCAGCACAACCTGGACCGATACCGCACTGTCCGACAGTCGCCGCTCGAGAGGTTCAAGTTTCTTGAGAATCAGGTCGCGAAGTTCGGAGGGGATTTCAACGTGACGCCCAACCACCGTGGTCTTCATTGCAACAGTAGTCCGTTAGTAGAGAACCTTTCGCTGGCTTGACGTTGGGATCTTGAGCTCCTCGCGGTATTTGGCGATGGTCCGCCGCGCGAGGATCAACCCTTCTTCCTGCAGCATTGATACGATTCGGGAGTCGCTGAGCGGCTTCTGTGAGTCTTCGTTTTCTATGATCTTCCGAATCCGCTGCTTGATCGTCACGGAGGAGACGCTCTCGCCAAACGAGCTGTGGATACCGCTGTGAAAGAAGTACTTCGTCTCGAACACGCCCTGCGGCGTGTGAATGTACTTGTTGTTCACCACACGGCTGACCGTCGACTCGTGCATGCCGATGTCATTCGCCACGTCTCGCAACACCAGAGGCCTCAGATGCTCGATACCCTGGTCGAGAAACTCTCGCTGAAAGTTGATGATACTCGTCGCGACCTTGTGAATCGTCTTCTGTCGCTGATCGACTGACTTGATGAGCCAGAGGGCCGAGCGAAACTTGTCTTTCACATACGACCGTGTCTCGTCGCTGTTCTTGCTGTTCTTGTCTAGCATGCGCCGATAGGTCGGACTGATACGCAGCTGAGGCATACCCTCATCGTTCAGCATTGCCACATATTCATCTTCAACCTTGACGATGTACACGTCGGGAATCACGTACTGCGACTTAGTCGGGTTGTGGCGATTTCCGGGCTTCGGATCGAGACGGCGAATGATGTCGATATGCTGCTTCACCTCGTCAATCGACATATCGAGACAGCGTGCGAGCTTCGGAAGCTGATGTTTCTGGAGCAGGGCGATGTGATCACGAACGATGACTTCGGTCGGCGTGTTTTCCAATCCAAGGTGCCGAAGCTGAAGCAGGAGACACTCCTGCAGATTCCGGGCGGCTACACCAATCGGGTCGAGCTCCTGGACCACTGCCAAGACGCGCTCAACCTCGGTCTCGGGCCACTTGCCCATCGCTGCGATCTCATCGATGGACGCGACGAGATACCCTTCGTCATTGAGGTTGCCGACAATCGCCGTTCCAATCTTCCGGATCAGACCGTCATCGGTCAGCAGCGAGAGCTGCCACGAGACATGGTCCGCCAGCGAAGAGACCGTGGATAATGTGTTTTCGATCGGAGGAAGCTCTTTGACCTCTCTCGGCGTGCGCGGGCGATACCCCTCGTCGAGATAATCGCCAAAGAAATACTCGTAGTCAGCGTCATCCCACGTGTCCTGCTTCTCGCTCGGCGGCTCAGGTTCAGGTTCAGGCTTCTCGACCTGCGTGGCGGCTTCCGCCTGCTGCAGCTCCTCGGCCGTCATTTCCTCTAGTAGAGGATTCTCGACAACCTCCTGGTTCAGCATGTCCACGAGCTCCAGCGTCGACATCGGCAGCAGCTTGATCGCTTGCTGCAGAGAAGGCGTCAGGATGAGCTTCTGGGACAGCCGAGTCTGAAGCTTTTGGGTTATGGCCATACGCTATCAACGCGAGACGTTGCCCTGTCAATCGACCGCGTGCAGGTTATTCTTCAATGGCGAACCGTCAGATCAGATCTTAGTCCAAACGAAAATCTGCACCCAAGTAGATTCGCTTGACTTCTTCGTCGTTGGCGAGATCCGCCGGCGTTCCCTTCCGGAACACCGTTCCGTCGTGGACAATGTAGGCACGGTCGGTGATTCGCAGCGTCTCCCGGACGTTGTGGTCGGTGATCAACACACCGATACCACGTTCTTTCAAGTGGAAGATGATCGCCTGAATATCGGTCACTGCAATCGGGTCGATACCAGCGAAAGGCTCGTCCAACAAGATAAAAGACGGGGAGATGACGAGCGCACGTGTAATCTCGACCCGGCGTCGCTCGCCTCCCGACAGCGTATGCGCCGGTGACCGCGCCAGCGGTGTCAATTTCAGCTCATCCAGGAGTTGCCGGGCCCGTGCTCGCCGCTCTTTTCGCCCCAGTCTCAGGGTCTCGAGAATCGCGAGAATGTTCTGCTCGACAGTCAGGCCCCTGAAAATTGACGGCTCCTGAGGAAGGTACCCGATGCCCTTTCTCGCTCGCACGTACATCGGGTCGCGGGTCACGTCGACGCCGTCAAGGATGACCGACCCTGAATCCGGGGCTGTCAACCCCACCGTCATGTAAAACGTCGTCGTCTTTCCTGCTCCGTTTGGACCCAGCAACCCAACCACTTCGCCAGAGTCGACTGCGAGGCTCACGCCTCGAACGACGGTCCGTCCACCGTATGACTTCGTGAGGCTGTCAGTCCGGAGCGTAGCCATCTATCGCGTGAGAACGGAGCAGTCACCGCGCGCCGTCTCCGTGCGAACCTCTGATTCGCCATCGACCGACACCGCATCGTCGATCAGAAAGAAGGTCAACCTCCGACCCGTCGTCTCTCGGCACTCGCCATCGATCTCCTCGACGATCTCGACCGGCTCTCCGTCCATTTCATATCGGCCGTCGGAATCGTAGTAGATGAGTGACTCACCAGACACCCACCGACTCGTCATCCGCAGTCGTACATTCCCAACGGCCTCGAGCCGATCTAGGGTGCGACCATCGGGAAGGAAAATGAGATCAATCACATCGGCTGTGAGGTCGCTTCGCGGACCTGTGACCTGCGCGTCCGTTGTGTACGTCGCATGATGAGTGGCGTCTTCGAAGAAGAATTCCTCCGCCTGACCGATGGTGGTCGACTCCTCCGGCAAACCGGTCTCGTCGTTCACCTGCGTGATCTGAGTACGCGTGCGAACCTCTCCTTGCGCGCCGATGTCACCGCGAGCCTCGTCGAGCACGATCCGATCGCCCTTGAACTCCGTGTCAGACTGCCACAAGCGGGCGCCATCGCTGTAGACTGCGGTCTCGAGCTCACTGTCGTACGTGAACTGCCCGGCCGTGATGTAGACGGGGTCATCCGCATCGAGCAAGCTGGATCGACCTCTTCCCTGCTCGGTCGCAACATCTGCCGGGTCGGAGGTGAGTACGCTCTCTACGTCTCCCTCCGCCGAAATCCGAGTCCCTTCCACGTCGACACTGATCGTGCGGGCCTGGACCGATCCCCGCGCGTCCTCGAACCGTGGCACGCGCCCCTCGCTCTCGCCCAAGAACAGATCGATCCGTCCTTCGCTGACGGCGTAGAGCGCCTCGTCGGCGATCGCGACCATCGTCTGGTCCTCGAGTCTGACGTCGCCAACAAACCGCGTCGACGCGAGCTCGGCGAAGCCATTCGCCAGCGTCGCGTCCAGCTGGTGTGCCCGGAGAACACGCAGGGCCGCTTCACTTCCGTCCTTGGCTGATGGTTCCTCGAACACCACGTCTCCCTCGAACAGCGCATCCTCGAGCTGAGTACCCGTGGTGCTCGTGGCGGTCAGCCGATCGGCAGTGATTCGGCGCCTTGGAGCCTCGGCCGTTTCGGGCAGGACAAGGGTGACGCGATCTTCGGCAGCGAGGTCACGCAGCGCCCCCCCAGCGGGATCGAATGAGATCTCCATCGTGCGCCCCCGAATCCGTGCGCCTGCTGCCCCCCCGCTGCCGGTCGTCGTCAGCATCCCCCCACCGGTCAGGGTCGCCGTCTCGAGCGTCTCTCCGTCGTCGCCGTACGTAAGGCGAATCATGCCCGCGGACATCTCCCGCAGCGCCCCTTCTTCTTCACGGCTCCCCGTGACCGTCGCGCGGCGTGCGAGCTCCAACGACCGCAGCTGTGTTGTTTCCTCTACGAGCAAGGCCCGGGCTTGCCCCGCCGTCATCGTTTCGGAACCAGAATCAATTCTCACGTCATGGTCGAACCGCATGTAGCCATCGGCGTGGGCAAGCGTCGCTCGGCGCGACACAATCTGGAAACGTGTGGTATCCGAAAGCAGGTCAACCTGGGCGGAGGCCAACAACTGCACCACGTCCAAAGCTCGATCATAGTGGGCCTGATCTCCGCTCGCTTCCAGACCGCTCCGGCGTAGCGTCGTATGGGTCGGCATTCTGACAATCCCTTCCACATCGCTGTATGTCGCCTCGTCAGTGGTCGCCAACAGGCCGTCTTCAGACTCCATCCGTACGTTGCCGGTCAGCACCACTGTCGTTTTTGCGGAATCGAGCTGCGCTTCGCTCCCAGTCAGGATAAAGCCAGATCGATCGTCCCGGTCAGCAACGGTCACTTCGACGTTGTCGATGAGGCGAAGCGCCCCGTCGCGATACGTATCCTGCCGGTCAGCGACAACCCGGAGGTTCTCGCCCAACTCATCGGCCTGTACGATCCGGCTGCCGCGTGTCTCAATGACCGCGTCCGGGTCCATACGCTCCGCGACCCCGGCGTCGGAACTCGATTCGGTACGTCCTCTGAGACCTAACGCAACCGATACCCCCACCCCGACGACGAACAAGGCGAGTAGAAGACGGATCGGTCGTTGCCACACGGACATAAGGTCACTTTACATCAGCGACGTTCAACTCGATGGATGTCTCCCCGCGGTAGGTGTTTTCTGCCAGCGAAAAAGCCATGCTCAGCGCCGCACGGCGCTCCTGATAAAACGCCTGTCGGTCGGCAGCCCGCCACGCGATAGCCCGAAATCGCCGTCGGTCCTGCTGCACGGTCATTCTCAAGTGTCTCTCTTTGAGGGTATGAGGCCCGTCGACAATCGCAACCTCCGCCTCGAAGACCGGCCTGCGATTCCCAGCACCAAACGGCTCTAGTGCTGCGAGCCCCGCGACGAGAGATTCATCAATCTGCGAAAGGGGAAGTACGCTGTCGATACCCATCCGCGGCACCAGATCGTCCGGGCCCAGTCGTTCGTTTGCGTACTCGGTAATCCGCCTTCGCAGCTCGGGAAGCTGACCAGCCTCGATGACCACACCCGCCGCCTGCTGATGCCCCCCAAAGCGCTCGAAGAGGTCCTGACAATGCTCGAGGGCTCCCAGGAGATCGAAGCCCGGAATGCTGCGTCCAGACCCATGGGCCACGTCGCCCTCAACCGAGAGAATAAGCGCCGGCCGGAAGAACTCATCGACCAGTTTCGACGCGACGATTCCGATGACCCCGCGATGCCATCCCTCGCCCCACACGACGATCATATTTTGCGCACCGATCTCGGGATCGGCCGTGATCGCCCGCCGCGCGCTGCCATGAATCTGCGCCTCTTCCTCACGACGCCTCGTATTCTCTGCATCCAGTTGTGTCGCCAGCTGGTGCGCCTCCTCAGACTGAGGCTCCTCCACGGCCAGCAGCAAGCGCGCTGCCAGGTCAGGTGTGGACATGCGGCCGGCAGCATTGACACGGGGCGCCAGTTTGAAGCCAACCTCTTCACTGCCGATCCGCTTCCCGCGAAGCCCACACGCGTCAATCAGCGCACGAAGCCCGACGGTATGCCTGCCACGGGACAGCTGGTCGAGCCCAAGCTTTGCGATCACGCGATTCTCTCCGCGCAGAGGCACAACATCTGCCACAGTGCCCATCGCTGCCAATTTGAGAAACCCTGGCAGCCAGCGCTCGTGGCCAGTCCTGGCACACAGGGCCTGCACCACCTTGAACGCCACTCCGACGCCGGCGAGGTCCTTGTCGGGATACGCGCAATCAGTCCGGCGGGGGTTAATGACCGCCAGGGCCGAAGGCAATGTGGCCTCCGGTTCGTGGTGATCAGTGATGATGAGATCGATCCCGACACTTCGAGCCCGCTCAGCAGCACTCTGGCTCCGGATTCCACAATCAACCGACACGACCACTTGTACATCCATCGCCTTGAGCCGGTCGATCCCCTCCGGCTGAAGACCGTACCCATCAGTCAGACGTTCCGGGATGTAATGGATGACGTTGCCTCCCAGAAGCTCGACCGCGCGTCGGAGCATCACGGTCGAGGTCACGCCATCGACGTCGTAGTCACCGTGTATCGCAATCTGCTCTCCCCGCTCTATCGCTGCAAGCAGTCTGTCGACACCACGTCGAAGGTCGGTGACCAGGAACGGGTCGTGGAGCTGATCGAGGGTAGGGTTGAGAAATCGCGAAGCCTCGTCGGGAGTCGCCACACCCCGAAGAATCAAGAGGCGCGCGACGAGAGGGTTGATGTCAAGCGCCCGACTGAGGGCGGTCGCCAGAGACGCGTCAACGTCCGTGTGCTGCCACACCGCCGGGATTCGCATCAGCGGTGTTGGGCCTCCGGCTCCGGTCCGGTACCACCCGCGGGCTCGTCGAGGCCAACGTCTCTCATGCGTCCAAGGCTTTCCGGCGTGCTGCTCTGTCCGACACTCAACCGAGAAGTCCAGAACAGCTGTCGAGGTGAGTCGGCAGCAGATGCCGCGTCGACTCCGCCGCGACGCGGCGCAGATTCAGACGGCATGACCGGTCACGACCAAGACACGCTGCCTTTGCCACACAGTCGTTCTACTTCAGCGACGAGACTCTTCGAGGAGTCCACACGGATCAGTGACAGGTCCGCGTGCAATCTCACAGGTGGCGTATCCTTCCGTAACTCGATCTCAACAGAGACGCGAGCGCTCCCACGGTGACGGCCAAACACTTCCGCCAGCGCCTCAACCGTTTCCCGCGTGTGGGGCGGTGTCATCAAGTGAATCGCCATCGTCGGCTGAGACGCAGCCGCGACGGACTCCATCGGCTGCACTCGGGAGACAATCAAGCGCGCCGTCTCGTCGTCCTTCTCCAGTTTTCCGGTGGCCACGACAAGACGGTCGACCCCCAGCAGCGACTCGTGCTTGGCATACGTATCGGGGAATACCACCGCTTCAAGCGTGCCGCCTCGGTCTTCCAGTGTCAGGACGGCCATGGGTGCGCCCTTTCGCGTGGTCAGCGACCGCCGCTGGCTAATGATTCCTGCAATCGATACGGACGCTTCGCTCTCGACAAGCTGCTCGATACGCTTCACTCCGGCCGACCCGAGGGCGTCGCCAAACCGGTCCACCGGATGGCCACTGAGATACAGCCCGAGTGCTTCCTTCTCGAAGGCCAACTGCTCCACCTCGGTTAGCGGACTCGCATCCGGCAGCCGAATCCTGCCCTTCGTGTCCTCCACGTCGGACTCGCCGAACAACTCCGTCTGGCCACGGTCGCGGTCTCTCTGCCGTCGATTGCCGTGCTCTATCGCCTGATCGACCGCCGCCAACAAGCGCGCCCTCCCCAGGGGGACAGAGTCGATGGTCGTGTGCCTGAGCATCGAGTCGAGGGCTCCTGACTTGCTCAGGCTCTCGAGCACTCGCTTGTTGACCAGCCGCAGGTCGACGTCCTCGCAAAGACGATTGACGGACGTGAGACGACCATGTTGGCGACGTGATTCGAGAATCGATCGAATCGCCGACTCTCCCACATTCTTGATGGCGGCTAGCCCAAAACGTACGCCCTCGTCGGTCACCGTGAAATGGACGTCGCTCACGTTGATATCGGGCGGCAGGATGGGCACACCCATATCACGGCACTCACCGAGGTAGACCGCCAGCTTGTCCGTATTCTGCCGCTCAATCGTCAGCAACGCCGCCATGAAGTGCCACGGGTAGTTCGCCTTGAGGTAGGCGGTCTGATACGCCAGCAACGCGTACGCGGTGGAATGACTCTTGTTAAAGCCGTACCCTGCAAAAAACTCGATAAGATCGAAAATCTTGGTTGCCTTCTTCTTCGGGATGTTGCGATCGACCGCTCCGGTCACAAACCGCTCGCGCTGCGCTTCCATGACCGTGGCATCCTTCTTCCCCATGGACTTCCGCAACACGTCGGCCTCACCCATCGTAAAGCCGGCCAGGTCACTCGCGATGCGCATCACCTGCTCCTGATAGGCAATCACACCGTACGACTCCTCGAGAATTGGCTTGAGCTGTGGCAACTGGTACGAGATCTCGACTTTCCCGTGGCGCCGGCTGATGAAGTCGTCGACGACACCACCCCGGAGAGGTCCGGGACGGTAGAGAGCATTCAACGCGATGAGATCGTCGAAGCGTTGCGGCTTCGCCTTCCGCAGCGTCTCGCGCATGCCTGAGCTCTCGAACTGGAAGACGCCGAGCGTCAGACCATCGCTGAACAGCTCGTACGTCTTGGCATCATCCATCGGAATCTGATCGAGCGAGACTTCGGTGCCGGTCGTCGTCTTGATCTGCGATACGGCATCATGCAGCAAGGTGAGCGTGCTCAAGCCCAGAAAGTCCATCTTGAGGAGACCGACGCGTTCGACCTCCTTCATCGCCCACTGCGTGGTGATCTCGTCCTTCTGGCTCTTATACAGCGGGGCAAATTCGTTGATCGGGCGGGGCGCGATGACGACGCCGGCCGCGTGAACCGAGGCGTGACGCGTCACACCTTCAAGGCGTTTCGCCACATCCATCAGTTGCTTGACTCGCTCGTCTTGCTGCCACATCCCCTTGAGCGTCGGGTTCTCCTCGAGCGCCTTGTCAAGTGTCATATCCAGCGCCGGTGGAATCTGCTTGGCGACACGATCAACGTCTGCGTACGACATCCCCAAGGTACGGCCAACATCCCGGACTACCGCACGTGCTTTCATCGTGCCGAACGTGATGATCTGGGCGACGTTCTCCCGACCGTATTTTCGCGTGACGTACTCGATGACCTCCCCACGTCGCCGTTCGCAGAAGTCGATATCGATATCCGGCAGCGACACGCGCTCGGGGTTCAGGAACCGCTCAAAGATCAGTCCGAATTCGAGCGGGTCCACATCAGTAATTCGCAAGCTGTAGGCCACGAGACTGCCGGCTGCCGACCCCCGGCCCGGCCCCACCGGTATTCCACACTCGCGTGCATATCGAATGAAATCCCAGACAATGAGGAAGTACCCTGGGTACTTCATCTGCTTGATCACTTCGATCTCGTACGCAAGCCGCGCCTCGTACGCATCCAGGGGATGGGCAAGGTCGCCACGGTCCGCCAGTTCCCGCAAGCGGGCGAGACGACCAGTAAAGCCTTCGCGCACGACATGCTCGAAGTATTCATCTACCGTATACGGTGTCGGCACCTCGAAATTCGGAAGATGGTTGCCAGACGAGCTCAAGTCCAGACTGCAGCGCTCGGCAATCTGGAGGGTATTCCGAAGCGCCTCCGGAAACTCCCCAAAGACTTTTGCCATCTCCTCAGCCGTCTTGAGATAGAACTGATCCCCGTGATACCGGAGGCGGTGCTCGTCGTCTACGTTCTTGCCGG
Organism: Vicinamibacterales bacterium; assembly: GCA_965223015.1. GTDB lineage: Bacteria > Acidobacteriota > Vicinamibacteria > Vicinamibacterales > UBA8438 > CAUZIB01. The sequence goes on along the minus strand of CBDCVL010000002.1, from coordinate 468,706 downwards.
TCCCGATACACAACAGGACGTCGTGAGGGCGCGAGTCTGATTGCCGAAGATAGTGCACGTCATTCGTGCAGACCAGCGGGAGCCCGAGCTCGGTCGCGATTGTTCCGAGACCGCGATTTACCACCTGCTGTTCCGGGATCCCCTGGTACTGCATTTCGAGGAAAAAGTTTCCAGAGCCCAGGATGTCTCGGAAAGACGCCGCGGCGGCGATCGCCTTGCTCTCCTGCTCGCGTGTGATGTGGGTAGCCACCTCGCCCTTTAGGCAGCTGCTCAATCCCACAAGACCGTTCGCGTGCTCAGCCAGCAACTCCTTGTCGATTCGTGGCTTGTAGTAGAACCCATCGGTGTATCCTGCCGACACCAGCTTGATGAGGTTGTGATACCCCTCCGAATTGGTCGCGAGGAGCACCAGATGGTTTGCCGTCTCACCCGGCACACCGCTCTTCGTCAGACGGCTTCCGTTGGCGACATACACCTCACAACCAAGGATCGGCTTGATGCCACGAGCTCGAGCCTGATCGTGGAAGGCGATGGCCGAGAACATGTTGCCGTGCTCCGTGACCGCCACGGCCGGCATTCCAAGGCTCTTCACCTGGTCGAGGAGCTCGCCGATCCGGCAGGCACCGTCAAGAAGCGAGAACTCGGTATGGAGATGCAGGTGAACGAAGTTCTGATTCATTCCCACTCGATTGTTGAGGGCGGCTTCGAGCTAATGTCGTAGACGACCCGATTTATCCCTCTCACCTCGTTCACGATCCGTGAAGACATCGAGGCCAGAAGTTCGTGCGGAAGCCTCGCCCAGTCAGCGGTCATGCCGTCGCGACTCTCGACCGCTCTCACCGCAGCGGTGTTTTCATAGGTGCGCTCGTCGCCCATCACACCAACGCTTTGCACGGGAAGGAGCACCGCAAACGATTGCCACAGCTTGCGATAGAGGCCGGCACGGCGGACCTCGTCCACGACGATCGCATCGGCCCGCTGAAGCAGCGCAACCCGCTCGGCCGTCACTTCACCCAAGATCCGCACCGCCAATCCCGGCCCCGGAAACGGCTGACGCCAGATGAACGCCTCGTCCAGACCGAGTTCTGCCCCGAGGGCCCGCACCTCATCCTTGAACAGCTCTCTCAGGGGCTCAACGAGCGAAAAGCGTAGATCCTCCGGAAGCCCCCCGACATTGTGATGGCTCTTGATCGCTGCGGATGGCCCGACGACCGATACGCTCTCGATGACATCGGGGTACAACGTGCCTTGCACCAGAAAGTCGACTTGACCGAGGTCGGCCGCCGCTCCCTCAAACACCTCAATGAAGGTCCCGCCAATGATCTTTCGTTTCTCCTCAGGATCGACGATGCCGCGGAGACGCTCGAGGAAGAGGGTGCTCGCATCCTTGAAGATGACCCGCAAGTGGAGCTTCTCGACGTATCGTTTTCGGATCTGCGCTGCTTCGTCGAGGCGTAGCACGCCGTTGTCCACAAAAATGCACGTTAGGCGGTCCCCCACCGCACGATGTACCAGCAAAGCCGCAACCGTTGAATCCACGCCTCCGCTCAGACCACAGACCAGCTGCGCCTCATCGCCGACCGCTGCGCGGACCTGTTCGGTCGTCTCCTCAACGAACGACGCCATCGTCCAGTCTCCGGTGCATCCACAGATCGCCTGCGCAAAATTCTTGAATATGGCCGCTCCCTGCTCAGTGTGAGCAACCTCGGGATGAAAGAGCAGCCCGTAAAGCCGGCGCGACGAATCCTCCATGGCGGCAACAGGGGCGTTCGAACTTGTCGCCACAACCGAAAACTCTGAGGGAGCACTCTTGATGAAGTCTCCATGGCTCGCCCACACACGGAGCTCGCGAGACATCCCAGCGAGAATCGAACTGTCGCTATCAACCACAACGGTCGCGTGACCATACTCACGTTCGGCCGCGCCTCCGACACGCCCTCCCATCGTCGCCGTCATTACCTGCATGCCGTAGCAGATCCCAAGAATCGGAACACCGATGTCGAACAGCGCCGGATCACAACGCGGGGCAGCGGCGTCAGAGATGCTTGCCGGCCCACCCGAAAGGATCACGCCAACCGGATGTCGGGAGCGAAGGTCATCGACCGACGTGTCGAACGGAAGAATCTCCGAGTACACCGATAGCTCTCGGAGGCGACGCGCGATCAACTGCGTGTATTGCGATCCGAAGTCAAGGACGAAGATTGTTTGATGAGCCACCGAAACGTCTGATCTCGCGCGGTCGGTAGGGGCGGCAGGGGCAGCGACCCCGGATGAATGCAGCTATTATAAGGTGTGACCGTCTGCTGCACCACAACATCTTGTAGGAATGTGATCGGTGCGTGCGTGATGGTCGTTCTCGCAGGGGCAGTTTCCGAGACTGCCGAAGAGTCTGCCCCACCATCGTTCTTTCCCCTACAAGTTCACTGGTCCACTGACCTCGGCCAACCGAGCGTCGCCGCCCCGGGATATGACGACCATCGCGCCTATGTTCCGCTGCGGGACGGCTCGGTGGTCGCCATCAGGTTGAGTGACGGTACGCTCGCGTGGTCGATCGAGCAGCCGACCCAGCTGCCACCGGCGGTCGGAGCGGGGCTCGTCGTCATCGCGAGCGGGTCACGACTCGTCGGGCGGCATGCCCACACGGGCTACAAGGTATGGGTAACCGATTTCGGCTCCGAAGTCTCTGCACCCCTCCTAATGACGGCTGGGTGGCTGATCGCCGCACTTCAGAATGGAGACGTGGTCGCCCTCAGAGGTGTGGACGGGTTCGAGGTCTGGAGGATCGACATCGCCGGAGAGATCTCGACGCGTCCGTCTGTCGGTGGCCGCCAACTGTTCGTACCGGTCAACGATGGACGGATTGTGGCTCTGGACCTTGCGACCGGCGAACGGACTTGGGAAACCATGCTCAATGGAAGTCCGCAGGACATTCTCCCGCTCAACGATCTATTCGTTGGGTCGACTGACAATTTCTTCTATCGACTATCCAGAACCGATGGCCGAATGCGGTGGCGCTGGCGAACCGGCGGAGACATCGTCGGACTACCTGCCGTTGACGAGCAGCACGTGGTGTTTGCGTCGCTCGATAACATGCTGCGCGCTCTCGATCGTAACAGTGGGGCCCAACGCTGGCGCCGACCGCTGACCGGCCGACCCACGAGCGGACCTCAAGCCGTTGACGGAATGGTCTTCATCTCAGGTGTGTCGCCCGATCTGCGGGCGTTCGATCTGAGCAGCGGTGATCCCTCGGGGACCGTTCAGGGTCCCGGCGAATTCGGGGCCCCACCGCACATTGTCCGACCGCCGTCTCCCCTTGCACCCGGCATCATTGTCATGACAGGCGACGGAGCGCTGGTCGGCCTCTTTGAGGCAACGGGCCCTCCCCGTGTGTCGCTCGATTTTCCGCCACCGCCACTCCTCCCTGGCCCCCGTGAGCTACTGGCCAAAGATGTCCTGTCGGCACTGGCTCTGATAGCTCCGGAGACGGCTCCGTCGGGCGCCCAAACGGAGGCACCGTCCACCACGTCCGCGGCTGAAGTCGGTCCCCGGGATTTCGCGCCGCCACCGTAGAGCGCCATGCCTCCCCGCTACCATCAGCAGCGACGCGCCGGTCTCGTGGCAATCGTGGGAGCGGTTGCCATCCTTGGGGGGAGCTGGATTGGCGAGCTGTGGTGGTTCGGTGCGACGAGTGAGGCCTCCTTTGCTCGCATCGAACGCTCGGTTGTCGACGACTTTCGTGCGATGGCTGGGTCGCTCGAGAGTGTCGCTGCGCAGCTTGCCGCCAACCCGGAGGTGGCGGGGGCGATCGGGCGCCCCTCGGGATTGGCTCGGTTGTTCGAGATGGTGCGCTCGACCCTCACCGCTCCCGGAAGTGCTGACCTCTCGGTCACGGTCTACGATGGCTCTGGTTCCGCTCGGGCCTGGGCCGGCCGTCCATCTGAAATCCCACGCGACCGCGTCCTGGACGAGGAGACGTTCTTTGTCGCCCCTGGCCCCCTGGGCCTGCGCCTCGTGTATGTCCGGCCGTTGCGAATCGACCACGATCCGAACGCGACCGGACGACGTGTCGGGTCGGTCGCCGTCGAACGGGTCCTGTCTCCCGCAAGTGGACTCGGCGCACCACCAGTCGAGACGTATCGCTTGCAGGCGTCCATCGCGGACGTCGTCCTTCGAACGGTGTACGAGGGTGCAGGAACCGGGTCAGGACCGTACGTGTTCGGCCTTCAGTCCCCTGAAGGCGAGATACTGCTCGAGGCCGAGGTTGCGGAGGCGGCACTCGTCGAAGCTCGACAGGGGTGGCGGCGTACGTCCCGTTCGCTTTTGCTCGCGCTGCTCGCTTTCGTGCTTGTGAGCGCTTGCGTCCCGCAGGTGCCCACACCAAAGGACGGACCGTCGCGCGGCATTCTCACACAGACCCTGGTTGGGGTGGGAGGTGCTGTCGGGACGTACGCATTGCTGAGAGTGGTCGTGGGTCTGGGCATCGCGAATCGAGGCCTTGGGATATTCGATCCAGCCATCCATCAGTCGGTGCGAATGCCAACACTCATACGCGCACCAGCAGATGTTCCATTCTTGGGACTCTTTCTCGTTGGCCTGGTGCTCGTTGCGGCGTTCGCGATTGACCAAAGCCGCATTGCGCGGCATTCCGGCCGTCGAGTCCTCATGCGACGCTTCTCACCCGGGCTCTTTGCCGCCGGTGCGGCAGCCGGGACCGCCGTTGCGTTCGTACTGTTTGGGCTCGACAGACTCGTGGGAGACACGTTCGACGGGGCAGCAGCCGATCTCTTGCACACGTCGCTGCAGCCATGGGATTTAGGCCGCCTTTCCATTCTTGTGGGGCTGCTCCTCTTGAGCGCGGCCGCCCTGTGGGGTGGCGCGAGCATCTTCATCGCGTCGCAGCTCCCGTGGCAAGTTCCCCGCCGAGACCGTGTGCAGACACTGGTCGGGGCCGCAACATGGACGGTGCCTGGCCTGCTGCTCGCAACCGCTGGACTGGTTCCGTCTCTGCCCTTCTTCGCGATGCTCGGCGGTTCCGTTGTCGCGGCTGTCCTGGTCCCCCATCTGCGACCACGGTTCCGCCACGCGTCACATGCGGCTCGCGTCCTAACGCTGTTCCTTGCCCTACTCGCGCCGGCACTCCTGATGTATCCATCGCTCTTGCACCATGGCGAGCAGACAAAGCGCCGGCTTGTCGAAGGCTACGCCTTGCAGGCTGAACAACATCCGCAAGATCTTCAGGCACGACTTGACGATGTTCTTCGCCAGATAGACGCGCTCGAAGGTCTCGCAGCGATCACGTCCGTCACCGGCCCATCCCCAGATGCTGCCGTCGACACCGACCGCGCATTCTTCGTCTGGCGCCAAACCGACCTTGCCGGCCTCAGACTGACTTCCGCCGTTGAGCTGTACGGCAGCGACGGTGGTCTCAACAGCCGGTTTGCGCTCAACTTTCCAGAGTACGTGGGACTCCAGGCAGAGCAGCAGGCGTCCGGCTGCGAATGGGAGGTCTACGGTGAGATCTTGCCGTTCGGATCCGACGAACGTAACGTTCTCCACGCCGAGCGCTCGATTTGTCCGCGTGGCGGCGAAGTCGGTCTCGAAACGCCATTCCCGTCCACCACGCCCGGGTCGGTCGTGGTGCACGTCGTCTTCGACTATGAGGCACTCCCCTTCATTCCCTCCGGCAACCCCTACATCGAGCTTCTACGCCCGGCGTCGTTTCGGGAGCCGGAGGGCCGCGCCGGTCAAGACGTGGAGTTTGTGGTCTACGGCTGGGGACTCCAGCTGCTGTTTTCGTCGGGACCAGACGCGTGGTCTCTTGCCGACCCGCTCTTCGAGCGCATCTTTGCCTCCCGGGCAGCATTCTGGACGACGCAGACGAGGGCGGGACGCGACTATTCGACGTACGTGGCAAACAACCGCGCTGGAATCTACCTCGTGGGTTATCCGATATTCAGCATGTTTGACCACCTCGTTCATCTCGTGGAGGTCGCCACACTCGCGGCGCTCGTATTCACCCTCCTGGCTCTCGTCTCCGGCGTTGCCAGCTGGCTGATGCCCGATCGTCAGAGATTCGGACGAGCACTGCTACGCGAGGTAAGAACGAGCTTTTACCGGAGGCTCTTCCTAGCGTTCATCGCTGCGGCCTTGGTCCCGGTGCTCGCCTTGGCCTTCGTCATTCGCGGGTATTTCATCGCCCAGCTACGAGTCGATGTCGAAGACGGGGCAGCTCGGACGGCAGCCGTTGCCCAGCGAGTGATCGAGGAATCGTTCGTCTTCCAGCAAATAGGCTCAGAAACCACTGCTCTCGTCAACGACGACCTCTTGATCTGGATCAGCCAGGTACTCGACCAAGATGTCAATATATTTGACGGGTCTCAGCTTCTCGCGACCAGTGAACGGGACCTGTTCGCATCGGGACTTCTGCCAACGCGTACACCTGACGCCGCATACTCAGCGATTGCGCTCCAGCGACTGCCAAGCTTTGTGATGGAGGATACGCTCGGCTCGCTAGACTACCTCGTGGCTGCCACGCCGATACGGGCGGCAGGCCCAGACGCCATCCTGACCGTTCCGCTGGCATCGCGACAGCAGGAGATCGAAGACCAGATCGACGATCTTGATCGAGGGATCCTCCTCGGGGTCGCGATCTTCATCCTCCTGGGCGCGGGAGGCGGGCTCTACATGGCTGAACGGATCGCCGACCCCGTCAAGCGACTCACCCGCGCAACGGGAAAGATTGCGAGGGGTGATTTCGATGCACAGGTGATGGTCCGATCAGCTGACGAGCTCCAGCGACTCGTGACATCGTTCAATCAGATGGCCCTCGACCTCAAGGACCAACAGGTTCAGCTTGCGAAAACCCACCGTCTCGAGGCCTGGGCAGACATGGCACGACAGGTCGCACACGAAATCAAGAACCCACTGACTCCTGTTCAGCTCTCCGCAGAACACCTGCTGCGTGTGCACGCCGACCGCGGGGAACCCCTCGGCCCGGTTCTGGAGAACTGCGTGGAGTCAATCCTCACGCAGGTCCGACTACTCAGGCAGATCTCGTCTGAGTTCTCGAGCTACGCCTCGTCACCCGTGGTCCAACTTCGGCCAACGTCTCTCCACGACCTGGTGAACACCGTACTCGACCCCTATCTTGTCGGCCTTGCCGGTCGGATCACGGTGTCGGTCGAAGTACCGGACACGCTCCCAGAGCTTGTTCTAGACCGAACCCTCGTTGGACGCGCCGTAACCAATGTCATTGAAAACGCGCTGCATGCGATGCCCGGCAGCGGGTCTCTGACGATTCGGGCGACGGCAGCCGACGACCAGGTCGTCCTGACCATCATCGACTCAGGGGCCGGGTTGGACGCCGAAACCCTGGAGCGCATTTACGAGCCCTACTTTTCAACCAAAGTATCGGGGACCGGACTTGGGATGGCGATTGCAAAGCGAAACGTAGAGCTGAGTGGCGGAGCGATTGACGTCCAAAGCCGAGAGGGTCACGGCACGACCGTGACGTTCACGTTTCGCCCCGGCTACTGAGGCTACGCTGACTGTTCGTCGGCTGGGGGTTCCCCTGGGGATGTCTCTGTGGCCCGCGGCTCGTGCCGTCGTCCCAGGCGAGACAACCCGAGACCGGTCAGTCCCGACGCCAGATACAGATACGCCATCAGGAGCAGCACGATCTGAGGGTGCACGGCGATCGCAGCGATAGCGCCGGCGATGACAAACAACGAGAGGGACGGCCGCCGACCCTCGGGAATAATCGTGTTGATACTCCGATAGCGGATTCGACTCACCATCAGCGCAGCCGGAACCGAGACAAGCACCAGCGCAAGCAACGCTTCGCGCGGTCCTGACAACCCGCCGGGATACGCAAACACGGTCGCGACGAGGACTCCGGCCGCCGGGGGACTCGGGAGCCCCACAAAATACCGCGCATCACCACTCTTGCCATGAATGTTGAATCGCGCGAGCCGCATCGCCGTTGCCGTCACGTAAAGAAAAGCGGCGGCCGACCCAAGTCGCCCCAACGGTTCGAGTCCCCAGGCAAACACGAGCGTCGCCGGTGCCACTCCGAACGAAATCACATCAGCAAGCGAATCAAACTGTTCCCCAAAGTCACTGGTCGCTCCGGTCAGCCTCGCAATTCGCCCATCGACCGTGTCGAGAATCATCGCGAACCCGATCAGCGGTGCAGCGATGTAGTACTCACCGCGCATCGCATACACGACGCACGCCCACCCACAGAACATGTTCGCCACCGTAAAGAGGCTGGGAAGCAGGTACACGCCTCTCTGGAAACGCCGTGGCGGCCGGGGACGCTGAAATCCTTCGAGAACCTTGGCCATGTCAGTCCGTGTCCGCTTTCGCCGCCCCTGCCGCAGGCGTCAACTCTGCAATGATTGTCTGTCCGCCCCGCACGGTCTGCCCGACGGTCGCCTTGAGAGCAGAGCCCATCGGCAAGAAGACATCCATCCGAGACCCGAACTTCATGATACCCAAACGCTGCCCCTGAACGACATCCATTCCGGGCGTGAGGCGGCAAACGACCCGGCGCGCCAGAAGCCCGACCACCTGTCGACACACGATGGTCTGCCCGTCGTGGTCAATGGAGACCTCACTTCGTTCGTTGTCTGCCGCAGCCTCGGAACGGTAGGCTGGCAGAAACCTGCCGGGAGAATAGTGGACATCGAGAACCCGGCCGCTCACTGGCGTTCGGTTCACATGGACGTCGAGCGGAGACAAGAAAATACTGATCTGAATCCACTGGCCTGGCGGAGCCACATCGGCCTCCGCTCGCCCAGCGTGAACGATGCGCCCGTCGGCTGGCGAGATAACGATGTCTCGGTCATCCGGGACGTCCCGCTCGGGGTCCCGAAAAAAGAAAGCGAAGAACCCGGCCAGCGCGACAAATGGCAGCGCCCACTCTGGACTCCACAGGACCACGACTGCTGCTGCCGGAAGCAAGGCCCCAACGACAAACGGGAGACCCGCTCGGTCAATCTTCATGCAGGCAGCGGAACGTCGACCGACCGACTAGCCTTGGACGTGAGGTTGCAATGAAGGCGACGGGCCCTGCTCTGTCACATCTCGGCGACGCCTCAGCACTTCTTCCATCTGGTCTTTCACATGCAGTTTGCGCTTCTTAAGGGTGGCCTCTTCGAGCTCTTCCGTGTCGGACCGATAGAGCAGACTCGAGAGCTCGCTAATGCGGCTGTCCAACTCCTGGTGTTGTTCAGAAAGGTGACGAAACTCTTCATCCGTTCGCACGAGGCTCTCGCGCAACTGGTCCGTATTCATTGACCCTCCTCCGCGTTTGCGGTACTGATTATCGACGTGGCGTTGATGTTGATGCTGGCGGGGAAATTCGGCAGGTTCCTGATGAACATGCAAATTGGACCGTATCACACGGTCACGGGCGTTTCAAGGCAACGTCGCGCTCCCTCGCGATCTCTGCGTCTGGACGCCGAACGTACACTGGCCGTATCGCGTGCGGAAGGACCGCCACCGACAAGCCCCTCGCATTCGCCAAGCGCGCAACAACGGGTGCGAGAGCTGGAAGCTCGGATTCCAGAATAGCGCCGGGCACGCTCTCAGAGGCCAATCCATCGACCGCATCACCCACGAACAGCGCGTACGGCCCAGGGATCTCATCTGCCCAGGTCGTCAGCAAGACATCCGCCGTGCCCACCATCGGCGGGTGCTGCAACTCCAACTCGGTGCGATCCCGCACAGCGTAGATCGCCGCAAACACCTCTCCCCTCTGCGCATTCATCCAAGGAATGATCGCCGCCGGACGAGCGACGTCGTCCGCGAGACCCCAGAGACCGGCGTAGGCCAGCACCTCGAGGGTGGACACGCCAAGAACACGTCCACCACTCGCCAATGCCAGACCCTGCACAGTCGCCAACCCCACCCGGAGTCCGGTAAAGGACCCCGGTCCGGCACAGACTGCAAACAGATCGACGTCGTCGACGCGAAGACCGTGTTTCCCGAGCAGCCCCAGCAGATCGCCCGGGAGCCGCTCGCTGTGCGTCTTCGTAGGGTCCCCGGCCATCCATCCTTCGAGCTGCCCGTCGCACATCAGGGCGGTGCTGCCAGGGAGTGTCGTCGTATCGAGTGCCAGAATCTTCACAGTCGATCCCATCCCCTTCCGGCGCTCGTCGTCGGTCGTCCGGACGCCCAGGCCACTAGTGTATCCTCACCGCTTGATGGCATCCTCACCCGAGGCGCGCGAAGCTGACCACGCGACCGCCACACCAGCGATGCGTCAATACCTCGACGCCAAGCGAGCGCACCAAGATGCCCTCGTCTTCTTTCGAATGGGTGACTTCTACGAGATGTTCTACGAGGACGCGCTGACGGCAGCACGGGTCCTCGAGCTCACACTGACGTCGCGGTCGAAGGATGCAGGCGGCAGCCCGATTCCCATGTGCGGCGTCCCGGCGCACGCTGCTGACGCGTATCTGAGTCGCCTTGTCAGACGCGGCTTCCGGGTCGCGGTCTGCGACCAGGTCGAGGACGCCAAGCACTCGAAAGGCACGAAAGCGCCGGTGCGACGCGAGGTTGTCCGGGTCGTGTCGCCTGGCACCCTCACGGATGCCGACTACCTCGACGCCAAGGAGCCGGCATTCCTGATGTCGTTGGCGTGGGGTGACACTGTGACCGGAGCGGCGCTAGTCGATCTCTCGACCGGCGAGTTCACAGCAGCCGAGTATGAAGGCCCGGAACGTGGTCAGTTGATCGCCGACGAGCTGGCTGTTCTGCAGCCACGTGAGGTGATCGTCTCGTCCGACATCGCGCTGAGTGAAGGACTTTCCGAGGTGGGTGCGATCACATGCCCGGTCACGAAAGTCGCCCCCTGGGCATTTGGTCTGGATCATGCCCTCCGTATGCTGCATGCGCAACTCCGCGTCGCGACCCTCGAGGGCTTTGGAATGACCGGTCACCCGGTCGCTACGATTGCGGCGGGCGCTCTCGTTCAATACCTGACGGACACACAGAAGGTCAGCCTAGAACATGTACGGTCTCTCTCCTATCGGTCGCGAGCCGAACATGTCCTCATGGACTCAGCCACGTTCTCGCATCTCGAGATTCTCAGAGGAGCTGAGGGCGGCCAGGCGCGATCATTGCTCGCGGAGATCGACCGCACCATCACCCCGATGGGTGGTCGAATGCTTCGTGCCTGGCTGCAACGCCCATCGAACGTCCTGGAGCGGGTCCAGGATCGTCTGGTTGCTCTCGAGGAGTTGGCGTTCAGGACCACCGAGCGTGCCAAACTGCGCGATGCCCTCAAAGGCGTGCACGATCTCGAGCGCCTGACCGCTCGCGTCGCGCTGGGTCGGGCTGGGCCCCGCGATCTCGTGGGGCTCCGGCAGTCGCTGTCACTGGTACCCAGAACCCGCGCCGTGATCGGCGAGTGTCAGGCTCCTCTCATCCGGAGTCTGCTTGCTCAACTCGATGAGGTGGCAGAGGTCCGCGACGTGGTCGAAGCGACGTTTGTGGATGACCCACCCGTGCTGGTTCGGGACGGGGGATTCATACGGGAAGGCTGCGATCTCAAGCTCGACGAGCTGCGATCGATCAGTCGAAACGCCAAGCAACACATTGCCGACATGGAGCGAGCCGAGCGAGAACGCACCGGCATCGCATCGCTCAAGGTCCGCTACAACCGCGTCTTCGGCTACTACATCGAGGTGTCGAAGTCGAACCTTCACGCGGTGCCCGATGACTACCATCGCAAACAAACGATCGCAAACGGCGAGCGGTTCATCACACCCGCACTCAAAGAGTACGAGCGGAAGGCCCTCGGGGCGGACGAGCGGATCTTGGAAAAGGAGCTGGCACTATTCGAGCACGTCCGGAAGCAGGTGGCGGCGGAGGCACCTCGCATCCAGGACACAGCGCGGGCACTAGGCGGCCTCGATACCCTATCGGGCCTGGCCGAAACAGCAACCCTCCTCAACTACACGAAGCCTCACATGCATGATGGTCACGAGCTCAGGGTTGAGGACGGACGCCATCCGGTCGTCGAGCGACACTGTCCAGACCCGTTCGTCCCCAACGACACGATCTTGAACGGGACGTCACAACAGGTGGTGATCCTGACCGGGCCAAACATGGGGGGCAAGTCAACCTACCTGCGCCAGGTCGCGGTGATCACGCTGTTGGCCCACATCGGTTCGTTCGTCCCGGCTCGTCGGGCAAAGATACCCATTGTCGACCGAATCTTCGCGCGCGTCGGCGCCTCAGATAACATTGCCCGAGGGCAATCGACATTCATGCTTGAGATGCAGGAAACAGCGAAGATTCTGCACGCTGCCACGTCTCGAAGCCTTGTCATCCTGGACGAGATCGGTCGAGGAACGTCAACGTTTGACGGACTCAGCATCGCCTGGGCGGTCGCTGAGCATCTGGCGACGAGTCGGCGCGCGCGCCCCAAGACGCTCTTCGCTACGCACTATCACGAGCTCACTGATCTGGGAGACTCGGTGCCCGGCGTGGCCAACTATCATGTGGTCGCCCGCGAATGGAAAGACGACATCATTTTTCTACGCAAGGTCGAACCGGGACGTTCCGACAGAAGTTACGGAATTCAGGTCGCCAGACTCGCTGGCCTGCCCGCCGAGACGCTCGCCCGCGCCCGAGACATTTTGACCGGTCTCGAGAATGACGAGCTGTCGCGGGGGGGGCGGCCGTCGTTCAACGGCTCGCCCACCGGCCAGCCGAGCGACACGCTCCAGCTCGGTCTGTTTCGCGCGCCCGCAACTGCTGAGTCAACACTCCTCGAGCGCCTCCGCACGATAGACATTGAGAACCTGACACCACTCGATGCGCTCGCGTTGCTTGCAGAGCTCAAGCAAAGCATCGACCCCTCAGGGTCGTGACCGGTCTCACATGTCGAAGAAGTCGAGCTACCTTCGGACGACCGTCGAACCGTTTGTGGTCGAACCAGGGCTGACGGGCCACGAGATTCTTGCTCGGATGGAGCGGATCTCGTTCCAGGGGCGCAATCTCGCCTCCGCATACCGCGTGTGGCAGAGGATGATCGCTGACGACGTCATGATTTTTCTCGGGGTCGCAGGCGCTCTGAGTGCGGGCGGTCTCCGACTGATTCTCGCCCACCTCGTTACGAACCGGTACGTTGACTGTGTCGTCTCCACCGGGGCCAATCTGTACCACGATCTCCACGAAACCCGCGGGAGCCGACATTTCATCGGCTCGCATCGCCTCGATGATCGTGACCTCCAAGCCCATCACATCGACCGCGTCTACGACACGCTCGTCGACGAGGATGAATTCATCGAGAACGACAACTGGATCGCGACGTTCGCCACGACACTCGAATCGAGACCATACACAAGCCGCGAATTCCTGTACCAGCTGGGCGAGAAGCTCTGGGAGGACACGGGGGAGGACGGCATTCTGACCGCTGCGTTTCGGGCGAACGTCCCCATCTTTTGTCCGGCCATCGCGGACTCGTCGATCGGCATGGGTCTCTCCCAAGCCCGCATGACCGACCCGACCAAGGGCCACGTCGACGTGATCGGAGATATCGTCGAGTCGGCCAACATGGTCATTCGCCACCGACGCACGGCCTCCGTCGTACTGGGAGGTGGCACACCCAAGAACTTCATCAACCAGGCCAGTGTGCAGGCTGACTTCTACAGCCCTGGAATTTCAGGGCATCAGTACGCGCTGCAGATCGTTACTGACGTTCCTCACTTTGGCGGCGCGTCTGGCGCGTCGCTTGACGAGGCGCAAAGTTGGGGCAAGCTCGCCGCTGACGCAGACCAAGTGAGCGTTCAGGCCGACGCGACGCTGGCGCTACCTCTGCTAGTCAGCGCACTCGCCAGCAGCGCGCGTGATGCGATGAAGACACGCCGCGCCGCAGAGTTTGACCTGGGCGAACGCGTCATGTCGCTTGATGGCAGCCGCTTTCCTGATTCGGGCTACGACACCTCTCGCCGCAGCCCCTGACCTCTTCGACGCCTCTCCCTTTCAGATGGGGCGAGCGCCCCAAACCCCTCGCCGTCGCTCGCGGGGGCCCACGGCCCCGCGCCGCTCCGGCGGGGCGCGCCGTGCACGCCCTGGCGACACGCATGTGAAAGACGCCTAGTCTTGCGTCAGCACGGCTCCTGTTGCGTCACGCAGTGGATCGCGCCCAGCCCCAGGATGAGATCTACCGCATGAATTCCAACGACCTGCCTGGTCGGAAACAGCCGCGCAAGCCGACTCAGGGCCACCCGGTCGCTCGGATCATTGAAGGTCGGCACCAGGACGCGACGATTGGCGATGTAGAAATTGAGATAGCTTGCCGGAAGGCGCTGGCCTTCAAAATAAACGGGGCGTGGCATCGGAATCGGTACGATGCGTAGCGACCGTCCTCGCAGGTCCCGCATTGACTTCAATCGCAACCGATTCTCGCGCAACGGCTTGTAGTTCGCGTCGGAGCGATTCCGTTCGACCGCGACCACTACCGTCTTGGGAGAAACGAAACGAGCGACATCGTCGACGTGCCCGTGTGTATCGTCGCCAACGATGCCACCACTCAGCCAGAGCACGCGCCGAACGCCCAGCGCGCGCCCGAGAATGCGCTCGACGTCGTCGCGGTTGAGATGCGAGTTCCTCGCCTGCACCGGACTCAGCAGACATTCCTCGGTCGTCAACAAGAGGCCCCGCCCATTCACCTCGATACTTCCGCCTTCCAGCACGACCGGCCGGACTTCACGTCCCAGCTTCGACCGCACCTGGAATCGGCGCAGGCCGAGCTTCTCTGCCACGCGCGACGGGAGGCCGTTGTCGCGCCGCCATTTGCGATACCGCGACCACCCGTTGAACTTCCAGTCGGTCAACGCGATATCACGTTGTCCGCCAGATCGATCGCGCACAACGAAGATGGGGCCTGAGTCGCGTATCCAGGACCGATCGGTCGGCACGCGGTACATCTCGACATGCTGGAGGTCGACGCCGCTGCGCTCGAGCACTCGCCGTGCCCGGCCCTCGATCGCGGAGTTTTGGACGACGATGGCTACGCGCTCGCCGCCGACGAGCTGCCTGACGATCTCGGCATAGCACCATTCGGCCGCAGCCGTCTTGACCTCCCAGTCGGCCCGATTGTGTGGCCACACGAGCCACGTCGCTCGATGCGGCTCCCATTCACCGGGCATCCGAAAGCCAAGGTCCGTTGGCCACACCCCGACCTCACCCCTCGGTCGGGACGAGGGCATGCGGCCGCTCATTTCTCCGGGGCTTCAGAGGGCTCAGGACGAGGTGGAGATGTGCCGCTCCGTGGGCGACGGTCCAGAAATCTTTGGGTCAGCCCGGCGTAGCTGTCGATGCGACGATCCCGAAGAAACGGCCACGACCGACGTTGCGTTTCGATCGCATCCCGCGCACACGTCGCGACGAGGACATCGTCACGACTCTCGGACCCCACCGTCATGAGCTCCCCTCGGGGATCACAGACGAACGAGCGTCCCCAGAACTCGATCCCTCCCGCCTCGCCGCCCTCGTGACCCACTCGGTTCACTGCGGCGACGTACACGCCATTGGCAATCGCGTGGCTTCGCTGGATCGTCCTCCAGGCGTCGTGCTGAATGTCGCCTTCCGTTCCCTTGTCGTCTGGTAGCCATCCGATCGCCGTCGGGTAGAAAATGACTTCGGCTCCCTGAAGAGCCGTGAGCCTCGAGGCCTCGGGGTACCACTGATCCCAGCAAATGAGAACGCCGATCGTTGCGAAGCGCGATGTGAACACCTGGTATCCGAGATCCCCAGGCGCAAAGTAGAACTTCTCGAAGAACTGCGGGTCGTCTGGGATATGCATCTTGCGATAGACCCCCAGGATCTCCCCGCCCGCATCGATCACGACCGCCGAATTGTGACAGAGACCCGGCGCACGCCTTTCGAACACCGGAGCAATAATCACCACGTCCAGCTCACGTGCGAGCGCCGCGCAGTGCTCGGTCGATGGACCTGGGATGGTCTCGGCCAGGTCGAACAAGGATGGGTCTTCGATCTGGCAGAAGTACTGTGAGGCGAAGAGCTCTTGCAGGCAGATGATCTGCGCACCACGAGCCGCCGCAGCCCGAATCCCACTGGCTGCAGCTTCTCGATTGCCGTCGGCGTCCGTCTGACAGGCCAGCTGGACGAGTCCGACCGAAAACGTCGGCTCGGCCGTCATTCGTCCGACGAGGATTCCGAACCCGGACCTTGCTCGAGCGCGACAAGCGCGTCCTGGGCTTCGGTGGAGTACACGGAAATTGGGAATTCGTGGACGATTCGGCTAAACGTGGAGAGCGCGTCGGCGGGCTGCTCGGCCATCTCATAGGCACGACCGAGGCGCATGAGGACCGCATCGACCGGGACGAGCGACTCGACAGCCGCCGCTCTCTCCTCGAGCAGCGCGATCGCCTCCTGAGTCTCTCCTCTTTCCAGAGACGCTTCAGCCAACCCCATGACTGCCATTTGTCCATAGAGACCATCGCCAGCGCGGTCGATCACGTCACGGTAGTGTGTCGCCGCGTCGTCCGCCCGCCCCAACATCATGAGCACGGCTGCTGCCTCATATTGGGCGATCACGCCCTGCTGCGTGTTTGGATAGCTCTCGACGACATCCAGCAGTTTCGGTAGCGCGGCCGTGAGCTTTGACTCCATCGACGTGTAGCTGCCGTCCGGCGGACCGGTCTCGATCTCGTTTTCCGCCTCAGCAACCGGCGGAGCAGGCTGCGTTTCAGCCGGGATCTCTTCCTCCGCCTCGGCGGTCGCATCAGTACCGATCGCGGCGACGGGCTCTTCCGCACCATCCCCGCTTGCGGGGCTGACGGCATCAGGAACCTCGGGCGGCACGACCACCGGCGCTGAGAGCACCGTCATCGCGCCGGCCAGCAGTTCCCCGGCACGCTGCTTCTGCACCTGCGACCAGGCGTAATAGCCGCCCGCGGCTATGAGCGCAACAAGGACGATTGACCCGCCTGCCACGACGTTCCGGCCCTGCCCGGACATCCGGCCTCGCAGCCCCGAGAGGACGACCGCGAGCGGATTCTGTTTCAGGTGATGTCGCTCTTCTCTCCGCATATCTGAACCAATAATATTAGCACCAGGGCGATGGCGAACCCTCGCCCATCCAGGCGACCTTCCACCGCACGTCTAAACCGGCCCTTGGAAGACCAGGCGTATTGTAGGCTGTTTACCAAGAACGCCCATTGTCGAGCCTACGCCTTCGCTCGTGATCAAGTCTGTGTGGACCTCGATCTGCAGTTCGCCGTGAACAGACTGCGACCTGTTGAAGGTCTCTGGATCAGACATCTACTGCGTCCCGACGAGGTATGGGTCAAATCACCGACGCCGGCCGGTGAGCCGAAGGCGTTGCCTATGTCCTCGGAATAGTCTGCTACCCATGTGACCGGCATGGACCCCACCTAAAGGTGGTGCGCGTGGCAGGATTCGAACCTGCGGCCTACGGCTTAGGAGGCCGTCGCTCTATCCAACTGAGCTACACGCGCTCGTATTTGCAGTGCTAGTCTATCAGTGACTTCTCCCGTCCTCTCATCGCTGTTGCAATGCAGGCGTAGCTCGCCACCCAAGAGCTGCAACCGAACCGGCTGGTGGCCGGGCAGCGTAATCGCGCGGCGCCAGAGGGTTGTCGATCTTTACCCAGAAAGCGAAGATGAGGCAGGTCGGCCGATTGACGTGGCGACTCGCCCTACGCAGTTCGGGATGGCGCGGGGACGTTCCGGATCCCACACGCGGAAACCACCGCACACGGTGGCGGTCCAGGGTATAAACGGGTGCCCTGGGGCGGGTCGCTACGACACTGCAGTGCGACCGCCGAGCGGAAGGTGCGAGGCGACAGGACTGTTCGACACGGCTCAGGAATCCTCACCGCTCCAGCTATGTCGCGGGCGCCGGACGAGTCGAGCCAAACTCAGCCTGCCCTGACGGCGGATCTTGGCCAGATGCTGCAGTGGGCCCCAGAGCGGGCGCTGGGCAGGACGCCCGCGCTCGGAGTCATCCAGCCACGGGTCCTCGCCGGAGAGATGGCGTCGCCATCGAGTGACCAGCGGGCCGGACAGAATCAGTCCGGACAACGCCGCCAGGCCGATCAGGGACCAAGCGCAACCGATCGGGCGCCGACGTGCAAGCCTGCGTCGAGTCATCAGCATGGCTTTCCCTCCTCGCTTCCCTGTGCTGCTTTGCAACAGTGGGACCGCTTTGGAGCGGCCGGCCGATCTACTGGGCTGAGGAAAGAGTCTGGCTGGAGCCACCCTTACAGGTGACCCTCGTGTGACGCGAGGCACTACTCAAGTTCAGCGATTGCTTTTCCCAGGAGTACATAGTCCTCGTAGCGCTCCTGATACCGTTGAAGCTTCTCCTGTTCGATCGCCGACAGCTGAGCTCGAAGATTCGACACCTCGTCGGCTTCTGCCCGGGCCAACTCGGCCTCGACCCGGTCCGCTCGGATCTTGTACTCGAGATCGTGTTCCCGCTCCCAGGCCAACCACTCAGCCGTCCAGCGATCATGCGACCGCTTGATAAGCTCGGCCGAAAACGGAAACCGTCCTCCACTGGCAGCATCCAGATCCCGAAAGAGATCAGGGAACAGTGCGCGCGCCGTCGCGGCGATATCACCCCATGCAACGAGCTGTCGCGGCTCGGTCTGCGCTCGGGCCGCAACGGGCCCGAACATCGCAAGGAGAGCGGTCAATAGCTGCGCCCGCCGGTGGCGTCGAATCTCGCGCACCAGCATCGCAAGCCCAAGCGCCAGGAGACCGCCCACCGCCACCAATGGAAGGTCCATATGCGTATCAGCGACCGGAAGACGTCTGCGTCAGTAACACAGGACAGACGTGACCTCTTCCCCGTCCAGTTTCGAACGGCCGTCGAGATCCGTCAACTCAATCAGGAACGACAACCCAACCACCCGCGCACCACTTTGTTTGACGAGCCCGACGGTCGCTCGAGCGGTGCCACCAGTTGCTAGCAGGTCATCGACGATGAGGATCCGCTCGCCGGAGGCGACCGCGTCGTCGTGTATCTCGAGCGAGTCGACGCCATATTCGAGCTCATAGCTCGCGCTGACGGTCTGCGATGGCAGCTTGCCCGGCTTTCGAACCGGGATGAAGCCAACGCCCAATCGGTCCGCAACCGCGGCTCCAAGGATAAAGCCGCGACTTTCGATGCCTACGATCGCGTCGATAGGTCGCTCGCGATACGGCTCGACCACTGCGTCGACTGCACGCCTGAATCCGTCGCCATCCTTGAGCAGCGTCGTAATGTCGTAGAACAAGATGCCGGGCTTCGGATAGTCGGGGACGTGTCGAATGAGTCTCTTGAGTGTTTCCATGAGGTCTTGTCATGCACGAATCTGGAACCCAATGGTGCCCGTCGGCACTCGTTCTTCCGCAATCACGTTCACCACCCGAGCCAGCGGAGGCCCGAGCCAGATCGCGCGCTCGAATCGAGCCATCGCTTCGGTGTCTCCCTCCGCAAGGATCTCTACGCGCGCATCGTCGAGGTTTCGTACAAACCCGGTGAGCCCCTCTCGCCGCGCCGCTTCTTCGGTAAAGAATCGAAACCCGACCCCCTGAACCTGACCACTCGCGAGGTATCGCCGCGCCACGATCATCGTGTGCTCTCTCGAGCGCGCTGATTATAGCCGAGTGCTCTGACGGGCATACGCACCGACGACCAGACCAGCTCAGTGTCCGGACCGGCCGTGGGCCTCGCCGTACGT
The DNA here is from genome assembly GCA_965223015.1 of Vicinamibacterales bacterium. Classification (GTDB taxonomy): domain Bacteria; phylum Acidobacteriota; class Vicinamibacteria; order Vicinamibacterales; family UBA8438; genus CAUZIB01. The sequence goes on along the minus strand of CBDCVL010000002.1, from coordinate 448,974 downwards.
CAATGACTCCCGAGTGTCAGGATCGCCTTACAGTAGCGGCACACCCGCGCCTCGGTCGGCACCCAGCAATGACAGTAACTGCAGGGCTTCAGGTCCAGTGTGCGCGACTTGCGATCGTAGGCGAGCAACATCTCTTGTGTCCGGTGCACCACGCTGCGGGCCATGAGTCGTAGAGGGATCAACGCGTTCGCGCCTGACTGAGATTGGAAAACCTGGGCAAAGACGTGCAATATCTGGTCCTAGGCAAGCAGTAGGAATTGCGGGTATTTCGACAGATCAGTGGCCGCTCGAAGTCAGGAAGTCAGCTTGAGCATCGGCTTTCGGTTACCCCTAAGGGTACTTCGAGCAACGCAGCGCCCGGAGCTTCAGCGGCAAGTGAACCCCGGAGACACGACTACGTGGCCTGGATTGCCTGGATGCCCACCCAGAGGCCTTCGGTTACACCGCCGTTGCAAGTGGAGAAGGCAAGAAACTGGTCGGGGCGAGAGGATTTGAACCTCCGACCCCTCGGTCCCGAACCGAGTGCTCTACCAGGCTGAGCCACGCCCCGACCAAACGTCTATTCTATCCCACCGCGCAGGTCGGTCGCCAAAGCGCACGGCAGCAACAGCGGCCGATCCAGACCCCCGCCGTCTCGACGGCCTCGGTCATTCGTGCAGTTGCTGGCCCGCCCTTTGCTACAGCTTCCTTGGGGTCGAGAGGCGAGGTAAATGAAAGAACTGACTCAGTGTGTGCTCAGCGACCTCAACCTCGACTATACGGTGACCCTCGTCTCTAGCGGCGAGAACGGCTCCTGCGAGATCGTCATGTGGGACTGACCCCACGACAGCTATTTTTCCCTGAAGCTCAGGCTCCCACCGGACGCCCCCGTCGAAACCCTGGAAACAGACATCCGCGAACAGCTGGAGCAGCGCCTCGCATCAGGCAACCACCGGACTGACCGCCGTCCAATTCGGCGCTAGCCAGACTTCCAACCCTGTCGGCAGCCAGCGATCCCGCGCGCGGACGGTACTCGCAGCCAACCCATCCCTCACAGCGCAGGCTGGCAAAGAGATCGCGAAGGTCACCGCGGATTTCACGTATGAGATGATAGAAACGTTGTGCCGCCTTCACGCCCATTTGACGCCGTCGTTCTCATCAGTTTTGGTGGTCCGCGCGAACCGAAAGAAATCCGCCCCTTTCTCGCGAACGTCCTTCGGGGCAGGAGTATCCCCGCCGAACGTCTGGAGCATGTCGTGGGTCACTACGAGCTCTTCGATGGCGTCTCGCCAATTACAGAGATCACGCTGCGCCAAGCGGAAGGTCTCCGCCAGCGACTCGCCAGCAACGTCCCCGTGTACGTTGGGATGCGAAACTGGCACCCGTTTCTCGAAGATACACTCAAGCAGATGTCGGCCGACGGCGTGCGCCGCGCACTCGGCGTAATGCTCGCAGCCCATCACAGCTATTCCAGTTGCGGTCAGTACAAACAGAACGTCGTTCAAGCCCGTAAGACCATCGGTGCGGAAGGAGTGCGGGATGTCGAGGTCACGTACGTCGCAGGGTGGCACACGCACGAAGGATTCATCGACGCAAACGCCCGTCACATCCGGGATGCTCTGGATCGGCTACCGGCCGACCTCCGACAGCGGGCGCGGCTCGTCTTCACGGCCCACAGTATCCCGCTGACAATGGCCTCTGGGTCGCGGTACGAAACGGAGCTAGGCGAGTCTGCTGCCCTGATTGCCCAACGGTTGCAATGGAAGGACTGGACACTGGTCTATCAGAGTCGGAGCGGCCGCCCGCAAGATCCCTGGCTCGAGCCTGACGTCTGCGACTATCTGCGTGCGGAAGGGGCTGCCGGACTAGACGCGGTCGTCCTCAGCCCGATCGGCTTCGTCGCCGACCACATTGAGATTCTTTACGATCTTGATACCGAAGCGGCTGAAGTCTGCGACGAAGCTGGCGTCGCGATGAGTCGAGCGGAGGCCGTCAACGACGACCCGTCGTTCCTAGACGCACTGGCTGATGTTGTGGGTGCGGAGTGCCAGCGCTACGCGACGGGGACACCACTGCCGATCGTCCCCGGCACGCCTCCGCCGAAGATGGAGCCACCTCCACCGGCACGGTAGCCATGTCGTGTCTCGTTTCGGGCAGTCCTAGCCGGCGGCCGCCTGGGCGCAGTGCTTATCGAACGCGTCCGTCAGCTCGCGGGCGATGCTGGTCGCCTCCTGGTTCTCGATCTGGTGGCGCTCCATGATGTAGATGAGTTTGCCGTCTCGGAGCAACGCCACCGCGGGAGAAGATGGAGGATAGCCGGTGAAATACCCTCGCGCTCGGTCCGTTGCCTCGACATCGGCACCGGCAAACACGGTAGCCACGACGTCGGGCTTGACGTCGTGCTGAAGTGCCAACGCTACTCCGGGGCGGGCCTTTCCGGCTGCGCAACCACAGACTGAGTTAACAACGACCATGACCGTTCCGTCCTTCGACAGGGTGTCGTCGACCTGTTGGGACGTACGGAGCTCAACGGCTCCAAGACGGGTCAGCTCGTCGCGCATCGGCGCAATAAAGAACTCTGGATACACTGCCTCTCCTTTCGCTTCAGCTTACTAGCGTAACACAGCGTTCTCCGCCTCATGATGGCTCGCTGACGCTCGCCCGTGCCAGGCGCTCATTGAACATCCGCAACAGCAGCAGCGCAATGCCCCATTGGAGCAAACAGGTTCCCAAACTATAGGTACGGACTGGGTTCCACCAGCCCTCGGGGTCGTACACCGCCACGGCCTGATACATCCACCATCCGAACATGACGGCGAACTGCACTGGGATCAGGTAGGTGAGCATCCACCCGAAGATCGGGCCGACGTGCACCGTGCCCTCGCCGGAATTGAGAAACTCGCTCCGGAACCGATCAGAACCGTACTTTGTTACCGCGATCGCGATGAACAATCCGCTGATCATCAGAGCGAGTCCCCACACCCAGTCTTGGTTTTCGAACATCGAGAGGCTGACAGCAGAAGGCAGTCCTCCGAAGGCCGCGGCAACCGCGACCGCGCGTACCGCCGCGGCGCGCCTCATCCCTCCGTCGATCAGCACACGCGCTGCGAGCTCGATCATCGCGATCAAAGACGAGAGCGCCGCACAGAAGAGCGCGAGAAAGAAGACGGGGAGCAGCACGCTTCCGCCCGGTGCCCTGGCAAAAAGCTGGGGTATCCAGATGAAAGTTAGACCGGTGTTTCCCGACGCGAACGCCTCAAGCGCCTCAGACGTGGAAAGAACTGCGAACGCGACCGGAAGTATGGCCATCCCCGCCAGGAGTGATGCAACGTTGTTCCCGAGGCCGATCGCCGCCGAGCTGACGACGACGTCCTCCTTCTCTTTCACATAGACACCGTACGTCAGAATCAGACCCCACCCTGCTCCCGTCGACCACGCCGATTGCGTCAGGGCCTCGAGCCATGTGCGGTAGTTCGCCAACGCCGTCAGATCGGGCTGAAAGAGAAACGTGAGACCACTCCCGGCACCGTCCAACGTGACCGCACGCACAACGGCGCAGATCAGGAGTACGAAGAGCGAGGGGATCAGGAGCTTGGTCGCCCGTTCGATTCCACCAGTGACGCCTCGCGAGACAATCAAAACGCCGATAGATATCGAGACGAGGTGGAACAGGATCGGTTGACAAACGGAGGCGCTGTACGCCGTCCAGAACGCGCTGGAGTCGCGAGGCACACCACCGGTAATGCTCATCACGAAGTACTTGAGCGTCCACCCGGTGACCACCGAGTAATAGAACATGATCATGATCGTGGTCAGAGCAACAAAGCCGCCCATCCAGGCGTACTTGGGACCAAGCAGCGTCCTGAACGTTCCGATCGGGCCGCGCCGGGCCCCGCGTCCGAGTCCGAACTCGGCGATCAGCAAGGGAAGAGACCACAACACCAGGAACAACATCCAGGGAATCAGAAACGCCGCACCGCCGTTCTGGGCCGCGATCCTGGGAAACCGCCAGAGATTCCCTGTACCGACGGCCATACCGAGACCGGCGATGATGACGGCCCAGCGAGAAGAAAACGTCTCCGGTCTTGGCACCGTGCAAATCACGCGAAGGGACGGCGAGTGACTTCCGTCGGGTACATCAGTGGCGAACGATACCGAACCGATCGACGCCGTAATGGACCACTAGTGTAGCCCAGGCCTGGACCGCGGACACCAGCATGGGAACAGGCCCAATGTTGATATGATCCGTATCAAGTGCTAGACTTGTACTGACGCAGGGTTGAACGATGGAACCAGAGGTCTTCTTTATCAGCATGGCGGCGCGTGAGTTGGGGATGCACCCCCAAACGCTGCGCAAATACGAGCGTCTGGGACTTGTTCAGCCAACGCGAACCATCGGGAGCATGCGGCTGTACTCGCGCGACGAAATGCGCCGTCTCAGGTCAATCAAGCGCCTGGTCGACGAGCTCGGTATCAACCTCGCCGGCGTGCAGCAGCTACTAACGATCGCCGATGTCGTCGAGCGGATTCGCCCACTCGTCGACGAGGGTGGGGCCGCCTCAACGAGGAAGAAACGCGCCCTACGTCGCGAGGTCGATCGATTGAGTAGGCTTCTCGGGTTCTAGTGTTCCGAGTATGAAATACCTTGTCATCGAGGATGGCGATGCGCCCGACTGGCCAGGCTCGAAGAGCGAGAATATCGGGAATATTCGAGCGATTCGCAACGCCGACAGGCGGGATGCAGCGCCGGCCGAATGGCTAGGTACTTCGTACTCGGGACACTAGCCGCACGCGGATGGACAGGATGCAGTTCAAAGACTATTACCAGCTGCTTGGGATCACCAAGACGGCGAGCGTAAGCGAGATCAAGACAGCCTACCGGAAACTCGCGCGCAAGTATCACCCCGACGTCAACCCGGGTGATGCCAGCGCAGAAACGAAGTTCAAGGAGTTCAACGAGGCACACGAGGTTCTCGGGGACCCGGACACCCGGCGTAAGTATGACGAGCTTGGCGCCAACTGGAAGCAGTACGAAAACGTGCCCGCCGGCGGAGGCCGGCGTCCTGGATCCGGAGGCCCGTTCGCCGGCTTCGGTGGGGCGCCAGGCGGTGGCGTCCGGTGGAACGCCGGCGGCGCTCCGGGAGCGCAACAGGTGTCCGAAGACGAGTTCCGCGAGATGTTCGGGGAAACCCCCTTCTCGGACTTCTTTCAGACATTCTTCGCAGGCAGCGGGCCAGACAGGCCGACTGGGCGCGCCAGGGACATCGAGTACCCGATTTCGCTTTCGTTGGAACAGGCGTTCGGAGGAGTTGCGCAGCGGCTGTCCATCCGCCCAGCGCAGGGAGGGTCGCCCCGCACCGTAGACGTCAGGATTCCAGCTGGCGTCACGGAGGGCTCGCGCGTTCGGGTCGCCGGTGAGGGAGAGCCTGGTCCTAAGGGTGTGCGCGGAGATCTCTATCTGAGAGTCCACCTTGACTCCCATCCCGTTTTTGAGCGGAAGGGACAGGACTTGTATGTCAAGACGGCGATACCGGTCAGCACAGCAGTGATCGGCGGCGAAGTGGATGTTCCGACAGTGGACGGCACTTCTGTCCGACTCAAGATCCCTCCCTCGACCCAACCGGGACAGGTGATGCGTCTCAAGGGCAAGGGTATGCCCGGACATGGCCGCCGCAAGGCACGTGGCAACCTCTACGCGACTGTCCAGGTCAAGCTTCCTGATCATCTAAGCCCGAAGGCCAGAACGCACTACGAGGCCCTAGCGGAGCTCGACTCGCAAGCAACGGGGCCAAAGACCCGCGCCAAGTCCAAGACGAAGAAGCCGGTCGCGTGAACAGTGTTGTGAGGGTAAGACATGAATATGAACCGGATGACAGAGAAGGCTCAGGAGGCACTGCTTTCGGCACAGGAGCTTGCGAGCGAGGCGGGCCATCCCCAGATCGAACCGGAGCATCTGCTCCTGGGCCTCGTCCGTCAAAAAGACGGTGTCGTGCCCTCCGTGCTCCGGAAACTCTCCGTTGAACCCAGCATCATCCTCGAGGCGGTGAAGGCTGAGCTCGACCGCCTCCCTCGTACGAGCGGGGGTTCACAGCCGGCGTTGTCTCCCCGTCTCAGCAACCTCACCTCCGTCGCGAAGACAGAAGCAGAACACCTCAAGGACGAATACATCAGCGCCGAGCACTTCCTCGTGGCGATCGCATCTGAGGACGGCCGGGCCGCGGCAGCTCGAATCCTCTCCGAGCATCAGATCACGCGCGATCGGATCTACGAAGTCCTGACCTCGATCAGAGGCTCCCAGCGAGTGACCGATCAGAATCCAGAGGGCAAGTACGAAGCCCTCGAACGATACGGCCGGGATCTCACGGCGCTCGCCCGGCAAGGCAAGCTCGACCCGGTGATCGGTCGTGATGAAGAGATCCGTCGGGTCATTCAGGTTCTGTCACGACGAACCAAGAATAACCCTGTCCTCATCGGTGAACCGGGCGTGGGCAAGACTGCAATCGTCGAAGGTCTGGCGCAGCGGATCGTCCGCGGTGATGTTCCCGAAGGGCTCAAAGAAAAGCGGATCGTCGCGCTCGACATGGGCGCCCTCGTGGCCGGCGCCAAGTATCGAGGCGAATTCGAGGAACGAATCAAGGCAGTGCTCAAGGAGATCACCGACTCCGGGGGGCTCGTTGTTCTCTTCCTCGACGAGCTGCATACGGTGGTCGGCGCAGGTGCGGCAGAAGGCGCGATCGACGCGTCGAACATGCTGAAGCCCATGCTTGCGCGCGGCGAGCTCCACATGATCGGCGCAACGACGCTCGATGAATATCGGAAGCACATCGAAAAGGATGCCGCACTGGAGCGTCGGTTTCAGCCGGCCCTCGTGGCCGAACCGACCGTCGAGGACACGATCAGCGTGCTACGGGGATTGCGTGAGCGGTACGAGATTCATCACGGCGTGACGTTCAAGGACGCAGCCCTCGTCGCAGCGGCCGTGTTGTCAGATCGGTATATCAGCGATCGCTTTCTTCCCGACAAGGCCATCGACTTGATCGATGAGGCAGCGTCGAAACTCCGCACGGAGATCGATTCACTACCAGCCGAGCTCGATGAGGTACAGCGGCGGATCATGCAGCTCGAGATCGAACGTGAAGCGTTGCGCAAGGAGAAGGACCAGGCTTCCAGGGAGCGACTCGCAAAACTCGAAAAGGAAGTGGCTGACCGAAAAGAGGAGCAACGCCGTTTGCAGACGCAGTGGGATCACGAGAAGGAAGCCATTCAGGAATCCCGTGACATCAAGGGAGAGCTCGATGCGCTTCGCCATGAGATCGAACAGGCGCAGCGTATGGGCGACTACGCGAAGGCGTCCGAGTTGCAGTACGGACGTCTGCCTGAGTTGGAACAGCAGCTAGCAGGAGAGGAAGTGAGACTCCACGCGGATGATCAGGGCGCTCGGATGCTCAAAGAGGAAGTCGACGAGGACGACATAGCGGACGTCGTAAGCAAGTGGACGCATGTTCCGGTCAGCAAGTTGCTGGAAGGAGAAATTGAGAAGCTCGTCCATATGGAAGAACGCCTTCGCGAGCGCGTGGTGGGCCAGGACGACGCAGTGGTCTCCGTTGCCAACGCCGTTCGTCGGGCGCGGGCTGGGTTGCAAGATCCCAAGCGTCCGCTCGGAAGTTTTATTTTCCTTGGGCCAACAGGGGTCGGAAAGACGGAACTGAGCCGAGCACTCGCCGAGTTCCTGTTCGACGATGAACAGACGATGATTCGAATCGACATGTCGGAGTATCAGGAGAAACATACGGTTTCTCGGATGATCGGCGCCCCTCCCGGATACATCGGGTACGACGAGGCAGGACAATTGACCGAGGCCGTTCGGCGGCACCCCTACTCGGTGGTGCTCTTCGACGAGATCGAAAAAGCCCATCCGGAGGTATTGAACGTCCTGCTGCAGCTCGTCGACGATGGCCGACTCACAGACAGCAAAGGCCGCACAGTCGACTTCAAGAACACCGTCGTCATCATGACGTCCAACCTAGGCAGCCAGTACATTGCGGAACATGCGGCGACGAAGACAACGGGCGACCTCGACGAAGAGGTTCGCCGCCAGGTCACCGAAGCTCTGCGGGGTCATTTCCGTCCGGAGTTTCTGAACCGCGTCGACGAAATCATCTTCTTCCATGCGTTGGGACGTGCCGATCTGGTTGCGATCATCGACATTCAGCTGTCGCTGCTGACACGGCGCTTGGAAGAACGAAAGGTCGGCCTCGTGCTGACGGAGGCTGCCAAGACCCTGCTCGTCGATGAGGGGTTCGACCCAACGTACGGCGCGCGGCCATTGAAGCGGGCCATTCAGCGGCGCGTGCTCGATTCGCTGGCGATGCGCATTCTGCAGGGGGAATTTGGGGAGGGCGACCAGGTGCTCGTCGATGTCACGGCAGGAGAACTTACGTTCCGCAAGGACGCGGCGGCCGTTGCGTGACTGGCATTACCTCGCTGGCGCGACCCTGGGCGCACGCACGCTAGCGAGAAACAGACCGTCAGCTCGTACGCCGATCTGCGCCAGCATCACCCCATCTTTTGCATCGATGCGAGGAAGTCCGCGTTTGACTTGGTCTTACCCATCTTGTCCAACAGCAGTTCCATCGCCTCGACCGGCGACAACGGATTGAGCACCTTGCGCAGAACCCACACGCGGTTCAGATCCTCCGAATCCAACAAGAGCTCCTCTTTTCTGGTACCACTCTTCTGGATATCGATCGCCGGGAAAACCCGCTTGTCGACAAGTTTTCTCTCGAGGTGAATCTCCATGTTACCCGTGCCCTTGAACTCCTCGAAGATGACATCGTCCATCCGCGAGCCGGTGTCGACGAGTGCCGTCGCCATGATCGTGAGCGACCCACCTTCTTCGATGTTGCGGGCTGCACCGAAGAAGCGCTTTGGCTTCTGCAGCGCGTTGGAGTCGAGACCACCCGACAACACCTTGCCCGATGGCGGAATGACGGTGTTGTATGCACGGGCAAGGCGCGTGACCGAGTCAAGGAGAATGACGACGTCTTTCCGGTGCTCCACCAGTCGCTTGGCCTTTTCGATCACCATCTCCGCCACCTGGACGTGACGCTGCGCCGGCTCGTCAAACGTCGAGGAGATCACCTCACCGTCGACGGACCGTTCCATGTCGGTGACTTCCTCCGGCCGCTCGTCAATCAACAGGACGATCAGGTAGACCTCGGGGTGGTTGCGAACGATTGACTGTGCGATGTTCTGCAGCAGCATCGTCTTTCCGGTTCGAGGCGCCGCCACGATCAGGCCCCGCTGGCCCTTGCCGATGGGCGTCATCAGATCCATGACGCGAGACGAGAGGTTGGGTCCCTCTCCCTCGAGCGTGATCCGATCCTGCGGGTACAGCGGCGTCAGGTTCTCGAAGAAGATCTTGTCCCGCGCCTGCTCGGGAGCCTCAAAGTTGACCGCCTCGACCTTGATCAGCGCGAAATAGCGCTCCCCCTCCTTCGGCGGCCGAATCTGTCCCGACACTGTGTCGCCGGTTTGCAGATCGAACTTCCGAATCTGGGACGGGGACACGTAGATGTCGTCGGGCCCTGGCAAATAGTTGTAGTCGGGAGCCCGTAGGAATCCGAAGCCATCCGGCAGTACTTCGAGCACGCCCTCGGAAAAGATGAATCCGCTCTGCTCAGTCTGAGCCTTCAGAATCTGGAAGATCAGCTCCTGCTTCCGCATCCCGGTCGCGCCAGCCACGGTAAGGTCCTTGGCGACCTGAGTGAGCTTCGCGATGCTCATGTCTTTGAGCTCGCCGATGTTGAGCGTGTTGCCGCCACGCTTTGAGGAGGACCGCCCGGACGGCGGGGCCTTGGTGGCCACCGCCGGCGCATCTTCCGTCGGCGCCGTGGGCGTGGCCGTCGCCACCTCCGCTGACTCGGGCTGAGATTCTGACGACCGTGAGGTACGTTTCTGGTTTGTTGGCATAGCGTTAGGTTGTCTAAAGGTTAGATAGTGGGTATTAGCCTAGCGGCTAAGGTATGCGCGGGCTTGACCCGCAGATTTAAATCTGGCTGAGCGCGAACGTGTCGGTTGGGGAAACCCTTCTTCGAAGCAGTTCTTTTTCAGTATAGGACCGATGAATCGACGTGTCAACCGCCCTGAGCCGCGGCGCCTATTGCCATGAGGCTGCAGGCGACGATTGGTTCTAGGCCCAGCTCCCGGGCCCGGTCGATGACTTCAGGTGCGTCGGCCCCGGGATTGAGCCAGACTTCGGGGATCTTCTTTTCCGCAATCTGACAGATCACGTCGAGCGCCTCGGCAGGTGGCACGTAAATCGTGACCATATCGACCTCACCAGGGATATCGAGGACCGAATGATAGGTCGTGAGGCCCTCGATCTGTGTCTCGTGTCGGTTAACCGGGATGACTTCGTAGCCTCGGCGATTGAGGGCGCGCACGGCCTGATTGCCGAACTTTTGGGGATTCGACGACGCCCCGACGACGGCTACGCGTTTCACAGCAGCAAGTATAGCGCCTGGGGCCCTTGCCTTCTCTCCTGCACGGTTTCACACTGGTGTGGTGAGTGCAACAGATCCATACATTCGGCCGGCGCTGTATCCCGCCTGGTGGCGTTGCTCATCGCTCGAATATGCCCAATATTCTCGCTCTTCGCGCCTTGCCATCCGGGCGCAGCGCCAGCCTCGGTGTGCAGATCTGTTGCACTCACTACACTAGAAACAGGCGAGGATATGTCGAGTTTGCGTGCCACGCTCGAAACACGGACCCGGGAAGGCGAGCTTTGGGAGCCGATCGGTGGCGGCCGGATCCAATGCTATGCCTGTGGACACCTGTGCCGGATTCCGGTTGGCGCGAAAGGTGTGTGCCATGTTCGGTTCAACCGGAACGGGCACCTGCAGGTCCCGTGGGGGTACGTCGGGAGTGTCCAGTGTGACCCGATCGAGAAGAAACCCTTCTTCCACGCCTATCCGGGTTCGCTAGCCTACAGCTTTGGAATGCTTGGCTGTGATCTCCATTGCAGTTACTGCCAGAACTGGGTCACCTCCCAGACTCTTCGCGACCCGGCGGCCGGAGCCGTTCCTCAGCAGACGACCCCAAACCGTATGGTGAAGGACGCCCTGCGCTCGGGCGCGCGTACCGTCGTGAGCACGTACAACGAACCGCTGATCACGACCGAGTGGGCGGTGGCGATCTTCAAGGAGGCGCGTCGGGTCGGGCTTGCGACTGGCTTCGTGTCCAACGGAAATGCGACGCCTCGGGTGCTCGAGTACCTCCGACCGTGGACCGACCTGTACAAGGTGGACCTGAAGAGCTTTGACGACCGACACTATCGCCAACTCGGCGGGCGGCTCGAGCCAGTGCTTGACACCATCCGACGTGCATACATGCTTGGTCTCTGGGTCGAGATCGTCACACTTCTCATCCCAGGCTTCAACGATTCCGATGACGAGCTGCGACTGATGACGTCGTTCATTGCGAGCGTGTCTCCGGATATCCCATGGCACGTGACCGCGTTCTACGCGACGTACCGGATGACGGACCGCCATGACACCACAGCGAACATGTTGACTCGGGCCGCGCAGATCGGGCGCGCACAGGGACTCCGGTTCGTCTATGCCGGCAATCTGCCCGGCGACGTCGGTCAGCTCGAGCACACGCATTGCCCCACGTGCGAGGTGCCGGTGATCGAGCGGCGTGGATACGACATTGGCGCCTACCGTCTCACCGCGGCTGGCCACTGTGGGTCGTGTGGGGCTAAAGTTCCGGGTCGCTGGGACCCGATGGATTCGCAACAGCGAGACGCCAGTCAGCAGCCTGGCGCCGCTACCGAGCTCGATGGCCTCTAGCCTCAGCCTGCCAGACCGATTCGCCGACGAGATGAGGACCCTCGTGGGCTCTGCGTGGGTCCGTACGGACCTGGCATCGCGGACCGCGTACGGCGTCGACGCGCTTCAGCGTGGCCACCCAGCTGACCTCGTCGTCGTCCCCGGCTCGACCGCAGAGGTTGCGGCAGTCGCCAGAACTTGCGACCGCGCTGGCGTCCCGCTGACGCCGCGCGGCGCCGGCACTGGGTACAGCGGCGGTGCCGTCCCGACTGCTGGAGGAGTCGTGATGTCCCTGGAACGGCTGAATCGCATTCTCGAGATTGACGAGTCGAACCTGCTGGCAGTCGTGGAGCCCAACGTCGTCACGGCGACCCTTCAGCAGGCGGTGGAGAACGTCGGACTCTTCTACCCCCCTGATCCGGCAAGCCTCCACGAGTCAGTCATCGGGGGCAATGTGGCCGAGTGTGCGGGTGGACCGCGGGCGTTCAAGTACGGGACAACGAAGCGGTACGTCTTGGGCCTCGAGGCAGTCCTGCCGACCGGTCAGATCGTCCGAACCGGCGGCAAGTCGGTTAAGAACGTCGTGGGCTATGACGTCACACAGCTTCTGGTCGGTTCGGAGGGCACGCTGGCGATCGTGACAGAGATCATTCTCCGACTCATCCCGCGACCCACCGCCCGCACCTCCCTCCGTGCGATGTTCGAAACGCTGGACCACGCAGCCCACGCGGTCGAAGCGGTGATCGCCGACGGAGTCGTGCCCGCCGCGCTCGAGCTCATCGATGCCGACTGCCTGGCCGCCATTGCCCAGTATCGCGGAGACCCTCCGCCTTCGGAGGGTGCCGGGGCGCTGCTTCTCATCGAGCTGGATGGTATGCCGGAAGCGGTGGCTGCAGAGGCACATCGCGTCGACCGTGTCTGCTCCAACATGGCTTCCGTCGTCAACGAGGCGCGGACCGAAGACGAGCGTGACCGCCTCTGGAAGGATCGCCGTGACCTTTCGCTCGCGCTCCGTGCCCTTGCGCCGCGCAAGATCAACCACGATGTCGTTGTTCCCAAAGGACGAATTCCCCAGCTGTTCGATCTCATCGCACGGCTCAGGGACGCCCACCAACTACCGATGCCAAGTTTTGGACACGTGGGAGACGGCAACATACATGTCAACATTCTGGTCGATCCGGAGGACGGCTACGCGATGGAGCGGGCTCGGCAGGCTGAGCGCGAGCTCTTCGAAGGAGTCGTTGCCCTGGAGGGGTCGATCAGCGGTGAGCACGGCATCGGGTTCTCGAAGGCGCCATTCCTAGGACTCGAGCTCTCCCAAGACACGATTGAGTTGATGCGCCGTGTCAAACAAGCATTCGATCCGAACGGGATCCTCAACCCTGGAAAGATCTTTCCGACCGATGGCGATCAGAAATGACAAACTCGGCACACTGGCGCGTTATTCACTTGCGTGTCGCGAGGGCGCGCACAGCGCGCCCCGCCGGAGCGGCGCGGGGCAACGGGCCCCCGCGAGCGACGGCGAGGGGTTTGGGGCGCTGCCCCATCTGAAACATGCACTAGGCGCGCACGTCGCCGCGGTCAAGATCGGCTATGAACACCGCGAGTCTGTCGACGCCTTCCCGTAGCTGCTCCAGTGATGCCGCGTAGGACAGGCGAAGGAATCCTGGCGCATCGAACGCTTCGCCGGCCGTGACGGCGACGTGGACACGGCGCAGCAGCGAGGTCGTAAACGCGAGTGAGGTGCGCACAGTATCCGGTGAGAGCAAGCCGGAGATGTCGGGAAACACGTAAAACGCACCGGCTGGTCGGACGCATCGAATCCGCGGCTCTTCGCCGAGCCACTCGAGCAAGGTGTCACGTCGCTGACGGTACTCCGTTCGCATCAGTGTCACGCACTCCTGCGACTCGGTGAGCGCCGCCACTGCCGCGCGCTGACTAATCGATGACGCGTTCGACGTGCAATGGCTTTGGATGTTGCTACACGCCGCGATCAACGGTTCCGGGCCAACCGCCCATCCGCATCGCCATCCGGTCATGGCATACGTTTTCGAGAGACTCCCAATCAACACAGACCGTTCCGGCCAGGTCTCGTTCAGTACCTTCGCCAGGTTGTGCGGGGCAGTGTCGTAGACCAATTGGTCATAGCACAAATCAAGCGCAATCCAGATACCGTCGGCCGCCGCAGCACGCGCCACTCGTCTCAGATCATCCTCCGAGATGAGCCCACCAGTTGGGTTCCCAGGAGAATTGATCACAATCAGCCGCGTACTTGGTGTCACCGCCTCCAGCACGGCGTCGGCACGCACCTGAAACCGATCGTCCGGATCGGTTCGAACCACAACGGGACGTGCTCCTACCAACGAGACCTGGTCGACGATCGTCGGCCACCCGGGCGCATGCGTGATGACCTCGTCGCCCGGGTCGAGAAGGGCCGTCGCGACATTAAAGAGCGCCTGTTTCCCGCCTGCCGATACGATCACGTTCGCCGGCCCGAGATGGACCGAGCAATCACTAGCATAGCGCGCGCAGATCGCGTCTCGTAGCTCGGAGATCCCGGCATTGGGAGTGTACCGTGTGAAGTTGTCCGCGATCGCCGCGACTCCGGCGTCTTTGATGTGGGGTGGTGTCGGGAAGTCAGGTTCGCCAGGGCCGAGATCGACGATGTCGACCCCCTGACGTCGCATCGCGTCCGCTTCCTGGGCGACCTGCTGGGTGGGTGACGGTGTCACCCGCTGCGTACTCTCGGAAAATCCTCGTCGATTCATCGATCAGGCAGGCGTCAGACGTGCTTCGGATCACCCGGTGGGCTCGCCGGATACCGGCTGCGCGACTGCGTGTTTTGCCCGAAGTTGCGTGACAACCGGTGTCGGCACCAATCCGTCAACAGACCCACCGAGAGCAGAGATCTCTTTGACGAGCCTCGAGCTGACATACGTGTACGGCTCGGCGGGCATCATGAGCACTGTCTCGATGTCCGAGTCGAGACGCCGATTCATCAGAGCCATCTGAAGCTCGTACTCGAAGTCGGAGATCGCCCGCAGTCCCCTGACAATGACGTTGGCCTGTCGACGTCGTACGTAATCCACGAGCAAACCCCGAAAGGTATCAACCTCGACTGAGGGATGGTGTCGAAACACCTCCCGGGCAGTCGCGACTCGTTCCGCATCTGTAAAGAGCGGGTCCTTCTCGACGTTCACCAGGATCGCGACAACGATCCGGTCAAACAGCTTCGCGCCTCGCTGAATGATGTCGACATGGCCATTCGTGAGCGGATCAAACGACCCAGGGTAGACCGCCAGTCGAACAGTCGCTTCTGCCGCCATGTCACGTCGTCGCCGACGGCGACCCTCCCATCTGCTGGTAGAAATCCAACGCGCTGTCCCCTGCTCTGACCGTGCGAACGAGCGCTAGGCCCGTTGCTTGCTGCGCTGCCGTTCGCTTCGACCGCTCGACGACGAGCGTGCCTCCGGACCCGAGCGCCCCGCCAAGCGCTGACAGTATGGCACCAATCTGCGGGTCGTCATAGGGTGGGTCAATCAGAATCAGGTCGAACAGCTCCGGGAAGTCAGGCGCCGCCATCGCTGCCGGCAAAGAGCCGAGGATCACGCGCGACCGGTCTTCGACGCCACACCGGGCCACGTTCGCCGTGACAAGTTCGCAGGCCTGTCGGTCGCGATCGACAAAGACCGCGCGGAGCGCGCCGCGGCTGAGCGCCTCGAGTCCGAGCGCACCGCTGCCAGCGCACGCGTCCAGCACCTCGGCGGACTCGACCCGATGTCCGAGAATGTTGAAGAGGGTCTCCCTCAGTCGACCGGACGTCGGACGAAGCTGCGCTCCACGGGGCGACTGCAGCTGACGCCCCTTGAGGCTCCCGGCGATCACGCGCACCGCAGCCTACCCCACCCCGACCAGTCCGAAGCGTTCGGACCAACTCCGGCGGACAACATCCAGGTACTCCGTCGATGCGTAACCACTTGGCAACCATTGCAGCGCCGCGCGGCGAGCATCCTGCATGATGTGATGGTCGCGCAGAAGATCCCCAACGCGCAAGGTCGGGATGCCATGTTGGCGAGTGCCAAAGAAATCCCCCGGCCCTCGAAGCTCGAGATCCCGCTCCGCAAGCTCGAACCCATCGGCCGTCCCTGCGACAGCGTCCAGTCGTGCACGCGCAGCTTCGGAGAGTGGTTCCTGATACAGCAAGATGCAGTGCGAGCGATCCGTCCCCCGTCCCACTCGGCCACGCAACTGATGCAGCTGCGCCAGACCGAAGCGTTCCGCATGCTCGACAAGCATGAGCGACGCATTGGGAACGTCGATGCCCACCTCGATGACAGTGGTCGCAACCAAGAGGTCGACTTCGTGATCGACGAAGGCTCGCATGATCTGCTCGCGGTCGCCGGCCTTCATCCGGCCATGCAGTAGAGCCACACGCCGTGTCGTGAAGACTTCCGTCCGCAAGCGGTCGGCCATCTCCGTCGCGGCCCGTAAGTCCAGCTTCGACGACTCTTCCACCAGGGGATAGACGACATACGCCTGACGACCGGTCTCCAGCTGCGCGTCGATGAACCGATACACATCGCTTCGCCTGGAGGTCGAGCGGACACTTGTCGTGATCGGTTGGCGCCCCGGTGGCAACTCACGAATGGTCGACAGGTCGAGATCGCCATAGGCGGTAAGAGCCAGTGTCCGTGGAATTGGCGTGGCTGTCATCACCAAGACGTCAGGCTGGAGTCCCTTGTCCCGCAGTGTGGCCCGCTGCACGACCCCGAAGCGATGCTGCTCATCAATGATGACCAGACCGAGCGCCTGAAACCGCACCGCCTCCTGAACGAGCGCGTGGGTACCCACGACGAGCTGCGCCTCCCCGGCCGACAGCGCCTTCCACGCAGCCCGTCGTTCCTTGACGCTCATCGCGCCGGTCAGCTTTAGCAGCGCGAATCGTGATGGCGCAAGTAGACGCGCCAGGTTAAAGAAGTGCTGCTCCGCCAGAAGCTCGGTGGGTGCCATGAAGGCAACCTGGAGTCCGTTCTCCATGGCGACCAGCGCGGCGAGCAGCGCAACAATCGTCTTTCCAGAACCAACATCGCCCTGAAGAAGACGATTCATCGCCTGCGGGCGTTGCAGATCCGTCACGATTTCTCTGAGCGCCCCCTTTTGGTCATTCGTGAGCCTGAACGGGAGAACGTCGAGCGCGGCACGCCGCAGGCGGTCGTCAACCGTGATTGTCCGAGGCTTTTCTATCGCATCGGTCTCCTGACGATTGAGAGCGAGACCCAACTGAAAGACAAAGAACTCCTCGAAGATCAGACGTCGTTGCGCCGCCGTCCGGAATCGATTGAGTGTTTCAAGCGACTCGTGGCGATCGGGAAAATGGGCGTCTCTCATCGCGTCCCCCCGACCCGGTAGATCGAGATCTCGACACAGCCCGGCAGGGAGCGGATCCTCAACGTCATCGGGAAGCCGCGCCAGGGCGGCATGCACAATGCGTCTCAACATCTTGGGCGTCACGGCGCCGACCCGTTCGTAGATCGGCACGATGCGCCCCGTGTGCACTAATTCCCCTTCCGTCACGTCGTCGTCAACCAGCTCATACTGTGGATTGCTGAACTGCAACCCGCCGGGCGATCTGCGCTCGACCGTCCCGTGGATGATCGCGTGCTGGTGGACGGTAAACGTGTCCTTGAGAAACGGTTGGTTGAAAAAGACGATTCGAATCTGGCCAGTCGTGTCACCGAGAAGTACCTCGAGCACACTGAACCCCCGTCGCCGCGTTCGCCGGACTCCCTGGCTGAGCACTTCCCCGGCTACCGAAACCGTTTCGCCAGGCTGCACTCCCGCAATCGGTTGAAAACGGGCGCGGTCCTCATAGCGGATCGGAAGTCGAAGGAGCAGATCTTCCAGACGGTGAATGCCTCCGGACGCCAAATCGGCCGCGCGGCGTGGCCCCACACCCTTGAGGAACTGCAGCGGGGTATCGAGAATGTCGCTCTTTCCCAGGACCACTGGCTACCGCACCACGACCGCCTGCTCGTGCTCCACTCGTACCTCCGTCACACCGTACGGCAACTCGAACGGTTCGGCGAGGTCGACCCCATCCGGTCGCTGTTCGTTGCGGGAGTAGTAGCGCACCAGCTCAGAGAGAACAGTAGCCGGCACCGGCACTCCACCAACCGTGACCGCCACAACGTCAACACGGCCGATGCCTCGCTCTGTTCGCAGTACACCGCGGGCAGAGACCGGGAGGTTTCCACCCAAGTAGCGCAACGGGTCGAATAGGCTACGAGGACGAACGTCCCGTAACCCAGAGAGGTCCACAGTGGCCGAGACCGTCACTCCGCCCCCATCCCCGAGCGCGACAAACGGCTCCGTCACGCCCGTCGGGAATTCCGGCGCTGCCTGAAAGCGAAGATAGGCGTTCACTTCGCGCTGGTAGAGTACGACCGGTGCGTGTCGCCGCGCGTCCGACGCAGGCCGAGAGAGCTGTTCGACCTTCTGCTCCAGGCGCTGCCCGTCTTCCATCGTCAAGGGGTTCTCCGATTGGAAGCGCTCACGGCCGTCGAGCGCGGTTGCGGCAATAATGACGAACGACACGCCCGCAAGAACTCGCTGCCGCATTGAAGGCACTCTGAAGCGAGTGTAGTAGCGGGGCCGCGCTGCCGCAAGATGTACGGCAGCGACCATCCGTTACATCATGAGAGCCGCAACCTCCTCCCGGGTGGGAATGCCCGATCGTCCGCCCAGTGCGCGACACTTCAGCGCCGCTGTCGCGTTTGCGTATCGCAATACATCTTCGACCCGCGCCTCCGCGCCACCAAGGAGCCAACCCGCAATAAACCCTCCCCTGAACACGTCGCCAGCTCCGGTTGTGTCAACCGTGTCGACCCGAAACCCCGGGATCCTGATTTCGCCTTCGGCCGTCAACGTCAGGCTCCCGGCCTCTCCCAACGTCGTGCACACGAGCGCTGGACGGAAGGCACGGCGTATCGCGCGAAGTGCGGCCCCAAGACCATCAACGCCGGTCAGCTGAGTCGGAAAGTCCTGCGCTGTAATGATGACGTCAACCTGATCCAAAAGGGCTTCGATTCCCGGGCGCACCTTCTCGACGTCGACAACGGTCGGGATTCCCGAGCCCCGGGCGTATTGGGCCGCCTCGGTGGCTGCCTCGGTTTCGTGGCAATCGACCAGTAGGACCCGACCCGAGCAAACCGCCTCCGCCGAGACATCGCCCGCGTTCATCTTCAACGAGGGGTGGCGCGACCAGAGCACTGTGCGCTGACCCGACCTCCGATCGACCAAAATCAGCGACAGCGCGTTCGTTGCACCCCGAATCGTCTTGCACTCCGTAACATCGACTCCAGCAGCGCGCAGGCTCTCCAGACCGCTCATCCCGTACGGATCATCTCCAAAATGACCGACATATCGCGCCCGCCAACCGAGTCGGCTGCATGCCGTCATGGCGGTCGCTGCCTGTCCGCCCGGCAACGCGTCCAGTTGCCGAATCGGTCCCTTGCTTCCCGGCTCTGGGTAGCTATCTACGACCGCCAAGATGTCCATCGTATTGAGTCCGAAGCCGACGGCGTCGAACCGACTCGTCCCCGCCGCCGGTAGGTCCAGAGGTATTCTCACAACCTCTATGCTATCGCCGCCCAGAGCCCGGTCGGCGCCAGACACGACCCCAGGCACGCCGCGTGCCTGCACGCAGTCGGTTGATTTTCGCTTTTTGTTTGCATATAGTGCGTCCCATCTCCCGACACTCGATGCAGGAGGAGTCAGTGCAGCCACTAACCAAGCGTCAGCGTGAGATCCTTGACTATCTGAATGAGTTCATCGATCAGCGCGGGTATGCCCCCAGCCTGGAGGAAATCGGCCGTCGGTTCGGCCTCTCCTCACTTGCCACGGTTCACAAGCACCTAACAAACCTTCAGGAGAAGGGTTTCATCAAACGCGCCTGGAACCGGAGTCGCTCCGTCGAACTTGTACCGACTCGTGTGGGCACGCGGGCGATCGACTTGCCACTGCTCGGTCACGTTGCCGCCGGCGTACCGATTGAAGCGGTCGTGAGCGACGAGACCGTGGCCGTCCCCGACGACCTTGTTGGGAAGCGGGACACCTACGCCCTTCGGGTTCGCGGCGAGTCGATGATCGACGAGCAGATTCGAGACGGTGACATCGTGATCGTGGAGGATCGGAAGACCGCCGAGAACGGTGAAATGGTGATCGCGCTGCTGCAGGGTGCTGACGTGACGTTGAAGAAATTCTATCGGGACAATGGTCGGATTCGCCTGCAGCCTGCTAACGAGAAGCTCCGCCCCCTGGTCGTCGACGCGAGCCAGGTTCGGATTCAGGGCGTTGTCGTCGGAGTCATGCGAAGATACTAGTGTCCCGTCACCGTGATCCCGAACGCGCGGCAAAGACTGCCTTGGCGCGACGAAACCGGTTTTCGACTCTGAAGGAGACTCATGAGCGATCGCAAGCAGATCAACTTCACCATCGTCCCCGATGAGTCGGGAGACGCCAGTCGCACCTACGCAAACTTCTGCGCTATCTCACACACGCCGTTCGACTTCACCCTGACGTTCTGTGAAGTGCTTCCACCATCGGACAAGGAAGTTCGCGACGCAGCCAGCGACCGGGTACTGCGCGCGCCGGTTCGGGCGAAGATCGTCGTCCCTATCCAGTTCGTACCCAATCTCATTGCAGCCCTCCAGGAGCATCTTCGCTCGTTCAGCGAGGGCTCGCCGCAGGTCGGGATAAAGGGGATCACATCTCCTGAACCGAAGAAGGATCCGATCCACTGAGCGCCGCGCGTCGTGTAGCAAACGTCGCCTCTCCCAAACCGGCCGCTGTGGTCCAGCGGATCGTGTCGGGCCTCCAGGACCAGCATCCGGCCGCATTCACGGAGCTCGACTTCCACAACGCGTTCGAGCTGCTCGTCGCTACGATCCTTTCCGCGCAGTGCACTGACGCGCGGGTCAACCTCGTCACTCCTCACCTCTTCGCCCGTTATCCCGATCCTGAGGCACTGTCACGGGCAACCCCAGAGGAGGTGGAACCTCACATCGTCTCGACCGGATTCTTTCGAGCGAAAGCGAGATCCATCACTGGCATGGCGGCCGCCCTTGTCGAGCACCACGCAGGCGCGGTGCCGTCAACCATGGCGGAGCTCGTCAAGTTGCCGGGTGTCGGTAGGAAGACCGCCAACGTTGTGCTCGGTCACGCACTTGGCGTGCCCGGATTCCCGGTCGACCGGCACGTACTTCGCGTTTCCAATCGCCTCGGGATCGCACACAGTGACGACCCGAAGATTGCCGAGCAGCAACTATGCGCCGTACTGCCGCCAGACCAGTGGACGATCGCATCCGATACCCTGATTCTCCACGGTCGCCGTATTTGCAAACCGAAACCGTTGTGCCACCGCTGCCACGTGCAGGCCGATTGCCCGTCGCGCATCGCGACGCCGCCAGCTCCGCCAGCTCAATGATGCGCCCCAGCCCGCACCGGTGACGCCGAGACTCAGGACGACCGTGCCATCAAGAGCCAAGCGACGCTTCGCTCAGCACTTCCTGCAGTCCGTCTGGGTTGACCGAGTCGTAGACATTATTCAGCCGCAGCCGACCGACACCTTCATTGAGATCGGGGCAGGTCGCGGTGCCTTGACACTCGCCCTGGCCAGATCGCGCGCCCGTATCATCGCAGTCGAGATCGACCGCGACCTCGTTGCATCGCTGAGACCCTCAGTTCCCTCGAACGTCACGATCATCGAACGTGACGTCCTGGCACTCGATCTCGCGCACATCCCTGACCTGCCCGACGAACCGATTCGCGTCGTGGGAAACCTTCCCTACAGCGTGGGGTCGCCAATCCTGCTCGCTCTTCTCCAGTGGAGCGGCCACGGCACGCGACTGAAGGACGCCGTGGTGATGCTCCAACGGGAAGTCGCGGATCGGGTCACGGCATCCCCAAACAGCCGAGACTGGGGGCCCCTGGCCATCGCCACGCGACTGCACGCCGAACCGGCCCGCGCGTTGTCCCTGCCGCCTGGAGCGTTTCGCCCGATACCACGCGTGCGGTCAGCGGTGGTCACGCTTCGCTTCCGGCCTCCTCCGGTGTCAGTGCGTGACTCGGCCCTCCTCAATCGCATCGTTCGGGGAATTTTTACCCAGCGACGGAAGACGGCCGTCAATGCTCTACGACCGCTCGTCTCGCAACTGAGTCGACTGTCAGCGGAGGAGGTCTTTCGACAGGCGGGGGTCGATCCGAGACATCGACCGGCGGAGCTCGAATTGGCGGAACTTGCTGAGTTGTCAGATGTTCTGGCCGCCAACCGGGATTGACCTGTGCTATACTGCCCCGTTTTTCATACCCATGTAGGCACACCCAGCTGCCTGCTGACGTGATTCGGATATCCCCTCCGGGTCGCGCGTGACACACGCCTGCCAGGGCGCCGTGGCCGCGCACTCAAGAGAACACGTCGGAGAGCTGAGCGTGACCGCTTCGCGGCCCGGCGAACACGACTATCGACCATTTTCAGTGTGTGTCCTTTGTCCGACCGCCAGTCATCCTTGGAAGTCATACCGCTTGGCGGTCTCGGCGAGTTTGGCATGAACACCATGGCCGTCTCGAGCGGCGACACGACGATTCTTCTCGATGCGGGCGTCATGTTTCCAGGCCCGTCTAGTCTTGGTGTCGACCTGATGATTCCCGATCTCTCGCATTTTCGTGCGTCGGAGCAACGCTTGGCGGGCATGGTCCTCACACATGGGCACGAGGACCATATCGGGGGAGTCCCATACGTATGGGACCTGCTCGACGGTCCGGTGTATGGAACCGCGCTCACGCTCGGTCTCCTCGAACCAAAGCTTGAGGAGCATGGGATCGTCCCGGGCAACCAGCTCGTACCCGTGACCGCCGGCCAGTCGGTCGCCGTTGGCCCACTCGACATCGAGTTTCTACACGTCACCCACAGCATGCCCGACTGCGTCGCCTTGGCTGTCCATAGTCCCGTTGGAACCATCGTCCACACCGGGGACTTCAAGTTCGACCGAACCCCCCTTGATGGTCGACAGGTCGACACTCAGCGCCTGACGGAGCTCGGTCAGTCCGGCGTGTTGGCACTCTTCGCAGATTCGACGAACGCCGAGCGACCGGGCTTCACTGGTTCCGAGCAAGACGTCGTCCCGGCCTTCGAGGAGATCCTGGCTCGTGCGGCCGGCAAGGTCATTGTCGCGACTTTTGCGTCGAGTCTTCACCGTGTCCAGCTCCTGATCGACCTGGCGGTACGTTTCAACCGAAGGGTTGCACTCGTCGGTCGGGGACTGCAAGAGAACGCCGCTATTGCCGAACGGCTTGGGCACCTCCGGATCCCAGATGGCACTCGCGTTGATGAAAACACCGTCGGCAATCACGATGCACGCGACATCGTCTGCCTCGTCACCGGCTCCCAGGGGGAACCGTTCGCAGCGCTTTCACGTATTGCCGCTGGCCATCACCGGCACATCACGCTCGAACCTGATGATGTTGTCGTCTTCTCGGCACGAGCGATTCCGGGCAATCTGCGAGCGATCGGTCGGCTCATGGACCATGTGGCCCGACGCGGAGCCGAGATCATCCATGAAGGCGACCGACCCATCCATGTGTCCGGCCACGCCAGCACCGAAGATCTCAAGCTCATGCTGTCGGTCGTCAGGCCGCGCCATTTCGTGCCGATACATGGAGAGTACCGCTACCTCGCCAGGCATGCCGGCCTCGTGCGGTCGGTAGCGGCGGGACACACGGAGGTCTTCCTGATGGAGAACGGTGACCGGCTCTGCTTTGATCCGGAAGGCGCCTGGAAAGGCCGCCCGTTTCCGACTGGCCGCGTCCTCATCGATCGCACACGCGCTGGTGAAATCGCAGATGACGTACTCCGCGACCGGCGTCATCTTGCGGGCAACGGAGTCGTCGTCCTTGTTGCCGCACTGGACCGGCAGGCTGGTGGGCTCATTGGCGAGCCGGCCCTTGCGACTCGAGGCTTCGCGACCAACCCCTCGGAAGAGACGCTTCGTCGCGAGATTCTGGCTCTCGTAGAGGACGCCGTGGGTTCCGCCAGCTCAGAAGAGCACACGGATCTCGAGGCCCTTGAAGAGCGCGTCCGGATCGAGCTTCAGCGCTTCCTCCGCAGGCGATCAGGGCGGCGCCCGCTCGTGCTGCCAGTTCTCATGGAGATCTAGTCGTGTCGTCAACCGCTCTATCACGCCGAGTGAGTGAATTCGTCGGAGTCGCGCTTTTCGCGCTCGCTCTCGTGTGGTTGATCGCCCTCGCCACCTATGACGCGACGGACGCCGTCTGGTTCTTCAATACCGGAGGGCAAGTGCCTCCGGCGAACTTCGTTGGACGAGTCGGTGCGTTTCTTGCCGAAATGTCGTTTCAGACATTCGGATTCGCATCGTACCTGGTCCCGATTCTCTTGGTCGTGCTGGGCTGGCACTACTTCTGGTGTCGCGCGATTGAGGCCGCGTACACCAAGCTGGTGGGCCTGGCTGTCATGTTCGCGTGCTCGGCATCGTTCCTCAGCCTGGCCTTCGGAACGGTGGAGTCGTCGGGAAAGCCGTTCCGCACTGGCGGCTACCTTGGGGAGTGGCTGGCCGGCACGCTGGCAGCCTACCTAAACCGTACCGGCTCGAGCATCGTCATCCTGACCCTCTTATTCCTGTCCGTCATCCTTTCAACGCAGTTCTCGTTCGGTCGATTGCTCGCCAGCACCGGTGGACATGTCCGGCGGTGGAGCGGCGTTGGCACCTCTACGGTCCGTCAATGGTGGGCACACCGTCAGCGCGAAAAGCAGCGCCAGGGTGTCATCAAGAAGCATCTGGAACGATCTGACTCATCGAGCGCGCGCGCCGAGGTCCTGGCACGGAGCCGCGCTCAGACTCAAGAGGGCCTTTCGCGGTCAGCGCGTGGCGGCAAGAGTAAGAAGAAGCGGCCCACGGTCGCGGCCGGGGCCGTCGATGTGCCTCCCGTACCGCCTCAGCTACCTTTGCCTGAGCTGTCGGCTCGACCACCGGTAGAACGTCGCAAGGGCGTGTTTACCCTTCCGCCAGCTGCGTTGCTCGACTCTCCCAAGGCCGTCCAGAAGTTCGACGAGCGCATCCTCATGGAGAACGCCAAGCTTCTCGAAGAGAAGTGCCGAGAGTTCTCTGTTGAAGGATCGGTTGTCCAAATCCACCCGGGTCCAGTCGTCACCACGTTCGAGTTCAAGCCCGACGCCGGCGTCAAGTACAGCAAGGTCACAGGCCTCGCCGATGACCTATGCCTTGCGATGCAGGCCGAGTCGGTTCTGATCGAGAGAATTCCTGGCAAATCGACCGTCGGGATCCAGATTCCCAATCAGGTTCGTGACGAAATTTCGCTCCGACAGCTCTTGGAGTCGGAGCTCTACCGCCGGTCCGCGTCGAAACTGACTCTGGCCCTTGGCAAGAGTATTCACGGGGAACCGATCGTCGCCGATCTCGCCAAGATGCCGCACCTGCTGATCGCAGGATCGACTGGCACCGGAAAATCAGTCGGGATGAACGCGATGCTCACCAGCATCCTCTATCGCGCGACCCCCGACGACGTCCGCCTTATTCTGATCGACCCGAAGCGGCTCGAGCTTGGGATGTACGAGGATATTCCACACCTGCTCACGCCGGTCGTGGTTGACCCCAAGAAGGCAGCCAACGCGTTGCGATGGGCGGTACGCGAAATGGAGGAACGCTACAAGCAACTCGCGACCGCGGGCGTCCGGAACATCGATCAGTACAACCGAAACGTAGCCCAGCAAGCGAAGGAGAACCCGCGCTCCGCAGAGGCAAGTGGAGGCGGTGCAGAGGAGGCAGAACCGCGACCACTTCCCTACGTTGTGCTTGCCATCGATGAGCTGGCTGACCTCATGATGGTTGCAAGTAGCGATGTCGAGGAATCGATCGCCCGACTCGCGCAAATGGCGCGGGCCGTTGGGATTCACCTCATCCTCGCGACCCAGCGGCCGTCAGTCGACGTTATTACGGGGCTCATCAAGGCGAATCTCCCCGCGCGGATCGCGTTTCGAGTCTCCTCGAAGGTCGACTCACGAACAATCTTGGATGCGAACGGCGCAGAGCAGCTCCTGGGCAAGGGCGACATGCTCTATCTTCCGCCAGCGTCGTCGCGCTGCGTCAGACTGCACGGTCCGTATATTTCGGAACAGGAGACGGCGCGGCTCGCGAGCTTTCTCCGCAAGCAGGGTAAACCGGGGTACGACGAGGGCATCACGGCCGACGAGAAGGCACCCGATGTCGTCGAGTTCGCCAAGGACGATCTGTACGACCAAGCGGCAAGAATCGTCGTCTCAAGCGGTCAAGCGTCGATCTCGTACCTGCAGCGGCGTCTGCGGATTGGCTTCAGCCGCGCCGCGCGGCTGGTCGACATGATGGAGGCGGACGGCCTGGTATCGTCGGGAACCACCGGTAAACCCCGAGAGGTCCTTGTCAAACCTGACTATTTTGAAGAAGTGGACCTACAACCTCGGTAAGGTTTTCGGTCCATGCGCCCGATAGGAGAGGCGAGTGCGCTATCTCCGAGGTGCATCATGATGAAACGACTGTATGTTGTCCCGTTCCTTCGGCAGGTGTGGCCCCTCATGGCCGTCCTGTCCCTGACGGCCAGCACGCTGGCGGTCACGCTCCGCGCCGAAGCCGAGCCGGAGACGCTCTACACGGCCGCCCTGGCGGACGAGAGAGGTTTACGGCAGCCGGGCCTGCATCCGAGCCTGAACGACTTGCGCGCGGCGATTTCTCGATACGAGGCGATTGTCCGCCGCTTTCCCCTGAGTGCCTTCGACGACCACTCGCTGTGGCAAGGCGCGGGGCTCGCCCTCGAAGCCTACGACCGGTATCGCCAGCCACAGGATCTCGAAACCGGTGTGCGACTCCTTCGCCTCCTGGCACACAACCATCCAGCGAGCTCGTTCGCTGGCCGGGTCCCAGAACGTCTCCGGCGCCTTCAGGCTCTAACAGAAATCGCCTGGCTCAACGGGATCAGCCGCGAGAGTCTCCCAGAGGTGGTGCGAGTCACCATGACGTTCGACCGGGAAGTGACCTTCTACTCCGAAGAGCTGCCCAGCCCCGCCAGGATCTTCTTTGACCTACGGGGCACACAGGCGCCAACGGAACTTCGCAATGCCACGCTAGACTTTCCCGAAGACGATGACATCGTTCGGTCGATAAGACTAGGACGTCATTCGAATGACGTCACGCGCGTCGTGCTCGACGCCGAAGCGAGCGACGGCTGTCATGCCTTCACGCTCTACGATCCATTCCGTCTCGTGGTTGATTGCCGCCGCGCGCTGCCCCCCGCGACGGTTGCCCATGCGACCGGATCGAACCCAATCGAGCTGGTACCTCCACCCCTTGTCCCGCTTTCATTTATTGGAACGCCTGTCGAACCGCTGCCACCACCCGCGTGGGCGGCCTTTCGCCCCGGCGCTGAGGCATTCGTGGCCCCGCGATTGGAGGAGGATGAGGTCGTGACGGAGCGACGTCTCGACCCAATCCCGTCACCTGCCGCACCGCCGTCGCTCAACTCCGATGGTCTGTACTCGGTCGCCAGACAGCTGGGCCTTGGTGTTTCGAGAATCGTGATCGATCCTGGTCACGGCGGACATGACCCTGGCGCCAGAGGCCCCGGTATTAGCGAAGCCGACCTTGTTCTTGACCTCGCGCTCCGGCTCGAGGCACGGATTGAATCGACACAGCCCGATTTGGAAGTGGTCCTCACCCGCCGCGGCGACGAGTATCTTCCTCTCGAGGCTCGAACAACCCTGGCGAACAGCGTCGAGGCCGACCTCTTCTTATCGCTTCACGCCAACGCCAGCGATGACCCGACGGCTCGAGGCATCGAAACGTATTTTCTCGACTTTGCTGCCGACACCGAGGCCGAGACCCTTGCCGTTCGTGAGAACGTCGGCGGCCTCGCAACCATGAAGCATCTTGATGGTCTCCTGCAGGCCATCGCCGCCAACAGTAAGCTCGATGAATCTCGCGACTTCGCGCAGGTCGTCCAGGACGCGATGATCCGGAAGCTCCGGCCACTCGATCCGACCATTCCAGACCTTGGCGTCAAGCAGGCACCCTTCGTCGTGCTGATCGGGGCACGCATGCCGAGCATTCTGTCTGAGATCTCATTCCTGACCAACGACCAGGACGCGACACTGCTTGCCACCGATGCCTACCGCGACCGGTTGGTCGATGCTCTCTTCGATGGTCTCCTGCGCTACCAGTACTCGCTGGGTACCGAACCGGTCGTCGCACTCGCGAACACCCACTAGGCCAGACGCCGCAACCGTGCCCTCGTGTCCTGTCAGGACACCAACTCGTCTTTCGCAGGCGTGTCGCCAGGGCGTGCACGGCGCGCCCCCGCCGGAGCGGCGGGGGGCAGTGGCCCCCCCCGCGAGCGACGGCGAGGGGTTTGGGGCACCAGCCCCATCTAAGGAATGCTCTTCGGGGGCGTTGGACTTCCTGAGGTCGTCGACGCGTCCAGTCCGAGTCGAGTTGCGCCAGCGCCACCCGCCGTGGTTCGACCGTCACCGCGGAACCGACGGAAGGCAATCATGACGGCGGCACAACCAATCCCCAGAACAAGCGCCAACGCGGCCAGACCCAGCACCATCGAGACGGCTCCAAGGAGAACGTCGGCAATCGTTGTCTCCGCCGTCGACGGCTGCACTGTCTCATAGACCGTGGCGGGCTGCGGCTGCATCATCATGAATCGATCCCGGACGAGAGGCTACCAGCTCGAGCTCCGCGCTGCCAACTCCACGAGCGTTCGGACCATGACACCTGTTGCCCCCTTCGTCGAATCTGATCGGGCTTCCTCCAACCAGGCCGTTCCTGCAATGTCAACGTGCGCCCACGGCGTTTCCTCGGCAAACGCTTGCAGGAACGCGGCAGCCGTACAGGCACCTCCAGCGCGGCCACCTGTGTTCACGAGGTCGGCGATTTCCGATCGGAGCTGTTCCCGGTAGTCCTCATACAGTGGTAGAGGCCACACGCGTTCGCCCGAACGCGCTGCCGCCTTCTGGACCGTCTCCACCCATGACGTGGGGTTCCCGAATAGTCCGCTCGCGACCTTTCCAAGCGCAACGACACACGCACCGGTCAGCGTCGCCACGTCGACCAAGTGTGTTGCACCAAGGTGTTGGGCGTACCAGAGAGCATCGCCCAAGATCAGGCGCCCCTCAGCGTCTGTGTTGAGGACCTCCACGGTCTTCCCACTCGCGCTCGTCAACACATCTCCTGGCTTCGCCGCCCGACCTCCGGGCATGTTCTCTACCATGGGGACGATGCCGATCACGCGTACCCCGAGCTTTAGCTCCCCGATGGCGCGCATCGCACCGACCACCGCGGCGCCACCCGCCATGTCTCGCTTCATGAGATCCATCCCATCGGCCGGCTTGATGGAGATGCCGCCACTGTCGAACGTGACGCCCTTTCCAACCAACCCGAGTACCGGTTGATCGGGTGCACCTGCAGGCATATGTCGCATCACAACCAGCCTCGGAGGCTCGCTGCTTCCACGCGCGACGCCCAAGAGCAGGCCCATTCCAAGCTTCCGAATCGCCTCCTCCTCGAGGACGTCGACGGTGATGCCCTGGTCGGCGACGTGCGCCTGGGCGCGGTCTGCGAAGATCGCCGGTGTAAGAAAATTGGCCGGCTCGTTGGAAAGCTCTCGAGCGAGGTTCGACGCGGTCGCAAGGACCACGCCCTTGCGCAGAGTCTCCTCAAGGGCGTCACCTTCCCCACTCGTCGCCACGATCTCGCAACTGTCCAGCGTCGGCAACACTCCAGAGTCATCGGCAGTTCGGTAGCGGTGGTCTTCAAAACCACCCAGGAGAAGCCCTTCCGCGACCGCCTGTGCAGCATCGCCACTCGGGAATCCGTCTCTCAGCACAACGGCCAACCGCCGAATCCGACGGCGACGGGCATCCTTCGCAACCGTGGCAGCAGCTGTACGTAATCGCTCGAGTCCGCCTTCCCCATTCTCGCCAACACCAACCAGCGCGAGCCGGCGTGCTGCCCATTTCTCCGCACCCAGTGGCGTCACGAACAGCTCGTTCGGTTTCGGGCGGAATTCACCGCTCTCCCGGGCTCGCGCGATCTCGCCACCGGTCGCAAGGTCCAGGCCGTCCAAGGCTGGGTCAGACAGGGTGTCCTGCTCAAAGATGGGTACGACGAGAAGATCGGTGGCCACATCGGTCGGCGCAGCAGAGCTGACGCGCAGCACAGGCTCGGAACGGTTGTCAGTCATCCGCGGATTATACGTAACGCGACGACTTGGTCGACTGCGGCAGAGCCGTCTAGAATGAAGATACGGTACTGACATGTGGATTCAGATGGTTCAACATCGCTCGTCCCGCTATCGGTGGGGCGTTGTGTCCCTCCTCGGCGCAGCGTGTCTGCTCCTGGCGGGTCATGGAAGCCTTTTGGGCCAGGAAGAGGAAGATGGCGAGCCCGAGCTCAGGCTCCGGGCGTCACCGCGTGTGGCGTTTGCCCCCGCAGAGATACTCGTCCTGGCCGAGCTCCGGGGTGGACCCGATGACTACGAGCCCCTGTACTGCGCCAGCGTCGAATGGGAGTGGGATGATGGCACGCGATCCGAGTCGACTCCGGACTGCGACCCATACGAACCCGGTGTCAGCGAGATCCGGCGTCGTTATTCGATGCGCCACCGCTTCAGTGTTGGGGGATCGTACGAGGTTCGCCTCAACCTGAAGCAACGTGACGACGTCGTCGCATCAGAACGCACGACGATTGAAGTCCGCGGCGGCAGGCCTTTCGATTAAGGTCTGACGTCAGCAGGCCGTGCAACCACCGCCGTACAACCACCGCCGGGCGGCCGATAACGCATGCCTACCCCTGAGGGTCCCTACGTCTGCCTGGAAGCGCGGCACGCCAGGCCGCCGCGGCGGCGAAGACCTCGTCGATCGCCTCAGCTTCGTCAAGACCATCTCTGAGCCCTTCGAGTTCGGCAATCAGACCATCTAGCGCCCGTCGGATTTGGTCGGTGTTTGTCGAGCAGATGTCACGCCAGATGGTTGCCGGGCTCGCGGCGAGACGGGTCGTGTCGGCCAGGCCTCTCCCCGTGAGCGCCAACCCGGCCTGCCCTGCTTCATCTCCAACCACTCGCATCAACGCAGAAGCTGCGAGCTGAGGGAGGTGCGATACATACGCCAACAGCCGGTCGTGCTCTGTCGCCGTCATCACGTGCGGTTCGGCACCGAGCGCCGTCGCAAACGCCCGGAGCCGTTCAAGTGGCGCTGCCTGGCTATCGTCGGTCGGGGTGAACAGCCACGGTCTCCCCTTGAACAGGTCCGCTCTGGCATAATCAATTCCGCCCTGAGGCGCTCCGCCCAGCGGATGACCACCGATGAATGTCAACCGGGAGGGCAATCGTCGCGCCTGTTCGACGACTTCCCGCTTCGTACTACCCACATCGGTCACAATCGCCGAACCAGGCACGTGCTCCGCGAGGTCATCCAGCAACTCGATGTTCTGTGCAACCGGGGCAGCCAAGATGACGAGGTCGGCCTCAGACATCACGACGGGGTCGTCAGCCGCAACGTCGATGGCGTGATGGACCATCGCCCGCTCGAGCACATCGGCATTGTCGACACCGATGACCAGACCGCTGGGCCATACCTCTCGCGCAGCCAGCGCGATCGACCCCCCGATCAGACCAAGACCGACAATCGCGACCTTCTCGAAGACCGGAGGCGCACCTTGCGTGGATCCTGGTTGAATGACCGGAAGCTGGCGGTTATCTGACATCGCGTGATGACACCGGGGGTTCTCTGAGGACCTCTACGTCCCCCACCCTCGTCGGGGCACTGGCTCGACACACACGCTTCGGCCGATCGCCGGTGCAATGATCCGTACCTCCGCCATCAGACGGTCAAACTGCTCAGGGAAGAGCGACTGAGCCCCGTCACTCAGCGCGTGGTCTGGGTCGGGGTGAACCTCGATGATCAAACCGTCGGCACCCGCCGCCACGGCCGCACGGGCCATCGGAGCGACTTTGTCCCGGATACCGATGCCATGGCTCGGATCGGCCACGATCGGCAGATGACTGAGCTTGTGAATGACCGGGATGGCGGAGATGTCCAACGTATTTCGAGTGTAGGTCTCGAACGTTCGGATTCCGCGTTCGCACAAGACGACATCGGAGTTGCCGCCCGACAGCACATACTCGGCAGACAGCAGCCACTCCTCGATCGTGGCAGAGATACCACGCTTGAGGAGAACGGGCACCCTGATCTTCCCGAGCTCACGGAGCAGCGTATAGTTCTGCATATTCCGTGCACCGACCTGCAGGATGTCGGCGTACTTCGTCAGCAGGCCTATCTGACTCACGTCCATGACCTCTGACACGAGCTTGAGATTGTGATGATCGGCGGCGTCACGTAACAGGCGTAGCCCTTCTTCGCCAAGCCCCTGGAAGCTGTAAGGCGAGCTGCGCGGTTTGAAGGCGCCGCCCCGGAACACCTTTGCGCCGGCCTTACTCACCGCCGCGGCCGCGGCCTCTACCTGCGCCTCGTTCTCCGCCGAGCAGGGACCGGCCATCACGATGACTTCGTCACCTCCGATCCGCAGGTCTCCCACCGAAACGATCGTCCGTTCCGGCTTGAAGGTTCGACTGGCGAGCTTATACGGCTCTGTAATCCGCAGCACTTCGTGCACACCGCCCATCACCTCAATGAGTCGGGTGTCGAAGCCTCGATGGCCGCCGACGGCGCCCAGGACGGTCCTCAATGCCCCTGTGGACCGGTGCACATCGAACTCCTTCTCGACCAGCGTCGCGATGACATGCTGAATCTGATCTTCTGATGCGCGCTCTTCCATGACCACAACCATGCTTCTGCCTCCATACCCTCAACCGGACCGTCGCGCTCCGGTGTATCAGTCGTCCCCTTCGGATAAACGCTCCAGACGGCGGTTCTCATCGATGATTCGTTCGAACAGGCGTGTGATAGCGTCCCCCTCGAGCGGGCCGGCGTTCACCTCACGAGCGTGCTCAAGCACTGCGATTTCACGATCGGGCTGATAGGTGTCCATCCGGGCATCACTCTTCAGCGCGCCAAGCTGTAACGCGTGTTCGGCCCGTTCGTTCAACAGCCTCACGATCTGCTCGTCCAGGCGGTCGATCTGCTCGCGCAGCGATTTCATGTCCTCGGTCAATCCGCTTGGCCCGACCTGCCCCGCACCCGGTCTGTTTGTCGACTGATCGCTCATTGGTTCATCAGTTCATTGCACTAGCCCGCTCCGCAGCCACCGAACGTAGTTGCGCACGTCATCCTCAAGACTGTCGCCGGCCGCCGAGGCCGCAATCCGATTGACCAGCCCACTGCCCACGACCGCTGCGTCAGCCCATTGTCCGACTTCGGCTACCTGCTCGGGTCGTGAGATGCCAAAGCCAAGCGCGACTGGACGGTCGGTCACGCTGCGAATCCGGTCGACCATTTCGCGGGCACCTTCTGCAATCGTATCGCGCTCGCCCGTCACACCCAACCGCGATATGGCGTACAGGAACCCCCGACCCAACTCCGCCGCTCTCCGAATCCTCGCCTCGGTCGTCGTGGGGCTCAACAGAAAGATCGGGTCAATACCGACCGCTACCGCGGCATTGCGCAAATCTTCTGCCTCCTCGATCGGCAGGTCCAGCACCAGAACACCATCGACACCGACATCTGACGCCCGGCCCATGAAGCTGTCCAAGCCCATCGCCAAGACTGGGTTCGCGTAGCTGAATACTACGACGGGAGCCGACACGCTCGTTCGAATCGCCCCGATGAGCTCGAGACTCGAACGGAGGGTCGTCCCTGCAGCCAGGGCTCGCTCAGAGGCGCGTTGGATCGCCGGTCCATCGGCCAGCGGGTCCGAAAACGGAATACCAACCTCCAGGATGTCGGCCCCAGACTTGTCGAGTGTCCGGAGAACCGCGGCCGACCGCTCCGCGTCAGGATCCCCAGCGGTGACGTATGTCACGAGTCCGGTCTGCCCCGAAGAGCGGAGCCGCGCGAACGTGTCGTCGATACGGGACATCTTGGTCACGACTCCCGGTCCGACTCGTCGAGCAGGACGCCCTGAACCGCTGGAACATCCTTGTCGCCACGCCCGGACAAGTTGACGAGGATGGCACCCTGCGGGCCGATTTCCTTCGAGAGAACCTGCGCATGGGCCACAGCATGGGCTGATTCGAGGGCGGGCAGAATGCCTTCGAGACGACACAACGTCTGAAACGCCTCCAAAGCCTGGCGATCGGACACGCTCGTATACTCCGCACGACCCATGTCGCGCAGCCACGCATGCTCGGGCCCCACCGCGGCGTAGTCCAACCCAGCAGAGATCGAATGCGTGAGCTCGATGTTCCCGTCCGCATCCTGCAGAATGTAGCTGCGCGTGCCCTGGAGAACACCGGCAACACCCGTCGCAAACCGTGCCGCATGCTTGCCAGCCGTCAGCGCCTCTCCACCAGCCTCGACGCCGACGAGTTTGACACCTTCGTCGTCCACGAATCCGTCGAAGATGCCGAGTGCATTGCTTCCACCGCCGACACACGCGACAACGGCCGCTGGAAGCTCACCGATCAACGCCAGTATTTGATTTCGGGCCTCACGTCCGATGACCGACTGGAACTCACGCACCATCAGCGGATACGGATGAGGCCCGAGAACCGAGCCCAACAGATAGTATGTGTCGGACACGTTCGTCACCCAGTCGCGCATCGCCTCGTTAATGGCGTCCTTGAGTGTCCGACTGCCCGAGTCAACACCGGTCACCTTCGCGCCCAGAAGTCTCATGCGGAAGACATTCGGCGCCTGCCGGCGCATGTCCTCCGTGCCCATGTACACCTCACACTGCAGACCCAGGAGCGCACACACGGTGGCCGTGGCAACCCCATGCTGCCCCGCGCCGGTCTCAGCCACGACGCGACGCTTTCCCATCCGTACCGCGAGGAGCCCTTGGCCGAGCGCATTGTTGATCTTGTGCGCGCCGGTGTGAGCGAGATCTTCTCGTTTCAGGAACAGGCGCGCCCCTCCCACCGCGTTGGTGAGACGCTGCGCTTCGTAGATCGGGGTTGGCCGACCTACGTAGTGCGTCAGTAGGGTTGTGAGCTCGGCCGTGAAGGCCGGATCCTTCCGTGCCTGCCGGTAGGCCTCCTCGAGCGCCTCAATCGGCTCGACCAACGTCTCCGGAACGAACCTCCCCCCGTACGGTCCGAAGTACCCGCGGGCGTCCGGGTCACGCTGACCGAAGGTCGGTCCCGTCACGGGTGGTTCTCCATTGCCCATCGTCTTCTCTCTTCTGCCGCCCCGCCTGTCGCCGAGACCGCCTCGAAGAAGGCCTGCATCAGGTCCGGCGCCTTGACCCCAGGACTGGCCTCCAGTCCCGACGAGACGTCGACCGCGTAGGGGCGCACCCCCTTCACCGCTTCGCCGACGTTGCTCGCCGTCAGTCCTCCCGCGAGAAACACTCGGCGTCGCGCCGACACACGTGCGGCGATCCCCCAGTCGATCGTCTGACCAGTACCACCCTTTCGAACCGGGTCTGCTGCGTCAAGCAATACCATGATCGACTCGGGCCAACGCGTCAGCCGCTCGTCCTCGGCGGCATCTCTCACGGACACCGACTTCATCACACGATACGGCAGGTCGCGGCAGAACTCCGGCGTCTCGTCGCCATGCAGCTGGACCGCGGCAAGGCCAACGTGCGAGACGACGTCGGCAAGATACTGTGTGGGCGGATCGACAAACACGCCAACAGCGGCAACATCGGGCGGAAGCACAGACACGATCGCTCGCGCGCTCTCCGGGTCGATGGACCTCGGGCTCTTCTCCCAGAACACAAATCCGACCGCCGACGCGCCGAGGTCGCTTGCAAGGAGCGCGTCAGCCGCCCGCGTGATGCCACACACCTTGACCTTCACGCTCATCGACGGCCCCGCGGGACCGACCCTCCGGTCCGAAGAAGTTCCTCCAGGGCAGTGCCCGGGTCCGCTTCACTCATCAAAGATTCACCAACGAGGAATGCGTCATATCCTGCGCGACGCAATGCCTCGAGATCGCCCCCGGTCCTGATTCCGCTCTCCGCCACTGCCACGCCGCCTTTGGGCACCCCACCGATCACCGAGAACGATGCGGCGAGATCGACGTCAAGCGTCCGCAGATTGCGGTTGTTGACGCCGACCAGGTCCGCGCCGGCTTCGAGCGCCCGGGCCAACTCCGCGTCGTCGTGCACTTCGACAAGTGCAGCCAACCCACTCGATGTCGCAACTCGTAGGAGGTGTGCCAGGGCCGCATCGTCCAGAGCCGCGACGATCAGGAGCACCGCATCGGCACCCGCCGCCCGCGCCTCAACAAGCTGATACTCCGCGACGATGAAGTCCTTTCTCAGAATCGGAATGCTGACGGCGTCCCGAACGGCCTCGAGGTCCGACAGCGCCCCGTCAAAGAAGGCCGGTTCGGTCAGCACGGACACCGCCGCCGCGCCTGCGCGCTCGTACGCCATGGCGATGTCGGCGGGACGGTAGTCTGCGCGAAGGACTCCTCTCGATGGTGAGCGCCGCTTGCACTCTGCGATCACCGGCAGACACGTCGTCGAGACCAGCGCGTCTCGGAACGCTACACCGCGCGGGGTCCGAGCGGCCGCCGCCCGCTCGAGCGCTGCCAGAGGTCGCCGGCGCTTCGCCACGGACACCGACTCCTGGGTCGCCGCCAGAATCGCAGCCAGCAGGTCGGGTCGGTCGGCGTCCACGCTCGGCCCTGTCGCGGCCGACCGGCTCATCATGCCGCCCCCCGAGAACAGGCAGCCAGTGCTTCGAGTTTCTGGGCGACCCGACCCTCGTCTAGCGCTGCCGACGCCAGCGTCATCCCCTCGACAAGGGACGCCGCACGCCCCTCGACTACCAGCCCGGCCGCGGCGTTGACCAAGACGAACTCACGCGCCGGCCCACTCTCACCGGCGAGGACACTCCGAGCGACCGCAAGACTCTCGTCACGGCCCGAGACCCGGAGCACATCAAGCGACGTTGGCTCGACACCGAAGTCGGAGGGGTGGGTGTAGAACGTCCGTACCATTCCGCGCCGCCATTCGGTGACCTTCGTATACCCGCTCATCGAAATCTCGTCGAGCCCGTCAGCTCCGTGCACAACCCACACGCACTCGGACCCGAGACGTCCGAGCGCCCGAGCCAGCAGGTCGGTATGCTGTGGGCCGGGCACGCCCACTATCTGCCGGCGCGCACCGGCGGGGTTCGTCAACGGCCCAAGTAGATTGAACGCTGTCCGGACGCCCAGGTCACGGCGAGTCTGCGCAGCGTGGCGCATCGACGGATGAAACGTTGGCGCAAAGAAGAAGGCGATGCCGACATCTGCCAAGCAGCGTTCAACCGTCCCGACGGATGCCGACAGGTCGACGCCCAACGCCTCAAAAAGGTCGGCGCTACCACAGCTGCTCGAGACGGACCGGTTCCCGTGCTTTGCCACTCGCACACCGCACGCGGAAATCGTCAGAGCCGCAAGCGACGAGACGTTGAACGTGTGGAGGCGATCGCCGCCGGTCCCACAGGTGTCGAACACATCATCAAAGCTTCGTGACATCGGCGCGGCGTGCGCCCGCATCGTTCGCGCAAGTCCCACGATCTCCTCGGGCTTCTCACCCTTCATCGACAGGCCAATCAGCATGCCGGCGATCTGCGCCGAGGTCGCTCTTCCTTCCATGATCTCGACCATCGCTTCGGACGCCTCGGCCTCCGTCAGGTCTCGGCGTCGACGCAGTTTCTCGATCAGTTCAGCAAACACTCAGCTCTCCAGAAAGTTCCCGAGCAGAGTCTTCCCAACGTCGGTCAACACACTCTCGGGGTGAAACTGCACACCCTGCACCGGCCACTCTCGGTGGCGAATCCCCATGATCGTGCTGCCGTCGATCGTGCGAGCAGAGACTTCAAGGTCCTCCGGCCACCCCTCTGCCGAGACGACCAACGAGTGATACCGGCCGGCCCTAAACGGGCTCGAAATCCCCCTGAAGACTCCTCTTTCGTCGTGCTGAATCTCCGACGACTTCCCGTGCACCAGGACCGGCGCCGACACGATCGTGGCGCCGAACGCATATCCGATCGCCTGATGCCCGAGGCAGACGCCAAGTATCGGAATGGAGGACCCATATCGCCGAACCACCCCCACGCTGACACCCGCCGCTTCCGGTCGCCCCGGACCCGGCGAGATCACGATCCGGTCAGGCTGAATCTCCTCCACGGTCTCGAGCGAAAGCTCATCGTTTCGCTTCACGAGCACGTCGGCCCCAAGCTCACCCAGATACTGGACGAGGTTGTACGTGAACGAATCGTAGTTGTCGATGACGAGTACCATTGTCTGCCGTCGATCTCCCCTGCTAGTGTCCCGAGTATGAAACACCTTGCCACCGAGGGCGATGATGCGCCGGGCTGGCCAGGCGTGAAGAGCGAGAATATCGGGAATATTCGAGCGATTCGCAACGCCGCCAGACCGGATGCACCGCCGGCCGAATGGCTAGGTGTTTCATGCTCGGGACACTAGACAACACCACGAGGACCTCGCCCGCTCTGCGCCATCTCAAGCGCCCGGATCAGCGCCGAGGCCTTGTCGCGCGTCTCCTGGTACTCGGCGGCGGGATCGGAGTCGGCCACGATCCCGGCCCCGGCCTGGACGTACGCCTTGCCGTCGCGCATCACGATCGTGCGAATGGTGATGCAGCAGTCAAGATGCCCGGCGAAGTCGAGATACCCAACCGCACCGGAATAGATGCCGCGGGTCGTCGGCTCGAGCTCCGCGATGATCTCCATCGCCCGGATCTTCGGCGCACCCGAGACGGTCCCCGCGGGGAAGCAAGCTGCCAGCGCGTCTAGGCGGTCATGCTCAGCGTCGAGTCGCCCCACGACCCGCGACACGAGATGCATGACATGCGAGTACCGTTCGAGCCCCATATACTGCGGCACCCGCACCGTTCCGTATTGGCAGACCCTTCCGAGGTCGTTCCGCCCGAGGTCGACCAGCATGACATGCTCGGCCCGTTCTTTCTCGTTCTCCCGGAGCTCCTCAGCCAGCTGTTCGTCCCGAACCTCGTTCTCCCCGCGGGGACGAGTTCCGGCGATCGGGTGGGTCTCGGCCCGGTCCCCCTCGACCCGCACCAGCATCTCCGGGGACGACCCCACGATCGACACCCCGCCTAGTCGCATGAAATACATATAGGGCGACGGGTTCACATACCGAAGCGCCCGATACACCGTGAACGGGTCCACGGAGACATCCGTCTCGAATCGCTGAGACAAGACCACCTGATAGATGTCCCCAGCCTTGATGTATCGCTGTGCCTTTGCGACCGACTCCTCATAGGTCGCGCGCGCGGTGTTCGACCGCCATTCGAGACTCCCGCCTTCCTCCTGGGAACTGTCCGACAGACCACGGCCGAGCTCTCGCTCGAGGAATCTGATCTTGGCCTGCGCCAGCTCGTACTGCGCACGAAGGTCGACGCCTTCGCCGACCTCCGCATTCGCGATAACCAAGATCCGATGTTTCAGATGATCGAACGCGAGGACCGTATCGAACAGCATGAAGCCGGCGTCGTCTGTGTCGTCAGGCGTCGTCTTGTCGAAACGCTTCCAGCATCCTTGGAGCGACGGCTCGAACCAGAGCGCTGACTCGTATCCGAGAAACCCAACCGCGCCACCGGTGAAACGCGGCAGTCCGTCCACCGCTGGAGACGTGAACCGTCCCATCACCTCACGCAAGACATCGAAAAACGGGTCATCTCGCTCCTGCCGCTGGCCTGCCTGATCGACGATGCATTGCCCGTTCCGGGCCCGGAGAACCATGAACGGGTCCTTTCCGAGAAACGAATACCGGGCCAGTCGCTCACCCCCCTCCACACTCTCGAACAAGAAGGCGTGCTCCGCCTGCTCCGCAACCTTGAGGAAGGCCGACACCGGAGTGAGCATGTCTGCCATGACCTCTTTGCACACCGGCACGAAGGTGCCCTGCGTGGCGAGGGCGGCAAACTCTTCGAAGGTGGTCTCGCTATCCATACGTCCTCACATCACGACGTCACTGTGGCAGGGCCGACGATGCACCCATCTCTTCCATCTCCTTCAGGCGCCGCTCGGCGGCCTGCCGAAACGTCTGACTGCCTGGCGCCACACCTGTCCACCAGACGAACTGACGCTCGGCCTGAGCGACAAGCATCTCCAACCCGCCGATTGTGTCGCACCCGGCTGCCGCGGCATCGGCGAGGAGACGCGTCATGCGTGGGTTGTAGACCAGGTCGTATACCAGCGTGCCGCCGAAGTCGGCCCCGGCCATGGGGCTCGTTTCCACGTCCGGATAGGTGCCAATCGGTGTCGTGTTCACGAGCAGCTCCCACGTCCCGGGCTGCGGGGGCATCTCGACGGTCTCCCCATCAACCAACGCCGCCACCGAGCGCGCGCGCGCAGAATGCCGTGCCGCGATCGTGACGCTCGCACCCGCATCCCGCAAGGCGACTGCAACGCCGCGGGCCGCGCCACCGGCGCCCAAGATGGTGGCCCGGCATCCCGTGAGCGGAACCCTCCCGTCGAGAGGGGCGAGGAATCCTGGCACGTCAGTGTTCACGCCCCGCCATCCGGACGGGTCGAGCCGCAATGTATTGACCGCGCCAACGCGAGCGCTGAGGGGGTCGACTTCCGTCACTCTGTTGACCACCTGCTCCTTGAACGGCGCGGTCACGCTGACCCCTTGCACGCCGAACGCGTCGGCAAACCTTGCAAAATCGTCTACATCCGCCGCCTCGAGCGGAACGTAGACGGCATCACGGCCGGTCTCTGCGAACCCGGCATTGTGCATGGCCGGAGACAGTGAATGGGCCAGCGGAGAGCCAAGGACGCCGAACAACTCCGACGCGGCGTCGACCGAGCGAACTCGAAACTCGCCGAGCATCCGAGATAGCTCGACTTGTCCTGGCGCGACTCCCTGTCCGGCATAGGTCCAACTTGAGCCGAAGTGGTCCGGGAGCACTCTCGACGGGATACCGGCGGCGCCCATCCCGATCATGATCTGCATCTCTCCGCGTTGCCTGGCTCGCCTGCCCATGTCGCGCAACGGTATGAGTTCAGACAGTGCACTCACCCGCACCGCGACCTTGATCACATCGGCGCCTGTCGACCGCATGGCGCGTACTTGCTCCTCGAGGTCACCGGGAACCCCGTCGAAGTCGTGCGCCGACAGCACGACTCGCTTCCGGTCGTCACCGGCGACGAGATCGTGGAAACCGGCCCGCCACTCAACGTCGACGTACTCCGCCCCAAGATCGAGCGCCCGTCTGAGAAGACGGTGGCGTTCGTCCTCTGACCCGTGGAACCGACCACCTTCCCACACCGGGCGGCATGTCACCACGACCGGGCAGCGCCGGTCGGCAAGGACTCCGTCCAGATCGATCTCATCCGCATAGTCGACTCTGAGCTCCACCATGTCGGCGCCGTCGGCGCCCGCCGCCTGATCCCGATTCGCACGAAGTTCCTCTGTCGTGGCACCCGTGACCGTCGCGCACAGCTTTGCGTCCATGGTG
The DNA here is from genome assembly GCA_965223015.1 of Vicinamibacterales bacterium. Taxonomy (GTDB): domain Bacteria; phylum Acidobacteriota; class Vicinamibacteria; order Vicinamibacterales; family UBA8438; genus CAUZIB01. Next base: position 407,537 of record CBDCVL010000002.1, on the reverse strand, counting down.
GTTCTGCTCAAAATAGAAAAAGCCCCCTCAGCCGGTCGAGGCTGAAGAGGCTTACTGTTCTCTGTCGATGTCTCTGTGGGGCTACCGCACGTCTTCAGGCGTTCCCCATGGCCCACATGACAGCCTCTCCAGCGCTGCTGCTAAACCAGTGGCGGTACCACCGGTACGGCACGGTAGGCCAATACGCCGAGCGCACGATCAGCTGGAGATCTGAAGACACATAAGTAAGACCAATACGGTACCAAACGTTTCGCGGCGATGTCAATCCCGGCCTTCTCCTTGACCATCAACCATTGGGTCCGATATCTTGCGGTGAAGGGACCGATACTACCATCGTGACCAAGAGAGCCTTCGCGCTTCTCGTCTTCGCTTTTCTGACCCCCCTCAGCTTCGTCCAGCTCCCGGCGGAAACAGCCCGAATGCCGCTGGACGAGGTGCGGGCCGGGATGACGGGCGTCGGCGTCACTGTCTTTCAGGGCTCCGAGCGTGAAGAATTCAATGTCGAGGTGCTGGGCGTCCTGACGAACGTCATGGGACCGCAGCGAAACGTCATCGTCGCGAGACTGAATGGCGGCCCCTTGGCTCACACCGGTGTCATTCAGGGGATGAGCGGAAGTCCCGTCTATATTGGTGACCGTCTTGTCGGGGCGATCTCGTACTCCCTCGGCTCATTCTCGAAGGACGCAATCGCCGGAATCACACCGATCGAGGAGATGGTTGCGACCGACCGAGAGGCGAACCGCCTTGCGCGGCGGGTCCCTCCATGGCAGTTTCCCCTCACGGAGCAATTCCTCGCAGAGACGGTACGAGGTTCGTTCGGCGGGGCAACGGCGTTCGCGGCGGAGCCGGCTGACGTTCACACGCTGGGCCTCTCGCTACTGGAGGGCGGCCGCCTGGGAACTCTCCTCAGGCCGATCGCGACGCCGCTCATCCTCGGCGGCTTCAGCCCAGAGCTGTATTCCCTCTGGTCTACCGCGCTCAACACCGGTGGAGTGGTAACGACCATCGGGGGCCCACTCGCAGCGGAAGCCCAGCTCGCGGTGGCGGGACAGCCTCTGCAGCCGGGCGACCCCTTGGGCGTCAGTCTAATCAGTGGCGATCTCACGATGGCTGGGACAGGCACGGTGACAATGGTGGAGGGCGACCGGGTCTATGCGTTTGGTCATCCCTTCTACAACCTCGGTCCGTCACAGTTTCCGATGACAAGGGCCCACGTCACCACACTGCTGCCGAGCCTCGCTCTTTCGTCCAAGATCGCCACCATTGGCGAAGTTCTCGGCACGATCGACCAAGATCGCCCTACCGGAGTGTATGGAACGATAGGACCGGGACCCGACCTTATTCCTGTCCGGGTCACCTTCGAGCAACGTGACCGCGATATCGAGAAGACGTTCAGCTTCGAGATCATCGACGACCCGGTCTTCACGCCCCTGCTGGCATACACGAGCGTGCTGAACACCTTCACCAACTGGACACGTGAGCTCGGTCCCCGCAGCTACATCGTCGACGGGAGTGCCCGCGTGCGAGACTACGGCGACGTGAAGTTCGGCGATATCTATACGGGTAACACGGCGTCCTTCACGGCGGCCTCGGCGCTGACGACCCCCATCGCCGCGCTGATGGCGAACCAGTTTGAGCCGGTGAAGATCGAGGCCATCAACGTCAGGGTCGAGGCCCTCGAGGAACCTCTGACGGCGACCCTGGAGCGTGTGTGGATCGATGCCGTTCGGCCGCGTGCTGGCGATGTCATTCCGGTCAAGATCGTGTCGCGGACCTACCGCGGCACAGAGCTCCTGGAAACGCTTCAGGTCACCATCCCCGATCATGCCAGGGGCGCGCTGACCATCCAGGTGTCGGACGCGGCGACACTTACGCTCCAGGAAAGGCAAGAGGGCCGATCCGTCGCAGCAGCCGACACCGTCGACCAGATGGTCCGCAACCTCAACCGCGTGCGCCGAAACAGTCGTCTGTACGTGAAGCTTCTTCGAGCCGAGACCGGCGCGGTTGACCGCGGAGAGCAACTGCCGGGCCTGCCGGGCTCGGTGTTGGCGGTCCTCGAGAGTAATCGAAGCAGTGGCGGCCTTGGTCAACTGCGCGAGACGACTCTCGGCGAGTGGGAGCTCCCCAGCGATCATGCGGTCTCTGGTTCGCGCCGCCTGAGCTTCACAATCGAATGATGCACTCGGCTGGCCGCTTCCGCTGGGGACTGACCGCGGTCGCCGTGAACGTACTCATCGTCATTGGCGAGAGCGCGTCGCCAGTCTTCTGGCGAGTGTCAACCCAGGCTGACTTTCTCCGTGGGGATGTCTACGACGTCTCGATCGACGCGATTGGCCGCGTCCTCCTCGGTCCGGAGACCGACGTCCTCTATGAGACAACCGCGCCGTTTCTCTGGACCGCAGACGAAGCGGCCGGCAGGCTGTGGATTGGGAGCGGGAACGCGGGCAAGGTGTTTCTGGCCGAGGCGGATGGAGCAGGACGCGAGGTGTTTGACGCGGGCGAACTGAACGTTCATGCGATCGCAGCGACCGACGACGAGGCCTATGTCGGAACGTCACCACACGGCGCGGTGTACCGTGTCACGGACGACGGCGAAGCCCAGACCGTGTTTGATCCCGAAGAAGAATACATATGGGCACTCGCCACCGGCCCCGCCCTCGCAAGCGGCGAGCGTGACCTCTACGTCGCCACGGGCAGTCCCGGCCGCGTCTATCGAGTGTCACCCGACGGCACGTCCACCCTCTTTTACGACACCAAGACGACGCACGCACTTGCGCTCGCTGCCGGTCCAGACGAGACCCTGCTGGTGAGTACCAGTTCGCCCGGTCAAGTCTTTCGCGTCACGCCTGATGGTCGCGGGTTCGTCCTGCTCGACGCGCCATTCAGCGAGGTCCGAGCGCTGCGGGTTGCTCCCGATGGCACGGTCTACGCGGTGGCCGTTGCCGAGTCTGCCCCACGCACACCAGCGAGCCCGACCAACAGCCCGGCGGCGGTATCCGCGTCGGCAACGGTGACGGTTACGACATCAACCACCGTGACGGCAGTGGCGACACCGTCTGGCGGAAGTGCCGACCGTGGAAGAGTCACCGGCCCAACCCCGACCCAACCTGCACACGGTGGGGGTGCCGTCTATCGGATCACGCCTGATGGCGTGTGGGACGCCGTGTGGGAGTCCTCGGAGGATGCGCCGTACGACGTGGCGCTCGTCGCAAGGAACGAGCTGAGCGGCAACAGCGAACCAACCAGCGTCACCCTTCTCGTTGGGACTGGTGGGAGTGGCAAGATTTTTCAGGTCATGGAGGACCCGAAGCGCGTGGTGCTGCTCACGCGCGCGCCCGCGCAGCAGGTGACGCGCTTCGTTGCGGCAGCTGCTGGAGGCTTCTACTATCTCACGGCCAATCCAGGAAAGGTCTACCGCCTCTCCGCAGATCGTGTCGCAACCGGCACGTACGTCTCCGACGTACGTGATGCAGGGACCGTCTCGACCTGGGGCACTATCAGATGGCAGGCGACACTCCCCGCTGGCACGACGGTTCGACTGGCAACACGGACCGGCAATACGGAAAGGCCAAGTGACACGTGGAGTCCGTGGTCCGAGCCGTACACCGACCCGACTGGGACGCGCGTCGAAAGCCCGAAGGCTCGCTACATCCAGTGGCGGGCAGAACTGGTGGGTACCGGCGAGAGCCCGGAGTTGTTTTCGGTCACCACAGCGTATCTTCCAAGCAACCTGCGACCTCAGGTTACGGAGGTGGTTGTTCACGAGCCGGGTATCGTATTTCAACAGCCCTTCCCAAGTGGCGACCCGCCGATCGCCGGCCTGGCAGACGCCGCCGGAGCTCGAGTCGCCAACCCCAGCGGAGCGGCCGCCCCACCACAAAACACCCTAGGGCGGCAGATCTACCGGAAGGGGCTACAGACGTTCGCCTGGACCGGACTCGATGGGAATCAGGATGAGCTGCTCTACGACGTGTCCTATCGTGCCGAGGGCGAGGCGACATGGCACCCGCTGACCTTGGGGCTTCGGCAGCCGATCTTCAGCTGGGATACGACATCGGCACCTGACGGCACCTATGTCATCCAAATCACCGCCAGCGATGCGGTGTCGAATCCTCCCGGTCTGGCGCTGACCGGCGCGCGGGAAAGCACACCGTTCGATATCGACAATTCTCCGCCGGCGCTCGACCTGGCGTCGTCGGAGCTCCGAGGCGAGCATTTATTCCTGACCTTCACGGTCAGCGACACACACTCTCCGATTCATCGCGTCGAGTACTCGCTCGATCCGGAACGCTGGCAGGTCGTTCACCCGGTCGACCAGATTTCAGATTCGCGGACCGAGCGATTCGAGCTCACGATTGCAGCCGACAGCCGCGATATTCTCGTGATTCGGGCCACCGACGCGCTCGGCAACACCGTCACTGCCGCCGGCAGCTAGCTGACTTCTCAGATGGGGCTAGCGCCCCAAAACCCCACGCCGTAGCTCGCGGGGGCCCACTGCCCCGCGCCGCTCCGGCGGGGCGCGTTGTGCGCGTCCTCGCGACACGCATGTGAAAAACCGAGTTGGTGTCTCAGAACCGCAAGGTTGCGATCATTCCTGCTACCATTGCGCCGAATGCGTCGCTTCGTGCTCGGCTGTCTCGTGTTGCTGGTCGGGATGGCTGGCGTATTCGTCTACAACGGCGTTGCGAAGGAGCGTGAATTCCAGCGGCTCGTCGCCGAGGGAGATCAGGCATTCGTCGACGACCAGTCTTTCCTGGCGATCGAAGCGTATAGCGGTGCGCTGGCTCTCGACCCTGGGTCTATGGTCGCTCACCTCAAGCGGGGCGAAACCTACCACCGGCAGGGAGATCTCCGTGACGCCCGCCGGGACCTCACGCGCGCGGCCAGCCTCGATCCGTCGGCGCCGCGTCCCCACGAACGACTGGGTGACGTGTCGTTCGCTCTCGGGCAGCACGCCGAGGCGGTTGAACACTACGTCCACTACATCCGGCTGGACGATCGAAACCCGAGGGTGCTGTACAAGCTCGCGCTTGCGTACGAGCGCGACGGTCGCGTGAACCGTGCCGTCCCTCGGCTCCGTCAGGCGATTGCTCTCGACTCGGAGTTTGTCGAGGCGCACTACGTTCTGGGGCTGTGCCTCCGCGAACAGGGTCGCCTCGATGAAGCGCAGATCGTCCTCGCCACTGCGGTGGAGCTGTCCCCGGGTCTTCTCGAGGCGCGAGAAGCGCTGGCCGCTGTTCATCGAGCGCGCGGAGAGCGACGCGAAGAGCTCAGACAACTCGATGCGCTGGCGGCCCTGGACCGAACACATCCCGAGCGGCATGTCGCACGAGGTCTCGCCTACGCGCGATCCGGGCAAACCGACATGGCGGTCCTCGCTCTCGGCCGCGCCGCTGAGGATCACCCAGATCAACCGCAGGTCTATGCGGCGCTCGGGCGGGTGTGGCTCGAGATCGCCGAGACTCGTGCGGACCGCGTCGCGCTCAAGAAGGCGACAGAGGCGCTCCTCTCCGTGCCGGAGGCGACTGCATCCAGCGAGGCGCTGACACTCCTTGGCCGCGCGTATCTCCTTGATGGCGACACGGACGCCGCCCATCGTGTGCTTACCCTGGCACTCGAGCGCTTCCCGGTCGACCCAGCGGCATTTCTGCAATTGGCCTGGCTCGAGGAGGGAAACCGGGACTGGAGCAAGGCGCGGCGGCTGAGACAGAGCTATCGATTGCTCACCCAGCCCGCCGCAGCCGAGGGTCGGTCGACGGGCTGAGGATCACACGTAGCCAATCTTCAATGCTGAACGGTCTCTTCATCACGGCGGCACTCGCCTCGGTCCTGCTTGGCGCCTCCACAGGCCAGATGCAGGCCGTCACCGATGCGATGCTGACGTCGGCACGAAGCGCCGTCGACCTGGCCATCGGACTGGTTGGGGTGATGGCCTTCTTCCTCGGCCTCATGCAGGTCGCGCAGGACGGGGGGCTCATGGCACAGATCTCCCGTGGTGTCAGCCCGGTCATGCGGCTGCTCTTCCCGTCGATCCCTGCCGGCAGTCCAGCGATGAGTGCGATGGTGCTCAATATCTCGGCAAACATGCTCGGTCTTGGAAACGCCGCCACACCGTTCGGGATCAAGGCGATCGAAGAGCTCGACAAGTACAACACCCGGAAAGGGACAGCCACCAACGCAATGGTGGTCTTTCTCGCCATCAACACGGCCGGACTCGCGCTGCTCCCCTCGGGCGTCATCGGTGTACGGGCGGCACTGGGGTCGTCCGACGCAGCAGGCATCTGGCTCCCGACATGGTTCGCGAGCATGTGCGCCACGGTGGTCGGGGTCACAGCTGCGCTGCTGCTCGCGCGTCTACCCAGATATCGCGCAACCGAACCTCTCTCGACGGCCCCCGACGACCAAGCTCCGGCACTCGAAGCGTCGCCTGAAGACGACCGTAACGCAGACTCGGCGGAGCCCCCGCGCAGGTCACCCGCGCGCACGTGGCTCGCGCGTCTTTTCTGGCTTACGTTTCTCGGCCTTGCGGTGTTTGAGATTCTGGGACGGGTCGGCACCGAAGGTCTGGGAACGGTGGTCAGAGACATGATGTCCTACTGGGCCCTTCCAACGCTCGTTGCCGCCGTCGTGCTCTATGGATGGGTTCGCCACGTCCGCGTCTACCACTCGCTCGTCGAGGGTGCCAAGCAGGGATTTCAGGTTGCCCTCCGCATAATCCCCTTCTTAGTCGCGATTCTCGTTGTGATTGGAATGTTTCGCGCCTCGGGCGGTCTCGAACTGATCGTCGCGGCGATCTCACCGCTGACGGCTCTCATCGGGATGCCAGGCGAGGCGCTTCCGATGGCCCTCCTGCGCCCCTTGAGCGGCTCAGGGGCCCTGGGAGTCGCCAGCGAAGCGATGACCGTCCATGGACCCGATTCGCTCATCGGGTACATGGTGAGTACGTACCAGGGCAGCACCGAAACCACCTTCTACACGCTCGCGGTCTACTTCGGTGCCATCGGCGTCAAGGTCACCCGCCATACGGTTCCTGCATGTCTCCTGGCCGACATCACCGGCATTCTTGCGGCGACTTTCATCGTCAACTTGATGTTCGGATAGGGGCGCCTACCCGTAGTGCACCCCCGGATGAACCAAGTTGACCACGAAGAGCCAGAGCGGCTGGAACACCATAGGAACCAACTGCCACGCCACGAGGATTCCGATCCAGGCAACAGCCGGTTGCCCCCACACGAACTGCTGATACCGCCTGGTGCCATCCTCGTCGAGGAAGAGCGGCACCGCCCCGCTTCCGTCGAGGGGAGGGACCGGAATCAGGTTGAATATGGCAAGCAGCAAATTGAGCGAGAAGAAGACGCTTACGAGGAATGCCACACCGGTCCAGAGCCCCGTCTCGTGCGCAGTGACTATCTGTTCGAAGCTGACAGCGTCCGGTGCTGCAAACGCCCCTGCCACCACCCCGAAGCGGATGATGCACGCGGCCACGAGAACGAGTCCAAGGTTCGCAGCTGGCCCCGCGAGTGCCATCCAGGCCGCTCGCTTCGGGTACTGCATCGCCCACTGTGGATCGTACGGCGCACTCGCGAATCCGAACGGCCAGCCCGATAGCATTACCGAAAGCAAGGGCAGGACCACCATGCCGAACCGCTCACGCTGAATGTGCGGGCGGGGATCAAGGGACACTTGCCCACCGTGATAGGCAGTCAGATCGCCGCCCCGCATCGCGGCCCACGCATGCGCGGCCTCGTGCAACGTCGTGGAAAAGAGAAACACCACGTAGTAGACAAGGCCGTTCCCGAGCTCAGCCAAAGCCCCGCGATTATAGAACTCGCGGCAGAGGTTGACTGGTATTCGGCAAACCCCGCCCCCCGACATCGGCGCCCGCCAGCGGTCTGCACCACAGCACGCACACCGACTCTCCGTCGATTCGCCTGGTAGTATTCCTCGCAAGCATGAGGTCCTCGCGCCAGTCGAATGGACTTGCCCTTGTTGGTCTCGCGCTGTGCGTTACAGGTATCGCAAGTTGGGCCGTGATGCGATACCAGGCGCGACAGGTCGTTGTCGAAGCGGGAGCGATCTATTCGGCCCTGGCTCTGCAACCGAATAGTCGAGTCGCGGACGTGGGTGCAGGCACGGGGCGCTACTCGCTCGAGCTCGCTCGAACCCTACTCACGGACGGCTACGTCTACGCCACCGAGATTGATCTCGGGACGCTTGCGAGCATCCGGACGGCGGTCGCTGCGGAAGGATTGCAAAACGTCACGGCGCTTGAATCAAGAGACAGCGACACCGGCCTTCGCCCTGCCTGCTGTGACGGTATTTTCCTGCGACGCGTGTATCACCATCTGACCGACCCAGCCAGCGTCGCGTCCGACCTCTTTGCCGCAGTCCGCCCAGGGGGACGTCTCGTGATCATCGATTTCGAACCCGGTGCGTGGTGGTTCGGCCTATTCCCCGCAGGTGATCTACCCCCGAGCCGGGGTGGGCACGGGATTTCTCCGGCGGTCGTCGTCGCGGAACTGACCGCGGCTGGGTTCGTGCTCGGGGAACAGATCGATGATTGGGGGGGAGGCAACTACGGCCTTGTCCTCTCGCGTCACCGGCCCGCTGACGGGGCCCGCCAGAACTGATCGTTGCAGGCCGAGACCACGCCTCGCTACTCGGTGCCCTTCAGGATGCGCTGGATCTTCCGGTCACGATCCGTCGCAAACCGGGCAAGGTCTCGCCGAACGTTCGCTTCGAGCTCGGCTCTTGCCTCAGGGTCGAGCGCCGTCGCCATGTGCGAACTGTGCAGGATCCGGCACTCTGCCGCTTTGGCCTCATAGTCCCGGCGAGCCTCGGCGAGCGCGGCCTTCTGTTCAGCCGTCAGGGTCTGCGCTTCAACCCCGGATTCTGCATCCTGTCGTGCGAGCTTGGCCATGGCCAGCTCGATAGCGCTCTTCGGCGGTGCATCTGGCATGTCGCGACCTCGCAAGATCAATCGGGCTACACCCTGATTATAGCTACGTGCCGTTGAGGGTTCGGCCGATACTCCGGTCGAATGGTCTGTGACGAAGAGGTCGACCTACTTGCCGAGATCCTGACCGAAGCCCGATGGCTTCGCGCCGCAGGCGAGCCGGGCAAGAATGTCGAGTGGTGGGTCCGTATGTCACTGCAGCAGCGGCTGCCGGGATTCCCGCTCACGACGGCGCGGGATCTGGTACCTCGCGGCTGCTCCGCCTAGACACCCTCCTAGACACCCTCGCCCCACGCCAGAGTCGAGATTTCCCGAGATTGAGATTCCCAAAACGCCGCCAGGGCCCCATAATGGCTCCGGAACACGTTTGAAGTTGGAGGGCTCACAGATGGCGGGGACCCAACCTACGCACCAGCCTCACGGCTTCGCTCTCGACTCTGTTACGACACTCACGATGGCCCTCGCCCTCGCGGTGACCCTCGTATTTCCGGATCCCGCGGCGGGCCAGGATAGAGGGAGTCCGACCGGCGAGTGGCGCTATCAGAGCGGAGATGCCTGGGGCACCAGGTATTCCGACCTCGAGCAGATCGACGGGCACAACTTCGAAGACCTCGAGTTGAAGTGGGTCTGGCGCGGTGACAATTTCGGTCCACACCCAAGTTACGTGTCCCGCGCCACTCCCAGTTACATCAACGGCGTTCTCTACACGGTCGCGGGCTATCGCCGCACCGTCGCCGCAATCAACCCAGCCACCGGGGAGACCATCTGGACCTACAGCGAGCCGAACACCAAGCGCTGGGAAGAATCGATGCGCTCGAGCTACGGCAAAGGCGTCGCCTATGCGGAAGTCGATGGCCGGGACGTCATCTACGTGATCACGCCGGCGTTCTTCCTGCACGCGTTCGACGCCAAGACGGGGCAGCATCTCGAGGGATTCGGCGGACAGATCCCCATCCCAGGGTTTCCTCGGACGGGCGTCGTCGACCTGCTCGCCGACCTCGGGTTCGAGTACGACCCGTTCGAGGGCATCCCGATGGATGTCGGCTACATCACCAGCTCATCCCCGCCAATCGTCGTCAACGGCACGGTCGTCGTTGGAAACTCCCATGAACAGGGCTACAGCCAGACGCGGATCGAGAACGTTCCTGGCCACATCCTCGCGTACGACGCACGAACGGGTGAGCACAAGTGGAAGTTCAATATCATTCCGCAGTCGGAGAGTGAATTCGGCTTTGACTCCTGGGAAAACGATGCGTGGCAGTGGACCGGCGACGTGTCTTCCTGGGCGCCGCTGTCCGCCGATACCGATCGCGGCCTTGTCTTCATCCCGACCAACGCGCCCACCATCGACTATTACGGCGGGTTCAGGCCGGGAGACAATCTCTTTGGTACGAGCCTCATCGCGTTAGATGTCGAGACCGGCCGACGAGCCTGGCATTTTCAGACGGTCCACCACCCGATCTGGAACTACGATCTCCCGAACGTTCCCATCCTGGCGGATGTCACACTGAACGGCCAGGACGTACCGATTGTGATCCAGACCACGAAGCAGGGCCTCACGTTTGCGTTCAATAGGGAGACTGGAGAACCGGTCTGGCCGATCGAGGAGCGCCCCGTGCCTGCGTCGATCGTCCCGAGCGAGCGGCTCTCGCCGACCCAGCCGTTTCCGACGCATCCGCAACCACTGAATTCGCTCGGGTTGTCCGAAGATGAACTGATCGATTTCACGCCGGAGCTCAGACAAGAAGCTCTCGAGATCGCGAGCCAGTATCGGATTGGTGGCCCGTACATCCCACCCCTGCCGAACAATCACACGGAAAACGAGAAGGGGTGGGTCGGTTGCTCCGGAGGAGTCAACATCACCCATCCCGCCGTGCTCGATCCGGAAACTGGCTATCTGTATCAAGCGTCCGGTCCCGGCTGCGCCGGACGCACCGTGCAACCGGGCGCCAACGTCGACGCGTCTACGCACGGGTGCACCGCCGATTCGGGTGAGTGCACCACGACCGGCACCACGCTCTCAGAGTGGGTTCAGGGCGGCGGCATCGGCTGGAGCGGCCCCCAGGGTCTCCCCATCTACAAGCCACCCTATAGCAAGATCACGGCGATCAACATGAATACAGGGGACCACGCCTGGGAGGTCCCCGTCGGGTCACCGCCCGAACGCATCAAGCGGCATCCGGCGCTGCGCGAGGTCGACCTCACCGGCGTCAGTGGGCTGGGCCGGGCGGTGATGATGGTCACCAAGAGCCTTCTGTTCGCGACAGAGGGAAACAACGGACCACCGGTCCTCAACGCCCACGACAAGACGACGGGCGAGAAGCTCGGTCACGTTGAGCTTCCGGCGCCAGGGATGTACGGCCTCATGACGTACATGCATGACAGTCAGCAGTACATCGTGGTGCAAGTTGGCGCAGGCGGGACTCTTCCCGGCTCGCTCGCTGCCTTCGCGCTGCCAGACGAACACTGAGCTCAGAGATAGATCGCCTTCCAGGTCGGTGCCCAGGCAAGCCTCCGCCTGGTCGCCGCGCAGGTCGCGCACAGCGCTCCCCGCGGCCTGCGCATCTCCACAGTGATGGACACGTCCATCCGCGTCGGAGACATCGTTCGCGGTGCCCGCTCCCGTCTCGAAAACCGCCAGGCGCCGGTCTCTCCGTAGAGCCGTCCTTGTAGCCCAGCGATCGTCTTCGACCGTCGAGCGGCTGCGAGAACCAATCCGTCGCAACCCGGGCTACCATCGAGCACATTCTGTGGCACAATGAACCTAGATCTGTTCCGCGTTCGCGCGGCGGTTTGACTTCGGCTTGGGCGGCCGAAGGGAGCCGGGTGGGTTGGGCCCCACCGTGTCGAGTGCGCCCGGAAGAGGAGGTGATCTAGTGGACGATTACTGTAGGAGTCTGGTGGAGGTGGCGTCCTCGTAGGGACCTCCGGCGCAAGACAATGGCGCAGACTGGGAGCCTCCCATACGGGAGAACCCAACGCCATCGACCAAGACCATGAGACCCCGCTCCCCTACCGGAGCGGGGTCTTTTTTTGAGTCCGTAGCCATCCGCCCCAACGGCATCGAGCGCCGGTCCGACCTCCCCTGAGAAGCGACACGACTGAGGGCGTTCGCACATTCCTGTCAGAGGCATGGCACCGCCTCGCTACCTTAGGTTCCATCTCACGGGGCTTTTTCACCCCGGACACCTGGCACACGAGTTGAACTCTTCAGATCGGTGTTTCGACCAGCTTGGCTTCTCACGGGCGTTCTCCTCTTGGCGGCCGCCTGTACGTCATCGCCCACCGCCCCTTCAAGCGCGACCGATGCGACGAGCTCCGGTGCGCCCGAGATCGCGGCCCAGCCCCAGGACCGGTCCGTCACATCTGGCAGCAGTGTCACCCTGGAAGTCGCCGCCACCGGAACCGGCTCCATGACGTATCAGTGGTATGTCGGCGAGAGCGGGACAACCGCCCAACCGATCGACGGCGCGACACGTGCGTCGTACAGCACCCCTCCTCTGACCACGACAACGAGCTTCTGGGTGCGTCTCACAGATGCGACCGGCGCGACCGACTCGGAGACAGCGACGGTCACAATCACGGCCTCCGACCAGCCAGGAACCGCCCCGGTCATCACGACGCAGCCCACCGATCGAACCGTCAGTTCCGGCCAATCCGCCTCGCTCAAGATTAGGGCGAGCGGAAGCAATCCACTCACGTACCAGTGGTATGCGGGCACGAGCGGGTCCACGGCCTCTCCGATTCGCGGTGCGACGTCGAGGGTCTACACAACGCCGTCGCTCACGACCACGACCAGCTACTGGGTGCGTGTGTCGAACAGTCACGGCAGCGCAGACTCCCAGAGCGCAACCGTGACTGTGCCGGAGCCTGCGCCCGACCCTGAACCCGATCCCGATCCGGTCAGTACATCGTCAGCGTTCGAGCAACAGGTGATCACACTCGTCAACCAGCATCGCGCCGCGGGAGCCACCTGCGGCGGCTCTGCGCGACCGCCCGTTGGGCCACTTGCCGAAGACGGCAGTCTTCGCACAGCGGCACGCGGACACAGCGCCGACATGGCAACCAACGACTATTTCTCACACACAAGTCTCGATGGTCGGACATTCTCGCAGCGCATTCAAGATGCCGGGTATGCTGGCGGATTCCCGCAGGGGGAAAATATCGCTGCGGGCAGCTCGACGCCGCAGGCCGTCGTGAACGCCTGGATGGCGAGCTCTGGACACTGCTCAAACATCATGAAAGGCGGATACGCTGACATCGGGGTCGGCTACGGCTTCCTGGCAGGCTCCACCTACGGCCACTACTGGACGCAGAACTTTGGGGGGGGTAGTGATCACTAAAGACTCAGACGTCTCATTAGCTTGTTGAGACCCTGGCGACTGATCCCGAGCTCCGTCGCTGCCAGCCCAGGACGCCCGCCAGTGCGCGTGAGCGCCGCGCTTACGAATCGTCGATCGAACGCTATTCGTGCTTCGGCCAGCCGCGCCCCCTCGACCAACACCGCCCCGACGATTTCGGTAGGGAGCATGTCAGACCGTACCCATCCCCGGTGTGGCGCCCGCACCGAAAGAGACAACATCACGTTCTCTAGCTCTCGTACGTTTCCAGGCCAATCGTAGCGCCCGAGTGCGGCCAGACAATCTGGATCCAGAGCCGCACACCCACCCGTCCGAGCAAGCGCCCGCTTCCAGAACCACGTTGCGAGCAGCGCGATGTCCTCCCCACGCGCGCGAAGGGGAGGCACCCGCAGCCGAACGACCGCGAGCCGGAACAGCAGGTCCTGCCGAAAGCGGCCGGCGGCCACCTCCTTCGCCAGTGAGCGGTTGGTCGCAGTCATGATCCGCACGTCGACACGCCGCGTCATATTCTCACCGAGGCGACGCACCTCCCCCTCCTGCACAACACGCAGCAGTTTCGCCTGTGCACGTGGCGACAGCTCTCCAACTTCGTCGAGGAACAGGGTGCCGCCATTGGCTTCCTCGAACAATCCGGTGCGCTGAGCCACAGCGCCCGTAAAGGCTCCGCGCGCATGCCCGAAGAACTCGGATTCAAACAGCTCATCGCTGAGCGCGGCGCAGTTCACGGCACAGAACACCCGGTCACGGCGAGGGCCGCCATGATGGAGCGCTCGTGCGACCAGCTCCTTGCCGCTGCCCGTTTCCCCTTCGATTAGGATCGGATAGGGACATGCGGCCTGTTGAATGATGGCCACGCGAAGATCGCGAATCTCTCGACTGCGACCGACAATGCCGCAGGCCGTTTCTGACGAGACGTGTGACTGGCGCTCGAGGGTCCCTTGCACATCAGACGCGCCGACAACCGACGCAAGCCGGAGGAGGGCCTCGGCGGGAAAGCCCAGCCCAGGCGGACGTCCTCGTGCCCAATGCGCCAGAAGAAAGACTGCTGGGTGCTCTGTCTTGCCCGCACCGATCGGGACGATCACAGGCGACGCCGTCGGCCGCGCCTCCGACTCAGGCTGGTTCGTCAGTCGCTGCTGGCCGATTCTCTGCGCGACCGACCGCGGCATCGGACCCGCCGACGCCAAGCATGTGGGCTGCTCGCCGCTCGCGTACACGCCAACCGCATCGGCTGCGACCAGTGATCTCACAGTGACACAGAGTTCCGGCAGGCCGCCGTTTCTCGCGTGTGCTCGGAATAGGTCTGTCGCCGCACGTGTCAGCTGTCGCGCAACGTCAGGCGCAATGTCAGGCCCAACGCGGACGACGGACGACAGAACACCGCGGGCACCGCCAGCCGATAGCATCGCCTTCGCCTCCGCGTAGTCTTCATGCTCACCATGCCCCCTGTGTGAACGGCCAGCGCCATTCAGGCCGTTTACTTCATTCACGTCATGCACTTCCTTCACTGCGTGGGTCGACGACGACTGGGGGGAGTATCCGGGAACTGACACAGGCACGGACCGATCCGTCGGCGTCGCTGCGTCAAAGAGGACCCGCGCTCGCTCGAACGTCGTTTCGGCACGCGTCATATCACCCCGCTCCCGCAACAGACACCCCAACGTCGCGGCGGCCCGCGCGGCTCCCGCATATTGCTGGCGTCGCTCGAGTACGCCGATCGCGTCTCTCAGCTTGCGTTCGGCCTCGGCGGGACGACCACGCCGCGCCACGAGCATCGCCGTGCCAACCTGTA
Source organism: Vicinamibacterales bacterium (assembly GCA_965223015.1). Taxonomy (GTDB): domain Bacteria; phylum Acidobacteriota; class Vicinamibacteria; order Vicinamibacterales; family UBA8438; genus CAUZIB01. The sequence goes on along the minus strand of CBDCVL010000002.1, from coordinate 392,428 downwards.
GACGTGCTCGCTCAGCCCGGCGATCGCTGGACGGACGTCGGAGCTCGCCTTCGCTGGACATGTCGGAGCTGTCTGGCATCTCTTGGTCGCCGAGTCGTTGCGTCGTTGCTTCGTTGCGGCGTTGTTTTTCGCTTCACGTGCACGACCTGCAAGAAGGATGCGTGCCGGAAAGGACACGAAAGCGGACGGCAGTCTGCGCAATCGGTCAGTTCGGCGCACCAACGACACGAGGAATCTGGAAGAACGGCCGGGAGATTGTGCTGCCGATATTGATCTCGAAATCGGTCAACAGTCCTATCCCTTCGATTCCTAGCCAGATGGCACTAAGATCCTTGTCATGATTCGCCCGATCGCGAAGTACGGCGACGACGTGCTTCGGCGCACCGCCCAGCCAGTTGAGAGCGTGACACCCGAAATCCAAACACTCATCGATGACATGATCGAAACGATGTACGCCGTATCGGGCGTCGGGCTGGCCGCACCGCAGATCGGGGTCTCACGCAGGGTCTTCGTGGCCGACCCCTCGTCGGGACATCGCGCCGAAGACCTGGTCATCATGGTCAATCCAGAGATCATCGAACGCGAAGGCGTGCAGACCGAGCCCGAGGGGTGTCTCAGCCTGCCCGGATTCGAGGGGGCAATCCCCCGCCCAACCCGAGTCCTCGTGCGCGGACTCGATCGCGAAGGTGACCAGCACGAGATCGAGGGGACCGACCTTCTCGCCCATACCTTGCTGCATGAAATGGATCATCTGGACGGCTCCCTATTCCTCGACCACCTTCGAGGATTCAGCCGGGAGGCAATCCTGCGAAAGATCAGAAAGCTCCGGCGGTCGGGAAAGTGGTAAAGACCGTCTTCTTCGGAACACCGGAATTCGCCGTTCCGACTCTCGAACGTCTGCTCTCGTCCGTCCACAGCGTCGTCGCGGTCGTCACACAGCCCGACCGCCCGAGAGGTCGAGGACGCCGCGTATCGGCGTCGCCCGTCAAACAGACGGCCGAAGCGCATGGCCTCCCCGTCCTGCAGCCGGTCCGGATGAGCGACCCCGATTTCGTCGCTGCCCTCGACGCAGCCTCGCCCGACCTGGCTGTCGTGGCGGCATATGGGAGGCTGCTACCCGACCGACTCCTCGAGCTTCCCCGCTTGGGGATGATCAATGTGCACGCCTCACTGTTGCCGAAGTATCGAGGTGCCGCGCCCATTCATCGAGCCATCATGGCGGGCGAGACGGAGACCGGAATCACCATCATCCAGCTTGTCCACGAAATGGATGCTGGGCCGATGCTGTGCGCGAAATCGCTGGCGATCGAGCCTACCGACACGAGCGTCAGTCTCGAGCGGAAGCTCGCCCACCTCGGCGCCGATCTCTTGCTGACATCTGTCGACGACATCGCCGCCGGCCGTTCAACTGAATCTGCGCAGGATCATGAGCAGGCAACGTTTGCCCCAAAGATCACCAGGGCCGACGGTCTCATCGACTGGGGAGCTCCGGCCATCGCCATCCACAGCGCGGTGCGCGGGCTGCACCCCTGGCCGCACGCGTTTAGCTATGTCGGTGGACGGCGCCTTCTTCTTCTTCGGACGGAGGCCGTCGTCCACCCGTCGAATGAAGGCAGCCCCTCGGAGCCGGTGGCCGGTGAGATACTCGCCGCCGAGGGTGACCGCCTGATCGTCGCCGCGGGGGACCACACCAGCCTGGCCATCCATGAGCTCCAACCCGAGGGGCGACGCGCTCTTGGGACACGGGCGTTCCTGGCGGGACATCGCCTTTCGCCAGGTGCTCGGTTTCAGCAGATCCCATCATGACGGCGCCGGCGAGGCGCGCCGCGCTTCGAGTGCTCCGAGATGTCCACGGTGGCCAGCAGGTGGATCTCGCACATGCTCAAGCGCGAGTCCGCCAGGGCCTCCCAGACCCGCGCGACCGCGTGCTCGCGACAGAGATCGTGACCGGAACGCTACGGTGGCGGGCACGACTCGACCACATCATCCAGCAGGCATCGTCGCGTCCTCTCGGGCGCGTCGATCCCGACGTCCTGGATCTCCTGCGCCTGTCGGCGTACCAGTTGCTGCACCTGGAACGTGTGCCAGACCATGCCGTCGTCGATGACGCAGTAGGGCTCGTGCGCATCCTGGGAAAAAGCAGTGCCGGCCCCTTCGTCAATGCCGTCCTGCGTGCGATCATCAGACGGAGAGCCAGGCTGGACTTGCCGCAGCCACCCAGCTCGGTGCGCCAAACCGGGGCTGAAGAAGACCAGGTGGCGCTTCTCGATTACCTGGCCACGACGTTGTCGCATCCACGCTGGCTGGCCGAGCGGTGGTACCGTCGATACGGGTTCAAGGCAACCGAGCAGTGGCTTCGCTTCAACAACACCCCTGCACCGGTAACCCTCCGTGTCAACACGTTACGCCGCACGCCGGATCAACTTGCCTCCGAGCTGGCCGCGCACGGGGTCGACACGGTGCGGAGTCGCTGGACACCAGTCGCGTTGATCGTCACTCAAGGAAATCCGACGACGACACCCCTCGCCATCCAAGGGCTCTTCTGGCTCCAGGACGAAGCGTCGCAACTTGTCGCCGAGCTGGTGATGGCACACCCCGGGCAGCGCATCCTCGATACGTGCGCGTCCCCGGGCGGGAAGTCGCTGGTTATCGCAAGCACGCTGGATGACACTGGACTGCTGGTCTGCGGCGACCTGCGGCCGAGACGTGTCGCTGTCCTCACGGAGATCCTGACTGGGGTAGGGACGGACTGCACTCAGATCGTCCGCTTCGATGCACGCCGTCCGCCGTGCGGCCCAGTCTTTGATTGGGTGCTCCTCGACGCACCGTGCTCTGGCCTTGGAACTCTCCGACGCGACCCCGACATCCGGTGGCGACGCCTGCCGGACCACCTGGAGTCACTCGCAGCGATGCAACTGACACTTCTCGAGGGTGCTGCATCGGCCGTCACCGTTGGCGGGCACCTCGTCTATGCCACATGCTCGAGCGAACCCGAAGAGAACCAGCTCGTGGTGAACCGCTTCCTCGAGACCCATCCCAACTTCCATCTCGAGCCCCCCTCACAGCCGCGGCTCTCCGCTCTGGTCGACAGCGAGGGCTTCTTCCAGACTCTGCCCCATCGGGACGGCCTTCAGGCCTTCTTCGCGGCCACACTCGGCCGCTCGACGGCCTGAACATTGTGAACAATAAGCACTTCCGCTAGAATCGGATCCTGGATGGCGGCGAAGACGCCTCTGAAAAAGTGGGGCCTAGGACTGGCGAAGCTTGTGGTGCTCCTGGGTGCACTTGGGGCAACCTACGGCCTCTTTACCCTCGTTTCGCTGCAGCTTGCGCTCAAGAGCCGGGAGGTGGCGGTTCCCAGCCTCAGGGGTCTGACTTCCGAGGAAGCTGAGATGGTCCTGGCTGAGGATGGTCTCACCCTCCGCATCGATCCGGTCCGGCGCATCCACGAAACGATTTCGGCCGGCCGAATCGCCGAACAGGATCCCGGGTCCGGCCTCACGACCCGCAGTCAGCGTACCGTGACCATCTGGCTGAGCTCCGGGCCAACACCAGGGTCGCTGCCAGCTCTGGTCGGTGCCTCCGAACAGGCAGCACGGCGAACCCTGGAGGAGAATGCGTTTGCGATCGACGAATTGTCCGAGATCCGATCAGACCGGTACCCAGTCGATGCAGTCGTGGCTCATCACCAGCCGGTAGACGGCAACGGGCAACGCGTTTCCCTACTCGTGAATCGAGGTGAACGGGGTCGCACCTTCGTGATGCCCGACCTGATCGGTGCCGATGGGGAGGCGGCCGCCAATCTGCTGCGAACCCGCGGATTTCGAATTACCGTCGTCGGCGACCACCCGTACCGGGGCGTGCCCCCCGGCGTGGTCCTGAGGCAAGCCCCCGAGGCCGGATTCCAGATCGCACCCGGCGAGCCGATTTCCCTCGAGGTCAGCCAATGACCCTTCGCATCGCACCGTCCATCCTCTCGGCTGATTTCGGCCGGCTGGCCGACCAAGTCGCCGCAGTCGAGGCGGGTGGTGCCGACCTCATCCACGTTGATGTGATGGATGGCCGATTCGTCCCAAGTATTTCTATTGGCGTGCCCGTCGTTCAGGCCCTCAAGCGTGTCGCGACGGTCCCCCTCGACGTCCATCTGATGGTCGTCGAGCCAGACCGGCACCTCGAGGCGTTCGCCGACGCGGGGGCCTCAATGATGTCGGTGCACGTCGAGGTTGCACCCCACCTTCATCGGACGCTCGAGGCGATCAAGAATCTCGGCGTCAAGGCTGGGGCCGTGCTGAACCCCGGAACCTCAGCCGCGATGCTCGAACCGGTGGCTGGGCTCCTCGACTTCGTCCTCGTCATGTCGGTCAATCCAGGGTTCTCGGGTCAAACGTTTATTCCCGAAAGTACGTCGAAGGTGCGGGCCGTGCGCGCCATTCTCGACCAGGCGCAGTCACGCGCTCCTGTGGAGATCGATGGCGGGATTCAGCCGTCCAACGCCCCGGATGTCGTTGCCGCCGGTGCTGAGATCCTCGTGGCGGCATCGGCGATCTACGGCACCCCTGATCCAGCCACGGCCACACGCCGGCTTCGCGAGGCTGCGGGCGGTGCACGACTCACGGTAGCCTGACGCGTGGCGGCGCATTCCTCCGCGGTTAGGGTTCGGTACGCAGAAACCGACCGAATGGGTGTCGCGTACTATGCCAATTACTTCGTATGGTTCGAGGTCGGACGGTGCGAGTTGTTGCGGTCGTTCGGTCACACCTATCGCGATCTCGAGACGGAGGGGATTCTCCTGCCGGTCATCGAAGCCCACTGCCAGTTTCGCGACTCGGCCCGATACGACGACGTCCTCGAGGTCGCCACGACTGGGGTGCTACTTTCGCCGGTTCGTGTAGAGTTTCGTTATGACGTTACGCGGCAAGGCGACGGCGCGTCGCTCGCGGAAGGGCGGACCGTGCACGCTGCCGTCGACGCAGATGGCAGACCGCGCCGGTTGCCGCCAGACATTCAAGCAGTGCTGACATGAAGGCGGTCGTCACAGGTATTGCAGGCTTCGTCGGGTCTCACCTTGCCGAGCGGTTGCTCGACTCAGGTGCAGAGGTCACGGGACTGGACTGCTTTACTGACTACTATGCGCGTTCGATCAAGGAAGCCAATCTGGCTGAACTGCGCAGCCATCCCCGCTTTCAGCTTGTTGAGACGTCGATTCAGGACGCCGACTGGCCACGATTGCTCGACGGGACAACACACCTATTTCATCTGGCAGCGCAGGCCGGGGTCCGTCGAAGTTGGGGAACAGATTTCTCCGTCTATACGGCAAACAATGTTGACGCAACCCAGATACTACTCGAGGCCTGTGTCGAATCATCGATCGCTCGACTCGTCTACGCCTCGAGCTCGTCCGTCTACGGTGATGCCGTACCGATTCCGATGCGCGAAGACGCGAAACCTCAACCGGTCTCTCCCTACGGTGTCACCAAGTTGGCCGCCGAGCACCTCTGCCACCTGTATTGGGTGAACTATCAGGTGCCGACAGTCGCATTGAGGTACTTCACCGTCTACGGCCCAAGGCAGCGGCCGGACATGGCGTTCAATCGATTTCTCCGGGCGATCCAATCTGGGAAACCGATCACGGTGTACGGCGATGGCGAGCAGACCCGAGACTTTACCTTCGTCGGCGACGCTGTCACCGCGACGGTGGCTGCCGCCGACTGCGGAGACCCTGGCGGCGTCTATAACATTGGAGGAGGATCTCGAGTTTCCATGAATCATGTTCTTGAGTTGATGGCCGCCTGCACTGGCCGCACACCGGACGTCACGCATGAGCCGGCCCAAAAGGGCGACATGCGCGATACCTATGCCGACACGTCGTTGGCACGCGATCGCCTTGGCTTCGTGCCGCAGACTGAACTGGAGGACGGGATTCGGGCGGAGCACGATTGGCTCTCTCTGACCCCGGTGCGCACGTGAGCGCTCCGAACACCCGGCCGGCACCAGTGCGACCCTGCCGAATGCGTCATGGGGTCATCCGGCTCGGGGCAATCCTGCTCGCTCTGCCCTTCGTGTTCGCCGCCTGCGGCCCCCAGGGGATCGAGATTACCCCCGCCACCCTTGACGGCGACCGTTTGCTGTTTGAACGTGGCCAGCAGGCCCTCGACCAGAGGGATTGGCTGGATGCGCGAAACTATTTTTCTCAGGTGCGAGACAACTACCCGCAGAGTCCGCTACGGGCCGAGGCGCGACTTGGCGTCGCCGACAGCTACGAGGGACAGGGAACCCTAGATGCCTATGTCTCGGCCCTCGCCGAGTACCAGGATTTCCTCGCGCTCTTCCCGACCCATACGCAAAACGCGTACGCTCAGTACAAGATCGCGATGGTCCACAGCCACCAGATACGTGGGCCAGAGCGCGACCAGTCGGAGACGCGGTCCGCAATCCGGGAGTTCGAACTGTTTATTCAGCAATATCCGAACAGTGACCTCATGGGTGACGTCCGACGCGGTCTCCGGGAGGCCAGAGACCGTCTCTCGGAATCAGAGTACTACGTGGGGCGGTACTACTACCGGAGAAAATGGTGGCCAGGCGCCATTGACCGTCTTCGTGCGGTGATCGCTGCCGATCCCGACTATACCGGTCGCGAGGAGGTCTATTTCCGTCTCGCCGACTCGTTGCACCAAAGCGGGGACTCGGAGAGCATGGAAGAAGCGCTGACCTGGTTTGGCCGCTTGTTGGAAGAGTTTCCCCAGTCGCTCCACGCCGCCGAGGTCAACGAGGCCGTTGCCGACATCGAGGCAGCGCTCGCAGCTGCTCCACCGCCAACCGAGGCAGACGAGCCCTCCGACGACGACGCGGCCGGCCAGTGACCAGTCCCGAGGCAGCTCTCGGTCGGATCCTGTTCACAGCCGCGGCGGCATTTCTTCTCCCCGCATCCGCCCTCGCCCAGCGAACGGACACAGGCCCGGAATCCGGAAGCCCCATCGAGATCGCCTGTCCCCCGCAGATTGCGACTGGACAGGACACCTCAGCCCTCGCCGTCATCGGTTCCCAAGACGGCACAACCCGCGCATACTACGGTCCGTTCGACACGTTGGTAATCAGCGGCGGGCGGGCCGATGGCATCGATGCCGGACAGGAGTTCTTTGTCCGTAGGTTGGTGCCAGTGGCACATTCCACCGACGGTCCGACGAGCGTGCTTCATACTGCGGGATGGGTGACCATCACGGCGACCGAACGCAAGACATCACTCGCCGCGGTGTCCGGCGTGTGTGACCGCCTGCAGCGGGGTGACATGTTGCAACCGTTTCGGTGGCCAGACGCCGTCACCGTCGCCGAGCCAGGTGCACCTGACTACGACCATCCCGGCACCATCATCTCCGGTCTTGATGGACGTTCCCTCGTGGCCGAGAATGACTACGTCATCCTGAACCTCGGATCGACAGACGGGATCCTGCCGGGCCAACGGTTCACGGTCTTCCGCCACACCGTGGGGGGCGTGCGGGCGGTCACGGCATTGGGCGAGGCCGTCGCTGTGTTGGTGGAAGAGGCATCGACGACCGCCAGAATGACGAGCCTCCGGGATATCGTTGAGATCGGAGATCTCGCTGCACCACAGCGCTAAGCGCTCGCCGTAAACACGACTATCCGACCCGTCTGGAAGAGCTGGACGAACTGGAAGAAGACGACGACGACCGAGACGTCTGTCGCGCCGACTCGAAGTCGGCCACGTTGGGATCAGTGAAGACCAGACTGTATCGACGGTAGTAGTCCACCGCCGAGACGAGCGCCACGATCAGGACAAGCCAGAGGGCCACCGTCCCCAGCACGTAGAAGAGCGGCACCTGATTCCCGAGCATCAGCAGAAGGATCGCGACGACTTCCACGACCATTTTGACCTTCCCGAGACCCGAAGCCGGGATGTCCACACCCTTGGCATGTGCCACACTCCGGAGCACCGTGATCACCAGCTCGCGACCGAGAATAAGCCAGACCATCCACGCCGCTGCCAGTTCCATCCACACCAGGGAGACCAGCGCAGCTGTGACGAGGAGCTTGTCGGCCAGCGGATCCATCATCTGGCCGAGCGATGTGATTTGTCCGCGCCGACGCGCGAGATAACCGTCCAGCCAGTCGGTAAAGGCGGCGACGCCGAAGATGGCTGCGCCGACGACCTCCCGAGGCACGCCGAAGAGCTGTTCTGCTTGGAACCGCGTCAGAAGCACGACGACCAGAAACGGCACCAGAAAAATCCGTCCTAGCGTCAGAACATTTGGCAGATTCATCGCGCATCCAGACGTGCTAACTCGCGCACCGTGCCCAACTATTGTAGCTTGCGAATCCACCTCAAGCACATGCGTCATCTGACCAGTGCGTTCTGCACATGCGTGTCGCCAGGGCGCGCACGGCGCGCCCCGCCGGAGCGGCGCGGGGCAGCGAATCCCCGCGAGCGACGGCGAGGAGTTTGGGGCGCTAGCCCCATCTGAAATACGGTGGGCTATGATCTCCCTGCAATGAAAGCGATCGTATTGGCCGGCGGGTTCGGCACGCGTCTCCGCCCGCTCACCTTGAATACTCCAAAGCCGATCGTGCCGATCTTTGATCGGCCGTTCCTGTATCACCAAATCGAGCATCTTAGACAGCTCCCCGAGATCGACGAGGTGATCCTCAGCCTCAATTACCAACCAGACGAGGTCGAACGGGTTATCGGCGACGGCGCCGACGCAGGGATCGCGGTTCGCTACGTCGTCGAACCGACACCCCTCGGCACGGGAGGCGCCATCAAGTATGCCGCAGCCGGGGTCGACGGAACGGTCGTGGTGTTCAACGGCGATGTCCTGAGCGATACTGATCTCCAGAAAGTGGTCCAGTTGCATCGAGAACGAGCCGCCCAAGCGACGATCGTTCTGACACCGGTTGAGAACCCGTCTGCATACGGCCTCGTCGAGACCGACGAGTCGGGCAACGTCCGACGCTTCCTCGAGAAACCAGACCCGAACGACATCACCTGCGACACGATCAATGCAGGCATCTATGTCCTCGAAACCAACACCTTCGACCGGATTCCATCCGACACATCGTGGTCAATTGAACGGAAATACTTCCCGTCCTTGGTTGAACGTAGCGAAACGTTTGTGGCGCACGTCGACCGCGGATACTGGATCGACATCGGGGCACCCGACAAATACATTCAAGCCCACCGAGACATCATGAGTGGGCGGTGCCATGCGCATCCGTTCAACGGGACAGGGACTGACCGGCCCTGGATCGGTGCCAATGCCGTCGTCGCCCCGGACGCACAGGTTGCTGGACCCTGCTTCGTCGCCGACAACGCTCGCATCGAGAGCGGCGCCCGGATCGAAGCCAACAGTGTGATCGGCCCCTCCGTCGTCGTCGGCGCCAAGGCGGTTATTGACGGGTCGATTATTTGGTCGGGTACGACGGTGGGAGAAGAGGCGACTATCCGAGACGCGATCGTGGGGCGGAACGTTCGTGTTGAAGACCACGCGACGCTTGGCCCCGGGGCAGTCGTCGGGGACGGGACCCTCATCACCAGCTACAGTCGCATGAGCTGAACTCTTACGCGCGTCCGGCATCTGTCAAACGTCATTCGTCATTGGTCATTCACCAGTCGTCAATCGTCCAGAGACCGAACTCACACACTATGCCTTCACCCGCAGTCGACGCCGAAATCTTCAAGGCTTACGATATCCGTGGCCTGTACCCCGAACAGCTCAATGAGGATCTCGCCCGGCAGATTGGCCGCGCCTTCGTGACCTACCTGTCCGCCCGCCGGATTGCCGTCTCTCGCGACATGCGTCTTTCGTCAGCCTCTCTCACCGCCGCCTTCATCGATGGCGCGCGCGATCAAGGCGCTGATGTGGTCGACTTCGGCATGCTCGGCACCGACATGCTGTATTACGCGGTGGCTCGCGACAACTTCGACGGAGGGGCCCAGATCACTGCCTCGCACAACCCCAAGCAGTACAACGGAATGAAGATGGTCCGGCAGCAGGCGTTTCCCTTGAGCGGAGACGCCGGCATCTCCGACATCCGGGACATGATTCGCGGGGACGCGATCCCGGCTACGACCTCACGCGGCACGCTCGCCGAAGCGGAGCTGCTCGATGACTACATCGGCCACGTGCTCTCGTTCATCGATCCTGCGGTGATCCGACCACTTCGTCTCGTGTTGGACGCAGGGAGCGGGATGGCAGGTCTCGTCGGCCCTGCCCTCTTCGACCGCCTCCCGTGTCAGACCACGCGACTCTGTTTCGAGATCGACGGCACGTTTCCGAACCACCAGGCCAATCCACTCCTCGAAGAGAACCGGCGGGACCTCGTCGAACAGGTGAAAACCGAGAAGGCAGACGCCGGAATCGCCTGGGACGGTGACGCCGACCGGTGCTTCTTCGTCGACAGCGACGCCGAATTCGTCGCCGGCGACTTCGTCACGGCCCTCCTGGCAGAGGCCTTCCTTCGAAAAGAGCCGGGCGCCAAGATCATCTATGACGTGCGGGCAAGCTATGCCCTCAAGGACACCGTCTCAAAACTAGGCGGGTCCGCCCTCATGAACCGTGTGGGCCACGCGTTCTTCAAGAAGCGGATGCGTGAGGAAGACGCCGTGTTCGGCGGCGAGGTTACCGGGCACTACTATTTCAAGAACAACTTCTTCGCCGACAACGGCTTCATTCCGGCCTTGCTGATCTTGGAGCTGATGTCGGTCAAGAACATGACCCTCAGCGGACTCCTTGCTCCACTGCGTGCGAAATACTTCATCTCCGGGGAAATCAACACCGAGATGCCGGACATGGGGGCCGTCCAGGCCAGGCTTGACCGCCTCGCAACACACTATGCCGACGGGCACACCTACCGGATGGATGGCGTCTCGGTCGAGTACCCCGACTGGCACTTCAATGTCCGTCCCTCGAACACCGAACCGCTGCTCCGGCTGAATCTCGAGGGGAAGACGCTCGAGATCATGGAGGCCAGACGGGACGAAGTGCTGTCGTTGATCCACGAGGGCTAACGCCCTGGGCGCCGACGGAGCCGCGATCGGCTAGAACCCGCTAGCGGTCATGGGTCGGCTCGGTTTGATGTCGACCTTGAAACTGGGCGCGCACGGACCCCCTTCGCAAGGTCAGAGCGAGGCGCAGCAGGTCAGCCCGGGAGGAGCGGCCGGGGGTAGCATATTGAGAGAGAAGGGAGCGTTCTTGAAACTACCAGCGCTGGGTATTGCCCTGACCTACCTTTTCATGGTCGCCCTCTACGGCATCGGTCTGCTCCCCGCGGACCTGGTAGACGCGCTGCGAGGAGAAGGGGGGATGGTGGAGACTCCGGGTGAGTTCGTCTTCCTAATTGCGTCCGTCGCCTTTCTTGTTGCCTATGGGAAGTCGTTGGGTCGAGGAAGTGACCTCGGTTTCGTACGATTCCGCCGTAACGTCTTCTACCTCATGCTGGGCCTCCTCTTCTTCGTGTGTCTTGGCGAAGAGATCAGCTGGGGACAGCATCTGTTCGGCTGGCAGACCCCTGACGTCATCCGCGATCTTAACCTCAATGTGACAAAAACTGCTGCAGTCGTAATCGATTCTGGCCCGCAAAACACCGTCCGGTTTGGGGCTGGCCCGCTCCGGTTCGGGTCACAGGTCGTGGCGCGGCGGATCGACGTTTTCGGGCCGTTCCGTGCGGTGATGGCCGCTCGAATCGGCACATGGGTCGCGCGGGATTGTCACATTAGGGTTAACTATCAAGAAGAGACCAACCTGCACAACATGGGTGTCTTCCATCCTCGGAACCCGGACGGGACGGATCGGTCTTTTCTGTCCTCGCTGCTGACGCTGAACCGGATGTTTGCCATCTTCACGTTGCTGTCTTGTGTGCTGACTCCCCTTGCTGCCCGGCTCTCGCCCCGGCTGCGCCGGTTTCTGATGAAAATCGAATTCCCACTCACGCCGGCCTGGATCAGCGGGCTCTTTCTGACGAACTTCGTCCTAATATTTCTATTAAAGGATCTCAACACCCTCCATGCAGAGGACGTCGTGTATGAAACCCTCAATGAGCTGAAGGAATCACTCTTCGCCGTCGCGTTTGCGATCTTGGGAGTACAGCAGCTGCGCCGTACGGCGGCGCTCCGGCGTTGTGACGCGAGCAGATCCGCTCGTCGAGTTTGACCTGGGCCCCAAGGACACACCAGTCGCGACCTGAGTCTCCGACCGATTCGTGGAGGGCTCGCCCCCCCGAGGGAGGCTTGATGCGCTACGACGTCGGTGAGACGCGTGCGCCTTCATGTTTCGTAGCGACCCTTGATACGTTCAAAGCCCCAGTGATAGAGGTAGAGGTACTTTGAGCATGATAGCCGTCTGAGTTGCTGAGACCCCCCAAAAGCCTCCGCTCCTCTCTTCTTGCGGGGAGTGAGCATCGTTATGGGCAAGAGCAACTTGTAAAGACGCATCCTCTTGCCCTGCAATCTCGTAGCGCTCATCCGATACAACAGTGCCAAGAGATCTGACGGCAGCTCCTTCAGGCGGTAACGCTTGACTTCACGAAACCAATCGGGAATGGGCTGCGATTCATAATACGCCTCAAAGTCGGCCGCCGATTCCTGCGTAAGAGCCAAGATCGAGGCACCAGCCTGTTTAGTTCGGCCAAATAGCTCTCGCCAAACACCCGATTCTTCGACCAACCGCCGCGGAATAGGGCGATTGTACTCACCCGGAACAGACCAGGCCTTCATCTCGTCCGACTCGGCTATCCGCTGGAGCTCTTGACGGTGTGTCGCGCCGATATAGGGGACGGAAAAATGCAAGTATCCGATACGCAGACGGTACTCTGTGTACGACGTGCCAGGAGTACTGACTGATTCGGGACACATCAGGTCCGGAAGATTGTACGTCTCAGCCACACCCCATGTCTGATCCCCACGGTCTCCCATCAGAGCAATCGCGCCTTCCAGCTGTTGCGCTGCGATGGCAAGCGGAGTGCCTCCTGGATAGGGGCAACTCGCGGCAAATTCCGCCTCGACACAATTGTGGAGGTTGTGGTAATCCGAGCGGCCGTACTCAGTCACCGAAAGGCCAAGACTGCGACCTACTTCCTTGCCACCGTCGTTAGCTTGGCCAGGGGCAGGGTCCTTGGTGATGAGGGTCAGAGCTTCACGGTAGCCCAGCGTTGCTGCTATCGCTGCACAAGCATTGGAGTCATAGCCCTGCGACACCGTTGTGTCAAGGGCGGAGCAAAATTAGACCACCGTGGCGGAGGAAAACTAGACCATTAGGCAGTTGGGTGGAGTGGCGGAACGCGGCAGTGCGGAGGGGACGTCAGGACGCCGGGGTGGTCGCGGGCGAAGCGCTCCCCGATCGTCTCCGTGTGCCGCCGTAACCGGCGCCCGCGACGTTCGCCGCACTTGTGCGCGAAGTCGGCGTTCAACGCGTCCCAACTGGCGAACCGGGGGATCGGCACGAAGAAGTTGCGGCGGACGTACCCGACCAGCCCTTCCACCTTGCCGTTGTCGTTGCCCTTCCCCGGCCGCCCGAAGCGATCGGCGAATAAATAGTGCGATTGGCGTTCGCAGAAGACCTGCGTCCGCTGGCGCGTGCCGTCCCCGAGCATCCGCGCCACCGCCAGCTTCGTGTGGTCGTAGACGATGCGCCGCGGCACGCCACCGAAGTAGCCGAACGCGGCGGTGTGCCCGTCGCAGAACGCCTCCGTCGTCTCGGCCGGAAACGCCTGCACAAACCCGTCGTCGCTGTGCGGGAGATCGACGACCAGGGAGTGCGCCTTGCATGCGACGCCAGCGATCACGACCAGCGCTTCGCCGAAGTCGGCTTGGGCGTCGCCTGGCGGATGGGCCAGCGGCACGAACATCTCCTGCCCGCCCAGCCGCTGCGCGCGCACGTAGGCTTTCACGATCGTGTCGCCGCCCGTGAACCCGTACTCCGCGCGTAAGCGCTCGCCGATGCGCTTGGCCGTGTGCCGTTGCTTCTTCGGCCGGGACTGATCCTCGCGGAGGATCTGATCAATGATCCCCGTGAAGGCGTCCAGCTTCGGACGCCGGACCGGTTGCGCCCGGCGATACCCGGGCGGCCGGCGGTAGCGCAGCATCTTGCGCACCGTCTCGCGGGCCAACCCGAAGCGGCGCGCCGCCGTGCGCTCGCTCAATCCCTCCACATACACGCTGCGCCGCACCGCCGCATAGAGTTCCACTCGATACATCCCTCCTGTGTTCCACAAAACACCCTTGGAATGCTCGGTGGACCACGTGAGCGGTCTGGTTTTCCACCGCCCTCAGGCCGCGTCACACCGCCGCTCTGTGGTCTAGTGTTACTCCGCCGTTCTCATGCCACTGTTCAGAGAATGCCGAGTTACCGGGAACGTGAGCGAAACATCGGTCTGTGGGTTGAGGAATTTGGTTCGCGGCGGCGGGAGAGCATCACAACCGACGAGATTGCTGTGATCATGCAGGGGTGGGAGCAGCAGGGCTATGCAGCCTCCACACTGAACCATCGGCGCGGAGCGTTGATGCATCTGTGGTCGAGGCTCGACGGGCACAAGGCGGACAATCCGGTCGCACGCATCCCACGATACAAGGAGCCTCGCCCTGAGCCACGCGGTCTATCGTGGGACGACGTAGATGGGATTTTGGCCGTCATGCCGGAGCGCGGTCAGCCTGTCGCGGGTCGGACCCTCGATGATGGGTCCAAGACGAAGGCTCGACTCGCGGTCATGGCCTTCACCGGAATGACGCAAGGGCAACTGAAGAAGCTACGGCCAGAGGACGTGTTCTGGCGGGAATCGGCGATCAAGGCACCCGCTCGAAGCAAAGGCCAGGGCGCTTGGGCACAGGTGCTTCCGGTGACTCGGCACGGCTTGGAGGCATTGGCGCGATTCGCCGAGCTTGATTGCTGGGGCACGTTCTCGAACGCATCGCTCAACAAGAGTTTTCAACGGGCGTGCGCTAAGGTCGGGATTGTGGGGAAACGTGCGTATGACCTCAGACACACTTTCGGCACCGAGATGTATCGTCGAACACACGACCCCCTGGTTGTGCAGCAGTTGATGTTGCATCGGTCACCCGAGACGACTCGTCGCTACATCCTGGGTGCGGTTCCTGACGTGCTTCAGCGGGCCGTCGACACCGTCGATGAGGAGCTTTCCGCTGGCAGTACCCGCTGGCAGTCAGGGTCTGACACCCCCTACCCCACAGCTAACCTATTGAAAAGAATGGAGCGGGAGACGGGGTTCGAACCCGCGACGTCCAGCTTGGGAAGCTGACACTCTACCACTGAGTTACTCCCGCTCGAGATGGCAGCAACTTGTAGTATAGCAAGCGGTCTCAGCGCCGCAATCTCGGCCATCGACGGGGGACCAGGAGTAAGATGCGGCAGACGGCGAGACGAGACTGACGGCTATGGCCCTCAACTGCGGGACGACCCTCCGACCTCTTCAAAGCCGAGTATCTCTCTATGCTCGCCGATGCAGACGAGGCTTACAAGGCAACCGACATAGCCTGGCCGGACTCGCCGTAGCTGCCCTTTTCTTCGGTCTCCCTGGACTACCTGCCCAAGAGCTGTCGCTCGATGATGTCATTCGGCGCGCGCACGAGTTTGTCGTCGAGTACGAGGACGACCTCTCGACGGTCGTTGCCGAAGAGCACTACGAGCAGCGTGTCCTTGGCGAGGACGGCAGCTTCGAACAGCAGCGCGTCCTGGAATCAGACTACTGGGTCACGCAGCTGCTGCCGCACGAAACCTGGATTGGTGTTCGTGACGTGTTCGAAGTTGACGGTACAACCGTTCCTGACAGGGCAAACAGCTCCTTTCGGCCACTCCGGCTCTCGCCAGGAGAAGATGGCAACGCGCGCTTGACCGAAATCGCTGAGCGCAACGCTCGCTACAATATCGGTGATCTCATCAGAACAGTCAACGACCCGACCTTCGCCTTGGCGTTCTTGCGTCCCTACAACCGTGACCGAATGCGCTTCGTTCCACTCGGAGAAGAACGAATCGGCGAGCGGTCGACCTGGGTGGTGGGTTACCGAGAGGTTGCCGCAGACGGCACGAGCCTTATTGAGACCCAAGATGGAGACCACCTCCTCGCTCGTGGTCGTCTCTGGATTGACCCGGCGAACGGCCGTCTGGTTCGCAGCGAGCTCATCACTGGTGACGCTCGAGTCGAGTTTACGGCACGCATCTCCGTACATTACGAATGGTTCCCGAGCGTGAATCTCTGGCTTCCGGCTGAGATGCATGAAGTCTACGAAACGACTCAATCCGCGCGCCGGTTTTCAGCCATAACAGGAACAGCAACATACTCCAACTACAGAATCCTCAGTCCCCCTCTAGGTTCGCTGACAGTGGCTTGGGACCCCAGTCGTGACCCCGACGTCGTTGGCTACATCGTGGAGTGGGGTGAAGCGCCGGGGTTCTACAAGAACGCGACCGACATCGGGAAGTTGAACCAATTCAAGATCGATAACCTCGTAGAGGACCGGAGGTACTACGTCGTCGTTCGGTCATACACGGCTGAAGGACACACGAGTATCGCCTCGGACGAGGCATCAGGACTGGCAACCATCGGTCCAGAGTGATCAGCGATCGATGACCACCGGATATCGGAGGTCGACATGAAGAATCCACCCCAACCCCGCTGGGAATAAAGTCTCCCTCCTGGGTGAACTCAGTCGTCTGCAACACTGAGTTTTGTCGGTGGCACGAGAACCGTGATCTCGGTCGAATCATAGAAAATACCATCGCTTTGAGCAGTTATCGGCTCACCCTCGAGCGCGCCCCGCCATTCCCATTCTGGTACGCAGTTTGGACCCTAGTCCGACAAAAGGCACGACATGCAGACTTTGCTTGCAAAGCTCATCGTCAGCGCCGGGGGGGGACACCTCGTGGAATACGCGCTGGTCGCCCTTGGCATTAGCGCGGCACTGGTCAATCCGTCCCTGGCCATGACTGTTCTGCGAACAGTGACCGACGCGCTCCGGGTGGTACTCCTCCAGGTTGCGACGATGCTCTAACCGTCGCCGCTCACCGACCTCGTTCAGCTATCATGGGCCTGTTTCCTCCTGCGTGACGAGGAGCGGTGCGTGCCGATAGCTTCCGAGGACCTCATCCCCGTTCCGGACCTCGACGTCCCCGAAGGGGTGACCTCTGTTGGTCGGACACTCGTCGTCCGAGGCGAGATCCGGTCAGACGAGCACCTCATCATCGAAGGCAGAGTTGAGGGTCGAATCATGGCGCCAGAACATGGCGTCGCCATCGGACGGCACGGAACTGTGAGCTCGGAGATCATGGCCCGCACGATCACTGTTCTCGGTACGGTGAACGGAAAACTGACCGCGACCGAGCGGATTGAGCTCATGCCGAGCGGGAGGGTCGAGGGCCGGCTCGTGACATCGACACTCATCATCGACGAGGGAGCCTTCTTCAAAGGTGTTGTCGACCCAACCCTCGCAAACACCGTCCTGGCTGTCAGCCGTCATCGGCTCAAGAAGAAGTCTGAGGATGCCCCCTGATTCGGTCATCGACCACCAGCTTGATCGTGCCGTTCGCCTCTCCCACTCCCACTCACGAAGCGCTTCGCAAATTCGCCGACCGGCTTGACCTCCGCGACCGGCTGGCCCCGTACGCAGCCTGTCGATGGTCGCAGCCGACCTTCCCCCAACCGGTGCTCCACCTGGAGGATGTGTCAGCCATTCCGTTCCTAAGTGAAATTCCCGGCGTTGAGGAGTACCAACACCGCGCCAGGGTTCGCGCAACGGAGGACGACCTCTACACAACCGTTACCCCACCCGACCCGGATTACGACGCCTACTGTACCGACGACCTTGCCCTCGGCGAACCCCTGTGGATTGACATCGGACGAACGGACAACCTGCTCGCGGTAACCAAGGCGTGTATGGACGATGTCCCCTTCGAGCTCCTTCTCACCAATGCGCGCCGGTCGGCCGGGCTCGCCATACACCCCTACATGTCGATCGAGGACGTCTGGGTCTTAGCTGACCGCCTCGCGCGCGAAAGCTGCCATCCGGTCACGGTCGTTGGCCCGCCACCACCAGTGACGTGGATCGCTAACGACAAGGCACTCTTTGACGAACTCGTGACCCTGGTGCTCGGGGAGGGCTGGACGACCGAGACTCACCCAATAACCGACCGGGCACGCCTGACTGAAGTGCTGCGCGAGATGGCGCATCGACACGACGTCGTCGCGCTCAAACGCACGCGCTGTGCGTCGGGCATGGGGAACCTCGTAGTTGAGGGCGCGCCACTGCGGACCCAATCGCCGGAAGCGATCCAGGCGACCGTCGATGCGTTCTTGAAGCGGACCGAATGGCCCGGCGATGAGCCAGTGCTTGCAGTGGCCTGGGAGAACGCATCAAGCTCTCCGTCGACGCAATGGTGGATCCCGCCGGCGGAACACGGAGCTCCCCGTCTCGACGGAATCTATGAGCAGATACTCGAGGGCGACCGCAAGCTCTTCGTCGGAAGCCGGCCTTCCACGCTACCTGGCGCCGTCCAAGAAGTCATCCGCGACGCCTCGGAAAAGGTAGCCGCTGCGCTCCAGTACCTGGGATACTGCGGACGTTGTTCGTTCGACCATCTGGTGATTGGCGAGTCCAAGGGCGAGTTCGAGATACGCTTTACCGAGTGCAACGGTCGCTGGGGCGGTACGAGCACGCCGATGCACCTGGTCGACCGCGTCGTACGCGGGCCGCGCGCCCCCTACCGAGCCCAAGACTTTCAGCACGATCGGCTGCTCGAGTTCGGCTTTCGTGAACTCCGGGATCGACTCGGTCCAAGTCTGTTCAACCGCAACACGCAGACAGGTCGCTATATCCTGTACAACGTGGGACCGCTCGCTGCGCACGGAAAGCTCGACGTGATCGCCCTCGGCGACACGCAAGCCGAAGCCGAACAGGCTCTGCTGGCCGATTTCCCACGATTGCTAGGGTTGTGAGATTGGAGACGATAGGAGCGTGAGTATCCGAGAAGACCTGAACAGTCCTACCACCGTGGAGACGCTCTATCCACATATCGTAGAGCTCCGTCGCCAGTTTCATCAGCACCCGGAGCTCGCGTACGAAGAGGTCCAGACCGCGCAGCGAGTGATGGAGGAATTGGACCGTCTGGAGATCCCATATCAGTACAGAGGAAAGGGAGGCGGCGTCGTTGGACGACTCGAAGGTGCCACGCCAGGCGGAACAGTCGCGCTCCGCACCGAGATGGACGGTCTCGCGTGCGAGGAGCGAACCGGACTTCCCTTCGCGTCTCAGGAGACCGGCTGCATGCATGCCTGCGGCCACGACGCACACATGGCGATGGTCCTGGGTGCGGCCGCTCTACTGAAGGCACACCCACCGCGAGGGATCGTTCTCTTCGTCTTCCAGCCGGCTGAAGAAAGCGGGAGCGGAGCATGCGCTGTGCTCAAGGCGGGGATGCTAGAGAACACCCAGGCCATCTTCGCCGCGCACGTCACCCACCACTACCGCCTGGGCGAAGTCATGGTCTCGCCAGGGACGATCACGTCCCAGGCTGACCGGTTCACGATCCAGGTGCGGGGAAGGGGGGGACACGGCGCGCGCCCCCACGAGGCGGTCGACGCGGTCGTCGTCACTGGCCTCCTGATCACGGCCATCCAGACGTTGGTCTCGCGTGAGACGAATCCGGTTCACCCCGCGGTCGTCACGATCGGATCGGTTCGGGCAGGCAGCGCCCACAACGTCATCGCCGAGAACGCCGTCCTCGACGGCACGGTGCGCACGACCAGACCGGAAGCACGCGATCAGATCATCGACGGTCTTGGCCGGATTACGAACGCACTTGGCCATCTTCACGGCGCTGAGGTGACGATCACGTTCGGTGAGAATTCCCCGCCCGTCATCAACACCGACCGCGAAACGGAGATCGCTCGGCGCGCTGCAATTGAGGTGGTCGGCCCAGGATCGATCGTGGCACAGGACTACCCGAGCATGGGCGCCGAAGACTTCTCCTTCTATCTTAAGGAGATCCCGGGCTGTTACGTTCGCCTCGGCACACGCCGGCCCGACGAGGAGTATGAGCCGCTGCACAGTCCCCTCTTCGACGTCGACGAGAGCGTGCTCAAAGTTGGCGCCGCCTACTTTGACCGTGTCGCCCGGGAGGCGCTCAGTACGATCAATTCAGAGGTCTGACGGAGGTCTAAGGTCTAAGGCATGACGAGGTCTGGCCTCACGGCGCGGTTCCGCCTCTACCCCGTTCCCATCCTGCTCGGGCTCTTCGTCGTCGCTCAGGTCGGCTGTGCTCAGGACACCCCTCTTGACTGGGATCAGGTCGCGAGCCTTATCGACTCGGAGTTTCCCGGCTTGCCGACGCTGACCACGACCGAGCTCCAGAGTGCTCTCTCGGCTGACCGTCCAGTGCTCCTCCTTGACGCGCGGTCGCCGGAGGAGTTCGCCGTCAGCCATCTGCAGGGGGCACACCAGACCGACAGCGCTGAGACCGCTGTGGCGATCGTGGCCATGACCGACCCCGAGGCTCTTGTCGTGGCGTACTGTTCCGTCGGATACCGGTCGGCCGCGCTAGTTCAGGAGCTGCGCGACAGGGGAATCAACGCAGTCAACCTCGAGGGATCGATCTTTCGGTGGGCGAACGAGAACAGACCGGTCTACCGTGGCGCCGACCCGGTCGCGGAGGTTCACCCATTTAGCGATTCGTGGGGAACACTGCTGGAGCGCAACCTCTGGGCGTACGACCTGAGCATGGTGCAGTGACCGTCTAGGCCGCCCTCGACCACTGAGGCCGTGGTGAGGTGACTCAAGTCGCGCCGCGGGATGACTTCAGTCGTTTTGATCCTGCACAAAGATTCTCCATTCCTAACAAATCTGCCGCAAGACGATCGGCGCGGGTCTTGCTTTGACTAGGGACAAGCCCGAGAGCCAGCTCGCCCACGGGCTTCTCGGTGTGCATTCGCCATGACTTTGCAGCAGTTTCTGAGCGTGACCAAGGACGTGCCACCTGCAAAGGTCACTCACGCCATGGACACCGTGCTCGCCGGTGGTCCGCCTCCCCGCACGACCTCCGAGTTCCTTCGTTTCCACGCCCTCGTCTGGCTTGAACTGCAGGGCAGGCTCGAACACACCGCCTAGTTGCCATTCTGCCCCTCCCTCCGGCACCAAACGAGGATCGGGACGGTTGTCACGAATAGGACCGCATGTTTTCAGGCTCTGGTCTGATTCTTTGTCGGCTCGATTGTCAATGGGGACCAGTTTTGCTGGCCCTACACGTGGCGGGCCGTTTGCCCCTCATGAAGATGCCCCTCGGCGCATTGGAACATGCGATCCGGACTCTCTGGCCAGCTGCTTGTCGCCCTGCTCGTGCTTTCGAGCTTTCCCGTGTGGGCCCAGACCCGAGGGTCAGCCCGTCCAGCCGGCTTGGATCTTCCGCCAACGCTCACAACCCTGAACCAGATCAACCAGACTAACCAAGGCGACACCACGTTCTGTGGTACGGAACTCACGCACACGTGGCGAGGGTCGCTATCGGTATCCAACCGGATACCTGATGGAGAACCGCTCTCGTTTCAGCAGGCACCAGCGATCCTTCGACCCGATCACTCAGGTGCCGTCAGGCTGCTCGACTTCGCCGTCCTCGGCGATTACCCAACGCTCATCTTCGAACGTCAAGACGGCGGTGCCCCGTCTGGAGTCGTGACGGAACGGTGGCAGCGCACCGCGACAACCACGCTCCGCGGCCGACTAGTTAGCCTCTTCGCACCGAGGTGGTCGGGTCGCACGTGGTTGGAACATCTCCGACACGCGCGTCACGGATTCGATCACCCGTACGTGTTCTGGGGACGTGTCCTCATCCCACGTAATGTCTCGACATCGGCCGGTACCCCCGCAACCACACGGTCCGTCTATCTACGGGTAGGATCCACCGGCATCCCTCGGTCTCTCGTCCACAACCTCGCACCCGATGTACAGTACGCCAGTCACGTTGTGAATCTCGTCGTGCCTGGCTTCGGCGATTCCCGTGTAACGGGAGGTTCGTATGACCTCGACCTCGCCGCGGTCTCGAACCGCTTCTACGAGCACTTCGCCGACCGATACGACAGTATCGCATTCGTCGCACAGCGCTCACAGGTGGCGGAGTACGGCGCCTTCCACAGAAACGTCAAGAATCAGGTCGAGGGAATCGGCAAGCCGCGTCTGGACCAATCGCACAGTTACGGCAGCGCCGGCCGTCTCCAGTCGGTCGAGTTCTATTCGCAGGGGCAGTTCGCGACCAATGAGCAGTCGAGCCACGAGATCGCCCATCAGTGGGGCGATGGGTTCGATTGGCGCCAGCTGGCGGGCATCACGGAGGCGGGATGGCACCCCTCGTCCCATACGCCACTTCTCTACCGTGGAGAAACACTGCTCGGGTCCGTCCTCGCGGGGTCCCGTCGAGTTGGTCGACCCACTAAAGCGCTTTTCATGACCGTGTGTCGGCCGAGTATCCGCAGTGCCGAACATAGTTGCGGCATTCGTCAGGGCTGAAGTGCGCCAAGCACTCGCCGAGGAACGGCCAGAGCGTCTCGGTGCTGCGACAGCGAGCGGTGCGAACGAGGGCTTTGAGCTTCGCGAAGCAGAACTCGATGGGATTGAGGTCCGGGCTGTAGGGTGGCAAGTACCAGAGGGTGGCCCCGGCGGCCTGGATGGCGCGTTGGATGCCGGCGACCTTGTGGGCCCCGAGATTGTCGGCAATGACGATGTCGCCGGGCTGCAGGGTCGGCACCAGGATCTGTTCGATGTAGGCGCGGAAGCTCTCGCCATCGATCGCGCCGTCGAAGACCCCCGGGGCGGTCAGCCCCGTGATCCGCAACGCGGCGAGAAACGTGCTGGTCTGCCAGCGCCCGCAGGGGGCGTGGTCGTGGACGCGCGCGCCGCGCGGTGCCCGGCCGTACCGCCGAAGCAGATTGGTGGTGCTGCCGGTTTCGTCCAGACACACGAGGTGGGCGACATCCCAGGTCGGCGCCGCCGCGTGCCACGCGACCCGCGCGGCCGCGACGTCAGGCCGATCGTGTTCGGACGGGCGGACCGTTTTTTTTAACGGTCAGGCCGAGGGCCCGCACGGCGCGCCAGACCGTCGGCACACTCGCGGGCGTGGCGAGGGCGTCCTTCAGCTCAGCCAGCGTGCGATCCGGGTGCGCCGCAATCAGCGCGGCCAAGGTGTGTAGGTGCGGCTCAAGCATGCAGCGCCGTCCATGTCGCTGGACGCGAGGCGCCACCTCGCCCGTTTCGCGCCGCCGCTGTTTCAGTAGCCGCACCCACGACCCGCTCACGCGGTACTTCGCCGCCACATCGGCCGCCTTCATCCCGGCATCGCTGTCGAGGAGCGCCCGCTCTCGCAGATCCATCGAATAGGCACGCATCGGTCCTCCTGCATCGGTATGCGCAGAAGTACCACGACCGCCCCAGGTAGTACAAGGCCTATTTGAAAAGCGCTTTAGGGCCCTCCCGTCTGACGCCGACTACGTCGTCGAGGGGACGTCCTCGCCGATGCGATTCCACCCGTTGCAGCTCTATCGCATGGGCCAGCTCCCAGCACGCGATGTTCCGGACGTGTGGGTCTTCGTCGACCAGGATCAACTCTCAGGACAAAACGGCCGCACACCCTCCGCGGGCACAGCAATCTCCGGTCAGACGAATCGAGTGACGATCGAGGGCATCGTCGCCCATCATGGGACTCGACGGGGCCCCAGTCCGACAGAGTGGCGACGTGCAACGGTTGTCGTGTCACAGGACGGGCTGCTGTCACAGTCAGAGATGGACTACTGGAACTTCTTTGCTCGGCGGCTCGAGGATCCCAGCCGGAACGGCGTCGTCAGCTTCGATGGGTACCCGTCATTCGACGCGCTCACGGAATACCGGGTCGATCTCCAGACGGACATCGTACCGGGGACCAGCTTCGTGCCGCAGACGGGCATCATGTCGGCGAGCAAGGACCTGGTCATCCAACCGCTCGACTCACGCGCCATCGACAGTCCGGCCTTCGGACCCCGCGGCTGGCCAGGCGTCGAGTTCGATGCACCGGTACCGAGCCACTACCGCCCCTCCACGCCGGTGCGACTGTCCGGAAGGATCACAGCTGCCGCTCCAGGCGCGACCGACACCATCCTGGTCAGATTCTGGAAGTCCGGTGGCAGCAACCGCGACGCCCTCCGCTTCTGGGGCGACGTGCAACCCAACGGACGCTTCACGGTGGATGTCGATCCGACCGCCCTACAGGAGGGCACCTACAGTGTCGGGGTCTTCCTGTTCTGGCCCGACTCCGGCGCCCAGTATCCACGCGGCCTCATGTCGCCGGCATTCGTAGCTTCCAGCACTCCCCCTGGTAGCTAATCCCGGAAAACGTTCGTGTCGACCGACTGAAAGCGACGCCGGTGCGACTCGAGCACGTTACACGCTAGATGGCGAAGGAGGGTCCGTCAGGCGAGGCGCCCGGCAGCCTCGACCTCACTCTTCTTGCGGATGATGAGCCAGTGCGGGCACCGGGCCTTGTCCATGTACAGACGCTCGCAGTCGTCGCACCGGACACACTCCGTCATGACGATCTCCGGACCGCGGATCGCACCCCATTCGCAGGTCTTCTCGCAGATGCGGCACGTGTCGCACTCCGACCAGCGCTTGATCCCAAAGATCGTCAACTTCGAGAGCAACCCCAGCGCGGCTCCGACCGGGCACAGGAACCGACAGTACAGGTTGCGAATAAACACCGTTGCCAGAAGCAGTAGACCGAGGGCGACCCACATTCCAGGGGTACCCCTCAGAGTGAACATCCAGAACGGCTCGACCCACCGGTAGATCGAGATGTCGGCCGTCACGAGAAAGTAGAGGATCGTCCCACCCAGTAGCCCAAACTTGATCAGTGATGCCCGCCGCTCGATTGCCGCCGGCACCTCGATGCGGAGCTTCGACGGTACGACCCGGTCGAGCAGCTGTGTCAATGCACCATAGGCGCACACGCGACCACAGTAGAGGCGCCCCCACAGCACAGTGCTCGCCACCGTGAATATTGCGAAGCTATACCAGGCGAGGCTGTACTGGAAGATCGGCAGATTGCCATCGATGAGCCCGAAGATGTTCGTAATCGAGATCAGCTGGCTCTTGTAGAACCCCAGGTAGGCGATCGATGCGACAAACGTCACCGTCTTCAGGCCGACGCTCTTGCGGAAGAAACTGACCATCGCCAGCACGGCGAACGCACCGAACATCGCGATGTCGATCCACTGCTCCCCGATGAGCTGTCCCCAGGTTTCGGCGCCGACCTCGTCGTCGTCGAACGCCCAATCGTCATCTTCGAAGTCCCAGCCATCGTCGCCAGGTTGAAGATTGCTGCTCGCCGACGAATCGAACTCTGGCTGGACTAGCGCGAACACAGCGACAGGTTGGCTCGTGACGACCCAGCACAAGCTCAGCGCAAGGACACATCGGACGAGGGTCATACGAACAACGCGACGGTCCATATCAAGACTGTTCGGGAGCCAACTGGGTAACTAGAGGGCACTCCACTAGTCTGGAGGAGCGAGCAACGCCCGTGCGACACGGCGCGCGCTGTTTCGAACCGCACGCGACGCACTCGTCACCGAGATCGTCGCCCGCGAGATGCTATCAATATCCTCACCATACCTGAATCGATCACGTATATTCTTGCCCACGAACTGAGCCGAAAACACCGGCAGGTCGACGGAGAAATACCCGTATGGCTCTCGGTGTGCATCAACGATCACACCGGTCAAGCTCCCCTTCGTGTCCATGCCCACAAGGACCTTGATCGGGCCATCATAGCCGCGCTCTAGCGGGGTGAGCTCCGTCGTCCAGAACGCCAGCCCGATCAGCCGCTCGTCACCGGAAGACGCATCTCTTACGAGCGCCCGAATGTGCGGCGGTTCGCCGCCCTTTGGAGAGAACGACGTCGCCGAAGGAAACAATCTCCGGAGCTGTGCCTCAAGCTGCGTGTCGCCCGCCGATTGGCCAAAAACAAGGGACCCACCAATGGCCAGTAGGGCAATCGTCGCTGAGATTCTCATGCAACGTTCCGTGTAGAGTACATTGTTCCAGCTTGTTTCTCAGCCGATCCGTCCGTCAGGATTCGGACCTGGGTGGCAGGGCACACAGGAGTATACAATGCCGAAATCGATGCTCATGAGGACACTCCTCGTCCTCCTTCCGCTCCCAATCGTCGCCGCATCCCCATCCCTAGAAACCGGAGAGACCGGAGCCCAGGTAGATCTCGGGGGCGTCACGCATCTCGAGTGCGTCTTCCCGCTGTACGTCACCGGGACGTGGACCGACGGGGAACCGGAAACGGAAGTGGCGGCATCCAACGTGTCGTTCAGTTTCGAGGATATCGACGCCGACGAAGGAGTCTCCGACGCGGTCGGTTTGTTCGGTCCCGAGTACATCACGGTCCGCCTCTCGGGCGAGACGTTGCACTTCATGCAGGTCGGAAGTTCGGGTCCCCTCTACGTGACATCGGTCTTCGGGGAGCCTCGCGACGATGGAAAGCTGAACGCCGTCCATACTCGACATGAATACACGCGAGTCAGGCTCGCGGGCTTCACCTCGAGGCCCGAGCAGTACTACGGCACGTGCGAGGTTCAGAGCGACTAATCTGAGGTAGGTCATTGGAGGTCCAGACAGGAATGCCGAGCGAAACGAACCAAGAGAACGACTTGACAGCCGTCGTCACCACTAAGAAGGGCGACATCCGCATAACTCTCTTCCCGACCCAAGCACCACTGACGGTCGCGAACTTCGTGAATCTCGTGCAGCGGGGCTACTACGACGGCTTGACGTTCCACCGGGTCATCGCCGACTTCATGATTCAGGGAGGCGACCCAACAGGCACCGGGAGGGGAGGCCCAGGCTATAACTTCGCAGACGAGTTCAGTCCGTCACTACGCCACACGTCGGCAGGTATGCTGTCGATGGCTAACGCCGGACCTGGCACGAACGGCAGCCAGTTCTTCATTACCCATGGTCCCACTCCGCACCTCGATGACCGGCACTCGATCTTCGGCAAGGTCTCTTCCGGACGAGAGGTCGTCGACGCCATCGCACAGGGCGACGCGATGGAGAAGGTCGTGATTGAGGGTGATCCCTCGTCGCTCCTCGCCGAGCAGAAGGCCCAGGTCGACGGGTGGAATCAGATTCTCGGCGGGAAGTAGCGGCGCCGGCACACTCGTGATGCTGACCGGCATTCTCCCGTGCTGACGAACCACACTCCGCTTACGAACGCTTCGTCGGTCTAGTCTGCGACGAGTAGGGCGCTCGTGCGAAGGCGCGCTGGATAGGTCACGTGTCAACCCGACAACCCAGCATCATGGTCCTCGGCGGCCAGCACCGCAACGCGCTGGGAATCGTTCGCCGTTTCGGACAGCTCGGCATCCCAGTCTTTGTCGGCGGCGACTCCAGGTTCGCGCGGGCGAACCACTCGCGTTATGCGGAACGACGCTTCGTCTATCCTCCCGTCGCAGACAGTGAGGAACGAGGAACCAGGGGGCTCGAGGCGGCACACGAGGTCGTCCTGGCCAAGATACGGGACTGGCGTCCGGATGTCCTCTTGCCAACGATGGACGAGACCTGGCGACTGGTCTACGCCTTCTACGAGGAGTACGCCGAGTTCACACGCGTGGTTCCGTGCCCCGGAGGTGACGTCTTCGAACAGATGCTCAACAAGAAGACGATGACAGAGCGGGCAGAGCGATGTGGGGTCGCGACGCCCTGGACCCTATGTCCGGTTTCACTAGAAGCGGCGCTCGACGCCCGAGACCAGATCCCGTATCCGGTTCTTCTCAAACCGGCCGTGAGTACCGCCGGTGAAGGAATCCAGCAGGTGAATCATGCGGCCGATTTGTCTGCGGCACTACGTCACTTCGACTCGCCACCAATGATTCAAGAAGTGGTGCGAGGCGATGATCTGGAGTTGACGTTGCTCTGTCTACACGGGACACCCGTTTCCGGCTCCACATACCTGAGCCTTCGAAACGCTCCGCTACCTTTTGGGCCTCCGGTCGCCTGCCGCACTATCCAGGACGGCGCGCTCATGGATGCGGGGAGTCGGCTACTCCAGGACCTCGGCTACCACGGCGTGGCCCATCTAGACTTCCGCCGTGACCGCAGGGATGGGGAACCGAAGCTTCTCGATTTCAACGCCAGACTCGCGGGCACCGACGAGATCTCCAGCGCGAGCGGAGTGAACTTCTCACACATGCTGTATCAAATAGCCCTCGGGGAAGAGCCGGAACCCTGTTTTGACTTCGAGACTGGCCTCGAATTTCGGTGGCCCATCTTCGGAGAGCTTCGCTACTTGATGCAGACAGACGACAGAATGGCAGCGATCCGAGAGCTACTCAGCTGGAAGGACGTGTCGACCAACCTCCGGCTTAGCGACCCGCTGCCGCACATCGCCCACCTGCTCGGCCTGACGACGAAACACTGACGCCGCCGAAACAGCGGATAATGGTGGGATGTCTAGTCCTCCAAACGCGCTACTACGCAACGTCGCCATCATTGCCCACGTCGACCACGGTAAGACTACACTCGTCGATGCCCTGCTCCATCAAAGCGGCGTGTTTCGTTCGAACGAACGGGTCGAGGAGCGGGCGATGGACAATACCGACCTCGAGCGCGAGCGCGGGATCACCATCATGGCCAAGAACACGGCCGTTCGATACAAGGACCTGACGATCAACATCGTCGACACCCCGGGCCACGCTGATTTCGGCGGCGAGGTCGAGCGGACCCTAACCATGGTCGACGGAGTCCTCCTCCTCGTCGACGCGTCCGAGGGGCCATTGCCCCAGACACGCTTCGTGCTCAGGAAGGCACTCGAGCGTGGACTGCCTCCGATCGTCGTCATCAACAAGATCGACAGGCAGGATGCCAGACCGGCCGAGGTGCTCAGCGAGATCTACGACCTCTTCATTGATCTGGATGCCACCGATTCGCAGATCGACTTTCCTGTCCTCTATGCAAACGCCAAGGCGGGAACGGCCACGGCAAACGGCGATC
Source organism: Vicinamibacterales bacterium (assembly GCA_965223015.1). Lineage (GTDB taxonomy): Bacteria > Acidobacteriota > Vicinamibacteria > Vicinamibacterales > UBA8438 > CAUZIB01. The sequence continues at coordinate 363,399 of CBDCVL010000002.1, read as the reverse complement.
AACCCGGCGAGAGTCTTCGTCCGCTGTTCGAGGCGATCATCGAGCACGTCAGCCCACCCAAGGGCGATCCGGACGCTCCTCTCCAACTTCTCGTCGCCAATCTCGACTCCAGCGATTACCTCGGCCGCATCGCGATCGGACGTCTCTTCAACGGCAGCGTGAAAGTCGGCGACCAAGTCGCGATCGCCAAACTCGACGGCAACATGCAGCGGACCAGGGTGACCAAACTCTTTGCCTTCAACGGCCTCAGGCGCGTCGACATCCAAGAAGCCTCTGCCGGCGATATCGTCTGCTTGGCTGGCCTGAGTGACATCACGATCGGCGAAACCATCACCGACCCTGAGCACCAGTCTCCGATCCCGCCGATCCACATCGACGAGCCAACGGTCTCGATGGTCTTCGGCGTCAACACGTCTCCGATGGCGGGCCAGGACGGCCACTATGTGACGTCGCGGAATCTCCGCGACCGCCTTGACCGAGAGCTCGTGGGAAACGTCTCAATTCGCGTAGAGGACACCGACTCGCCCGATCGGGTCAAGGTGGTCGGACGCGGGGAGCTTCAGCTGTCGATTCTGATCGAGATGATGCGGCGGGAAGGACACGAGGTACAAGTATCCCGGCCTGAGATCGTGACCCGGGACGCAAACGGTGGAAGAGAGGAACCGGTCGAGGAGCTCGTGGTCGACGTCGCGGAGGATTATCAGGGTGTGGTCATTGCCGGCCTCGGCAACCGCCGATCGACGATGACAAAGATGGTCAATCACGGCAGCGGTCGCGTCCGGCTCGAGTTTCGTATCCCAACGCGAGGGCTCATCGGTTTCCGCTCCCAGTTTCTCACCGACACGCGCGGCACCGGCATCATGAACCACCTGTTCTCTTCGTGGGAGCCGTGGCACGGACCAATATCGGGACGACCCACTGGCGTCCTTGTCGCCGATCGAGCTGGCAAGGCCACCGCCTTTGCGCTCTACAACCTCCAGGAACGCGGAGAGATCTTCATCGAGCCGGGAACACCGGTCTACGAGGGGATGATCATCGGCGAGAACGCTCGGTCGGCAGACATGGACGTAAACGTGACGAAGGAAAAGAAGCTTACCAACATGCGACAGTCCTCATCCGAAGAGGCGATCAGGCTGGTGCCGCCACGGATCCTCAATCTCGAGCAAGCGATCGAGTTTATCAACGACGATGAGCTGGTAGAGGTCACACCAGGTAGTATCCGGCTTCGCAAACGCATCTTGGCAGCCAATCAGCGACGGACTGTAGCCCGTTGAGCAGCCGCACAGCTTCTCGGGAATCGACCGTTGCACACTCTGTCACACCCAGACGAGTGGCCCTCGCCTTGCAGCTATCGCGGACCGTTAGCAGACGGCATTGCGGTTCCCCACACCACGGTAAACACAACAGCAGTGACACCGTTCCTTCCGGAACTCACCGTCGACGGTCTTGTGCTCTGGCGTCTTCGCCGTGAGACCCATCAGCAGCTCTGGTGCTCGGTGAGTGATTTCGCTGGCGAGTTCGCCCTCACTGTCAATAACTTAGGGACGGGTCAGGTTCTCGTGGCAGAAGCCCATCCGGAGATCGTGCCGCTGATGAATCGCGCATGGGGATTGCGCGATCAGTTCGTCTCCGCCGGATGGGAAGAGGTCGACGTCGACCTCGACGAACCGGACTGAGTTCCCTCGCGTCTCGGACCCGCAGGGAAAGCCATCCCGCACGACGACAAAAGGGCGTCATCGGGGCCGGCTGGACTTGCCCCGGTTTCGTGGACGGGTACGGACTTGGGTTTCAAGCACTCTGCGGCAGCTGTCTCCTCTCGTAGTTGATGGGTGAACGATAGCCGAGGGCCGAGTGGCGACGGTGCGGATTGTACCAGCCCTCCAGCCACTGGAAGATCGCCATCCGCGCTTCGGCCTGGCTGCGGAACCGTCGCCGGTTGAGCACTTCGCGCTCGAGCGTGGCGAAAAAGCTCTCGGCCATGGCATTGTCATACGCATCGCCGATGGAGCCCATGGAGGGCATCACGCCGGCGTCGCGGCATCGTTTGCCGAAGGCGTAGCTGGTGTACTGGCCGGTTTCAAGGGGTCGTCGCAACACGTCCTCGCTGGTGTGAGAGTAGCAGTTCGTTGAAGGCTTCGGATGGGGTTCTCCAACCGAGAGTCTTCCGCGGTCGGCGGTTGAGTGTGGTCGCGACAGCAGCAATGTCGCTCGCACTGTGCCTATTGAGGTCAGTACCTTTGGGGAAGTACTGGCGCAGCAAGCCGTTGGTGTTCTCGTTCGTGCCGCGCTGCCACGGACTGCGGGGGTCGCAGAAGAAGACGTGCAGCCCCGTGTCGATACGCAGTTGAGCGTGCTGGGCCATCTCCGCGCCTTGGTCCCAGGTCAGTGACCGACGAAGCTGATCAGGGAGCGTCGCGATCGTCGACGTGATCGCATCCCGCACGGCTTCGGCGCCATGCCCCGCAAGCGCCGGACCGTTCTTGACCCTGAGTCGGCCACGTTCGGCCATGCGGGGCAGGTGGAGCAGCATCGTGAATCGGGTGGTGCGTTCGACCAATGTGCCGATCGCGGAGCTGTCAAGTCCGATGATGAGGTCGCCTTCCCAGTGTCCAGGAACAGCTCGGTTCTCGGCCTCGGCGGGCCGCTCGCTGATCATGATGTCGGGGCCTACAAACGCCTTGCCGCGACCACGGCGGCGAGCCCTCGGCACGCGCAGCGCCCGCCCGGTGCGCAGGCAGGCCGTCAACTCGCGGCGCAGTGCCCCCCGCCCCTGGATGTACAGCGCTTGGTAGATGGCCTCGTGCGAGACCCTCATCGAGTCATCGTCGGGATACTCTATCCGGAGTCGATGGGCGATCTGCTGCGGGCTCCACGATGTCGCCCAATGTCGGTCCTGGCGGCGGCCATGACGTCGACCACTCCAGGAGCCCACGTTTGGGCCAGGCACGGGCATCCCGTCCTCAGCCATCATCGTGCCTGCGAGGCGGTCCTGCACGTAGCTCCTCAGCCGATCGTTCGCGGCCAGCTTGGCGATCTTCGGGCGCTTGGCACGTCGGTCGCTGTGCCACTGCGCAGTCGACGCCCGATACGCCAGACCGCCGCTCCGAGTCGCCGCGTTGCGACGCAGCTCTCGCGAGACAGTCGACGGGGCTCTTCCGGAGCCGACGGGCAATCTCGCGCACCCCGGCGCCCTGAGCTCTCAGGATCGCGATCTCTTCCCGCTCCGCAAAGGACAGGTAGCGAGCCGATCGGGGCGCCAAGCTGATCGGCGGCATACCACCGCCCTCACGGAACCAACGACCACCCACGGGCGGCGACACGCCACATGACACAGCGGCATCCTCACTCGACAGCCCCCTGGCGATCGCCTTCCAGAACCGTTGCTGCTCCTCACGCCCCGCTACCGGCGGCCGGCCAGGCGAACGCATCGCAGGTCGACCCGCCCGGTCTGACCTTCTCCGTTTCCGTTTCTGCATCGCAGCACCTCATCATCGAGGTGTTGCGACGACCAGTTGAATTCACCCTGGCACCCGCGATCCGAGTGATGCACGACCGCCTCGGGCCGGCGTTGCGTCAACGCCATGTCGAGTGCGGCGAGCACGAGTTCAGTCCGGAGATGCGTCTCCATGGCCCAGCCAACGATGCGTCGCGACCAGACGTCGAGCACGATGGCGAGATAGAGGAAGCCGGCCCACGTCGGGACGTACGTGATGTCGGCCACCGAGAGACGATCCGGGCCCGCTGCAGTGAACTCCCGATCCACTTGATCCAGCGCCCGGTCAGCGGTGGGATCGCCGATCGTCGTGGTCACGAAGCGCCGCGGCCGCAGGCCCTGCAGGCGCGCTGCGCGCATCAGGCGGGCCACACGTTTCTTCCCGACCCGACGGTGGTGATCGTCGGCCAGCTCCGCGTGGATACTCGGCGCCCCGTACGCGCCGTCCGACCGCCGGTGGATCGCATGGATCAGGGCCGTGAGCCCGATGTCCTCCACGGCCCGTGCCGACGGCGGCCGCCCAGCCCACGCGTAGAAGCCGCTGGCGGAGACGCCCAGCAGCCGGCCCATGACCCGGACCGGATAGGTGGCCTGATTCGCTTTCATGAACCCGAAGATCGCTTCGTGTTCGGCGCGGTCTCCTGTGCGAACCAGGCCGCGGCTTTTGACAAGATCTCTCGCTCGAGCTTCAGCTGGCGATTCTCGCGGCGGAGCTGCGTCAGCTCGGCACGCTCGGTCGTCGTGAGGCCGTCGGTCCGCCGACCGGTATCGCGATCGGCTTGAGCCACCCAGTTGCTGATCGACTGGGCGGTCGGTTCAAACTCGTGAGCGAGATCTTCGGGAGTACGCCCGGCCCGGACCAACGCGACCATCTGTTCGCGAAACTCCGGCGGGTAGGGTTTCCTGGTGTTCGGCATCGTGGACTCCTTCTACCACAAGGGTTAGGTGTCCACGGAAGCGGGTCAGGCCCAGGCTTGCGTACTTTCTTGGCTTGAGGAGCTACCGTGCGACGGTGATCGGCATCACCTGCCGATAACGAACAGCTTGGCCGCCCTTCTCCGCAGGTACGAAGTGCCACGCCTTGATGGCGCTTAGCAGCATAGACTCGTGCACGTTTGCCGGCGCGGAGATCAGTTTCGCCCGCTCGACCTCCCCCGTCTCTGAAACAACGACTTCGACCAGGCCGACATTATCACTCGCCAGGTCAGGCCGCGATAGCGCCTCGAGTTCATCCGACGTGGCCATCAGCGACTCGCCCGGAAAGAACTCACTGCGAAGTCGAATTGCTCCGGCTCCCGGAGGCGTGACGTCTGAGTGACTGTTGTCGAAGACCATGAACAGCGGTCGCTCTAGCGGAACCTCGGCCCAAGGCAAGGACTCTATCCCGACATGAACTTCTGGCGGCGCGGTCGGCTCACGCCGGCGTCGGCGCACGGTACGTGGTGCGGCGGTCGAACCCTCTTCTGCCTCTAAAGCGCTTTTCATGACCGTGTGGCGGCCGAGTACCCGCAGTGCCGAACATAGGTGCGGCATTCGTCAGGGCTGAAGTGCGCCAAGCACTCGCCGAGGAACGGCCAGAGCGTCTCGGTGCTGCGACAGCGAGCGGTGCGAACGAGGGCTTTGAGCTTCGCGAAGCAGAGCTCGATGGGATTGAGGTCCGGGCTGTAGGGTGGCAAGTACCAGAGGGTGGCCCCGGCGGCCTGGATGGCGCGTTGGATGCCGGCGACCTTGTGGGCCCCGAGATTGTCGGCAATGACGATGTCGCCGGGCTGCAGGGTCGGCACCAGGATCTGTTCGATGTAGGCGCGGAAGCTCTCGCCATCGATCGCGCCGTCGAAGACCCCCGGTGCGGTCAGCCCCGTGACCCGCAACGCGGCGAGAAACGTGCTGGTCTGCCAGCGCCCGCAGGGGGCGTGGTCGTGGACGCGCGCGCCGCGCGGTGCCCGGCCGTACCGCCGAAGCAGATTGGTGGTGATGCCGGTTTCGTCCAGACACACGAGGTGGGCGACATCCCAGGTCGGCGCCGCCGCGTGCCACGCGACCCGCGCGGCCGCGACGTCAGGCCGATCGTGTTCGGACGGGCGGACCGTTTTTTTTAACGGTCAGGCCGAGGGCCCGCACGGCGCGCCAGACCGTCGGCACACTCGCGGGCGTGGCGAGGGCGTCCTTCAGCTCAGCCAGCGTGCGATCCGGGTGCGCCGCAATCAGCGCGGCCAAGGTGTGTAGGTGCGGCTCAAGCATGCCGCGCCGTCCATGTCGCTGGACGCGAGGCGCCACCTCGCCCGTTTCGCGCCGCCGCTGTTTCAGTAGCCGCACCCACGACCCGCTCACGCGGTACTTCGCCGCCACATCGGCCGCCTTCATCCCGGCATCGCTGTCGAGGAGCGCCCGCTCTCGCAGATCCATCGAATAGGCACGCATCGGTCCTCCTGCATCGGTATGCGCAGAAGTACCACGACCGCCCCAGGTAGTACAAGGCCTATTTGAAAAGCGCTTTAGAGGCATGGCTACGGTATGGGCACGCGCTCGGTGAGTTCCTGGAACCAGGGTCGAAAAACAGTATCGGTCATGCTGGTGTGCTCGGTGGAGATGGTACCAGCTCCACACGATAGCCGAGGCCACGAAGTTCCCGGATCATCTTGGCGGCACGGCGTTGCGTCCGTGCGATACTGATTTCTGGGCCACGTTCCTCGTAGCGAACGCCTTGGTACAGAATCTTCCAGATCAACCGACACAGGCGGTGGGCAATGGCCCCGATCGTTTGGGCATGGCCCAGGCGTGGGACCAGTCGCCGATACACGACCTCTAAGATGCTCCCTTTCGTCTTGACGGCGGCATTGGCGGCCGAGTGGAGGAGCCGGCGCATCTGCCGGTTGCCCTTCGGCGAGCGGTGGCTGTGGCTCACGCCCGCACTCTCTTCATCCCCGGGACAGGCGCCCACCCAGGAGGCGAGCTGTTTCGGCGACGGAAAGGTGGCCGCCTTCGCCCCGACTTCGGCGATGATCTGCTGCGCCGAGTCCACGCCGAGCCCCGGCACTTCCGCGAGCCGCTGCACCGCCGCCTGATGCAACGCGAGCAGCCGGGCCATGGCCTGATCCAGATGCGTCATCTGCGCTTCGAGTAACCGCAACTCGTCGAGGGTCATCTCGAGGAGCTGCCGGTAGACGGGGTCGAGCGCCGTCACCGCGCCGAGCGCATCGCGCAGCTAGAGCGTTTTTCGAAAAGCTCTAGTACTCGATAGGCGGTTCATGGTACTCCTACGTGCAACGTCCTGTAGGAGGATCAATGCGCGCCTATTCGATGGATCTTCGCGAACGAGTGCTCCACGATAGCGACGCGGGCATGCCGGCGGCCGCGGTCGCGAGCAAATACCGCGTCAGTGCCTCCTGGGTCCGGCGGCTCACACACCGGCGGCGGGAAACCGGCGAAGTCGCCCCGCGCCAGCAGCGTTACGGGCGGCATCCGGTGCTCGCGTCCCAGCTGCACACGCTCGCGGCCTTGATCCGCGAGCAACCGGACCGCACCCTCGCCGACCTACAGGTCGCCCTGGGTACGTCCGCCAGTCTGGCGACGATTTGGCGGGCCGTGAAACAGCTGGGCTTTACCGTAAAAAAAAACGGTACGCGCGTCCGAACACGATCGCCCCGACGTCGCGGCCGCCCGCGCGCAGTGGGCGACGACTGCCCCGACGCTCGACCCGACTCGCCTCGTCTTTCTGGATGAAAGCGGGGTCGCCACCAATCTCCTGCGGCGCTATGGGCGCAGCCTTCGCGGCCAGCGGGTCGCCGATCACGCGCCCCAGGGTCGGTGGGAGAGCAGTCCCTTCATCGCCGCGCTGCGGGTGACGGGGCTCACCGCGCCGGGGGTCCTCGATGGCCCGATGGACGGGGCCAGCTTCCTCGCCTACGTCGAACAGATCCTCGTACCGACGTTGCAGCCCGGTGACATGGTGATTGCCGACAACCTCGCCGCGCACAAAGTCGACGGCGTGCGCCACGCTATTGAAGCGGCCGGCGCGACGCTGCGCTTCCTGCCGCCCTACAGTCCCGACTTCAACCCCATCGAGCTGAGCTTCGCCAAACTCAAAGCTATCGTCCGCCAAGCCCGCTGCCGCTCGCTCGACACGCTCTGGCCGCTCCTCGGTGCGTGTCTGTCGCGCTTCACCCCCACCGAATGCCGCAACTACGTCCATCATTGCGGCTACACGGCCGCCAAAGCGTCATGAAAAACGCTCTAATCGGGCGTGGCGCGGAGGCGGCGATCCGCCAGCGCCGCGAGCGCGGCGGGATCGGTCTCCCCGTCCGCGACGGCTGGAGCATCCGTCGGGCACTCAGACCCAGCAGATCCGACACCAGACGCGACAGCTTCAGATGCGCTTCCTCCAGGAGACACTCCAGCCGGTTCTGGAGCTGGACCCGACTGCGCGTCAGCTGATACTTGCGACGCATCACCGTGCGCCACAACCGCTGCTCGGCGTCCGGCACAAAGCTCAGCGTCAACTCCTGCGCGACGAGTCGCTTCACCAACCGCTCCGCGTCGGGGAAATCCTGCTTCCGCCCACGCGGCCCGCGATTCGATTGCGCCTGCGCCAGATGCAACGCGCCCGGCTGGCCCGAGCGGTACGGTTGCCAGTCCCGCTCCAGCACCTCCCACACCGGGCGCCAATACTGCGCCGTCGATTCCATCACCACTTCCTCGACCTCGCGCGCGACCAGCCACGCCGCCAGCTCCCGCAACTCGCGCGGGCTGGTGCCCACCCGCCGACGCTCGAAGTGATACGCGTCCTCCACGGCGATGTCGGCGATCACCACCGCCAACATCTTCTTATGCACGTCGATCCCTGCCACCCGGTACGCCATCGCTCCTCCTGACGGCCGGAGCGGAGCGCATGCCACTCGCTTCGCTACTCAGGGTCTCAGGCTCTCACCGTGTCAACCAGCGACACGACCGCGCCCACTCTTTCGCTCAACCACGCACACGCCGGATCAGCCAATTGATCGGTCTCACTCGCCCCACTGGTTCGTCGACCTCACCGCTCCGAGCCACCACCAGTCTCTCAGACGCTGCGATGTTTTTCCTCCCGTTTCGCGAGCTGCGTACCTTCGCACGCGCTCACTCACCGCACGGGTCCGATCGGGCGCCCTCAGGGAATGGGCACGCGCTCCAGCAGCTCTTGGTGCCAGTTGAGGACGAGGTTAATCTGGGCGGCGACCGACTTAAAGGGCCATGATCTAAGGATGGTGATCTGGGGGTCATTCTATGCCCAAGGCGTCACTGGCGGTACCTGATGCCCAGAAACGCCTTCACAAAGCGTACGAACGGCTTCTGTGAGGTTTCCTCGGGTGGAACGGTGTCAAGGACGGGTTCGAGGACTGAAGCGGCCTACGTCGCGTACGTGCGCTTCCGGCTGTGCAACGTGTTGCACTTGTGAAGCGGCTTCCTTGGCCTACGGAGCAGGCGCGAGTATGGCGAGTACGAGCAGCCGATCCGTGCCGGTGTTGCGAATGCCGTGATGGGCTCCCTCCGGTGCCACCAGTAGAACGCCCGCCTCCATCGGCACCTCGTCGCCGTCGAGGAGGAACACGCCCTGCCCTTCGATCACTTGATACACCTTGTCCATGCCTTCATGCGCATGGAGCGCATGCTCCTGCCCAGGCTCGAACGCGTTCAACCCCACCATGACGCGCTCGGAACGAAAGATGGTGCTCTTGCCCATCTTGTCCGGGGAGTAGACGGCGTGGTCGCTTGGACGAATCGGAGTGGGATGCTGCATGCGCGTGATCGTAGCGCACCGACGCGAGGCTGGTGCCGCGATGACGACTGCTCGAGCCGCCCGATACACCATGTTACGGAGCAAAGCCCGAGCGGGACAGTATTCCCCACCTGCCATTGTCGTTGATCACCAGTGGCCAGAAGGTCGGAGAAGCCGTGCGTACGCTTCCGGCTGTACAACGTGTTGCACCCGGCACATGTGAAGCCAGCTTCACACTTCAGGGGGTGGGCACGAGGCGCGTGAGTTCCTCGAACCAGCTTTAGGACAAGGACGAGAGCGCCTCCCGCAGCGGCCTCGACCGTAGGTTCTTTGATCATCAGGAACCGCCGACCGTCCGGGCGAGACACCATGGTTGTGTGCGTTAGCGCCAGTGTGTTCGTGCCCGAACGCTCCGGCGAACAGCCCCTTCTGCATCGCGACATGAAGGGTCGGCTCGGTGTCTAACGCCACGACAAGGGACCTCGTCACCTTGACGCCATGCACAGGACTGCGCCTGTTGGATCATCCCTTCAGTCGCCGGCGATGCTCAAGAGGTCGCGTGGCCATCCGATTTCCTATGTGGGGGATACGTGCGCTGACCCAACCGGCAATACGCAATGGTTTCTTCCGTCGCTCGCCTGATCGCCGTCTGTACAGCCTGCTGGATGATTTGGGCCGCGATCCCATCTGCAGCCCCGGAAGAGTATCTTTCTGACGAGTTCGGCACGGTGACTGGCACCGTCACGCTGGCATCAGTTTCGCGACCTCCATCAGTCGCGGAGTACGTTTCTCGAGGCGTCCGGGCCCCAACGACCGACCGGTGGCCCGAGATCCGCAATGTGATCGTGTACGTGGACGGGGCCCCACCGCCCGCTGTCCTGCCATCTAGGCGCGCAGCCATCAGGCAGATCAACGAGACCTTCGAGCCGCGGGTACTCGCCTTGACACGGGGATCGACCGTCGAGTTCCCGAACGACGATCCGTTCTTCCACAACGTCTTCTCATTGTCCGGCGCCGCGTCGTTTGACCTGGGTCGGTATAAACGCGGAGTCAGCCGCGGTCATACGCTCGACAAGACCGGTATCGTAAAGGTGTTTTGTGATCTCCACACGTACATGAGTGCCGTCGTGATGGTTCTTGACCATCCATACTTCGTGATACCGGACGACGACGGACGATTTGTTCTCGACGGCGTCCCACCAGGGACATTTCGGATCGCGGCGTGGCACGAGCGTGTCGGCAATAGCGCCCAGACGGTCGTCATCGAACGCGGGGTGACGACGCACGTTGAGTTCTCCCTTCCGGTACTTGATCCATGATCAACCGACCCGGACCGCCGCGCCTTCTCACGAGGACACTGGTCGCGACGTTTACCACGTCAGTGTCTGTCCTCGCGATCGTGATGGTGGTTGTCACCGTCCTCGTGGAGCGATCAGTGCAAGCGAGTGTTGCCGGAAGTTTGTCAGCCGTTCAGAAAGTGCTTTCGGCTAGCGAACAGCGGCGGAGCGACGAACTAGTTACGAGAGCACGCGCACTGGCCGAACAGCCGATACTCAAGGCCGCGCTCGACACCTATCATTCAGAGACCCAGTGGGGACTACCCTCCGCCGATCTCCTCACAACGCTCGAGCGCGAGACGGAGCGGTTGGCCCTAAGTTCGGAAGCGGACCTGGTCGCGATTCTTGACGAGAGCGGTGTCTCCCTGGCCGCCGGTGGCGCGCTAGGCGCTGACTGGTTAACTGCCAACGAAGCCGTTTCGGCCGCCGAGGAGCACGGCGGGGAACGTGTCGTCGCTATGGGCGGCGGCATCGCGAGAGCGCAGGTGGTTCCCCTCAATCTCTATGAGACCCGCATCGGGTGGCTCATGGTCGCCGAACGCTTGGACAGTGCCTTCGCCGGGCGACTGGCTGCGCTTTCGGGGACGGCGATCGCGATCGTTGAGGGAGGAGTCGTGCGGGCGAGCTCATTGCCTCCACATACTGAAACCGCACTCGCCCAAGCGTGGACACGCACGCAGTCCGACAACGGTACGGTCACGCTGGGAGACGAACTCTTCGCCCATCGCCGCATTCTTGACCTCGGAAATGCGGCCGTGTTCGCCCTTGGATCGATCGACGCCGCGGCGTTGCCGCTGATGCGGGATACGCGGCGGGCGGTATTCGGCATTGCGGTACTTGCCTTGCTGCTGTCCGCCGGGGCAAGCGTCTGGCTATCGCGCTCAATCACTCGGCCAATCAACGAACTCTCCCGGTCAGTACAGGCAGTGGCCGAAACCCGAAACCTCGACGTGCGCGTGCCGGCCATGGGGTCGAGTCGTGAACTGGATAGCTTTGCCGAGGTCGTCAACTCGCTGATGGAGGCCCTGTCGGCGGCTGACATCGAAACCCGGTCGGCGTACGTCGCAGCCATCCGTGGACTGGCGGCTACACTCGATGCGCGCGATCCCTACACAGCCGGTCACTCGGAACGTGTGAGCCTGCTGTCGGTGGAAATCGGACGTCGCCTCAAGCTCGACGCTACGAATATCGAGTTGCTTCGCGTCGGCGCGCTACTGCACGACATTGGCAAGATCGGGGTGCCGGACGCAATTCTTCAGAAGACCGGACGGCTTTCAAAGGAAGAGTTCGAGGTCATCAAGACCCACACGACGCTCGGCGCGAAGATCCTCAAGACAATGCCGTTCCTGGCTGTCCACGTGCCGGTTGCCGAGCTTCATCACGAACGCCTGGATGGCAGTGGATACCCGCATGGTCTTCGGGGCGATGAAATCCCGGTAGATGCGCGGATCGTTCACGTAGCCGATGCGTACGACGCCATCACCACTGCTCGCGCGTATCGAGGCTCGCGCCCGCGGCAAGAGGCGTTGGACGAATTGTGGCGCTGCGCGGGATCGGATTTCGATGCCGAAGTGGTGCAAGCGCTCGTTGCAGCCCTGCCAGACCTCCACCTCCCTCAGGTCCCGACGCCGGCCGATCGCTTGCGTCGAGGATGACCCAGGCGTAGTGGAAGGTCGGTGGTAACTCCTGCCCGATCGTAAGGTCGATCGGGTGCTTGTCGGAAAGGAGAACCACCGATGAAGAGAACGTACCAGGTTGTCACGAAGCCGTCCACGCTCAGCAGCCGCGAGCTCGCGGAGTTTCTCTCGAAGGACGGTCAGCTCCTGCTGCCGCTCGTCGAGCTCTTGGAGCGGGGCGAGAAGGCCATCGACGAGGTGATCGACGTCATGGGTCGGGCGACCGTCGAGGCGGTCCTTCGGATGAGCGCTGAGCGGCTCGCCGGGCCCAAGCGGCAGGGCCGCCGCGCCGACGATCGGGCGCTGTACTGGCACGGCAGCCAGCCGGGGCGCGTCACGTTGAGCGAACGTCAGCTGCGCGTGGAAAAGCCGCGTCTGCGCAAGAAGACGGCGCGGCAGGGGGAGCGCGGCGAGGTCGCGATCCCGGCGTACGACGCGATGCAGCGCGATCAGCGCCTTGCCGACCGCATGTTGGCGATCATGCTGAACGGCGTCTCGACCCGGCGCTACGAGACGGTCCTGCCGGCGATGGCCGAGCAGGTCGGCATCGGCAAGTCGGAGGTCTCCCGTGAGACCATCGAGGCCGGGACGCGAGTCCTCCAGGACTTGGCTGAGCGAGACTTCAGCAAGGTCGACGTGTTGATTATCTACCTCGACGGGATCCAGTTCGGGAACCACCATGTTCTGGCGGCCGTGGGGGTCGACGAAGACGGGAAGAAGTACGTGCTCGGCGTGCGCAGCGGTGCCTCTGAGAACGCGACCGTGACGACCGCCCTGCTCGAGGATCTCGTCGCTCGCGGGATCCGCCCCGACCGACGTCGGCTGTTCGTCGTCGATGGAGCGAAGGCGCTACGCAGCGCGATCGCCCAGGTGTTCGGCGCCGGCAACGAGGTACAGCGCTGTCGCAACCACAAGCTGCGGAATGTCGTCGGCCACCTGCCGAACGCGCAGCACGACCAGGCACGGGCCACCCTGCGCGCCGCCTGGAAGCTCGAGGCTAAGGAGGGCCTGCGCAAGCTTGACCAGTACGCCTCGTGGCTCCAACGCGACTGGCCCGATGCAGCAGCGAGCGTTCGAGAAGGCCTCGATGAGATCTTCACCGTGAATCGGCTCGGCCTGCCCGCATCACTGCGCACGTGCCTCACGACGACGAACATCATCGATTCGACGCACTCGGGAATCCGGCAGCGCACACGTCGCGTCACCAACTGGAAGAACGGAGAGATGGCGCTGCGCTGGTCGGCCGTGGCCTTCGTGGAGACGGAGAAGAACTACCGACGCATCACAGGTTACGAGCATCTCTGGATGCTGAAGGCACACCTGGATCGCGACGACGACAACATTGCAGAGATGCAGAAGGTCGGATAACTTGTGTTCACCGTTGCCGCTGACTTTCTACTACCGGTGGGACACTCTCCGTCATCGATTCATTCATCGCGGCCCAGTGGGGTGAGCGGACGCAGCTCATCGCCCGGCCTGTGTAACGGGGAAGGTTGGACGGAGGCTGGTGCCACGACCTCTACCAGGCGGGCATACGGTATCAGCCGCCGATCGGACTGCCACTTCGCCTCGAGGCAGGATATGCACTTCCGGTTATCGGGCTCGGCCTTCGCCGTAGCCGACCGCTCGAACGCGACACGGGGTCGCTCGACTTGCAGTACGTAACACCGCTGCCCCCGTTCGAGATGGGCCTTCCGACCGTCTATCCGATCACACCGTCGTACCCACTTGTCGCCATCGCCTCACTAGGCACGTCCCGCTGGGATCTGCGGCTCGGGGTGGCAGACGGATCACCGACCCGACTTCGCGGTGTCACGCGAAACAACGATTCGCCCAGGGCTCCGCAGCTCGTTGTCGGCGGTGGAGTGACGCCGACAACCGGCCTCCGAATCGGCGCCACCTTCGTCACGGGTGACTACGTACGAGCGGCCGAGAACCCCAATCCGACCGGGGAGAGTGGCAGCCAGACCGGTGGCGCGCCGGCCGGCTACCTCTCCTACGCAGAAGCGACCTTCCACGCGACCGCCGATCACCACGTGGTCCCCACCTACGGCGACTCCGAGACGCAGGAGACCGTCAGCGCAACTGGGGGTAACCGCCGCGCCACCGTATCGGGCGTCGAGCTCGAGTACGAGTTCGGCCACACGTCAATCACGGCCGAGTGGATCCGAGACGTGTTCGAGACGACCACGGGGCGCGCCGTCGCGTCGAATGGCTTCCTTCGAGTCACACATGCGCTGTCGCCGCGTTGGCGCATCGCCGGCCGATACGATGTGGCCACGCCGCCCGATGAGTCCCGGTTGTTCGCCCCCGACCTGGGCTCCTTGAGGCTCGTCGAGGGACTCATCGCGTATCGCGTCACGCGCGAGCTCGTGCTGCGAGGATTCTTCCTGACCCAGCGCTCGTTCTATGGCCCGGACTGGGACCGTGAAGCCGGCATCTCTCTCGCTGTCTCCCACCGTTGGTGGTAGGCGGACCCTCTCCTGTTGTCACGGGCTGGTTCGCGAGACAGTTGCGGTCTATGACGCTCGCCCATCCCCCCCTCACCGATGAGGGCGGTCACGTCGTAGTGGCCCAGTCGGGAGCCGACAGTGAGGGCCATAGGCTGTGGCTGGGCTAATACGGTCAGTCTAAGCCAAACGGGCATTTGCCTCCACCCGGATTCGCTTACCCATGCGCCGGCGGTGCAGTATCATTCCACTCCCAACAACTCAGCCCAGGAGGGATATGTATGCATTTCGTTATCAATTATGAATTCGCTCCCGACATGCGCAACGAAGCCCAAGCTCGATTCAAGGCTGGGGGCGGACTGCCGCCTGACGATGGCGTGAAGATGCTGAGCCGCTGGCATTACGCGCAAGGGCATGGCGGGTTCGTCATCGCAGAGTCGGCAGACCCGGTGGCCATCGGCAAATGGATGCAGGAGTGGACGGACATGCTCACCTTCGACGTGACGCCCATCCTGACGGACGAGGAGGTGCAGACCGTTATTGGCTAGGAGGAATAGCCGGCGGGAAGTTCATTGTGCGGAGGAGGGCTTGGAAGCGGGGGTCGCGACCTAGCGAAGTGTGAGAGGCTCTGACCGCTACTGAGGCTGGTCTGTCGGCGTCCACTCTCGGGCGCGGCGCTGGGCCTCGGCGATCTGCTCGGGCGTCATGCGAGCCGCGGCGTCGTCTCGTTCCGTCACGTATTCGTCGCGCTCCTCTGCGGAGGCTTGGGCGGTCGCGAGGTTGAGCCACATGTGGGCCTCGACATCGTCCTGCGGGACTCCGGTGCCCCTGCTGTACATCACCCCGAGGTTGAACTGCGCCGAGGCGTGTCCCTGGTCGGCCGCGAGCTGGTACCGCCGTGCGGCCTCGGCATCGTCCTGCACAACCCCTTCACCTTCGTCGTACGTCACCCCGAGGTTGTACTGTGCCTCGGTAAACCCCTGGTCAGCTGCGAGCTGGTACCACCGTGCCGCCTCGGAATGGTCCTGTGGGACGCCCTTGCCCTCGTCATACATCACCCCGAGGTTGAATTGCCCCTCGGCATCCCCCTGGTCGGCCGCAAGGCGCAACCATCGAGCGGCCTCGGCATAGTCCTGTGGGACGCTGAGGCCATCTGAATAGCTCACTCCAACTTTGGCCTGTGCCGAGGCGTGTCCCTGCTCGGCCGCGAGGCGGTACCACCTCAGGGCCTCCCCGGAGTCCTGGGCGACATCTTGGCCGGTGTCATGGGCGACCCCCAGGCTGAATTGGGCCTCAGCGTTGCCTTGCTCGGCAAGGGCGCGCGTCAACGGATAGGGCGTTTCTTCGCATGCGCCGAGGCTCAGAAGCAGCCCGCAGGTGACGGTCGAGCGAAGGGTCCGGCCAATCATGGCTGGCAACACTATAAGCGACACAAGGGGGCTCTTGTCCTGGCCCGGATGCGGTGTGCATTGACAGGACACAAGCGGGCAGCTTGCTGCTGCGACGGGCGAGACAGGCTTCAGAAGGCGTGCGTACGCATGCTGCGGGACTTCAGGCTCTTGGCGGGTGGTCAGGATCGTCTTGGGTGGCTAGAGGGCGGGAGAAAGCGTTCGTACGCTTCGGGTGGTGCAACGTGTTGCACTCGCCAATGTGAAGCCCGCTTCACACGTCAGTTGGTGGGCACGAGGCGCGTGAGTTCCTCGAACCAGTGTTGGGCCAGCATGCTGGGGTTTGAATACGTTGGGAGGGTCATCTTCGGCCTCCTCGCGCGCGTAGTTGTCGAAGTCATGGTGAACTCTTCCCGAACCGCTTCTCCTTCCCGCACACCGCGCAGCGAGGCGGGGTCGTGTGCACCGTTGCCGTCACCTCCGGGCACGGGCAGACCGCCCCCTGCGTCACCACTATCGGCATGAGTGCCTTCTTAGGCGTGGGTTTCATGGCAGGTTGGGGTCGTACTTCTGCCGGTCGAGCTTCGTATCCCTGGCTCGATACACCTCGCCCATGCCGCCTTCGCCGATCTTGGCGGTGACGGCATAGGGGCCGAGTTGGGTGCCGGGGCTAAGTGGCATCAGCGACTGGTCGGTGGACGAGGTGGTCACCTTCATCGGCATCGACCGGTGGCACCTCTTCGTCGGGGACGAAGCCCTTCTGGAGGTCAAGCCGCAGTTGCGGCGGCTCGGCCGCGATGAGATATTCAAACTCTTGCCGGAACTCGTCAAGCGAGAGCCCCGCGACCTCAGCGATCTTGGCAAGCTCGTACGCGTCCTCGAAATCGTCCCGCCGTAGGCGGAGCATGTACCGTCGCGCGATCCGATATCGTGTCGAACTGATGTCGATGAGCCGGACATGGGCACGGCCGGTCTCCGGATCGATCACCCGGTCGAACGGGATCGGGACGAACTCGCCGCCCTCAATCGAGACCATGATGGCATTCCCGCCAGCTAGCAAATAGCGCGCGGCGCAATACCCTAAGTCGCGCGTGTATTCCATGTCATACGGAATGGGGTCAGCGCACCGGAGTTCGTAGCCGATGTTCTTAGCGACGATCGCTACCTTGAGTCCGAAGTCCTTGAGGCGCCGGGCCACCTGCATCTTGAGAATCTCGCCGATGTTGACCTCCGCGATTCGCACGTTGCCATGTGAATCGCGTTCCAGGTCATTCAGTCCTTCCGCTTCTAGATCCCCCTGATCGATACCGAGCACGAGTCCCTCCGCTAGCACCGCCACGCCGTCCGCCCGGCCCTGACTCAGCCGCTTGATAATGGCGCCCGCGAGGGTGTCGACCACCGTCTTCAGGCGAACCTCGTGCCCAGCGAACTCCTCCAGAACGAGCGTCACGGTGGCACCCGCAGCCTTGCCAATCCCTAGGGCCAGATGACCGGCCTTGCGCCCCATCGCGATCACAAAACACCAGCGTGAAGTCGTCTTCGCGTCCACCATAAGGTTCTTGACGATTTCGACGCCGTGATGCCGGGCAGTCTGATAACCAAACGTGTCCACATAGGGCGGCAGGGCGAGATCGTTGTCGATCGTCTTCGGTACGTGGACAACACGGATGCGGCCCGCGGCCCGTTGTTCCAGCTTCATAGCGGAAGCCGCCGTGTCGTCACCGCCAATGGTAATCAGCTGCGTCACGTCGAGCCGGAGAAGGGACATGACCGCGTTCTCGAGATCGTCGGGATCCAGCGACGGGTTCGCGCGCGAGATCCCGATGTGCGAACCGCCTCGGAAATGGATCCGGCTCACGACATCGATGGTCAGCGGTGTGACGTGGTCAATGTCGCCCCGCATGATCCACTCAAAGCCGTCGCGGATGCCGATGACAGGCACATCCTCGAGACAGCTTCGGATCGTTGCGGCACTGAGGACGCTGTTGATGCCAGGGGCCGGCCCGCCAGCAACGAGAATCGCGAGCTTTTCACCGTGGTGGGGCATACGTTATGTCACCCGAAGATCATCGCTGCCTCGAAAGCCTCATGGCCGACACGCGCGTCGAGGGCTCGGTAGGCGGAGAGGCCAGGATACCAGAGCCGAGCGGGCCTCTGGAGCCACTTGCTTGGTACCTCCACCTTTAGGTCCGCTCAGACCAAACGCCTTGAGTGCTCTGACGCAACCCAGCGCGGTATCGGTGGCCTGATAAGCGCGCCATCTTCGGCTCGGTATTGCTAAGTTAAGCCGAATCGAGCTGACCGACCCCCAAGATGATGGGCTCGAACCTGTCGTAAACCGGGCATGTGGGGGGCCAGTCGACCCGATTTCGCTTAACGTGACTGTGAGCATCATTCCGCTGCCTGCCGAGGTCGCTCGGTGACACTGGTGGGTGCCGGCGGGTGGTGGCCTGACCCGCAACTTGACTGACCTACGGTCCTCGCTACTGATCTGTCGGTCATCGTCCGTCGGCGATGGACACGGCAACCCGTCTGACCGGATGGGCCGTGACCCAATAGGGGCCTGCGGCAACGTCGACCCATCACAGTCCTGTCCGCCCATCCGGCCGACGCATCAGCACCCGAGGAGGCCACCCGGTGACGAACCCAAGGACTATCCAGCCCGACGCGCGGAAGGTGATCGTCGGCGTGGACACCCACAAGCACGTCCACGTGGCCGTGGCGATCGACACGTGGGGGATCCGCCTCGGCGATCGATCGTGTGCGGCCGACTCAGACGGCTACCAACAGCTGATCACCTGGGCCGAGCGTCACGGACGTGTCGCCGCGTTCGGCATCGAGGGCACCGGCAGCGACGGGGCGGGACTCGCGCGCGCGGTCCGGCGAGCCGGGCACCAGGTGCTCGAAGTGAACCGGGGCGACCGGCGCACCCGTCGAATCGCCGGGAAGTCCGACACCGTGGATGCCGAGACCGCCGCGCGGTCGGTCCTGGCTGGCCAATCGACCGCTATCCCGAAGACCGCGGACGGGGCGGTCGAGATGATGCGCCACCTCAAGGTCGCGCGCCGGACGGCGGTCAAAGCCCGCACCTCGGCGATGATCACGCTGAAGCAGATCGTCGTCACCGCGCCGCCCGCGCTGCGAGAGCCCCTCCACCCGCTCGCCGACCAGGCGCTCCTCAAACGCTGCCGCGGATGGCGCTGCGGCACGATCGATACGCCGACCGCCTCGGCGAAACATACCCTCCGGGCGCTCGCCCGTCGCGGGTTCGCTCTCTCCGTCGAGATCGTGGACCACGACCGTCACCTGGGTCGACTCACCACCCAGACCTCGCCGACGCTGCGTGAGGGCTTGGGCATCGGTGCCGACACCGCCGCCGAGATGCTGATCATCTTTGGCGACAACCCCGATCGGATTCATTCGGAAGCCGCCTTCGCCACGCTCTGCGGGGCCTGCCCCATCCCGGCTTCGTCCGGGATGACGACGGGCCGCCACCGTCTCTACCGCGGCGGGCATCGACAGGCTAACGCCGCGCTCCACCGGGCCGTCATCGTGCGGATGCGGTACCACTCACCACCCCTCAACGACGTCGAACGACGCACCGCTGAAGGGCGGCCCAAACGGGAGATCATCCGCTGTCTCAAACGCTTTCTCGCCCGCGAGATCTTTCAGCGCGTGATGGCAGACTACCGAGCGCGCCAAGCCGCAGACTTGGCTGCGTGAACGACTGTCTTGACATATAGGGGCGTCAATACCGTTTGACCCCACCGGTCGAGACTGGCTCACGGGTCGGCCCAGATGGATTCGATGACTCTCAGGGTATCCCTGCGGCTCAACTGACCGATGACCCGGCCATTGTCGTCGACCACAGGCAATTTCCGATACGCCCGGGTGAGAAACAAGTGAACGATGTCAGGCAGGCCTGCCGTCGGTTTGATCGATTCGGCCGGAGCACTCATATAGTCACTAACATTCCCACTTGGCCCGCCGTCCAGCGCCCCGCCGATCACGACCTTTAGGCAGTCCCGTTCCGTGAGCATCCCTAGGAGTACGCCGTTGTCATCAACGACCGGTGCGCCCGTGAGCTTGAACTAGAGGAGCCGTTGCAACGCCCGGTAGATGTCCAGGTCGGGAGCCAGCGTGGCTTCCGAACGAGCCATCATGGTTGCTGCTGTGATCTGAGCCATGATGTCACCTTGCAGGCGTCGCGTTGCGAACCAAGCGACGTCCGGATGCACCCACTCCTCGAAGTCCAGGTTGTCGCGCTCGGGCCGCGTCAGGTTCGCGTCGTGCAGCAGTTCCGCCGTGCCCATAATGGCGTTGAGCGGTGTCCGCAGTTCGTGGCTGACGTTGGCAGACCGCGTGCCGCGGCCACGCGCGACAGTGGCACCGCGAGCAACATACCAAAGTCGCTTCTTCTACGTAGATACGGTGGCGCGGTGACCCCGTCCAACTTGACAATGGGCTCACAGCACGATGGTTGACGCCCGACTCCCCCCCCCGCACTCTACCGCGTTTCATCCGTCGGAGTGTCGGCGGAAATGGTGATATTGACAGTGCCGCGTCGTGAGAGCTCGGCAAGATCCCGGATCAGGTCCCCGCCACCTTGGACCCTAGGGATCTTCCCAGTTCCCGTGCGGCGCTGCGAACTCTACAGTAGGTCCGGCATCATCGCATGACCTGCTACCCAAAATCACACCAGGGCGACGTTGAGTCTCGGAGCCTCCTCGTCGGGTTGTGACCCGGTTTGACGGTCGATGGTGAGCCTCAAGGGACTCACCTGAGTGTCTCCAGCTTCCGTGGCCTCATAGGCCTGCCGCATCTCATTGGGCGTGCGATCGCCCAAGGCGCTATGCGGACGCACCGCATTGTAATCGCATCGCCACAGGTCGAGTTGTCGCTGCGCATCGGAGAGCGAGATGAACTGCTGGGTGTTCAAGCCCTCGTCTCGCAGGCGCCCGTTGAACGATTCGATGAAAGTATTCTCCACCGGCTTACCCGGACGGATGAACGCGAGCGTGGTCTGACGGCGATAGGCCCACGCGTCCATCGCGCGACTCTGGAACTCCGTGCCGTTGTCGACCGTGATGGATTGGGGCACTCCATGCGTCGGCACTACCGTCTCGAGCACGGCCGCCACATCCTCCCCGCGCCAGGTCGGGGCGGCGACCAATGCCACACACTCGCGCGTGAACTGATCAAGCACCGTCAGCACGCGGAACGCGCGTCCATCGATCAACCGGTCGTGCACGAAGTCCATGCTCCAGCGCTGCTGCGGCGCGGTCGCGCGCGACGGGGGCACACGCGCTCGACTGGCCAGCTTCTTCCGCCGTTTCGTGCGCATGGTCAGGCCTTCCTCGCGATACAACCGCCACACCCGTTTCGCATTCACCCGCCAGCCCTCTCGTCGCAACAGCACGGTCAGACGCCGATATCCAAACCGGACCCGCACGGCCGCCAACTCCCGGAGCCGCCGACGCAGGGCGAGTTGGTCGTCGCGACGGGCCACATACCGTAAGGTTCCCCGATTCATCGGCAGCAGCCGCGCCGCCCGTCGTTGGCTGACCTGGTAGGTCACCTGCGTCCACTCCGCGAGGACGCGACGGGCGTGCGGCGTCAGAGCTTTTTTGCGACGATCTCCTGCAGGATGTGCCGGTCCAACGATAGGTCGGCGACCACGTGCTTCAATTTGCGGTTCTCGTCCCGCAGTTGCCGCAGTTCCCGCAGCTCTTGCACCCCAATGCCACGATACCGTCGCTTCCACGTGTAGAACGTTTGCTCGCTCACGCCCAGCTCCCGACAGATGTCGGCGGCCTTCTCGCCAGCCTCCGACTGCTTCACTGCGTAGATGATCTGCTCTTCACTCCAGCGCTTCCGTGGCATCTCCGGCCTCCTTCGCTGTGGATCCTAGCCCACCACGAATCGGTCAGACACTCAAGTAGCGTGTGGTGCAGTTCTTGGGTTTTGGGTCACACTGCCACCGCGATCAGTACGTTCCGCATCACTTCCTCCTTGATTGGCATCACCGAGCTCCACACGACACCGCATTGCTCGCCGACCAAACGCTCGACGTGCGCCGTGAGAAGTCTGCCCGTTTCATGTCCGGCATTCCCGTCTTGCCTGCCCCGCATGGCACCCTTATACACCCCAGAGCCCGCCGAGCCCACGAAACTTTCTTGGGTCAAGCTTCCTCTCTCTGGCCCGATACACCTTCCCCATACCGCCTGTCGGGCTTCACACTTCGGTTGGTGGGCACGAGGCGCATGAGTTCCTAGCTGCGGTGGACCACAAAACATCTGTTTTCCGGGACGCCTTTCCGGGGACTGAACGACCCGCATTCATGGGGCGAAAGTCGCCTGCCGTCCGGAGGGGTTTTGTGGGACAGTGGAATCCACTTGCAGGACCACGTGGATCGACGTAGCGTGTGATCGAACATCCCCCTTACGGGAGATCCTGATGGCAGCTCATCACATCGAGGAGGCGTTGGAGCGGCTCCGGTCGGAGTTTCTCGCCATCCCCAGTCTCTCCCTGACGCCCGGTGAAGTCGCTCGGATTCTGAACGTCGATCCACCAACCGCGTGGGGTGTCCTACAGGCGCTCGAAACGTCGCACTTCGTGGAACGCACACGGGACGGACAATTCGCCCTTCTTGTGCCACGTTCCGAATTGCGCGGCTGTGCCCTGTGTGACCGGTTACGCGTGCATGGCAGCCTGCTCCGGGTGGCGGACACCGACGAGGCAGAAGCCCTCTGGGTGTGTCGGGACTGCCAGCACAAGCTGATGTGCCGGATCGATGACGAGGGCGTACTGGGCGGATAATCCGGGGGTTCCTTCGCCAGCTACACCACAACCCGCCGAGCACCGATAGGAAGACAGAGGGCGAGCGGAGGGACCAGAGCCATGGAACACGATATAGGAAACATTGGGCAATCAATGATCATCAAGGGCGAGCTGAGGGCGAAGGAAGACCTCACCATCGAGGGGCACGTCGATGGGAAGGTCGAACTGGCCCACAACGTGCTCACCATTGGCACGAAAGCGCGACTCACGGCACAGGTCCTAGCTAAGACGGTCATCGTGATGGGCACGGTGAAGGGCAACATCACGGCGATCGAGACCATCAACATTCGCGAAACAGCCACCGTCGACGGAGACCTGGTGGCACCCAAGATTGGCATCGCGGAAGGGGCGTCCGTCCGAGGCCAACTTGATATGCGCTCACCCAAGACCCCGAACGTCCTTGCGGAGGATGAGCGCAAGAGCCTGGAGATCAACATTCCTTCGCAACCGGCGGTTGCATCGCATCAGACACGTTCTGGGATACCGTTTTCTGTGATGTATCCAGAGGGGCGCCGTCGAGGTCCTCCTGGATCTGCTGATATTGCTCCCGCGTGATCTCACCGGCCGCATACCGGCGTTCAGGGATCTCCATGGGTGACGCAGGCGCAATCGTGGAAGGTCTCTCCTGCGGCGCGGAGAACATCCGAACCATCAGGCCCTGTCGGGCCGCCACACCACGAGCACAGAGAAACGGCGGAGCTTGGCGTCTCGGACGAGCGTATCCAGCGCGGGGCGACGATCCTTCGCGCCAGATATCCCGCGATCGACGTCCTCCTCAGCCGTCCAGCCCCGAGCCTCCACATAGCGACGAAGCTCAGCAAGCTGATTCTACGGTTCCTGATCCAACGTACTCACACGGGTGAGAACGGCGGAGTAACACTAGACCACAGAGCGGCGGTGTGAAGCGGCCTGAGGGCGGTGGAAAACCAGACCGCTCACGTGGTCCACCGAGCATTCCAAGGGTGTTTTGTGGAACACAGGAGGGATGTATCGAGTGGAACTCTATGCGGCGGTGCGGCGCAGCGTGTATGTGGAGGGATTGAGCGAGCGCACGGCGGCGCGCCGCTTCGGGTTGGCCCGCGAGACGGTGCGCAAGATGCTGCGCTACCGCCGGCCGCCCGGGTATCGCCGGGCGCAACCGGTCCGGCGTCCGAAGCTGGACGCCTTCACGGGGATCATTGATCAGATCCTCCGCGAGGATCAGTCCCGGCCGAAGAAGCAACGGCACACGGCCAAGCGCATCGGCGAGCGCTTACGCGCGGAGTACGGGTTCACGGGCGGCGACACGATCGTGAAAGCCTACGTGCGCGCGCAGCGGCTGGGCGGGCAGGAGATGTTCGTGCCGCTGGCCCATCCGCCAGGCGACGCCCAAGCCGACTTCGGCGAAGCGCTGGTCGTGATCGCTGGCGTCGCATGCAAGGCGCACTCCCTGGTCGTCGATCTCCCGCACAGCGACGACGGGTTTGTGCAGGCGTTTCCGGCCGAGACGACGGAGGCGTTCTGCGACGGGCACACCGCCGCGTTCGGCTACTTCGGTGGCGTGCCGCGGCGCATCGTCTACGACCACACGACGCTGGCGGTGGCGCGGATGCTCGGGGACGGCACGCGCCAGCGGACGCAGGTCTTCTGCGAACGCCAATCGCACTATTTATTCGCCGATCGCTTCGGGCGGCCGGGGAAGGGCAACGACAACGGCAAGGTGGAAGGGCTGGTCGGGTACGTCCGCCGCAACTTCTTCGTGCCGATCCCCCGGTTCGCCAGTTGGGACGCGTTGAACGCCGACTTCGCGCACAAGTGCGGCGAACGTCGCGGGCGCCGGTTACGGCGGCACACGGAGACGATCGGGGAGCGCTTCGCCCGCGCCCGCGAGGCGCTGTTGCCGTTACCGCCGGTCCCGTATGACGCCTGCGACACGCGGACGACGCGGGTCACGTCGTTGTCGCTGGTGCGCGACCGCCGCAACGACTACTCGGTGCCGACCGCCTACGGCCACCGGGAGGTGCTAGTGAAAGGCTACGTGGACGAGGTCGTGATCGTGTGCGGCAGTGACGAGATCGCCCGCCATCGTCGCAGCTACGAGCGGGAAGTGTTGATCTTCGAGCCGCGGCACGACTTGGCCTTGGTGGAGCGCAAGACGGGGGCGCTCGATCACGCGGCGCCGCTGGCCGGGTGGCAGCTGCCGGACGAGTTTCTCCGGCTGCGGCGCCTGTTGGAGGCGCGGCTGGGCAAGCCGGGCACGCGCGAGTACGTGCAGGTGTTGCGGCGGCTCGAAGACTTTCAGCTCGACCACGTCCGCGGCGCCATCCGGGACGCCGTGCGTCTGGGGGCGATCGGGTTCGATGCCGTCAAGCACCTCGTGCGGTGTCGCCTCGACCACCGGCCGCCCCACCTCGATCTGGCGCAGTATCCGCACCTGCCGGTCCCCCGCGTGACGACGACCGCCGCAGCCGATTACCTGACGCTGCTGGGGGCGGGAGCTGAGTGATGGCCAAACCGACCCTGTTGCTGGACGCCCATCTCAAGGCCCTGCGCCTGCCCACCTTCTTGCGCGAATACGACAACGTGGCGCGGCAATGCGCCCAGGAAGGGCTGGACTGTTCGCGCTACCTGTTCCGCCTCTGCGAGCTGGAGTTGCTCGATCGCGAACAACGCGCCGTCGAGCGGCGCATCAAGGCCGCCAGGTTCCCGGTCTTGAAGAGTCTCGAGACCTTCGAGTTCCGCGCGATCCCGTCGGTGAACAAACGCCTGGTGCTGGAGCTGGCCCGCTCGGAGTATCTCGACCGGCGAGAGAACGTGTTGGCGTTGGGCAACTCCGGCACGGGCAAGACGCATCTCGCGCTCGCGTTGGGGCTGGCCGCCTGTCAGAAAGGCTATCGGGTGCGCTTCACCACCGCCGCCGCACTGGTGAACGAGCTGCTCGAGGCGCGGGATGACAAGCGCCTGCTGCGTTTTCAGAAGCAGCTCGCCAAGCAGGATCTGTTGATCGTCGACGAGCTCGGCTATGTGCCGTTGTCGAAGACCGGCGCCGAGCTGCTCTTCGAGATCTTCTCCCAGCGCTACGAGCAAGCGTCGACGCTCGTGACCTCGAATCTGCCCTTCAACGAATGGACCGAGATCTTCGGGTCCGAACGGCTGACCGGCGCGCTGCTCGATCGACTGACCCACCACGTCCACATCCTGGAGCTGAACGGCGAGAGCTATCGCCTCGAACACAGCAAGAAAGCCCGCCAGCCCGCGACCACCCCGGCGTCCTGACGTCCCCTCCGCACTGCCGCGTTCCGCCACTCCACCCAACTGCCTAATGGTCTAGTTTTCCTCCGCCACGGTGGTCTAATTTTGCTCCGCCCTTGACACACACGGGCGTAGATCGCAGCCCTAGACGTCTTCCTGGTTCCCTGCATGGTCCAAGCGCCGCTTCAACTGCACGAGCCCATCGTGAACCTTGCCATGCGCCTCGAGGACGCCGTCGAGCAACTGGCGCCCGATCGGAGACCGTTGGCGACGCCACGAGCGCCGTGTGCGCCTCAGAGAGCGGCTGTTGCAGCCAGACCCGCTCAGGTTGCGACTGGGCCACGCCTTTGGCTGCACCCGCCGCACACTCGTCCTTGAGATCGCGCTTGATCTCACGGTAGAAGCCCCGGAACATGTCATCGTCCCGCCTCGCGACAAACTTGGCCCCACCGAGAATCTGAAGCAGCTTGGACAGCCGGTCCTCGTGCCATCGAAGGCATTCTACGCAGTGCCGCTCGTCAGGCGTCATCGACGGTCCCTCGTGGCGCCCGTTGCAGTCTTTGACACGCCCGGCCCTTGCCGCCTAGCCTTGCACGGTGAATCACGCCGATCGAGTCGAAGCATTTCTTGCCGACCACAAAGGACGCTTCTATTGCAATCGCTGCCTCAGTGAAGAGATCTTCATTGCCACGTCCTCGGCGACCCTGGTCACCCGATCCCTCAGAAGCACGACACAGCACCGAGCTGGCCAAATCAGTTGCTCTCGTTGCGGCGACTATCGGGAGTGCATATCTGCCCAATAGCAACACAGACATCAGGGCTGACCGTCATCGCACTGCTCCGCAGCCGTTGTGTTCCCAGGGGGCGCGTTGGAGCGTCGCCCTTCCCGCTCGACTTCATAGACCCACGTGGCCGCTTGCCCCGCCGCCTGGTAGAGCATCACGCCAACGATCTGACACGGTAGGCGCCATTTGTGGCATTTCACGCTGCCATTCCGATGTTACGGCGCATCGCGGCTCCGGGGTCTTCTGTTTGGCAGCCCGACATGACCAGTGCTCCAACCGCGACGAGTCCCACAGACACGAATCGTTCGCTGCTCATGTCCGCCTCCCCCTGGCGGCGTGGGGCCGTTACCGAGCCCGCCGCTCGATAATACCTACTCCTCAAGCCTCTGCGCCTGCACGGCTTCGATTTCACCCCCGAGCCACTGCCTGGTCAAGACCCTCGGCTGATGGGCCGATTGCCTGAGCGGGTGAACCCGGGCTTCCTTACACCTGGCGCGTACGTCCGTCGGGTTGCCCCAGAAGCGAGGTTGCTCGACATGGGGGCGGCCTCGCTTCACCTTTTCTCCCGCTCCCGATCTACGCTGGATGTCGCAAATCGGCGTCGCGTGTCGAAGGGATTACACTATCTGCAGGGCCATCGACCGAGACGTGCATGGGAGTACTGTTCTGGACCGCGCTTGGAGCCCCGCTGGGGTATGTCGCAGCGCAGCGTCGCGGCTTCTCACCGATCGCCGGGGTCGTCGCCGGACTGGTGTTGGGCCCCTGGCTGTCGCGCTGTTCTATATTCCCCTCGGGATCGCGGACACCAAGCACCAGAAGAAGTGCCCATACTGTCCCGGCCGGGTCGCATCAGACGCGCGCGTCTGCCTGCACTGCGGCGCCATCTTGCAGAGCGGATGGGGGTAGACGCCCAGCTGGCGGGCATGACGGTGACCGTCTCGTGAGCGGCTGACATGACCCAACGTCCGCGACACACGGGAGTTGGCGGCGGGTTGTCCGCTGCCCTACGGAGGCCGTCCTGACCCACACTGCCTCCGCTGTCGTCCTGGTCGTCGACGACGATGACCGTCTGCGGCAGCTCGTGATGGACAGCCTCCATGGACCACAGTACTGGGTCCTGTCCGCGCGGAACGGTGAGGAGGCGTGCGGTCTGTTCAACGAGCACTGGCCGATCATCAGTCTGCTCATGACCGAGGTCGTCTTGCCGGGGATGGACGGCCTGGCGTTGGCCTCTCGTGCCCGCGACGTCACTCCTGGCCTCCCCGTGCTATACACAGCCGAAGAGGACCAACTGTCAGCCGCCGTGTGTCAGGGTGTGGAGAATACCAACAATTTCTATCTGATGAAGCCCTTCGATCTCGACTACCTGCTCGTGAAGGTGTAGGCGGCGTTGAAGGGGTGAGGGGGGTTCCCGAGGAGGGACATCTCCACGCGGCACGAGATGGTGTACCGGCCGAGAGTCTCGCTCCGCGTAGACTGATGATGCCAGACCGCCGTCGGTCCCGTCGAGGTCGGCCACGAGAACCCGGCGCTCTCGCATCCTTCCATGATCGACCTTGCGATCGTCATCGCCTACTTTGTCATCATTTTTGTCATCGGCCTGCGGGCGCGCGCCGACGCACACGTCGGCCCTGAGGAGTATTTCCTCAGTTCGCGCTCGCTGCGGTGGCCGTCCATCGCGATGTCCACGATCGCGACGAACATCGAGGCTGGCCATTTCCTCTCCGTGACCGGCGCGGCCTATGTCGGCGGATTAGCGCAGGGGAACTTCGAGCTCAACGCCATCTTTGGCATTGTGATCGCCACCTTCTTTTTCGTCCCCCTCTATCTCCGACTCAAGGTCGTCACGATCAGCCAGTTTTTTGAGCAGCGCTTCGGGCCGCGGATCGCGTTGGCATACGCCCTGCTAATGATTGGGCTCTACGCGCTGCTCTACCTCGGCACGGCGTTGTTCTGGGCGGCCTTCGCGCTCGATGGCATCTTCAGCGAGATGGTCGCGTGGATCAGCGACAGCGAGGCCGTGCGGCTCGCGGTCCTGATTGTCGCTCTGGGGACCTTCTCGGCGGTCTATACCTATCTCGGCGGCTTGCGGGCTGTGGTGCGAACCGACATCGTCCAATTCGTCTTGCTCCTCGGTGGAGGACTCATCACGGTCACGGTCGCCGTGCATCACCTGGGGGGCTGGTCGGAGCTGTTCGGCAGGACGGGACACCTCATGCACCTGCACCTGCCCCGGGACCACCCGACCGTGCCGTGGACCGCCCTCATCGGGATGAATCTGTTGAACCTGAACTACTGGGGCGCGAACCAGGTGATCCTGCAGCGGGCCCTGGCGGCGAAGAGTCTGCGGCACGCGCAGGTCGGTCTGTTGGTGGGCGGGGTCCTCAAGTACGTCACGCTGCTCATCATCGTCGTCCCCGGGATCGCCCTGGCCGGCATCCTGGTCGACGCGCCCCTCGACGACCCGGACACGGCGTACATGACCCTCGTGACCCGGTTCCTCCCAGCCGGTCTGCGCGGCCTCATCGTCTGCGGGCTCTTCGCCTCCCTGATGAGCACGGTCGACTCCATCTTCCACGCCGTATCCACCCTGTGGTCCATCGACATCTACAAGCGCCACCTGCGGCCGGACGCCTCCCCCGAGGACGTCGTCCGCATGGGGAAATCGGCCATCGTGGGCGCCCTCGTGACCGGACTGCTCTTCGCGTTTCTAGTCGTCTTCCTCAAGACGGGCAGTCTGCAAAACGATCCGCTGACGCACTGGTTCAACGAGCTCTCCTACTACGTGAAGAATGGGTTCGTGGTGCTTGTCACCGCCGCGGTCTTTCTCATCCGACCGTCGAGGCAGCTTGTAATGGGCGCGCTCCTGGCCAGTATCGCGATGTACTTCGGCTTCACGCTGGTCTGGCCGGAGACGAGCTATCTCGTACGGTCCGGGTGGGTCATCGTGCTCAGCTTCACCTCGGTGGCCGTGCCCACGATGTGGCGCCACGGATGGCGCATCCCGTTCCGCGATCTGATCGCGGCCCCCGATAGGGGCGTGGCCCGGTTCGGCGCGGGGCTCCTCGCCTCACTGGTCTTGACCCACATCCTGCTCCACTGAGCGCGCGGGGCCACGCTCCGCGTCGCCAACCCGTCTCACGCTCGGCCAGATAACCTAGTTGACAGAGCCCCAGTGGGAGTGCCAGAGTATCGAGGCTCCCTGTCGTTGACCGTCCAGAATCGACCTCCCCGTCAGGTTCGGCGTTCCCCAGACAATTTATGGCCACCGCACATACGCCGGGATCGACTGTTGAGATCTCCCCTGAGGGAGAGGATCGCGACCGCACGACGCGATTGAGCGATCACTTCGCGCAGGTGTCGACACGGTATCGGGCGCTGCGCGAGCTGGATCTCGATGCCGTGCGTCTCATCAGCGACGTGGTGGCTCGCGTTGCGGACCCGGGGAGACCCGTGCGGCTCCTGGATGTCGCCACGGGTTCAGGGCGGTACCTGGACGCGGTCAGTCAGTGCCTGGCCTCGGCGCTCGCCCTGGAGGTCGTGCCCATCGGTCTGGATTTGAGTCCCGCGATGCTCACGCAAGCGCGCATTCGCAACGGACACACGGGTCTTCATGCGCGGCACCTGGTCGCGTCCGTCGAAACGCTCCCGCTCCGGACCGCGAGCTGTGACGTCATGACCTGCTTCAACGCGGTGCATCACGTCGACCTTGCGCGGTTTGCAGGCGAGGCGTCACGGGTGCTCACCCCATCCGGTCAACTCGTCGTCTACACGCGCACGCCAGAGCAGAACCGGCGCACGATTTGGGGCCACCACTTTCCCGAGTTTGCCACGCGGGAAACGAGACTCCATGAGGTCGAGGATCTGCGGTCGGCCCTCCTGGCCACCGGGGCCTTCACGTCGGTTCGTACCCAGACGGTCGCGTGGACGGTCACCACATCGCTGGCTCGACTCGTCGACCAAGCCACCCACTATCATTATTCGACGTTCAGACTGTATGCCGATGACGCCCTCCGCGCGGCGATCGACACGTTCCGCCAGCGCGTGCGTCAGGCGTTCCGCGACGTGACCCGCATCACGTATGACAACGACCACCTGCTGGTGATGGCGCAGCGTGGTCAGCTGAATCACGGGTGACCGGTCGGACCCGCCAGTCGAGTCGAAGGCGTGACCGATACGCGGGCGAGGTGAGCCCACGTTGGGCGACGGTCCGTCTGTCGCGTGGAGAGGCAACAGGCGTGTTGCCGAGGGGGAGGCGTCTTCACGAGCGCTGTCGCACATCCTCGGGTGTCGGGCTCTGCCGACCTTGCACCCTCCCCGTCATGGTGGGCTCGGCCATCACAAGCCGTGTCGCGGCCATGGGCTACCGCGGTGGTCGCGACAGCCTGTCCAGGCGCCGCGTCAGTTCGGCCCGCGCGTCCTCCAGCGTGTCGAACCAGCTATCCGCGAAACCCTTTAGCGGCAGCGCTTCTTCGCGTGACCAGTCATCAGCCAGCTCGACCACACACCACTTGTGGCTCGCCGCGCCTCGGTAAATCGTGAATCCCGCTGCCATTCGTCCCCTCCCCATGGCACTCCGTGCCTGTCCACACCGGGACGACACCGACCCGCCCCCGTCGCCCACGGTCCACGGGTCCACCGCCCTAGTGTGGCTGTTCCCCCGGCGACGAGGCGGTTCTCACCTCGGCCATGACAAACGTGTCCCCATTCCGAAGCATCAGCTCCAACGCACTCTCGAACGTGTCACTCGACGACTCCTGGATCGCCACCGGGATGTTCTCTGCCCGATGATATTGATAGGACGCGCCGTCAAGCGTGATGACAGCCCCGCAGTCTGTCCCTTTGATCGACAGCACGGAATCTGACGGCTCAGTAACACGGCCCGTCAAACCAAACCCGAGTCCCTCAGTGGTGCTGGTACAGCGAATCGGCGTGTCTTCGCTGTACCAGTGTCGGATGAGGTTGAGCGCATCGTCACGCGCGGCCTTCATGTTGAAATCTCCTCACGGGATTCAGCACCTGTGTTCGACAGCTCCAACTCGTTTCCAGCGTGGGCCAATCATCCACAACGCTGGGAGGATCCGATCGCTGGTGCGAACACCCCGCCCCGCAGCGGTGATAGCATTCGCATATACGACGTCCTCGCGAGGAAGACTCGGCCCGACGGTTGTTCTTGCGTTGGCCGACTGACAGCGGCGTCGGGACCACATGATGATAGCTGACCAGGTGCGGAGCCTCATCGCGCAGCATCTCGGCATCAAACGCAACCGCGTGACCGACGACGCCCGCTTTCGCGACGACCTGGGGGCCGATTCGCTCGATGCGTTCGAGCTCCTGACGGCCTTGGAGGAGACGTTCGGCCTTGAGATCCCAGACGACGATGCGGACCCGATGCAGCGCGTCAGCGACGCGGTGACGTACATCGAGGCGCAGGTCGCGCTGGGCCACATACGCCGGCCGGAGGGTCACGTGCCCGACTCGTTGACCCGCAACGCACGGTCATGAGTGAGCAGAGACCATCATGACGACGGCGCAGACGCTGCGGACGCTCCTCGCGATTGTCGAATGCGTACCGGCGGCCCGAGCGATGACGGGATTTGAGAGCGCGGCACGGCGCGGAGATCTTTCAGCCTTCTGGGAGCACTACCAGGATGTGCTAGGGAAGGAGAAACAGGGCGGGGACCTGAAGGTTGCATCGAACAACGAGGTCTCCTGGGAGATGGTCGAGCCGGCCATGCAGGCCGTGTATGACCTGCCGACGCGTGACTGAGGGCCTCATTCGGGATGGCCAGACGGAAGACGCCCGAGTCCTATGCCAATGGCGTCACCCTCCGCCTGCTGCATCTGTGAACGTCCGGCCCAGCTCCACCACGACTGGCGGGACCGCTGGACCGTCGCCTGCGTACACGGCGGGACGTTTCAGATGGCCGCCGCGCTGACACGCGCGTTCGGCGCGGCCCACGCCGCTGGGTGGCCGAATGGACAGCGGTTTCTTGTGGACCTCTCCCAGCTCACGCGGACAGCGCGCGAGCCGCGGTACCTCACGAAGGACAGCTGGCTGGCGCTCGTCCTGGAGACACGGGGAGTGTGGAGCGGGTAGTGCCCCGAACTCGTTAGCTTGACGGTGCCCTTTTGGGCGATACACGACTCAAAGCCGAGGGTCGGTCGGATGGGAGATCTCGTTCAACGGCTCGTCTTTCGTCGCATCCAGAACGGCGTCCAATACGCGCCGGTCTCTCGCCAGGTTCGTGACGATCGTTGTCAAGAGCCGAACCGCGTGCTCTTCGTCGGCGTTGCGGATCATCTGAGCCCGGATCTTGATGACATTCTTCTGGGTGTCGGAGAGGAACGTGGCGTCCATGGGCCTGGAGTCTATCTCACCAGTCCAACGACATGTGGGCATATCTCGAGGTCAACGTCGTGGTACTCCGGTGGTCGTTTCACGATGCGTCTGATGCCCTCAATCGTCACAGCCACGGCATCGCCGGACACCACGGCGGTGTAGGATGGGACGTGCGGCCTGCCGGCGCGCGAACGGGAGCAACGTCAACGTCCAACGACCAGACCGCCAACACGAGCGGGAGTCACAGCTTGGTCCATGTGTTCGTGGTGGACGAAGAGGGCACTCCTGTCACAGGACAAGACGTCGCGGCCCACGTCTCCGACGCCCAGGGACGGGACACCGCACACCATCAGTACTCAGATCTTAACGGGCACGTGGAGTTCGTGCGTGAGCACGCCGCCGAGCCCCTGCGCGTGACGTTCTTCGTGCGAGGTCAGTCGTGTGGGCCGCATACGATAGAGACCGGGGTGGAATACACGGTCGAGATCAGCGAGTGACACCCCCCCCCCGTGGAATGCCGGCCGACGAGCGTCGCTGCTGATCCACATCTACGGGACGGCTCCCAGCAGGCGCCCTTCGCGCCACCGCGGCGGGCGAGTCCAATCGGTCGCGACCGTGCCTGAGCATCCACGACCCGCGTCCCTCGAATCGACGAGGCCACGTCTCATCGACGAATCGCAGGCGTGTGGTGAGGGATGGCGAGGGAACAAGACGCCTCAGAAACCTCGAGAGACGCGCAGAACATCCTGCGACGAGCCGACGAAAGGAAGGACATGCAGGCACTCCTGGACGTGATGGACACCCACTTTCTTGGGAACACAGTCGAGGACTACCTGATCGCCGCCGCGGTCTTCCTCGGCGTCCTCCTCGTCCTGCCGATTGCCAGGGCGATCATCCTGCGGCGCCTGAAGGCCCTCTCTCAGCGGACGGCGAACGACCTTGATGATCTGCTCCATGACCTGCTTCGACGCGTCGTCGGACCGTCTGTCTATCTGATCACCGCGCTGTATTTCAGCACCCTCTTCTTGACCCTGCAAGAAAGCCTCGGCGGCCTGGTGCAGGGCGTCGTCGTCATCGTTCTCGCGATCAAGGTCGCGCAGGTCCTCCAAGGGTTCGCCGCCTACGGTATCCATAAAGGGACCGAGCAGACCGCGAAAAAGGACCCGGCCCACGCCGCGATGCTCACGAACATGATCTGGCTTGCCCGGTTCATGATCTGGACGGCGACCCTCTTGTTTGTCTTCGACAACCTCGGGGTCAATATCACCGCGTTCGTGGCGAGCCTCGGCATCGGGGGCGTGGCTGTCGCCCTGGCCGCTCAATCAGTGCTGGGGGACGCGTTCAGCTCGTTCGCGATCTTCATGGACAAGCCGTTCCAGGTCGGGGACTTCATTATTGTGGGCGATCTCCTCGGCACCGTGGAGCAGGTAGGGTTCAAGACCACACGCCTCCGCAGCCTCGGCGGCGAGCAGCTGATCTTCTCCAACAGCGACCTGACCAGTAGTCGGATCAAGAACTATAAGCGGATGAAGGAGCGGCGAGTTGTCTTCAGCCTGGGAGTGGTGTACCACACCCCGGTCGAGAA
Organism: Vicinamibacterales bacterium; assembly: GCA_965223015.1. GTDB lineage: Bacteria > Acidobacteriota > Vicinamibacteria > Vicinamibacterales > UBA8438 > CAUZIB01. The sequence goes on along the minus strand of CBDCVL010000002.1, from coordinate 328,519 downwards.
GGTGAAGGCGATCTCGCCGATGATCAAGCGGGTGATCGACGAGCATCAGGACGCGCGATTCGACCGGGCCCACTTCAAGAGCTTCGGCGACTTCGCGCTCATCTACGAAGTCGTCTATTACGTGCTGAGGCCCGATTACAACACGTACATGGATCTGCAGCAGTCCATGAATGTTCGGCTGATCGAGGAATTCCAGGAGGCCGGGATAGAGTTTGCCTACCCCACGCAGCAACTCTACGTGACCACAAACGAACCGACGTCCAGCACGAGCCACTGAGCGGTATTGTCACGTTAGGCAGAATCGGGCCAACCGAGTTTTCGTTAACGTGACAGTGCCGTGCTCGCTCATGCCGTGTGACGTTCAGTGTGTCAGTGTCGTGTAGACTCGAGGACCTACTCGCCAGTGTCGCGATTTCGCGGCCGGTCTTCAGGGGAGCCCGCATGAGTGGTCGGCCCATCGACTTTGGCCCGCTGGGGCCTGGAAACCAATTCTGGTCGATCCTCGCTGACACTCGCCTGACGCCTCGACGTCCGGGTCGAGGCGATGCGAGCGTCAGGAGGCGCACGATAAAATGCTCGGAGATGTCGAGCGATGCCCAAACAACAACCATGGACGAGCGAACGTCCCCGTACGCTGCTGCCCGATGTGCGGTAAGACGGTGAATGCACTCATCGCATCCAAGCGCTGTTCTGAAGAAGAACACGCACGAAGCAGACGTGAGCGAAGCTACTACTGCGTTCATTGCGGGAAACAGTTGATCGAGAGGCGGTGACTTTGACCATGCGCTGGAGTCAGAGCCCGCCGCTGGTCGCACCATGTCGTCACTGATTTTTCGCAAAGGACTCGGTCTCAAGCACGCGGTCGCCGCTGAGGTGGCGGCGGACTACCACAGTGCGCTGGTCGACCGGATCAGAGACTCGACGCACCCGTACACGTCCGGACGGTTGACTGTCTACCTCGCGCGGGAGTTTGGGTTCTGCTACGGCGTGGATCGGGCGGTCGATTACGCCTACCAGGCACGCCGCCGATTCCCCACCCGCCCCGTCTACCTCACGGGCGAAATCATTCACAATGCCCATGTGAATGGGAAGCTACGCGCCGCGGGCATTCGGTTCTTGAGCGACCCTGCGGAGCATGCCGACCAGCTGGGTCGTGATGCGGTCGTCATTCTTCCCGCATTCGGGGTGACCGTGGCGGAGCTCGAGCAGTACGTGCGCCTGGGATGTACGGTGATCGATACCACCTGTGGATCGGTCCTCAACGTGTGGAACAGGGTGAGACAGTACGCTGCGGAGGGATTCACGGCCATTATTCATGGCAAGGTTCACCATGAGGAGACGCGCGCCACGGCCTCCCAGACGCAGACGGTCCCACACGGGAGGTATCTGGTCGTGCTCGATCGCGCAGAAGCGCTGGTCGCGTGCGACTATATCCGCCACGGCGGCGACGCACGCGTGTGGTTGGCGCGTCTGGGGAAGGCGGCGTCGGGGGGTTTCGATCCGGACCGGGACCTCCAACGCATCGGCTTGGCGAACCAGACGACCATGCTGACGACGGAATCGCTCGCGATCGGCAACCTGTTCCGCCAGGCGATGGTCGATCGCTACGGCGACGCCGATCTGTCTCGTCACTACCGTGCCTTTGACACCATCTGTAGCGCCACGCAGGATCGTCAGGATGCGGCCACGGAATTAATGGACGGGCACCGCCTTGATGTGATGTTGGTGGTCGGCGGATACAACAGCAGTAACACGCGCAACCTCGCGCGGATGTGCGCCGCACGCGTGCGGACCTTTCATGTCGTCGACGCCGCCGGTCTGGTGTCGCCGGACGTGGTGCGGCATCGACCGGTGAGCACCGGTCGCGAGGTCGCGCCTGCGCATGACGGACGGCAGGGTGAAGTTGTCGCGCGTCACTGGCTCCCGCGGAGCGGCCCCCTCTCCATCGGTCTGACGGCCGGAGCCTCGACACCCACGAACATCATCGGGCGCGTTGTCGAGACACTGGCGGAGTTCGCGACACGCGCAGACGTCCACGACGAGCGCGGCTAGGCCGCCGCTGTGGCGCGTGAACTGTGGTCGCCGTACTTGGCCAACATCCACCAACCGAGGTGCGGTAGGCCCACGAGCCACAGGCACTGGAGATAACTCAGGTGCGGCAGTGGAGCTGACCAACCACCGTCAGACTGGGTCACGGCGTGACGACGAGGCCGCGAGACTCACCGTCGCCCCGGCGTCGTTTCGGGGTAGCGGGTCGACGCCGCTGAACTCGCTCGGAATGAGTGCACGACTCATGAGGGCACGTCACGTGACATTCGTGCCTCTCGCCATCGAATGGAGCAGGGTATGCAGCGCAGGTTCGGCGTCGTCTCCTTCCGCCTCACGCGGCGGGTGGTCGGTCCGCTGGTTGTCGCCAGCACGCTTGCTGTCACCGTGTGTGGGAGTGACGGGAGCAGTGCCCCGGCGCCCAGTTCCACGTCCTGCGTCGCAGGCGCCAGTCGTACGCCACGGTCGTCGGCCGACGTTGGCACGGTTGAGGGGGAGGGCAAGACTGATATCTGCCACCGCAAGCGGGCCAACGACGTCGCCCTGATCTCCGTCGCCACTCTTGCCGCCGGTGCGAACATCGCGCGCGATCGGGGTCTGGTGTGGGGAGCGGTTCGAAACATCCCTACGCGAGTTTGGGGAGTCGCTAGCGAACTCCTCGACGATCGTGACGAAGACGGAGTCCCTGATGAGGAAGACAACTGCCAGGACATGCCCACCTTCGACCAGACGGACAGTGACGGGGACGGGGTCGGCGACGCGTGTCAGCCTGCCGAGGAGAGAGGCACCATTGTGCTATCGGGCGATGCCAACATCGGCAGTGCGTTGGTCGCAGGCGGTCAGCCGATACCCTTCAACCGAGGCAGTGTGACATTTTTCCAGAACGTGCTGACGATGAATGCGGGAAGCAGCGTCGCCCTCAGCCTCAACCGTGCTCCTGCCTCAGTCGTCAACGAAGTCTTAAGTGACATTTACCAGACCTACCAGGACGCTGGTGCCGCCGTTTCTTTCATCGCAACAGGAAGTATCAGCGCCGCCACCCTTGACGCTGTTGCTCTCCTCGTCATCCTGGTGCCGAGCGTCGATTTTACCCCTGCTGAACTGACCGCGATGTCAGAGTTCCTGGGTGGTGGCGGGACGGTCTTCTTTCTGGGCGAGAGCACCAACTTTTTGCCGTGGAACAACAGAATCAACGACACGCTGGAATTCCTGGGCAGCAGCATGAGAATCGACAATACGGTCGTCGGGCGCGCAGCCGACCGAACGGACAATCTCGCCGCGCATCCATTGTTGTTCGGTATTACGGACATCGGCTTCGCTGTCATATCCACGATCAGCGGCGGAATGACCCTGGTCTCGTCAGAATTAGACGAGCCCTTCATCGCGGTGGATTGAGACGTAGAGTCGTGACGCTGCCTGACGGCGCGTACAATATCACTCCGCAGGGGGACCGAATTGTCGTGTGGGGGATAAGTCGGGGCCGAGGTAGGCCGCACAAAGAGGAATCAGCCGATGACACTCAAGCCTAATATCGTCAAGAAGCCGTGTAGTGTCGAAAATTGCCAGGGCACCATCAAACTGAAATGGATGGGGGCGACCACTTGGACATGCGACACATGCGGTCACAGTGAGCCGTACCCCCCGGAAAAATTAATCTGAGACACTACCTTTTGCCCTGAGGAGCAGTGACAATCCGAGCCGAGCACGCCGACGCAGTGAGCGAGCCACAGGCCTCCTTGGGCAGAGAAACTAGCCGATCATACGCACATGACGGGCGGCGGAACGGTGGGGGTGTTTACACAACTGGCGGTATTTGGTGGGCGTCGATAGGACACGAGGGGACATTGTGGCGGCTGTCGGGGGTGAGACAGGCTTCAGTAGGCGCACGTACGCATGCTGCTGGGCTTCAGGCTATCAGCGGGCGGTCAGGATCGTCCTGGCGAGTTGGAAGGCCGGAGAAAGCGTTCGTGCGATTCGCGCAATGCGCTGCAGATGTGAAGCGGGCTTCAAACGCGTTTGGCTCCCTGCCTCCTACTGCATTCTCAGATCGAACGCCGCCATCTGCCTCGCGTTTCGCACCAGCACTTTTCCGTCGGCAAACGCCGGTACGTTCCACGTCTTGCCTTCAATCGCACCTGAGCTGGCGACCTCTTCATGGCCCGCTGGTGTGGCGCGCACCAGCACGAGATCGCCCCGCTCAGTCACAACGACCAGATGGCCGCTCGCAAGCAGAAGCTGGCCGTAACCGTAGCGGCCACCTTTCCACTGAATCTCGCCCGTCGCGGCATCGATGCATGCGAGGATTGCCCCGTCGAGACCATAGATGTAGCCCTCGTGCAGGACGGAGCTACTGAACTTGTTCTTCATCCGGTTGTTGCTCCACACCGTTTCAACGGTGAAGCGATCGTTTGCCCGCGACAGCTCGATGACCGTAGCCCCGGCGCCGCTGCCGGAGAGGAAGACGCGATCATCGCCGATGAGGACAGGCTGCGCCATGCTGGGCGGCGGCCCCACAAGCCATGGGTGTTCCCACACGAGTTGGCCATCTCGTACGTCGAGGCCCACCGCGCGGCTCGCAGTCACCGTGAGAACCTGTCGCACACTGGCCAGTGTCGCCGTCATCGGCGACGTGTACGCCTGGACATCGTCGAGCGCGTGCCAGACGACGTCGCCGGTGTTGCGGTTGTAGGCGACGACAGACCACCCCGGCGCCCCTCCCGGCTGCACGATAACCAGGTCGTCGACCACGAGCGGTGCGGCAGACATGGCCCACGTCAAGTTCGTGGCTTGGCTGTCACTGAGGATGTCGCGCTCCCAGATAACGTCGCCGGTATCGGCCTCGAGGCACCAGAGCTGGCCGGTAGCTCCCAACGCATAGACGCGACCAGCATGCCAGGTTGGGGTGGCTCGGGGGCCTGGTCCGCCCATGGGCTCCCGGAAGTCTGCGTCCCACGCATGCGTCCACAGCTCGTGGCCAGTCGCTAGGTCATAGGCCGCGACAACCTCCTGCTCACGCCGCTGCTCGATCGTGAACGCTACTCCATGTGCGACGACAAACGATGCGTAGCCACCGCCAATGGGTTGACTCCACATCGGCTCGAGACCAGCCGCCCCGGGAGGTTGATGGGGCCAACGCGGTGCTGCCGTGGGCGTCAGGGCCCGTGCTCCAGGCCCAGCCTCCCCGAACGTCACGACACGCGTCGAGCCATCCGCTTCCAAAACGCCGATGACCATGCCTACCGCGCGGTCTTCAGCGACGCGTGTCCGGATGATCTCCTTGATCGCCGCATCGGACGGAAAGTGCTGAGCGCTTGCGGGTGAAGGCCCCAGACCCCAGGCGAGACAAGAGACCACTCCGAGGACCGATACCGAACGCACAACGTGTCTCGTCATGGTGTTTCTCCCGACGCGCTTCTGTCCGAGACTCGCTCCCCAGGTCGTAGGCACCTGATAGACCTGGCCCATGTCCCCCTCGCCGATGAGGGCGGTGACGTCGTAGTGACCGAGTCGGGTGCCGACGGTGAGCGGCATGTCCTAGCGAGCCTGAGCTTGTTCCGCACGCTCCTGGGCACGAACTCCCCTCAGCATGCCCGCCATGCTGTAGTTTCCCTCGTGACAGGCGAACTCAAAGAGTGGCCCCTTGGTCTTCTTCATCGGCAGCGCTGCTGACCAGGGACTCGTCCACCACGTGGGATCCTCGACAGTGAATTCGTACCGCAGCGTCTCCGCGCCCGCGCGCGTGAAGCGTTCGACCACGTGAAAGGTCTCGCCAGACCCTCCACGTCTACCGCGACCGAGGAAATCTCCGTTGAAGCTGGCCTTGTCGGTGAAGTTCGTCGTGTCGATGACCAACGTGTCACCCTCCCAGTGGCCGCGCGAGTCCCCCATCCACTGCCGGACGGTGGCTGAAAGATGCGGGCGTCCATCCAGGGGAACAATGCGAACGTCGTGAATCAGCTCGTTGAGAAGCACCACGTATCCAGGAGTCTGGAGCACCTGGACGTTATTGTTGTGGACGCTAGGAACCATCGGCGGTCCAGAATTGATCCCCAAGATACAGCGCTCGAACAAGCCGAGGTCCTCCGGCCCGTCTCCAACTGCCCCCTCCACGACGCGCTCGGTGACGGGGCGTCGTCTCGGTGCTCTCATCGTCTCCTCCGCCTCCGGGGTCAAGGGGGGGATCCTCCCATCCGGCCGATCCACGATCAGCGACGATCGCTTGTCCGATGTGACCGCTGTCCCAAAGTCGCCGCCTCCACCCAGCGATGACAGAGGGGAGATCTGCCTATACGGCCCCTGGCGCCATCGTTGAAGGAGTCGTGCCTCGAAGTCAGCTGCCTCCGCGTCCGTGAAGAACGCTCTCCCATCAAGCTCGTGTGGTCGTTCCAGGGGCGTCAAGGTACGGAAGTCCCAGATACCCTGCAGGTCTGGGTGATCCCACGGTGTGCGGGGCACCGCGGTCGTGTTGTCGTCAGATTGCGCGACCCCGATGACGGGCACTAGGAGCAACAGCGCGACCAAGGCAGACCCTTGGATCGAGGACATACGTCCTCTTCTGGAATCGGGTGAGCCGAGCCGAGCAGGTCGACGCAACGAGCGAGCCATAGGCCCTCCTTGGTGGGCAGGAAACTAGGCAGAGGCTATCAGGCAGGCCGATCCGGCTCAAGCCTAAGGCCAATGATGGTGCTGTGAGGCGTGCGAATGCTTCCTGCGAGGACTCCTCGGGCTGGACGGCGTCAGAGTCGAGATCGCTGGCGGTCGGGCGCGAGGTGCCGTGCATGCGCTTTTGGCGGTGCGACATGTTGCACTCTGTTGAAGCCGGCTTCAACTCTCAGCCTGCTGCGGGAAGTTCATGCGCTGGAGGAGGGCTTGGAAGCGGGGAGCGGAGCGGAGGGGATCGTTGGGCGCGAGGGCTGTCCAGCCGACGGGACGGCGCGGTATCACGGGCCAGGTCTACTCCACAGGGACGAGTCTTACGATCTTGCCACCTGCATTGTGTTCAAACAGAAGATAGATGTCGCCATTGGATGCCTGTTCGATATCGCGTACTCGACCGATGCCTTCGAACAGCGTTTCCCGCGCCACGAAGCGATTGTCTTCGATCTCGACTCGAAAGAGGCTGCGCGCCTTCAATGATCCAACCAGGTAATCTCCCTTCCACTCCGGGAACTGGTCACTGTCGCTGATGATGAAACTGGACACGGCTGGCGACGGCGTCAGGTCGACCACCGGCTGTTCGATATCGGACAGCTCGAACTCAACACCCAAGTCCTTGCCATACTCTACCGGCGTGCCATCGTAATCGAGGCCGAGCGAAAACAAGGGCCAGCCGTAGTTGCGTCCAGGCAACAACCGGTTGATCTCATCGCCGCCTCGGGGACCGTGTTCACTGCCCCATAGCTCGCCCCCGCTCATGTCGAATTCCAACCCTTGGGGGCTGCGATGGCCATAGGTATAGATGCTCTGATAGACATCGTCGCGGCCAACAAAGGGATTGTCTTGGGGAATCGTGCCATCGTCATTGATGCGATGAATCTTGCCCCAGGGTGTTGACAGGTCTTGAATGCCCTGCATGGGACCTTTCGCGCCAACCGAAAAATAGACGTGGCCTCGGTCATCGAACACGGCGCGGCCACCAGCGCCAACGTCACCCGCGACGCTGTAGTGCTCCATGTCCGCCTGCCAGATGACTTCCTCGTCGATCCATTCGCCATCTTCGACTCTTCCACGCACCAGCCTGTTCATCGACACCGGGCGTTCCCGCCCAAGGCTGAGCTCGGTGCAATCCTCGCAACGGTGACCGTGGTATAGGTAGATCCAACCGTTCTCTTCGTAGTTCGGATGCAAGAGGATGTCGAACAGCCAGCCCATGCCGCGTTCGATATCGATGCGCGATTCCATCTGGTAGATATCGTCATATGCCTGCGGCGTTCCCCGTATCAATGCCGATCTGTCCCCATCCGGACTGATGACGCGCACGCCTTTGGTCTTCTCGGTGACGAGCAGGCTACCATCCGGCAGCGGTGTCAGGGAAAAGGGAAGAGGGTCAAGATCGTCGACCAGCGTTTCCAGTCGGAAGCTATGCAGTTCAGTCTCAAACTCACCTTCTGGAATCGACAATGGCGCATTATAGTTTGACGTCACATAGCCGACGTTGGCGCGCGTCTCCAGCACGTACATTGCAAGGCCCTGGATTTCTACCGGGCTGAAGATGTCGTCCCAACTGGGCATGCCGAGTCGACGTTGCCATTGGCAATACTGGCAACGACGTCGGCCATGGATTCGCCACGAATGAGCTCACCCCGAAGTGGCGTTCCCTGCGCTGCGCCTTCCAGATCTTCACCATGGCACACCGCGCAGTTCTCCTGAAACATCAATCGCGATTCGGTGACACCGGAGTAGGCGACCGGTTCCTGTTGCGCCGACGCGCTGGTTGCCGTGATGAGAGCCGCTGGAAGCAGGAGCCAATAGAAGATGAAGCGCCGTGGTGTCTTGTTCATTGTTCGTCCTGACTTGTTGCAGTGAGTGGACAGAGTATCTACCCACATCATGATCAACGGTCGTCTTACGACTGGGCGAACCCGAGCTCCGATGGCGGCACCAACGCCCGTGTGTCCTCGGCTGCCTCGATGCCGTAGATAGCCACAATGCCAGGATGGTTCAGACTTGCAAGAACTTGCGCGTTCCGTTGGAACCGGGCCAGCCGATCAGGATCGTCCGTAAAGGCTTGCGGCAGGACTTTCAGCGCCACGTCTCGGTCGAGTTTCGTGTCTCTGGCTCGAACACCTCCCCCATGCCGCCTTCGCCGATCTTGGCCGTGACGGAATAGGGGCCGAGGATGGTACCGGGTTCGACAGTCATCTGGGCTGTAGTGCTTCCTATCGAGGGAACGGGTTGCCCGGTTGCCTGAACTTCCGCCACACGATCAGCACACCGAAGAACAAAACAATCAGCTGTGGCATGCCGAGTGAATCCATTCGCAGATCCTCAATTGTCGCGCTAGACCTCACCCGGCGAGATGCGTCCGGAAGAAGCCGACGGTACGATTCCACGCGAGCGCCGCGGCCGCTTCGTTGTAGCGAGGCGTCGAATTGTTATGAAAGCCGTGCAACGTTCCCTCAAACATGTGCATCTCGTAGGTCACGCCGTTGGCCTGAAGCGCCGCTTCGTATTCCGGCCACATGGCATTGATGCGCGGATCGGTCCCCGCATATATGATCATGAGCGCGGCCCTAATCTGAGACACGTCTTCGCTTGCGGCCGAGGCGCCATAAAACGGCACGCCAGCCGCTAAGTCGCTTCCCAACGCAACCGCGAGGCGGTTCGTCATGCCGCCGCCCCAACAGAACCCAGTCGCGCCGAGTCGCCCGTTCGAAAGCGCGTGAGCTTTCAGGTAGCGGGCGCTGTTGATCATGTCCTGATCCAGCTTGGCGGGGTCGAGGCTGCGCTGGAGCTCACGGCCGTCGTCGTCGTTGCCGGGGTATCCGCCGACCGGCGAGAGCCCATCTGGTGCGAGCGCGAGGAACCCGGCGACCGCCGCACGCCGCGCGACATCCTCGATATGAGGATTCAGACCGCGATTCTCATGCATGACCAGCACGGCGGGGAACGGCCCGTCGCCGGTGGGCTGCACGAGATAGCCACGCATGGTCCCCGACGTGCCCCCCGGAGACGGATACTCGACGTACGTGCCCTTCATCCGCGAGTCGGTGAAGGAGATCGTTTGTGCCTCGGCGTAGCGCGGCAGCATGGCTTGCGCCATCCACAGAGCTGACACACCGCCAATCGTGATCGCAGCGGCGCGACTCAGAAATTCGCGCCGGTCGATGTGGCCGTGGCAGTAATCGTCGTAAAGATCGAACACCCGTTGGTCAACGTCTGGCTCTTTTGTCATGCTTTCTCTCATTCGCAGTTCTCAGCGCGTCGTGGCGCGATACACCTCCCCCATGCCGCCTTCGCCGATCTTGGCGGTGACCGAGTAGGGGCCGAGGGTGGTGCCGGGTTGTAAGGACATGGACTAGCTTGCTCTCTCGGGTTCTCCCCATATTGCGAGAGAGGCGTGAAGCCTCCCGAGATGCATCAGCTCGGTCCGTGGCCAAGCTGCGCAAGCATTCCGAAGAGGTCGCCTTCCTCCCACTCTTCCACAACCCGGCCTCGGGTCATCGAGATGAGCTGCATACGCATGGGCTTTCCCGTCGGTGGCTGGCCATTGAGCTCGCCGGTGTTGGTGCCCTCGGCGACAAAGCGAGTGACCAGGAGATCGCCTTCTTCCACTTGCGACTCGACTGTCGTCTTCATGTCGGGAAAGGCCGCCATGTAACCGCGCACCAGTTGCTTGATACCGTCGCTGCCGGAGATCTCCTCGCCCATCCCGTGGTACGCAACGTCCTCCGCGTACGCCGCTTCGATAGTGGCCTCGACCGCGGCCACGTCACCGGTGCTCATGGTGTCGAAGAATTCCCGTAGCATCGCCTTGTTATCTGCCATCGTCACCCTCCCTCTGTTCATGTGCCGGGACACCCCGTGTGGTGCCTGGTTGGACGCGCGAGTCAAGCCCATTCCTAGTTGAAACTCTCCGCGACTCCTGATTGCTTACGCGGCTTTCGTCTTCGATGTCGTCGTGTCGATCTTCAGCTCTCGCTTCAATGCGTCACGAAGCCTGGGCAGGTGCCGGTAGCCCATCACCTTGCGTAGACGCGGCTCGATGTCCAGGAGCGCCGTGGCGAGCCAGCGCTGGCGTTGACTTGAGTTCTGCCAGTGATCGACCTTCGCACAGCGCTCCTCAATGAGCGCGTTGATGGACTCGAGGCCGTTCGTCGTCTTCAGCGACCGGCCCAGCACGCCATACACGCCGAGGCGATGCAACGTCAGGGTCTCGTCCAGGCCTTCCGCCAGACTGCCGGCCGCCGATTGGTTCCGATCCTCCAGCTCATGCTGGAGCGACTGGAGGGCGGCGAGGGCCTCGTCGTACTCCGGACGGTTGTCGGCGCGCTGGAGACGCTGCCGCCACACCGGCTGCTCACGCTTGGCCACGTCACTCACCACGTTCTCGCGCTTGTGCCATTGACACCGTTGCACCAGGGCGCGGTGGCGGAAGGCGTGCCGCACGGCCGCCCGGAGCCCCTTGCCGCCATCTACGATCACCAGAAGCCCCTGGGAAACATCGAGGCCCCGCTCGACCAGGGACCGGAGGAACGGTGTCAACACCTGCTCGTTCTCGGTGTCCGTCTCGACAAAGCCCAGGAAGCGTTTGTCCCCCGTCATCGTGATGCCCAGCGCGACGACCATCGTCGCCTCGGCGAACGTCTTGCCGTCCAGCACGAGGGCCACAACGTCCTCCCCGGAGAGGTCCCGCTCCTGGAGTTCGCGGAGTTTCGTCGCGCTGGCCTGAATGAACGCGCGGGACACCGTCGACCCCGACAGGCCGATCGCCCCGGGAATCGCCTCGGCGGCCGCCGCGTAGTTGCGGCACGAGATCCCATACAGCACGCGCCTCAACAACAGGTCATTGACGGCGCGATCGCCATGCAGCGCCTCGTACGACCGCAGTGGAATCTCGCGCTCCGTGACATGGCGAATCCGGGGCACGCGAATCGGCACGCGCTGGCCGGCCAACCCAACCGTCCCGGGGTTGCTCCCATGACGGCGCCCGCCGACTGACGGGTCTTTGCGGGCGTAGCGTTCGCCAGCCAGCGCGGTCACTTCCTCGTCGAGCAATTCCTCGATGTGCATCAACCCCAGCGGAATCAAGGACCGGATCAATTCCACCTTGGCATCGACCTCCAGCTCCGCGTACCCCTCTCGGTCGATGACGTCGACCGCGCCCAACGTGCGACCTTTCTTGCGCTTCCTGACCGATCGTAGGACACTGCTCATCTCGGCTCCTTTCTCTCGTGGCGTGATGTTCGTCTCGCAACGTCATCAAACCACAGGGTTTGGAGCCGCTTCAATTTCCAACTAAGTTTCGCTCACACTCGGACGCGCATTCCTGATGCTCAGTCGCTGACTGGAGTGGGTAGCGCCTCACCGTCCCAATCCGTCGTCTTGACTTCGATGCAGTGACCGTCAGGATCTCGAAAGTAGAGACTGTGGCCGCCTTCAGGCCAATCGAGAGCACTCTCGATCTCGACCCCGTGATGCTTCAGCGTGTTTCGCCATTCGTCGAGTTGCTCCGGCCGAATACCAAATGCCACGTGCTGTTGTCCTGCCGCGTCACTCGATGGGATCATGCCGAAGGGCATGACACTTGCTTCCGTTGACGCTCCCTTCTTCATGATCAAGAGGACCTGACCAGGGAGGACCCGCAGCGACGTGAGCCGCTCTGAAGCAAACAGAGCCGGAAAGCCGAAGACCTCCTGATAGAACCCAACTGAACGCCGCATGTCGTCGACGTAGAGCGCCGTCTCGATGATACCGCTGCACTTCAGCATGGTGGAGGGCTGCTGGATGGGCACCCGGTGCCGGTTCGGCTTGGTATCGGTGGCCTGGTAGACCTGCCCCATGCCCCCCTCACCGATGAGGGCGGTCACGTCGTAGTGGCCGAGTCGGGAGCCGACTTGGAGAGGCATCGCGAGTCGCTCGCTCTAGAACATCGCGATCGGATTCACTGGGCTGCCCGTGCCGCGCGCTACATTGAGCGGGAGCCCCATGAACATGAACTCGTAACGGTCTTCTTCAGCACACGCTTCAGCGAGCGGCTCGAGCAAGGCATTGTCGAGGAGCGCAACGCCGTAGTTGAAGAGCACGCCGTGTACGGGCCAGTCCAGACCATACGGATCTGGTCGCGCGTCCATCATGTCCCACCCAAGGAGCGCCACGTCATGATCCCGAATGAACTTGGCACAGGTCACACTCAGCCCGGGACGGTCGCCACCGCCATAGCTGCCTCCCCCTCGCACCAAGGCATCCTTGCCGCTGTAGACAAGGAGCGCATCCCCAGGCTCGACATTCGTTCCCTGGGCGCGTGCGATCTCGTCGATCTCCCACCCGTGCACCGGTCTGTCGGGGGTCACGTGCGACGCGCCCCGGTGGCGCGGCACGTCAATCAAGACGCCACGCGTGACGATACCGTCGGCCCACGCATCGATAGTGCCGAACGTCGCCCCCTGAGTGGTGACCTCGACCTCAGCGTCACGACCCTGCCACATTCCGTCGCTGCCCCACATATGACAGAGTGCGTCGATGTGCGTGATCGTCTGGCCGTGATAGATGAAACCGTAGTAGTCCACCACCGCACCGGCACCCCCCGGAAGGGGATTCTTCCGCATGAAATGCTGCTCCGGCTCGAAGACCCGACTCATCGACACCTTCCGTCCTGAGCGTACGAGCCGTGCGGCGGCCGCGCTCTTTTCAGGTGTGATCAAGTTGATCGCGCCCTTCTGGTCGTCGTCGCCCCAGCGCCCCCAATTGCGGCGGTCGGTGTACCACGATTCGACTTCGGCAGGGGTGGGCATCCGCGAATCTGACTGCGTCTCTGCGGTGGTATTGCCGCCCGCGACAGCTTCGGATGCGTGCTTCTTCAACAGCTCGGTCGGCGAGAAACTGTCGGGTACGGTGGCCGGTGGTCCGCTCCACGCCGACGCACGTCCCCCGAGCGACGCCGCGCCTCCGGCAGCCGCCGAGCTCACTGTCGTCAGGAATCGTCGTCTAGAGGATGCCATGGTGCTCTCCCTTCAATAGCGGTCGCAACCGGGCGATGTCAGCTAAGCAGGGCTTTGTAGACCTCACTCATTCCCCCGGCGCCGAGTGGAGCTTCGATCTGGTAGGGACCAAGCTGCCGTCCAGTTTCAAGCGGCATCGCGATGACCTTAGCACGCGCTGAAAGAGCTTCTGAATCGTCCGAAGCGCACGTATCTTATCGTTCGAGCAATGCAGCCGCGGGACCGGTCAACTCGACGATGTGTAAACCGGTGTTGGCCCGATCCACGAGGTAGACGAGACCACGACTATCTACCTCGACGTTGTTGGTCTGAATCGCGGTCTTGCAGCTCTCCCCACCGTCGATCGTGGCACAACGCTGGTCGGTGTTGGCGGTCGTTGCCGGAATGTAGTACCCGACCTCCCGGGGCTCAAACGGGTTTCGGACATCGACCGCCCGCATGCCCGCATTGAACCATGAGAGCACCTGCACGGTCTTGTAGAACGGGGGGCTCATCGACCACTGCGTCCCGTGCGGGCCGAAGCGCCCACCGCGATCGCAGAAGCCACCTGCGGCCTCCGGCACCTGAAACGTCGAGATCGGCCAAGGATGCGCTTCATCGCTGATGTCGACGAAGAACACGACATGCCGCGCTTCTTGGCATTGATTCGCCACTGACTCCGAGATCAGCACCACGAAGTCGCGTGTCCGCTGATCGCGGTTGGGGCCGTAATCCTCAATTTCCACGTCCAGCAAGGGGAAGGCAGTGTGCGCGCCCCAGAAGGACGGCAAGTCGAGACGACCGACCTGGGGATAGCTGAGACCGTTCGGGCTCGGCGCCAGCGGGGCGGCGGCGCTCGAGTCACCGCGCAGAAGCCGCTCCCGATCGACGACCTGGAACACGCCGTTCTGATCCGTCCCATAGCTGAAATACAGCCGGTTGCCGACGCGGACGACTTCGTGCACGCCCGAACCACCCGAGACCGGACCGGCAGCATCAGGCTGAACGCCATCCAGACTGAAATTGCGGATTCGACGTGGTTCATCCGGTCTTGACAAGTCGAACACCTGGACCACTCGCGGCGCCCGCCAGCCATCCAGCGTTCCGACGAGATAGGCGAGACCGGTTTCGCACTCCCACCAATTCTTGTGAGTATTCTGCTGACCGTCTGGGGTCCGCCCCATGCGTGCGACCGTTGTCACGACGCGGGGATTGGCCGGGTCTGACACGTCCCACAACTCGTGACTCTGGTTACCGTTGGTGCGGAGGAGATAGGTCGCGCCGGCCTCGGCATTGGGAAGGTCCGCGCCGGAGCAGACCTGAACCATCTGGGCGCCCTGAGCGCCCGCCGTTGCGGGGATATGGTGTAGATAGACCGGATTCCCCGGATCGGTCACGTCGACGATCGAGGTCCCGTTGACTTCGACCGTATTCGTGAGCGGGTTCAGCATTTCGCCTGCGTGGTGCCCGACATAGAGGATGTGGCGACCGTCTTGTTCGACCGGGCAAAGGTTGGTAGGCCGAGCGAGCTTGCAGGTCATCTGTGCCCACAAGGCGCGTATTGAGTCTTTCTTCACCGTGACCCTGAGCGGACGGCGCAACCGTGAGGAAGGACGAGAGCATCGCCAGCAGGACGATGCACATACCACGTGTGCCGATCACGACAGCGGCGAAATGGCAGCCGAGACGGTCCCAGACGTTCATAGTCATACCAGCTCAGTCCTTCAATTCGTTAAACATTGCACGCGCGGGCCGGAGTCAAGCCCATTCTTAGTTGAAACTCTTCACGGCTCCTGACTTACGCAGCTTTCTTCTTCGACGTCGCCGTGTCGATCTTCAGTTCTCGCTTCAGCCCGGCACGGAGCTTGGGCAGGTGGCGGTAGCCCATCACCTTCCGCAAGCGCGGTTCGATGTCGAGGAGCGCGGTCGCCAGCCAGCGGTGGCGTTGGCTCGAGTTCTGCCAGTGAGCGACCTTCGCACAGCGTTCCTCGACGAGCGCATTGATGGACTCGAGACAGTTCGTCGTCTTCAGCGACCGGCCCAGCACGCCATACAGCCCGAGACGATGCAGCGTTAGGGTCTCGTCCAGCCCTTCCGCCAGACTGCCGGCGGCCGATTGGTTCCGGTCCTCCAGCTCGCGATGGAGTGTCTCGAGCGCCGTGCGGGCCTCGTCGTACTCGGGACGGTTGTAGGCGCGCTGGAGGCGCTGGCGCCAGGAGGCCTGCTCCTGCTTGGCCAGGTAACTGACCACGTTTTCGCGCTTGTGCCACTGGCACCGGTGGACCAGGGCCCGGTCCCGGAAGGCCTTCCGAACGGCCGCCCGGAGCCCCTTCCCGCCGTCGAGGATCACCAGCGTGCCCTGGGAGACATCGAGGCCGCGCTCGACCAACGACCGCAGGAACGGGGTCAGCACCCGCTCGTTCTCTGTGTCCGTTTCGACAAAGCCCAGAAAGCGTTTCTCCCCAGATAGCGTGATGCCCAACGCGATGACCATCGTCGCGTCCGCGAACGTCTTGCCGTCCAGGACCACAACCACCACGTCCTCGCCGGCGAGGTCCCGCTCCTGGAGTGCGCGGAACTGCGCCGCGCTGGCCTGGATGAAGCCCCGAGACACCGTCGACCCCGACAGCCCGATGGCCCCAGGAATCGCCTCGGCCGCGGCTTCGTAGTTGCGGCACGAGATCCCGTACAGCACACGCTTCAGCAGCCGGTCGTTGATGGCGCGATCGCCAGCCAGCGCCTCGTACGACCGCAGCGGAATCTCACTCCCCGCGATATGGCGAATCCGGGGCACGCGAATCGGTACGCGCTGGCCGGCTAGACCGACCGTCCCGGGGTTGCTGCCATGACGGCGCCCGCCGACTGACGCGTCCTTGCGGGCGTAGCGCTCGCCAGCCAGCGCCGTCACCTCCGCGTCGAGTAACTCCTCGACGTGCATCAACCCCAGCGGGACCAAGGAGCGGATCAACTCCACCTTGGCATCCAGTTCCAGATCCGCGTAATCCTCGCGGCCGATGATCTCGACCGGACCCAGCGTGCGACCCTTCTTGCGCTTCCTGACCGAACGTAAGACACTGCTCATCTCGGCTCCTTTCTCTCGTGGCGTGATGTTCGTCTTAGGCAACGTCATCAAACCACAGGGTTTGGAGCCGCTTCAATTTTCAACTAAGTTTCGCGCACCTTCGCGGGCCGTGGAGGCATCGGTCAGTTCACCGGCACCCGCTCGGTGAGTTCCTGGAACCAGACGTGCTAACGACCCGCCGGTAACCACGCACTGTCGTAGCGACTGGCCATACATCACGCCCCCCGGCCGTCTCAGACTCACTGAAACACCACGCGCTCGACACTCGGGGGATCCTCGTCCGCGAAGTGTGGATGGACCACGTAGATGTCGTCACCGACAACTGCAGCGGTCGTCGCTTGAGTCTCATATGGCGCGACCCCAGCGAGCTGTGCCGTGGCCCAGCTGTCCTCACTCGTCAACGCCACCACGCGGTTACCGGAGTTGCTGACGATGACTAGGTCCTCATCAGCCGTCCACACCATCCCGTCCTGCCCGGGTACCTCCTCCGGAAGCGTCACCGGGGTGGCTCCAGTCGGGTCGTCGAGCGGCACCTTCCAAAGGGCTGCGCCGCCCCCCACAAGGAGATATCCCGAAGAGTGATAGACGATCCCATTGGGTCCGAAGTCATCGAATCGGTGCAGCACCGAGGCCTCATAGTTGGTGTCGACTTGGTAGATCATGCCCATTCGTGTATCGGTGACGTACGCCGTTCTATCCTCGCCAACCGCCACGTCGTTCGCGAAGTAGGCGGCGTCACGGGGAGGGTCGACGATGGCCGCGGCAAGGTCCACCATGGCAACCCGTCCCCCGGTCGTGAGGTTGTACACACCTAGCTTCGCTTGCCCAGCAGTCTCGCCCTGGAACACGGACCGGTCCGAGTTCGCCACCAGCAGACGATTTCGAGGTTCGTCGACCTCAATGCCAACGGACGAGACCAGATCGGGATCGCTCACCACGGTCGTCACCTGACCATCGTTGCGGATGTGAAAGATGGAGCCCTCGGAGAGCGACCCCGTCAGAATGCGACCGTTCGTGGTGTCGTACTCCACACCTTCCGGGATGAAGCCTCCTCGCTCCGCCACGACCATGGCCGGAGGGAGGTCAAGTGTGGGCATGGACGCATCCGCTTCTGGCATCGAAGCTTCTGGTTCGGGCGAGGGCGGCTCGGGCTCGGCCCCACATCCCGCGAACATGGCCGCGGCAACAGCCGTCACGAGCACCTGGTTACGCATCGCGGAGACCCCCCAAGTCTTGTTGAGTGTTGAGAACTCGCCAGAGCAGAGATGGAGGACTCTATCGCCTTCACCCGTCCGACTACAACTCCCCGTTAACGTGTGGCATGCGGCCCTGTCCTTATCCCGCTCGATCCCGGGTAGCTTGGCGGGGGTGAGCCTTGGGGCCTGGGGTCGGCCTTTGAGAGCGCCGGGACTGAGAGGCATGTCTAAAGGATCGCTGGAGTATAGCCCGCTTGGCTGTCACACACGTCGGTTAGTTCGACAGTTCTGCTCACCCGCCACTGTCCTGATCCAAGAGAACATGCGACCTTTCGGCACAACTAGGCTCCGCGCCTTTGCCAAGGCTGCAGGGCGACCCGAAACAGTGTGACGGTCAGCGGTGCAGCCGTGTTGCCCATCAGCCGACGGTAGTGGTCTAGTTTGAAAGTCTGGACCTGATGAAGACTCGCTCCTCTGTGGGACAATGGACCGGCTGGGGGAGATTGAAGATCTAGTGGCGCTACTGGAGGGCTAACCAAATGGTGTTATTCGAGAGCAGCGACCTGGGGATTGTCGTCTCGAAGGTCCTCCTGATTATCCTGGCCGTTGTGATCACAGCGATCACGCTCTGGTTTGTGCGCCGACGGCTTTCTCGCAGCTAGCGGAGAGTGTCCCACCGGTAGTAGAAAGTCAGCGGCAACGGTGAACACAAGTTATCCGACCTTCTGCATCTCTGCAATGTTGTCGTCGTCGCGATCCAGGTGTGCCTTCAGCATCCAGAGATGCTCGTAACCTGTGATGCGTCGGTAGTTCTTCTCCGTCTCCACGAAGGCCACGGCCGACCAGCGCAGCGCCATCTCTCCGTTCTTCCAGTTGGTGACGCGACGTGTGCGCTGCCGGATTCCCGAGTGCGTCGAATCGATGATGTTCGTCGTCGTGAGGCACGTGCGCAGTGATGCGGGCAGGCCGAGCCGATTCACGGTGAAGATCTCATCGAGGCCTTCTCGAACGCTCGCTGCTGCATCGGGCCAGTCGCGTTGGAGCCACGAGGCGTACTGGTCAAGCTTGCGCAGGCCCTCCTTAGCCTCGAGCTTCCAGGCGGCGCGCAGGGTGGCCCGTGCCTGGTCGTGCTGCGCGTTCGGCAGGTGGCCGACGACATTCCGCAGCTTGTGGTTGCGACAGCGCTGTACCTCGTTGCCGGCGCCGAACACCTGGGCGATCGCGCTGCGTAGCGCCTTCGCTCCATCGACGACGAACAGCCGACGTCGGTCGGGGCGGATCCCGCGAGCGACGAGATCCTCGAGCAGGGCGGTCGTCACGGTCGCGTTCTCAGAGGCACCGCTGCGCACGCCGAGCACGTACTTCTTCCCGTCTTCGTCGACCCCCACGGCCGCCAGAACATGGTGGTTCCCGAACTGGATCCCGTCGAGGTAGATAATCAACACGTCGACCTTGCTGAAGTCTCGCTCAGCCAAGTCCTGGAGGACTCGCGTCCCGGCCTCGATGGTCTCACGGGAGACCTCCGACTTGCCGATGCCGACCTGCTCGGCCATCGCCGGCAGGACCGTCTCGTAGCGCCGGGTCGAGACGCCGTTCAGCATGATCGCCAACATGCGGTCGGCAAGGCGCTGATCGCGCTGCATCGCGTCGTACGCCGGGATCGCGACCTCGCCGCGCTCCCCCTGCCGCGCCGTCTTCTTGCGCAGACGCGGCTTTTCCACGCGCAGCTGACGTTCGCTCAACGTGACGCGCCCCGGCTGGCTGCCGTGCCAGTACAGCGCCCGATCGTCGGCGCGGCGGCCCTGCCGCTTGGGCCCGGCGTGCCGCTCAGCGCTCATCCGAAGGACCGCCTCGACGGTCGCCCGACCCATGACGTCGATCACCTCGTCGATGGCCTTCTCGCCCCGCTCCAAGAGCTCGACGAGCGGCAGCAGGAGCTGACCGTCCTTCGAGAGAAACTCCGCGAGCTCGCGGCTGCTGAGCGTGGACGGCTTCGTGACAACCTGGTACGTTCTCTTCATCGGTGGTTCTCCTTTCCGACAAGCACCCGATCGACCTTACGATCGGGCAGGAAGAGGTGGACCCCGAAATTCGGACAGGTTGCTAAGGTGGATTCCGACCTCAGAATGGAGAGATCGGAATCATGCAGAAACGGAAAAAATACCCCGCTGAGCTGAAGGCCCGCGTGGCACTGCAGGCGCTTCGCGGCGAGCAGACGATGGCGGAGCTGTCGTCGCGCTACAAGATCCACCCGACCTGATCGCGAACTGGAAGAAGAAAGCCCAGGAGGCGCTTGTGGACGTCTTCTCGGACCACCAGCAGCGCCGAGAGGCGTCTCGCGATGCGGAGATTCAGGAGCTGCGAGCGAAGGTCGGCGAGCTCGTCATCGAGAAGGATTTTTTGTCCAAGGCCTTCGGCCGTTGAGTCACGGTCGAAGGCGAATGCTGATCGACTCGAACCACTCCGAACTGAGCATCTCGCGACAGTGTGGCTTGGTGTCGATCTCGCGCTCGACGTTCTACTACGATGGTCTCGGGGAGAGTGAGTTGACTCTCGAGCTCATGCGCCGGATCGACGAGCAATTTCTGGAAACCCCGTTCTACGGATCGCGGCAGATGGCGCGTTGGCTGCGCCGGGAGGGCTTCGCCGTCAGTCGGAAGCGGGTGCGTCGTCTGATGCGAAAGATGGGCCTCCAGGCGCTGTACCAGCGCCCGAGCACGTCGGTTCCGCACCCGGAGCACCGGGTCTACCCCTATTTGCTGCGCGACCGAGCGGTCGACCGTGCGAACGAGGCCTGGTGCGCCGACGTGACGTACATTCCGCTGCACCGCGGCTTCCTGTACCTGGTCGCGATCCAGGATTGGGCCAGCCGGAAGGTGCTGTCGTGGCGCTTGTCCAACACGATGGATGCCTCGTTCTGTGTGGAGGCCCTCGCGGAAGCCCTCGCGCAGTACGGACCGCCAGCGATCTTCAACACCGACCAAGGCAGCCAGTTCACCAGCCTGGAGTTCACTCAGACGCTCAAAGACGCAGGCGTGCAGATCTCGATGGACGGCAAGGGCCGCTGGATGGACAACGTCTTCATCGAGCGGCTGTGGCGCTCGCTCAAGTACGAGTGCGTCTACCTGCACGACTTCGAGGTTGGCTCCGAGGCGCGGGCCAGCATCGGCCGGTGGATCGACTTCTACAATGCCGAGCGACCGCACTCGTCGCTCGATGATCGCACGCCTGATGAGGCGTACTCGGATTTGGGAGGTGCGCCGACCTCGTCGCTGCGCTCCTCGTCAGCGCAGTCGGAAGCGGCTTAGAAACATGAACCTGGAATCCACCTTAACTTGGCCGCTGAGCTGTCCAAAGGATGGGGTCCACCTCTGGAGTTACCACCGACCTTCCACTACGCCTGGGTCATCCTCAGCTAGCGTTCAAACTAGACCACTACCCAGCCGACACTGGACAGACTTCATGAATACTGCCAGCTGCCACTCTCGTCAGGATCAGCACGTCGCCGAGTCTTGTTGGGGGTCCAGTCATGCGAATGACCTACTTCGATTGTGCGGACTCGCACTCCGAGCGCCACGTCGCGGTCGAGCTTCGTGTCTCGTGCGCGATACACCTCCCCCATGCCGCCTTCGCCGATCTTGGCGGTGACCGCATAGGGGCCGAGGGTGGTGCCGGGTTCGAGAAGCATTCCGTTTCGAGCGCTCCAGCCGGTTCCGTCCTCTACCTCGTCAACGTGTTCGCGTCGCGTAGTCCCAGTGCTCTCTCGCCCGGTCAAGCACCGTGTCGAGGGATTCTGGCAGCAAGTATCGGTCAGCGATGAGGGCATCAGTAGCCGCTCGAATCTTCTGTAGATAGTCGTCCCGACCTCGGTAGCGTTCCTCGACCGAAGACCGGGGATCTCGGAGACGCTGCCGCGCCTCTCGAGTCACCGCAAATGGGAGATATGAGCCGAGATTTTGGAAAATTCGCTCAGGGCGTCCGATGTCCGCAGCCCGGAAGTTCCAACCCGTGGTGGTCGCCAGCGGCGCGGTCACTTCGGGCACCCGAATCCCCCCGATTTCGTTGCCGTCTCCGTCAACCTGGGGCACCAGATGCGGCAGACGCCTTACGACCCCTTCAACCACACGCGCGGGACCTTCGATGGCGCGGGGATCCGGGACGCCAGGCAACCGGGGAAAGTTGACCGCACGAATAGGCACCAGGGTGCCATCGGAAACCCGTGGATGTCGGCTTTCCGGCGGTGGTGTATCGTCCGCGACCCACTGATGCAGAGCACTGAGTAATGCCTGCATGACCTCTGATTGCGGCGTGGGATTGTTGATCGCCTGTCCCAGCGTGGTCTGGGGTGGGAAGGAAGGCTGGACGTGCTGGGTGCCAGACAACAAGTACACGCGGACATCGTCGGACAGGTCGAGATCGCGGGTTCCATCAACCGTGGTGTGTGTCAAGGCGGCAGCCCGACTTCCCCAATACTCGGCGGAGGAATTGGTCGCAAACACCTTGGGTCGTGTTGACGAGGAGTAGGCTGCGGTCAGACTACCCCGCACGCCATCGACGTCCTCCTGAAGAGCGGTCGAGAACGGAAACTGCGTGACGGTGAGTGACCCGTACCCAGGCATCGCGAGACGCTAGTTAAACTGGCCTCTGGCGCTCCCCGCGACGTGTGGCCACACGGCGTCGAACACCCGGCGATCGCGCTCATCGACGTTGAAACCGTCGAGGAGGAACTGGTGGATGAACCGTCCACTCTGCGACACGCCAAAAAGAAACGCATGCTGTCCTTGGACAGGGGCGCTCGTGTCGAAGCGAAACAGCGACGCCACATCGCGAATAGCGGCCAGGCCGACACCCGCGACCCACGCACGGGCGGGTTGATAGGCGAGCTCATAGATCCTGCCGGGTTCGAACCCTCCATCGAGTGCCACTGACACAGTACCCTCGTCAAGAACAAGGCTCCACTGCTCGCGAGGCAGGAGTGCGCCAGTGTCCCAGAACGCATCGCGGACGCTCAGCTGACTAAAGCGCTTTTCATGACCGTGTGGTGCCCGGATAGCCGCAGTGTCGAAAGTAATTGCGGCATTCCTCGGGGCTGAAGTGCGGCAGACAGGCGCCGAGGAAAGGCCAGAGGGTTTCGGTGGATCGACAGCGGGCGGCGCGCACGAGGGCTTTGAGCTTCGCGAAGCAGAGTTCAATGGGATTGAGGTCCGGACTGTAGGGCGGCAGATAGCAGAGCGTGGCGCCGACGCGCTCGATCGCCTGGCGGACGCCGGCCACTTTGTGTGCGCTGAGGTTATCGGCGATGACGATGTCCCCGGGATGCAGGGTGGGCACGAGGATCTGTTCGATATAGGCGAGGAAGCTCGCCCCGTCGATGGCGCCGTCGAAGACCCCGGGCGCGGTCAGGCCAGTCACCCGCAGCGCTGCGAGAAACGTACTGGTCTGCCACCGGGCGCACGGCGCGTGGTCGTGGACGCGGGCCCCGCGGAGGGCCCGACCATACCGCCGCAGGAGATTGTTCGTAATGCCGGTTTCATCGAGAAAAACCAGGCGTGTCGGATCCCAGGTCGGCGCGGCGGCGTGCCACACGACCCGCGCGGCCGCGACGTCAGGTCGATCGTGTTCGGAGGGCCGGACCGTTTTTTTTGACGGTCACGTCCAGAGCCGCCACCGCGCGCCAGATCGTCGCCAGACTGGCCGGCGTGCCGAGCGCGTCCTTCAGCTCGGCTAAGGTGCGATCCGGTTGCTCCGCGATCAGCGCGGCCAGGGTGTGCAGGTGCGGCTCCAACATCCGGCGCCGCCCGTGCCGCTGGACGCGCGGCGCGACTTCGCCCGTCTCCCGCCGACGCTGCTTCAACAGCCGCACCCACGACCCGCTCACGCGGTACTTCACCGCAACGTCCGCGGCCTTCATCCCGGCATCACTGTCGAGCAGGGCCCGTTCTCGGAGATCCATCGAATAGGCTTGCATCGGTCCTCCTGCATTGGTGCATGCAGAAGTACCACGACGAGCCCAAGCAGTACAAGGGCTATCTGAAAAGCGCTTTAGCCTTGTCGTCTGTCTCGGCTGGGGGGTAGGCCTGGATATTGAGGGGGTGACGTCCGGCACGAGAGCGTTGACCTCGATCGTCGTCCGAAGGATCGGCGGCATCGTGTCTTGGGGCAACACGGCTTTTGGTGCTTCGATGCCCACAAGCGGCGACTCGCCCACATCGAACTGCCAGCCAACCCAGACGATGGTGTAGCCCTCGCGCATTAAGAAACCGTCTCCAAAATCCGCCTCACTGGCGGGATCGTTCCCAGGAGGTGCGACATTGAATAGCCTCAGCGCCCACTTGTTTCCTCGATTCGCCACGTCGAACAGCAGCGTCCCATTGCCCCGACTGGTGTCGACTGGCCGCAACACGTGGAGGTCGGCAGAGAAATGAACGCGGCCATCGTCTGCGCGTGAGGCATGCTCGAGATCGACGACCCCGGCGTTGCGAGCGTGGTCGGGGTCCAGCGCGATCTCAACGCGACCGACTAGCTTCTCGTATGGCCCAACCCGGCCGAACGCAGCGCCACCCGCCACCAGCACCTTCGATTCAATTGACACGCTGGTGACCTCGGCCCGCGCAGTGTGAGACGGTGCGAAGAGGACAATGGCGCAAACGGCCGGCAGCCAGCGTTGCATCACGAAAACCTCCCAACAGATGCGATCAGAAACGAGAGCACCTCGCTAAACGAATGGGTGACTTTCCATTTCAACACCTCCCCCATGCCGGCTTCGCCGATCTTGGCGGTGATGGCGTAGGAGCCGAGGGTGGTGCCGGGTGTGAGTGGCATCAGTGTAGTTGTGTCTCAGACAAAGCGTTGATGACGACAACTCCTGTCACAATCAGAGTCATTCCCACGATCGCGGCAAAGTCCAACCGCTCCCCGTGAATCACGAACCCGAGGACGGCGATCAAGACAATCCCGACGCCCGCCCAGATGGCGTACGCAGTTCCGATCGACAGCTGTTGGAGAGACAAAGACAGAAAGTAGAAAGCGGATCCGTAGCCGGCGACTACGACAAGACTTGGCAGTAGTCGCGTGAACCCTTCGGATGACTTGAGCGACATCGTGCCAGCGACTTCTGAAACGATGGCAATGGCGAGATAGACGTAGTGCACTAGATTCAGTCCAAGGGCACGAGGCGCGTGAGTTCCTCGGTCCAGTTCAGGACGACGGTGCTGGAACGCTCTTCGGCAGCGGCATCATCTACCGGCCCGCGCTTTATCGCGCCCACAACAGCGTTTGCGGTTGAAACTGACTCCAGGCAAACCAGAACGCTTCATGCGCCGGGGTCTCCGCGCCGTCGATGAACGCGCGCAGGCCCCCGGCATCCGACTGCAGAGCCACCCCAGCAAGGGTGACCTCCTCGCCGGCCTCCAGCGCCAAGCGCGCCGCCCCTACCGGGAACGCGACCGGCGCACCATCGGCGGCCACCACCCCCAAGACGACATCGTGCACGCCGAGACGCGGATCGACGTCCCCGACTGGAAAGATGGGCCCAGCATCGTCGCGGCCCCGCAGGGGGTTGCGCGGATAGCTCCGGCCGATTCCTCCGTCCTCAGCAATGATCGTGGTGTCAGGGTGCGCGGCCCGCCACGCCCCCCAGGTGGACGTCACGACGGTGGTTTGAGTGAGTTTGACCCCGGCGTCCAACAGTGGTCCCGAGATCGCTTCTCCGGTGAACGTGTCGACGGCAGAGAACGTGGTGACGTCATACATGAACTTGTTGGAGCGCGATAGCAGCCCCGAGGTCCGCAATAGTGGCCGGAAGCCCTCGACGTCGTCGGTGACGTACGCCTGCGCGGATAGGCACAGGGTGCAGTACGGGATGGCGAGAGTGCGCCCACCGAGCGTGTCGTTGACCATCTCGTGCACCTCCATGATGTTCTTCGGATACGCGCGCGCCTGCCGGCCGATCGCGATCCCGAACACGAGGGCGTCATCCGGATACCAAGATCCACCGTCGGCGTCAGTCACGGCCGGTTGGTCCAAGGCAGGGATGCACCCACGCGGGCAGATCTGCCCCGCCGTCGCGTCAGGACGATCGTCGATGAAGACGCCACCCCACCCCACGAGCCGCCAATCGATCGCAGAGTCCTCGTCATCGAAGAACGGTGCCCAGCGCGGCTCGATGAGAAGGAACAGGTCGCGCTTGAACAGCCGGTAGTCCGGCGGTGCCGGCAGATCCCAGGCCAGGACACGATCGCCCATCGCGACAAGCGGCTCGCCCGGAAGCTCGGTGCTGCTGAGTTCCTCGAATGCGTTGACCAGGATCGGCAGCGAGTCGCGCGTCACAAACCGGTGCAGGTCGTACAAGTACCAAAGCAGGCGCCCGTCTCCGGACATGCCGATCCTGCGTACCGCCACGCTCGGAAACCGACGCTGTTGAAGGGACGGCACGACACGCGCCAGAGCGTCGCGCACCGGACGAGCCAACGCGCCGGTGCCGGCCGTTGGAGCAATCGGGACCGCCTGCCTGTTCCTGTCCAGCAGTTCCTGGGCTGCCAGAGAGTCGGCACGGCTGCCGCACACGACGAGGAGCGCGACGGTAGCCAGAATGGTGCCATAGCGCCGGCCTCGCCATGGATGCTGGCGACGCCGGTCGAGCTTCGTGTCTCGTGCTCGATACACCTCCCCCATGCCGCCTTCGCCGATCTTGGCGGTGACGGCATAGGGACCGAGGGTCGTGCCGGGTTGCAGTGGCATTCGTTACAGCTGGGAACTCACGTAGCACCAACTGACTAGAGCGTTTTTCATGACGCTTTGGCGGCCGTGTAGCCGCAATGATGGACGTAGTTGCGGCATTCGGTGGGGGTGAAGCGCGACAGACACGCACCGAGGAGCGGCCAGAGCGTGTCGAGCGAGCGGCAGCGGGCTTGGCGGACGATAGCTTTGAGTTTGGCGAAGCTCAGCTCGATGGAGTTGAAGTCGGGACTGTAGGGCGGCAGGAAGCGCAGCGTCGCGCCGGCCGCTTCAATAGCGTGGCGCACGCCGTCGACTTTGTGCGCGGCGAGGTTGTCGGCAATCACCATGTCACCGGGCTGCAACGTCGGTACGAGGATCTGTTCGACGTAGGCGAGGAAGCTGGCCCCGTCCATCGGGCCATCGAGGACCCCCGGCGCGGTGAGCCCCGTCACCCGCAGCGCGGCGATGAAGGGACTGCTCTCCCACCGACCCTGGGGCGCGTGATCGGCGACCCGCTGGCCGCGAAGGCTGCGCCCATAGCGCCGCAGGAGATTGGTGGCGACCCCGCTTTCATCCAGAAAGACGAGGCGAGTCGGGTCGAGCGTCGGGGCAGTCGTCGCCCACTGCGCGCGGGCGGCCGCGACGTCGGGGCGATCGTGTTCGGACGCGCGTACCGTTTTTTTTTACGGTAAAGCCCAGCTGTTTCACGGCCCGCCAAATCGTCGCCAGACTGGCGGACGTACCCAGGGCGACCTGTAGGTCGGCGAGGGTGCGGTCCGGTTGCTCGCGGATCAAGGCCGCGAGCGTGTGCAGCTGGGACGCGAGCACCGGATGCCGCCCGTAACGCTGCTGGCGCGGGGCGACTTCGCCGGTTTCCCGCCGCCGGTGTGTGAGCCGCCGGACCCAGGAGGCACTGACGCGGTATTTGCTCGCGACCGCGGCCGCCGGCATGCCCGCGTCGCTCTCGTGGAGCACTCGTTCGCGAAGATCCATCGAATAGGCGCGCATTGATCCTCCTACAGGACGTTGCACGTAGGAGTACCATGAACCGCCTATCGAGTACTAGAGCTTTTCGAAAAACGCTCTAGCTCCTTACCCGACCCACTCTCTCCTTCCACCAGCACAATGAAGTCGGTACCGGCCATCCGGCCGATCTCGTGGCGAAGTCGCGCCATTTCTGGGCTGCGGCCGATGAGTTCGGACTGGGGTGCCTTGCCGGATGCAGATGCCTTGCCCTTTTCCGTGGGTGCGTTTGTCCCGACACTGAGCGCCAGCGACACGATACGCACGACATCGGCCAGCACTTGTTGTGCCCACGCGTCGAGACCGTGGTGGTCCGGCCGGATCTCCAGCACGAGCGCTGGGTCCGAGAATCCTGGAAGCGGTGCCAGGACGACACCCGGACCCTCGCGGATGGCGCTGGGCCGCGAGGGACCCTGGGCTTCTCGGATCGAGACCGAGCGGGCCCTGAGGAGATACCCGACATCCCTTTCGAGCCGACTGCGCAGCAGGTTTCCGGCAGATCGCTGCTGAACCAGTTCAGCCGCCTGGGCGAGCAGGCGAGATATCCCCTGCCGCTTCTCTGGGGCTCTACCCCACACACGAGTCATCGGTCTGTCTACCCTTTCGCGGTCCGTTCTCGGCGCTGTCCCGCCGTCGCGACTGTTCTGATTCCCATTGGGTCGACTCTCTACTATCAATTGTGGTGCCATGGCAGAAACTGCAGTGCCACGGGCATTTTTCGAGAACCCCTCCCTCTCGACGCCACGGTCTCCGTACGCTCGGGGTCTTGACTACCCAAAACCCCCGGTCTCCCCAGTTTGGATCTTCTCCGGAGGGTAGTTGCGACTCACTACTCGGCAAGGCCACTGCTGAGCCGCGAGTCTCATCGGTCCAACCAGACTCCAGCAGACGGATCGAAGCGCAGTACCCGCAGCCGCCCCGTCGTTCCTAGAATTCGAATTGCATACTGCTGGCCCGATCGGCCCAGCAGATAGATCGACCCGCTCGTCGCGGTTCCTACCGTGGAAAACGTCAGGGTGTCACCCGACCCAAGTCGTATCGGATCGGAATCTGATCCGGCGGTCCCGTCAACTGGGGGAACCTGCGCCGCGAGCGCGAAGTCGACCGATGGAAACTGGTCACTGAGCAGTTGCGAAGGCTGGAGGAGCGTGTCGATTCCTCGCGTGATGTCGGCGGCACGTACGCCATCGGCGTCCCCGTCGGTGTAAGTCGTGAAACGGTAACCAGCAGCAACGGGTTCGAAACGGATTCCGATTGCGGCTCCGAGTCGTGCGGCTTGGAAGCGAGCCAGCATCGCCCGGGACGCGAGATACCGCACCGCCGCCCTCACCTCTATTTCATCACGCAACGTCAGTATTCCGGGGACGGCCATGGTGATCACAATCGTCACGACACTCAGGCCCAGCATCAGTTCGATTAGCGATGTGCCGGCCGACATCTCTTGCCGATTGACACCTCGCAGGCATCGCATGGCGGGCAGTTCCAACAGCCCGGTTGGCTCTGCCCGCCATCCCATGTCTACCTCCCGTCCTTGTGCATTTCGACCCGAACGAGCTCCCGGAGTCGAAGGAATGTCTTTTCTCCGATGCCTTTGACATTCATCAGTTCTTCGACCTTCTTGAATCCACTCGTTTCGGTTCTGTACTCGAGGATGAGCTGGGCCGTACGGGGTCCAACTCCGGGGAGGGACTCGAGCGCGATCTGATCGGCAGTGTTGAGGTCGATTTTCGTCGAGGTGTCACCTGCGGGCTGGTGAACCTCGCTGTTCGTTGTCTGTGTCGAGTGTTCTCGAGCCTCGGTTGTGCCTAGGGTTCCGATGGCCAGCATCAGGCCGGTTAGGACGAGATAGCGCATGGTTTCTCCTTATGAGGTCCTGCTGATATTCGGTTTCGAACCATACCCGACCAAGAAAAGGCCCCGCCTCGATCAGCGATTGCAGTGGAGGTCGGGCACCGCACCGAACGTTCTCGGCGGGGCCACCCATATTTAGAGCAAGCTGCCGGCCAGCTCCTACGGCCGCCGGCTGGGCACGTAAGTGCCTGATGGGTCAGGCCTAGCTCTGCGAGTGTCGCCGGGACAGGTTTGAGCGGGGCGACGGTTGGAGTCCGCCGGTTGCCAAGTAGCTCGACGCCGAGGCTAGCGATCCGGCCGACGACCGGCCAGATACACCGCCCCGAAAGCCAGCGGACCTAGGAACAGAATCTCGCGCGTGACACCCGCCGCGTTGTGCCACCAACACCGCACCTGCCAAACCTCGCGACAGACAGACATGAACCATCGGCGGTCCGATAGGAAGAAGTCGCTACTGATCGGCCAGAGTGCCATCACGCCGATCGGGGCGACCGAGTCCGAGCCGAGCCAGTCGAGGAGTACGTGTGACCCGTACGCTGCGGCGAGAGCGAGTGTGAAGAGCAGTCCCTTCCGAGTCAAGCCCATTCCTAGTTGAAACTCTCCGCGACTCCTGATTGCTTACGCGGCTTTCGTCTTCGATGTCGTCGTGTCGATCTTCAGCTCTCGCTTCAATGCGTCACGAAGCCTGGGCAGGTGCCGGTAGCCCATCACCTTGCGTAGACGCGGCTCGATGTCCAGGAGCGCCGTGGCGAGCCAGCGCTGGCGTTGACTTGAGTTCTGCCAGTGATCGACCTTCGCACAGCGCTCCTCAATGAGCGCGTTGATGGACTCGAGGCCGTTCGTCGTCTTCAGCGACCGGCCCAGCACGCCATACACGCCGAGGCGATGCAACGTCAGGGTCTCGTCCAGGCCTTCCGCCAGACTGCCGGCCGCCGATTGGTTCCGATCCTCCAGCTCATGCTGGAGCGACTGGAGGGCGGCGAGGGCCTCGTCGTACTCCGGACGGTTGTCGGCGCGCTGGAGACGCTGCCGCCACACCGGCTGCTCACGCTTGGCCACGTCACTCACCACGTTCTCGCGCTTGTGCCATTGACACCGTTGCACCAGGGCGCGGTGGCGGAAGGCGTGCCGCACGGCCGCCCGGAGCCCCTTGCCGCCATCTACGATCACCAGAAGCCCCTGGGAAACATCGAGGCCCCGCTCGACCAGGGACCGGAGGAACGGTGTCAACACCTGCTCGTTCTCGGTGTCCGTCTCGACAAAGCCCAGGAAGCGTTTGTCCCCCGTCATCGTGATGCCCACCGCGACGACCATCGTCGCCTCGGCGAACGTCTTGCCGTCCAGCACGAGGGCCACAACGTCCTCCCCGGAGAGGTCCCGCTCCTGGAGTTCGCGGAGTTTCGTCGCGCTGGCCTGAATGAACGCGCGGGACACCGTCGACCCCGACAGGCCGATCGCCCCGGGAATCGCCTCGGCGGCCGCCGCGTAGTTGCGGCACGAGATCCCATACAGCACGCGCCTCAACAACAGGTCATTGACGGCGCGATCGCCATGCAGCGCCTCGTACGACCGCAGTGGAATCTCGCGCTCCGTGACATGGCGAATCCGGGGCACGCGAATCGGCACGCGCTGGCCGGCCAACCCGACCGTCCCGGGGTTGCTCCCATGACGGCGCCCGCCGACTGACGGGTCTTTGCGGGCGTAGCGTTCGCCAGCCAGCGCGGTCACTTCCTCGTCGAGCAATTCCTCGATGTGCATCAACCCCAGCGGAATCAAGGACCGGATCAATTCCACCTTGGCATCGACCTCCAGCTCCGCGTACCCCTCTCGGTCGATGACGTCGACCGCGCCCAACGTGCGACCTTTCTTGCGCTTCCTGACCGATCGTAGGACACTGCTCATCTCGGCTCCGTTCTCTCGTGGCGTGATGTTCGTCTCGCAACGTCATCAAACCACAGGGTTTGGAGCCGCTTCAATTTCCAACTAAGTTTCGCTCACACTCTCCCTTCCCTCTCGCCTGGAGACTCCCCGCGGCGGTGACAACCAGGATTGCGCCGAGCGAGTGGGTGTACGCGGAATGCACGCCGAAGAGGAAGTCGATATCCGCCAAGGTTCCAAGCAAGGCGAACCCGATGATGCGTCGATCTGACAACAGTGTTCGTGACAGTATCCCGCCGGCCGCTCGGCTAGACGCTCGTGTAGAGCCGATTCGATGCACGAGGAAACCAGCGGCGACGCCGGCCAATGCGTGTCCGACTGGGCTGGGCATGCGGCGGAGTATAATGCGCGCCGCGTGCTCGAAGAGGAGGCGTCGTGACGTGGTGGCCGCGAAGTGCGGCTGTGGTGATCTCGCTCGGTGGGATGCTCTCCCCTCCGCAGATTCGGCCTCCCTCCACACGTCACGCGTCCAGATAGAGCAGAGGCTCGCACAGAACATGTCACGTCGAGTCGTGGTCGGAAAGGAAGGTAGTGTGGCGCCCGGCCGTTCGAAGAAGGTGTACGTCCGCGACCGACGGATCGCCGTCTTCAACGACGGCGGTACGTTGCGTGCGGTTGACGACGGCTGCACGCACTCGGGCGGCTCGCTATCAGCGGGACTCTGCGAGGACGGCGTCGTCACCTGCCCCTGGCATGGGGCTCGGTTTCGACTCTGTGACGGTATGGGGCTCGGTCCACCGGCCTATAGGCGACTGCAGACCTATTCTGTATCGGTTGAGCACGGGATCATTACGGTTGAAGTTGACGACTAAAGCGCTTTTCAAATAGGCCTTGTACTACCTGGGGCGGTCGTGGTACTTCTGCGCATACCGATGCAGGAGGACCGATGCGTGCCTATTCGATGGATCTGCGAGAGCGGGCGCTCCTCGACAGCGATGCCGGGATGAAGGCGGCCGATGTGGCGGCGAAGTACCGCGTGAGCGGGTCGTGGGTGCGGCTACTGAAACAGCGGCGGCGCGAAACGGGCGAGGTGGCGCCTCGCGTCCAGCGACATGGACGGCGCTGCATGCTTGAGCCGCACCTACACACCTTGGCCGCGCTGATTGCGGCGCACCCGGATCGCACGCTGGCTGAGCTGAAGGACGCCCTCGCCACGCCCGCGAGTGTGCCGACGGTCTGGCGCGCCGTGCGGGCCCTCGGCCTGACCGTTAAAAAAAACGGTCCGCCCGTCCGAACACGATCGGCCTGACGTCGCGGCCGCGCGGGTCGCGTGGCACGCGGCGGCGCCGACCTGGGATGTCGCCCACCTCGTGTGTCTGGACGAAACCGGCATCACCACCAATCTGCTTCGGCGGTACGGCCGGGCACCGCGCGGCGCGCGCGTCCACGACCACGCCCCCTGCGGGCGCTGGCAGACCAGCACGTTTCTCGCCGCGTTGCGGGTCACGGGGCTGACCGCACCGGGGGTCTTCGACGGCGCGATCGATGGCGAGAGCTTCCGCGCCTACATCGAACAGATCCTGGTGCCGACCCTGCAGCCCGGCGACATCGTCATTGCCGACAATCTCGGGGCCCACAAGGTCGCCGGCATCCAACGCGCCATCCAGGCCGCCGGGGCCACCCTCTGGTACTTGCCACCCTACAGCCCGGACCTCAATCCCATCGAGCTCTGCTTCGCGAAGCTCAAAGCCCTCGTTCGCACCGCTCGCTGTCGCAGCATCGAGACGCTCTGGCCGTTCCTCGGCGAGTGCTTGGCGCACTTCAGCCCTGACGAATGCCGCACCTATTTTCGGCACTGCGGGTACTCGGCCGCCACACGGTCATGAAAAGCGCTTTAGTGGGGTGTCCGTCTTCGGCACGTCGCTCTACGGTCGAAGACCCGAGACTGTTGCGAGCTCAACGTGCGGTATTCCATGCGCATCAGCCACGGCCCGGTGCACGATCTGCCCGGCGGCGATGTTCACACCTCTGGCGAGCGCCGGGTTCTGTAGCGCAGCCTCGCGCCATCCCAGGTTCGCCACTTCAAGGGCATAGGCGAGCGTGGCGTTCGTGAGCGCATAGGTGGAGGTGTGGGGAACGGCACCCGGCATGTTGGCGACGCAGTAATGCACGACACCCTCCTCCACATAGCGTGGGTCGTGGTGTGTCGTCGGACGGCTCGTTTCGGCGCAGCCGCCCTGGTCGACCGCAACGTCGACAAGCGCTGAGCCAGGTTCCATCCGCCGAATGTGCTCACGACTGATAAGCCGAGGCGTCTTGCCACCAGGAATAAGGACGGCACAGATGACCAGGTCAGCGTCACCCACCGAGCCTTCAATATTCGCCGCATTCGACATCAAGGTCGTGACATGGCCCTGAACCACATCTCGGACATATGCCAGCCGCAGGGGGTCAATATCGATAATCGTGACGTCGGCCCCGAATCCTACCCCGACGACGCAGGCATTGAGACCGACGATACCGGCGCCGATAATCGTCACCCGACCCCGCCGAACCCCAGAGACACCTGGGAGCAGCAGACCCTTTCCGCCGGCGATCATCTCTAGCGATGTGGCACCAGCCTGAATCGACAATCGCCCGGCCACTTCTGACATCGGCAGCAAGAGAGGGAGTGTCCCGTTATCGAGCTGAACGGTCTCATAGCCGATTCCGACGATCTGGCGGTCGAGGAGGCGCTCGGTCAGATTCTTCGAGGCTGCCAGGTGGAGATAGGTAAACAGAACCTGCCCCGGTCGCATGAGCTCGAACTCTCCGTCGAGAGGCTCCTTGACCTTCAGCACGAGGTCGGCCATCGCCCAGACTTCCGCGGCAGAGTCGACAATCGTAGCACCGGCACGCGTGAACGCCTCATCTCGAATGGCGCTTCCGGTACCAGCCCCCTGCTGGACCACGACGCTGTGGGCATGCGCCACGAATGCCGCTACGCCAGACGGCGTGATCGCCACTCGGTTTTCGTCGTCCTTGATCTCCGTCGGAATGCCGATACGCATCGGAAGAGATCCTATCGTAGCTCGATGTCCCTGGGTTAGAATGACGCCTCAAGCCAATGCAGATTCAGGCTCGAAAGTCCGACGGGATCACGGTCCTCGATATCGACGGGCGTATGACGAGGAACGAAGGGTACGGGACCGTCAAACGCGAGATCGGTGAGTTGCTCGCGGCCGATGACCGACAGTTCGTGCTCAACCTGGCCGAGGTGCCCTATATGGACAGTACGTGCGTTGGTGAGCTGGTCAGCGCCTTCATTACGGTCAGAAACAATGGAGGTGTGCTGAAGCTCTCGGCTCCGACGCCGCGGATCCGGGAACTTTTCTCCGTCGCCAAGTTGGACACCGTGTTTGAGGTGTACGACTCCGAGTCGGCGGCAATCCAGAGCTTTTCGAAGCCATAGTCGTGCGCCGCTTCCACGTCGGCTTCGACGACTGAGGACACACATGGGTACCCCAATCCTGTCCATCCTCGCACTCCTGCCCATCATCGCCGTGGCTGTCTTTCTTGTCGGCTTGCGGTGGCCTGCGAGCCGCGCGATGCCGTTGTCATATGCGGTCGCCTTCGCGCTGGCGCTCGGGGTGTGGCAGGTTCCATTCATCCAGGTGATGGCTGCGTCGTTCAATGGTCTGATCGTCGCAATGACGCTGCTCTACATCATCTTTGGCGCCATCCTTCTGCTGAATACACTGCAGGAGAGCGGCGCGATCAAGGCCATTCGACAGGGATTCACCGATATCTCACCCGACCGGCGGGTACAGGTGATCATCGTGGCCTGGCTCTTCGGTGCCTTTATTGAAGGGTCGGCTGGCTTTGGCACGCCGGCTGCCGTGGCGGTCCCGCTCCTCGTCGGTTTGGGCTTTCCGGGCATGGCCGCTGTGATGTCGGGCATGATCATCCAAAGTACCCCGGTGAGTTTTGGCGCGCTGGGAACGCCGATTCTGGTGGGCGTCAACACGGGGCTCTCAGCCGACCCGGCGATCGCCGCCTTCGCCGCCTCGGAGCTCGGGCTGACCGAATGGGCCGACTACCTGGCCTACATCGGCTTTCGCGTGGCCTTGCTCCATGCCATGGCCGGCACCTTCGTCCCGCTCATCCTCGTGTCGTTCATGACGCGCTTCTTTGGCAAGAGCAGATCGTTCTCTGAAGGTCTCCACGTATGGCCGTTCGCCATCTTTGCCGCCTTCTCGATGACCATTCCCTATCTGTGCGCCGCCTATCTCCTGGGCCCGGAGTTTCCCGCCCTGACCGGAAGCATCGTCGGCCTGGTCATTGTCGTATCGGCGGCTCGCGCCGGATTCCTGGTGCCAGACCCGAAGCAGGCCTGGGACTTCGCGGAGAAGTCGACCTGGCCTTCCGACTGGACTGGGTCGATCGAGATCAAGGATGTCACCCATCACAGCGGTGGCATGAGCATCGTCAAGGCATGGTTGCCCTACGTTGTGGTGGCGTTGCTGCTGCTCATGTCGCGGCTGGTCGACCCGTTGCAGGCGGTACTTCAGTTCATCAACTGGACACCGCCCAACCTGGGGACCAACGTCAGCATGAACGGCGTACAGCCCTTTTATCTACCCGGGTTCCTATTCATCGTCGCCTCGCTCATCACGGTCGTCATCCACCAGGTCCCAGGCGCGGCCTACCGGAAGGCTTGGGCGACGTCACTTAAGACAACAGCGGCGGCATCAGTGGCTCTGGTCTTCACGGTTCCGATGGTGCAGGTGTTCCTAAACACCGGCGGCGGATCATCTGGCTTCGATTCAATGCCGATCTCTCTCGCCGATGGGGTCGCCGCCCTTGTTGGATCGGCCTGGCCCATCTTCGCCCCGTTCATCGGTGGCATCGGCGCCGCGGTTGCGGGGAGCAACACCGTGAGCAACATGATGTTCTCGCAGTTCCAGTTCGAGATGGGTAGCCGAATTGCGGTCGACCCCAGCTGGATCGTTGCGTTGCAGGCCGTGGGCGGAGCGGCCGGCAATATGATCTGTGTCCACAACGTTGTGGCCGCATCCGCGGTCGTGGGACTGCTTGGTCGCGAGGGATCCGTCATCCGCCTCACGCTCTTACCTTTTGTCTACTACGCCTTGCTCCCTGGGTCGATCGGGTATCTGATCGTGTGGTATTCGACGACCGGACCCATCAACGCCGGATCAGTCATCGCTCTCTCGATTGTCGCAGCGGCCATCTTCCTCATAGTGCGCCACGGTCGCCGGCCACGCGTTGTCGACACCGGAGGGTCATGAAGCTGTTTCGCGCTGGGGATCATCTGCCGCAACCAGCAGATGTGAAGACCTTCACAGGAAGCGCCAGCGTTGTCCGCATGGACGGCGTCAACGAACGTCCAGCAGTGAACGTCTATCGCGTGGAGTTTCGGCCGACCGCACGGACGGCGTGGCACAGCCATTCGGGTTCGCAACTCCTGCTCGTCGTCGAGGGATGTTGTCGTCTTCAGCGATACGGTGAGCCGATCCAGGAGATTGGGTCGGGCGGCGCTGTGCGGATCGAACCTGGAGAACGTCATTGGCATGGTGCGACTCCTGATGCGCCGATGGTTCACTTGGCGGTCAACATCGATTCGACGACCAAGTGGTTCGAAGCGGTCACTGACGACCAGTACGCTGGTCACCCCTAACCCTCGCCTCGAGTCACCACGGTCGAGAAAGATAAGACGGCTTGTCTCACGACGCATCCCCGCGCCCGAGTCTGGTTGCTCGTCGAAGGCTCCTGGCCCTGCTCATTACAGTTGGGCTGGGGCTCGTCGCAGTCCTAGTCTGGCGCCGTCTTCCCAGCGAGTTGTCGGTGCCGGCGCTCCGCGACTGGACGGAGGATCAGGGAACGTTTGGGCTGGTCTCGTTTGGCGCCGCGTACGCCGTGGCCGCGCTGCTCTTCGTGCCGGGAGCTGCACTGACCCTGGTTGCCGGGGCCATCTTCGGACTCGGCCGAGGAATGCTCGTGGTGTCGATTGCGTCCAGCGTGGCGGATGGCACCGCGTTCTTGATCGGTCGATATTTCGCTCGGGATGCCGTGGCGCGTCTGGCACGTCGCTACCGAAGGTTCGCCGCGCTTGATGCCGCGATCACGGAAGGAGGGTGGCGTGTCGTCGCCCTGCTGCGTCTGTCCCCTACCGTTCCATATAGCGCGAGCAACTATCTCTACGGCCTTACGGGTATTCCCTTCGTGCCGTACTGGATCACGACCTGGGCGTTCACGCTGCCCGGGACTTTTGCCTATGTGTACCTTGGATATATGGGTGCGGAGACATTGAGCCAGGACGAGCGGACGTCGCTCGAGTGGGCGCTCATGATCGTTGGGTTGGCCGCGACGGTTACGGCAGCGGTCTATCTGGCTATTCTCTCCCGCCGATCCCTACGGCGGTTGGAAGGTTCCCTTCCACGGCCGTAGACGCGGTCGTCGTCACGCTATTCCTCGGTCCGGCGCGACCCCCAACCGTTCCTTCACCATCCGCAGGCGCGGCCCTCGTTCTGCTCGTCCAGCCAGGCGGCAAGAGGTGCGAAGTAATCCAGAATGGCGGTCGCGTCCATGTCGCGTGAGCCCGCGATCGCCTCGAGCGCATCTGGTCATGGCCGACTCGCACCCATTTCCAGCATGTCGACGAGGCGTTCGCCCGCCTGTGTGCTTCCGTAGATGGAGCACCGGTGCAGCGGACCCTCAAAACCGGCCGCTTCACAGAGGGCGCGATGAAATTGGAACTGCAGGATATGCGCGAGGAAGTAGCGTGTATAGGGTGTATTCGCCGGAACGTGGTACTTGGCGCCGGGATCGAAATCGTCTTCGCTCCGAGCAACCGGCGGGCGGATGCCTTGATACTGCTGGCGAAGTTGCCACCACGCGGTGTTGTACTGGTCGGGAGGGATAGTCCCTGAAAAGACTTGCCATCGCCACTGGTCAACCAGCAGCCCGAACGGAAGGAACGCCACCTTGTCGAGCGCCTGGCGAAGCAGGAGACCGATGTCATCGTCGTCGGAGGGGGCGCGGTCGAGGAGCCCGACACGGACCAGGTAGTCAGGTGTAATCGAGAGCGCGATCGTATCGCCGATCCCTTCGTGGAAACCGTCGTTCGCGCTCGTGCGATACAACGGATCCTGGTGCTGGTAGGCCCGCTGGTAGTAGTTGTGTCCCAATTCGTGGTGGATCGTGACGAAATCTTGGTCGTTGACGCCGATGCACATCTTGATCCGCACGTCCGACTCGTAGTTGATATCCCATGCGCTGGCGTGGCAGACAACATCCCGATCTGCCGGCTTCACGAACAGCGACCGGTCCCAGAACGTCTGCGGTAGCGGGGCAAAGCCTAGGGAACTGAAAAAGCGCTCGCCATACCGCACCATCCCAACCTCGTCGATACGATTGCGCTCCAAGAGACGGGTCAGGTCGTACCCGGGGCTGCTGTCAGAAGGCCCGACCGTGTCGTAGACGTTTGACCACGACTGACTCCACATATTCCCCAGCAGGTGAGCCGGGATCGGCTGATCTTGCGGAACAACGGCCGTTCCATACTCGTCTGCCAGGCCGGCACGCACGTGACAATGCAGCGAATCGTACAATGGTCGCACCTGCCCCCATAGTCGCTCGAGCTCGGCTGTGAAGCTGTTGGGCGGCATGTCGTACGCCGAGCGCCACATGTCTCCGGTGTCGGCGAATCCCAGCTCTCGAGCCCCGGCGTTCGAGAGCTCCACGAAGCGCCGGTATAAGGGGCGCATCTCGGGAGACACCGTGCGCCAACCAGTCCAGATGTCTAGTAGCTCGTCCGTTTCCCGGACGTCAGCAAACATCCGTTCCATCGTAGGCAGGTCAAGGCACGTCTCCCCATCCTCTCCGCAATACTCTCCCTGACCGTAGACGCTTTCCATCTCAGTCATGAGTGTGGCGAGCTCTGCCTGCAGGGCGGAATCACTTGGTGCGACAGCCGACAGGGATGTCTTGAGAAGTGTGAGCTTGCGCTCCAATGGCTGGGGGAGGTCGAGTGCGTTGAATCGCGAGGCGGCCGCAGCGAGATCGGTCGTGGCGGCCATCACTTGAGCGTTGGCGGCCGCGGCGAGCGCACTCGTGTCGTCGGTGATGAAGTTGTTCTGAACCCACCCCGCGCGCCCGGCCCCAATCCAGAGACTCAGCAGACGTGACTCTGCGTCGCCAACGAAGGTCTCGGCCTCGTCCAGTGTCGGACCTGGCGCTGTCGCGCCACAGGCTCCAAGGACAGCGGCGAGCGCGCCGGAAACGAAAAGCCGGAGGAAGAGAGGCGGACAGCGACGTTTACGTGCGATTCGCATGTGACACTCCCCTTGCTGTCGTAGGGTACGCATCGTATGTGCGACGCGGTGCGAGAGCCCGCCTATCGATCGTCAGAATGCAGCCATCGCGCGACAAGGGATCCTTCTCGAACGATCGTATCAGCGCGGTCTGAACCGGTCGAGACGATGGCAATCGGCACACCGCTGACCTCCTCGAGACGTCGCACGTATTGCTGAGCCTCGTCTGGAAGTTCAGCAAAACGAGTCACACCGGCAGTCGGCTGTTGCCATCCCGGGAAGGTTTCGTACACGGGCTCGCACCTGCCGAGGGCCGACGCATCTGAGGGAAAGTCCTCCAGTAAGTCCTCTCCGCATTGATAGCCGGTGCACAGCCGCACGCTGTCCAGCTTGTCAAGCACATCGAGCTTGGTCAGCGCCAGCGCCTGGATGCCGTTGACACGAACCGCATATCGGGCGACGACGGCATCAAACCATCCGCAGCGCCGCGGCCGTCCCGTCGAAGCGCCGAACTCCTGTCCACTTTCGCGGAGAGCGTCCCCGAGCTCACTAACCAACTCGGTTGGGAGCGGTCCCTCCCCTACACGGGTTGTGTAGGCCTTGATTATTCCGAGCACGCCCCCGATGACCTGAGCTCCCACACCGAGGCCGGTGCACACGCCCCCGATGGTGCCGTTTGAAGCGCTCACGAATGGGTAGGTGCCATGGTCGATATCGAGCATGGTGCCCTGGGCGCCCTCAAACAGGACCGATCGTCCGGCCTTGACGGCGTCATCAACGTATTTCGACACATCGGTGACGAGCGGTTCAAGTCGCCCCCAGGCAGTCTTCATGGCCTCGAAGGCCTCTTCCCAGGCAACTGGTTCCCCGGCACAGAGTTGGTTCCGCCGGCGCACATTGGCCTGCAGGGACCGGGCGAGCACACCGTCGGCTGCGTGATCGCCAAGGTCACGAACGCGGACACCGCGGCGGCCAAACTTGTCTTCGTAGCTTGGTCCGATGCCGCGCAATGTGGTCCCGATGCGGCGCTCACCAAGCTCCGCTTCAGTCATCGTCTCCAGGTCCCTATGGTACGGCAGGATCACATGGGCGCGATCACTGACGAAGATACGACTCTCTGAGTCAATTCCTTCAGCGTGAAGCCGGTCGAGCTCCGAGAAGAGGGCATCAGGATCGACCACGACGCCGTTCCCGATGAGGCAGGTCACGCCGGGATGAAGAATGCCTGACGGAATGAGATGCAGAACGAACTTTCGACCGTTCACGAACACGGTGTGTCCCGCGTTGTGTCCGCCCTGATACCGCGCGACGACGGAGAACGCGGGCGTGAGCAGATCAACGATCTTGCCCTTGCCCTCGTCTCCCCACTGTGCGCCGATCACGGCAATATTCTTGGAAGCCATGACGTCAGTTGGTCCGAACAACGGATGATAGCAGAACCCCCTGAAGGGTTAGATCGATACTTACCGATCGCGGAGCGACACGATCACGAGAAGTCAAGAATGTTCTGCAAAACATTTCTTTTCGATCTTGAGCGTTTCGAATTGACAACATCCGCGGCCTTCCATATCGTCTAGGTTCTTCGCGCGTGGTCTTACACGTCGAGATTCACGAAGCATTTTTTGGGGCCTCGTAAAGGATAGTAGTGATTCCAGAACGGCCAGTCATCGAACGCCGAATCCTTGCGGCTCTCGATGCGAATCCTCCACGTATCCCGGTTCTGCTCGGTGGATGTGGAAGCGGTCGCACATCGCTTCTGCTTCGTGTCGGTCACATCTTCGGAGAACAGGGAAGTCAGTATCTGGATATCGAGCGAGCCGCGTCGACGCCTGAGGGATTCTACGCATCGATCACACGCGGTTCGCCGTACAGCGTGACGACATCTCATCACGCGGCGGACGGCCAGCAGGCGACCCAGCCTCGCCCTCACACTGCGCGCGAGGCCTTCGACTGTTTGCTGGCTTTTTTTCGTGATGCCCGCTCACCTGACGGGCGCACACCTGTCTTCTTGATTGACGAACTGCTCGAGGTTCGTACATTCGAGAATTTTCCAGGTCTCCGTGGCATCCAGAGAGAGCTGATCGAGGTGATGGCCACGAGCAGCAGCCGGTTCGTGGTCTCCACACGTTACACGACTCGCGCTCACCGCCTTCTCCGCGACGCACCCGGGCGGTTTGAGGTGATTCATGTCCCCGCTCTCTCGCCATCTGAGGTATCGGAGGCCCTCCGGATTCACGAAGTGGGTCACGACGATGCTGAGCGGATCGAGTTAGGCCGTATGATCCACGTTTTGACTGATGGGCGCCCCGCCTATGTTCAGGCGATTGCCCTAGCGCTTCGGACCATGGATGGCGCAAGCAGCGGCGATCCAGTCAGTGCCTTGGCCGCCGAGTTATCCGCGGGTGCACATCTTTCGCTCGTATGTCGGTTCTGCTACGAGTTACGGCTTCACCGCGCCCGCGGCTACGGCGCGCTCAAGGCCATCCTGCAGGTCTTGGCCGAAGACGAGCCTTTGACCTTGACCGAAATCGCACATCGGCTCAGACGGACGCCTGGCTCGACGAAGGACTATCTTACGTGGCTTGAGGACGTCGATCTGGTCAGCGCGCAACACAAGCGCTATTCGTATGGAGATCCCCTTCTTCGGCTATGGGTGCGCCTGCATTGTCGTCCGACGCCGCCGACCGACGCGGACCTCTCTCGCGAGGTCCAGGAGTATGCCGTGTCGCGGTTGCCCTACATGGAGCAGGCGGTAACCTCCGGTAGTCGGCCGGAGCAGAGCGAGGAAGCGGCGACTCACAACGTCGCTGCGGAAAAGGCCTGGAGTATTATCGAGATCGACTAGTACTAGATGGGGCTACGCCCCAAGCCCCCGCGGCCGCTTCGCGGGGACCCCTTCGCCCCGCTCCTCGGCCGCGCGACGCGCTGTGCGCGCCGGCCGAATGGCTCGGTATCTAGTCCGGGACAGTAGCTGCTTGCGGCTGCACCGGTTGCTCATGACACCGATTAGCCTGGTAGACGGCACACTCTCCCCTAGCGGCCAGAAAGTTTCGATTGCTGTAAGGCGGACAGGGCGCGTTCAGCTGCCTTCTGCTCTGCTTCCTTCTTGCTGCGTCCCTCCGCGCGGCCTGCTGCTTCACCGGCCAG
Organism: Vicinamibacterales bacterium; assembly: GCA_965223015.1. Classification (GTDB taxonomy): domain Bacteria; phylum Acidobacteriota; class Vicinamibacteria; order Vicinamibacterales; family UBA8438; genus CAUZIB01. Next base: position 285,627 of record CBDCVL010000002.1, on the reverse strand, counting down.
ACGCACCTCGACCTCGAAGACCTTTCGATGGTCTGGGCCTTGCTCGCTCACGAGGTGGTACTCAGGAAGTCGATCGTCCTGCGCGTGTAGCCATTCCTGTAACGCCGATTTGTGGTCGGCGCCGCCTCCGGTTGTCCGCTTCCCGGCGCGCACTTCTTCGAAGTCAGCACTCAATTGACGCTCAATGAAGGCGTCGGCCGCATCTATTCCACCATCCAAGTAGATGGCAGCCACAATGGCTTCGAAGGCGTCGGCAAGGAGGGAAGGCTTCTTTCGCCCCCCAGTCTTTTCTTCGCCACGTCCGAGCAGCAAGTTGCTTCCGAGTTCGAGTGTTCGCGCGAGCGAGGCGAGCGTCGGAGCCGACACGAGCTGCGCCTTCGCCTTCGACTTCTGTCCTTCGTCGTACTCGGGGAATTCTCTGAAGAGTCGATCGGAGACGACGAACCCCAACACCGCGTCCCCAAGAAACTCGAGCGACTCGTTGTCGACAACGCCTCCGCTGGCATCCTCATGGACACGTGACCGATGTGTGAGCGCATGCTCCAATAATCCCTGGTCGCGGAAGCGGTAGCCGAGCTTCAACTCGAGCGCATCGAATTCGTCCCGCAGCCGCCCGACCGTTGTCGTTACCTCGTCGCGATAGTCTGCAATGAGCCGCGCCGCGTCATCAGCCTGGTCAGAGCGAACGGAGAGTCGCACCTCGCCTAGTCCGTTGATCGATAGGGGCAGTACTGCGTGAGGAACATCGGAGGCAAGCAATACCTGGATGCCGTGCGTCTCGAGCAGGCCGCGGACGACACTGGCTTCCACGTCCGATTGCGTACGAAAGATGACCACGACGTCGTTCTTCTGCGCCATGCTACGGGCTCGCGGCTGCCGACCGCAGTGCGGCCCCGATGTCCTCTTCTATCTTGATGAGCACAAGGGTCATATCGTCATGCTGGTCGGCATCGCCCACAAACGCATCAAGATCAGTAAGAATGCGCTCCCTCAGGGTTTCGACCGCGACTCCGGCGTTCTCCTCGACCAAAGAGCTCAGGCGGTCCTCGCCGAAGAGGTCGGAATCTTTGTTCATCGCTTCCGAGACGCCGTCCGTAAACAGCACGGCGATGTCACCCTTGGCAACATCGAGCGAGGCTTCTTCGATCATGGCGTCGAAATGCGCGTCAAAACCGTCCAGGCCAACCACGAGACCGTTCGGGGCGAGCACATCAATCCGGTCGCCGCCTTGCGGCCCCCGGAGGTAGATCAGCGGTGTATGCCCGGCCCTCGCGTACGTGAGCGTCCCGTCATCCATGTCGAGCACCGCATAGATCATTGTGACAAAGCTCCGGGCATCGATGTTGGCGGCCATGATCCGATTAACTTCGATAAGCAGCTGCTTGGGTGATTGATAGATCTGGCTCAGTGCCAGAACCAACCCCTTGAGCTCAGCCATATAGAAGGCGGCGGAGGTTCCCTTGCCCGAGACGTCGGCGATGAGGATTCCCAGGCGCCTGGGGCCCAATCGAATGAAGTCGTAGTAGTCCCCACCAACCTCCCGCGCAGGCACGCATGTCGCGATGACCGTCACACCGGGAATCGATACTTCGTCGCGTGGCAGTAGCGACATCTGGATTTCACGTGCGATCCGTAGCTCCTCCTCAAGCCGCCTCTTCTCGGCGGCCTGTGTGAGCGACTCCTGGACACTCCCGGTCATCGAGTTGAACGATTGCGCCAATTCCCCGAGTTGGTCCCGTGTTGGCACGTCGATGCGATATCCGAGATTCCCGCGCCGTACGTGCTCGGTCCCGACGAAGAGCTCATGCACGGCACCGGTGATCGACCGAGCAAGCGCCAGTCCCATAATGAAGGCCATGAGCTCGATGATCAGAAAAAGCGCCGCCACGGCCGCTAGCGCGACGAGAAAGGCATAGCCTAGGCTGACGTCGCCTATCCGTGCCTGCGCTCCAAACACACGCGCATACAAGGCTCGTGGGCTGACTTGTAGCTCTTGGTAGAGAAACTCGGCCTCGCCGCTGCCCCAGTTCGTATGCTCGAGGAAAGAGAACCATGCCAGGGCCCCAGACGAAGCAATCGGATTCAGCGAGTCTTCGGCCACCCGGATTGACGTTCCGTCGCTCACCTCGTCCGTTTGTCGATTCACCGCCGGATCCATAGTGCTGGTGACACTCCCGAGCTGAACTCCTGTCTCGTCCAGAATCTGGAGCATCGTCGACTCTCCAACAGGAAGATCGACGACGATCGCACCCGACGTACCGCCATACGTCACAACGCGTCCTGCGCGAGCAACAATCCCAGGCGCGTCCTCGATCTGGGCCAGCACGAGGCCAGAGAAGCGGTCGCTGCTGACCCACTCGGGCCACGACGTGGGCGGCGGCCCGTGCTGCCAGGGGCCTGCGGTTGTCTCCTCCCCTTCGGCGCCAATGGCTCCGACAAGGACCAGGCTCGCGTCGGGATAACGCTCGGCGAGGGCTTCCCGATGGGCTTCCAAGTCGAGACCTTCGTCGGAGTTGCTTGCCTGCAACTCCGCGACGACTCCGTTCGCCGCAATTCGAGCTTCATCCACCAGGTCGTCAAAACTAAGCTTGACGAGGTATGAGCTTGCCGATAGCAGCGTCAGAATACCGGCGAGGAGGAAGAAGATGCCGACGAGCACCACGGGGATCAGCCCGATGAAGACATACGACAAGACGAGGCGTCGACGTACGCGCCAGAGGAGACGACGCTGTAGTTGAAAGGCACGGGGAATAATGAGATACGCTAGTAAAGCCGCGATCACGATGGTCATGGCCGTATCCAGCAGTCCGGCGGTCGCAAAACTCCGGACGGTGGGACCCGATATCCACAACAAGCCCTTGAGACCCGTCGCCGCGATCAGCCCGTATGCGGGCCAACCCAGCGGGCGCCTACGCGTTGCCGTCATCGGTGGCTGCTCTCCGCGTTGGTCATCGTGTGCATCGTACAGTGCCGACCCCGCCCCCGGCTATCGCTGGACGAACTGACCTATGACGGCACTGCGATCGACGATCGACACACCACGCCGTCTGCTGCGCCGGGCGTACGACTGGACCATCCACTGGGCCGACTCGCCTCAGGCACTTCTCGCACTTTTCGTGATCGCGATCGCTGAATCGTCGTTCTTTCCGATTCCGCCCGATGTGCTGCTCATCGCCATCGTAGCCGCCCGTCCGGAGCGGTGGCTTCAGGCGGCTGCGGTATGCTCAGCAGGCTCGTTTATTGGTGCGGCGATCGGGTACGCGATTGGATCGGCTCTCATGGCAACCGTCGGTGAGGTGATTATTCGCTTCTACGGTGCGGAGCACCACTGGGACCGTTTCGTTGCCCTCGCCGATGCGTGGGGCACTTGGTTTCTTGCGGCCGCGGCCTTTACGCCCATCCCATTCAAGGTGGCGACGATCGCCTCAGGTGCGATTGAGATGCCTTTCGGTGCGTTTCTCGGAATCAGCCTGGTCGGGCGGGCAGGTAGGTTCTTCATCGTCGCGACGTTGCTCCGGCTCTTCGGTGAGAGGATTCGGCGCACGATCGAGAGACACTTCGATGTTGTTTCCCTTCTCTTCTTCGCGCTCCTCATCGGAGGATTTCTCCTCCTGAGATTCCTCTAGCGCAGTGGGTGGGCGGTCTCGCCTCACTCTTCCCTGAATGAAGCGGTCGACTCATTCACCCAGCGGAGATACGCTCGAGAACCTCCTCCAGCTCGGAGCACGAGAAACTCAGGCAGGTCGTACGGGTGAAGCTCTCCGACTCTGTCTTCCAGCCGGTTGAGGCGTTCTGTGGTGGTCTTGATTGCGAGGTGATGCTCTGTCGCTTCCTCGACGGCATCCTGCCACCGGTACACCGAAGCAACGCCCTGAGTAGCCGTCACACAGGCAGCCAGGCGCTCGCTGACCAAGGCCCTGGCAAAGGCGGCTGGGTCCTCGCTGCCCGGAAGCGTCGTCCACACGATCACCACGTTGTTGCTCTCGTCTCTAATCATCCGCATCCCTCATGCCGAAACTAGTGAAGTACTCATGGCGCGTCAGGGTCCACCACAACGCTCTCCGTCTCGGCGTCGGCCAGGCGAACCATTCGCACGAATTCACAGACTGGTACAGTTTGCGCTTCTGCTTGGTGCGTCGGTACTTGTCGCGAATGCCTTCGTAGGGGAGAACGGTCTGGTGGACGCACTGAAGGCCGGGCGCCGACACCGTGTGCTCGTCGATGACGTCACCCGCCTTCGCCGCGAGAATGCGACTCTTCGGCAGGAGGCCCGCCGCTTGCGAGAGGATCCGACCGCGGTCGAAGAAATTGCGCGCGGGGAGCTTGGGTTGATTGCCCCCGGCGAGTTACTCTTCCTGTTCACAGATGAACCCCGTCATCCTCGCTAACAGCGAGGCGCCGAGAGGTAAGACATGTGCCGGTCTGCGTAATGCCGGCTGGAACCTCCGCGTCTTCGGGTGCGTTGACCCTGTGCAAAAAGCCATGGTACCATGTCCGGTTGTTGTAGACTTCGTGGCGCGGGGTGGAGCAGTCCGGTAGCTCGTTGGGCTCATAACCCAAAGGTCGCGGGTTCGAATCCCGCCCCCGCAACCATTTATAATCAACGGGTTACAGGGTTCCCTGTAACCCGTTTTTTTGTGTGTACAACACTGGTACAACATCACGGGCGGGAGCCCACGAAACGGCCCGCCTGGCGTGCTGACCTGTGTCCGGGCGGCTGTGTGGGCCGGAGGGACCCGCCAGGGCTCCGGACGCCACCCTGGGGCGGACCTCCCTGAGAGCTGTTGTACCAGGGTGTTGTACCGGCCTGCGCCCGTGGCGCTGTACGGGGTCGCCCCGCCCCGTGGACCCTAACCTGGAAATGGCAAGGAGAAAAGGGACCTTTTGGCCACTTAAAAAGGGACCCCCTTTCTTGAGTTGTGGTGGTCGTCGCGACCTGGCCGGACGGAGCGGAGCGACGGGAGGCCAGGTCGCGGCGAGCGCTATTGCCGTGGCACCTCCTGTGTCGCGCGGGACGCGTGGTTGCGTGTGGCGGCCTTGAGCCGGTAGCTCTCGCCGGCGGTCGTCAGCACGGTGGCGTGGTGCACGATCCGGTCGATGACCGCGGCGGCGGCCGTGGCATCGAGGAACACCTCGGACCAGCGTGCGAACGGCAGATTCGTCGTCACCACGAGGCTGCGGCGCTCGTAGCGTTGGCTGATGAAGCCGAACAGCAGGTCGGCGCCGGCCTTGTCGAACGGGACATAGCCCAGCTCGTCGAGGATCACGACCTCGAAGCGGGCGAGCTGGTCGAGCTTGCGTTGCAGCCGGCCCTGCTGCTGCGCTTCGACGAGCAGGGTGACCAGCTCGGCGGCGGTCACGAACCGCACCCGGTAGTCGTGCTGGCAACAGGCCATTCCCAGGGCGATGGCCAGATGGGTCTTGCCGGTTCCCACCCCGCCGACGAGGACGACGTTGGCGGCCTCGGCGACGAAGCCGCAGCCGAAGACCGCCAGGACCGCGTCGCGGTCGAGGTCCGGTTGCGCGTCGAACGAGAAGGCGTCGAGCGTCTTGAGCATCGGGAAACGGGCATCCTGAATGCGGCGTTGGATGCGCCGCTCCCGGCGCCCGGTCACCTCCAGGTGAGCCAGCTGCGCGAGGTAGTCGGCCGGCGCCTGACGCTGGCGGGTGGCCTGCTCGGCCAGCGGCCGCCACTGCGCCGTGATCGTCGACAGACACAGCGTCTTCAGATCCGCCGCCAGATGCGGCGGCTCGGCAATCGGGGCCGCCATCAGTACGTCCTCACCAGCGCGTCATAGGCCGCCAATGTCGGCGTGGGCACGTCGATCCGAGCCAGGTCCGGACGCACCCCCGCAACGGGCCGGCATACCGCTGGCGGGCCGGCCTGCTGCTGCCGCAGGATGAGCCGCACCGTTTCCAGGCGGGGTGAGTGGCGCTCGAGCGCGACGGCGACCGCGCGCTCGACGGCCGCGGCCGGGTGCGTCTCCATCAGCCGCAACATCCGGACCCATTCCTGATCGGGCTTGCGTGTGTGCGTGGCCAGTGCGGCGCGCACCTGCTGCCACACGGGCGCCAGCCGCCAGCTCCTGAGCGCCGTCGCCTCGGGCACGGCCCGGTGCTTGCGTTCCAGCAACGACAACACGTGCCGCGCATCGAGGACCTTCGCGCCCCGGCGGAACGCGCGGGGGTGCTGCGCGACGACCTCCGCGCCGACGGCAACCGCCACCCGGTCGTAATACAGCTTCACCCACACTGGCCGGTAGGCGTGGCGGATCGGCACCGAATACGTCTCATGGTCCACCCGCACATGCCCGAATTTGTCGGCCACCCGCGCGACGACGCGGCACGTGGCGGGAAGGTGTACCGGCATCGCGCGCAGGTGCTTGCGTTCCAGCATCCAGGCTGCCTGCACCGAGCGCCCGTCATCAAGGTGGCGCGTCGGCAGGTCGGCCTCCAACTCCGTGATGAGCAGCGCATTGAGCGCCGCCCAGCTCTCGGTCGCCGCGCGCGGCCGGAACACCAGGTTGCGTACATACTTGACGCCCGTCTCGACCGAGCCCTTCTCCCAGCCCTTCGCCGGCGCACAGAACTCGGCCCGGAACGGATAGGCGCCCCGGAATGCCGCGAACGCCTCGGTCTCAAGCCGGTCCCGGCCGGCCAGCACCTGCTTGACCGCCAACGACGTGTTGTCGAGAACCACCCGGTCGACAACGCCGCCGAAATACGTGAACGCCGACTCGATCCCGTCGAGCAGCGACTCGAGCCGCTCGAGCGGATACGCCTTGGCGAAATACACGTTGGAGTAGGGCAGCGTCGCCACCAGGTACTTGACCTTCCGCGGCATTCCCGCGACCTCGGCCCACGATTCGCCGAAGTCGACCTCCATCGTCGTCCCAGGACGCACGCTGCGGTGCACGTAACCCTCCTTCGGCGACGTGGCCGCTCTTAGTGCCGCCACATACCGGCGCACCGTGCGCGCGGCGACCGGGCCGGCCAACGGCAACAGCAACCGCCGAATCCGCTTCGCCGTCAACCGCCGGTCCTGGTCCAGCCACTGCGCGATCTGCTCCCGCCACGGGTCCAGGCTGCGCACCCGCGGCGAGGACGCCCGCACCGGCGGGGTCGGCTGCTCAACGGCGCGACGGACCGTCTTGATGTCCAACTGCAACCGTCGCGCAATCTGCTTCTTCGACACGCCCTCCACCAGATGCAGGTGGCGGATCTCGGCCCACTGAGTCATCCTGATCACCTCTGCGTCCTCCTGGCTGTGTAGACGAGACGACCGTGTCTCGTCACCTGGATCGTCGCCAGGAAACCGCTCGTTACGGGTTGCTCAGGGGGGCCCTTTTCACGTGGCCACGGGGTCCCTTTTCATCTTGCCGCTACCACCCTAACCTTTACCCGGGCCATCCGATGGCACCACAGGCCAACCTGGCGGGCCGTTTCGGGGTGAATCCGTTGAGAGACGCACGTCTCATGGCGTATCGGGGGAAACGCGATGGACGCGCTGTGTCAGCCGCTCCATGGCGCTCACACTCGTCTCACGGAACAGATGCCCGTACAGGTCGGCGGTGATGTTGATGCTCGCGTGCCCGAGTTGCCGACTCACGTACTTGATGCTCTCGCTCTGGTTGATGAGCAGGCTCGCATAGGTGTGTCTCAGGGTATGAATCCCCACGGCGGGTCCGTCGTCCTCGTCCCGCTCCGAGGGTCGGAGACCCGCCCGCTCGGCTGTTGGCACAAACACACGTTTGTACCAGTTGTCCGGGTCCATGGGTGAGCCTGTCTGGCTGGGGAACATGTACCCCTTCTTGAGTGGTGGGCTCGTCTCTCGATACGCGCGGAGACGGTCCACAAGGGCTTCCGGTAGGTCGACCGTCCGCTCTGAGTGTGTGGTCTTCGGTCGAGTGACGTCCCCTTGGAACAGGGACCGTCTCACGCGGAGTTGGTGTTTGTGCTCATCCAGGTCGCTCCATCGGAGCCCGAACAACTCGCCGCGCCGAAGACCGGAGTAGGTGAACAGATACAGGATGGTCCGGTTCCGCACGTCTTTCGTCGCGTCGAGGAGTCGGGCGATTTCATCCGGCTCTAAAAACCGTCGTTCCCGTCGCTCGACCGGAACGGCCTTGATATCGGTGAGTGGGTTATGAGTGAGGTACCGTTGACCGCGCTGCCGCGCCCACGTCAACACCACGTTGAGGGTCCCGCGCAGGTTGTTGTAGTACTTGGCGGTCACGGTGCCCGCTGCGAGCAGCGCGGCATACCGCCGCTCCCACTCAAGCACCACGTGTTCCGACAACCGATCTGAACGACACGTCCCAAAGGCCGGTCGTAGGTGTTTGCGGAGCATGCTCAGGTACGCTTTCTTCGTACTGGGCTTGAGCCGCCCCTGTTGGAGCTTGACGTCTAAGTGCTTCTCCCACTCGTCAAACACCACCTGCATGGTCACGGGTTTCGTCTGCTGGTACGTACCGTTGTGCGCCTCGGTGACCGTGCTGGCGAGGAACCTCGTCGCCGCGTGTTTCGTGGCGACCGTCTTACTACGGAGCTTTCCGTTCGTTCGCCAAAAGCAATCGTACCGGGTCTCCTTTTCTTTGGTGAGGTTCGCCCCGCACTCGGGGCACGGGAACGCCCTGGGCGTCGGGTTGGGGAGCCGCACCCATCGCGGCTTTCCCTTCCCACACACATGCCGCACTCGCTTAAAGATGCTGCCTTGCATGTCTCCCCTCCGTTAGTTGTTCCAGGTTCCCCGTTGGATCTAGTGGCCAGTCAGCAGGTAGCGCTCAGCCTCATCAAGTGTCAACGTGTGTAGGTCGTTCGTGCCCTCGTAGCTCACCAGGTTTCCCGTTCTCGCGTCTCTGATGGCATACAAGCCGTATGCTTCCGCCCGCACGTCCCGCCGCCGCGACTTTTCGAGAAAGAGTCCTTGCCGCTGCGCCATCCGCCGGAGTCTGTTTTCTCGCACCTTGTCCATCATGGGGATCTCCTATGCTTGAAGTGATGCTTGCAACTATGCTGCTAGCTATGCCCTAAGCCAAGCGCCAGTGTCGTTTAGCCTTCTGGAAATATCGGTCTGTCAAGGGCGGAGCAAAATTAGACCACCGTGGCGGAGGAAAACTAGACCATTAGGCAGTTGGGTGGAGTGGCGGAACGCGGCAGTGCGGAGGGGACGTCAGGACGCCGGGGTGGTCGCGGGCTGGCGGGCTTTCTTGCTGTGTTCGAGGCGATAGCTCTCGCCGTTCAGCTCCAGGATGTGGACGTGGTGGGTCAGTCGATCGAGCAGCGCGCCGGTCAGCCGTTCGGACCCGAAGATCTCGGTCCATTCGTTGAAGGGCAGATTCGAGGTCACGCGCGTCGACGCTTGCTCGTAGCGCTGGGAGAAGATCTCGAAGAGCAGCTCGGCGCCGGTCTTCGACAACGGCACATAGCCGAGCTCGTCGACGATCAACAGATCCTGCTTGGCGAGCTGCTTCTGAAAACGCAGCAGGCGCTTGTCATCCCGCGCCTCGAGCAGCTCGTTCACCAGTGCGGCGGCGGTGGTGAAGCGCACCCGATAGCCTTTCTGACAGGCGGCCAGCCCCAACGCGAGCGCGAGATGCGTCTTGCCCGTGCCGGAGTTGCCCAACGCCAACACGTTCTCTCGCCGGTCGAGATACTCCGAGCGGGCCAGCTCCAGCACCAGGCGTTTGTTCACCGACGGGATCGCGCGGAACTCGAAGGTCTCGAGACTCTTCAAGACCGGGAACCTGGCGGCCTTGATGCGCCGCTCGACGGCGCGTTGTTCGCGATCGAGCAACTCCAGCTCGCAGAGGCGGAACAGGTAGCGCGAACAGTCCAGCCCTTCCTGGGCGCATTGCCGCGCCACGTTGTCGTATTCGCGCAAGAAGGTGGGCAGGCGCAGGGCCTTGAGATGGGCGTCCAGCAACAGGGTCGGTTTGGCCATCACTCAGCTCCCGCCCCCAGCAGCGTCAGGTAATCGGCTGCGGCGGTCGTCGTCACGCGGGGGACCGGCAGGTGCGGATACTGCGCCAGATCGAGGTGGGGCGGCCGGTGGTCGAGGCGACACCGCACGAGGTGCTTGACGGCATCGAACCCGATCGCCCCCAGACGCACGGCGTCCCGGATGGCGCCGCGGACGTGGTCGAGCTGAAAGTCTTCGAGCCGCCGCAACACCTGCACGTACTCGCGCGTGCCCGGCTTGCCCAGCCGCGCCTCCAACAGGCGCCGCAGCCGGAGAAACTCGTCCGGCAGCTGCCACCCGGCCAGCGGCGCCGCGTGATCGAGCGCCCCCGTCTTGCGCTCCACCAAGGCCAAGTCGTGCCGCAGCTCGAAGATCAACACTTCCCGCTCGTAGCTGCGACGATGGCGGGCGATCTCGTCACTGCCGCACACGATCACGACCTCGTCCACGGAGCCTTTCACTAGCACCTCCCGGTGGCCGTAGGCGGTCGGCACCGAGTAGTCGTTGCGGCGGTCGCGCACCAGCGACAACGACGTGACCCGCGTCGTCCGCGTGTCGCAGGCGTCATACGGGACCGGCGGTAACGGCAACAGCGCCTCGCGGGCGCGGGCGAAGCGCTCCCCGATCGTCTCCGTGTGCCGCCGTAACCGGCGCCCGCGACGTTCGCCGCACTTGTGCGCGAAGTCGGCGTTCAACGCGTCCCAACTGGCGAACCGGGGGATCGGCACGAAGAAGTTGCGGCGGACGTACCCGACCAGCCCTTCCACCTTGCCGTTGTCGTTGCCCTTCCCCGGCCGCCCGAAGCGATCGGCGAATAAATAGTGCGATTGGCGTTCGCAGAAGACCTGCGTCCGCTGGCGCGTGCCGTCCCCGAGCATCCGCGCCACCGCCAGCTTCGTGTGGTCGTAGACGATGCGCCGCGGCACGCCACCGAAGTAGCCGAACGCGGCGGTGTGCCCGTCGCAGAACGCCTCCGTCGTCTCGGCCGGAAACGCCTGCACAAACCCGTCGTCGCTGTGCGGGAGATCGACGACCAGGGAGTGCGCCTTGCATGCGACGCCAGCGATCACGACCAGCGCTTCGCCGAAGTCGGCTTGGGCGTCGCCTGGCGGATGGGCCAGCGGCACGAACATCTCCTGCCCGCCCAGCCGCTGCGCGCGCACGTAGGCTTTCACGATCGTGTCGCCGCCCGTGAACCCGTACTCCGCGCGTACGCGCTCGCCGATGCGCTTGGCCGTGTGCCGTTGCTTCTTCGGCCGGGACTGATCCTCGCGGAGGATCTGATCAATGATCCCCGTGAAGGCGTCCAGCTTCGGACGCCGGACCGGTTGCGCCCGGCGATACCCGGGCGGCCGGCGGTAGCGCAGCATCTTGCGCACCGTCTCGCGGGCCAACCCGAAGCGGCGCGCCGCCGTGCGCTCGCTCAATCCCTCCACATACACGCTGCGCCGCACCGCCGCATAGAGTTCCACTCGATACATCCCTCCTGTGTTCCACAAAACACCCTTGGAATGCTCGGTGGACCACGTGAGCGGTCTGGTTTTCCACCGCCCTCAGGCCGCTTCACACCGCCGCTCTGTGGTCTAGTGTTACTCCGCCGTTCTCAACCGCCCGGGGTGGTCAGCAAGGAACGTTTCGATGAGATCATTGGCGTCCACATCCAGCTAATCGGCCCGAAATGCCCGAGGGTGAAAAGGTCGCCCGAGGGCGTGGGGGTAGTGCGGGATGATCCCGGGCGGGCGAGGTAGGACAGCCAGAGGTCCTGGTTGCGCTTCGCGGTTCAAACTGAGACATCCGCGAGCTAGACAACCAATGCCGGTGCCTCCATTTCGCCCTTCTTGAAGGCGATCAGGAACGCATTGACGACGACTGGATCGAAGTCCTCGCCAGACTCTTGCTGCATGACGTCTCGAGCTTCGATAAACGACATGCCTTTGAGATAGGGTCGGTCGCTTGTCATCGCGTCGTATGCGTCGGCGACGGCGATCACCCGGGCTTCAAGAGGAATGTGCTCGCCTTCAATGGAGTGATAGCCGGTCCCGTCGAACTTATCGTGGTGGGCTAGCACGATAGGGAGGATTCGTCGAAGCGATCCGCCCACAGGTTCCAAGAGTGAAACTCCCCGCTCGACATGAGTCTTCATTTCTTCGAATTCCTCGCGGGTCAGACGTGCCGCCTTGTACAGAATCTCCCGGCTGATGTCGAGCTTGCCAATATCGTGCAGCAGCGCCGCAGCCCGGATGTTCTCGATCCGAGCCTCATTCAGGCCCATGTGAGCGGCCATTCGTGTTGCATAGACCGAGACCCGCCAGGAATGGTTTTCCGTGTACGTGTCCTTGGAAATGAAATGGCGCAGGATCATGAGTATGCCGAGATAGGTGTCCCGGCGTTCGACCAGTTGCTCGTTCTTGTGTTTGTAGAGTGTGCCCATCAGGTAGGCGGTGACCATCAGCGTGCCACCCCACGCCGAGATCTCAAGCCAGTCCTCGCCGGCGATTGCTTGGGTGCCTAGCCCTCCGAGGAGTTCTGGATTCTGCAGCCGCATATAGACGACGAGGAGCACACTTGCGAAGGCGGTGAGCGTTGCGTGGCGACGCCCATAGAGGTAGGCGGAGGCGACCGTCGGCAACGTGTAGAAACCTAGCAGCGCACGCTGCGACGTGACCATCGAATTCAGGAGCCAGGCGAGTACGACGAGAGAGAGAACGATCCAGAGCTCTTTGTTTACCTGCTCTAGCTCACGTCGCATGACGGCGAGGAACCCAGAACCGTTGGCCTGGAGGGCTCCGGTCTCCTTCACTCCTGCCGCGGTGTTCATCAAATAGGAGGTCTCCAGTGTCGACCGCAGCCAGTTCGCCTGTCGCGACTGTCGAAATTGCAAGCTTGAGTCCGAGTGACAATTGAGAGTGTCCCACCGGTAGTAGAAAGTCAGCGGCAACGGTGAACACAAGTTATCCGACCTTCTGCATCTCTGCAATGTTGTCGTCGTCGCGATCCAGGTGTGCCTTCAGCATCCAGAGATGCTCGTAACCTGTGATGCGTCGGTAGTTCTTCTCCGTCTCCACGAAGGCCACGGCCGACCAGCGCAGCGCCATCTCTCCGTTCTTCCAGTTGGTGACGCGACGTGTGCGCTGCCGGATTCCCGAGTGCGTCGAATCGATGATGTTCGTCGTCGTGAGGCACGTGCGCAGTGATGCGGGCAGGCCGAGCCGATTCACGGTGAAGATCTCATCGAGGCCTTCTCGAACGCTCGCTGCTGCATCGGGCCAGTCGCGTTGGAGCCACGAGGCGTACTGGTCAAGCTTGCGCAGGCCCTCCTTAGCCTCGAGCTTCCAGGCGGCGCGCAGGGTGGCCCGTGCCTGGTCGTGCTGCGCGTTCGGCAGGTGGCCGACGACATTCCGCAGCTTGTGGTTGCGACAGCGCTGTACCTCGTTGCCGGCGCCGAACACCTGGGCGATCGCGCTGCGTAGCGCCTTCGCTCCATCGACGACGAACAGCCGACGTCGGTCGGGGCGGATCCCGCGAGCGACGAGATCCTCGAGCAGGGCGGTCGTCACGGTCGCGTTCTCAGAGGCACCGCTGCGCACGCCGAGCACGTACTTCTTCCCGTCTTCGTCGACCCCCACGGCCGCCAGAACATGGTGGTTCCCGAACTGGATCCCGTCGAGGTAGATAATCAACACGTCGACCTTGCTGAAGTCTCGCTCAGCCAAGTCCTGGAGGACTCGCGTCCCGGCCTCGATGGTCTCACGGGAGACCTCCGACTTGCCGATGCCGACCTGCTCGGCCATCGCCGGCAGGACCGTCTCGTAGCGCCGGGTCGAGACGCCGTTCAGCATGATCGCCAACATGCGGTCGGCAAGGCGCTGATCGCGCTGCATCGCGTCGTACGCCGGGATCGCGACCTCGCCGCGCTCCCCCTGCCGCGCCGTCTTCTTGCGCAGACGCGGCTTTTCCACGCGCAGCTGACGTTCGCTCAACGTGACGCGCCCCGGCTGGCTGCCGTGCCAGTACAGCGCCCGATCGTCGGCGCGGCGGCCCTGCCGCTTGGGCCCGGCGAGCCGCTCAGCGCTCATCCGAAGGACCGCCTCGACGGTCGCCCGACCCATGACGTCGATCACCTCGTCGATGGCCTTCTCGCCCCGCTCCAAGAGCTCGACGAGCGGCAGCAGGAGCTGACCGTCCTTCGAGAGAAACTCCGCGAGCTCGCGGCTGCTGAGCGTGGACGGCTTCGTGACAACCTGGTACGTTCTCTTCATCGGTGGTTCTCCTTTCCGACAAGCACCCGATCGACCTTACGATCGGGCAGGAGTTACCACCGACCTTCCACTACGCCTGGGTCATCCTCTGACAATTCTGAGCCTACCCGACACGTAAGAGCCTACAGATGAATAGATTGCGTCTCTCTTTCATCCGTCTTCCGGCGCGTCGGTGGCTCTCGCCGGCCGACAGAATTGTCAGAAAACGGCTCTTGGCGCACGGATTCGCCATTAGTTCAGACGAATATGTCGCTCGGGACGACTCTTCCCTTGGTGCATCGGTGGGGCTGGTGTATAGTGTCGCCTTTCCCGCCGTTACCTGGTCCACGATCGATCCTTGTGAAGGAAGGGAGACAAGGAATGAAGCTGGTCACCGCGATCATCAAGCCGCACATGCTCGATGAAGTCCGCGACACGTTATCTCGTCTAGGTGTCACCGGGTTGACTGCAACCGAGGTCAGAGGGTTCGGTCGCCAAAAGGGGCACACCGAGATATACCGCGGCGCCGAGTACACCATCGATTTCGTCCCGAAAATCAAGATCGAGATCGTGGTTGCAGACGAACGTTCCGAGGCGGTCGTCGAGGCCATCAAGACCTCGGCTCGGACTGGGCAGATCGGTGACGGAAAGGTTTTCGTCAGCGACATCCAGGAGGCTATCCGAATCCGTACGAGCGAAGCGGGCGACGATGCACTCTAGCTGGCGTGGACAGATATCGGGAGGGGCGACAGTCATGAGACTACTCAGGAGCAAGATGTTCGTGACCGGTGTCTTCGCATGCATGCTGGTCGGTGTGCCGCAGACCGCGTGGGCACAGGATGGGCTCAGTGCGGGCGACACTGCCTGGATGTTGACATCGAGCCTCTTGGTGCTCTTCATGACCATCCCAGGTTTATCGCTGTTTTATGCAGGACTGGTGCGAGCCAAGAACGTCCTGTCGGTGATGATGCAGTGCTTCGCGATTACGTGTGTCGTGACGATTCTCTGGACCGTCTATGTGTATGGACTGGCCTTTGGTGACGGTGGTGGCCTCAATGCCTTCGTTGGGATGGGCAACTTCATGCTCTCAAATGTCGGCGTCGACACGATGTCCGGAAGCATCCCGGAGAGTGTCTTCCAGATGTTCCAGCTGACGTTCGCGATCATCACCCCGGCGTTGATGGTCGGAGCCTTCGCCGAACGGATGAAGTTTTCGGCGATGCTGTGGTTCATGGCCATATGGGTAACGGTCGTGTACGCTCCGGTGGCCCACTGGGTGTGGGGCGGTGGCTGGCTTGGGGAGATGGGTGTACTCGACTTCGCAGGTGGCACGGTCGTCCACATTAATGCCGGCGTCGCAGCGCTCGTTCTCTCTATCGTTCTTGGTCCACGCCGGGGCTACCCCGACACGCCGATGCCGCCGAATAGCCTGGTGCTCACGGTCGTTGGCGCGTCGATGCTCTGGGTCGGTTGGTTCGGCTTCAATGCCGGTAGCCAGCTGGCCGCAGACGGCGTGGCGGGCATGGCCATGGCCGTGACCCACATCGCCACTGCGATGGCGGCGCTCACATGGATGGGAATCGAATGGACCCGTCATGGGAAGCCCAGCGTGTTGGGGATCGCGACTGGCGCAGTTGCCGGTCTTGTCGCCATTACGCCCGCCTCGGGGTTTGTCGGGCCGATCGGAGCCATCGGTATAGGATTCGCATCCGGTCTCTGTTGTTTCTACGCAGCAAGCTCGCTGAAGCGTGCCATGGGCTATGACGATTCGCTCGACGTGTTTGGCGTCCACGGCGTAGGAGGATTCGTTGGTGCAATACTCACGGGCGTGTTTGCGGCGGAAGCGTTCGGAGGCAGTGGTCTGGATTCGGGAATCGGGGCGCAGCTGGGCCTCCAATTCGTCGGGGCAACAGCAACCGCCGTGTACAGCGGCGTGCTGACTCTTATCATCCTCAAGATCCTCGATGGCATCATCGGGCTTCGGGTTACGCCAGACGAGGAGGCACAGGGGCTCGACATCGCGCTTCACGATGAGCGCGGCTTCAGTTTGTAGGCCTACCGGACACGGACTCCGCTAGCCGACGGCACCGAGGCCGCGGAGCCGGGAGATTGCCTCTTCGTCATAGCCGATCTCCGCGAGGATTTCGTCCGTATGCTCCCCGAGCAATGGGGCCGGACGGCGGGGATCTAGTGGTGTCTCTGAGAGTTTGATCGGCGTCCCGAGGCTCTTGATCGGACCGAGGGTCGGATGCGTCGTGTCGATGACCATCTCTCGGGCTAGAATCTGCGGGTCGGTGAGTACCTCGCTGTAGGAATTGATCGGTCCGCACGGAACCCCGCTCTCTTCGAAGAGTCCAAGCCAATGTGACCGCGGGGCTGTTGTCGTGATCGACTCGATCTGGTCGACGAGCATGTCCGTATTGTTCATTCGCTGGGCATTGCTTCCGAACTCCGTGCTCTCGATCCACTCCGGGCGCCCAAGCACTTGGCTGAACCGGCTGAAGAGCCGGTCGTTGGCCGTTCCAACCGTGATATAGCCGTCTTCGCACCGGATTGCCTGATATGGGGCAATAAGCCGATGAGCCGACCCGCAAGGACGGGGCTCCTGGCCGGTCGAAAAATACTCAGAGGCTTCCCAGACGGAGAACGCTACGCCGGACTCGACAAGGGACGTGTCGACGTGCTGACCGCGTCCAGAGCGCGTTCGGTGGTAGAGCGCCGCCAGAATACCGCTCAGCGCGAGTAATCCCGCACCGACATCAGTGACCGGCACGCCGCTCTTCACAGGCAGGCCACCTGGTTCACCCGTCACAGACATGATGCCGGAGACGCCCTGCGCGATGAGGTCAAACCCTCCTTTGTGGGCCTCAGGTCCGGTCTGTCCGTACCCGGAGATGGAAGCGTAGATCAGAGCGGGGGTCTCTTCTCGCAAGGTCGAATAGTCGAGGCCGAAACGAGCCATGACGCCGGGACGATGGTTCTCGATGAGGATGTCGCAGGATGAGGCAAGTCGTCTCACGACGGCAGCACCGTCGGGCGTCTTCAGATCGACGACCATGGCACGTTTGCCCCGGTTTACTCCGTTGAAGGCGACGGAATCTGTTTTCTGCGGATCGTCCCAGCGGCGGCTTGCATCTCCACCAGGCGGCTCGACCTTGATAACATCAGCACCCATGTCACACAGCTGCATCGCACAGAACGGTCCTGCCATGACCTGTGTGATGTCGAGTACGCGGATACCGGCTAGTGCGTGCTGCATGTCGTGAACCTTTCCTTACTTATGAACCAAGGAGACACCGTGTCGACTGCCCCTGTTCTTTACGAGCAAGACGGACCGCTGGCCTTCGTGACCTTCAATCGCCCCGCCGCTCACAACGCCATGACCTGGGACATGTACGATGAACTCCGCGCCCGGTGTGATGCTGTTGAGGCCGATCCTGCCATCCGCGTGATGATTCTTCGCGGGGCGGGCGGCAAGGCGTTCGTCGCAGGCAGCGACATCAACGAGTTCCGCGAATTCAGCACACCCGAGGACGGTATCCGTTACGAACAGCATCTGGATGCCGTCTTCGACAAGATCGAGAGTCTCACGAAGGCAACGATCGCCGAGATAGATGGCGTCGCGACGGGCGGCGGCTGTGCTCTAGCGGCGGCCTGCGATCTTCGACTCTGTTCGCCCACGTCGCGCTTCGGCGTTCCGATCGCCCGGACGCTCGGGAACTGTCTGTCTGCGGCCAACCACGCAAGGTTTCTCGACCTGCTGGGCCCCTCGCGCCTCAAAGAGGTTCTCTTCACGGCTCGCTTGCTCGATGCGCCGGAAGCCCTCGCCGTTGGTCTGGTCAATCGCGTCGTCGAGGCTCCCATGCTTGGGGATACGGTCCGGCAGATGGCGCACACGATCGCCTCCAATGCACCCCTCACGATCGCGGCGACGAAAGAGATGATTCGAAGGATTCAGATTCACCGACGTCTGCCTCCTGATGAGGCACGCGATCTGATCGTCACATGCTACACGAGCGCCGACTTCAAGGAAGGGGTTGATGCGTTCTTGAGCAAACGTCCGCCTGAGTGGTCTGGGTCTTAAGCCTGCCGCCGAGCACGCGCCGCGACTTTCCGGGGAGTGGGCCCGCGTACATGAGCGACTAGCTCCGGCCCTCCACGCCGTGCTTTACCATCTCCGTGATGCTCCGAAGTCCCTCCCCGACATCACCCGCAATGTGGAGTCGAATTGCCTTGCGACCGCGTAGCCCGAGCACGGTGAGGTCGCCGCGGGCCTGTGCCGCCTTGACCACGCCAAAGGTATAAGCGTGTTCTGGCACCGCAATGTCGGCGGCGTCTTCGCACGTGATCTGCAAGAAGACCCCGGTGTTTGGCCCTCCCTTGTGCATCTGTCCGGTCGAATGGAGGTAACGCGGACCGAAACCAATACATGTCGCGTGTCCGGTCGCATCCCGGACGCTGTGACGAAGCTCCTGCAACTGCATCATATAAGCTTCGCTCATCTCGATGTAGGCGAGGACCGCAAAGTAGTCACCCTCCGACAGGCGGTCGCAGTGAGCGGCGACAATCCCGGCGACGCTGCTCGATCCACGGCGACCCACGGCTTCTTCGTTGGCTGCATCGGCGTATACGGCAATTCCAGAGGACTGGTCCGCAGCAAGTGGCGCCTCCGTGGGGAGCGCACCCGCGATCTCAAACGCCTGCGTGAGCTTTCGCGCTTCCAACTTACTTGCTTCAACGCCAGGCTGGTCGAATGGATTGATCCGCAGGACGGCTCCCAGCACCGACGTGGCAAACTCCCATCGAAAGAACTCAGCACCGAGGTCGTATCGATCACGCATCGATATGCGCAGGACCGGGTGCCCAGCCTCGGCGAGGCGATCGAGGGCTGTGTCGTGCCGGGGATCGATACCTTGCTCATCGCGCAGGTACACGAAGATCCGATCTCTGCCATAGCGATCGGGCTCGCTCAGTGTTTCGCCGGTGACAGGAATGACGCCGCGTCCCTCCTTCCCTGTTGACTCGGCGACGAGCTGTTCCACCCAGTCGCCAAAGCGCGCGACGGTCGGAGACGCCACAAACGTCAGCTTGTCGCACCCTGCCTGTGCCGCCGCACCGAGGGTCAACCCGAGCATCGCTCCAGGATTGAGGCGAACCGGCACGTGCTCGTCGCACTGCCCACGCATGTCGTCGGCTCGTCGGAGCAAGGTCCCGATGTCGATTCCGATCACCGAGGCAGGCACCATCCCAAAGTTCGAGAGTGCCGAATATCGGCCTCCAATACTCGGCGCTCCGTGAAACACTGCTCGGAAGCGGCGCTCGGTCGCCAGTTCTTCAAGCTCAGATCCTGGGTCGGTGATGGCGACGAAGCGTTCGCCTGCTCGACCCGGGGCTACGGACGCCTGGATCCGGGAGAAGAAGTACTGAAAGAGGAGATGTGTTTCCAGCGTCGTTCCAGACTTGCTCGAGACGATCACCAGGGTTCGGTCCAAGGTCAGACGCTCCTCACACGAGCGGACCTGATCGGGATCCGTAGAGTCGAGCACCTGCAACCGAGGGGCACCGGGGACCTGATCGAAGCTCTCTCTCAGCACGTCCGGGCACAGGCTCGACCCTCCCATCCCAAGGAGAAGAGCGTCGTCGAAGTCATCCGCCAGACGCGCGGGAGAAACACGGGCCAGTCGATCAGGCATCTGGAGGTGGTCCGTCGTGACCCGGAGCCAGCCGAGCCAGGCCCCCTCATCGGCACCGGTCCACAGACGTGCGTCGCCTGCCCAAAGCCGAGCGAGCCGCACTCCATCCTCCCAGTCGGTCACAACGCCATTCAGTGCGGCCACAAGAGAAGAGGGCAGCGTCGATGTCGTGTCAGCTCTCATGCAGGCATCCGGTCGGTTCAACTGCGATGGCCGTGGGACGCTGGCGACGGAGTACGAGGTAGAATTCGCTGTGCACCCCTCGCACGACCCAAGCATCTCCAACCTGGCCTCGAGGCTGGAGAACGGTCAGCGCGTGACCGTGCTGACGGGGGCTGGTGTCTCCGCTGCGAGCGGAATCCAGACGTTTCGAGGCCCGCAGGGGCTGTGGCGAACGTTTCGACCCGAACAGCTCGCGACACCTGGTGCGTTTGCGCGTGACGCGGTGCTGGTCTGGGAGTGGTACGACTGGCGCCGTCAACACGTTGCCGCGAGCCAACCCAATCGCGCCCACGATATCCTGGCCCACTGGAGCCGTATCTTTGATCACCTTACGCTCATCACCCAAAATGTCGATGGTCTGCACGAACGAGCCGGCACGAGAGGCGTTGTACGGTTTCACGGGTCAATCTGGGAACTGTGTTGCTGGAATGGCTGTTCGGCCGCACCGGACCGATGGCGGGACGACTCGACTCCCCTTGCGTCCCTTCCACCAACCTGTCGGAGTTGCGGAGGTATTGCGCGGCCGAGCGTGGTCTGGTTCGGCGAGCCCATTGATCCGGACGTCCTCGACCAGAGTCTTGCGGCGACTGCCTGCGACCTCTTCCTCACCATCGGCACATCGGCGCTGGTTCACCCAGCCGCGTCACTCGTGAGCGCCGCCAGGGAGCAGGGGGCGTTCACGGCTGAGATCAACCTCGAGACGACGGCTGCCTCGCGTGCGGTTGATCTGGTGCTCCCGGGGCGAGCTGAGGAACTCCTTGATGAGATAGAGGTGGCTCGATCTGCACCGTGACACGGTTCGTTTCGCGCGCCGTGTCCCCCTGCCGCCGAGACCCGTTGGTCCTCAGTTCCCCACAAACGGACTCGGTCCACCCTGAAACGTGTACAGATAATCCACGACCGATTGGATCTGCTCGACGGCGTCAGTGTCAAACTGCGGGTAGAACGACCCGGGGTACTCGGTCCAGAATGTTGGCATTCTTGTCCCAGGCTGGATTTCAAGCGGAACCCTGAGCCAGTCGACAACCCAGTCTGGCTGGAGACGCTCACGTGCCATCCGAAGGTCAGGCGCGAGCGTGTCAGTCTCTCGATCCTCGGGAATGGTGTCGAGCACATGACATTGCTGACACTGCAGCAACTCGAACAGCTCCTCCCCCGTGTCGACGATCGACGGCGGTGCGTCAAAATCGTGAGTCCTGAACGGCCCGACGGTCTCTGAAATCGCGGCGAAATAGTCGATGGTCGTATTCAGGTGCGGATCGTCGAGGCCGAAGGACGGCATGCGCACATCCAGCCAGGGTCGAATCGTAATAGGTCCTCGCAGGAAGGCATAGAGCCACTCAGGCTGCACCTTGGCACCCTCTGGCGTCAGAAACGGTGGTGCGAGCGACGCGTCGTCGACGACGTTGACATAGTCGCCGGCCACTCCTTCAATCTCATGGCAACCGACACAGTTGCGACGCCGGACCAGGTTACGCCCCTCCCGGAGTGCGTCGTTCCGTGCCGACCCTGGAACCCGGGACGCAACCGGCTGCACCTCGGCCTGAAAGCTCATCACGGCCGTGGCCAACAGCGTTGCCTCTTCCTCACTCAATCCGAAGTTCGGCATCCGAAGCTTCTCGAGCGGCTGCAGGACGCGGCTGCGGTCGAAGATGCGGGGTGTTTTGAGCTTCTGTTTGAACCAGTCGATTTTCGTGTGGGGAATCTCGTGAACGAACGCGAAGTCGAGCCGCTGGACGAGCTTGCTCCCTTCTTCCGATAGTTCGATCCCGATGGGCTGGGTATCCTCGAACCCGGCAATCGTGTGGCAGCCGTAGCAGCCGTACCGGGCGATGGCTCTGCGACCGAGTTCCAGCTGTTGCTCGTCAGGTGACATCGCCGCAACCGTGGCCCGGGCCTCCTCAGTGGGCACGACCGATCGGTAGTAGTCCGTCAGAATCTCGGCAACCGTCGCCTCGTCGTAGGACGCACGTGGGGCAACACCGTCACCGCCAGTCAGGCTGTCCAGATAGGTTGCGACGTCGGCAACCTCCGCATCGGTCAACCGCATGTCCGGCATGAATGTGGCCGGACTGTAGTGTTTCGGATCCCGGACCCAGTCGAAGAGCCACTCATAGCTTGTCTTGTTGCCGATGTTTTGCAGCGGCTGCCCAAATGTGCGGCGAGGACCGGCCTCGAGTCGGCTCTGGTCTGTATTGATATGACACCCGAGGCAGCCTACCGACTCGACGATCTCCTGTCCGCGAGCTGCGTCGCCACGTGGAGGCGATGCGACGGAAAACTCGTGCTCCTCTGAATTGGCAAAGAGATAGGCGACGACGGCGTCGATTTCCGCCTCGTTTCTAGGGGCGTCCTCAGGAGCGCTCGAGTTTTCGTTGTACCAGATGCGTGGCATCCACGTGCTGGGCTTGATCTCACGGGGATCACGAATCCAGTTCCCGGCCCACTCTGTCGAGAGCTTTGAACTGATCTTCGTCAGATCGGGACCTGGTTTGCGAAGATCAGCAAACCCACGGGTGTTATGACAGCCGTAACAGCCCGCGCGCTCGTAGAGACCATAGGCGAGACTGATGTTCGGTCCTTCAGGCACGAAGACCGACTCCTGGTGACACTTGGAGCAGGATGCCTCGGTCATGTTGGTCGGCAGCATCGGGTAGTCCCAGAGATGAGGCACCTCCCACCCGTGCGCTTCCTCCCACTCGTGCATCTGTTCAGAGCCGATCGGCGTATGCGAAGCGTTCTCAAACGTGATCGATTGCCCCATGCCCTCATGACAGACGGTGCAGCCGAACTCTCCCACCGGGTGCGATGAGGCGCTGCCGACGTAGGCCGAAAGGTTCGGGTGGGTCGTGAACGGTTGCGGGTACTCCTCGTAGCCTTCCCGGTCAATCGCCAAGTGACACGTCGTGCAGCGGTCCATCTTGGCGACGCGGGTGAAGTTCACGTCGTCGACGATATCCGGCGTAATCACCTGACGGACCGTGATCGTTGGGGCCATGAAGTCCAAGAGCGGAGCGTTCAGTAAGTAATCGTTGACCACGCTGGGGGCAAGATCGGAAAGGCGGACCTGGAGACGGTCCGTCTCGAAAGTCAAATCTCCGATCTGCTGGTCGATCTCGGCGACCCGACTCGTGAACCCCGAAATCTGTTCGCGGACGGCGTCACGCTGTGCGTCCAAGTCTTCGACTTCGACACCAAGGTCAAGCCAATGTTGATACATCTCGTCGATCTCGGGACGAAGGCCGGTGGCGCGCTCCGGATCCTCTTCCTGGATCTCCTCAAACTCGTAGCGCTCGGCGTCGTATTCGGCCTTCGTAAAGAGATAGTCCTGATTGACGAGATAGAGCTCGGTGTCAATCTCGTCGAGCTGAAGCTCAAGCTCAGCAATCTGCGCCTGCTGACCCGCCAGCTCGGCCTCAGCTTGCGTTCGGTCGGCCTGGAGCTGTCCGAGCTCTTCCGGATCGATCCCACCCGATGCCGCCGCAAGGTTGGCCTGCGTCACTTCGGTCTCGAGCAGAACGAACTGTCGCTGGAAATCCTTCCACTCGCGGGCGTAGTCGTCCCAGACCATCCAGATACTCGAAAAGAACAAGAAGAGTCCGGACGCTGCGAAGACAACGTTCAAAAAATCGATGTTGTATGCATGCCCAACAGATTTCTTGTCAGCCATCAGCTCTCACTTTTCCCCAGTGTTCCACATCACTCTGAATCATCGTCACATCAATACTCGAACTATCTGTGCAAGCGGCCCGAAAGTTCGCCACGCGTCAGTTGCAATTCACTCAAAACCACACTAGGCGTCGTTTGAAAGGCTAAATATTGAAAAAGAATTCCGGGATCGACACGATGTACTTGAGATTGAACAGCCACCGCGTCACCATCTTGATCGGCAGCGACAGCATCATCAGGAACAAGAACGCCGTCAGGTAGAAGCGTGTCGCGCCGAGCTTCTCGTAGTAGCCTCGACAAACGGTTCGAGCCATCAGTACCGGCAGTACAAACACGTACAGTACCGTCAACAGCAAGCCGAAAAACTCGCGAACGAACCAGTTGTCTGGTAGCGATCGGCCGAGGCCTCGTACCCACACGTATTCGGAAAGCTGAACATTCGTGAGGGGCTCGAGCTTGTGGATATCCCAGTATTCGAATGGGCCAAAGAAGTTCCAATTCGGACCACGCAGAAACGTCCCGAGGACGATGAGGGACGTCCAGAGCATGACGAAGCCGAAGAGGAAAATGGTGATCTCTGCCTTCCGTTCGTTGAACGTGTAGTAGCCGTTCCCTTTCGGGTTGGTGTCGATATACGGAATCGCCATCAGCCCGACGACGATCAAGCTGGGCAGCACAACGCCCGCGAGCCAGGGATCGAAATAGACCAGCATCTCCTGAAGACCGAGGAAATACCATGGGGCTTTCGACGGATTCGGTGTATTCGCGGGGTTGGCCGGCTGCTCGATTGGTGCGTCCAGAAGGATTGACCAGACCACCAGCAGGGCCGTGCACACGATAAGTGCGATCAGCTCGGTATAGACAAGGTCAGGCCAGACCCAGACGCGATCCGACTCCTCCTTCTCGACCGGATCACCGCCGGCGGCGATGCGGCGATCGTTGAGAACGGCCTCGCGCATCGAGTACCACGTAAAGAAGACAACCAGGAAAATGAGTCCGACGATCGGGACGTTGTCCGGTTTGGCGATGATCAGGACGAAATTCTCGTCGAAGAGACCAAAGCCAAAGAAGAGTGTCAAGAACGCCATTAATCCGTAGCCGACCGCGTTCTTCGCGAAGAGTTCACGCTTCCAGACGATAAACACCAGTGCGGCAATGGAGAGTGCGAAGAACAGCTGGGGATCTGCAAACAGGTTTATAAAGGCCTTAATCGCTTCCATCAGGTCAGCTCAATCCGTATCTCAGTGTCGTCGAGGTTCAAAAGTCCCTGCAGCACCCTAGCCTAGAGCGGTCCCGAGATCCCTCCGTCCTTCCGGACCCGCCAAAAGTGAATGGCCATCAAGAAGCCAATCACGAGCGGCAACGCCACGCAGTGCAAGACGTAGAAACGAAGGAGCGCGCCTTCGCCGACAAACGTGCCGCCCAGCAGGGCAAATCGAGCGTCATCTGCCGCATGCACGAGCTGTACGCCGCCGATCGCAAGTAACTGCGCTCCCGGGCCTTCATATCCCAGGAACGGAGTCGCGCGGGCCATGTTCGAACCGACCGTGATCGCCCAGATCGCCAATTGATCCCATGGCAGCAGATATCCGGTAAACGACAACAGAAGGGTCAACACGAGCATGATGACGCCGACGTTCCAGTTGAACTCACGGGGTGGTTTGTACGAGCCTGTCATGAAGACTCGGAACATGTGGAGCCACACCGTGATGACCATCAGATGCGCCCCCCACCGATGCATCTCTCGCATGATGCCAAGCGGCACATGTTCGCGCAGCCCCACAATGTCAGAGTAGGCGTACTCCAACGTGGGGCGGTAGTAGAACATCAGCAACAACCCCGTGAACGTCAGGTTAAGAAAGACAAAGAAGCTCAATCCTCCCATGCACCATGTATAGCGAAGGCGGACGCCGTGCTTTTTCAGCCTGACTGGGTGCAGATGCAGGAACACATTGGAAAGCATGACCAACACTCGGTTCCGATCGTTGATCGGCGCCGAGTGTCGGAACACTGACGTCCAGACTTGCGTTTCGGTTAGCCAGTTCCACGCACGAACGAGCGCGCCTTCTTCGGGTTGTATTGTCTTCGAGTCAGCCATAGAGTTCACTCACACTGCCAAAAACGCTTCAGGATCGGTCCACTGACCGAGCTCCTGCTGGTACTTTCGGCTCTTGTCGACCAAGATCTGCCCGTCTTCCGCCAACACGATCCGTGCGCGCTCCAGTGGACGCGGCGCCGGGCCTTCGAAGTTGATTCCAGTTTCCCTGAATCCACTTCCATGGCACGGGCACTTGAACTTCGCTTCAGCCGAAAGATAATTGGGCGTACACCCCAGATGTGTGCAGGTCACAAGCAAGGCGTAAAACCCGGGGCCCTCGTGCACCTCCTCAAACGGAGTGCGAATAATCCAGACACCGAAACGGTCCTTCCATCGTTCATCCACGCCTTCCCCGTAGTCCGCCGGAAAACCGATGGTGAACTGCTGCGGAGGCTCGTTCAGGACGTTCGGAAACATGAACCGCCCAGTCGCAGCGAGACACCCAGCTGTTGCCGCGGTGAACGAGCCCCACGCCAACCCGAGCCAACCGCGCCGCGACATCAACGGTGATGTGTCGTCGGCCACCTTCGCCTTAGGGCGGGCAACGGGTCTCTTGGCAGCCGCACTCGTGGTCTTCCCGACAAGCGCCGGATTCATAGGCGGCGGCGGTGCTGGCTTCGGTTTGGGCTTCGCTGGCGCCGGCTTCGGCGTTTCGCCGGTTTGAGATTTCGACTCTTCAGACATCAGACGTCTCGCTTCTGCAATGGCCTATCGGTGCCTCATGGCCGTATCAGATTCCCGGGCTGGAGCAGCCAACAGATCGAGTGTTCGCATCGCGAATTCCCTGACCCTCAGATTCTCATCGTCCCGGCTCAGCGTGGCGACTCGCTCCCGGAAATCCGTCGCCCTGAGGGTTCCGATCGCCTGAAGACTGCTCACGATGACCTCAGAGACCGGGTCAAGGGCAGCATCGACTGCTGGCACTCGTGTCACTGTGCGCGCGACGTATTCGCGGTCCAGCATCCGCGCCAACACCGTCTTCCCGTCGTCCACACCCTGGCGCGCCAACGCGACGGCCGCGTTCCACTGAACATCCGGCTCGGGGTCGTCCAACGCCCGGCGAAGGACGGAGAGATCGCCATCGCCCGGGAGAGCCCCCAGAGCATAGACGGCCATCTTTCGAACACCAGGATCATCGGACTCGTAGAGGTCCTGAATCTCGTCCCGAACTGACGGATCTTCAAGTGCTGCGAGCGCCCAGATCACACTGATTGTGGTCTCCGCATTCGGATCACCTAACCCGTCCACGAGGGCATCAACGGCGTCGACCGGTGGGTTGTCCAGGCGCCCGACTGCGAGCGCCAGGTAGCGCCGGACGCGTGGGTCGTCTCCTTCGGAATTCCGGAACGCCGCAACAATCGCCGCACCCAGCGTCGAATTGCGACTCTCGACGTCAGGCTCAGCCATGAGTCTCGACAGTTCGTAGGCGGCGGGCCAGCGTCGCTCACGCCCACCCGACTGCACATCCTGCAGATACTCCTCCGGCGTTCGCTCCGTCGTCAGCAGCATCCGGAAGCCACCGTACACGACCACTACCATGGCCACGACGGCAAGCGGGATCAGAAAAAACTGGACAGCGAGCGCCGGAGCGGCGGAGAGCGGAGGACTATCGGGCGCTTGGTCGCGCTCGACAAGCTTTGACATCGTGTGGGTTCGGGACTAGCGTCTGTCTTGGGTTCACATCAACGGCGCAAACCGACGAAGATTACTACGATCGGTCAATTCCGGTCAAGACGGTGGCCGCCGTGTTAGTCGTTCTGATTCAACAGATTATCCGAAGCAAGAGACTCAGATCTTCGGAAGCGTGACGACCTGCTGGGCCTGATACTTCCCCTTCTTGTCAGCGTATGACCGGGAGCACGGTTCGTCGCTCTGAAAAAACAGCACCTGCGCGATTCCCTCATTGGCGTAGATCTTTGCCGGGAGCGGCGTGGTGTTGGAAATCTCCAGGGTCGCAGTTCCTTCCCACTCGGGCTCGAAGGGTGTCACGTTCACAATGATGCCGCAGCGCGCATACGTCGACTTCCCCAGACAGACCGTCAAGACATCACGCGGAATCCTGAAGTATTCAACAGTTCGCGCCAACGCGAACGAATTCGGCGGGACGATACAGACGGGTGCCTTCAGGTCAACGAACGACCGGGGATCGAAGGATTTCGGATCAATGACCGTGTTGTTGATGTTCGTAAAGACCTTGAACTCGTCGGCAACACGAATGTCGTACCCGTACGAGGACACCCCATATGAGACGACACCTTCCCGAATCTGGTCGTCGACAAACGGGTCGATCATGCCGTGCTCCAACGCCATCCGCTTGATCCACGAATCCGGCTTGATACTCATCGTTGAGCCAGGATGTCAGTGTACAGGTCCGTTCAGCGTCGCATGAACGTGACCAGGAGCGTCAGCACAATGCTTAGCAGGGCGGACGTCGCGATCGGAAGGTAGAACGTCGCGGCTGCCACGTCGGTAGACGACGTCCCCTGGAAGCCGGCCGAGCGGGACCCCAAGCATGACCAGCAGTCCGATTCCAGCCACCAGCAGTCCCGTCACAACCAGGATCTTCCCCATCGATTCTCTGAACCTGGTGTCCGGCGGCTTCAGCGCTCGGCGTCCGAACGAAGCTCCTCGACACCATTCGATGCACTAGCCGTCGAGCTCGACGCCGCAAAAAAAATAGCCGATCTCGAACGCAGCAGTGTCAGGTGCGTCTGAACCGTGCGTTGCGTTGCGTTCGATCGAAGAGCCAAACTCTCGTCTCAGGGTCTGGCGTTCAGCCTCGGCTGGATCAGTCGCGCCCATGAGTCGGCGCCACCGCGCAATCGCATCCGGTGCCTCCAGGACGAGCACGACCACCGGTCCCGATGACATGAAGTCGCTCAGGCTGTCGAAGAAAGGCCGGTCGCGATGAACGGCGTAGAATCCCTCGGCCGAATGCTTGGTCAGGCGAACCAATTGCATCGACCGAACCTTGAACTCCGCGTCCTCGATCCGTTGGATGATGGTCCCCGCGAGTCTCCGCTCGACCGCGTCCGGTTTGATGATAGCTAGTGTTCGCTGCATGAAGGTCGCGTGCGGCTATTTCAACGATTGCATGAGCTCGTCGAACGCGGCTCTCGGAGGCCGTACGACCTCCTCCGGAAGCTTCGCAAGGGGTTCGTCGACCAAATTGAGCATCGTGATGAAATCGTCCCGGTCGGGCTCGACGTAGATCACGCCGGTCGCATACTGGCCGCGGAGTCGCGCTTCGCTGAGCACCCGCAGCGCCTGCATCTTGTCAAGCGCGTTGTATTCGTCCTCGAGCTTCTTCAAATACAGCTTGGAACCGTCGTGCATCTCAACTTCCTGGGTCGTGCCTGGCTCATACTCGACTTGGATATCTTCGAAGAAGGGGACAAAGTCGATCTCTTCGATTGGATCATCGTGATCCTTGGCATAGGCGTAACTCTTGGTCGACCCCTCATGATCGTTAAACGTCACGCAAGGGGATAACACGTCGATCATGGCCGTCCCGCGATGACTCATCGCCGTCTTGAGAACGGCGGATAGCTGCTTCTTATCTCCCGAGAAAGAACGGGCAACGAACGTTGCGCCCAGCTCGATTGCCAGGGCGCAGGTGTCGATTGGCGGTAAGTCATTGACGACGCCGGTCTTGAGCTTCGATCCCAAGTCCGCTGTTGGTGAGAACTGCCCCTTTGTCAGTCCGTAGCAGCCATTGTCCTCAATGATGTAGATAATCGGCAGGTTGCGGCGCATGAGATGAACGAACTGGCCGATGCCAATGGCTCCTGTGTCGCCATCGCCACTGACGCCTATGGCGATCAAGTGTCGGTTCGCCAGCATCGCCCCCGTGCCGACCGAGGGCATCCGTCCGTGCACCGCATTGAAGCCGTGGGACGAACCCAGGAAATACGCGGGGCTCTTGCTGGAACACCCAATCCCCGAGAGTTTGACGACCCGTTCGGGGTTCACACCCATCTCATAGCAGGCTGAGATGATCCTCTCTGAGATCGCGTTGTGTCCGCAGCCTGCACACAACGTGGTCTTGGTGCCACGGTAGTCCTTGGACGTAAGTCCAATCCGATTGACGCGCTTCGGCGGCTTCGCCGCTTCGGAAGTAGCCACGATCTCTCCTCTGATTCTCCCCGGAGCTACTCTCCACCCACTCCGGCATTGCGCGGAGTCCGCCCAAAGGGCGCGCCCGCTTTCTCGACCCGATATCCTTCCTGGATCAGGATGTTTTCCGTCACGGTTCGGGCATCGATCGGATCGCCTGCATAGTGCAGCACGCTCCGAAGCCGACCCGTCAGTTCGACCGGGAGGTCGAGCTTCATCAGGCTCAGCATCTGGGCATCCCGATTCTGCTCGACGATGTAGACGCGCTCGTGCCGCTCGATGAACGATGCGAGCGCCGTTCGAAACGGATAGGCACACACTCGGTAGTACGAAGTCTGGAGGTCGGCCTCGTCGAACAGCTGGTCCCGACTCTCGACAATAGCCCAATGCGTGGTGCCGTAGGCGATGATGCCGATCGACGCCTTTCGGTTGATCTCGACCACCGGCGCAGGCATCCAGTTGCGTGCCGTCTCAAACTTGCGACTCAAGCGATCTACGTTCTGCTGATAGTCGTCCGGCCGTTCGCTGTATTGCGCCCACTCGTTGTGGCCCGATCCGCGCGTGAAGAAGGCGGGCATGTCGTCGCCGGGAACGGTTCGATACGTTATGCCGTCGCCGTCAACGTCCCGATACCGTCCGAACTTACCGATTCGCTCAAGAGTCTCTTGATCCACAACCTTTCCGCGATCAATTGGCTTGCTCGGGTACGCGAAGGTCTCAGACATCCAGATATTCATGCCGAGGTCGAGGTCACTCAACACGAAAACGGGCGTTTGGAACCTCTCAGCCAGGTCAAACGCCTCAACCGCCATCGAATAGCATTCTTCGACCGAGGCCGGGAACAGCATGAGATGGCGTGTATCTCCGTGAGACAGGAACGCTACGGTCAGCACGTCGCCCTGGGCCGTTCGGGTTGGCAGCCCCGTTGAAGGGCCCACACGCTGGATGTCGAAAATGACTGCCGGAACCTCAGCGTAGTAACCCAGGCCGGCGAACTCAGACATCAGGGAGATCCCTGGACCGGACGTGGCCGTCATCGACCGTGCCCCCGTCCACCCGGCGCCAAGCGCCATCCCCAATGCCGCAATCTCGTCCTCCGCCTGGACAACCGCGAACGTGGCCTTCCCTGTCTCCTTGTCGATCCGGTGCTTCCGCAGATAGGTAATCAGCGTCTCGCACAACGAAGACGAAGGCGTGATGGGATACCAGGTCACGACAGTCACGCCTGCCATCATGGCCCCGATGGCCGCAGCGGCATTGCCCTCGATGAGGATCAACCCCTCGGTCTCGTCCATCGGCTCGACGAGGACGGGATCTCGCTTTTCCAGGTTCTCCGCCGCGAAGCTGAAGCCAACCTCGAGCGCGCTCTTGTTGAGCTCGACTGCCTTGGGTTTCCGGCCGAGTTGGCGTTCGAGCGCGCCCTCCATGAACTGGAGGTCGATCTGCAACAGGTTGGCGAGCACGCCGTCATAGATCATGTTGCGCACGAGGCGCCTGAGCTTCGCATCCTTGCAGATTCCCGACACGAGCTTGTCGAAGGGAACCGGATAGAAGATCAAGTCGTCCCGCAAGCCGCCCAGCTGCAGCGGTTCGTCGTACACGACCACCGCACCTTCCTCAAGAGACAACACATCCTCTCGGGCGGTCTCGGCGTTCATCGCCACCATCAGGTCGACTCGCTTCTTTGCTGCGATGTACCCGCTCTTATTCACGCGAATCGTGAACCATGTCGGGAGCCCGGCGATATTCGACGGGAACAGGTTCTTTCCAGACACCGGAACACCCATCTGGAAAATCGAGCGAAGGAGCACCAGGTTGGCCGTTTGACTGCCCGAACCGTTGACAGTCGCGACCCGAATACTAAAGTCGTTGACGAATCGTCGGTCCGACGAATCTGGTGCTGAAGTATCAGAAGTTTCTAGGTTGGACACTACCATTCATGGCCTCGGCATCAATCGCACAGACAACCCCTTATGCTACCACGCCGTGATCGCCTAGGGAGTCGCGTACGCCAGGTGCTTGTCTAGGACGCCGCACCGAGGCTGGTAGCGAGCGCCGATCCGATGTCTGCCGGACTGCGCACGACCGTCACACCGGCAGCTTCGAGCGCGTTCATCTTCTCCGCTGCGGTACCTCGTCCGCCGTCGATGATTGCCCCGGCATGTCCCATGCGCCGGCCCGGGGGTGCGGTCTGACCGGCGATGAACCCCACTACGGGTTTCGAAAACTCCCGAGCGATGAAGTCAGCCGCCTCCTCCTCCGCCGTCCCACCGATCTCTCCGATAAGAACGACCGCGTCTGTCTCCTCGTCGGCCAAAAACAGTCGTAGGGTGTCAACGAAACTCGTGCCGATCAGCGGGTCTCCTCCAATACCGATGCACGTCGTTTGGCCCAGTCCGCGTTGGCTAAGCTGATGAATCGCTTCGTACGTCAAGGTTCCGCTCTTGGAGACGATACCGACGCGTCCCTCGCGACAGATGTGACTGGGGATGATCCCGGCCTTGCCCTTCCCAGGAGAGATGATTCCGGGACAGTTCGGACCGACGAGGCGAGTCTTCCGCCCCTCAAGAAATCGGACCACTCCCAGCATGTCGATGGTCGGAATCCCTTCGGTGATGCAAACGACGAGGCCGAGGTCGGCGGAACCGGACTCCATGATGGCGTCGGCAGCCACCGAGGGGGGCACGAAGACGACGGACGTGTTGGCACCCGTCTCCCGGACGGCATCAACGACGGTGTTGAATACGGGCCAACCCTCGTGAGTGGTGCCCCCCTTTCCAGGGGTCACGCCCCCGACGACGGTCGTACCGAACGCCGCCGCCTGCTTGGCGTGGAATGTCCCCTCTCGTCCCGTTAGCCCCTGCACCAGAAGTCGCGTGCTTTCGTCAATCAATACTGCCATCACTCACTCCAGTTGCCACACTCCCGACGCTAGCTTGCGACCGCCACGACCCGGTCTGCGGCCTCGCCCATGCTGTCGGCCGTCGTGAAATTGAGACCGCTCTCCACGAGCATCCGCTTGCCTACCTCGACGTTCGTCCCCTCAATGCGAATAACGATCGGCACCGTGACATCCAGCTCCTCGACGGCCGCAATCACGCCTTCCGCAAGAATGTCGCATCGGAGGATGCCTCCGAAGATGTTGATGAGGACCGCCTTGACGTTCTGATCCGCCATCAAGATGCGAAACGCGTTCTTGATCTGCTCGGCATTGGCGCCTCCCCCAACATCGAGGAAATTCGCCGGCTCGCCACCTGCCAGCTTGATGATGTCCATCGTGGCCATCGCTAGCCCGGCGCCGTTGACCATGCATCCGACGTTTCCATCAAGCCGGATGTAATTGAGCGAGTGCTTTGCCGCCTCGATCTCGAGCGCTTCTTCCTCGCTTAGGTCCCTGAGCTCTCGGAGCTCGGGGTGCCGAAATAGCGCGCTGTCGTCCAACGTCATCTTGGCGTCGAGGGCAAGAACCTGTCCCGATGCTGTGACCACTAAGGGGTTGATCTCGACGAGCGACGCATCGGTCTGACGAAACACTCTGTAAAGCGCCTGCATGACGCGACCCGCCGCCGTGACCGCTGGCCCGGTCAGGCCGAGGCCGAACGCAAGACGTCGGGCTTGGAACGGTGCGATGGCGTCACCAGTTTCAATCGCTTCCCGGAGGATGAGGTTGGGAGTCTCGGCTGCAACCTGTTCGATGTCCATTCCTCCCGCCGCACTCGCCATCATGACAGGGCGCGCCAGGGCACGGTCGATGAGGAGTCCGAGGTAGAGCTCGCGGTCTAGCTCCAACTGCTCCTCGACCAACACACGCGATACCAGACGACCACCAGGGCCGGTCTGCGGAGTGATGAGCGTGCTTCCGAGCAGCAAGCGGGCTGCCTCTTCCGCGGCGTCGACCGTGTCGACGACCTTGATTCCCCCACCTTTGCCGCGCCCGCCTGCATGGATTTGAGCCTTGACGACCACCCTCCCACCCAGTCGCTCGGCAACTCGCCGCGCTTCCGCAGGAGTCGTTGCGACCTCGCCTTCAGGAACGGGGACGCCGAACTGGGCAAACAACCCTTTCGCCTGGTATTCGTGTATTTTCACCGCTGGCTCGTCTAGACGTTGATGACTTGCACGAGCTCTCGCACGGCGTCGGCAGACTTCAGAAGAGCGCTCTGCTCTTCCTCCGTCAGCGTGATCTGAATCACCTCTTCAAGTCCGGCCGCCCCCAGTTTCACCGGGACCCCGACGAAGAGATCGTTGACGCCGTATTCCCCTTGGAGATACACGGCACAGGGCAGGATCTTCTTCTTGTCCTTCAGAATCGCTTCGACCATCTCTACGACCGCGGAGCCTGGCGCGTAGAAGGCGCTCCCGCTCCCAAGAAGCTTCACGATTTCGGCACCCCCGGCAGCCGTTCGCGCGACGATGGCTTCGACGGTTTCTGGGCTCATGAGCTCCGTAATCGGGATGCCCGCGACAGTCGAATAGCGAGGCAATGGCACCATGGTGTCGCCGTGCCCACCAAGCACGAACGCATGTGTGTTCTCGACCGATACGTTGAGCTCCTGGGCGATAAAGGATCGCATTCGGGCCGAGTCCAGCACTCCGGCCATTCCGATCACCCGCTCACGGGGGAATCCGCTCACCTTGTACGCGACTTGGCACATCGCGTCGAGCGGGTTGGTCACCGGGACGAGGATACAGTCCGGTGAATGGGTCACCACCTGCTCCGTCACGCTCTTGATGATCGCAGCGTTTTTTTGCAGGAGATCGTCGCGGCTCATACCCGGCTTCCGGGCTAAGCCGGCCGTGATCACGACGATGTCAGAGCCGGCGGTGTCGGCGTAGTCGTTGGTACCCAGCACCCGCGAATCCGATCCTTCGACAGGGCAGGCTTCGAGCATGTCCAGTGCCTTTCCCTGCGGCACTCCCTCGAGAACGTCGAGCACGACGACGTCCGCCAGTTCCTTGTCGGCAATGCTGCGCGCCGCAGTCGCCCCGACGTTCCCAGACCCGATAACCGATACCTTTCGATTCATAAGACCTCTCTACTCCCCTTTCGCCCTCGCCTCACTCCGCATGGCTACATATTCGAGATGATGGCGTCTGCGTACTCCGATGTCTTGAGCTTCGTTGCTCCCTCCATGAGGCGCTCCAGATCGTAGGTCACCTTCTTCTGCTGGATCGTCCTCGTGATCGCGTCGTCAACGAGCTGAGCCGCTTCACGCCACCCGAGGTACACAAACATCATGGCTCCCGAGAGAATGACGGAACTTGGGTTAATGACGTCCCGGTCGGCGTATTTCGGCGCCGTGCCATGAGTAGCCTCAAAGAATCCAACCTCGTCACCGATGTTCGCGCCTGGAGCGAGGCCAAGGCCCCCGATCTGCGCGGCGCACGCGTCCGAGATGTAGTCACCATTGAGATTCGTCGTGGCAATCACGTCGTAGTCGCGGGTGCGAGTCAGGATCTGCTGCAGCATGCTGTCCGCGATCCGATCCTTGATCACGATTCTCTCGTCGTCGACCGCGGCGCCCAGGTCCTCCTCCGCGACAGTCTGGTCGCCGAATTCCGACTTTGCCAGGGCGTACCCCCAATCCCGAAACGCGCCTTCCGTGTATTTCATGATGTTTCCCTTATGTACCAGGGTCACGCTCTTTCGCCCGTTTTCGATTGCATGCTCGATTGCCATCTTGACGAGTCGCTGACTGGCCGTCTGGGATATGGGCTTGATTCCGATCCCCGAATCGGGCCGGACCCGCTTCCCGAGCTGCGTTGACAAGAATTCGATCACGCGCTCGGCCTGCGGCGAGCCGCATTCCCACTCGATTCCCGAGTACACGTCCTCCGTGTTCTCCCGGAAGATGACGACGTCCATGTGCTCTGGATGGGTGACGGGTGACGGGGTCCCCTCGATATAGCGCACCGGCCGCACGCAGGCGTACAGATCCAGAAGTTGGCGAATCGAAACGTTGAGACTCCTGATGCCTTTGCCGACGGGCGTCGTAAGCGGCCCCTTGATTGCCACTCGGTAGGCCTTGGCCGCCTCCAGCGTGTCCGCCGGCAACCACTCGCCGGTGCGTTCCTTGGCTTTGCCGCCGGCGAGGACCTCGAACCACTCAACCCGTTTCGTCCCGTCGTACGCCTTCTTGACCGCCGCATCGAAGACCCGAACGCTGGCGCGCCAGATATCCGGACCGGTACCGTCACCCTCGATGAACGGAATGATCGGGTCATCAGGAACCACAAGCTTCCCGTCCTTCTTTGTAATGGCGGTGCCTTCCGTCGGCGGTGTGAGATCCTTGAATGTTGGCATGGGAGCTGGCTCCGTCTGACGTGCTCAAACTCTGCCACAGCTTTTATGTCACGTCCCCGTGACGCGTGGCAAAATTCTCAACAGAAAGTGTGGAAAACCCTGTGGACAAATGCCCCGTTACATGACTTCGAGCCGCTTCAAATGGGGCATCGTAGCGATTTGCACCATCGTGGTGCGGGCTAGGTTGCCGTCGGAAATCACGACCGAACGGCGTTAGATTATACTGTAACCGTTTTCGAAGTGACACGAACGCTCGGTAGCGCACCGCTGCTGGCGCATCAACCGATTCCTTTCCCTACGCAGTTCACATGAAGATTGTTATCTCCGACTCCCTGCCGGACTCCGCGGCCGCGCTGTTGCGTGAAGAGGGATGGACAGTTGACGCCCGTGCCGGCCGTCCGTTGGACGATCTTCTTGGTGACATGGCGGATGCTGACGGCCTCATCGTCCGAAGTGCAACGAAGGTCACGGCCCAGCTGATCGAGGCGGCGCCGAGCCTGCGAGTGGTGGGTCGGGCAGGTACGGGCGTCGACAATGTCGATCTGGACGCGGCCAGCAAGCGCGGCATCCTCGTTGTCAACGCGCCTGGCGCGAATAGTATCAGCGTTGCCGAGCATGCATGCGCCCTCATGCTGTCGCTATCTCGTTCGGTCGCCCTGGCGGATTCCCAGATGAAACAGGGCCGATGGGAAAAGAAATCCCTCCAGGGGGCCGAGCTCCGCGGAAAGACACTCGGCATCATTGGCCTTGGCCGTATCGGGCGAGAAGTGGCGCGGCGCGCCCGCGCCTTCGAGATGACCGTTGTCGCGCACGACCCGTTCATTTCGGCACAGCTCGCCGACGGTTTCGACGTCGATCTGCTGTCGCTGGATGACCTGTGTGCGTGTGCCGACTTCATCACCCTTCATGTGCCGTCGACCAAGGGCACAGTGGGACTCTTCGATCGCGACCAACTGGCCCGGTGCAAGCCCGGAGTCCGGATCATCAACACCGCCCGTGGTGATCTCATTGACGAGGCCGCCCTAGGCGAGGCCATCGAGTCGGGTCACGTCGCTGGTGCTGGCCTCGATGTCTTCGCCGTCGAACCACCTGAAGCCCAGACGCTTACGGGGTTGCCACAGGTCGTGGCGACCCCTCACATCGCTGCGTCGACGCGAGAAGCCCAGGAACTGGTCGGCGTCGAGACGGCAACGTGCGTCCGTGACTACCTCCGGTCTGGCGTTGTCCGGAACGCCGTCAATTTTCCGGCTGTCCCCCCCGACGAGTTCCGTCGCCTCCAGCCCTACATCTCTCTCGCGGAGCGCCTCGGAAGCTTCTTGGCGCAGCTGACAGATGAGCGGATCGAGGGTATCGGCGTGCGGTATTACGGAGAACTCTCCGGAAAGACGCACGATATGCTCGTCGGTGCTGTGCTCGTGGGGCTGTTTCGGCAGTCGCTGTCGTCAACGGTGACCCTCGTCAACGCTCGATCGATTGCTGAACAACGCGGGATTGAGGTGATCGAATCGCAGAGTAACCGAGGGAGGGATTTCACGAGCCTCATTTCCCTCAAGCTCTACACAAGCGCCGGCGAACGGTGGGCTGAAGGGGCCGTGTTCACTCCAGCCGAGCCACGTCTCGTTCTCCTAAACGGTGTGGCGATCGAGGCTGCGCTGGAGGGCACACTGGTTGTGATCGAGAATAACGACCAGCCAGGCGTCATTGGTGAGGTCGGCACGATCCTCGGCCGGCATCAGGTCAACATCGCGACGTTTGCCCTGGGACGTGGCGGCGCCGGGGCGCTTGGCGTTGTCAATATCGAGTCCGGCAGCCGCGACGGCGGCTCTGACGCCGCGATGCTCGACGAGCTCCAGCAAGTATCGGCAATTCATCGCGCTCGTCTCATCCAGCTGTAGCCTGAGGCGTTCGCCTTGCTCCGCATGGTCCGCCACAGCGTGTGGTAATATTCGCCGTGCACCCTGTTACTCCCCAGGGTACCGCGACGATCACTCCTCCCGCCACTGCTGTCGTCGTAATTCCCGCCCGCTATGACTCGACCCGTCTGCCGGGAAAGCCCCTCGCCGAGATTGCAGGACGGCCGATGGTTGAACACGTGTACCGCCGTGCCGCCAGCGCTGTCCGGACGACGTCCGTCCTCGTCGCGACCGACGATCAGCGCGTGTACGACGCCGTGACGGCGTTCGGCGGCAACGTGCGGCTTACAGAGCGGCATTATCGAAACGGAACCGAGCGGCTGGGTGAGGTTGCCCACGATCTCACTTCCGACTTGGTCGTGAATCTGCAGGCTGACGAGCCGCTCGTCGATCCTGCCTCCATCGACTTGGCGCTGAGTGCCTTCGATGGTGATCCGAAGCTGAACATGGCGACGCTCCGAACCCCCATCACAGATCCCGATGATATTGGGGACCCCCACGTCGTCAAAGTTGTGGTTGATCTGAACGACTTCGCGTTGTACTTCTCTCGGTCGGCCATTCCCCACATTGGTTTGGCTGACGATTCGGCTGACATAGGGCGGCCGGGCCCGACCCACCCAACATCGAAGCACATCGGCCTGTATGTGTACCGGAGAGACTTTGTGCTGCGCCTCGCGACGCTCAGGCCGACGCCGTTGGAGCAGATGGAACGATTGGAACAGCTACGTGCCTTAGAGCACGGCTATCGTATTAAGGTCCTCGAAACCGCACATGATCCGATCGGCGTCGATACGCCCGAGGATCTCGAGCGCGTTCGACGAATTGTCGCTGCCGGAGCGTCTCAGTGAATCAGTCAGCATCACGTCAGGAGGGCCCCGTCAAGTACATCTTCGTGACGGGCGGGGTTGTCTCGTCCCTTGGGAAAGGCCTGGCAGCCGCGTCCATTGGCTGCCTGCTCGAGGGTCACGGATACCGAGTCACGCTCCAAAAGCTCGACCCCTATGTCAACGTCGACCCTGGCACCATGAGCCCGTACCAACATGGCGAGGTCTACGTTACTGAAGATGGCGCCGAGACCGATTTGGATCTCGGTCACTACGAACGCTTCACTCAGACGATCACGACGCGGGACCACAACTGGACCACGGGAAAGATCTACTCATCCGTCATTCAGAAGGAACGACACGGCGACTATCTGGGTCGAACCGTGCAGGTCATTCCGCACATTACCAATGAAATCAAGGCGAGTATTCGGTCGGTCAGCAAGAACGTCGACATTGTGCTCGTCGAGATCGGCGGTACGGTCGGAGACATCGAGAGCCAGCCGTACCTGGAGACAATCCGTCAGTTTCGACGGGATGTTGGCCACGAGAACACGCTCTACGTTCATCTCACCCTGGTTCCCTTCATCGGTACAGCCGGTGAGCTCAAGACGAAGCCGACTCAGCACAGCGTGCGTGATCTGCGGTCGATCGGTATCCAGCCGGACATCCTGCTGTGTCGCACCGACCGCTTTCTCCCCCGCGAGATTCGACAAAAGATTGCGTTGTTCTGTGACGTTGACGAGCAGGCCGTTATCACCGCGAAGGATGTCGACAGCATCTACGAGGTACCGCTGGTCCTCCGCAAGGAGGGGCTCGATCGGATCGTGCTAAAGGGCTTGAGTCTCCCCGACACGACTCAGTGCCAGCTTGGCGACTGGGAGGAATTGGCCGATCGGATCAAGCAGCCCGACCACGAGCTGACGATTCACGTTGTCGGCAAGTATGTGGGATACGAAGACTCCTACAAGAGCTTGAACGAGGCGCTCTACCATGGCGGCTTTGGTCAACGCATCAAGGTGAGTATCAAGTGGGTCGAGGCCGAGGCGCTCGAGCTGGATGGGGGTGAGCGCCTTTTGGCGGACGCGGTCGGCATACTAGTGCCGGGCGGTTTCGGCGATCGTGGCAGCCGGGGAATGATGGAGGCAGCGCGCATTGCGCGCGAACAGCAGATCCCGTACTTCGGGATTTGCTACGGCTTCCAATGGGCGGCGGTCGAATTCGCACGACACATGTGCGGACTCGAGGGCGCCGATTCGACCGAGTGCAACGAAGACGCCACTCACAAGGTGATCTATAAGCTGCGCGATCTCCTGGGTGTCGACGACCTCGGTGGAACGATGCGACTCGGAAGCTATCCGTGCCGCCTCGAGGTTGGTTCACTCGCCCATCGGATCTATGGCGATGAGCTGATCAGCGAGCGCCACCGACACCGGTACGAATTCAATCGAGAGTTCGAGGACCACCTCAGCCAGCATGGCCTCCGAGTTTCAGGGCGTTCGCCCGACGGGAAATTTGTCGAGGTGATTGAGCTCGCCGATCATCCCTGGTTCGTCGCTGTACAGTTTCACCCCGAATTCCGGTCGAAGCCTCTCCGCCCACACCCCCTGTTCGGCGACTTCATCCGCGCAGTTCATGAGCATGCGACGGCGTCACGTGCCCGCGCTGCCTCGCTCGCGGGGTAGTCTCGGTCGCGTCCCCTCCATCGGGTACTGTCTATAATGAAGCCGTGCGTCAGGTAGCTGTAGGTGGCGTGACGCTCGGCGATACGCACCCGCTCGCGCTCATCGCCGGACCGTGCGTCATCGAAAGTGAGGCTCACGCCCTCGAGATGGCGCAAGCCGTCCGTGAGGTGGCTTCTCGACACCACGTTCCCCTGATTTTTAAGGCGTCCTTTGACAAAGCCAACCGGACCTCCATCGGGTCGTTTCGAGGACCGGGTCTCGACAAGGGACTGGCAGTCCTTGCGCGGATCAAGCAAGACCTAGGGCTGCCCATCCTGACCGATATTCACGAAAGCCATCAGGCTGCGCCAGTGAGCGAAGTGGCTGATGTCCTTCAGGTCCCCGCCTTCCTCTCCCGCCAGACAGACCTGCTGATAGCAGCGGCTGCCACGGGGTGCGCGGTCAACGTCAAGAAAGGGCAGTTCCTTGCCCCGGGCGACGTTCGCTACATTGTTGACAAGGTGACATCCACAGGGAACCGACGCGTTTTCGTCACCGAGCGCGGTGTCAGCTTCGGGTACAACAACCTCGTCGTCGATATGCGCGTCTTCCCCATCCTGCGCGCGCTCGGAGTTCCAGTGGTCTTCGATGTCACGCATAGCCTCCAGCTTCCAGGTGGGGGTGAAGGTGTCAGCGGCGGCCAGCCTGAATTCATCTCAACGCTTGCCGCGGCGGGCGTCGCCGCTGGAATCGACGCGGTTTTCATGGAGGTACACCAGGATCCGCCGCGAGCCAAGAGCGACGGCGCCAACGCACTAGCCCTTCGGGATCTCGGTCCCTTGCTTCATCATCTGGCAGAGATCGACCGCGTTACCCAGGCTCGGTTCGCGGAGCCGTTCGAGAAGGATCAATGACGCACTCGACCGATTCAGAGGCCATGCTGGCGCGCGCGCGAACCGTGCTGACAATTGAAGCCGATGCGATCCGTGCGCTCGTTGACCGCCTCGATGGGCGGTTTGTCGCTGCGCTCGACCTCCTGAACGACTGCAAAGGCCGCGTGATCGTTACGGGAATGGGCAAGTCGGGAATTATCGCTCGAAAGATTGCAGCGACCCTCTCAAGCACGGGGACAGGGGCCTATTTCCTCCACCCTGCCGAGGCGGTGCATGGCGATCTCGGAGTGATTCAGCGCGACGATCTCCTCGTCGCGCTGTCACATAGTGGCGAAACTCCCGAAATTCTGCGTCTTCTGGAAACGCTCAAGCGCCTTGGATCACAGATCATCGCTATCACCGGGTCACCATCGAGTAGCCTGGGAGACGCAGCCGACGTGACTCTCGATTGCCGGGTCAATGGCGAGGCGTGTCCAATGAATCTGGTACCGACGGCGAGCACGACGGCCGCCCTCGCTCTGGGTGATGCGCTCGCGATGACCCTGCTCGTGAAGAAGGGGTTCCGCGAAGAGGACTTCGCGAATCTCCACCCCGGGGGGCATCTCGGCAAGCGTCTGCTTCGGGTTTCCAGGCTAATGCACACGGGAGACGAGGTGCCCTGTGTTCTTCCCTCCAGCTCCCTGAGTGAAGTCGTGGCCACGATCTCCGCCAAAGGGCTAGGAATGACGTGTGTCGCCGCGCCTGACGGCACGCTGGCTGGCGTAATCACAGACGGCGATCTGCGACGCCGGCTCGCCGATCCGACCGCGTTAATGAATCAGACTGCCCAAGGTGTCATGACGACATCTCCGGTGACCATCGAGGATGGAGTGCTTGCCGTCCAGGCGC
This sequence comes from Vicinamibacterales bacterium, assembly GCA_965223015.1. Taxonomy (GTDB): domain Bacteria; phylum Acidobacteriota; class Vicinamibacteria; order Vicinamibacterales; family UBA8438; genus CAUZIB01. The sequence goes on along the minus strand of CBDCVL010000002.1, from coordinate 243,147 downwards.
TCAACATTTTGGAAACGAAGCGGGTAACTTCTCTCGTCGTCGTCGGCGCCGGACACACTGTTCAGGGCGTGCTTCACTTGCACGACCTGTGGCGAACCGAGCTTTTCTAGCGGATGCCAGATGTCCACCGCAACTGAGTCATGACTGACACGTTGGCCTTCCTCCTGCCGTTTGTCTCTTTGCTAGTTGGACTTGCGGCGGGCAAGGCGTGGGAGCGGTACAAGCTGCAAGATGGACGCTGGATTGATAGGCGCAAGGCGCGCGAGTCACCTCACTATATCCTTGGGCTCAATTTCCTTGTCTCGAATCAACTGGATCTTGCGATCGAGGAGCTGACCAAAGCTGCCGGTCTCGACGCCGACGCCCTCGAGATACACCTGATTCTCGGGAATCTCTATCGCGAGAAGGGTCAGGTGAGCAGGGCCATTCAGATTCATCAGAATCTGCTGAAGCGCCCGAGGCTGTCCACAATGGAGCACGCGTACGTTCTGCTGTGCCTTGGCCTCGACTTCAAGCGTGGAGGTTTCGTCGATCGTGCGTTCGAGGCGTTTTCGGAAGTCGTAAAGCTCGACCCTGAGAATAAGTACGCCCTGCTGAATCTCGAGAAGCTGCACGAGGAGCAGCACCAGTGGCGCGAGGCGCAGGTCCTTCGACAGCGCATGGCAGAGGCGGCCTCGGAACCGGAGGGACAGCGGGACCAGGCCATCCTCGCCTTTCTTGAGAACGAACTCGGACTTCAGGCGATGCGCGGTGACGACCCATCACAGGCTGCCAAGCACTTCGAAACCGCAATCGACCTCGACAGTCGTACGGTGCCGGCGTATCTGAATCTCGGGGACGTTCAGCGACAAGTCGGTCGGACAGTAGATGCAATCGAGACCTGGCAAGAAGTGCTCAGAGTGGCGCCCGAACGCGGGTATCTTGCGTTCGGACGTCTCGAGACCGCGTTCACGGAAGCAGGCGTTGGTTCGCGGTTTGTCGACCTGTGCCGGCGGATCGTCGAGTCCAACCCTCAAGACTGGCGAGCGCGTCTTGCGTTAGGTCAGTATCACGCGGCGCACGCGGAACCGACGCGCGCGCTCGATCTTCTTTTCGAATCTCTGGTCCACAACCCCCACGCGCTGGCGATTCATCAGGCGATCTGGCGGACGCTGATTGCACTGGATTTCAATTCAGCGCTGGTGCGACGGTACGTCAGCCTGACCCACGATGCGGTCTTCTATCTTGATCCGCACGTCTGCATGCGGTGCCGGTATCGCAGCACCGAGCTGCTTTGGCAATGCCCCCAATGTCACGAGTGGAACACCTTCGTCGAAGAGCGAATTGCTCCAGCGGAGGATAGCGAGGAAGCGCCGGCGTGATGTCCGGCTCGCATCGCCCCTCGGGTCCGGCGTGACGCTCATACGAGTAGCTCTGACGGGCGGGATCGCCACCGGTAAGTCGTACGTCCTTCGGCGGTTCGCCGCGCGCGACGTTCCAACCATCGATGCCGACAGCATCGCGCACGACGTCACGCGCGGTGGTGCGCCGGCAGCCATTGATATTCGCCGACGGTTCGGACCCGACGTGTTCGACTCGATGGGCGAGATTGACCGCGGGAAGCTTGCCGAACGAGTCTTCGACGACCCGCGCGATCGGACCGCACTTGAGGCCATCGTCCACCCGCGCGTTCGAGCAGCGATCGAACGTTGGCTTGATGAAATGGCGACTGAGGACCGGGCACCGTTTGCCATCGCTGACATCCCTCTACTTTTTGAAACCGGTCGACAAGGCGACTTTGACCGAGTGGTGGTCACCACCTGCCCGGTGAGTGTCCAACTCGACCGACTCGGCTCCCGTGGCCTCAGCACCGCCGACGCTCAGAAGCGTATGGCTGCGCAACTTCCGAACGCGGAGAGACTTGCCGGCGCCGACTTCGTGATTCAGACTGGCGAGAGTTTTGCGGAGACCGATCGCCAAATAGATGAGACCTACGATGGACTGTGTCGAGCCGTCGGTGGCTGACGATTCGCGTCGAGGTCAACGAGCGCGTCCGGAGATCGTCTAGGAGCCTAGACGGACCTCGGCTGCACGGACGGTGTTCGACATGAGCATCGCGATCGTGAGCGGTCCAACCCCACCCGGGACTGGACTGAGCGCTCCGGCCGACGACGCCACCTCAGGATGAACATCGCCGACTACGACGGACCCCCGCCTGTCGAACGCAGCGAGCTTCCGGGAGTCGGGACCAAAGAGCTCTAAGACTCGGGGCCGGTCGTCGAGGCGATTCATGCCCACGTCGACGACGGTCGCCCCGGGTTTGACGAATTCGCGCGTGACAAAGGCCGGGCGCCCAATTGCTGCAACCAGGATATCGGCCGAGCGCGCGATCGCTGGTAGGTCACGCGTTCTCGAATGACAGATTGTGACGGTCGCATGGCGATGAAGCAGGAGCATCGCCATCGGCTTCCCGACAATGTCACTCCGCCCGATCACAACCGCTCGGGCCCCGGCGATCTCGATGTCGCTGCGGTCTAAGAGCTCCATGATTCCAGATGGGGTACACGGAGCCTGGATGCCTCGTTGTTGCACCAAGCGCCCGACGTTCAGCGGGTTGAACCCATCAACATCCTTGGCCGGGTCGACCGCGTCGAAGACGTGCTGCTCGGCGTCACTGCCCATGCCCTTAGGCAACGGGGACTGCACCAAGATACCGTCGTGGCTGTCACTCGCGTTGAACTCGGCGACCACCGCGAGAGCTTCACCGAGGGACGCCGTGTCCGGCAGACGACGGACATCTGTGACCATACCCAACACGTCCCCGCTCTTTGCCTTGTTCCGGACATAAATCTCGGACCCTGGATCTGAACCGGCGAGCACGATGCCAAGCGTCGGCGGCCGACCCGCCGAGCGTCTGAACGCCTCGATTCGCGCTCGTAGCCCTTCCCGAATCTCCGCAGCGACGGCAGCGCCATCCAAGCGGCGGGCAATGGGCGCGTCGACACGGGGCGAATTGCCAAGATGTTCAGTGGTCACATGTACTCCTTCCGGCAACATTATTTCAGGTTTTCGGTGACTTTCAGTAGAATGCCGCACCGCAAGTATTAAACGAGTCATGACACCCGACCGTGGAACGTGGCGAACGCGCACCGGTTTTATCCTTGCCGCAGCCGGCTCGGCTGTCGGTAAAGCGCCCCCGGTTTTCTTGGACACGGATTAAGGGAGAATCCAATGTCCAAGGAGGTGGGGGAAATGGTTCGGTCGAGGGACGTGGTACAGGCAGAGGGATCGGCGCGGACGGAGGGAGCCCGGAGGGCGACTGGAGTCCCTGCCGACGGGGCGGCGGCCGGGGCGGGCTCCCTGGCGCCGGGGCAGCGGTGGAGCGCTAGCCGGAAGCGCGACGTGGTGCTGCGGCTACTGTGTGGCGAATCGCTCGAGGCGCTGTCCCGTGAGGTGGGCGTGGAGATCTACCGGCTCGACGCGTGGCGGGCGCGGGCCATGGCTGGCCTCGAGTTCGGCTTAAAGGCTCGTCACGGCGAGCCCGTGGCGGAGGTGCTCGACGCGGCGAAGCGGCACATCGGGGAGCTGTCGATGGAGATCGAGCTGCTCCGCGAGCGGGCCCGGGCCGCGGAGCAGCGCCTCCCTTTGGCGATGCGGAGGTCGCGACGATGAGCGCGACGACCTCCGCGGCGACGGGGCGCTGTTTCGGCATTCAGCGGGTGTGTCAGGTCTGGGAGCGCTCGCGCTCGGCGCTCGACGCGCGGCGGGCGCGGGCACACCACCACCGGCTGGGCGCGGGGCCGGCGCGGCGGGGGCCGCCGCCGAGGCAATCGGACGCGCAGCTGCTGGCGGCGATTCGGACCGATCTCGCGCGGTCCCCGTTCCACGGCGAAGGCCATCGCAAGGTCCACGCACGGCTTCGGATCCTGGATGGGATCCGAGTCGCCCGCACGCGGGGGCTGCGCGTCATGCGGGCGCACGGACTGCTCTCCCCGCACCGCGGGCGTCAGGGCGCCGCGAAGACCCACGACGGGCGGGTCATCACTCAGGCGCCCAACGTGATGTGGGGGACGGACGGCGTGCGGGTATTCACGCTCGACGACGGGTGGGGCTGGATCTTCGCGGCAGTCGAACACTGGAACGCGGAGTGCGTGGGGTGGCACGTGTGCAACGTCGGGAGCCGCTTCGCGGCACTCGATCCGATTGCGCAAGGGCTCGAACGGCTCTATGGCTCGCTGGACGCCGACGTCGCCCGCGGGCTGGCGCTGCGGATGGATCACGGTAGTCAGTACCTGTCAGACCACTTCCTCAAGCAGATCCGGTATTGGGGGGTCCACCCCAGCTTCGGCTGTGTCGAGGAACCGGAAACAAACGGGGTGGCGGAGCGGTGGAATCGTACGCTCAAGGAGCAAGCGATCCACGGCCGAATCTTTCAGAACCTCGAGGCCGTCCGCGCCGCCGTGGCCAACTTCGTGGAGCGGTCCAACCAGACCTGGCGTCTCGAGAAGCTTGGGTATCACACGCCGATCGAGGCGCGCGAGGAGTATGAGCTACGCCAGGCGGCATAGCACAAATGTGTGTCCAGGGAACCGGGTGCGGTACAGGCTCGGCTGTCGGCCTGGGCAACATCTGGGGGTTTCCGACTCAGGTAGGTCAGGGTGGCGGAGCGGCCTTCGTTCTGATCTACCTGGTGTGCGTCGCGGTGATCTGTTTCCCGATCATGGTAGGTGAGCTCTCGATCGGGCGGCGCAGCCAGCAATCTCCGGTTGGGTCGTTCGCGAGCATTCGACCCGGGACGCGGTGGTGGTTGGTGGGCGCCCTCGGCGTACTGACCGGAGCCGGCATCCTCTCCTTCTACAGCGTGATTTCCGGCTGGACCGTGGCCTATGTCTGGTTTACACTGACGGGACAGGTCGCAGGTGACCAGCAGGCCATTGGCGAATTCTTCGCCGATTTTACCGCCAGCGCTCCGGCGACGATCGCGCTGACTTTCGCGGCCCTCGGTGTCACAGCGGCGATTCTCCTCGGCGGCGTCAGGTCCGGGATCGAGCGGGTGACGAAAGCCCTCATGCTGTTACTCTTGGTCCTCGCAGCCCGGGCCGCGACTCTCCCAGGTGCTGCGGCGGGACTCGCCTACTACCTGCGCCCGACCTCTCCCGTCTGCTCGAACCGGCTCTCTACAGGGCGGCGTTGGGCCAAGCGTTCTTCTCGCTGAGCCTTGGTATGGGGCCGATGATCACGTACGGCAGCTATCTAGGGAAACGGTAAGGGATTGCAGGGGCAGCGGTGTGGGTGGTCCTGCTCGACACGTCGATTGCGCTACTGGCCGGCTTTATTATTTTCCCTTCGGGATTCTCGATCGTTGGATTTGACCCGAGCAGTAGTGGGCCAGGTCTGATCTTCACCGTTCTTCCGAGGCTGTTTGCAACGCTCCCCGGCGGCCATCTCTTCGGTGGTGCGTTCTTTCTTCTGCTCACCATGGCCGCGCTTACGTCGACCATCTCTCTCCTCGAGGTTCCAGTGTCTCACTTCGTGGATGCCCGCGAATGGTCGCGCCGAAAGGCAGTGTTGGTCGTCACGCTGGCGGTGGCTGCCCTCGCGGTGCCGTCGGCGCTCGGCAACGGCGCGATATCGTTCTTGTCGAGCTTGCCCGGCCTCAACCTCGATTTTCTATCTGTCATGGCGACTGTATGGAACGATTTTCCCCTCCGGGTCGGCGGGCTCCTGACGGCCGTATTCGTAGGGTGGGTCTGGCGCGTGGATGAGGCTCTCGAAGAACTTCTCGCACATGATGCATGGTTCCCTGCTGCTCGACTCTGGGGCTTCTTGATTCGCTGGGTCTGCCCCCTCGGGATCCTCGCCATCATCGTGCCTGCGATTCTGGCGATGCTCTAGCACCGATCGAGTCACGTTGTGCGGACACTTACCGACCAGCTCCTCGCGATCGACGCTTTCGTCTGGCAACCGTTTGCGATGCCGCTTGTCCTGGTCATCGTCGGCGGCCTGGTGACGCTCGTAACCGGAGTGGTTCAGTTTCGGCGCTTTCCGTTTGCGTTGCGACTGGTAATGGCGGGGGCATTCAAGAAGTCCGCATCAGGCGACGGAACCATCACGCCATTTCAGGCTCTGTCGACAGCACTCGCGTCAACGGTGGGAAACGGAAACATAGGCGGCGTCGCCACGGCCATCTTGATCGGGGGCCCGGGGGCGGTTGCTTGGATGTGGATTTGTGCAGCAGTTGGAATGGCTACAAAGTACGCGGAGGCCGTACTCGGCGTCCACTATCGCGTGACACGCGAGACGGGGGAGCTGGCGAGTGGCCCCATGTATTACCTGACGCGTGGAATCCCCTTTCCCGCCGTGGCTCGTCCCCTGGCCTACATGTTTGCCTTCTTTGGGGCCAGCGCAGCGCTCCTGGGTACCGGCAACATGGCTCAGTCGAATACGGTGGCGCGGACGTTTGTCGAGGCGGCACGTAGCGTTGGGGGGATAGACCTCCCAAGCTGGGTACCGGGACTCCTGATCACCGTGTCTGTTGGGCTTGTTCTGCTCGGCGGTATCCGTCGGATCGCGGTGGTGGCGGAGCGTCTAGTCCCTAGCATGATTCTCCTGTACCTCGTGACGGCGTTGGCATATCTCGTGATGCACATCGGCGAGCTGCCGGCGGTCTTCTTGCTAATCATTAGGAGTGCGGTCACCCCGTCCGCGGCGGTTGGGGGATTCGTCGGAGCATCCGTCTCTCAGGTCATTGCCGCGGGCGTGAGTCGCGGTGTCTTGTCGAACGAGGCTGGGCTGGGCAGCGCACCGATCGCTCACGGGATCGCCAAGGTGAATCACCCTGCAGAACAGGGCGCCGTCGGTATTTTTGAGGTCTTCGTCGACACGATCGTCGTCTGCTCGCTCACCGCCTTCGTGATTCTGACGTCAGGTCTCTGGACCGACCCGGCGTATCAGAACGCCAGCGGGGACCTCACCGCCGCTGCGCTCTCAACCTCGGTGCCTTTCGCCTCCCTCTCAGTAGCGCTCTGTTCCTTCCTGTTCGGATTCTCTACGCTCATTGGCTGGTCGTACTATGGGGAGAAGTGCGTCGAGTTCATGGTCGGGTCGCGCATGGTCCTCCCTTATCGCGTGCTCTTCATCATCTTGATTATGGTGGGAGCGGTCGTACCGGTTGAGCTGGTGTGGGCCATCGGCACGCTTCTCAACGGGTTCATGGCGTTTCCCAATCTCGTTGGAATCCTTTTCCTTCTTGACACGGTACGCCGGCTGACCCGCGACTATTTCTCGAGTGTGCCCAGCACGCGGAGATAGTCGGCTACGGCGCGGGTCGGGTCGCCACTGAGGAGATCGGATATCACGGCCACCGTGGCCGCCCCCGCCTGGATTGCGGCGGCCGTACGCTCAGGAGTGATCCCACCGATTGCCACAATGGGACGGCGTGGATGAAGCTTTGCAGCGTAGGAGACGAGCTCCAGTCCGACGGGCGCATAGCCGGTGTCTTTGGTGCTCGTCGGGTACACAGGGCCAACTGCAACGTAGTCGATCGGATCCTCAATCGAATCCGCAACTTGCCGACGGGTATGGGTCGACAAACCGATCAGTGCCCCCGTGGGCAGGTACTTGCGCACCTCTTCCGCAGGCAGATCCGACTGGCCGAGATGCACCCCCGCGGCTCCGGCGAGCAATGCGATGTCCGCGCGGTCATTGACGATGACTTTCGCGCCGACATCGGATGCCGCGGCCACAATCTGGTCACACAACGCAAGGAATTCATCACTCGTCAAATCCGATGCGCGCAGCTGGAGCAGGCGCGCACCGCCTGCAAGGTACGCTCGCGCAAGGTCGCAGACGCTCCATCCATGCCGCGCTGCGGTTCGCTCATCAACAACGGCGTAGAGCCTCGGAAAGCTCATGAGTCAATAAAGCGCTCCATGAACGTCGTGTCCAGTCGCCCCTCGATGAAGTCGGGATCGTCGAGAATGCGACGATGAACCGGTACGGTGGTGTCGATCCCCTCGATGACCGTCATGTCGAGGGCTCGGCGCATTCGGGCGATCGCTTCAGCCCTGTCGCGCCCGTGCGCGACCAGTTTCGCCACGAGAGAGTCGTACCAGGGTGGGATGGTGCCGTCGGCGCAAGCTGCCGTGTCAACCCGAATACCTGGACCACCCGGCATGTTGAATACCCGGATCCTGCCGGGGCTAGGCCTAAGAGTCTCGGGCGACTCCGCATTGATCCGACACTCAATCGCGTGGCCGTTCATCACGACATCTTCTTGACCGAACGACAGAGACTCGCCTGCTGCGATCCGGATCTGCTCCTTGACAATGTCGACACCCGTGACCATCTCGGTTACCGGATGCTCGACCTGCAGACGCGTGTTCACCTCGAGAAAGAAGAACTCCTCCTCGTCATCCACGAGGAACTCGAAGGTTCCTGCGTTCCGATACCCGACAGCGCGGGCGGCGATCACGGCCATCTCACCCAGCGCTCGGCGCCGCGGGTCGCTGATCGCAACCGATGGGGACTCCTCTAGGAGTTTCTGGTGTCGGTGCTGGATCGAGCACTCCCGCTCACCGAGGTGTACGACGTGACCGTGATCGTCGGCCAGTACTTGGAACTCGATGTGACGAGGTGCTTCAAGAAATTGTTCAAGATAGAGTGTGCCGTCTCCAAATGCTGCCGCCGCCTCACGCTCAGCGGTACCCCATGCCTGCTCGAGCCCGGCGGCCTCATGCACGACCCGCATCCCTCTACCGCCGCCCCCGGCTGCCGCTTTGACAATCAAAGGATAGGCCAGTTTCTGCGCCGCCTTGAGTGCTGCCGGCAAGGTCAGGGGCGGTTCCGGCGTCCCAGGCAGCACGGGAAGACCAGCTCGTTCCATCGCGCGGCGCGCGTGCGATTTGTCGCCAAGCAGCCGAAGAACCTCGGGTGGCGGACCGATGAACGTGATGCCGCATGCCGCCGCAGCGTCAGCCAGAGACGAGGCCTCTGATAGAAAACCGTAACCCGGATGGATCGCATCGCTGTCCGTCACCTGCGATGCGGTGATGATGGCAGGCACGCTCAGATAGCTGTCCAGAGGACGCTCCGGCCCAATGCACACCGCTTCATCGGCGAACCGCACATGGAGTGCGTGTTCGTCAGCGACCGAGTAGACGGCAACGGTTGGAATGTTCAACTCCCGGCAGGCGTAGATCACGCGAAGCGCGATTTCACCCCGGTTTGCAATCAGGATCTTGTTGAACATGGTGGAGCGATGTAGATCGGATAGGACCTACGACCGATCAGGTCGGATCGCGAACAGCCGCTCGCCGTATTGCACCGGCCGGCCATTATCGATGAAAACACTCACGATTTCGCCACTTTCCGCCGCGTCGATCTCGTTCATGAGCTTCATCGCTTCGATGATGCACAGGATCTGCCCTTTCTTTACTCGTGAGCCAACCTCGACGAAGGGCTCCGCCCCCAGTTCGGGTGCGTGGTAGAACGTTCCCACGATGGGCGACTTCACGAAGGTGAGACCACCATCTTTAACCGGCGACCCCGCGGCTGTCGTTGGCCGCCGATCTGTCACCTCGTCGGAGGGTTCGCCGACCGCGACACCGGTAGACTGGAAACGGACCGGCTTTCGCAGGCGAACACGCGACCCGTCGTGTTCCAACTCGAACTCCTCGAGCCCGTGCTTCTCCATGATTTCCAGCATGCGCTGGATGTTGTCGAAAACAGTCATGACTCCACATCCCCGTTGGCGACGCGGCTTGCGCGGTCCTTCCTTGCTCAACTCAAGGCATGATCAGCGCGCGAGATGCGTTCGTCAGGACCTCACATCCGGCGGCGGTCACCAAGACGTCATCCTCGATCCTAACCCCTGCCACTTCAGGCAGATAGACGCCAGGTTCGACCGTGAAGACCATGCCAGGCTCGAGCATGACGTCCGACCCAGGCTGACCTGGCCTTCCGATACGCGGCGCTTCATGAACCTCGAGCCCGAGACCGTGCCCAGTGCCATGTCCGAACGCTTCTGCCAAGCCATGGCGAGCCAGCGTCGACCGCGCCGCGGTGTCGACCTCAGCTGCAAGAACTCCAGGTCGAACCGTGGCTATCGCCGCGTCGTGCGCCTCAAGCACCGCCGCATGAAGCCGAATCGCCTCATCGCTGACTGGAGGGACGCACACTGTTCGTGAGAGATCGACGCAATATCCATCGCGAACCGCTCCGAAGTCCAGCAGGATCATGTCGCCCTCCTCCACCCTGCGGTCGGAAGGGTGCGCATGAGGCAGGGCGCTGTTTGGCCCGGAGGCCACAATCGTCGGGAAGGCCCGGTCTTCGAATCCGCTCTGGGACAAGACGTGGTCGATCTGCGCCGCAATGTCTCGCTCAGTCCGCCCTGGGCCAACCATCTCGATGATGGAGCTCACAGCATCAGCAATCAACTGTCCTGCAAACCGGAAGCACTCGATTTCGTGATCATCTTTGACAAGGCGACTCGCCTCGACCAAGCCTTCGGTCGGTACGAGCGTCACATCGCTTTCGCGGATACGCTCCACCAGCCAGTGCCACTGCCGCAGGCTCATATGCTCGGCCTCTACACCCACCCGTGCTCGGCCGAGGTTTACAAGCGACTGCTGGATCGTTGCGTCGTACGATGCCTCGACAGGAATCACGCTCAGACCTTCAGGCGCTTCCTTCGAAGCTACGAGACTCGTCGCAACGGTGAGGTACCGCGAATCGATGACAAGCTGAATTGCCTCCGGTGAGACGACTGTCACGCCGGCCGTCGACCTGAGCCCCGTGAGATACGCAGTATTGGGCAGATGTGTCACGAGCAGTGCGTCGAGCGAGCTTTTGTTTAGACGCTCGCACAACGCGTGGTTCCGGAGGGTATGGCGAGTCGGCACTGGCCTGATGTCAGCGGTATTCCATCATGGGTAGCCCCGAATAGGAGGCACTCGCGTCGAGGAAGACGACCTCGTCCGCTGCGGGGTCCACTGGGGAAGCGCCCAGCGCCGCGGCTGCTGGCGCTTGCACAACCACCGACGTTGTCGCGGTCCCAACCTGTCCTTGATCATCGAACACATTCAGCGTGACGACGTATGTTCCTTCGTTGCTGTAGGCATGAGAGGCGGTCACTCCCGAGCCACTCGAGCCATCGCCGAAGTCCCAATGGTGAGACACGAGGGATCGGCCAGGCGCCGCCCGTGACCCGCTCCCGTTGAAAAAGACTGCGTCTCCCGCCATCGCGGTCGTCGGAGAGGCAGTGAGCATCGCCGTCGGTGGCGTTCCTCCGCCAACAACGACAGCACGCGTGACAGTGGCCGTCCGACCGTGTCCATCGCCAATGGTGAGAGTGACGAGATAGGTCCCAGCAGCCTCATAGGTGTTGCTCTCGATTGGTCCACTCCCCGTGCGCCCGTCGCCGAACTCCCAGCGATAGGACGTGACAATACCATCGGGGTCTCTTACGCAGTCGATGCTCGCCGCTTCCGGACACGCTGTCGTGAAGAGGACGTCGTTGAAGACGGTCGGAGCTGCGGGCGTCACCGTAAATCCTACTGTGGCGCCAAACGGTGGGATGACGCCGCCCGGTGGGACCAGGCGTATCGTCAACCCCCGTGAAACCGCGTTCCCGAAATCGTTGCCCTCGGGCGTCACCCAGATGGTCACGACCTCCCCCGTGTCTGTGGCGGGTGCGCGACCGGTCGCTAGCTGCGGGGCGGTATAGACCACGACGGCGCGTCCAGTTGATCCCGTCACGACCCGGCGCGTGGAGAGCCGCCCGAAATCCTCGAAGCCTCTCGCAGTTGCGAGTTGAAGTCTCAGCGCCACGTTCGGAAGCGCTTCCCCATCGGGGCCGCGCGCGCGGATGCCGATGAAGGCCTGCGCCGTCCCATTGAGTGGCAAGACGTCCGGACTCGCACTGAGACTCAACGACAGGCCGAGCTCGGAGGGGCCACTGAAGGGGTCAGGAGCTGCCGAATCGTGAACGCAGGCAGCCAGAACCAGCAGCAGAACAACACCCACGGCCCGCGACCGTCGCGAACGACTTCCCGACCGATTCGGGACCGCGTGGCGTTCCTCGTCTCTCAACTGCCCGTGCCTCCAGGAGAGCGAGTGGCGCTGGCCAGGTCGGCTGCCTCTTCGAGCGATTCTTCGTCGGACCAGTCGGCGAAGTTCACACTGATTGTTCCCGTCGCCACCACTTCTGCTCCGGTCTGATCCCTCCCGTAAAGGGTCACCTCCGCGATCGCATTGATCACGATCGCCCCTCCGCCACCACGCAGAGCCAAGAGCGGTGCTTCGAGTTTCGCTGATGCTCTGACCAGTACGAACTCTGCCGTCTGGACACCGGTCAGCGTCGTAAACGTCACACCGCCGTCGAAGGGAAAGGGAACATCGACGCCGGGCGTGTTGCGACCATCGGCACGCCGATACTCCACTCGGTACCGCGTCACAGTGACGGAGTTGGCGGTGGTCGGTGCAGTTGGGTTTTCGGGACTTCCTGGATCTTTGAGGGCGATACGCGTCGTCACGCGAGCGATGTCGTCGAATGCCGTACCCCCAGTCGAAACATCCGACTGCAGGAGCGTTGGCACTGGCTGTTCGCTCGTCCCTCCCCGTGCCGCACCGATCCTCTCGATAACCAGGAGGGAGCTAGAGCGTGACGAAGTGATCTGCTCATTCACGCACGACGCGAGACCCACGCACAGCGCAACGCCGACGATTCGAATCACGATCTGTGGGCGTGGTCGGCGCGTCATGCTGGGCTCGTATGCTCGCGTCACCTGGGCTAGCGAATCACCCGGGGAGTGATGAAGATGAGGAGCTCGTCCGAACTCTCACGATCGGACTCACTCCGAAAAAGGCGTCCCAGAAACGGAATCCGATGGAGACCAGGCACCCGATTGTTCGACGAGGATTGCTCACTTTCAAAGATTCCACCGATGACGGTGGTGTCGCCGTTGGCCACCTGAACCGTTGTACTCGCACGCTGCGTCACGATCGGTGGGACGCCGTTGATCTCCCGGCGGAAGTCGGCAAAGTCGTTGTCGATCTCGATCTGCATGATCACCGTGTCCTCAGCTGTGATCTGCGGCGTCACTCTGAGACTCAGTGCTGCGTCCCGGAAGTCCACCGTGACAGTGTTGTTCGAAACCGTCTGGATGGGAATCTGATCGCCCTGGACAATCTCGGCGGTAACGTTGTTTTGTGTCGTCACGCGTGGATGAGACAGAAGGCGGAGATCTCCATCCCGCTCGGCCGCCGAAATGACGACGTCGAGATTTAGCGAGCCGTCCACAGCTCCCAAACTCACCCCGAGGGCTGAAGTGGCTGCGGTTGCCGGTAGGTTTATAGCGGTGCCAGCGTTCTCAGTCACCCCCGCGCGGGCATCGGCCCCTGATGCCTCTGGACCCTGGTTCCCAATGCGTCCGCTGATGCCTCCCCGATTTGGGAACGTGAGGGGTGTCGTGTTTCCGAGATCAGGTGCCACGCGGCCGGTCAGGCCCCACTGGACACCGATCGACCTTGCAAATTCCTGGCCCACCTGAACGATTCGTGCTTCGATCTCGACCTGCGGTTCTGCACGGTCGAGCGTATCCAGGAGCTCCTCGGCTGCGCTGAGACGTGGCTGTAGGTCGGTGAGGATGATGGTGTTCGTCCTGTCGTCGGTCTGGACCTGGCCGCGAGCCGAGAGGACCGACTGGGCGATCAGGTCAGCCATCGCTTCGGCCCGCGCATAGCTCAAGGTCCGGGTGACGACGACGAGTTCCCCGGCGAGGGCCCGCTCTTCTGCTAGCTCGCGGCGCTGCACTTCCTCTTCGGCGAGCGCGGTGAGGGGAGCAATTCGAACGACGGTCCCATCGACAACATATCCCAGTCGATTGGTGCGGAGAATGACGTCGAGCGCCTGGTCCCACGGGACATCGGTCAGTGCGACATCCACGGTCCCATCCACTTGCGGATCGATGACCACGTTCAGACCGCTGATCTCTGCAAACGTTCGAAGAACCGCCCGCAGATCGGCGCCCTGAAAATCCATCGACACCGGGTCGCCGGTGTACTGCCGCCCCGCCCCCTGCGTCACTTGCTGAACGCCAGCCGTCGCAACCGGGCGAGCGCTTGGACGAAGGAGCTTCGATGCCTTTGCCAAGAGACCGGTCGGCGTCTCGGTCTCTTCCGACCGGCGGCCTGGGACACCGAGAAAAGCAGCTTGAAGCCTGGGCGTGAGCGGACGAGGAACTCCGACCGCCAAGTCATCTATTGAAAGAGGGGCTGGAGCGTCGGCAGCTAGTTGGTCGGCACCACGGCGGTCGTGTACCCGATGGTACGGAGACACGACCCTCACGCCGACTGGCCCAGCCGGCGATCCGTCGAGCCGGAACCGAAGCTGCTCAGATAGCAGAGGCTCCGGACCCATTTCGCTCCCAAGGGGGCCGCGAAACGGATGAAGAGCAGGAGGCACGAACGCCTGGCCGCGACCACGTCCGGCGCGCGGACCGCCCAGCGCATCCGCGAGTCGCTGACGTGGGTCGGCGCCGGGAGTGGTGGGCTGATCCGACTGGTTCCAGGGCCGCTTCACGACGGCACTGGCCAGGACGGCGCGCGCACCAGGCTGCTGGACGTCCAGGAATGTGCGACCACCTGCGGTGCCGCAAGACATCAGTCGATTCCGAGACTCGCCGCCCTCTGCCGAGCCGAGCGGAAACACGAGCCTCAACGGTCCGCGAGCATCCTTCGGATCATCAATCTGGTAATCCGATTGCTTGGTCAACTCAAACACGACCCGCGTCACGAGCGGATCAACACTTTGAGCCGTGACACGGATGTCAGAAACCGGGACCACGTCAATCGACGTGATTCCAGGCACCGATGCAGTCACGCCAGGAAGGTCAATGAGGATACGCGGCGGCCACTGTTCTGCCTCCCGGACCGAGCTTGGCTGAAGCCGCCCATCACCGGCGAGTGTCACAACCAGACCCCTCGCTTCGACCAGGACCTCGATGGCGCTCAGTCGGCTTGCCGCAGGCGGCTCCGCGGTTTCGACGGCTCGGGTTTCCCGTGGCGCATGGGCAATGACGACCACGATCGTCACACTCGCGAAAAGCCGAGCGCTCCGCATTTTCAGCGCCCGTCCTCTCGGCCTTGGAGTGTCCGCAGCACTTCGCGTTCCTTGAGCAGCGATAGCGGGTCATTCACGGTCTGAAGAAACGTCACCCCTTCCGCGGAGACACTCTTGACGAGGGCGTCGAAGAGCTGCTCGTCACCGCGCAGAATGTACGTCTTGCGATCTGGGGCCTGCATGACTGCCAGGTATCGCCCACCGGCCAAGACAAGGCCCTGGAGCGACAGTTCGTTGACACTCAAACCAGCGAGTCCGGGCGGTCGAGCGTTGACCGGGGCGCTGCCCGCGGCGCGACCCAGAAGGCTCACAAACGGGTCGCGGCGACCCGCTGCGTTGTAGCTATAGATTTCGTCCGTCTCATCGGGCTGCGTCTGGTCCGTGACCGGTCGCTCCTGTGCCGCCTGGCCAATCGCCGGGGATGTTTGTTGCTGGGTTGCCGTTGCAGCGACCGGCTCCGAGGGGACTCCCGCCACAAAGACGAGACTGCTGCCAAGGATCAGCTGTCGCCAGCCGAGCAAGGGTGCAAGGAAATGGCCGCGCTTCATAGTTCCGATCCAGTTTACTCGCCCGCAACATCGTCATTCAGTACAAACGTGGTCGCCGTGCACTCTGCGCTGATCGTTGCGTTTAATTGCGGCGGCTCAATGGCCCGGATGATGACGCCATCGACCGCAATGACCTGTGAGGACTTGCTGACCCGGTCAAAGAACGACCCCAGGTCGTGGTACAGACCGTTCAACTCGAGACGTATGGGCCACGCAGCGTACCCCTCGCCCGGCTCGATGGCCTGCGGCGTGAAGGCCCGGATCGAAAGGTTGGACTGTGCGGCAAGAGTCTGTAGCCTCCTGAGAATCTCAGGCGCGTCGCGCTCGTGCAGTAGCGCCGCTCGCAGTCCCTCTCGCCGCGCGGTGAGATCGGAAACCCCAACCTCGACGTCGCGTAGTCTCCCGGCGGCGCGAACCGCTTGATCGATCTCGAGTCGCAGCTCCGCCAATTCCTCTCGGTCAAGTGAGGTCTCGTCACCCAGTGGAACAACCCAGTAGAAATGAAACACAGCGTATCCAGCGACCGCAACTAGCAGAAAAGTCGCAATTTGGCCGTACCACGGGAGTTTGTCGAAGCCAAGTTCCATGGGTCGCTGTAGTCGTTTCGGTTCCGCGCCTGCAGCTCTTTAGAGCTCAGGGGTAGTGAACGTCGCTCGCAGCTCGAACCGGACGACCTCTCCCTGTTCTGTCTCTTCGAGTTGGCTATCAATCATCTCGACCGGTGGTTGAAAGTAGCCAGAGGCCTCTAGATTCGCCAGGAAGTCCGAAAGTGCGGGAAGCGCCAGTGCGCGTCCTCGAACGACCACCTCGTCGTCGTCCTGGTGAAGTTCTGACAGCCACAACCCTTCCGGTACTGCGTAACTGACCTCGTCCAACATCCGAACCGGCCTGCTCTTGTGGTGCTGCAGTTGGTCGACCAGCGTTACTGTTCGCGAGAGTTCCTCGCGTCGTGCGTCGAGCGCGGTCACCTGGTCGATGACCGTGTCGAGGCGCCCGAGCTCCTGCGTTGCCGCGACGAGTTCCTGCTGCACCTGGACCGCCTCTTGCCGCAGAGACCAATACCTCCACCCGATGACAACGATCGTGACCACGAGGATGACGCTGCACGCGACCGTGACTCTCTGGGCCATGTCCATGGCAGCGCGCTGGGGCGCCTGGCCTGGGGCTCCGCCGATCAGATTGATTCGGATCATCGGTCCCCTACACGACGAAGCGCGAGCCCGACGGCCACCGAGGCCACAGGAGCGAGCTCGAGGCGCTGCTCCGCAGTCAAGATCTCTTCGTCAATAGTGATACGACGAAACGGATCCAGTGACTCCACGTCAGCGTCGAATCGATCTGCAAGCGCATCGGCCATCCCATCAAGGCGCGAGGTCCCGCCGCTCAGGACGAGGCTGTCAAAATGGTCGGTCTCTGCCGTCGCACGGAAGAAGTCGAGCGTCTTGCTCACCTCCTGAAGGACGTTCTGTGTCACGGCTCTGATGATGGGTTCGGCTTGCTTGAATGTCACTCCACTCGTTGGAATGCCTCTCTTCAGCCGATCGGCGTCCTCGAAATCAAGCCCAGTCTCTCGCTGAATCGCCTCAGAGTATGCGTTCCCTCCAATCGCGACGTCGCGAGTGAACACCGACTGCGCGCCCTGGACCACGTTCAGGTTGATAGTGCTTGCTCCTACATTGACCAGCACCACGACCCGGGTTGGGTGAATGCCATAGTTCAGCTCATAGGCGTTCTGCAGCGCGAAGGCATCGATGTCCAGCACCTGCGGCAGACAGCCAGCTTGAGACACTCCGTGCAGATAGTCCTGAACTTTCTCCTTCTTGGCTGCAACGAGTCCTGCGCCCTAGGGTTTTCTTGGACACTTGATTGCGAGAGAGTACTCGCAGGAGGCGTGTCGAGATGGGGAAACCAGATCAAGAATCGGCGGCGGCGGAGGAAGCCCGAAGGGCGACCGGAGACGCCGCCGGGCGCGGCCGTGGGGGACGGTTGTCAGCCCGGCGCAAGCGCGAGACGGTGCTGCGTCTGCTGCGCGGAGAGGATCTCGAGTCCGTGTCGCGGGAGCTGGGGATCACGGCGGCGCGGGCCGCGCAGTGGCGGGATCAGTTTCTGGCCGCGGGCCAGGCCAGCCTGAAGAGCCGGGCGCCGGACGCCTGGGACGAGGCGAATCGTCGGCTGCAAGCCAAGATCGGTGAACTACTGATGGAGAACGAACTGCTCTACGCGAAGGTGGACCAGTTGGAGGTGGGCGGCCCTTTGGCCCGACGGAGGTCGAGGCGATGAAGGACGCCCACTCGATCTCCACGCGGCGGGCGTATGGCGTGCAGCGGGTCTGCCGCGTGTGGCACCGCGCCCGCTCTAGCGTGTATGCGCGGCGGCAGGCGACAACGTCCCGGGCGCCGTGTCGGCGGCGTGGGCCGGTGGGCGCCGCCCCGGACGACGTGCTGGCCGGCCACATCCGCCGACTGCTCGAAGCCTCGCCCTTTCACGGCGAAGGGTACCGGAAAGCCTGGGCGAAGCTCCGGGTCGCGGGGATCCGCACCTCGCTGGAACGGGTGCGTCGGTTGATGCGGGAGCACGACCTCCAGGCCCCGCACCGCGTGGGCCACGCGCACGGCCCGAAGGCGCACGACGGCACGATCACCACCGCGGCCCCCGATGTGATGTGGGGCACGGACATGACGGCCACAGTGACCGTGGGCGAGGGCGCGGCCTTCGTCTTCGTGGCCGTCGATCACTGCACGACCGAGTGCATCGGCCTGCATGCGGCCAAGCGCGGGACCCGATTTGAGGCCCTGGAGCCGATCCGCCAGGGCGTCCGCGCCCGCTTCGGCACGATTGGCGAGGGCGTCGCCCGCGGGCTGCGTCTTCGGCACGACCACGGGTCGAACTATCTGGCTGACGACTTTCAACAGGAGGTGGCGTTCTTCGGCATCGAGAGCTCGCCGAGTTTCGTGCGGGAGCCCGAAGGCAACGGCGTCGCGGAACGCTTCATCCGCACGCTGAAGGAGAATTTGTTGTGGGTGCGGAGTTTCGACACCATCGAGGAGCTCCGCCTGGCCTTACTCGAGTTTAAGCGGACGTACAACGAGCAGTGGATGCTAGAGAAGTACCACTATCAAAGCCCCGCTCAGGTGCGACGTGACTTCGTCGGGCTGGACGCGGCAGCATAGATGCGAATACCGTCAAACCACTGTCCAAGAACCCTGGGGCGCTACACGAGCAGGACGTTGAGGTCTTGTTCGCTGGCGCCTGGGACGGTGTCCATCACCTGGTAGTCAAGGGTGACGTCCTGGCTATCGAACGGGATGTGCTGTCTTGCTTCCCACTGGATGGCGTCGCGTAGTTCGGTTTCCGGCATAGGCGGAAGGACGATCTTTTTGACAATGACGGCATGACCTGACAGCGACACTGCGACGGCCTTCGTATTGATTCTCAAACGCTTCAGAAGTCGGCGAATGGCGTCACTGACCGCCCCGACGTCGGCGATGGCTCCGTCGAGAACACAATCTGCCGAAATTGGCTCGGCTCCGGCCGCCACCATGCGACACGCGTCACCACGACGGTGAAGCTCCATGAGCTTCACGGCACTCGCTCCGATATCCAGCCCTACCAGTGATTTCTCCCGTCGACCTAGCACGAGACGCCCTCTTTCTCTGTTCCGAGTTGGGGCAAGACCCTCAGATGGGCGTTGCCGCCTTGTCCGGGAGCACGGCGCCGTCAAAGGGCTCCTCTCCCTCTTTCGTGTATCGGTTGCTCCTCTGACCCGGGTCAGAGGAACTCGTCCGGGTCTACTCCGAGAGGCACGGTGTGTACACAGAAAGCGCAACGACGGGAAACGCGTGAGCGTTCAAGCCATGCGAGGTTCTGGAGGGCTGATTTCTTGACAGACCCGCTTAATCCCCTGTACGCTTTCCGCTTACGGCTGTTCGCCAGAGCGGTCGTAGTGTGTGTCACGTTCACTTTATGGCAACGTTTGTACCGTCGCAGAACGACATCGATCGCCGCTGGCACGTCCTCGACGCTGACTCAGCGGTGCTGGGCCGCTTGGCTACCGCTGCCTCAAAGCTGCTACAGGGCAAGCACAAACCGCGTTATACGCCGTTCTTGGATCTCGGCGATCACGTGATTATCGTCAATGCTGAGAAAGTGCGTCTGACCGGAAATAAGGAAGACAAGAAGTTGTACCGCCGCCATAGCGGCTACCCTGGGGGTCTTCGTGAGGACCGCGCAAAGACGCTTCGTCAGGAGAGACCGGCTCGGCTGGTCGAGCAGGCTGTGCGAGGCATGTTACCGAAAACGAAGCTGGGAGCCGCCATGTATCGCAAGCTCAAGGTCTATGCGGGTTCGAATCATCCGCACGCGGCCCAGCAACCAGAGAAGTACGAGGTAAGCTAGGCGTGGCATTCGGAACGGAATCACCCCAGGCAGCAGCACCCGCCGAGCCGTATTACGGAACCGGTCGGCGAAAAACGTCGACCGCCCGAGTTTTCTTGCGTAGAGGCACGGGCACGGTCGCCATCAACCGTGTATCGCTCGATACGCACTTCCCAACACCCTCTCTCCGAAAGCGAATCCATGAACCTCTCGAGCTCACTGAACTCGCCGACAAGGTTGACATCTTCGCTACAGCAAGCGGAGGCGGATTCGCCGGCCAGGCTGGCGCCCTACGTTTGGGGATTGCCCGCGCACTTGTTCAGTTCGACCCAGAGCTGCGTCCACAGCTGAAGAAGGCCGGCCTGCTCAGGCGCGACGCCCGAATCAAGGAGCGCAAGAAGTACGGCCTCGCTGGTGCGCGGAAGAGATTCCAGTTCAGCAAGCGGTAAGTATCTTGGTCGCGGATGGAGGAAGCTTGACGCCGATTACGATGGAAGAGTTGCTGGAGTCCGGAGCCCACTTCGGTCACCAGACAAAGCGCTGGAACCCAAAGATGCGACCGTACATCTTCGGCCAGCGAAACGGCATCTACGTCATCGACCTCACCAAGACCGCAAAGCTCTTCGGCGACGCTGAGGAGTTCGCCTCGCGTCTCGCCGCGAGCGGACAGACGATACTCTTCGTCGGAACGAAGCGTCAGGCGCAAGACCTGGTTCAAGAAGAAGCGCAGCGTTGCGGGATGTACTTTGTCAACCACCGCTGGCTTGGAGGGCTCCTGACCAACTTCATGACGATCCAACGTAGTATCGGTCGTCTCCGCGAGCTCGAGGCGATGGCTGAGGATGGTCGTTACGAGACCCTGTCAAAGAAAGAGATCGCCCGCATCGAGAAAGTGAAGAAGAAGCTTCACAGAAATCTCGATGGGATACGGAAAATGTCACGTCTTCCCGATGCCGTCTTCGTGATCGACACCCGACGGGAAAAGATTGCAGTAGACGAAGCTCGAAAGCTCAAGATTCCGGTGATTGGAATTGTTGATACGAACTGCGATCCGGATGACGTCGACTACGTTATTCCCGGCAATGACGACGCGTTGCGCTCAATCAGGCTGTTCCTGTCACGGATCGCGGATGCGGTTATTTCCGGGCGTGGTATCCAGGAATCTGCCCAAGCGCCCGATGGCGATGCCAGTGCCTCGAACGGCGCACCCTCGTCGCCGGCCGCAGCCACAGAGACGCCCTCGCCGGCCTCCGCCTAACGGGCCTCCGGCACGGCGGAGTGCCTGCGGTTTCGTCCATGTGATGACGTGGGCGTCGACCTCGACGTAATCAGGAACAGGACTTTCAATACGATGGCAATCACTGCAACACAGGTGAAGGAACTCCGAGATATGACGGCGGCGGGGTTCATGGAGTGCAAGGCTGCCCTCAGCGAGGCCGACGGGGATCTCGACAAGGCGGTGCAGATTCTTCGCACGCGTGGCCAGGCAAAGGCTGCCAAACGGGCGGGTCGTGCCACCGCCCAAGGCCTTGTCGGTACCTACATTCATCCCGGCGCCCAAGTCGGGGTTCTCGTCGAGATAAACTGCGAGTCTGACTTCGTGGCACGGACCGATGATTTCCAGAGCCTGGTCAAGGAAGTCTCGATGCATATCGCTGCGGCGGACCCCATGTACGTCACACGGGACGAGGTTCCGGAGGACGCTCTGGACCGAGAACGGGAGATCTTTCGGGCGCAGTTCAAGGACAGCGACAAGCCGCCGCCCATCGTTGACAAGATCGTTGAAGGCAAGCTCAACAGCTACTACGAGCAGGTGGTGCTTCTGGATCAGCCGTCCATCCGCGACCCGAAGACAACGGTCGGTGAACTCGTGAAGGCTGGGATCGCCAAGCTTGGTGAAAATATCACCGTGTCGAGATTCGCGCGCTTCAAAGTGGGTGACGCGGCCGAGTAGCCTCTGCGTGATGACCTCTCCTAAGTATCAGCGGGTGCTTCTCAAGCTGTCCGGCGAAGCCCTGATGGGCGCCCAGTCGTCAGGTATCGATTCCGCCATCGCCGAAGAGATCGCCCAGGACATTGCCGAAGTGCAAAAATTCGGTGTACAGATCGCCATTGTTATCGGCGGAGGCAACATCTTTCGCGGCCTTGCGGCAAGCGCCCGAGGAATGGACCGCGCGACGGCTGACTACATGGGTATGCTGGCAACTGTCATCAACGCCCTGGCTCTGTCCGACGCAATCGAGCGCTACGACGTGCCGACGCGAGTTCTGACCGCGATCGAGATGCGGCAAGTTGCGGAGCCGTTTATTCGCCGTCGTGCCGTGCGGCACCTCGAGAAGGGCCGCGTTGTGGTGTTCGGTGCCGGAACTGGCAACCCCTACTTCTCCACCGATACGGCAGCCGCCTTGCGGGCGATGGAGATTAAGGCCGAAGTCATTCTGAAAGCGACGAAGGTCGACGGGGTCTTTACCGCGGACCCGATGCTCGACCCCACGGCCACGCGGCTCGATACGGTCTCGCACCTACAAGTTCTTGAGCAACGGCTAAAGGTGATGGATTCCACCGCGATTTCGCTGTGTATGGACAACAAGCTTCCGATCGTCGTGTTTAACCTGCGAACCGAGGGCAACCTCCGGCGAGCCGTCCTGGGGGAAACGGTCGGCTCTCTGGTCACTGCCTGATTGGCGAGGGGACCCCATGGAGATTGGCAACCCCGAAGCGGCATTCAAAGAGGTCGACCGGCGTATGGGAGACGCCGTCGAGCATGTGCGAACCGAGTTGGCCGGCGTCAGGGCGGGACGGGCGTCAGTCGGAATCCTCGACACTGTACAGGTCGAAGCCTACGGTTCTCGCCTTCCGCTCAACCAGGTGGCCACCCTCTCGATCCCAGAGCCCACGTTAATCGTTGCGAGCCCCTTCGATCCCAGCCAGATAGGGACCATTGAAAACGCGATCCGCAGCTCGAATCTTGGGCTTAACCCAAGCAACGATGGCAAGGTGATCCGGATACCTGTTCCCCCGCTGACCGATGAGCGCCGGAAGGAGTTGTCGAAGCTCGTCCACAGGCTGGCGGAGGAAGGCCGCAACAGCGTCCGCCAGGTGCGTCGCGACGCAAACGACGCCCTCAAGAAGCTTCTTAAGGACCATGAACTCGGTGAGGACGACGAACATCGTGCACTGGAGCAGATCCAGAAGCGGACCGACGCCCACATCCACAAGATCGACGCGCTTCAAAAGTCGAAAGACGACGACCTGCTGCAGCCTTAGTCTCCCGTTGGTCTCCGGTTAGTCTCCAAACGACACGCCCAGCGCCCTGGCCGTGTGGACAAGATCGAGATCCAGGGGGACGCCCTTCGTCTTGCCCACAATATCGGCAAGAGGAACAGCGACAAGATTCGGAGGTCGGTTCGCGACCATCACTCCGAATACCCGGCGCTGCACCAGTTCAAACGCCTTGCCGCCGAACCGCGTCGCCAGCACGCGGTCGAAACTCGTCGGGGCACCGCCTCTCTGCAGGTGCCCCAGCACAACAGTGCGGGCTTCCTTGTCAGTGAGTGTCTCCAGTTCCGTAGCGACCTTTGCGCCGATTCCGCCGAGCCGGTCTAGTCGGCCCAGGGTACCCGGCTCCTGGACCACGGCGGACCCACCCTTCGGCACGGCGCCTTCTGCGACGACCACGATGCTCGACCCGCGTCCCATCGCTTCTCTCCGCCGAATCGCCTCCGCCGCCCGTTGCAGGTCGAACGGTACCTCCGGAATCAGAATGACGTCGGCACCACCCGCGACGCCTGCGTACAATGCAATCCACCCTGCGTGCCTTCCCATGACCTCGACAGCCATCACTCTGGAGTGAGACTGTGCGGTGGTCCGCAGCCGATCGATCGCTTCAGTCGCGAAGCTGACGGCTGTGTCGAAGCCGAAGGTGCTGTTCGTCCCAACGATATCGTTGTCTATCGTCTTCGGAACCCCGATGATCGGCATCCCCTGCTAATGGAACCGGTGTGCGATGTCGAGCGTGCCGTCTCCGCCAACAACAATGAGCGCCTGAAGATCGAGCGCTTCGAATGTGTCAAGGCAGGCGCGAGAGAAGTCACGCCGCTCCGAGCCTCCGTCGACCGGGTAGTCAAACGGATTCCCGCGATTCGAGGTTCCCAGGATCGTGCCCCCGATGCGCTCCAGCCCAATGACATCATCGAGCGTCAGTTCGCGCGCTCGTTCGGGCGACATCAACCCTTCAAAGCTCTTCTCGAAGCCGATGCATCTGCAGCCTGAAAGTATCGCGGACCGTACGACTGCTCGGGTGACCGAATTCAAGCCCGGCGCATCTCCGCCACCCGTGAGTAGACCGATCCTACGTGGGAAGTCACTCGACGCCGTCGTCTCCAATGAGTCGTTCATCATCACGTCGATTGTACAAGCCCACACGGTCGAGTGTGCCGAGGCGTTCGCATGGAGTGCTCTGGGTGAGATGACGCGACCACCCTGTTGTACAATGAGCGATTCATCCTCTATGAGTCGACATCCAACTAGGGGGCCGCTAGCTCAGCTGGGAGAGCGCCGCGTTCGCAACGCGGAGGTCGTGGGTTCGAATCCCATGCGGTCCACCATCTATGCAATGGACAGCGAAGAAGTGAGTCTGACACCTACCGGACGAAATGACACGATCATCCACCGAACATGATTCGGACACTTCTCCGTTTTGATGTAGACATCGCCTCGACGCCGTGGAACACTCTTCCGTGCCGTCCGGTGGCGGACAAACACGCTCGAGGAGGTGGAGGATGCGTATCGCCTGTGCGTCGCTGCTTGCGGCCGTTCTTTTCACGTCGGTGGCAGCGGCACAAGCCATTGATCCAGCACTCCAGCACGCGATCGACACTCGGGGGGCAGCTAGGGCGGCCGGGAATGCTGAAGAATGGGGTCGGCATGTCACCGACGACTACCTCCTCGTCAATCCCGATGGAAGCGTGATGAACAAGATGCAAAGCATGGCAGGTATTAGGGCCGGAGATCGCACCATCTCGCATCCTCGTCCCATGGAGCTGAACGTGCGGACGTGGGGTAATGCGGCGATCCAGACCTTCCGCGACAACGCCCTTGGGTTCCCGGCCCGCTACACATCGGTGTGGGTCAAGATGGACAACCGCTGGCTGTGCGCGCATGTGACCGTGACGCCGGTCGAGAACCAATAGGGCCACTCTCACGATACCCTCCGCTCGAGCAGCGTGATGCGCTTGTCAAGAAGTGCGCTGCTTACGTGGCTTGGTCGCTGCAAGCGAACGAGTCGCCCCAAGAACCGATGGTCCCGGCTCGAGAATAGGGACGGGCAAGGGGAGATGGGTTTGCGAGGCCACGCTCAGCTCGTTCCAATGGTCGGCCCGCCAGCAGAGACAGTCGGCTCCTGAAAAGCCACCGTGTGTTGGGCTTGCCGTCCAAGTCTCGACTGCAGCGAAATCATGGGTCAGCCCGGTAGAAACACCACATCCGCAACTGGTCCGACACGTGGGCTTGACCAATGACCTTGTAGCCGAAATGTTCGTAGATGGGAACGTAGCTCGGATCCTCCGTGTTCAGCGTGATGCCGCACGATTCGCTGTCACGGCTAGACATCTCGTGTAGGGCTTCGAGAAGTGCCCGCGCAAGGCCCCTGCCGGTGTGGGAGCGTCGCACGCCCACCATGGCGAGGTGATAGTGAGGTTGATCGATCGCGAACTTCCGGCTGCGTTCTCCATAGGCCTCGTAGCGTCCTCGCGCCGCATCACCCAGTTCGCTCCACACGCCGTCCCGTTCTTCCTCGAGCGCAGCGCGTGCCTTACGTTCACCCGGCAAGACGATATTGGCGATGGCCACAACTTCGTCTTCAGCCGTGGTTGCGGCCGGAGCTAGCTGCCTGACTTCCATCGCTTCGCAGGAATCCAGTGACGTCTTTCAACGACAATCATGGGGCGTGACACGGTTGGTTTCTGACTCACACTGACTTCTTGAGATACTTCGTCCAAGCCATCGCCCAACCTAGCGAGAAAACAACTATTCCCAGAAACGTCGGCACTGCGGCAAGTAGTTCTTCGCCACTCAATCGAGGCCGGCCCTCTCGAGCCGCCTGAACAAAACGCCGTCTTCTATTCGTAGCGTAATCAACATAGACGCAACCCACACCAGAGCGATGTTCCACTGCCGTGCCTTGGCAGTTTTCAAAACGATGAGCAATAGGGGGATTGCCAGTACGAGGAAGATCGCGACAAACAGAGCAACGGGATAATCGAAAAACCACCCTGAAAGGCCCGCCCATAGAACATCAGAACAGGAATCGAACCGACGATGTAGACCACGAGCCAGCCCTGTGTGCCCCTCAGACTGCGCGCTGCCATCCGAACCCTCTTCATCATGAAGCCGTCAAGGCTCGCGACCGCCTGATGCCGAGGCCGCCGCATGCGGCCTCCTGGTCAGTTTCTTTGGTTCTCATCAAGAAGACAGCTCCCACGATTCTCTCAGGAACAGACGAGTCCTGCCTAGTCGCCTCGTCTTTGGGAATCAGCCCGCCGGCAGGATAGCCTCACAGTAGGAAACTTGGAGGTGGCCAAGCGAGACGGCCACGATCTGCGTTCCCAACCCGCAGAATACCCAGGAGCAGGTTCACGTCGTCATCCAATACCTCACGGACCATCCTGATCGGTTGGATGAACCCGATCTTGCGCTTGTCCTCGAAGTATCGGGCGACGCCTTCCCCTGCCCATGACGCCCACATAGCTTCCGCCGCTTGACCGTGCAGTTCTTTGGTGTGTCGCCTCCTAGAGTGCTTGATCCCGCTAGGATGGGTCGGAGGAGCCTTCGTGTTTTCGCCTGGCCTAAATCTCTTGCCTTAGTTCGCTCAGCGTTTGCTCCATGAGGTCGACGTTGACTCGGAGCACGTCGACGGCAAGATCGGTTCTATCGATCGCCCACGCGATCACGAAGAAGACTGGCACGTCGATGAATCCAACCAGACCGACATTTCCGTCCAACGCCACCTGAACGAGGCGGGAGAGTCCGAGGAGCACGAGCACAAGCACGGTGACCATCGCCACGGGTCGCCTACTACGTTGCCCGCCGACAACGGGTCGATCTGTCATGCGATCCATCCTTCCGGTCTCAGGCGGAGCCCCTGCGTCGTCCCGAGGCCGCCCCTCTTCCAGTGCCTATCCCCTCGGATACGGCGCAGCACTGGAGAAGCCGCGCCTCCTTGCTTGACCCTGGTCTGCGCCTGATCCTCGTCTGCGAATCCTGATTCCAAGGCCACCTACCTCTCCCGCTAGTGCACCGTGTCAGGCTGTTCGTCCCCGACGGGGTTCCAGCCACCCGCAAGCAACTGCCGGCGAAGCCCATGGCCCGGCGAACCAGTGATCGTGTCTCCGCGTGGGTTTCGGCGACGGATGTCCAACGAGTAGCTGGGTCGCGGACGACGAGCAGGAATTCATCGCCGACCCTACCGACGGCGCACCATAGGTGCTCCGCCTCCGAGCGGCACAACCTCCATCGGAGGAGACCGTCGTTTCCAAGTTCTGGCAGAAGGGGCTTCATCCGAGTCTATCCGTATTCGCTCAATTTCCTGCTGACAGCGAAATAGTGCAAATCCTAGACCCCCGGGAAGTCCCTCACACTCCCACACCAGTGCCATGGCACACGTTGGGCTGGGGTGGTTGTCCCCCCTGGGGCTGTCTTTTGGTGCCCAGTCAGAGGTCCCAGAGAGAAGGATTTGCCGTCAGAGGCCTATAGGCCTCTGACGGAGGACCCGACAGGATGTGAAGGGCTGCAGGTCCGGCGGCCCTATTGATTCAGGAAGGGTTCATGGAGGACTGGAGAACACGCGGCATCCCATCGTCACATGGTACTGCCCAGATTCAGGCCACGGTCGGGCTCCTTCAGGATGCGTTGACTGCGATGGCTGAGTCACGCCGGAGGGCAGACCATCTCCACGCGAGGCTATTCACCCTCGTCACCCACGTGCGAACGCTCGAGCGCCCGACTGGGCAACCTTCCTCCCCGCCCTCGCCGGCGGAGCTCCAGGAAGAGATCAACGACCTCGGAAAGGCCGCGGAGGCAGTCTTGGATGCCGTGGAACTGGCAGCGGATGCGCTGTGGGATGCGTCGTCCTTTGTTCGGCCCCCTCTTGGCCAACCAGCCCCCCGAGGAAAGACGTCCCCGTCAGACGGCTCCCCGGACACGACAGACGTCTCGCCTACCCAAAGCGCCGAGCACCGACAGCTTAAACAACATCACCAGAAGGAACGACGCGAAGTACCGTGACTAGTCTCAGTCCTCGCTGAGACGCGGTGGAAGGCGTGACCCGCTCGCCTGACCCTAGGTGAGATACCACAGGACTGTTGCGTACGCGATAAACCTACGCAGGCCGGCGGGTATGAACTTGGTTGCCTCGGCGAGCGCCTTCATCCTACTTGAACGGTCTCGGGTGTCGAGCCACCCTGTGTGCAACATGTCCCGACGTGGTGCAAATCGCGTTCTTGCCCGAAAGTCAGCGCTGGGAATGGAAAACGCACGATCGTCGAAGGAACAGTCTCCCTGGCTGATGGTATTTGTTCGCCGCCGCGATGCTCTCTCAGCGTCCGCGATGATTGATCGCCACTGAATTTCCGGCCGATAGGGCATTCCGACCGGCCTCTCGTGCCTCTCGTATCCGCGTCCGCAAGTTCCACCCGTCTGGTTGTGCGTTAGGCAACCGCCCGGAGAACGAAAGCCAACGGAGCGGGCGACTTGTCGCGCAAGACTGCCCGCATTTTCACAGTCCCGGTCTTTGCACATTCCCCGGCATCGTGAACGCGGGTCGTCGCGAAACGGGAGTTGCCGAAGCCGGCCCCTCAAGCAGCTCTCACGCAACCGCTCGTCACGAGTAAGGACGTCAAATCCGGCTGGTTGTGATGTCCGGCGGCGTCGCACCAACTCGTTCACTCGTACTAGCGAAAGGAAACACAGCAATGAAGACACTCCTCAAGAAGCTGATGGTAGAAGAGAGCGGGCAGGACCTCATTGAGTACGCATTGCTCGCGGGGTTCATCTCGCTGATCGCGGTGACTGCCATTACAGGCATCGGGACGGGCGTTAACCAAACATATGAAGCAGTCGAGGCGCTTGTCCCCATCGGCGTTGGCGGTCCGTAGAACACCGCTGGCTAGTATCACGACAGGGTTGGGGGCTTCGCCCCCTCCCTTCTCTTCCTTGTTCGCGTCAAGAGGCGATCGTTACACGACAGGCCGTTCCGCGCCGGCTTCCCCTTAGAAGCGATCCTGCCGTCTCCGGCAAAGCGTTCTCCCCCCGCGACCACCTAGTGAAGGCCGAGTAAACTATCTCTGTGACCTACCGCGCGGTCTTTCGTTGCGTCGCCGGATGCCCCGATGAGCACTCGCTGCTCGAGCCACTCTATCGCTGTCCCACGTGCGGCAACCTCCTGGAAGTTGTTCACGATCTCGACGCGCTGAGGAAGCGAGGCCCGGGCGCCTGGATACGGCTTTTCGATGATCGCTACAAGCGGACGACCTGGCCGCACGGTTCGTCGGTCTGGGGCAAGAAGGAATGGGTATGCCCCCTCGTCGACGACGAGAACATCGTCTCGATGGACGAGGGCGGCACCAATCTCTTCTGGGCCGAGCGATTTGGACGGGAGCTTGGCCTTGACGAGTTGTGGGTCAAGCTCTGTGGAAACTCCCATACGGGGTCATTCAAAGATCTGGGGATGACGGTCTTGGTATCGGCCGTCCGGCAGATGATTTCAGAAGGGCGGACGATTCGTGCTGTCGCATGTGCGTCAACAGGCGACACCTCGGCCTCGCTTGCAGCCTATGCAGCCGCCGGTGGTATTCCCGCGATTGTCATTCTTCCACGGGGCAAGGTCTCAACGGCCCAACTCGTTCAGCCCCTCGCGAACGGTGCCCAGGTGCTCGCGCTCGACACAGACTTCGACGGCTGCATGGCCATCGTGAAACGGCTCGCGACTGAAGAAGGCATCTACCTGGCGAACTCCATGAACAGCCTTCGTCTCGAAGGCCAGAAGACGGTCGCCATCGAGATCGTGCAACAGTTCGACTGGGAAGTTCCGGACATCGTGATCATTCCCGGAGGCAATCTCGGCAATGTCAGCGCCCTTGGTGCTGGCTTCGACATGATGTTCCAGCTGGGGCTGATCTCGAAGCAGCCTCGCATCGTTGTGGCACAGGCGGCAGCCGCAAACCCGCTCTACGTCGCCTACACGAACGATTGGGCTTTCGAGCCAGTTCGAGCGCAGCCGACCCAGGCTTCGGCAATTCAGATTGGGAATCCCGTGTCCATCCGAAAAGCGATCCGGACGCTTGAACGGCACAACGGTATCGTTGAGCAAGCTACGGAATCTGAGCTGGCGGAAGCGTCAGCGCGGGCCGACCGCACCGGGATGTTCAACTGCCCCCATACGGGAGTCGCCCTTGCCGCCCTGGTGAAGCTCAGGGAACGGGGCGTCATCGAACCATCGGACCGAGTCGTGGTCATCTCGACTGCAAGCGGTCTGAAGTTTACAGACTTCAAGCTGGGCTACCACGAAGGTCGCTTGCCGGGCGTCGTCCCGGCGGATGCGAACCTGCCACTGGAGCTTCCCAACGATTACGACGCGGTGCGTCGGGCGGTTGGTAAGACCACCGGTGATTAGTCGTGTGTCCAATGAGCTGCACATCCATGTGCACCGCAGGCTGGGAATCACCTCACACCCGCCAAGACTGCTGATATGATCTAGATCATGCCCGTTCCAAGGATTTCCAAGGAGGAACTGCAGACGAAGCTGGAGGGTGACACCCCCCCGCTGCTCGTCGATGTGCGCTTGAAGTATCCGTATGAGCACAGCACGGTGCAGCTTCCCGGTGCCATCCGCCTTGCACCGCCCGCATTCGACGTCGCGTCGCTCCCAGGAGACCGCGATATCGTTGTATACGACTCAGATCCCCAAGAGCTTGTGAGCGCTCACGTTGTGGCACGGCTGATTCGTGACGGGCACCAGGCCAGTGCGCTCCAGGGAGGAATCGCCGAGTGGCTGGCAGCCAAGCTTCCAACCGAGACAAAGAACGCTCCGAAACAAAAGCCGCCAACGGCTGGCGCGCTCGGGTAGTGGCCGGGCGTCGGGAAACCGTCGCGTACGTGCTCGCTGCCGCTTCCGTCGTCTGGTTCGCCGGTAGCCTCCCGGGTGCCGCTCAACCTACGAGTCGTCCGCCAATCGATCAACTCGTGCGCGATCTTCAGACCAAATACGACTCGGTACGTGACTTCGCTGCAGACTTCGAGCACCGCTATGCTGGCGGCCTCCTCAGCCTCGCGGTCACCGAGCACGGAACGGTCGAGATAAAGAAGCCAGGAAAGATGCGGTGGAGGTATGCCACCTCTGAGGAAAAGCTTTACATCTCAGACGGAGACACCTTCTATTCCTATTTTCCACTCGACCGGCAGGTGATCGTGACTGCTGTCCCACCTGACGATAGCGCGTCTACCGGGGCCCTGTTCCTCGCGGGAAGAGGGAACCTCTCCCAGGACTTCACCGCGGCCTATGATGAGTCAGCCTTTCCGGCCAACACCTGGGTGATTCGGCTGACGCCTCGGGCCGGCGACGTTGATTACGAGTGGCTCACGGTCACTGTGGACCGCCGCAGCCTCAGCATCACGGGACTCTCAACTGCCGATTATCAAGGTGGAGAGTCGACGTATCGCTTCTCGAATCTCGAGGAGAATCAAGGCCTGTCGGATTCGTTGTTCACATTCACGATCCCGGACAACACCGACGTTGTCACCGAAGAGGCTTTCCAGTAGGGCAAAGGGCTTACCCCTGCTCCACTGAGACCTGAGCCCCTAAGGCCTTCAAGCGCTCAACAAGATTTGCGTATCCACGCTCGACGGTCTCAAGCGGTCCTACACGACTGATCCCTTCTGCAGCGAGCGATGCCGCGATCAGCGCCATTCCGGACCGCAGGTCGCGTGTGTCCAGGTCCCGTCCCTTGAGCTTGCGAGGGCCGTTGACGATCATTCGATGCGGATCGCAGAGGAACAGGTCGGCCCCCATTCCACTGAGTTGCTCAAGCGCGAACAGCCGTAGCTCGTACATCCAGTCATGGATCAACGTCTGCCCGTTCGCCTGGGTCGCCAGCACACTCACTAGGCTCACCATGTCACTCGGAAATCCAGGCCACGGCGCCGTTGTGATCTGGCCGATCCCCTGGAGGGCCGACGAAGAGACGACCAACCTGTCTCCCTCGACTCCGCATTCGACGTTCATACGTCCCAGGATTGCCAATATCGGTTCGAGGTCAGCTCCTTCGATTCCGCCGACTTCGATCTCTCCTCCCGTGACGGCGGCCGCAACCGCCCAGCTGCCAGCCTCGATATAGTCCCCGCGCAGTCGTCTGTTTCCTCCGGTCAGCTTCATCCCTCCGGTGATGCCAATGGTCGACGTTCCGGTACCGGTGATACCAACTCCCATCTCCTCGAGGAAGGCACACAATTCGACGACGTGAGGCTCGCACGCAGCGTGGCGGATCTCGGAGTATCCATCGGCGGCGGCTGCCGCGAGGAGCGCCGTCTCGGTGCCAGTGACCGAGGCCTCCTCGAGATAGATCGACGCGGCCTTCAAACCGTTTGGTGCGATCAGCTCATGGCCCCCGTTCGATTCGTCGACAACACCCATTCCGCGGAGAGCCTGAAGATGTGAATTGATCGTCCGGCGCGCAGGAAAGTCGCCACCAGGCGGCGCGAGCCGCACCGTGCCTTTGCGCGCGAGCAGTGGCCCGACGAGCAACACAGACCCCCGCAATCGCCCCACATGCTTCGGATGAGGTTCGTCCGACGTGACGGCACGACAACAGACCCGAAGCGTCGTTTTGTCGACCGTCGTGACCTCAGCGCCTAGTCCCTGGAGCAACTGCACCATGACGCCGACATCCTTGATCTGCGGCACATTCGAAATCTCGCACGGCTGGTCAGTCAGAAGACACGCTGCGAGCACCGGAAGCGCCGCGTTCTTGTTCCCCTCGACGTCGATGCTCCCTCGGAGACGGTGACCTCCCTCGACAACAAGCGTTGATGGGACCTGGCCTGCACCGTCGCGTCCATCAGATTGCGGATAAGTCGTCAAAACTCCCCCAGATACACGATTTCCTCGAGAAGGGTGATGCCAAAGCACTCCTCCACCGCAGCTCGACACGTATCGACGAGTTCGCGGATCTCCCTTGGACTTGCGCCGTCGCTCACGATGAAGTTGCCGTGAACCTCCGAGACCTGCGCTTGCCCCACCGCCCGCCCCTTCAGTCCGGCGCGCTCGATAAGCGCACCGGCAGACGCCGGTGTGTCGGGCGGAAGCGTGGCAATCTGCGGCTCTGGATTCTGAAAAATACACCCCGCACTGCGCGCCGCCAAAGGCTGGGTTCGCTTCCGGTACGCCAGTGATTCGCGTGCTGCCGCGCGCAACACAACGGGGGCCGCCGCGGTCACCGCGAACTCTGCCGACAGCGCAACTTCACCGCTCTGCTGCAGTCGATTCGTGTCGTAGCCAAACCGCATGTCGTCCACTCCGGCGCGCCACCGGATACCATCTTCACGAGCGAGATCGACTGATACGATCTGGTCCCCAATCAGCGCTCCCCGAAAATGCGCATTCCCGTGGATGGCACCTCCGACCGTTCCAGGCGTCCCCGCCCAGCGCTCGAGACCGGACAGGCCGTGAGCCACCGTCCAGCGGACGAGCCCATTCAGCGATACACCAGCGTCGGCACGGACGACGCCTGGCCGGACCAGGGCAACTCGACCATGCCGTATCCGGACCACCAAGCCCCTGACCCCTCGTCCACCGACCAAGACATTCGACCCCCCACCCATGACTGTCACGGGAAGCCCTAACTGGTGGCACGTCGCGAGAGCTCGAGAGACCTCCTCCCCGTCGTCCGTCTCCAGAAACCAATCGGCCGCCCCGCCAGTCTTGAAGGTCGTCATCGGCGCGAGTGAGACCTCGGGATGCACCCGCGTGCTCCCGAACACCGAGGTGAAGACCTCCAAAGGCGAACGATTGTCTGGCACGGGCGTCTGGCGCGTCGATCCATTCATCGGTCGGCGCTCACGCCATGAGGGCACGCTCTTGGGCGATCAATGCTCGCAGAGCCTCTGCCTGTGTGCATGCCTCGAATTCGATCCAGTTCGAGGCCATGAGCTGGCCCACGACAGAAATGTCGGCGCTGATGACCGTCGCAATCTGCAAATACCCCCCGGTCGTCTGATGATCGGCCAACAGTACGATCGGCAAGCCGCTGGGCGGCACCTGAACGGTCCCGAGGGCCACGGCCGACGATATCGGGCTGAGGTCGGCGGGGGTCTTCAAGCGGCGGCCTTCCAGACGATACCCCATTCGATCCGACTCTGGCGTGATTCGATACCGTGCCTGTTCGAAGAGCTGGACCTGCTCTCGCCCGAGTAGCCCGGCTTGCGCCCCCACGATCACTCGAACTCGCGCTCCATCTCTCGGCAACGGGGTGACCCCGGGACGACGAGCTCCTGCGCGCGCGCTGGGTGCGCCAACTTCACCCACGTCGAGTCGATCGTTTGCCCTGAGTGCGCGCCCGCACATCCCCCCCATACCGCTTGGAACATGCGTGGAACGGCTTCCGAACACGTGAGGCGACTCAAATCCTCCAGCTACGGCCACGTATGCTCGTGCGCCAGCCTGTCGGTCTCCGAAACCAAGACGCTGACCTGCTCGCCCGACGTAACAGGTGTTCGTCTCGATCGGTTCCTCGCCCAGTTGCACATTAAACTCTGCACCGGTCACTGCGAACGTGGTCGGTTCCTCGAACGCCAGCTCCGGGCCTACCAACGTCACTTCGAGGGTGGCCGCCCAGGGAGCATTGGCGACCAGTTGGTTCGCCAAACGATGCGATGCTAGGT
Organism: Vicinamibacterales bacterium; assembly: GCA_965223015.1. Taxonomy (GTDB): domain Bacteria; phylum Acidobacteriota; class Vicinamibacteria; order Vicinamibacterales; family UBA8438; genus CAUZIB01. The sequence goes on along the minus strand of CBDCVL010000002.1, from coordinate 208,194 downwards.
CCATCGCCCCTGCCACCGGTACTCCGTAGCGCTGATACCCCCACCTGCCGGCATCTTGGAGTGTCGTGAAGAAACCAGGCCGGTGCACGACGATACTCATCCTCCCGCCTGCTCCAAGGTGTCTTCGAACTCCTGCTGACCGATAGGCTCGAAGCACACCTCGTCACCGGGGCGGAAGAGAAACGGCTCCGGACGCCCTAGCTTGAACGGGATCACCGGTGTCCGCCCGATCACCTGCCACCCTCCAGGTGCAGTGAGGGGGTACACGCCCGTCTGCCGACCGGCAATCCCGACTGAGCCTTGTGGCACCTCGAGTCTCGGCGTGCTTCGCCGGGGCATGGCCAGCTGCGGTGGCACCGTCGCCATGTAGGCAAACCCCGGCACAAAACCCAGCATGTATACGCGATACGTTACCGCCGCATGTGTCTCGATCACCTTCGCGACGTCGCACTTCGCAAACGATGCAAGCGCGTCGAGGTCTGGCCCGTACTCGCCGCCGTAGCAAACCGGAACCGAATGCCGACGCGAGCCAGGCAAGAGCGACGCGGTCCGGGCCTCCCATCGCGTGTCGTCTGGCAGATCCTGGACCAAGCCTTCCACATCGGTCTTCAGCGGATCGAAGTGCACCGCAATTGCGCAGTAGCTCTCAACGACATCGCGTACTCCCGGACGCTCACGACTGCGGATCGACTCGGCAACCGCAATCACGCGCGCGTTGAGATCCGGGTCAATCCGTTGCTCACACTCCAGGACCAATGCCGCATCGCCCGAGCGGGTCAGTGTCCAGCCCTCTGCCAACTCCGGCATGTGCAGGAGCTCCCGGTGTGCATTCATCGCCCTCTCAAACCCTCCAGCACCTTGTCGTGAATGCCCTCAAATCCACCATTGGACATCACAATGATCTGGTCCCCAGGTCGAGCCTCTTCAACGACGGCGAACACGATTTCGTCGACCGTTGAAATAAAACGGGCCCCGACACCGCTGGCTGTCAAGTCGGCAACAAGCTCAGGCTCTGAGAGGCGCTCGGCGGTCGGAATACTCCTCCGGTGTACGGCCGCGATCACGACCTCGTCAGCTAACCGAAACGACTCGGCGAACGCGCGCTGGAACACCCGTCGACACGCAGTCGCCGATCGGGGTTCGAAAAGGGCCCAGATCCGACCGGACGGGTTGGACGCCCGCATCGCGGCGAGTGTCTCTCGCACAGCGGTCGGATGATGTGCAAAATCGTCATACACAGTCACGTCGGCCGCGACACCGCGAACTTCCAGTCGTCGCTTGACACCGCGAAACGTCTTCAGGGATTGCGCCGCCACATGGGGATCGACCCCGACCGTCGCCGCAGCCGCCAGCGCACCGAGCGCATTTCGGACGTTGAACGCACCGAGCATCGGCAACGCGACACCTCCCACGACGGCGCCTTCATGGACAACGTCGAATGTGGTCTCATGGGCACCATACGTAATGTTTGTGGCTCTCCACTGCGCTGACGCGTCCAGACCAAACGTGTCAACCGGACACGGCGCCGCAGCCGCCAGCGCACGTGTCTCCTCATCGTCAGCACACACGACGAGTCGACCAGTGCGCGGTATGAGCCCGACTACTCTCCGAAACGTCATCCGTAGCTCGTCGAGGTCGTGGTAAATGTCGGCATGGTCGAACTCAATGTTGTTGACGATCACGACATCCGGGAGGTACTTGAGGAACTTTGCTGTCTTGTCAAAGAACGCGCTGTCGTACTCGTCGCCTTCAACCACAAAGATACCGCCCTTCCCCAACCGTCCGCTGGTGTCGAAGTTCTTGGAGATCCCGCCGATCAGGAAGGACGGGTCGCACTTCGCTTCGGCGAGCGCCCAGGCAACCATGAAGGCTGTGGTTGTTTTGCCGTGTGTGCCAGCCACAACGATCGAACGAGAACCCCAGAGGAATTCGTTCCGTATGCTCTCCGGAAGGGAGGCATACCTTAGCTTCCGCTCCAGCACAGCCTCCACCTCTGGATTCCCGCGAGAGACCGCATTGCCAATCACCACGAGGTCGAGGTCGTCCGAAATATGCTCGGCGCGATAGCCTGGCATCAGAACAATCCCGCGTTCGGCGAGCAGATCGCTCATCGGTGGGTAGACATGCTCGTCGGAGCCACGGACGTCATAGCCGCGATCTCGCAACAGGATCGCCAGCGTGGCCATCGCCGTTCCACAGACACCGATGAGATGGACTCTCACAGAACCGCACTCTCTTCGACGACAATCCGAGGCTTCCGGGTACTCGCCACTGTCACTTCGACCCCAAGGGGCAACGTCCACAGCGGACCCGCTGTGTGCCCGGTCGGAAACCCGAACAGCACCGGCCCGCGGAAGTCGCCCAGCAGCTCCGCGATCACCCCGCGCGCGTCACGGCCATCTTCGTCGCAACAATCTGGAAACTCCGTGCACACCACAGCTACGGCCCTCCGGAGCAATCCGCTCTGGGTTAGTTGGGTGAGCATCCGGTCGATTCGGTAGGGGCGCTCGCCGACGTCGTCGAGAAGCAAGACAAACTTCTCAGGCGGCTCAAAGGCGAAGGGTGTGGAGAGCGAGGCGAGCAACTGCGTCAGCGTGCCGCCGAGCAGTACTCCACGAGCCTCACCCGGGATGATCACCTCGACCCCCTCGGGAGACAATTCACGGCTCCGTCCTGCGGTCGAAAGCGCGTCGAGAAGAGACCGCCGGTCGTATCCCGACTCCCCGCCCGCGAAGTTCACGACCATTGGTCCGTGGAACCCGACGGTGCCACAGTAGGTCGTCAGATACACCAGCAGCGCCGTCAAGTCTGAGCAACCAACGAACGGTTTATCGCTGCTCATAATCAGGTTGCGATCAAGAAGCGGAAGTAACTGTGCGCTGCCATACCCTCCCCTCAGAGCGAAGATGCCGGCGATCGTCGAATCCTGCCACGCCGACGTGAGCGCAGCGGCACGCTCCGCGGCCGTCCCAGCCACGTAGCCGGTCCGTTCAAAAACAGACGCGTCAAAAGACGGGTCGAACCCCAGGCTGCGAAGCTCTGCCAACCCTCGCTCAAACACATCCCGATCTAGCGGACTTGCGGGCGCCACGATGGCGACGCGATCTCCGGAGTGGAGCGCGCGAACCTTTCGTATCACGCGTAGCGCCTCATTTCCTCCGCCACAGCATCATGTTCCTCGCAGTTCAGCACAGCGTCGAGCGCACGACCAGAGAGCGGTCTCTTGCTTCGGACATCGGCGATAAAACGGCTCTTGACAGCCTGGTTTCGCCCCAAGGCATCATCGATCCGCGTCGCTGGCAGCTCTTCGTTCTCCACAGCACGAATCACCGCCTCGATGGCTCGAACCTGCCCCTCCACATCTGGGGTACAAAGCAACACCAGATCGCAGCCGGCCCGAATTGCGCCCACGGTCGCGCTTTCCAGTGATCGGTCGCCAGAAATAGCCGCCATGCTCATGTCGTCTGTAGCAATGATGCCGTTGAATCCCAGTTCCCCCCGCAACAACTCCGTCACGATGGAGCGTGACAGTGTCGCCGGGCGAGCTTCATCCAGTGCCGGGTAGAGTACGTGCGCCGTCATGATGCTCGCGACTCCCCCTGCGATCGCTTTGCGAAACGGCACCAGCTCAACCTCCTGGAGCCGGTCCGGGGAGTGCTCAACGACCGGCAACTCCGCATGAGAATCTGCGTTCGTATCGCCGTGGCCAGGGAAATGTTTTCCGCATGCGGCGACGCCTTCGGCCTGGAGACCTTCAACTATCGCTGCGCCCAGGCGGGCCACATCGTCGGCCTTCTCCGACAATGCCCGATCGCCTATCACTGGGTTGCGAGAGTTCGTGTGTACATCAAGAACGGGGGCGTAGTCGAGAGAGATGCCGACCGCCTTCAACTCTCGCGCCAACGCCGTTGCAAATCGTCGAGCGAGGGCAACGTCTCCGCATCGTCCAAGGCTGTTCATTGCCGGCCACACCGTAAACGGCGCGCCGAGTCTCGCTACGCGGCCACCCTCCTGGTCGACGCTGACCCAGATCGGGGACTCCTGGCCTAGCGCCTGCACCTCATATGCGAGCTCTGCCACCTGTTCGGGGGCTTCGACGTTTCGATCGAAAAGGATGGTGCCTCCTAGATCGAATTCCCGGGCCAGCGCACACAGGTCGTCCGGAACCGTCTTGCCACGAAAGCCGGCCATTACAAGCTGACCGACGTGCCGCCGAAGATGTCTTGTCATTTTGGAGCGCGACCTCGGGAGGCAGCTGGTGAATGTGCCTGTGTGGAGACAATCAGACTTGCCGACCGTCACCCATTATAATGCCCGAGTGCGGGTCCACTCGTCAGCCCCCACCCGCCTGGATCTTGCCGGTGGGACGCTTGATATCTGGCCCCTCTATCTCTTCCATCACGGCGCGCAAACGCTGAACGCTGCGATCTCGCTCCGGGCCGAGTGCTGGCTTACGCCAAGCGTCGATGGCGCATGGCATATCGCCTCCGAAGATACCGGTGCCGTGCTGAGGCTTGATGATCTCGACCAGACGACCGCGCCGTCGCAGCACCGTTTACTACTCCGGCTCTTGCACTTCTTCCGCCCGGACCCGGTCCAGATTGTAACCCGCTCGCAATCGCCACTCGGGGCGGGACTCGCCGGATCATCGGCCCTCAGTATCGCGCTGTGCTCCGCCTTGGCACGAGTCACTGACGTCGAGTATTCCCCCGAGTCGCTGATGAACCTGGCCATGAATCTCGAAGCGCAGGTTATCGGTGTCCCGACCGGTGCTCAGGACTATCGCCCTGCCATGTACGGCGGCATCGCGGCGCTAGAGCTCGGACCGTCGGGGATCACACGGTGTGAATTGCCAGTTGACCCCGGCGACCTGGCGGCGCGAGTCGTCCTCGCCTATACAGGTCAGTCGCGCGACTCGGGTGTCAATAACTGGGAGATCACGAAACGACACATAGACGGTGACAGTGAAATCACCGCCCTGTTTGATGCGATCGCTGGTGTCGCGACGTCGATGCGGCACGCCCTCGAAGCAGGAGATTGGTCCGAGGTCGGACGGCAAATGACCCGCGAGTGGGAGCTCCGAAAACACTTGGCACCGGGTGTCACGACCTCCGTCATCGACGACCTCGTGGAGCGTGGGCTCCACGCCGGTGCTCACGCAGCCAAGGTGTGCGGTGCAGGCGGTGGCGGCTGTCTGCTCTTTCTTGCCGACCCGGGCGACGTCTCCTCGGTCGGGCGCGTCCTCGACGAGGCCGGAGCCAAGGTTCTCGAGGCAGACATCGACGTCAGGGGACTGCACCTGGAGACCGGTTGAGCCGACCGCATGGACAATCAGGGGATCGCACGCGTCTTCAACGAAATCTCGAGGCTCCTTGAGCTCAAAGGAGCGAACCCGTTCAAGATCCGCGCCTATCGGAATGCGGCCGAAACACTCGCTGACCTACCCGGACAGGTCAGCGAGCTGCCGACCGATGAACTGTTGGCGATACCCGGGATCGGAAAGGATCTCGCGGCCCGCATCCGTGAACTCTGCGACACGGGCAGACTTGGCTATCATGCTGAGCTGCTGACGGAATACCCCGCCTCGCTCCTCGAGCTGCTCGAGCTGCAGGGGTTGGGACCAAAGACGGTGGCCCGTCTGCACACCTCAGTGGGAATACACACCGTAGACGGTCTCGAACAGGCGGCGCTTGCTGGCACCCTGGACAGCCTTCCGGGACTGGGAAAGAAGAAACAAGAGTTGATTCTCCGCGCGATCGCTGAACGGCGTCGTCGGTCCGGGCGACACCTCCTCCACGACGCGCAGGCCGCGGCGCAGGCGATCGTAGGGCACCTAAGACAGGTGCACCCGAAGGGGCGTTTTCACGCGGTAGGGAGCCTACGCCGGGGATGTGAGACGTGCGGCGATGTCGATATCCTGGCCGTGGGTCTCGGTGAGGAGGGCCACGAGCAATTCGTACGGTTTCCCGGTGTCCAGCGAGTGCTGGGGCACGGGGAGACGAAGTCGAGCATCGTGCTTCGCGAGGGCCTTCAGGTCGACCTTCGCAGCGTTCCGGCGAGTAGCGAAGGCGCGGCATTGCAATATTTCACCGGGTCCAAGGCTCACAACGTTGCCCTCCGAGACCGAGCGTTGCAGCGGGGCCTGAAGCTAACCCTAATGCGTCAAAAACTCAGCCGCTCGCGAGGGCGTTGGCAATGCGGGTGAACGTCTGACGCGTCGGGAGATTGTCGGTCATCCGCAACCGCGTCTTGCCACCGGGGCGGACCAGCAGGGCGGCCCGATGAAACAGTTCGAAGCGGAGCGTCTGCACGCTCTGCAGCAGGGGCACGACGGTGTGCTTCCGGGTGCGGCGCCGCGGCGGGGCGCCCGTCTCGAGTTGGAAGTTCGTCAACAGGTTGTGGGCGAGCACCACGAGCTGCTGCCACGCACTGTTGGCGGCGTAGGTCTGGGTCGGGACGCTGTGGAAGGCCAGCCCGGTCTTGAGCTGCGCGATGGTCTTCTCGTGGTTGCCCCGCCCACAGGCGAAGTACCACAAGTTGCGGACCGTCAGCGCGAGGTTACTCGTGACCGCCGAGTATTCGTAGTGCCCATCGTTAGGATCAAACAGGTCGAGCTGATAGTTCTTGGTGGCCCGGTGGTGGACCTTCTTCCGATAGATGGTCACGGTCACGGGGATGTGCCAGGGCGTCTCCGCGCCCGGCACGGCGAAGCCGGTCACGCCGGGCGCCACCGGCACCCAGGTGGGACTGTCCCGGATGTAGCGCTGCAGATCCAGCCAGCGATAGAACGGGACTTTGATGGCATAGCCCACGCCGCGGCCCTGCAACCACCGCAGCACATCCTGGCGGAAAAACGCCCCATCCATGCGAAACCGCAGCCGGGCCCCGCCCGTGCGTAGCCCGACCAGCTGCGGCCACAGGGCCCGCAAGAACGGCAGGCCCGCCTTCCCATCGTGGACGTTGCCCGACCGATTCTTGACCCGCAGGATGTGGGTCGTTTCGGCCAGGTGCGCCATGATCGGGTAGTAGCTGGGCACCTTCCGCTGGTGCGGGTTGTAGCCCCGCGCCGCCCGTTCGACCTGCAACCCCGTCGACACGACGACGCCGTCCACATCGACCGTCCAGGTGCGCAGCCCCAGCGTGGGCAGCAGCTGGCGCACGACGGCCGCGTTGAGGGCTTGGAAGCGGGTGACCGTCCGCATCGTGAAGTGCCGCAGCCACCGACTCAACGTCCGCGCGGTGGGCACGACGCGCACGTTGCCGAACCGCTGGAAGATCGGGTCGTCGGCGACGTAGGCCAGATGCCGCAGGCGCCGGCCGCCAACGATCACCAACCCGACGAACACCCGCACCATCACCACCACCCCGAAGTCGCCCCAGCGCGGCAGGTCGGCAAACGCCTCGCGCACCAGCTGATTGAAGCGACGGGTGCGCAGGTAGCGCTCCAAGAGTTCCAGCCCGGCGTACGACGTGAGGCGAACGTCATCGAACTCCAGCGGCAGATTCCTATTGACACGGGCATGCAAATCGGATTTTCTTCGTCTCACGGTCAGTGGCCTTTCATGTGTGGAAGAAGGCGTTGGGTTGCACCACCTTTCAACCACACTGGAAGGCCTTTTTCAATCCCAAAGCGTCATTGCTCGCTCAGAAAAATGACGCATTAAGGCTAAATGAGTACGGACTGTTTCGTGTGGCGGACGAGGTGAAGGTTGCGGGAGATACCGAGAGCGGCATCTACGAAGCGCTAGGACTCCCTTTTGTTCCTCCGGAACTTCGCGAGAACCGGGGTGAAATCCTGGCCGGCGAAGCTGGCCAGCTTCCGCAGCTCCTCGAGCGGTCGGCGATCCGGGGCGACCTCCATAGTCACACCAACGTGACGGACGGTCAGGCTAACATCGAAACGATGGCCAAGGCGGCACACGCTGCCGGGCTTGAGTACCTGGCGATTACTGACCACAGCCGGGCGTTGGCCATGGCCAACGGCCTCGACGAAACCCGTGCGCTCGAGCACGCTCGACGGATCCGTGAGATCGATCGCCGCTTGCCAGAGATCACCCTGCTCGCCGGCATCGAGTGCGACATTCTCCCGGACGGCACTCTTGACCTCGCCGAGGACTGCCTCGCCCAGCTCGACATCGTCGTCGCCTCGGTCCACTCCGCCTTTGGTCAGGAAGAGCGCCAGATGACCGACCGCATTCTGCGGGCGATGGAGTCACCCGTCGTCGGACATCCCACCGGACGACTGCTGCTTCGAAGAGAGCCCTACCGAGTGCGCGTTGAGGAACTCGTCGAGAGCGCTGCCCAGCACCGTGTCGCTCTCGAAATCAACTCGCAGACCCACCGCCTCGATCTCAGCGACTCTCATGTGAAGCTCGCCCGCGAACATGGAGTCAAGTTGGTGATTTCAAGCGATGCCCATTCGCCCGACAGCTTTGCTCTCATCGACTGGGGCGTTCTCGTTGCTCGAAGGGCCTTGCTTGGACCTGCGGATGTCCTTAACACGTTGTCTATCCATGACCTACGGGAATCGTTGCGCAGACACCAACCCTAGGGAGATGGCTGGCATGGAGCACTCGTGAGCCTGCGGAAGATAGCACAGATACGGCGTCTCTACAACGAGGCAACCGCTGCGACGATCGAGGATGATCTGCGCCGCGCAGTCGAGATCCTCAAGACGCTTCCCGACGAAGATACCCGCGCTCGCGCGGCAGTGTTCATGGACGGCCTGTCCCAGATGCGTTCGGAGTGGCGGGTGGAGCAACAGCGGCGACAGAAAAAGAAGAAGCGACGCGCGCAATCTGCCTCGAAAAAGGCCCGCTAGTGAGCGCTGCTACGGCGAGACAAAGCTGCGGTAGTTGTCGTGGTCGATCTCGACGGTGACCATTTGTCCGTCACGTCCGAGCGGGCGAGCGGGCTGCTGATTGATCGAGAAATTGAAGAGCCCGGCATCTCCGACACTGAGCACGAATCCTTCGTCAGCTTGGAATACACGTCGCTGGGAGGGTGACACCACTCCCGCAAGCAACTCTTCACCGTCTGCCGTCAGCGACACCCAACACGGTCCTGACGGATAGATTTCGATGGTCAGTGGGCTCGCTGCCGCCTCGTCCTCCAACGGCGTGGTATTCAGATCTTCTGACGCTGGCCTACCGACACCGAGCTCCTGAGTGTCCGGACCGTTGCGTAGACCAAAGAACAAGAGAAGCGCGACGACTGGAACGCTCATGAGGCCGAGACGGATCGCCGCTGTCGCCACGTCGCCGGAGTCCAAGCCTCGTACAGACACCCGCGGGGTTACAGGCGCTGCCGGCGGCGCTTCGGACCCGTCGGGTCGGAGTTCTGGAAACGCGCTCAGAAACGCTTCGACGGTGGCTTCCGGTTCGAGGCCAACCTCGGACGCATAGGCTCTCACGAACGACCGACCGAATAGCCCACCGGGCACCTCCGACAGATCGCCAGTCTCGAGCGCCTTCAGAATACCGGCTGAGATCTTCGTTCTCTGCGAGATCTCTTTCAGATCCAATCCGCTGCGTTCGCGCGCGTCGCGTAACGACGCACCGAACTCACTTGCTTCGGAAGCAGGCACTATAGATAGCTATAGAAGCGATGACCGCCCGTTGTCAAACTCGTCACGAAAACGCCTCACAAGTCGACCAACGTCGTCGCCTGCATCGATGAACGCTCCGATGGCCGCCAGACCGGCAGCGCCGGCCTGAGCCAGGCTCTCAGTTCGCTCAACCGACACGCCTCCGATCGCGAGCAGCGGCGCTGCTACGACTCCGGAAATCTTCTCAAACGCGGCAAGACCCATCCCTGGCTGACCTGGTTTCGAGGGGGTCTCGAAGACCGCACCAGCAATGACGTATCCGGCCCCGCCAGCCTCTGCGACGCGCGAGGCTTCGTCAACACTGTGCACGGAGCGACCGACGAGGAGACCTGACCCACGAAGCGCCTCAAGCCGGCTCAGAGGGACTGACGTGGCCTTGAGGTGCACGCCGGCGGCGCCAGCCGCCACCGCCACGTCGATACGATCGTTGACGATGACTCGGGTTCGCGTGCCCGAGGTGGTGTGCACCGCTCGTTGCACGAGATCGAAGAGATGGCGATCGGAGAGATCCGGTTCCCGAATCTGCACCAGATCGACGCCTGCCTCCGCTGCGCGTCGGATCAAGTCAAGAAGAGATCGACAATCATCAGCCGGTGCGGCGAGCCGCTTACGGTCGGAAACCAGGCAGAGTACCGGCGCGTCCAGTAACGTGTGTGCCATCGGCTGCGACTCGACACCGAGCGGCTAGAGTTGGTGCGCCGGCACGTCAAAACCATCGCGCCCGAATGCTCTGGACGACGTCGGTCAATGCTACCGCGAGGCTTACGACCCCGAATCCGCTGACACTCCCTCGGACTGCGGGACTTGTCAGTGCCGGCTCCAACGTTGGGAGCGACTCGACGAAAAAGTTGCGATCCCAGAATTGGGTCCACGGCATCACAATGAGGACGAGCCCAACCTCTATGAGGTAGACGACGATCAGGACCCGACTCAACCTTCCGATCTCAGCCCCCGCTCAGGCCGGCCGCCACCCGTGGCGCCCGGGCCGTCGATCCTATCAGACAGCGCCCTTGGCCGAAACGACCGTCGGTGAACCCCTGAGTATCCGTGTTGGGCCATCGCCGCAAGGTGCTGTGGTGTCCCATAGCCTTTATGGCAGTCGAACCCGTAGCGGGAGTCAATCTGATGAAGGCCGCCCATGTAGCGGTCCCGGACAACCTTCGCGATGATCGACGCTGCCGCAATCGCCGCACACTTCCTATCGCCTCCAACGACACGCCGCTGCGGTAGGTACAGATTTGGGATCTGGAAGCCGTCGACGAGAACGAAGCCGGGTAGCGGAACCAGGGCGACAACAGCCCGCTGCATGACACGAAGCGAAGCTTGGTGGATGTTGATCTGGTCGATCTCGTCCGTCTGTGCCGTCGCGACACTCCAGGCATCAGCCCTCGCAACGATCTCCTGATAGAGTCGCTCACGAGCGGCAGGCGTGAGTAGTTTGGAATCACGAAGGCCAACGATTGCACGCTCGGGATGCAGAACGACGGCCGCCGCGATCACCGGCCCGGCCAGGCATCCTCGACCAACCTCGTCAACGCCGGCGACGCGTGGAAACCCTAGGCGGCGAATCGAGTTCTCGACCGCTCGCGAAGCCCTTCGACGCGACACCAGAGCCTCACCGCTAGGAGGGCCGCCTTCTCTCGCGCAACCGCGCCGCCTTCCCGCGAAGGTTCCTGAGAAAATACAACTTGGCTCGCCGGACCCGAGCAGAGCGAACAATGTCGATCTTGTCGATCACGGGTGAGTGCAAAGGGAACACTCTCTCGACGCCCTGGCCGAAGGACACTTTCCGAACCGTGAACGTGGCGCGCGCGCCGCCGTGTCGCTGTCCGATCACGATCCCTTCAAATACCTGAATGCGCTCTTTCTCGCCCTCGCGCACCTTGACGTGCACCCGCACGGTGTCTCCCGGCCTCATCTGCGGGCGTTCCTTCAGCTGCGTCTGTTCAATCGTCTCAATTGCATTCATGCGCCGGGCCTCGCGTCCCGATCGTTCTCAAGATCCTGTAATTCTCGCAGAATCGCGCGTTCTTCGTCATCAAGCTCACTCTCGGCGCACACAAGCAAATCGGGGCGCCGTTCCAACGTGCGTCTGACAGCTTCCCGCTTTCGCCACTGGCGAATCTCCGCGTGATTCCCAGAGAGCAGCACCTCCGGAACCCTGCCGCCTCGAATCTCTCGTGGTCGAGTATAGTGCGGGTGGTCCAGCAGTCCTCGCTCGAACGAATCGTCTTCAACCGATGCCGCGTCTCCGACGACACCGGGAACCAACCGTCCGACCGCATCGAGTATGACCAGGGCAGGCAGCTCACCGCCGCTCAGCACATAATCGCCGATCGAGAGATCTTCAGTAGCCACGCCTTCCCGGACCCGCTCGTCAATCGCTTCGTACCGCCCGCACAGCAAGACGACATGCGTGAGCTTGCTCAACCGCCGAGCTTCCACGTGCGTCAGCTGTTTCCCCTGAGGCGAGGTCAGCACGACCGCATCTGGTACACCTCGGGCCTGCTCGACGTGCTCCAGGGCCCTAACGAACGGCTCTGGCTTCATGACCATTCCCGGTCCGCCCCCGTAGGGAATGTCGTCGACTGTCCGGTGTCGGTCGTCTGTGAACGCCCGAAGGTCACGAACCACAACATCCAACACGCCGCGTGCGGCTGCCCGACCGACGACACCCTCCTGCAGATACCCTTGGATCATCGGAGGAAAGATTGTGAGGATGTCGAACTTCATCGACATGCGCCTCAGACACCTCGCCGATTCAACTCCAACAATCCCACGGGTGGATCCACAACGACGACGTTCTGCTCCAGATCGACACTCACACAGATCGAGTCTACGAGCGGGATTTCGATCTCAGCTTCATCCTGAGGATCTCGAGACTGCACGAGCAGCCGATTCGCTCCCGGGACTCCCCGCACCGCGATCACCTTCCCTACTGACACGTCGTCGACCGTTCGCACTTCACACCCGACGAGCGAACGCTCGTAGTACACGTCGGCCGGCAACGGCTGCTGCTCGGACTCCGGAATTCGTAGCTCGCAGCCGGCCAAGCGCTCTGCTTCGCTGATTGTCGTGAACCCCTCAAGCGCGACGACTGGACGGCCGGATTGAAAGCGCGCGTGCACGATCCGAAGCTCGCGCACCGTTTCGCCAACGTTGACGTAGACGCGGCCTCCACGCCGAAACCGCTGTTCGGGAAAATCGGTTTCCGGATTGACGACGACCTCACCGCGCCGCCCATGCGCCCGGGCGACCCGTCCTACCCCGACCATACCGCCCCACGCCGGAGCGACCACACTGTGATGTCCGCCGTCAGTCGTGTCCATCCACGAAATCAACAGAGACCCGCGCCCCCTCCGATTCAGCCGCAACGCTGGCGAGCGTTCTAACGGCACCAGCCGTTCGTCCTTGGCGACCAATCATCTTGCCCAAATCACCGGCAGCAGCACTCACTTCGATAAGCGACCCGTCCCTGCTTTCAGACTCACTCACCGTCACAAGGTCCGGCTGGTCCACAAGAACCCGGGCAAGAATCTCGACGACGTCTCTAGGGCGACTCACGAGTCAGTCGACTCCTTGTCCTGGCCGTCAGACTCCCCCTCGGCGCTGACCGGCGCCTCCACAGCACCCTCACCCTCGGCGCCTGGCTCGCCGGCGTCGACAGCCAGGCTCTCCTCCGCCCCATCGTCCGTCGCCGGGCCAGCAGGTGCCATCTGTGAAGGCACGACGACCTGAGCAACGGGCGTCGCCGGCTCACCACCCACAACGGCCTCTTCCGTCTGAGGGCGGGTCAGCAGAGTTCGAAGGGTATCGCTTGGTTGTGCCCCCCGAGCCAGCCAGTGGTCAAAGCGCTCTCGGTCGAGCTTGAATGTTTCCGGCACGGTAGTCGGGTTGTAGTGGCCCAGGACTTCAAGCGCCCGGCCGTCGCGCGCTTTGTGGGAGTCAATCACCACGACTCGATAAAACGGGCGCTTCTTCGCACCCAAACGCCGCATTCGAATTGCCAACATACTTGATCCTACCTCACATCCTCAATCGGGCCAAGACGCCCACCGAGCGTCAGCGAAGCTCTCGGCCCTTTCTTGCCTGCCCCGCCCCCGAGAGACCCAGCCTCCCGGAACGCCGGCGCACCTTACCCTTCCGTTTTCCCGTCACACCCTGTGCCGCCTTGAGCATCTTCCGCATCTGGTTGAACTGCTTGAGCAACTGGTTGACATCTTGTACCGCGGAACCGCTGCCTTGGGCAATCCGCTTTCGCCGACTCCCGTTGATGATGGCAGGGCGTCGACGCTCAATAGGAGTCATCGAGTCGATCATCGCCGCCGTCCGGGACAATTGGGCCGGATCAACCTCACCGGCGTTCCCCAGCGCTCGGTTCCCCTTCAGCCCAGGAATCATCCCCATCAACTGGTCCACCGGCCCCATCTTTCGGATGGCTTCCATCTGACCACGCAGGTCCTCGAGCGTAAACTCCTCGCGGCGTAGCTTCTCAGCCAAACGCTCTGCATCGTCGCGTGTCACCGCCTGCTCGGCGCGCTCGACGAGCGTCAGGATGTCACCCATGCCGAGCATCCGTGAAACGAGTCGCTCGGGCTGGAACACCTCGAAATCTTCCAGGCGTTCACCTGTCCCGCCAAACACAATCGGTATCCCAACCACCGACACGACCGACAGCGCCGCACCACCCCGCGCGTCGCCGTCCATCTTGCTCAACACCAGACCTGTGATCTGTGCCCGTCGGTGGAACTCGCCAGCACTCTTGATCGCGTCCTGCCCAGTCATTGCGTCGGCAACGTAGAGGAGATCGGAGGGGCTGACAGCACCTTTCATCGCTTCCAGCTCGGACATGAGCTCATCATCCAGGTGCAGGCGGCCCGCCGTATCGACGATCACAGTGTCAAACCCGAGCTGCTTTGCCGCAACCACCGCACCCGTCGCACGGTGCGTGGGGTCGAGGTCTCCTTCCGGGTCATGCACGCGAAGACCCGCCTGCTCACTGAGCACGTTCAGCTGGGCAATCGCGGCCGGTCGCCTTACGTCGGTGGAGACCAGCAGCGGATGTCGCCCCTGCCCGACGAGCCAGCGCCCGAGTTTGGCCGAGGTCGTCGTCTTCCCGGATCCCTGGAGCCCCAACATCAGGACGACTTGCGGCCTGTCCGTCGTGGTGCGTAGACCGGTGCCGGCATCGCCAAGCAGGGCCAGCATCTCGTCTCGGACGATCGCCACAACCTGCTGGGCCGGCGTCAGACTATCAAGGACCTTCTGGTCAATGGCGCGGTCACGAACGCGGTCGATGAACGCCTTGACAACCTTGAAGTTAACCCTAATGCGTCAAAAACTCAGCCGCTCGCGAGGGCGTTGGCAATGCGGGTGAACGTCTGACGCGTCGGGAGATTGTCGGTCATCCGCAACCGCGTCTTGCCACCGGGGCGGACCAGCAGGGCGGCCCGATGAAACAGTTCGAAGCGGAGCGTCTGCACGCTCTGCAGCAGGGGCACGACGGTGTGCTTCCGGGTGCGGCGCCGCGGCGGGGCGCCCGTCTCGAGTTGGAAGTTCGTCAACAGGTTGTGGGCGAGCACCACGAGCTGCTGCCACGCACTGTTGGCGGCGTAGGTCTGGGTCGGGACGCTGTGGAAGGCCAGCCCGGTCTTGAGCTGCGCGATGGTCTTCTCGTGGTTGCCCCGCCCACAGGCGAAGTACCACAAGTTGCGGACCGTCAGCGCGAGGTTACTCGTGACCGCCGAGTATTCGTAGTGCCCATCGTTAGGATCAAACAGGTCGAGCTGATAGTTCTTGGTGGCCCGGTGGTGGACCTTCTTCCGATAGATGGTCACGGTCACGGGGATGTGCCAGGGCGTCTCCGCGCCCGGCACGGCGAAGCCGGTCACGCCGGGCGCCACCGGCACCCAGGTGGGACTGTCCCGGATGTAGCGCTGCAGATCCAGCCAGCGATAGAACGGGACTTTGATGGCATAGCCCACGCCGCGGCCCTGCAACCACCGCAGCACATCCTGGCGGAAAAACGCCCCATCCATGCGAAACCGCAGCCGGGCCCCGCCCGTGCGTAGCCCGACCAGCTGCGGCCACAGGGCCCGCAAGAACGGCAGGCCCGCCTTCCCATCGTGGACGTTGCCCGACCGATTCTTGACCCGCAGGATGTGGGTCGTTTCGGCCAGGTGCGCCATGATCGGGTAGTAGCTGGGCACCTTCCGCTGGTGCGGGTTGTAGCCCCGCGCCGCCCGTTCGACCTGCAACCCCGTCGACACGACGACGCCGTCCACATCGACCGTCCAGGTGCGCAGCCCCAGCGTGGGCAGCAGCTGGCGCACGACGGCCGCGTTGAGGGCTTGGAAGCGGGTGACCGTCCGCATCGTGAAGTGCCGCAGCCACCGACTCAACGTCCGCGCGGTGGGCACGACGCGCACGTTGCCGAACCGCTGGAAGATCGGGTCGTCGGCGACGTAGGCCAGATGCCGCAGGCGCCGGCCGCCAACGATCACCAACCCGACGAACACCCGCACCATCACCACCACCCCGAAGTCGCCCCAGCGCGGCAGGTCGGCAAACGCCTCGCGCACCAGCTGATTGAAGCGACGGGTGCGCAGGTAGCGCTCCAAGAGTTCCAGCCCGGCGTACGACGTGAGGCGAACGTCATCGAACTCCAGCGGCAGATTCCTATTGACACGGGCATGCAAATCGGATTTTCTTCGTCTCACGGTCAGTGGCCTTTCATGTGTGGAAGAAGGCGTTGGGTTGCACCACCTTTCAACCACACTGGAAGGCCTTTTTCAATCCCAAAGCGTCATTGCTCGCTCAGAAAAATGACGCATTAAGGTTAACATCCGCCTCTAGGAGGGCCATCCGAATCTGGCGCAAGGCAGACTCGACCGTCTCCGGCGTTAGACGGACCTCGCCTCGGAGCGAGTCGAAGACTTCCTGAAACCGGCTCGAAAGAGAGTCGAACATCTGGATATAGAGGGCAGGCCACCGCCAACTGTAGCGATAACCGCTTCTAAAACAACTGCTTATCGTATCCGACGGCCGCGCGGAATGTCAACGCGACGGCCTACACAGACGAGAGTTTGTGTCCGAGCTTTTCCTTCTTCGTCTTCAGGTATGCCTTGGAAAACTCCGACGGCGGGATTTCCAGCGGCACCGACTCCGAGACCGCGAGACCATACCCCTCCAAACCGACAAACTTACGGGGGTTGTTGGTGAGTAGCCGCATGGTGTGCACACCCAAGTCACCCAGTATCTGCGCACCAATGCCGTAATCTCTCTGGTCCGCCTTGAAGCCGAGCTCCTCATTGGCCTCGACGGTATCGCGTCCCTGATCCTGCAACTGGTACGCTCGGATCTTGTTGCTCAATCCGATGCCGCGCCCCTCCTGGTTGAGATACAGAAGCACACCCCTGTCCTCTGCAGCGATTCGCCGCATCGCGACCGTCAGCTGGCGACCGCAATCGCACCGTGCAGAGTGAAAGACGTCCCCCGTGAGACATCGCGAGTGAACCCGGACCAGAATGTCCTTCCCAGCTCCAACGTCGCCCCGCACGAGTGCAACGTGAGTCTCGCCATCAATGACACTTTCGTAAGCGTGCACGTGAAAAAGCCCATGCTCTGTCGGCAGCGTGGCATCAGCGAACCGCCTGACGAGCTTGTCGTTGCGCATCCGGTACTTGATCAGGTCCGCGATTGTGATCATGAGCAGAGTGTGACGCTTCGCGAACTTCGCCAAATCCGGCACCCGCGCCATCGTGCCGTCATCGTTCATGACTTCGCAAATGACGCCGGCCGGATACAATCCGGCCAGGCGCGCGAGGTCCACAGCCGCCTCCGTCTGGCCCGCTCGAACGAGCACTCCACCGCCGCGAGCTCTGAGGGGAAACATATGTCCTGGTCGAGCGAGATCTGACGGGACCGTCGCGGCGTCAACAGCCACGCGTACAGTCGCAGCGCGATCGGCCGCGGAAATCCCGGTGCTGGTCACATGCTTCGCCTCGACAGGGACGGCGAACGCCGTCTCAAACCGCGAGGTGTTCTCACTCACCATCATTGGGATCTCAAGCTCGTCAAGGCGTTCGCCCGTCATCGGTAGACAGATCAGGCCGCGACCATGCTTCGCCATGAAGTTGATCGCGTCCGGCGTGATCTTGTCGGCAGCGATGGTCAAATCCCCCTCGTTCTCACGGTCCTCATCATCAACAACGATGATCATCTGCCCTTCCCGAACAGCGGCGATCGCCTCATCGATTGGGGCGAACGGCCCACGAGGCTTCACCGCTCGGGGGCGGCGTATCGGTCGATTCGGTTTCTTGTCTGGCATTCCACCACCTCAGGCGATCTCACGAACTGCCCGGACGACATACTTCACGATGATATCGCATTCGAGGTTGACGGCAGTCTTTGGTGCCACCCTATGCAGAATCGTATGCCGCCACGTGTAGGGTACGATCTGAACATCGAACGCCTCTGACCGGAGCGTCGCGATAGTCAGACTAATGCCGTCGATCGCGATCGAGCCCTTTTGGACCAGATACGGCGCGAGAGCTGCTTCGTAGACGATGGTGATCAGGTAAAAGTCCGCCTGCGGCCGTACCTCCTGCACATGCCCGATCCCGTCGACGTGGCCAAGCACAAAGTGCCCCCCGAGCCTGGCGTCGACTCGAAGCGACCGCTCTAGGTTCACAGCAGTCCCGGTCGATACGCGCTCCAGCGTCGTCACGCGCGCCGTCTCGGGCGACACCTCGACAACAAAGGCATCGCCCCGCCGGTCGACGACAGTCAAACAGACTCCGTTGACCGCGACGCTTTCACCGAGTTCCAGCTCCGGAGCCAACACAGTCCCGATCGTCAGTCGAATCCCCTCGGGAATCTCCTCGACGCCATCCACCTGACCGACCGACTCAATCAACCCGCCGAACATATGCCTCCGTGAGGATATCTGGGCCATAGTGCCGAACCCGCCTGTCACGCAAGTTCGCCTGCGAGAGCATCAGCCAGGGTACGCCTTCGGATCCGAGTTCAACTGGGGCGACGAAACGCTGCACGCGATCGACGTGACCGGCGTCCCACGCTGCGCGATGAATCGCTGCCCCCCCCTCAATGATGACCGACACAATCTGCAGCTCACCCAGCCGCTTGAGCGAAGCACCGATCTCGCAGTCGTCGTCGCGTAAAGCCTCCAACTGCGCGCCCTTCTCACGCAGCGTCGCGGCGAGGTCCGGCTTCCTTTTCATGGCTCCCTGCGTCGTCATGAGAACGACTGGCCCCACGCTGAGTGTCTCGAGTAGACGAGCGGTCACCGGAGTCCGGAGTCGACGGTCGAAGACGACGCGTGTCAGTGGGCGCACTCTCGTCGCCCCCCGCGGCGTCAGCCGCGGATCGTCGACAAGCAGTGTCGTCGATCCGACTGCCAGAGCGTCCACCTCGCCCCGTGCCTGGTGAATGGCCTCATTCGCACGATCCGACGTCAGCGCCGTACGCACCCCGGGACGCGCTGCGATCTTTCCGTCCCGACTCACGGCGATCTTCATCGTTACAAAAGGACGCCCCTTCGTGACCCAGGTCAGAAACTCTTCGTTGAGACGCGCCGCCGCCGCCTCCCTTACGCCAAGATCGACGCAGATCCCGTGGTCCCGCAAATACCCAACGCCCCGCCCATTCACCTGCGGGTTCGGATCGACGACTGCGACGACGACACGTCGAACACCCGACGCAACGATTCGTTCAGCACATGGCGCAGTCCGTCCCTGATGCGCACAAGGTTCGAGGGTGCAATACAGCGTGCCTTCGCGAGCCGTCTCACCGGCTGCGTCGAGTGCCACCGCTTCGGCATGGGCCGCCCCCGCCCGCAGATGGTATCCAGTCCCGACAATGACACCATCTTCGGATACCACGATCGCGCCGACCATCGGATTCGGACTCGTTCGGCCCCGCCCCTGCTGAGCCAACTCCAACGCCCGGTCCATGTAGGCATCGTCCTCTCCGCGACCGGTTGCCGTTGGCATGAGCAGCCTCACCAGGAGCTCGCGAAAAGCCCTTCAACGTAGGCGTCGGGCGAGAAGGGCAACAGGTCTTCGAGCCCTTCGCCGACTCCGACGAACCGGATCGGCAACCCAAGCTCAGCCGCGATTGCAACCGCGATTCCACCCTTCGCCGTGCCATCGAGCTTCGTCAGCACAATCCCAGTCACACCGGCCTTCTCCAGGAACTGCCGGGCCTGTGCCAGCCCGTTCTGCCCTACGGTTGCATCGAGAACCAGCAGCACCTCGTGCGGCGCACCATCGACCTCGCGTGACACGACTCGACGGATTTTTTCTAACTCCGCCATCAGGTTGGCCCGCGTGTGTAGACGACCAGCCGTGTCGACGAGAACGACGTCGCGGTCCCGCGCGCGGCCGGCCTTGATCGCGTCGAAGACGACTGACGCGGGGTCAGCGCCCGGTCTGGCTCTAACAAGGTCGACATCCGCCCGCTGCGCCCACACTGCAAGCTGGTCGACCGCCGCGGCCCGAAACGTGTCGGCAGCGCAAACCAGGGGCTGCTTTCCGTCGCGCCGCATCAACATTGCAAGCTTCCCAACGGTCGTAGTCTTGCCAGTGCCGTTGACACCGACGACGAGTACCACCTGCGGACGAGACCCGTTGCGGGCGGGAGATGCGGTAGAGCCCAAGATCTCGACGATTTCGTGCTTCAGTTGTTCCCGTACCGTATCGAACGGCTCATTCTCACCGCGGCACCGCAACCGATCCATGATGCGCGCGCTGGCCGCAACGCCGACATCGGCCTCGAGAAGGAGCTCCTCAAGAGAATCCAACGTCTCCGGTGGAGCCAGACCTGCCGTCCCAGACTGCCCGAGGACATCGTGGACGCGGCCACTGAACTGCTCAGCCGTTCGGCGCAATCCGTATCGGAGTCGATCGAAGAACGTCATCGCCCCGGTTCCGTCATCACGGCGCTTCGACCTCCGACCGCTGGCGACGGAGCATGAGCTCTTCTGCAGCAGCACGCGGGGCTTTTCTGCCAGCCAGGACTTCGGCCATCTGCGCCGCAATGGGCATCTCCACACCATGCCGCCTGCCAAGCTCCAGCGCGGCCGCGGTTGTTCGGACGCCTTCGGCCACCTCCTTCATTCCTGACAGGATCTCGTCCAGCGAACGCCCCCGGCCAAGCTCAATCCCAACGCGTCGATTGCGACTCAATCCGCCCGTACATGTCAGTACCAGGTCCCCGAGACCGCTCAGACCCGACAGTGTTTCACGCCGTCCGCCCACGGCGACGGCAAGCCTTGAGATCTCTGTCAGCCCGCGAGTGATCAAGGCTGACAGCGCATTGTGCCCCAAGCCGAGCGACTCCACCACGCCCGCAGCGATCGCGATCACGTTCTTCATAGCTCCACCGATCTCGACACCCACCACATCTTCGGTCGCGTACAGTCGGAAGTAGCGAGCGTGGAAGTCCTGCTGCACAGTCGCGACGATCGATCCACTTCGCCCAGCGACTGATACCGCCGTCGGAAGCCGCCGCGCTACCTCTGTCGAGAAGCTGGGGCCAGACAAGACAACCGTCTGACCCGGTATTCCGAGTTCCTCTTCGATCACCTGAGTCATCCGGAGTAGCGTCCCGACTTCGAGGCCCTTCGTCGCGCTGACCACAATGACATCCTGGTTGATTCGCGGAGCGGCGCGGCGGAGGACCCCTCGCGTCCCATGCGATGGAACCGCCGACACGACACACCTCGCACCGTCGATGGCCTCCTCCAACGAATGCATCGGGGACAGCGAACTGGGTAGCTCGATGCCCGGAAGATACGTCCCGTTCTCCCGCTCTGCCACCATCCGGGCGATCAGTGCACTGTCCCGGCCCCACAGCCGAACCTCTCTGCCGAGCACGCTCAGATGCACCGCCAGCGCCGTTCCCCATCCTCCGCTTCCGAGGACGGTCACCGGGTCTGCGCTCGTCACGAGTGAGGCTCCCCCAACCGAACCTCTCTGCCGCTGGATAGACGCTGAGCGTTCGTGCGGTGGCGTGCGAGGACCAGGACGGCCACTCCCAGCGCAGACAGCACGATCGGTCCCGGTGCTCCCGTGGCGTAGGCGAGCGGGGGCAAGAGCACGGCCGCCACCATCGACCCGGCAGAGACGTACCGGGTCCGCCACACTATGACCGCAAAGGCCGAGACCGCGGCGAGCGACGCCGTCGGCGCCAATGCAGCGAAGGCTCCACATGCCGTCGCGACACCCTTGCCGCCACGGAACCTCAACCAAATGGGAAAGACGTGTCCTGTGACCACGGCCACACCAATGATGCCTTGCGTCGCCGGGTCGATGCCCAGTCGCTGGGCGAGGAACACAATCCCGAACCCCTTGCTGAAATCCAAGACGAGAACCGGAACGGCAGCTCGTATTCCCGTCGTCCGGAGGACATTTGCCGCCCCAATGTTCCCACTCCCAGAGTAACGAACATCGGTTCCCTTAATCTGGCGCGCCAGCAGGAATGCGAAGGGCACACCGCCGACGAGGTACGCGAGCGCGATCAACCACATGTCCATGGCAGTACGGCGGAACGGGTCCGCTCGTCCCCCAGTATGCCCTACTCGCGTGCCAGCGGCGCGCTGGCAAGCACCCGGCACGTGGATCCTCGGGGTGAAGGCCGCGTCTCGTACAGCGCCGCATGGTCGACGACCCATGCCGGAACATCTGGCCTCGGTCTCTCGAGGACTGCGCGTATCCTTCTCCCATCCGAACAGCTTGCCCACTTGACCCTGCCGCTGGTGAAGTGGGGTCGGAAGGCCCGGCGGCCACAAAGATCCGCATCGGAGGAGACGGACGAGACCAAGAACCCATTCGACACGACCCGGCGAGCACTGGGGCGGACCATCTCCCCCGTCTCGCTGCGGGTAGATTCCCCGAAGGGAGGGCAGTCCAACAGAGAGGCGACCGGCTCTAGCCCTGACGCACTAGGTCCCGTCGCAACATATCTAGAGCCGCCTGCGACGCCTGGAATCTCACGACTTCACGTTCACCCGGAAACCGAAAGGTCCGTACTCGCAGCTCCGCATCAATGCCAGCCAGGGCCACGCAGACCATTCCCACCGGCTTCTCCAACGACCCACCGCCCGGTCCTGCCACTCCGGTGATCCCAAGCCCGTAGCCTCCACCTCCCCGCTCCCGGGCACCGACTGCCATCGCTGAGGCGACCGCTTCACTGACCGCCCCATGCTCCGCGATGACGGCCGGGTCAATGCCTAAAAGGTCGGTCTTCGCCTGATTGCTATACGTCACCCACCCCGCGCGCACATAGGCCGACGCCCCTGGTACCTCGGTCAATCGGCACGCTGTGAGCCCCCCAGTGCATGACTCTGCAACCGCCACTGCATACCCTCGGGCCGAGAGAAGCCGGCCGACGACTGCCTCCAACGACGAGCCATCTGTGCTAACGAGGCTCCGGCCGAGGACGGCAGAGAGCTCGGCCGTCGCATCATCGAGAGCCTGATGGACAGACTCCGACGCGGCCTCGCGTGTCGAAAGATGGAGCTCAACTTGGCCCGGCGACGCGAGGATCGTGGTGCTAATCTGGGTCCGTGGTGGGCGCCACTGGGAGTACAGAGGCTGCGTGAGTGACTCGACGTACGACTCCGTGTGACCGACAACCTTCAGCACCCGTCGGAAGACTCGTTGCCCCTCGGCTCTTTCTGTGATGTACCTGGATGCAGCCCCTTCGAACATAGGGCGGAGTTCCCGTGGCGGTCCGGGAAGCAGCAGGCATGTGACGTCGTGCCGTTCCAGCCACAGCCCCGGAGCAGTCCCGTTGGCGTTGGACAGAACGACGGCGCCATCCGGCACGAGCGCCTGCCGTCGATTAATACTCGGCATCTCCAACCGTCTCGACTCGAAACGCGAACGAATCGATGCAAGCACGCTCGGATCCTCGCGCAGCGTCAGTCCGAAGACGCTCGCCACCGCGTCACGCGTGACGTCGTCTTCCGTCGGGCCGAGTCCTCCCGTGAGGATGATCAACTCCGCGTGAGCAACTGCCTGGCCTACAGCCGCCGCAATCTCCTGCTTTTCGTCCCCCACCACGCTCTTGTATCGCACCGCCACACCAAGGTCGTTGAGCTGTTCGGTCAAGAACAGCGAGTTTGTGTCGAGCTTGTGGGGGGTCAGGAGCTCCGAGCCGACGGCGATCACGACGGCATGGCGGAACGGAGTCAGACGCGCGCTCACGACACTACAAGGGCCGGCACGGCCCAGATCGCAAGACGAAGAGTGAGGAATGCATATATCGCGGCGACGAGGTCGTCGGCCATGATGCCCGTACCGCTGGGAAGACGCTCGGCCGACCGCGCCGGAAACGGCTTGAAGATGTCAAACACTCGGAATGCCAGGAATCCCACGATTGCGGTGGGCCAGGTGAGGGGCGTCGCAATCATCGTCAAGAGCATCCCTGCTACCTCATCGATCACGACACATCCAGGATCCTCTCGTCCGGCGTGACGTTCGCCGACCCCCGATGCCCAGACTCCCAGGACAATGACCCCAGCAAGCAGGCCGAGCTCCAGGTATGGAACAGCCGAATAGCGGATGACGGCTAGCAACAGAAGCCCAAGAACCGAACCCACAGTTCCAGGAGCGACTGGCGCGTAGCCCGCATACCCTCCGGTCGCAATAAAGAGCCCAAACGACACCATTGTTCTAAGAGACCCTGACCACGCGGGTATCAGCGATGAGATCGTGCAGCGTTCGCCTGCGCCGAAACAGCATCAGGAGAAAGCCCGCCCCCAGAGGAAGCACAGACACCATGTAGGCTGCCGTTCGAACGAGCGATTTGGGCAAGGTAACAGGCTCGCCTCCTCTACATTCGACGCGGAGGCCGGCCGCCATCTTCCCGATCGTCTGACCCCCGAACGCGGTGAGGACGACAATATAGCCGAAGTCGAAGAGGACCAGGAATGCCGAAAGCGGTCCAGCTGGCAACTCGCTCGACTCCGCCACCGGAAGACTGGCCAGTCGCAGCGTAAAGTAGACAACCGCGGCATTGATACCGACGAGAATCATCATGTCCACCGAGCCGGCGACCAACCGACGCACCAAGAGACTGAGGGCCCTCACATTCTGGCTCGTCGCGGCTTGCTGGCCCTCCGCTTCATGGGTCGTATCGAGCCCAAGCGTCGGCTCAGGCTGAACATGACCGCGACGCTTCTTCGGATCCGCCGCGCCTGGCCGAGGCCTGGCGCCTGTCCCACCGGTCGTCGACGAAGCAGACGACTCCTGCTGAAACTCGAGAAGCGGCGAACCGCCGGAACGCGAACGGGTTGACCGCGCTCCCCGCGTCGACCGAGTGGTCGCGACGCCACGGACGGTGCGCGGATCTCTGAGAACGAAGTCCTGTAACGGGCCAATCACACCACCGTCGGTGACGCGGTCCACCCCGTCACCTCCCGGAAGCCCGTACCCACACGCCGTACATCTGCGGGCCGCTACCAGTATCGGTCGTCGACAGCGCGGACAGGTCATCGGCGAGGAAGCCCGGAAAGTTCTCCGTCCCGAGGCCCTGGCTCTGATGTGCCTTGGGGAGACAGCAGCCGGCGCTGAATACTCGCGCGCAGAGCGTCAGCCTCAGCCTCCTGTGCGTCGCCCGAAGCCACCGAATCGAGAACGACCAGAGCCGCGTGAAGCCGCCTCGCATCGATCAGACGACGTGCGCGAGCAACCACCATCTCCGCACCAGATGGAACCGGAAGCTCAACGCCTATGTCCGCGACGGGCGTCATCGTCCGCGATGGTGCTGTGCCAAAAAGGAGTGCTTCCCATTGCCCCCACGAGACCGCAAGGTAGCCGCCAGCCACCAGAAGGAACGTGAACAGGACGAGGGGAGCGACGCGGACTCGCCGACCCGGCAACGCCACGCGGGCCGCCTTGCCCCGCCCACTCGACGGATCGACCGGGAGCTCCGGCGGACTCACTGTCACATCCCCGGCCGCCGCCTCAAGCCGATTGAGCCGTTCGAGCACGGTCAGCGCTTCGTCGCGACCTCCACCTCGCTCAACCGCTGACGTCAGAAGCGACCTCGCCTCGCCTACGTCTCCCCGCTCGAATGCCTCGACACCCGTATGCACCAGCTCCTCGGACTCTCGTAGCCGCTCCGCGAGACCGGCGCGCGCGCGGTCAATATACGCCCGCGCCCGGGCGTGTGAGCGATCCAAGAACAGCACACGGCTCCACACGTCGATCGCCCGCTCGTATTGTCCCTGGAAATAGTGATCGAGACCGGCAAGAAGGAGCCGTTCGATCTTCACGTTCCGATCAGCGTCGGGAGACTGACCTTTCGCACGCGGCTCGTCGTGCAGGTGATCGAACATGAGGCCGAACGATTATACAATCTGTTTCGACCATGGCGATCATCGGGGCAATTCCGAACGTCAGCGAGGGGCGGCACGAGGATATTCTTCATGCCCTTGTGCACTCCGTGGAGGTCGTCGACGGCGCGTCTCTCCTCGACCATTCTGCAGATCCTTCCCACAACCGCTCGGTCTTTACGATTGTCGGCGACGCCGACTCGCTCATGGAGGCAGTCCTGAGCCTCTACGAGGTTGCTGTCCCTCGGATCGACCTGCGAACCCACGAAGGGGAACACCCGCGGATCGGTGTTGTCGATGTCGTTCCGTTCGTCCCGATACGCGATGCCTCCATAACCGATTGCGTGGCTCTGGCTCGGCGCGTCGGGCAAGCGGTGGCGGAGCGCTTCGCCGTTCCGGTATTTCTGTACGGCAATGCGGCCACGCAGCCGGAACGCCAAGCGCTGGAGACGGTTCGAAGCGGGGGGTTCGAAGGACTCGCGCAGAAGATGCAGAGCCGCGCCGGGATTCCCGATTTCGGACCAGCCAGACCCCATCCGACGGCCGGCGCATCGGCGATCGGTGCCCGGGGCCCCCTCATTGCGTTCAACGTCAACCTCGCAACCAACGACCTCGATTCCGCATGGGCGATCGCGCGCGCCATCCGTGAGCGAGACGGCGGGCTCCCCTGCGTCAAGGCAATCGGCGTTCGCCTCGATCACCGAAAGATCGTGCAGGTCTCGATCAACCTGACCGACTACACGCGGACGCCGCTACATCAGGTTGTTGCCGCCGTCGAACGCGAGGCCGCCGCACGTGACATCGATGTCGTTGAGAGTGAAATCATCGGCTTGATTCCGCTGGATGTCGTACTCGCTGCCGGCGCCCACTCGCTCCGTCTCAGGCACTTCGACCGGCACCAGGTGCTCGAGAGACGGCTGGACTTCGAGGAGCCTCGCCTTCCGAGTCCGACCGCCGGCGCGGATTGATACCGAACGCTCTCATCTTTCGATAGAGGTTGCTACGCTCCACTCCAAGTGTCTCTGCGGTTCGCGATATGTTGCCCTGCTGTGATGCCAGGGCGCGAACGATGTAGTCACGTTCGAATCGTTCGCGCGCCGCGTGCAACGGCAATTCGTTCTCCGTCGACATCGCCTCGTTCGCTCGAACGGCAGAGCCTGCCAGAAATGCAAGGTCGTCTGGCTCAATCGTCTGACCAGGCACCATGATCGCGAGGCGCTCGAGCACGTTTCGTAGCTCCCGGACATTCCCTGGCCAATCGTACGATTGGAGTACCGCCAGCGCGCCGACAGCGAGCGTCTTCACCCGATGCCCGTATTCGCTAGCAAACTCCGCCAGAAAGTACCTCGCCAAGAACGGAACATCGCGGCGCCGCGCACGCAATGGCGGCACCGAAATCGGAATCACGTTCAGACGGAAGTACAGATCGTCTCGGAACGTCCCATCTGCGATGGCCCTGCGCAGATCCTTGTTCGTCGCAGCGAGCACACGTACATCGATTCGTACTCCACCGCGACCTCCGACGCGCTCGACCACTTGCTCCTGCAGGACCCGCAGCACCTTCGCTTGTGTCTTCAAGCTCATGTCTCCGACTTCGTCGAGAAACAGGGTGCCGCCGTCAGCGGCCTCGAATTTTCCTTCCCGGTCCGTCACAGCCCCAGTGAACGCTCCCTTGGTGTATCCGAATAGCTCGCTTTCGATGAGTTCCTCAGGAATCGCCGCACAGTTGACCTCGACGAACGGTCCGCTCGACCGGCGACTGAGCGCATGGACGCTGCGGGCGACAAGCTCCTTTCCGGTGCCGTTCTCCCCGAACACGAAGACTCGGCCGTTTGTGGGTGCTGCCTTGGCGATCTGCTCTCGCAGGTGCTCCATCTCGGCGCTTTCGCCAACCATCACAAGCCGGCGATCAACGTGAGCACGCAACGCGCGGTTCTCAGCCTCCAGCCGTCGCTGTCGGAGTGCGTTGCGTGCGACGAGCACCGTCTTATCGAGCGACAAGGGTTTCTCCACGAAATCGAATGCGCCCAGCTTTATGGCCCGCACCGCTGATTCGATGTTGCCGTGTCCAGAGATCATGAGCACCTGCGCCTCGATTCGCCGATCGCGAAGTTTCCGAAGCGTTGCTAGCCCATCGATGCCTGGCAGCCAAATATCAAGCACGATCACGTCGTATGGCTGTTGGACCACGCGCTCGAGGCACGCCTCTCCGCTGTCGACCGCATCGACGTGGTAGCCTTCGTCTCGCAAGACGCCCGAAAGCGCGGAACGCACTCCGGCCTCGTCGTCCACGACCAAGAACGACGCCTTCACCCGGGCACCCCACTTCCAACAGAGACCGTCACGCAAGGAAGCTCAATCGCAAAAACGGTGCCGTGAGGCGAGTTCTCACCGACCTGGATGCTCCCCCCATGCTCGACCACGATTCGACGCACGATCGCGAGGCCCAATCCGCTGCCCCGGCGCTTGGTCGAGAAGTACGGCATGAACAGCTTGTCCTGATCCGCCTTTGGAATCCCAGGTCCGTTGTCCCGAACGATCAAACGCACAACACCGGCCGCGGCATCGTGCTCTGTGCCTACGACGATGACCCCCTTCCGACCGTTGAAGCTCGTCGACAGAGCATGCTCAAGTGCGTCGACGGCGTTGTCGATGAGGTTCACCACGACTCGTCGCAGCTGCTCCGGGTCAAACCGCGTCGGAGGAAGACGCGGGGAAAGCTCTCGCTCGACCACGATCTGGCTGAACAAGCCTTCATAAAGTCCGACCGTCTCGTCAAGTAGCGCATTGAGGTCGGCCGTCACCGTTCGAGGCGACGGCATCCGGGCAAACTGTGAGAATTCGTCCACCAGGTTCTTGAGTGCCTCCACCTCTCCGACAATCGTCGCGGTGCACTCGTCGACGAGCTCACGCGATGACGGGTTCGCCGAAACAAAGTGCCGACGAATCCTCTCGGCGCACAACTGAATTGGCGTCAGGGGATTCTTGATTTCGTGCGCGAGTCTTCGCGCGACGTCACGCCAGGTGGCCACACGCTGTGCCCTGATCAGGGGTGTGACATCATCAAACACCATGACCGCTCCGTCCACGCCACCGCTCTCACGCGGTAGCGCCGTGGCCGCAACGGCCAGATGCACTTCGTGCCCCTCCGCTCCCAACGCCACCTCCTGTGCGCTCCGATTGCCGGTCAACGCCCCAGCATCTGTCAAGACACTCGACAAGGGCTGAAGATCGTCTCGAGAGAAGACGTCGCCCGCAGGTTGACCGATCGTTGAGGGGTCGATCGACAAGAGTCGGCTCGCCGCACGGTTGATCGTACTGATCCGCCCCTCAGCGTCCACCGACACGACGCCCGTCGCGATCCGCTCGAGGATCGTCTCAATGTACCGGCGGCGCTGGTCGACCTCCACATTCTTGCGTTCGAGATCGCGCCGCGAGCGCTCGAGCCGACGACGACTTGTAGACAGCTCTCCAGCCATGGTGTTGAATGCGTCAATCAGAGATCCGAACTCGTCAGGGCTCGCTGGCTCGACTCGGTAGTCGAAGTGACCAGCGCCGATCTCCTTTGCACCCGCCGCGAGCAGCTGCACCTGCCGTGTAATTCGCTTGGCAACATACACGCCAAGCCAGGTCGCACTGATCAGAATCATCAGCGTGAGCATGACAAAGAACGACAGGTAGACGCCGGCAAGGGGTTGCTGCAGGACTTGAAGCTGACGGTATGCCTCATAGGCGCCGCTGATCCTCCGAGAATGAAAAGCGACGCTTCCCGTGAGCGCGTCGCTCGCCACCACGACGCCAACCGGTTGTCCGTCGGCCCCGCTCCCAATGAGAGCCGCCGCTCGCACCATCTCCGCGCCCCCGGCGAGCGCGTCGAACTGGAGGGTGGTGTCGTCCCCGGCCGCTGCTCGCGCCGCAAGCCGCTCCGCGGCCGCTCGTGAGTATCCTTCTGGCCCTGTTGGCATCGCGACTTCCAACAATGGCTCAATCCGTACGACCGTCGATCCTTCATCCGGAGCGACCACCCGGTAGACATCGACGCTTCCCAACAGTCCTGCCAAAACATCCGGCGCGACCAATTCGCGCACGCGAGCAATGTCCTGGGCGTCCAGCGGTAGTCCCACAAGTGTGTCCGCGATCCTTCGCGCGTGATCGCTCACAACGCGCTCACGGCTTCGGTAGTAGTCGCGGGCGACTTCGTTCGCCGATGTCAAGACATCATCGACCGGCGCTGAAAACCATCGCTCCGCGCTGTTCCGGATCAGCTCGCTCCCGACGAACAGCACGAGTACCGCCGGGATGAGGGTCATACCGAGCAGAGCGGCTACCAACTTCGCGCGAAAGCGAGCGAACGGGACGGCTCGCCGGCGCTCGACCCACAGCTTGAGAATGTTACGCGCCAGTATGAAGCCCAGAACAACGAGCATGGTGATGCACGCGGCCGACAGCGCGTAGAGGACAACCTCGCTGAGATAGTCGGGAGCCAGCTCGGTCGACCGGTCGGCGACCCTCAAAAGGCCCACCAACGCCGCAAGGAACAGCACGATGGCGAGAAGAAGCAGGAATGGACTATCGCGGAGCGGTCGACGCGACACTGGTCGGGCCCGCTGTGGCTGCCTTCCGAGATTCAGCTCAGAATCCCCTAACATCATGAAGCACGCCGTCCTACGTCACGGTAGATAGGTAAACTGCGCAGCGCCGGATGCCCAGGCACGCGCCCACGGCAAAAGAAACCATCCGGCGCGCGGCCGACGCTCGACACGGACCTTTACTCGATAGTTTGCGTTGGGCTCCAGATCGCCTGTGGTGAACAGCGGGACCCGCTCAAACTGCGTGAGCAGTGCCTCGATCTCACTTTCGTCGTTCGCAATCACTGTTTCCTCGACGTGTCCATCGACCATGCGAGCGAGGTTGTACTGCTCGTTGAGACTGTCGTACCTCACGGTCGCCGATATGGTCGCCGATCCCACCGTGCTGTCAGGCCAGAACGCTTCCTCTCGACTGAGGCGAACGTCGTACTCGAAAGTGGTTTGCAGACCACTTTGAATTGCGGAGCGCAGGTCCTCCGTATACGCCCCGGCCAACTCGAGCGAGACCAGGACTTCCCCTTCGCGCGTCAGCGTCGACACAGTGAGCCCTACCGCCGCCCACACCGAAACGCCGGCCGTCAGCAGTGCGGCCAGCAGAAAGGCCAGCCGATCACTCCTTCGCATCCAGCAACCCTCTCAGCTCGGTCATGAACTCGCCGATGTCGCTGAAATGCCGATAGACGGAGGCAAACCGGACGTACGCAACCTTATCCAGGTCTCGAAGCTCCTCCATGAGAAACGCCCCGATCTCCTCGGTCGCGATCTCCTTCTCCGGGCGATCCTGCAGCGTGACCTCGACACGGTCCGCGACCGTCTCCAGCGCCGCTGCGCTGACCGGACGCTTCTCGCAAGCCTTCAACATCCCGGCAATCACCTTCTGACGCTCGAAGCGCTCCCGTGAGGCATCTTTCTTGATGACCATGTACGGGATCTCATCCATTCGCTCGTAGCTAGTGAAACGGCGGCCGCAGTCGAGACACTCCCGGCGGCGACGAATGACCTCGCCCTCCTTGCTTTCACGTGAGTCGACCACCTTGTCTTTGAGATGTCCGCAGAACGGGCACTTCACCCCACGCCCCCATCATCCTCGGCCGGAGCAACTGAAACCACCGGAACCGGAGCCACAGCGGAGCGTGGCACGCGCGTTTCCAATTCGGCAGACCGCCCCGCGTCGGACGAGCCTAGCCCCGCGAGACTACCTAGCCGTAACCCCTCCTGCGCCATGAACACCAATCCCAGAAGTGTCACCGGCCCAAACGCGATCACGTGCATCACCAAGGCGGCACCAACCGCCTCGTCAACACCTGCCCCGTACAACGCCGTGGCACCCAACTGATAGGCTGCATGATACCCGCCCACGCCAGCTGGTGTCGGCACCGAGACGCCGATCGCGACCATGCCCATGAGAATGACGGATCCACCGAACGAGAGGTCGATTCCGAACGCCAGCGACGTCATCCACATGCTGACAGAGACCGACGCCCAGAGAGCGACGGAAAGAAGCATCGCGATCACGAGCGGGCCGGGCCGCCGGACGACACCCAGCCCCTGGAGAAAGCGTTGCGCAAAGGGCGTTACGGCACGTAACAGGCCATCCGGTACCACGTAGGCGCACCATTGCGCGACCCTGTCGGCCCTAGCCGGGCTTCGCACCAGCAACACCACCAGGACCAACGAGACTATCGCGAAGGTACCGGCGACCAGGGCCCCGATACGCAAGGCTCCCAGCACCCGAGGGGCAGTCGATGGTAGATCGGCCAGCACGATGAAGACCGCTACCGTCAACACGATCGCGAGTAGGTCGAGCAGCCGCTCGAGCACGATCGTCGCAAAAGCGGACGACCCGCTAAGGCGCTCTCTCCGGGCGAGCACATACGGCCGCAGGAACTCTCCGACCCGGCCAGGCAGCAACGCGTTCGCGGCGAATCCGATCACCGTAGCGCGTCCCGCACTCGCCAGCGATACGGGTCCCACTGGCTGCAGCAGACGTCGCCATCGTTCGACCCTAATAAGGTACGACAGGACAATCGCCAGGAGCGACCAGGCGAGCAGGTCGAGACGGGACGTGCTCATCTCGGCCCAAACCCGGTCGAGTTCGGCGTTTCGGAGGAAGAACGCCATCAGACCGACGGTCAGACCTAGGATGACGAAGGCTCGAAGATACCGTGACATGGCCGAGGTCAGTCGTTCGTGCGTGGGTGATGGCGCAGTGTCGCTGACTCAACGACGCGCACCGACGGACTGTACTACAACGATACGATGATTTCTCTCTTGCCGTGGTAGCCGCTTCTCGCTAAGCTATGCTTCTTTCACCCACCTAGAGGTTCGTTCTTGTCTACAGACACGCCTATCTTCGAAACGACTCTTGAAGGACTCTCGTCTCATCGTCGCGGGAAGGTTCGCGACATCTACGAGGTCGGCGACGATCTACTTATCGTTGCGACGGATCGTATCTCCGCCTACGACTTCGTTCTGGGATCTGCTATTCCCGACAAGGGAAAGGTACTCACCCAGCTATCAGCGTTCTGGTTCAATCGGACCGCTGACATCGTCCCGAACCATCTCATCTCGGTCGATCCTTCCGTCTACCCCCCGGTCCTCCACCCGCATGCCGACGTCTTGGCCGGGCGCTCCATGTTTGTGCGACGCGCGCGTCCGGTACTCATTGAGTGTGTGGCGCGTGGATACTTGTCCGGCTCCGGGTGGCGAGAGTACACGCAGACAGGGCGAGTCTGTGGAATCACGCTTCCCGTCGGCTTACGGGAATCGGAGCGTCTACCGGAGCCGATCTTTACGCCGGCCACCAAGGCATCGGACGGCCACGACGTCAACATTAGCGAGGACGAGGCGGCGAACCTCGTTGGCCGCGAGCTCGTCAACCGACTCCGCGCCCTGACCCTGGAACTCTATTCCCATGGCTCACAACATGCCGAGTCGTGCGGCATCATCGTGGCCGACACGAAGTTTGAGTTCGGGCTCATCGGTGGCGACCCCGCGGACCCTGGCGACGGTCAGATTCTCTTGATCGACGAAGTCCTGACGCCGGACTCCTCGCGATTCTGGCCGATTGACGCCTACGAGCCTGGCCGCGGCCAGGCCAGCTTCGACAAGCAGTTTGTGCGCGACTACCTGGACGAGATCAGCTGGAACCGTCAACCGCCGGTTCCAGAGTTACCGGCCACTGTTGTCGACAGTACGCGTGAAAAGTATCTCGAGGCGTTCCGGCTTTTGTCCGGTCGGGAGCTTGTCTAGGCCCGCCGAGGACCGGGCGGACCATCCAGAGCGTCGTTTCAGGAAGGACAGCATCGCGTGCGTGATCAACTCGACCGCCTGGTAGATGAGATGCTCCGGAAAGGCATTCTGTACGACGACGCCCGACAAGCGATCGAGCGCCGCTTCATCACCCGTGCGCTGTCACGCTCCGAAGGGAACCTCGGCCAGGCCGCTGATCTGCTCGGTATTCACAGGAATACGCTGACTCGCAAGATGGCTGCCTATCGGCTGAAGCGAACCGGCTAGCTGCGCTGCCGCCGTCCAGGCCCCGACACTTGACGATTCTCGTCGCTCGGCTATAATTAGCAGTCTGCCTCTCCGAGTGCTAGTCAAGGCTCGGCCGCGGCGCAACCCCGCTATCTGGTTTGTTTTCAGTCTTTTTGGGAGGTTTTAGATTTATGTCTGTCAAGGTTCGCCCACTCCACGACCGCATCATCGTTGAGCGCATCGAGGAATCGGAACAGGTTGTCGGCGGAATCATCATTCCCGATACCGCCAAGGAAAAACCCCAGCAGGGGAAGGTCATCGCTGCCGGCAAGGGCAAGCTCAAGGATGACGGCACCCTGACGCCACTCGACGTCCAGACCGGAGACACGGTCTTGTTCGGCAAGTATTCTGGACAGGAGATCAAGCTGGATGGTACCGAGTTTCTGATCATGCGTGAAGACGAAATACTTGGGGTCGTCGAAACCAGCTAGACCGCAACGGCACGCACATCAGTGATTGGAGTTTTCGCACATGGCAAAGCAAATCGTATACGGAGAAAAGACACGACAAGCGATTATCGCGGGCATCGACCAGCTGGCCAACGCGGTCAAGGTGACGCTCGGACCGAAGGGACGGAACGTCGTCCTGGACAGAAAATTTGGCTCGCCGACCATCACGAAGGACGGCGTCAGCGTCGCCAAGGAGATCGAGCTTGAGGATCCCCTTGAGAACATGGGCGCTCAGATGGTCAAGGAGGTTGCCAGCAAGACCTCCGATATCGCCGGCGACGGGACGACAACCGCCACGGTTCTGGCCCAGTCGATCTATCGAGAGGGCGCCAAGAACGTCGTCGCTGGCGCGAACCCGATGGAGGTCAAACGAGGCATCGAGCGCGCGGTCTCGGAGGTCGTGAGCGAGCTCGAGAAGATGTCCGCGCCAGTCAGCGGCCCAATGATTGCCCAAGTCGGAACGATTTCCGCCAACAACGACTCGACAATCGGCACGATCATCGCCGAAGCGATGGACAAGGTCGGCAAGGACGGTGTCATCACGGTCGAGGAGGCCAAGACGCTTGAAACGTCCCTCGAAGTGGTCGAAGGCATGCAGTTCGACCGTGGCTATCTTTCTCCCTACTTTGTATCGGACCCGGAGCGGATGGAGGTCGTATTTGAGAACCCTGTGATCCTCATCCACGAAAAGAAAGTGAGCTCGATGAAGGACCTGCTGCCTCTGCTCGAGCAGGTCGCAAAGTTGGGCCGCCCGCTTCTGATCGTCGCCGAGGATGTCGAGGGCGAAGCGCTGGCGACACTGGTCGTCAACAAGCTGCGAGGAACGCTCCAGGCTGCCGCCGTCAAGGCTCCGGGGTTTGGTGACCGACGCAAGGCGATGCTCGAAGACATCGCCACCCTGACGAGTGGCAAGGCGATTACCGAAGACCTTGGACTAAAACTCGAGAACATCAACATCGAGGACCTTGGGAGGGCCAAGAAGGTCACGATCGACAAGGACAACACGACCATCATCGAGGGCGAAGGCTCCAAGGCAGCTATCGAGGGCCGAGTGAAGCAGATCCGTGCGCAAATCGAAGAGACTTCATCTGATTACGACCGCGAGAAGCTCCAAGAGAGGCTTGCCAAGTTGGTCGGTGGCGTTGCTGTGATCAAGGTTGGGGCAGCGACCGAGACGGAGATGAAGGAGAAGAAGGCCCGGGTGGAGGATGCGATGCACGCCACAAAGGCGGCTGTCGAAGAGGGCATCGTGCCTGGCGGCGGAGTTGCGCTTCTACGGGCCGCGGATGCCCTTGCCAATCTGAAGGTCGACGAACCAGACCAGAAGGTGGGCGTCACGATTCTTCGGCGGGCGCTTGAGGAGCCAATGCGCTGGATTTCACAGAACGCCGGACTCGAGGGCTCGATCGTCGTCCAACGCGTCAGGGAGGGCAAAGGCAACGTGGGCTTCAATGCTCAGTCCGAGAAGTATGAGGACCTCGTGAAGGCCGGCGTCATCGACCCGACAAAGGTCGTCCGCGCCGCGCTCCAGAACGCCGGATCGATCGCATCACTGCTCTTGACCACCGAAGCACTGGTTGCGGACATTCCGGAAGAGAAGGGCGAGGCAGCACCCGCTGGCCCTCCGGGAGGAATGGGCGGAATGTACTAGGCGAAGGATCTAGTCATCAGCGAGAACCGACGTCCGGTGGGTACCGACCCCGCCGGGCGTCTTTTTTTTCGCCCGCGCTTCGGGGCGTTCAAGGCTCACCGGAGATTGAATCCAAGCTCTAGCGAGACAAGGATCGCAACCGGCTCTCCAAAGCGGGTCGCTGGGGCGAACCGCCACTGGCGTGCGGCTTTGATCGCTTCTGCATCAAGACCAAACACCGGGTCGAGCGACTTGATGACAGTGACGTCACCCACGGTACCATCGGCCAACACGACAACCTCGAGCCAGACCTCGCCCTGGATCTGCGCCCGCATCGCTTCGGACGTGTACTGCGGTTTGACCTCACGCAGCACCTGCGGGTTGACAATCCCAGCCCCAGGTCGGTAGACACCGCCGCCAACACCACCACCTTGCCCAGGACCAAGCCCGGGACCTGTGCCTGGTCCGACCCCGGTTCCCTCTCCGGTGCCCCCACCCCCTCCGGTCCCGCTCCCCTGTGACAGTGTAGCCCGAGCGGAGAACCCTTCCAGAACCCCCGGTGAGGTCTGCGGCGCACTCGAAATCGATACGGCCGGGATATTGAGCAGTTGTGTTTGCAGAGGTTCCTCCTGCACCTCCGGCTCGACATAGTCCGGCTCAGGTGCGACCGGAATGCTCAGCTCGGCCTCGTCGGAACCTTGCAGCTCGACCTGACGAGGGAGCTCGAGCGACTCGTTGCCACCCCCCCCACCGCCACCACCCGGTCCCTCCTCGGGCAGCCAGACGATGCCAAGATTATCTCGGTTCGGCTCGATGGTCTCGAAGACGCGCTCAGGGGCGAGACTCAGCAGCAATAGGACGAGTCCAGTGAAAACAACGTGCCCACCGAGCGAGACTGCAAACGAGCGACGCATCCGCTCCTGAGAAGCTCCCAGCAAGAACGGCACATCCCTGGGGCCGAGAGTGTCGGGTGTGATCGAGAGCTCCGCCGCGTGAGACGGCCTCTCGCTCGACGAACCGGCAGCGGGTGGCACCGTCGGAACGCGCGCCGGCGCGCCCCGAGCCTCGGCCGGGCCCTTGTCGCGTTTTCCAGCCCGGCGGCGCCGCTCTGGTGAGCCATACGGCGTGTGGCTGGAAGAAAACCGGATCCGACCCAATTGGAGGCTCATGACCCTACCGACTCTCAACCCTTCCGCGGCACGTGGCTCTCAAGGATTCGGTCTCGCCGCGCACGACTGGCGCAGCGGATACGCGCTCTACTTGCGTTAGACGCATCGAGCCGACAATCAGATGCGTCCCTTCCAGGCGCCAATGGCAGCATTGCCTCCACCGTATGAATGAAACAACGCCAACGCGTCAGCCGCGCGTGGTTCGCTTTCGATCGCCACGAGTACCCCTCCCCGCTCGGTCAGGGTCTGGAAGATAAAGCCGTCGTGAGCTTGAAAGCCGACCCGACGGATCGTAGCCGCGACGCCGGTACGGCCCAAACCTTCGTCCTCGCCCTGGAGGGCCCCCACCAGGGAACCGTGGGCCAGACTCGGGCCGATTCCCCTCACCTCGAGATGAGATGGCTCGACGCCGAATGTCTGCTGCGCAAGCGTGTCGGTTTCGGCTGACCGCTTGGAGAGTAGTGAAATCGACTCGTGGCCAAAACCCCTGTCCTTCAGCGCATCGAGGCCACGACTCGCCCAGCTCGCATCCTGAAACACACACACCGTGAAACACGAGTGATCTTCGTCTTGTGCCATTTATCAAGTCCTCACGGTCCCGAACGCAGCCATACTGGCAGTTTAATGGGCACCTGCGTCTATTTGCAAAAACGGGAGTGTGTTCCGACGCGAGAGCCCCGTCGCGGTGGATGACTACAACACAAGCCTGACGGTTCCCATCCGTCGCGTGATCCTTTCGCGGTCGAGGTAGCCAAGGAGCGGGATCGCATACTTACGCGTGATCTGAAATCGCCCCTTGAACATGGCCACATCGATCTCCGCCCGAGATGCTTCCCCTTTGAGCGCGACCACGGCGGCCTTCAGCCGCTCGAGCTCGTCTGCGTGAAAGACGAGAGACTCGACCTTGACAAGCACGTGTTCGCGGAGCAACAGCCTCAACATCCGGTCGACCACGTCGGCGGGTGCGCCGATCTCTTCGCCGACAGTCGTGACCTCCGGAGGCGACAGCCCGGCACGGCGGTAGGTATCCTCGATATGCTGCTGAACCTCACGCTCCTCGTCGGACAACTCGATCTGGTGAGACGAGAGGGCCAAATAATCACTGCTCACCAGAACTCCGTCCCCAACGAGCTTGGCAACAACGGCGCCGAAGAGCTCGGGCGACGACCGATGACTGAACCGCTCACGAGCTTCCTCGCGCTGCAAACCAGTCTCGAGAGGATGCTTTTCGTGAAAAGCCGTTACCCAGCGTACGAGCTCTGAACAGAGCTCGACCACGTAGGCCGGCTTGATCAGCACAGAACCGACGGCCGTCACGTTCCCCGCCGAGACGAGTCTGTCCACGACGGCATCGACATCGCCAGGCTCGATGCCTCCCCGGGGTACGATCCGGTCCCGCGAAAGTCCCGAGGCGCCCGCTTCGTCGACCATCGTCACGAGGAATTCAAGATCGTCAGGGCGCGCGCTCAAACGCCGCAGCCGACTCAGACCGGCTGATGATCGCAGCCGGCCTCTTGCCGGAGACGGATCTAGTACCTCGCCACCCGCGATCGTGACTGCGGGTGAATAGGCACGCAGTACGAAACGATCACCTCGTGTCAGAGCGACCGGTCGCTCAAGCCTGATCCGCACGAACGCTTCGCGTCCAGCCTCGAGAACACTGGGCGCGGGTTCGTCCGACGAGGCCCCCACCTCGCCCGCGAGCGACACTCGGGCCATGACCTCGCTCGTCCCCTCATGAAATCGCACACGGGCACCATGCTTCAGCGGACGAACACCCGGGAGGAGACTGAGCGTCGCATCCAGCCGCCGCGTGATCTCCAACCCTCCCGACTGCACGAGTACATCACCGCGAACGAGCGCCCCAACGTCCACGCCGGCAAGATTAACCGCCACCCGTCGTCCAGGCCCGACAGAATCCTGCGTCTCGCCATGAACCTGAAGACCTCGAACCTTCACTCGGCGTCCCGAGGGCAGCACGTCCAGCCCCATGTTGAGAGCGACCGTCCCGCTTCTCAGCGTTCCGGTAACCACGGTACCGAACCCTTTGACCGAGAACGCGCGATCAACCGGCAGCCGCGGGGTGCCGGTCACGGATCGCGCCTCGACCCTTTGCGCCATCTCACCGAGCGCAGTCCGAAGATCGTCTAGCCCGGCGCCGGACTTCGCTGAGACGGGAACCACGTGGGCCTTCTCGAGAAACGAGCCACTCACGAGCTCACTGGTTTCGAGACGAACCAACTCGAGGGTCTCGGCATCGACCAGGTCGCACTTCGTCAGCGCCACCAAACCACGCTTGACCCGGAGCAACCGACAAATGTCGAAGTGCTCACGGGTCTGTGGCATCGCCGACTCATCCGCTGCGATCACCAACAACACGCAATCAATTCCACTCACTCCGGCCAGCATGTTTCTGATAAACCGCTCGTGACCCGGCACATCGACAAATGCAATATTGAACTCGTCCACCCGACAATGGGCGAAGCCGAGATCGATCGTGATGCCCCGAGCCTTCTCCTCCTTCAGGCGGTCAGGATCGGAACCCGTCAAGGCTCGAACGAGCGCACTCTTTCCGTGATCGATGTGCCCGGCCGTTCCGACGACTATCGATTTCATGACGATCCTGCGTTGTGATCGTGGACGGTCACAGGTCAGGTGTCAGACGAGGATCCCGGCAGGTCGAGGTTGCGGTTCACGACCGTCGGCCGCGTCTCGCCCGCCCCCTGCTCCGCACCCGCCGACCAGATGTTTCGCGCTCCCTCACGGCAGCGAGTACGTCGACCAGCGCGAGCTCCAGTTGGCGATGTTCCCGATCGACTCGGACGAGCTGAACCGCCACTTTATCACCCAAGCGATAGATCTTGCGGCCCTTTTCCCCACGGAGCTCGTGTTGCCGCTCATAGAACCGGTAATAGTCATCCGCCATGCTAGAGATGTGCACGAGACCCTCGACGAAATGCTCGACAAGCTCGACAAATAAGCCAAACGCGGTGACGCCAGTAACGTAGCCAGTAAACTCGTCGCCAACCTTGTCGTGCATGAATCGCACTTTCTTCCATTGGACCACCTCGCGCTCCGCATCCTCTGCACGTCGCTCCATCTCTGACGTATGCCGGGCAATCTCCGGCAGCCGTTCGGCCCGGGCTCGGGTCTCCTTCCCAGTCCCCCCATCGATTCGGAGCTGACGCAGAGCTCGATGCACAACCAGATCGGGATACCGTCGAATCGGGGATGTAAAGTGCGCGTAGCTCGGCGCGGCCAACCCGAAATGGCCACGGTTGGAGATGTCGTAGCGAGCCTGCTGCATGGTACGCAGCATGAGAAAGGCGACCGGGCGCTCCTCGGCTTTCCCACGTAGTCGGCGCAGCAGACGCTGAAAGTGATGAGGTGACGCTCCCTCGGAGGGAGCTCCGAGACTGTATCCGAGCGACCTCGTAAAATCCTCGAAGACGTCGACCTTGAGAGGATCGGGCGCCTCGTGAACACGGTACAGTGCGGGAACCTCCCGGCTTTGAAGATGCTCAGCGACGGTCTCGTTGGCCACGAGCATGAACTCCTCGATAATGCGATGCGCGAGATTCCGCTCCGAGGCTACGATTGCTTCGACGCGCCCCTCGTCGTCCATCAGGAACTCTGCTGCCGGCAGATCGAAATCTATCGACCCCCGGCGCTCGCGACGGCCATGTAGGACCTCGAAGAGCTCTCCCATGACCTCGAAGAGAGGGACGAAGTCGTCGTACTTCGCTCGCGTCTTGGGGTCGCGTTCGACCAGGATGGCGTTCACATCGGCGTAGGTCATTCGCGCGTCACTGTGAATCACACCGTCGTCAATCTCATAGCGACAGACCGTTCCCTCCGCGTCGATTTCCATGAAACACGACTGCACCAGCCGATCAACGTTGGGATTGAGGCTGCACAGTCTCGTCGACAACGCCTCCGGAAACATGTGGACCGCGCGGTCAGGAAAGTACACGGACGTCCCACGCTCAAGGGCCGCAACATCCAGTCCGCCCCCTTCCGGCACATAGTGACTCACGTCAGCTATATGAACACCCAGCCAGAAGTTCCCATTCGACAGCCGTTCCAAGGTGACGGCATCGTCAAAATCCCTGGCCGTGTCGCCGTCGATTGTGACCGTCCGGAGCGGTCGAAAGTCCTGGCGACCTGCGAGGTCCTTGGGCTTCACTTTCTTGCCGAGCCGCTGTGCCTCGATCACCGCAGCCTCTGGATGCGTGTCGGGGATCCCACACTTCCGAATGACGAGTTGCGTGTCAACGCCTGGCGTGTCAACACTCCCGAGGACTTCGACCACCCGGCCCACCGGGCTTCGCGCAGGCGTTGGCCACCGCGTCAGCTCGACGACGACCATCTCCCCAGCCTCCGCAGCACCGCTTGTGTCCTTCGGAATGTGGACGTCCATCACCAGACGTCGGTCGAAGGGCACAACATAGGCAAGCCCCGACTCGTCGGTCTCCAGCCTGCCGACGAGGCGACTGGTCGCTCGCTCAAGAATCCGTACGATACGACCCTCGGCGCGTCCGTCGCCCGTCTGGCGTTCGATACGGGCAACCACCCGGTCACCATGCATCGCTTCGTTGAGATTCGCTCCGGCGATATACAAGTCGCCGTCCATGCCCTCGACAGGCTGGTCGGACATCACGAACCCAAACCCGCGCGGGTTCACGTGCACCCGGCCCGTCACGAGATGCATCCGATCGGGAAGCCCGTATCGATTGCCGCGGACCCGTATGAGTGCTCCAGAGTCAACCAGTGTTCGAAGACGCCGCCGAAGCGTGACGCGCTGCTCGGCAGGAAGCTGCAGCCGCTGCATGAGCTCCCGCACATTCGCGGGGTGGTCGACTTTCGCGCGAATCGCTTCCAGAACATGCTCAGCCGTCAACATGATCTCTCCCCACCAAGACGACTTGAAGATCGCCGACGTTCGTCTGTGTCGGCCCCGTCATCATCAGGTCACCCAGGGCACGAAAGTAGGAATACGAGTCGTTGCGATCAAGGTAGGACGCTGGTTGACTCATCCCCTGCCTGACGGCGCGCCGAGCCGTGGTTCGGTCTGCCACCGCCCCGGCTGCGTCGGTCGGGCCATCTACACCGTCGGTACCCACACTCGCGACAACGACATCCTCTTCCATCCGTGAAAGTCGGTCTACCATCGCCAACACCATCTCCTGGTTTCGTCCGCCCTTTCCAGAGCCGGTGACCTCCACGGTCGTCTCTCCTGCCGACACCACGCAGGCTGGTCGGCCCAGGCGCCGCGCAACCGCCAGCGAGTCATCCAAGAGCTTCCCAGCTACACGTCGAGCATCGCCGACAACTGGCTGGTCGATAACGCCGACCTTGTATCCAAGCGTCGTCGCAGCGCTGGTCGCTCCGCGAATAGCGTCAATGCGATTGCCGATCACATGAAACCTCGAACCGGCGAGCCGCGCATCACCGGGTTTCGGTGTGTCCGGGATCTGCGCCCGACACCCGTGATCCAAGACGCGCCGAGCTGCCTGCGGAAAATCCCCACGCACCGC
The DNA here is from genome assembly GCA_965223015.1 of Vicinamibacterales bacterium. Taxonomy (GTDB): domain Bacteria; phylum Acidobacteriota; class Vicinamibacteria; order Vicinamibacterales; family UBA8438; genus CAUZIB01. The sequence goes on along the minus strand of CBDCVL010000002.1, from coordinate 165,310 downwards.
CGGGTCGTCGGCCACGATGGCCGCGTCCTCAAAAGTAGTAGGGTCCGCGGCGGTAGGACCGGACCCGATCACCGCGGCGTCGTCGGACACAGGCCCGACGACATCAGACACGGCCAACGTCAGGACGGTACCCCTGGAAGCAGCCGTGAGCCATCCTCCCTTGATGGCGGACAGGTGCTTCCGGACGCAGTTGACGCTATCAATCGCCACTCCTCCTCGGAGGAGAGCGGCGGTGGCCGCAACCTTGTCGGCAAGTGTCATCCCTCCGACTGGAACAGCCAGCGCGGCTGACGCGCCACCGGACAGCAGGACGAGAAGGACTTCCTCAGGCTCCACCGCACGCGCTGCCGTCAGCACACGTCGGCCAGCGGTCACGCTGTGAATCGTCGGAACAGGATGGCCAACTTTGAAGAATTCCAGCCGGTGATCCCGAAACCACCCAGTCGGCGCCGCCACCACGCCGCCTCGCAGCGGGCCGTCCCAGGCCTCGGTGAATGCCTCAACCATGGGAACAGCCATCTTTCCAGCCGCAACCAACGTGACTGGCCGTCCACCGAGCACCGAGCGGATGTCGCCATCCGCAAGTGCGCGTGCCATGAGCACGCGACCGGAAGCCCCAGTGATTCCTGCGTGGATGATCTCGGAGAGGTCGCGACGAACGAGGGAAGTGTTCAGTGGTGTTTCTTCGGATCGGACCACGCAGACAGGCGCGTCACCCCATCAATCTTGCGAAGAAGACGGCTGACCAGCACGTCCCCACCCTTCCGGGCACATAAGCGGTCAACGTCGCCCAGTAGCCGTGTCAGGGCCGCCTCCACGTCCGTAATCGCCTTTTCTGAGTAGGACTCGCGCTGCTGCTCGAGGCACTGCCAGTGCTTCAGCAGCTCATCCCGATAGAACAACCTACGTTCTAATGCGGAGGTGGTGAGGCCCACCGGATTCTTCGTCCTGAAGAGGGTTGAGCCCTCACGATTCGATGGCGGCATCGACCTCTGATCTGCCCGACCTACAATTCTTAAGTGTAGTCCTGCACGTTCTGTAGTGTCAATCCAGCAGCTCACGCATCAGCGCATTCACCTGCTGGGGGTTCGCCTTTCCTTGAGTCTCTCGCATCACTTGCCCGACGAGAAACCCGAGCGTTCCGGTCTTGCCCGCTTGATAGCTCGCGACGGCATCTGGCTGCGCGTCGATCACCGCCTGAACCGCGACCGCCAGAGCCCCGGTGTCGTCGATCTGTGCCAGGCCCTCGGCCGCAATCACAGCCTCCGCTGATTCGCCAGTTTCGTACATACGCCCAAAGACTCTTTTTGCCGCCGACCCGCTCACCTTCTCGGCCGTCACGGCCACAATCAATTCGGCCAACGCGCCGGGGGTGACTCCGAAGTCCTCGATCTCGACCGCCTCTTCCTTCATCCTGCGGAGCACCTCGCCCATAACCCAGTTGCTGGCCACCTTCGCGTCGCCTGACCGACTGACGGTCGCCTCGAAGTACTCGGATAGGCCCGCCGATTGCGTGAGGACACCTGCGTCGTATTCCGGCAGGCCATACTCGGTCACGAACCGCCGCTTGCGCTCCTCGGGAAGCTCTGGCAGGCTCGCCCCGACAGCCAATACCCAGTCTGGAGAAACCACGACTGGCGGCAGATCTGGCTCCGGAAAATACCGGTAGTCATGTGCTTCCTCCTTGCTCCGCATCGAGGCGGTGCGTCCAGCGTCCGCGTCCCAGAGCCGTGTCTCCTGCGTCACCGTCCCGCCGGACCGAAGCACCTCGACCTGCCGTTCATACTCGTAGTCGATCGCCCGCTGAAGATACCGAAACGAGTTAATGTTCTTGATCTCCACCTTCACGCCGAGCTCACGAGCCCCAACTGGCCGGACGGACACATTGGCATCGCACCGCAGACTTCCCTCCTCCATGTTCCCGTCGTTGACCTCGACAGCCTGGAGAATCGCTCGCAGCCGGGCAAAGAAATCAGCCGCCGCGGTTGCGCTCCGCAAGTCGGGGTGAGTCACGATCTCGATCAAGGGAACACCGCTGCGATTGAAGTCGAGATGCGTGAGGGTGTCCGACTCTGGCAGCCCCTCGTGAAGCGACTTGCCGGCATCCTCTTCGAGGTGGACCCGCATGATCTCCACGCTCGCCACCTGGCCGTTCGATTGGTACTCGAGGCGGCCATCGACCGCCAGGGGTTGTTCGTACTGGGAAATCTGATATCCCTTCGGGAGATCGGGATAGAAGTAGTTCTTTCGGGCGAAGACCGAGGACGGGTTCACACGACATCCCAGCGCCAGCGCCGCTCGAGTCGCGAGCTCGACGACCCGCTCATTGAGAACCGGGAGCGCCCCCGGAAGGCCAAGGCACACGGGACACACGTGTGTGTTGGGCTCGGCACCGAACTGGGTGCTGCAGCCACAAAAAATCTTCGTGTCAGTGAGGAGTTGGGCGTGAATCTCGAGGCCGATAACCGATTCTGCCTCTGCGTATGCACTATGAGAATGGGCCGGCACGTGTCACGTCCATATCGGCCTCTGACGCGAACGTCCTAAAATTCTCGGCAAACATACCCGCCAGGGTCCGCGCTTGCACATCGTAGTCGGCATCTCGATCCCATGTTCCTCGAGGGCTCAGGATCTTCGCGTCCACGTTCGGACAGGACACCGGGACCTCAATATTGAATACCGGATCTCGCTGGTATTCAACCTGGTCCAGACCGCCTGACAGCACCGCATCGACGATCGCCCGCGTGTGCGCAATGCTGATCCGACGGCCAATCCCGTATGGCCCACCCGTCCAACCGGTATTGACCAGCCACACCTTCGCCTGGTGAGCCGCGATCCGCTCGCCAAGCAGCCTCGCATACACGGTCGGATGCCAAACCATGAACGGCGCGCCAAAACAGGTACTAAAGGTCGCTTTGGGCTCCATGATCCCCTTTTCCGTCCCGGCAACCTTTGCCGTGTAGCCCGACAGAAAGTGATACATGGCACCCGTCGCACTCAGTCGCGCAACCGGCGGCAGTACCCCGAAGGCGTCGGCAGTCAGCATCACGATCGTCTTCGGATGTCCACCCAGGCCGGACGGGACCGAGTTGGAAATAAACGAGATGGGGTACGCGCCTCGAGTGTTTTCGGTCAGGCTGTCATCGTCGAGATCCAGGAGCCGGGTATCAGGATCGAGCACCACATTCTCCAGGACGGTGCCAAAACGCCGCGTGGTCGCATAGATTTTCGGCTCAGCCTCAGCCGACAGGCGAATCATCTTGGCGTAACAGCCCCCCTCGAAGTTGAATACGCCCTGTGCGCTCCAGCCATGCTCGTCGTCACCAATCAACTGGCGGTCTGGGACACTTGACAGTGTCGTCTTCCCGGTTCCGGAGAGACCAAAAAACAGCGCAACATCGCCCTGGCTGCCGACGTTCGCCGAACAATGCATCGGTAGAACGTCCCGCAGCGGCAACAAATAGTTCATGACCGTAAAGATCGACTTCTTGATCTCGCCAGCGTAGTGCGTGCCCCCAATGAGGACCAGGCGCTCTGCAAAGTTCACAACGATGAAGACCGGTGACGAGGTACCGTGCACACCGGGGTCAACCTCCAGCGACGGTGCATGGATGATGGTGAATTCGGGAACGTGAGGTCCTGGCGTTGTACCAGCCGGAAGGGGAAGAAACATCGTTCGCGCGAAAAGGCTGTGCCATGCCCGTTCGGTGATGACCCGTATCGGCAACCGATACGCCGGATCAGTGCCCGCGAAACAATCCTGAACAAATACTTCCTTGCCCTCGAGCGACGCGAGCACCGCCTGGCGAAGCAGGCTAAACTGCTCCGGTTCGATGGGTCGGTTGACTGACCCCCACGAGACGTTCTTGTCGCTAGAGGGTTCCCGGACGAGAAACTTGTCGTTTGGAGCCCGACCCGTATGTTCACCGGTCAGGCAGACGAGAGGGCCCGAATCGGCGATGACGCCTTCTCGTCGACGGACGGCTTCTTCGTAGAGTGCGGGAGCGCCACGATTCCAGTGCACATGGCGGGGTTTCGTGATTCCATGGGTCTCAAGCGGATCCGACGACATTCCCGGTGATCGTACGGCGTGCAGAACTGCGAAGTCAAACCGCAGTTCCACAAGAGCCGATAGAACATCCAATGGTGACGAGGACACCGATTCGACGACGCGGATTGGTCAACGCAATCTCCCTGCTGCTGCTCGTCACGACTGGCGTCGCCTGTGCCCGTCCGCGGCCACGGCTCGATCCAGTTCCAGCCCCCAGTACCAGGATGCGCGTCCAGCTTTCAGACGGGACACGCATCCTGTCGATCGAGCTGGAAGACTACATTGTGGGCTCCATCCTTGCCGAAGCCGATGTCCGGGGGCTCGACGCCGTCGAGGCAGACCGCGTCGCACGAGTGCAGGCAATCCTGGCACGCACCTATGCCGTTTTCAATCGGGGTCGGCATGCGCATGAAGGGTTCGATCTCTGTGCCACGACCCACTGCCAGGTGTACCGACCAGTTGACACCATGTCTGCCCAAGCCACCAGTGTCGCGGCCTCGGCAGCGCGCGCGACAAGAGGGCTTGTCGTCAGCTACGATGGGCAGCCGATCAACGCCGTGTACCATGCCGATTGCGGTGGCAGCACGAGCGCCGCCACGGTCGCCTGGGGGGGCGCGGCCCCGCCGTATCTCCGTGGCGTGCGCGATCCATTCTGTCAGCGCAACGACCCGGAGCCTTGGAGATTTGAGATTGACCGGACAGCGCTCTTGGATGCCCTGCGTACCGACTCGCGGACGCGCGTCGGTCCCGAGCTACACGACATCCTGATCGCCGAGCAAGACCAATCCGGTCGGGTCGTGCGTGCCGTCATCCTGGGCAACGAGACCACCGCTGAGGTCCGCGGCGAGGATCTCCGGAGTCTACTCTCGCAGCACTTTGGGCCCCATTCAATCAAGAGCACCCGGTTCACGGTTCAGCGACTCGCCGACCGCTTCATCTTCGAAGGGCGGGGATTCGGGCACGGCGTGGGCCTGTGCCAACGCGGTGCCGTAGAGCGGGCGCGATCCGGCCATACACCTCAGACGATCATCTCGCATTACTACCCCGGCACCTCCCTGACGCAGTATTATTAGGAAGCCGCTGGCACCCGGGTAAACGACACGGGATGTCGAGCGTCTTCCTGAGTAATGGGCGTGAACACCCAGTCAAGGACGCCCCTCGCCGAGGGCACACCTACCGACAGTCGCCTCGCAGCCGAGGTTAAGGTTCTTCTCGCGCGCGGGGATAGGATCGGTGCGTGCCAGCACTTCGAAGAGATCATCGAGCGGAACCAGCGTCGCGCGACCCGCATTGCCTTCCACTACCTGCGCGACCCGTCGGACGTGGATGAGGCAGTTCAGGACGCATTCCTCAAGGCGTTTCTGCACCTGCCATCCTTCCGTAACGACGTGCTCTTTGAGCTCTGGTTCACAAAGATCGTCGTGAACGGCTGCCTCGACCGTCTGAAGGCTCGGAAGCGGCGGGCGCGCTGGTTTGTCGCCAGCGAAGACGAGGGCCAGCCAGAGCTGGCAGGCTACCCGACCGGCGATCCATCGCCAGAGGCCACGCTACTCGCCGGCGAACGGAACCTCCGACTGCACGCAGCCGTCGACCAGCTTCCGGAGCGACAGCGAGCCGTCGTCGTGTTGAGCCAGTTCAGGGGCCACTCAGCCCGTGAAGTCAGCAAGGTCCTTGGCGTAAGCGAGGCCACGGTGCGGGTCCACCTCTTTCGCGCGGTGCGCTCACTGCGGAAGCAGCTGAGCCGCCAAACGTGGCTCAGTCGAGCCGCAGGACAACGACCAGGAGAGGCAATTTAGCATGACCCTCTGGGCCTGGTTGCGCCGACCCTCCACGCATCTGACGAACCGCGAGCTCCTCGACACGCTCGAGCGGGTGTCCTCGCCCCCCCCTGGGTCAGGCGATATATCCGTTGACCTGGAAATTGAGGCGCACCTGCGCCATTGTGACGCTTGCCGGAGCCGTTCAGAGTCACTCAGTGTGTTTCTCAGCGAGCTGGCCGCCGCGAGTGACGAGACCTTTGCCGAAGCCTACCCGCCTGATCGGATCACAGCCCAGCGAGAGCGGATCGTGAGGCGGCTACGGCGGGCGGTTGAACCGGCCGAGCGAGCTCAAGTCCTCCGCTTTCCACCTCTCGCCCGACCCCCGCTCTCCCGGATGCATCGCGCTGGCCGCTGGCTTGGCGCTACGGCGGTCGCTGGCCTTGTGGCCGGGTTCAGTATTGGCCAGTTCATGCACGTCCATCCAGAAAGCTCCGCTGCGCTGGTCACAGCCGCCCAGAATGACCCGCAGGCGGCTTCTACCCTGCCCCTTCCGTCGCTGACGCCCGCAGGTGTGGGGCCCGCCGACACCGATGATCTGTTTCTCGACGAGCTAGAGCTCGTTCTGAGCGGCCCTCAAGTCCCGCAGCTGAGCTCCCTTGACGAGCTCACACCGCGGATCCGGGACGTCGCCGTCAACGTCTGGTAGTCGACGGTGCCGGCTTCCGTCTTTCGAAAAGGGTTGAACCTCAAGCACGCCGTTGCCGGTGCGCTCGCGAAGGACTACCACAGCGCGCTCGTCGACGAAATCAAGGCCGCCGGATTTCGCTGGAATCGCGGACGTCTCGTCGTTCATCTTGCGAAGGAGTTTGGCTTCTGCTACGGAGTCGACCGGGCGGTCGACTACGCGTATCAGACACGCGAACGATTCCCGGACCGCCGCGTTTTTCTCACGGGCGAGATCATTCACAACCCCCAGGTCAATAACAGACTCCGGAAAGCTGGCGTCGCGTTTCTGACTGATCCTGGGCAGTCAATCGCTCAGATCGACCACGACGATGTCGTCATCCTGCCAGCGTTTGGTGTGACGGTTGGCGAACTCCAAGAGCTTTCGGGTCGAGACTGCACACTTGTCGATACGACGTGCGGATCCGTTCTGAATGTTTGGAAGAATGTGAAGCGGTACACCCGTGACGGATTCACGGCCGTCATCCACGGGAAGGTCCGCCACGAGGAGACCCGTGCCACCGCCTCACAGGCACTCAACGCACAAAACGGTCGCTACCTGGTGGTCCTCAATCGCGAGGAAGCTGGGATCGCCTGTGACTTTATCCGTGAGCGTGTGAGCGTCGAGCAGTTTCAGGAAACCTTCCGCGACGCCTGTTCACCCGGGTTCGATCCCGAACGCGATCTGCGTCAGGTGGGCCTGGCCAACCAAACGACGATGTTGATGTCCGAATCCTTGGAGATCGGAACCATGTTTCGCGAGGCCTTGCTCGACCGGTATGGTCACGAGTCGCTCGGCGACCACTACCAGGCATTCGAGACCATCTGCAGCGCCACCCAAGATCGACAGGATGCCGTTCAGGACCTGTTGCGGGTCGGGACGTACGACCTCGCCGTCGTGATCGGCGGATACAACAGCAGCAACACCCGGAACCTGGCTCGCATCTGTGCCGATCGGCTTCCGACGTTTCACATCGCCGATGCGGACTGTCTCGTCTCGGACCGTGATATCCGTCACCGCCCGACAGGGGGTGCTCCCGCGACTGGTGTTGGAGGCAACTCAGGCGAGGAAGTTGTGACATACGATTGGTTCCCGCCGACGGGCTCCGTGACAGTCGCCGTCACCGCAGGTGCCTCGACCCCCGATAGTATCGTTGGCGACGTCATCAACCGCCTGACGCGTTTCGCGGCGACTGGGCCGGGCGACTGACGGCCAGGTGCTGTCCGGGGCCGCTCTCTCGGCAAGTGGTCCGGTGGCTCAGCTTTCGGAAAAGAACGGTTCGCCCGGCTGTAAACAATTCGCTCCGACGAGCCGTCTTTGCTAAGAGGGGCGAAAAGTCGGGTGTGGGGCACCCAGCCCTAGGGAACACTGAGCCCGGACCCGGAGAAGGCACGCGCCATGCAGAGGATACTAAGTGCAGCGTTATTTGCGGTCGTCCTGCTTGGCATGCTGAGCATGGCGCCCTTGAGTGAGGGAGGCCAGCGGCACAAGTGGTGGCAGTCGGGGGACATCAAGACTGAATTGCGGATCACCGACGAACAGTCGGAGTCGATCGAGCACATCTACCAAGAGGCGCAGCCCACTCTGCGCTCACTCATGAGGGGACTGAACAGCGAGGAGAAGGTTCTCTCGGGGTTGATCGATGCGGAGGACGGCACGGAATCCGACGTAGCCCGGCAGATCGACAAGGTTGAAACCGCCCGCGGCGCCCTCGGAAAGGAACGCCTCCTCATGATCTACCGCATGCATCGCGAGCTATCGGCCGAGCAGCGTGCCGGCCTGAGAGATTGGATGCGTGAGAGCCGACAATCTCGCACCTCCACTCGCGAACGCTGAGCACCCCGATCTCGCCGGACAGTCCCGCGCCGACTCTCGCAGAACCGCCCGGGTCGCTGGAACGTCTCGTACACTGTATCGTTTGATAAAAGGACACGGCGGATCTCCGAGGAGGAACAAAATTGTGTTGGAACGATTCACGTGGGCATGGAATATTCACCAGTCACCCCTGGTCTCTCACAGCGAACGGAGGTTGACGTGGCCATCGAGAAAAGACAGATGAGTCTCGTGTGCCTGCTGGTCGTGCTGCTGGCGTCTGGGGGTACTATCCACGCGCAAATCGACGCGCCTTCAGAGAACACAGACGTAGCCCGTCTCCTCCGAGAGAGTGCCGCCTTTCTGGGGCAGGTAACTGAAGAACGTCCCTTCGACCTCACGCTCGATGATGCGATTCAGCGTGCGCTCGACAGGAATCTCGACATCGCCGTCGAGCGGATCAATCCACAGGTGCAAGACCTCACGCTGGCTGAACGGCGAGCGGCGTACCGCCCCATTCTGGGGTTCAACACTGACTTGTCCTCTCGGACCAACCCGTCGGCCACACAGCTCGACGGCGGCGTGATCACAGAGACCGACACATCCAACCTCGACGTCAGTCTCGATTGGCCGGTCAAATGGGGCGGTGGCAATCTCAACGTTGGCTTCGACAACAATCGGCAAGAGTCCAACAATGCCTTCTCGAGCTTTAATCCCAGCTTCCGTAGCGTCTTCGTGTCACAGTACTCGCAGCCGCTGCTGCGCGGCTTCCGCACCGACACCAACCGAACCCAGATCGAAGTCAGCCTGATCAACCGTGACATCTCCGATATCGACCTGCGTCAGACGATCACCAACACGGTGGCTGACGTAGAAAACGCGTACTGGGAGCTGCTCTACGCGGTCGCGAGCGTCGACGTACAGCAGCAGGCACTCGATCTCGCCGAACAGCTCGTCCGCGACAACCGAGCGCGCGTGGAGATTGGCACGCTCGCCCCGATTGATGTGGTCCAATCCCAATCGGAAGCGGCGTCGCGCCGCCAAGCGCTGGCACAAGCTCGTCAGACGCTTCGAACTGCCGAGCTCTCACTCAAGCGCTTGATCGTGGGTGGGACCGAGGACGAGCTCTGGGATGCCCGTCTCGCTCCGAGCGACAGCCCACAGTTGAGTCGGCCACCGATCGACCTCGAGGGCGCCGTTCGGAACGCGCTCGCGCAGCGAACCGACCTCGGTCGCGCCCAGCGACAACAGGATATCAACGAGCTGAATGTCCGGAGTTTGCACAACAACACGCTACCCGCGCTTGACCTCGTTGGGACATTCCAGCTGCAGGGTCAAGGTGGGGACCTGCTGATCCGCAGCGGTCTTGGAGGCGAGACCGCTCTCACCATTCCGGGCGGATACACTGATGCCATCACACAGATCGGCAACGCCAGGTTTCCGGTCTGGAACGTGGGCTTACAGCTCAGCTACCCTCTCGGAACGAGCTCACAGGACGCGGCCGTGGAACGCGCTCGCCTTCAGGTTAGGCAAACAGAGGCCCAGCTGCGGCAACTCGAGCTCACGGTCGCAACCGAGGTGACGAACGCTGCCGTACAGATCGAAAGCGTTCAAGAGCGTGTCGCAGCGGCCACGGCGGCGCGGGAGTTAGCAGAGCAACAACTCGATGCCGAGGAGAGCAAGTTCGAGGTCGGCATGTCGACCAACTTCTTCGTCGTGCAGGCACAGCGGGACCTGGCGACGGCCCAGGATTCCGAGTTGCGTGCCATTCTCGACTACCAACAGGCGTTGGTCGAGTTCGAACGTCTTCAGCAGACCTCTCTCTCCCGGGCAGGGATCTCGATTGTCGGAGGGGGGTAAACGTGTTCGCCCTCGAGTCGGTCATACGGTGGATGGATTCGTCTCATAGAACTCCCAGCGGCGGCTGGCGTCGAGGGACGAGTATTGGCGCCGTGGAGGCACTGGAATGAAGAAGGCGTTGTTCGTCCTCGTCCTGGTCGGCGGCGCTATGACCGCGTATGGGTATCTCGCGTACAACACGGTCGAATTCGTTCCCGAAGTCCGGACCGTGAGGGTCACGCGTGGGACGATCCTTGACACGGTGGGAGCAACGGGCGCCCTGGAAGCCGTCACCACGGTCAACGTCGGCAGCCAAGTCTCCGGAACCATTCAGTCACTCTCGGCTGACTTCAATTCGATCGTGCGGGCAAACGAGGTCATCATGCGCCTCGACCCCTCGCTGTTCGAGACGCAGGTCGAACAGGCCCGCGCGAACCTCATCAGGGCCGAGGCCGATACGGAACGGCTCCGGGTGTCCCTCGACGATGCGAGGGTCCAGCTCAGACGTGCTGAGGACCTTGCTTCGCGGCAACTGATCTCCGAGACCGAACGCGAAGCGGCCCAGGTCGCCACGCGATCGGCCGAGGCGCAGATTAGGTCATCTGAGGCCGCGGTGACGCAGGCACAGGCGTCCTTGAACCAGAACGAAGTCAATCTGGAGCATACGGTGATCCGAGCGCCTATCGACGGGATCGTCATCTCCCGCCTGGTCGACATGGGACAGACTGTCGCGGCAAGCCTGCAGGCCCCCGAGCTTTTTATCATTGCCGCGGACCTGACCAAGATGCGGGTGCTCGCCAACATCGACGAGGCCGACATCGGTCGGATCCGTCCGGGGCAGCGCGTCACCTTCACAGTCGACGCGTACCCCGGCGAGGAATTCGAGGGGGTGGTATCCCAAATCCGCCTGGAGCCGGTCGTGACCCAGAACGTCGTCACGTACGCCACGGTGATCGATGCACCAAATCCAGATCTGCGCCTGAAGCCTGGGATGACGGCAACAATCACCCTTGAGGTTGCCCGAAGCGAGAATGTGCTGCGTATCCCGAACGCCGCATTGCGCTTCCGCCCGACGACCGAAATGTTTGCCCTGCTCAATCAACCGGTGCCAGAGACGACGACGGGCGTCTCCTCATCACCGGGCGGGCGACCATCCCTGGGGACCCCAATGGCGACCGATGGCGCACCGACCGATGGCGCCACATTCGGAGGAGATTTCGCCGGCGGCGGCGCCCCTGATCCCGAGCGCCTGCGACAGTTCCAGCAACGTCTCGCAGGCATGTCCCCAGAGGAGCGCGAACAGATGATGACGCGGCGCGCTCAGCGGGCAGGCGGCGGGTTCGAGACGGGAGGGGCAGGCAGGCCCGGTGCTGATCCGCAACGTAGGCGTCCCGCGAACACGACGAGCAGCCCGAACATCCCAACTGTCGAGCGCGGAGCGACGACGATAGATGCGTTGTTCGGGGAACTGCCAACCGTTGTCACATCGGGGCAGGTCTGGATCATGGACGGCGACCGTCTGCGGGAGGTCGGTCTCCGCCTTGGCGTGACGGACGGAACCGCGACTGAGTTGCTTGGAATCCTGCCGACCGGCCAGACTGATCCGGGAGCCCTAACCGAGGACACCACCCTCGTGACGAATATCACGACGCCGGACAATGGTCCGGCGCCCCCGGGCGCAGGTGGTGGTTCGCCCTTGCTCCCGCAGTTCTTTCGGGGACGGCGGAGATAGGTCATTCGTGCCAGTTATCTCCGTCTCGGATCTCGTGAAGGTCTACCGCATGGGCGACGTCGAGGTCAAAGCCCTTCGCGGCGTTAGCCTGTCAATCGAAGCCGGTGAGTTTGTGACGGTCATCGGGCCCTCAGGGTCCGGCAAGTCCACCTTCATGCACATCCTCGGTTGCCTCGACCGCCCGACGTCTGGCGCGTACGTTCTGGATGGAGACGACGTGTCACGGATGTCTCGGGACGAGCTGGCCACAGTGCGAAACTCCAAGATCGGCTTCGTCTTTCAGGGGTTCAACCTGCTCGCCAGAACATCGGCGCTGGACAATGTGGAACTTCCGCTCCTGTATCGTAGTGGTATCCGGTCATCGGAGCGTCATGACCGAGCGAAGACGATGCTGACTGAAGTCGGTCTCGCAGACCGGATGGACCATCACTCGAATCAACTGTCGGGCGGACAACAACAGCGCGTCGCCATCGCCCGGTCGTTAGTCAACCATCCCTCGATCGTTCTCGCCGACGAGCCCACGGGAAATCTCGATTCAACGACCAGCATCGAGATCATGGGCATCTTTCAACGATTGAACCGAGACAGCGGAATCACGGTCATTCTGATCACTCACGAGCATGACATCGCCGAGTATGGGAGCCGAATTATTCGATTCAGAGACGGTAAGGTTGTGCGCGATCAGGCGAATACCAGCCCGCGGCAGGCGGCGACAACTGAATCGGAGCCGCAGGCGGAGATGCGCGACAGCAAGGGCCCAGACCGGGTCGCCCAGTCCAGCTAAGGAGTCTCACATGCACGTCTTTATCATTCTGCGTGTCGCACTGAAGGCGCTGGCGCGAAACAAGATGCGGACCGCACTGACGATGCTCGGCATGATCATCGGCGTCGCCGCGGTGATCGCGATGGTCGCCCTCGGTACCGGTGCGCAGAAACAGATTGAAGAACAGATTGAAGCCGGCGGCACAAACCTCATTACGGTGCGCGCAGGCAACTTTCACCGTGGCGGAATCAGTAGCGGCATGGGTGGGGCGCCGACGCTCAAGGCTGAAGATGTCGACGCCATCCGGGCGCAGGTCCCCGGGGCCGTCTACCTAGCCGCCAGCGTTGGCACTCGAGACCAGGTGGTCGCGGGGAGTCAGAACTGGTCTGCTCAAATCGAGGGTACTGACGTCGACTTTCCCTTGATCCGCTTTTGGGACCTCGAGTACGGCACGTTCTTTACGGAGACCCATGTCCGGAGCTCGGCCAAGGTCGCCGTCCTCGGGTCGGTTGTGCGCGATAATCTTTTTGGCGAGAGTGCCGACCCGGTTGGACAACGGATCCGAATCCGGAAGCAATCCTTCCAGGTCATCGGCGTCATGGAGTCGAAGGGCTCCGGTCAGTTTGGGCAGGACCAAGACGACACGATTCTCGTGCCGTACACGACGGTGCAGAAGAAACTCCGTGGCCGCGACGGAACCAATATCTCGGGCATCGCGATTTCGGCCGCCTCACCCGACCAGATGGACGAAGTCTCCGCAAGTATCACGGCGGTGTTGCGGGAGCAACATCAGCTCATTCCTGGCGACGACGACGACTTCATGCTCCGCACCCAAGAGGACATGGCAAGCATGCTGACGGGGACGACCCAGACAATGACCGGTCTGCTCGCCGGTATCGCCGGCGTTTCGCTCGTCGTTGGCGGCATCGGGATCATGAATATCATGCTCGTCTCGGTGACCGAGCGGACGCGCGAAATCGGCCTGCGGATGGCCGTTGGCGCGAAGGGTCGCGACGTGCTCTTTCAATTCCTGGTCGAGGCGGTCGTGCTGAGTCTCGTCGGAGGCCTGGTTGGAGTCGCAGTTGGCTTTGGCTTGTCAGAGGGTGTCACGCGCTTTCTCGCGTGGCCGACCTCGGTTCCGCCGAACGCGATCATGCTGGCAGTCGGTTTCGCGGCCACAACCGGAATCTTCTTTGGCTTCTATCCCGCGCGGAAGGCCGCGCGGCTCGACCCAATCGAGTCACTGCGGTTCGAATAGCGCCGAGTCGCCTGGGTCACAGGGGCGGCGTCGGGCTCCCAGCCAACTGGTCGAGTAACTCCCGGACTGTGTGTCCCGTGACCGGGTCGACCAGATCCGGGGCGATTTCCGCCAGCGGCGCAAGCACAAACCGACGCGTCCTGAACCTCGGATGTGGAAGGATGAGCGGTGGTGCGCTGACGATCAGATCGCCGGCCAGAATGAGGTCGAGGTCGAGTGAGCGCGCCGCGCCAGGGAACGGCCGCTTTCGGCCGCGTTCGAGCTCTATCGCCTGCAGCGCGTCCAGCAGGAAACGGGGTTCATCCCCCGACCAGCCGACCGCTGCCCCGTTGAGGAAGGGCGGCTGATCGTCTGGAACCCCTTCGGGAGCAGTCTCGAGAAACTCAGATACCTGAAGGTGGTTCAGAATGCTACGGAGTCGAACGACTGCGTGTTCCAGGTGGGACTCGCGGGAGCCGAGATTGCTCCCCAGAGCAACAGCCACCTGCCTACGAACGCTGCTGCTCCTTACAGGTGATGCAGACGCGGGTCCAGGGAATCGCATTGAGCCGAGCCGGCGCGATCGGCTCCCCGCAGTCACGACAAATCCCGTAGGTGCCCTGCTCCATCCGCCACAGCGCTTCTTCGATCGCTTGCAGAATCTTCGCGTCGGTCTGCTTGACCTTCAACTGAATGTGCACTTCGTTGGTGCCGGTCGCCTGATCGGCCAAGTCCCCTTGTCGGGTGTTCGTCTCCATTGACGCATCAATCTGCTTACCACCGCCCTCAGCGATGATCTCACCCCGCTTACTCAATAACGCCTTCTTGTAGACGCCGTAGTCCATCCGAATCATTCCCCTGTTATCTATTGCCGATCGCAATGTCCTTAACACTTGATCTTAGCATGCGGCTGACTTGCTCCCCGAAAACGGCACTCGCCGTCACTCGGCCCGCAGCGTCAACAGCGGCTTCCGGCGTAACACGTCGATACTGGACACGACTCCGACGACACCGACCACGAGCGCCGTCAGGAATATCGCGGCCACGTTCGTGCCCGGCGACGGGAACCACGTCATCTCGAACACTTGCCGAGTCAGTACCCAGGTCAAGACCAAGGCGGCAAGGGATCCCACGGTCCCCGCCAGTGTCCCCAACACGCCATACTCGAGCACTAGCATCATCGTGAGGAGCCGCGTGTTCGCTCCGAGCGTCTTGAAGATCGCCGATTCGTACAACCGTTGAAACTTCGTCATCGCAACAGAGCCGACGAGTATCAACCCGCCGCTAAACAGCGCAATCCCTCCAACGGCGTTGATCGCCATCGTCACGTAGTCGAGGACACGCCGAATGGTGCGAATGACCTCGAGACCGTCAATGATCGACACATTGGCAAATTCCGCCGCAATATCCCTCTGCAGGCGCGCTCGAGCCTCGGCCTCCTGAGGTCCCCGAAGGAACGACACGTAGGTAACCGGCGCGTCGTCCAGTGCTCCAGGGCGAAACACGAAGATGAAACCGCCGCTCCGAGAATCGTCCCACTCGACGTCTCTCACGCTGGTGACCATCGCCTCGATTGGCCGTCCGAGAATATCGAAGCGGATCAGATCGCCAACCTCTACTCCTTGATCGTCTTGCAGGTTGCGCTCAATCGACACCTCCGGGACGGTAGACGGTGTGGCGTCCCAGAATGCGCCGTCGATCACCCGCTCGTTTTCCTCCAAATGCGAGCGGTAGGTGATCGTGAACTCGCGGCCGAGCCCCGCCCGACGCGCCGAACGGGCACCATCGAACCGGAGATTGTGTCCATCTACGCCGGTCACGCGCGCCCGGATCACCGGGATCAACTGTGGCTCACGACCCACGGCGCGCCGTACGATGTCGGCGATGCCAGCCGTCTGATCCTCCTGGACATCAATCAAGAACATATCGGGCGAGTCGTCGCGAAGCTCAAGCGAGAAATTGTTCAGGAGATTAGTTTGGAGAGCCTGGACGCCAATAATGAAAAAACTGCCAAGGCCCACCGCAAGCAGAGTGACCCTGGTTTGATTGCCGGGCCGGCTCAGATTCAGGACCGCATGACGCAGGGGAAACCAGTTGGCTGACTGAAGTGGTCGTATGGCCAGAATCAGCCCTCGGCCAATCAGGTGCAAGGCAAACGCTACCCCTGTGAAGCCGCCCACGACATACAGACCCACCTCGAAGGACGACGCCTGCCAGCCGGCAACGGCAACGAGCGCAATGCCCACCGCTGCGATAGCCCCAATGCGCACCCAGTCCAGCCCAGCTCGCGCTCGCGCACTCTCCTGCCTCAACAAGAGCAAGGGTTTCGCGTCGCGGATCTCCAACAACGGGACCAGCGCAAACAACAACGAGACCAGCACGCCGACGCTGAGCCCTTGGGCGACTGCGGACGCAGTGAGCCCCGTCGACACCGCGCCCAGGCCCGAGACAGCCGCCGCCTGGTCGATCAAGGCGTCCGGTACGGCTCCAAGCGCGAAGCGCGCAACCAGGATGCCGAGCACGCTGCCGCCAAGCGCGAGCAAGATCACCTGAAGGACATATATTGCCAACACGCGCCCACCGGTCGCACCCAAGCACCGGAGAATCGCAACACTCTTGAGTCGCTGCTGGACAAAAACACGCGTGACGCTCCAAACGCCAATCCCACCGAGAATGACGACCACAAACCCGACGAGGCTCAGGTAGTCCTCCGCCTGACCTAGATTCCGCTCGACTCGGTTCCCGGTACGGCGATACGACCCGACCCGCACAAACGTCCCGTCCAGGTCCGCACTGAGTCGTTGAACCGTTGGCTCCACCTGCTCCTCGCTAGGTACTCTCAGGAGAATCTGGCGGTTTGCGCGACTCCCAAACGTCAGGAGGCCGGTGTCCTCGACCGCGGAATGCGAAACAAGGACGCGTGGTCCGAGGCTGAATCCTCCAAGCTGGCGCCCGGGCTCGGCCACAATCACATCGCGAACGGTGAACACCACATCACCGACGGCGAACTGCCCCCCAACCGACAGTCCGAGTTGGGTCAAGAGCTCGGGGCCGACCAGCGCGCCATGATCCGCAAGCAGGTCGAAAGAGTATGGCTGCTCCCCCAGCTCCAATTGGCCATAGAAGGGAAACGCGGACTGCACGCCACGTAGCTCAACCACCTTCGTCAGAGTGCTTGTCTCGTCGACCAGGCGCACCATCGTCGTCGTGTCAACCGTCTCGGTCCACGCCGCTCCAGGAAGTGCCGCGACCTGTGCCGAGATGACCGCGCGAATATCCTCTGTCCACTCCTGGCCTGACTGCACCGAAATGTCGCCCGCCGTGAGCGTTCGGGCTTCGGCAGCAAGCGCAACGCGAACATTCTGAATCAGCGAACGCAGCGCGACGATCCCGCCCACGCCCACCGCCACACAGAGAAAGAAGAACGCGAGGCGCCGCCAGGAGGCGCGAAGCTCGCGAAAGGTCATCCGCAGGATAAACGCCATGGTCCTAGATCTGGACGACTCCCTCGGTCCTGGTCTGGGCTATCACATCGGTCCGTCCGTCTCGCATCGACAGCACGACGTCTGACTGATCGGCCAATTCAGCGTCGTGAGTCACCATCACCACCGTGGTACCGCGTGCGCGGTTGACATTGCGGAGAAGCTCGACGACGTGATGACCGTTCTTCGAATCGAGGTTGCCTGTCGGTTCGTCCGCCAGCAGGATTGGCGGATCGTTTGCGAGCGCCCGGGCGATTGCAACCCTCTGCTGTTCGCCGCCTGACAGCTGCGACGGATAGTGATGTCCCCGCTCGGTGAGTCCAACTTCATCGAGGAGCGTCTGGGCCCTGTCCACAGCCCGACTTGCGCCCGCAATCTCAAGGGGAACCAGGATGTTCTCGAGCGCGCTCAGCGACGGAATCAGGTGAAAGAACTGAAAGACGAATCCGATCGTGGTGCTGCGAAGACGCGCAAGACGATCCTCGTCGAGCGCCGTGATGTCAGCACCATCAATCACGATCCGCCCGGTCGACGGAGTGTCTAGTCCTGCGATGAGACCGAGCAGAGTCGACTTTCCACTCCCTGACGGTCCCACAATCGAGAGCAACTGACCGGTGGGGACTGACAAGTCGAGTGGACAAAGAATCGTGAGAGGTTGCCCCCCACTCGTCACTGTCTTTGAGACATCCTTGAGTTCAATCATCGCGCTCCAGCAGCCGTTCCTGCCCCGTCTCCTCGACGACCTGCCGAACGATCGGCTCCACAGTGACCCACAGGTGCGCCGCGACTCTTTCCGCACCTCGAGCATTCGGATGGATCCCGTCCGGCTGATTCAGGTCGGCCTCAGCCGCAACCCCTTCGAGCAAGAACGGAACGAGAGGGACATCATGTTCTCGGGAAAGGTCGAAGAACGCGTTCCGGAACGCGTCCGCATAGGCCTGTCCGTAGTTGGGCGGGGCTTCCATCCCGGCAAGCAGAACCGCCACCCCGCGAGCCTCCGCCGTCGTGATGATCGCCTTCAGATTGCCTTTCATCTGCTCGACTGGGAGTCCCCGGAGCCCGTCGTTGCCTCCAAGCGCCACGATAAGAAGCTGCACATCTCCCTCAAGCGCCCACTCGAGCCGTCGCATCGCACCGGCCGTCGTATCACCCGACACCCCTGCGTCGACCACCAACAGGTCGTAGCCATTCGAATCGATTCGCTCCTGCAGCCGCGCGGGAAACGCCTCGTCGGGGTCGAGCCCGAGTCCCGCCGTCAGCGAATCTCCCAGCACGACCAGTCTCGGCGTACCTGGCCGATTCTCCGAATCTGCAGAGTCGACAATGGTGGGGACGGCCTCGGTTTCGGCCAGCCGCGCGTCCGTCAGCGCCACCGGCGACGCAGAACCACAGGCCCACAGTCCGGCAAACGCGAATCCCGCGCTTGCCGCCGACCAACCGTGCGTCCTAATGGTGCTCAGCCACATCAGCTCTTCATTATGCTACATACGGCGCGCACGACGCCCAGCCCAGAGCCATCCGTAGACCGCCACGTTGAGCACCAAAACAAGCCCCCCGACAAGGAACTGGGTGGAGCGGGTCAGCCCCTCTGGGTACAGGACCGGTAGCATGTATCGCGCTACGAAGTCGGTCACATACCCAGTCTCGCCGGCCTTGCCCCGGAGCCAATTCTCGAGGGGCGTCAGGGGACAGATGGCTCCAGTCCACTCGATCGTGACACCCCAGATCACGGCGGGGACATGAACCCATGATGTTCGGGGCCAGCGCCAGACAAGTATTCCACCGAGCAGAACAAACCCCACGAACAGGAAATGAGCCAGAACTACAAGATCGGCAAGTGATGCGTATGGCATCTCACACTCCGCGAGTCTCAGCATGCGACGGCACTGGATGGCGCCTAGCGGTGCTCCGCGTTTTCGGATACGATTCCCAAACGACTGGAGGACCTATGATGTCTGCCCCCGGACGTTCGGTCTGCTGCACACTGGGCTGCGTGGGATTTCTCGTGCTGCCCATAGTTGCCCAGACGCCAAATACCGAGACACCCATGACCAAGATCTCGGGTATTCGAGTCGGACACCACACGCTCGCGTCCAGGCCGACCGGCTGCACCGTCGTGTTGACGGAGGCGGGTGCGGTAGCGGCGGTCGATGTCCGAGGTGCCGCTCCTGGCACTCGTGAAACGGCACTCCTCGATCCGATCAACTCGGTTCAGCAGGTCCACGCCATTGTGCTTTCGGGAGGCAGTGCCTTCGGGCTCGCTGCCGCCGATGGTGTGATGCGATACCTCGAGGAACGCAAGATCGGATATCCAACACGGGCGGCGAATGTGCCGATTGTCCCGGCGGCCATTCTGTACGATCTCGCCATCGGCGACGACGCGACGATTCATCCAACCGCCGAGTGCGGATACCTCGCGGCGCAGGCCGCGACAGCCGGCCCCGTTCCCGAAGGCAGTATAGGGGCTGGAACCGGCGCCACGGTTGGGAAGCTCGGCGGGCCGGGACGGGCGATGAAAGGCGGCCTGGGCACAACCACGCTCGAGCTCCAGGCGGGAGTCCTCGTTTCCGCTCTGATGGTCGTCAACGCCGTTGGAGACATCGTCAACCCTGACAGCGGCCAGGTAGTGGCCGGTGTCAGGACAGCGGACGGCACCCGAATCGCCGGTGCGCGAACGCTGCTCCGAACCTCCACATCCCCTGAACCTCGGATCGGAGAGAATACGACAATCGGGATAGTCGCCACGAACGCCAGTCTCACCAGGCGCGAGCTCGCGATTGTTGCGCGCATGGCCCACGACGGACTCGCTCGCGCTGTGCGTCCCGCCCACACACCGTCGGACGGTGACACAATCTTTGCTATTGCCACGGGTGAATTGGAAGGCGAAGTCAGCCTGCTTCGCCTTGGCGCGCTCGCCGCAGACGCGACCGCCGAGGCCATCCTCCGCGGGGTTCGTGCTGCCACCGGTCTTCCAGGCTACCCCTCATTCGAGGATCTTCAGGGAGGTGCACGCTGAGCGCTATTCTACTTGCCGTCGTCGGCATGTCGTGTCTTTTCTTGGGCTACCGCTTCTACTCGAAATTCATCGCCGAGAAGATCTATCAGCTTGATCCGTCGTTCAAGACGCCGGCGCACGCGCAGCGGGATGATATCGACTATGTGCCCACCAAGCGCTTCGTGCTTTGGGGTCACCACTTCACCGCCGTCGCCGGTGCTGCGCCAATCGTGGGTCCGGCCGTCGCCGTCGTGTGGGGATGGCTTCCGGCCTTTATTTGGGTCGTTGTCGGGACGATGTTCTTCGCCGGTGTTCATGACTTCGGTGCCGTATGGGCCAGTGTCAGGAACCAAGCCCGCTCGGTTGGATCCATCACCGGAGAGGTCGTCAGTCCCCGGTCTCGCACGCTCTTCATGATCGTAATATTCCTGCTACTCCTGATGGTCAATGCCGTGTTCGCGGTGTTGATCGCGGGCGAGTTCCAGGCAACCCCGAGCAGTGTCATTCCCGCGTGGAGTGCGGTGTTCGTCGCAGTCATCATCGGCGTCTTGCTGTATCGAGTCGGCGTTGGCATCTTTTGGCCGACCCTCGTCGGAACGGTCGTGTTGTACGCGGTGATCTATGTCGGGGACCTAGTACCGGTGACCCTCCCCGCGCAAACGGCCGGCCTCGCTCCGGGCGCCGTATGGATTCTGATCCTCTTCGGGTACGCCGCCGTCGCGTCCATGCTCCCCGTCTGGCTGCTCCTTCAGCCTCGAGACTACATCAACGGCATTCAACTCTTCGTGGGATTGGGCATCATGTACGGCGCCATTCTGATCGCGAATCCGACCGTCGTGGCGCCGGCAATTAATCCAAACGTGCCTGCGGCGGCTCCGCCGATCATGCCGCTCCTGTTTGTCACCGTCGCCTGCGGGGCCATCTCCGGCTTTCATGGCCTCGTAGGGTCCGGGACAACGTCTAAGCAGCTCGACCGCGAGACTGACGCCCGCTTCGTTGGGTACCTCGGTTCCCTTGGGGAAGGATCACTGGCGATCGTCGCGATCGTGGCTGCCACCGCAGGCTTTGCCACGTTCGCAGACTGGGAGGCGGTGTACTCCACGTGGAACACCCAGGGCACGACGACGTTTGTCCAAGGTGGCGCACGCATCGCAGCGGCCGGCCTGGGGCTTCCGGTGGAGTTCGCTCAGACCCTGCTTGCAGTTATGGTCGTCCTCTTCGCAGGCACGACGATGGACGCGGGGGTCAGGCTCCAGCGGTACATCGTCCAAGAGTGGGGCACCATTTATGGCATCCGGCCCCTGCAGAATGGCTATGTCGCGACTGCGTTGGCAGTAGGAGCGTGTCTCGTCCTGGCATTCGGGGCCGGGGGTTCGGACGGCACTGGTGGCATGGTCATCTGGCCATTGTTCGGTACGACCAACCAGCTGCTGGCTGGGATGACACTCCTGGTCATCAGTGTCATGTTGGTGAAACTTGGCCGCCCAGCTCGGTACACGATGATCCCGATGGTCTTCGTGACCGCCATGGCATTTTTCAGTGCGCTCCTTCAACTGTGGACTCTGTACACATCGGCTAGCTATCTGCTGCTTGCGATGGACGTGCTGATCATCGTCACGGCCATCTTCATCATGCTCGAGGCGGCTTCAGCGTTCCTTCGGGCGCGGAGCGACGCGGCTTCCCCGTCGGCGGCAACGTAGCGTGGCGGCCGACCGGAAGCCAACGCCGCTCCGCGAACGGTTGAACTCGTTTCTGAGCGAATTCTACCTGGCGCCCTATCGCGGTGCGGTGGCTCGCGCGCGGCGCGATGAAGACGATCTCTTCATGCTGTTCGTATTCGCCGAGCTCATGGGCGTGCCCAACCCCGCCACCTACTACACGCTGGAGCTGCAGCCGATCCTGCTTGAACGATTTCACGAGTGGCATCGGCGAATCGGCCTCGAGCATTCACCGCTAGACCACTTCCGCTGCTGTTGAAACGTCAGTGCTCACGCTGCGCAACCTGTTCGACCATCACCTCGTGTTCGTCGGCGGCAAGGGTGGCGTCGGGAAGACCACGACCGCTGCGGCACTCGGCCTCGCGGCCGCCGAGCAAGGCCGGAGATGCCTTCTCGTCTCAACCGACCCCGCGCACTCGCTCGGAGACATCTTCGATGCGAAGATCGGCGACTCCGAGACACCGCTCAGCGCCCGGCTGTGGGGATTGGAGATCGATCCGGATGCCGAGGCCGCACGGCACATCGAGACTGTCAAGGAACAGATGAAGCGCCTCGTTCACCCGAGGCTCTACGACGAGATCGACCGCCAGCTCGATCTCGCGCGGTTCGCCCCGGGTGCAAGTGAGGCGGCCCTTCTGGAACGTGTCGCCGTGCTCATGGGCGACGACGGTTCGCGTTTCGACCTCGTGGTCTTTGACACCGCCCCGAGTGGACACACGGTGAGATTGCTTTCCCTTCCAGAGGTCATGGGCGCATGGACCGATGGGCTGCTTCGGTCGCGCCAACGGTCATCCCGGCTCAGCTCAGCCCTCCGGCATCTTGGTGGTGGACACCTCAAGGGGGATGACCTGTCGATGATCGACAGCGCCGAAGACCACGTCGAGGACAGTGTGGCCGCGCAGCTGAGCGACGTACTCCAGAAGCGCCGTCGAATATTCCTCGTTGCCCGCGACCGCCTCCTCGACACGACAACGACCGCATTCTTGCTTGTGGTCAACCCCGACAAGCTGTCGATCCTTGAGAGCCGAAAGGTGACGGACCTGCTTGGTCGCTTCAAGCTGGGGGTCACGGCGTTGGTCGTCAACCGCGTCCTCCCTGACGACGCCGATGCCACCGGGGCCTTTTTTGACGCCCGCCGGAATCAGGAGCAGGCGTATCTGCGCGAAATTTCGGAAGTCTTTTCCGATCTCCCTCAGGTCGTCGTCCCTCTCCTCCGGCACGATATTGACGGCCTTGACGCGCTGCGTCAGGTCGGACAGTACCTGGCTCGCGGTTTTGCCGCACGCTAGCGATGTCCCCGCTGGTTGTTGTGTGCGTTGCCTTCGCCACCTATGTCGCCGCGTACCGCTTCTACGCTCGCCATCTGGCGACGCGCCTGTTCGAGCTTGACGCGTCACGCCAGACCCCAGCGCATCGTCTCCGCGACGACATCGACTACGTTCCATCCAACCGCTACGTCTTGTTCGGTCATCACTACGCATCGATCACCGGGCTGTCCCCTATGCTTGGGCCCGCGATCGCCGTGATCTGGGGATGGCTCCCGGCCACCCTTTGGGTCGTCCTCGGCGCAGTCTTCGTTGGTGCCGTTCACGATTTCGGCGCTCTTGCTGTCTCGATCCGGGCGCAGGGCGTCTCGATCGGAAAGACCACGGAAAACCTGGTTGGCGTCCGCGGAAAGACTCTTTTTCACGCAATCATTTTCTTCCTCATCGCGCTGGCGATGGGAGTTTTCGTACACATCGTCGCGACCCTCTTCTCTCCTGACTTCTACCCCGAATCGGTCGTCCCAAGCGGCGTGCTCATAGTGCTCGCAACCTTCATGGGCATAGCCGTCCACCGACGCGGCTGGGGGATGGCGCGTCTCACGGCGGCCGGGTTCATTACGATTGCCGCCCTGGTTTGGATGGGACTTCGATACCCAATCGTCGGGCCAACCCTGGCTCAATGGAAGTGGATGCTCCTCGCCTACGCCTTTGCGGCCAGTGTGTTGCCGGTGTGGTTGCTCCTCCAACCCCGTGACTACATCAACAGCCTCCTGCTGTATGTTGGTGTTGGAGCGATGTATGTTGGCTTCTTCCTAGCGAATCCGTCTTTCGCGGCGCCGGCCATCGACCTCACGCCGGATGGTGCCCCGGCGATCTTCCCGTTCGTCTTTATCGTGATCGCCTGCGGCGCCGCGAGCAGTTTCCACGCCCTCGTGTCTTCAGGAACATCGGCCAAGCAACTCGACAAGGAAACGGATGCGCCGTTTGTCGGGTACGGCGCCATGCTCGGCGAATCCCTCCTCGGCCTGATGGCCGTCATGGCCTGCACAGCCGGTTTCGTCTCACGCGAGGAATGGCTTGCGCGGTACGTCAGCTGGCAAGCGGCTGACATCCTTGGAAACAACATCGCGGCCTTTATCGGCGGCACGACCACTTTCTTGACAGTCCTTGGGATCCCGGAGGAGCTTGCGGCGACGCTCGTCGCCATGCTGGTGGTGTCATTCGCGCTCACCTCCCTCGACTCGGCAACGCGTCTGCTTCGGTATAACGTCTCGGAGATAGGCGAGACGGTCGGGATCACGATGCTGCACAATCGCTACGTCGCCTCCGGAATCGCGATCGCGTCCATCTGGTTTTTCGCCTTTTTCGAGGTCGGCGAAGAATACGCCGGCCTGGTCCTCTGGCAGCTCTTTGGCACGACCAACCAGCTCCTGGCCGCGCTGGCGCTCCTAGCGATCACCGTCTATCTGCTGCGCCGCGGGAAGCCTCTCTTGTACATACTGCTTCCGATGGCGTTCATGCTCATTTCAACGTTGACGGCCATGAGTAGCAACCTCGCCAGTTTTTGGAAAGATGGCCAGCTACTGCTCTTCGCAACTGGAGGGACACTCCTCGTGCTGGCGGTCTGGTTGACCATCGAGGCCTCGATAGCGGTTCGACACTACCGCCGGCACGGCGTGACCGAAGGGCTCGACGTGGAGTTCCAGGCTGTTACAATAGGCAGGAAAGAATCGCAGGAGAAACGAACGTGAATCCTTGGTTAGCCGTCGTGATCACAGGAGTCGTGGCTTTTGGCCTTCACCTGGTGTTCGTCTTGGCCTTCCGCAACAAGCACTGACCGCCCGGACGTTCGGGCGAGCCACGTCGGCTCTTAGCGGGGGACAGCGACCGGTATCAGCTGCCGGTATCGCACGGCGTGACCGTCTCTCGTTGCTGGGTGAAATCGCCAGGTCTTGATCGCGCTCAGAATCATCGCCTCATGGATACTCTCCGGAGGTGCAACCAATCTGACCTTCTCGACTTCCCCGGCGGCCGAGACAATCGCCTCGACAACCCCGACATCCTCATCCCACGGCGCATTGTCCGGCACCACTGGGACTCTGAGACGGAGCGTCACTGGCGGTGTCACGTTGACATCCCCACTATCGAACAATGCGCCCTCGGAGGGATCAAGCGGGTCGTCGACTGCGGCCGCCTCGACAAACTCGACAAACTCGACAGACACGACCTGGCTCTCGGCTGTCAGTCCCTCGGCCTCGCTAACCGTCTCCGCATCGGGACCCGGCGTCTCGAGCTCAGCATCCGAGGCCCCCGATGCAGGCTTTGGTGTCACGAGGCGCGACTGGGTCGATACGGGTGCTTCCGTATCCGATCCCTCAGTCTCCGCGTCGGCATCGCCCGTGACCTCATGGCAGCCTCCCGGACGCGTTCGAGGACAGTCGATAGGTCACGCGAAGCACTCTCCCGGAAGTCGGCGGTCGCCTCCAGCGCTTTGTTCCACGTGTCGGACCCGAGACTCTGCAGAGGCGCGGTCTGGGCATTCAGGAGCCCCGGGGTGCGCCCCTCCAAGAGCACGATGGCCCCAACCACAACGACCGCCAAGACAAGCACGGCGGCCACCGGCAGCGGCATCCAGCGACGGCGCCGCTGGCTCTTCCGTTTCCGACCCTTCATCGCCAGGGTCTCGTTCACCGTCTCATCGGCACGTGCCATCGGTGCGTCGAGGGCACGCTGATAGACCTCCGACAGGATGTTGCGGCGCCCCGGCCGCTCGAAGTAACCCAGCGCCTCGGTGAATTCCTTCACCGATTTGTACGCAGCCGAGTCAGGACCGGCGGTTGACACCAGTAGGCGCAGCTGGGTCGGACGATCCCGTGGCAGGAGTGCACTGAGCATCCTGGCCAGAGCCGTCACCGGACCACCCGACTGGGTTCGACCGCGTCGGAATTCGACCGTGCCACTCGGTATTATCGCTACGTTCTCCGGGCGTGCGATGGCACGCTTGCCCGACCGTTCAAATACGTCTGCAGCCTCCAGGACGATCGCTACAGACTCGTGCCACTTGAGCGAGACCTGCCGCTCCAGCAGGGACGCCACGGTCACCGATTTCTTAGTGGATCTATTTAGCCATGCCATGAGTCGACCGTATCCTCTTCATCGCCCAGTCGCTCCATCGGGCGCATCCTGTTTCACTGACGGACCACCGAAGCAGCCCAAAGTTAGGTATGGGGAACCCGCTAAAGCGCTTTTCAAATAGGCCTTGTACTACCTGGGGCGGTCGTGGTACTTCTGCGCATACCGATGCAGGAGGACCGATGCGTGCCTATTCGATGGATCTGCGAGAGCGGGCGCTCCTCGACAGCGATGCCGGGATGAAGGCGGCCGATGTGGCGGCGAAGTACCGCGTGAGCGGGTCGTGGGTGCGGCTACTGAAACAGCGGCGGCGCGAAACGGGCGAGGTGGCGCCTCGCGTCCAGCGACATGGACGGCGCTGCATGCTTGAGCCGCACCTACACACCTTGGCCGCGCTGATTGCGGCGCACCCGGATCGCACGCTGGCTGAGCTGAAGGACGCCCTCGCCACGCCCGCGAGTGTGCCGACGGTCTGGCGCGCCGTGCGGGCCCTCGGCCTGACCGTTAAAAAAAACGGTCCGCCCGTCCGAACACGATCGGCCTGACGTCGCGGCCGCGCGGGTCGCGTGGCACGCGGCGGCGCCGACCTGGGATGTCGCCCACCTCGTGTGTCTGGACGAAACCGGCATCACCACCAATCTGCTTCGGCGGTACGGCCGGGCACCGCGCGGCGCGCGCGTCCACGCCCCCTGCGGGCGCTGGCAGACCAGCACGTTTCTCGCCGCGTTGCGGGTCACGGGGCTGACCGCACCGGGGGTCTTCGACGGCGCGATCGATGGCGAGAGCTTCCGCGCCTACATCGAACAGATCCTGGTGCCGACCCTGCAGCCCGGCGACATCGTCATTGCCGACAATCTCGGGGCCCACAAGGTCGCCGGCATCCAACGCGCCATCCAGGCCGCCGGGGCCACCCTCTGGTACTTGCCACCCTACAGCCCGGACCTCAATCCCATCGAGCTCTGCTTCGCGAAGCTCAAAGCCCTCGTTCGCACCGCTCGCTGTCGCAGCACCGAGACGCTCTGGCCGTTCCTCGGCGAGTGCTTGGCGCACTTCAGCCCTGACGAATGCCGCACCTATTTTCGGCACTGCGGGTACTCGGCCGCCACACGGTCATGAAAAGCGCTTTAGTTGTTCAACACCTGCGCTTGCGTCTCGAGGTCATCGTAAATGGCAACGACACCGCTCCCAACGTTGAGAACCGTGGTCACGCTGGCCAGCGAGATGAAACCCGCTAGTAAGGCGTACTCGATCAAGTCCTGGCCACGGTCATCCTCGACAAGCTGCATCACGAATCGCTTCACGAGTGTTTCCTCCTTGGGGTCTCAGAACGCACGGTCCGTGCCAGCCGACCCCACACGCCCGTCACACGCAAGAGGGCGAGATTCCGCACCTTGTCGCCAGTTCGTGGGCAAAACTCTGCCGCCACCAAGACAATTGAATGGTGGGAGGCGACTTTTGGTATCGAGAAGGAAGTGTTTTGTCAGAACCCGGTCGGAAGGGTGACGCCAGCCCGTAGTCCCCGCGGAGTAGTCGGCTCGACCGATACCCGACCACTGTGCATCTCGATGACCCGCGCCGCCGCGCCTAGGACGACGGCCGATCCGTGGCCGCCGGGGCGGTCGTGGAACGTGTGATCAAAGAAGCGCTCAACGAGGATCGCCGACGGTCGCGTGGCGGCCTCCCAAATCTCGATCCGAGCCACGTCATTCTCTGTTGCCACCGAACACCGAATCGTCTCGGGAGCCAACGGCTTGACCAGCGAGAGCACGGCCTGGATGAGCCCACCGAATGCCAGTACCAACAGCCGTTCATCACCTCTGAGAGCGACTGCCGATCGACTGAGGTTCTCAGACAGTGTGATTTGCGAAAGGCGGCACTCAGGACGCATCGCGCTGAGAGCACGATCGAGCACCGAACCCAGCAAAAGAGGGCGCATCTCAGCTGCCGGCTCCTCGGCCAGCACGTGCAGCCCTTCGGTGAGCCACATCGCCCTCTGCAGCTCAACCTGGGCGATCCCTTGGACAGCTGCGGTATGCGGTCGTTCAGGCCCATCTATCGAGACGCCCCAACACGAGTTCGCGGCGCGAAGACTGTCGGAGATTTGAGCCAACGTCTCTGCGAGCGTCACATCTGAACGCTGCATCTGCACCATTTCTCGGCCCGTTTCGACTCTGAATCGCAGGTCGTCGGCCTCTGCCAGGGCCCGCGCCTCCTGCTCGCCCACGGTGTAGATGCGGCACGGCAGTTCGGTCAACCCGACCGCTGCGGCGGCGGCGAATCGTCTCACGCCTGCAATGACCTCGTATCCGACGTCACGCCGCCTGACAAGGATCGGCTGTAGAACGCCAACCTTCCGAACCGATTCGACGAGCGGCCCCACTTCCTCGAGATCGACCGCCTTGGGCGCCCGAATCTGCGTCGTCGGGACCATCTGAAATAGCGACGCCGGCGACCGAGCATCGAGCTCGTCGACATAGTGGCGGTCGTGGCGCATCCGATACGTGGGAGGTAAGCCTTCCCTCAACGGACGCTCGGAACCCTCCGAAACATCCTCGGCGTCGTCGAACTCGCCTGTCTGGGGCAGGGATTCTGGGGGGAAACAATCGGACATGAGCGACGTCAGTGTGATACTTCGACCACGGATCAGCACCACTTCGACACGCCGATCCCATCTATTTGTACCAGACCTCGTCTCACATGAGCAGCGCGCGCTGTGGTAGCATCACTCCCGTTCCAGCCGCGACTGGCCAACGTACCCCCATGGTTGTCGGGATCCCACGAGAGACGTTTCCGGGCGAACACCGTGTCGCCATAACTCCAGCCTCCGTGCCGGCCCTGGCGAGTGCCGGACTCGAGGTCGTCGTTGAAGCGTCCGCAGGCCAGACCGCTGGCTTCCGGGACGCCGACTTCTCGGACAAGGGAGCTCGCATTGTTCAGGAGCGCACTCGTATTTTCTCGGAGGCTGATATCGTCCTCCAGGTCAGAGCCATCGGTGCGGCCGGTGAAGCCGGTGATGCTGACCTTTCGCTGGTTCGCGAGGGACAGGCGGTCATCGGGTTCTCCGAACCGCTGATCGAGACGTCACGAGCGCAAGCACTGGCCGAACGAGGCGTCACGGCCCTGTCCATGGAGCTCATGCCTCGGATCACGCGCGCCCAGAGTATGGACGCGCTGTCTTCGATGGCGACCGTCGCTGGCTACAAGGCCGTCTTGATCGCTGCGGGCCGATTGCCCCGGATGTTTCCGATGCTCATGACGGCGGCGGGGACAATCACCCCGGCCCGCGTTTTCGTGGTTGGCGCCGGCGTCGCCGGCCTCCAGGCAATCGCGACCGCTCGGCGGCTGGGCGGAAAGGTGGATGCCTACGACGTGCGCCCGGCGGTCAAGGAGCAAGTTGAGAGCCTGGGCGCGTCGTTCGTCGAACTGCCGCTCGACACCACAACTGCCGAAGACACGGGCGGATACGCGAAGGCGCAGGACGAATCATTCTACCGTCGACAGCGCGAGATGATGTCGCAGGTCGTGTCCGGAAGTGACGTCGTGATCACGACGGCATTGATTCCGGGCAAGCCCGCACCCCTGCTTGTCACGGCTGAGATGGTCGCCGGCATGGCGCCGGGGAGCGTCGTGGTCGACCTGGCCGCGGAGCGAGGGGGAAACTGCGAGCCGACACGACCTGATGAAGCGGTTGTCACAGGTGGTGTCACGATTCTCGGCCCCACGAATCTACCATCGACCGTGCCCTACCACGCGAGCCAGATGTACGGGAAGAACATCACGACATTCCTGCTCCATCTCATTGAGGACGGAAACCTCGTCATCAACACGGAGGATGAGATCACGCAGGGCACCTTGGTCTCGTATCAAGGTCAGATCGTCCATCCGCGGGTCCTGGAAGTTCTCGAGACTCCCGCGTAGCCAGAGCGTATCGAACAACCTATGGATACCTTTCTCCCTCTCCTCACGATATTCATGCTCGCCGTCTTTGTCGGGTTCGAGGTCATTACCAAGGTTCCGCCGCTGCTACATACGCCGCTGATGTCTGGCAGCAACGCGATCTCAGGCATCACGATCATTGGTGCCATGCTGTCCGTTTCCTCCTCGAACCAACTCACCACCATCCTGGGCTTCGCGGCACTGGTCCTTGCCACGATCAATGCGGTCGGCGGCTTCATGGTGACCAATCGCATGCTGAGCATGTTCAAGAAGAGGGACTAGCGCGGTGGATGTTGTGGTAGACGTTGCATACCTGGTCGCCTCGGTGCTGTTCATTCTCGGCATTCGAGGCCTCACCCACCCGCGGACTGCCGTCAGAGGGAATCTGCTCGGTGCCAGCGGGATGCTCATCGCCGTCATCGCCACGCTGCTCGACAGCCAGGTCTTCGGTTCTGGAATCGGCGCCCTCGGGTTCATCTTGGCGGGTATCGCGTTGGGCGGCGGCATCGGGGCGACGCTGGCGATCCGGATTCAGATGACCGCGATGCCCGAGATGGTCGCGCTTCTCAATGCGTTCGGCGGGGGTGCGTCGGCCTTCGTCGCTGGCGCGGTGCTGGTCGATACGGCGAGTCCCGACGCCCAGGCACTCGTCGCCGCTGTGGCATCGGGCATCATCGGGTCGGTCACGTTCTGGGGCAGTCTTGTCGCCTTTGACAAACTTCGCGGTCTGTTGCTCCCCGATGCCCCGGTAACCTTTCCGGGCCAGCAGGCACTCAACGGGATTCTCGCTCTTGTCGCGCTCGGATTCGGTGCCTGGCTGGTCGTCGACCCGAGCACCACCGGTGCCTATCTCGCCATCGTGGCCATTGCCTCGATTCTTGGGATCCTCCTGACCATCCCGATCGGCGGCGCCGACATGCCGGTCGCGATCGCGTTGCTCAACTCCTATTCCGGTCTCGCTGCGGCATCGACGGGGTTCGTGCTCAGCAACAACATCCTGATTATCACCGGGTCACTGGTGGGCGCGTCTGGCATCATCCTGACACGGATCATGTGCAAGGCGATGAATCGATCTCTCATCAACGTACTGGTCGGTGCCATCGGCGCGGGGAACGAAGACGCGGCTGACGCCGATACGATCTACGAAGGGCGGATCAAACGCACATCGGCGGAAGAAGTGGCGATGTTGCTCGACACCGCCAAGCGTGTCGTCATCGTGCCGGGCTACGGACTGGCGGTGTCACAGGCCCAACATCAGCTTCGTGATCTCGCGTCGCTTCTCGAAACCCGCGGGGTCGAGGTCGAGTACGCCATTCATCCGGTGGCGGGCCGGATGCCGGGACACATGAATGTGCTCCTAGCGGAGGCCGACGTCGACTACGACAAGCTAAAAGAGATGGACGTGATCAATCCGAGCTTCGGTCAGACGGACGTCGCAATCGTGATCGGGGCGAACGACATCGTCAACCCGGATGCTCGCACCAATCCGAAGAGCCCCATCGCCGGTATGCCGATCCTCGATGTCGACAAATCTACGAGCGTGGTCGTGATCAAACGCAGTCTGTCACCAGGATTCGCCGGCATTCCGAACCCGCTGTTCGCCGCCGACAACACCCTGATGTTCTTCGGCGACGGCAAACAAGCCATTCTCGAGCTTCTAGCGGCAGTCCAAGAAAGCGCATGATCCAGGCGGCGTGTTCGGATGGGGCTAGCGCCCCAAACCCCCGCCATCGCTCGCGGGGAGGCCACTGCCCCGCTCCGGCGGGGCGCGCCGTGCGCGCCCTTGCGACACGCATTTGAAAGACGCGTTAGGTTCGACCGGGGCCATTTCTGCTACGAGATTCCACGTGGCTGATGACCTTCTTCCAGTGATGGTCCCACATCTCGAGGCATTCCTCACGGCTGGCCCGCGAGCTCACGAGCCCGAGACGCTCGAGCATCAGGCAGAACTCGTCGGTCGGAGGAACGCGGTCGCGGGTGGCGCGCGTCAACGCGCTCAAGAGTACCCCATCACGCTTGTAGCTTCCCAGTGAGACCAGCGCAAGGATGGGACCCAATAGTCCGGTGTGTGTCGCCCACGATGGCACGCCCGAGTCTCTGACCAGATCACGGTAGACGATTCCGTCTCCCACGACGCCGTCAATGACTTTGGTGACGATGCAGTCACTGACGCGGTCCACGATCCTTGGGTCAAAGAACACGCCGAGAGTCGCAGTCGCGTCTTGCCTGACGGTGTCTACTCGTTCGAGATCGAGCGGATCATCCGGGTCAATCATGCGGGCGCCGTCGGTTTGACAAGAACATGAGCTTACGTTCATGCTACCTTGTCTCGCGGCCCCTGGGAGAATGGAGAGGCGTACGACATGACCGAGCCGCACACGCCCAGTTGGGCCAGCCGGATTATTCTGTGGGTGTTGGGGCTCGCCCTGTTTCTAGCGGTCGGTTTCCTCCCCAACCTCCTCTTGGCGTGGTTCTACACGGGAGGCAGGGTTCACCTCGTAGTCGCCCCGACGGTGGCGGTGATCCTCGCGCTATTCTGGGGAATGGCGCGGTTGACACCATCCGTAACTCGATAGGTCATATCTCGGGCAAAGCCCATCGACGTCGCCAGGCGCCCTGCGGGCCATGAGCTACGACTTCAGCGCCGTTACCAGTCGGGTGGCGAAACCGCGAGACTCGGCCACGTCGTCTGCCCCAGCCTCTTCGAAGGGCAGCTCGGCCGACTGCGTATCAGTACTAAACAGCCCTGCATCCGAAGAGTGCAGCTGAGCCAGCTGTTCACTGGCCGCCTCCGGGTGGTCATGAGACAGCGACCAGATCTTGAAGAGCGCCGACGTGCTCACGAAGACCGCTCCGAGTCCCTTCAGAACCATCATCGCCTCGCCGGTCAGCGGGTCGAGCCACTCCCTATCGGCGAGCGGACGTTCACGGTGAACGTTGCCAGCCAACACGACCCTGTCGCCCTCGCCGGCGTTCTGCGATGCCTCGAAAATCTGCTTGATCTTGGGCGACTTGTTCGTCACGCTGTTCTCGGTCCCGGTGACCGATACGAGCAACCGCTTCCCGTCGCCAAACATCACCATGACGTCGCACATCGGTTCAGCAGGCGTCAACTCTGCCTGCAGACCGAATCCGCGGAAGACATCGCGAACAACCTCCTCGAGCGGCCGGCCTGCCTGCCACAGCAGGCGTCCGAGCGACTCCAGCAAGGTCGCCTCCCCACGCAGTTTTTCTATCTGCGCGGCAATTTCGGCGTGGCGCTTCGGCATCCAGCTATTGACCCATTCGGGCGCCGCGCTATCGAGACCTATGTCATCGGCCTGAGGTGTTGACTCCATTGGCGTAACCTGTGTCCTTCCCAGAGACGAAAATCTCAAATCCGATCTACCCACATACAAATCTGTACCGGCCGTGATCCCAGAACCCACACGCTCTGCTGAAACCGGGCAATCTCACATCATCCCGGCCTTCCGGTGGCTTCCATTGCATGCGCGGTGCCAGGTCGGGACCTCGCTTCGATCTTCATCGTGAACATGGCTGCTCACCCAGGGGTAGACCGCCCGAAGGACCTCTTGTGGGAGCGTCCCAGATTCTGGGGAAATCCGGGCAACGAGTTCGCGTGCTGTTCGCGCCCCTAGCCGGCGCCAAACGCGGACCGGACCTCATCGATCTCGTCTTCAAGATCGACGATCAAGGCCCCGAGCTCGACGTCGCCGATCTCGAGCGACTCGATAGCATCCTGGTCCATCAAGTTCAGATCGGGATTCGGGTGAGGATGCATTCCAAGCTTCTGTGCGATGACGTCAGCCGCCTGGACGATCCGAATAATCGGCCTGTCGGGCTGACTCATCTCCGGGTCCATCGCGAGCGCCGAATCGCAGATGTCGTCCGAGAGATTCCACGAGCGCAGCGTCGCGTACCCCAGGTCGAATTGCAGCCCTTCCACGAGCTCTTCCACCGCCTCTGGTGCTAGTGCGACGTCGGGATCGATCTGACTCAATCGATCGAGCCCACGCAGAACCAAGAGCCTCCCGATTCCGTGAAGCAGACCTGCCAAGAACGCATCGTCTCGAGAGTAGTCTTCCCGGCTCGCCAAGTTGCTGGCAACCGATGCGCTCGCGATAGCGTGGTTCCACAGAGTCGCGAGCATCCTGCTGTTCGACTCATGATTGCCCTCGAACTGTCCTTGAACCAGGAGAGCGGTCACCATCGTCTGCACTTTCGCTAGCCCGAGGCGGCTGATCGCCTGCCCAAGGTCGGTGATCGACTTCAACCCGCCAAACGCTGCGGAGTTCGCTGTCCGAAGGAGTGATGCGGCGATGGCGGGTTCGTTTCGAATGAGGTTAGCAATTTCTTGAACGTTCGTTCGTCGTCGTCGAGCGCCGTGCGCAGCTTGACCGCGAGCTCGGGAATGGGCGGAAGCTGAAACTGGCCCGACGTAATGAGATCGCGAACGCGATCACTGAGTGACACGAGTGTTGTCTCCGTCATTGTCTGTTGCTCCCAGCGCCCACGACCGACCCGGCAGGCTCCGGAGCGGCCTTTCTGATCCCCGCGACCTCCCGCAGCGTCGCGAGTGGCCGCGCGTTGAGGTCCCGAGGGACGTGACCCACAAGCTCGCTCACACTCGTCCTCTGTTGCGCCGCCTTGAGAAAACCATCCTCTTGGAGTGTCATGAATTGAGGAAGCTGACGCGCCAATGCCTCGAGTTCTCGGGTCGGGGCTCGCCGAAGCACCGCGTCTCGAAACTCATCATCCGGGACGAGCACTTCGTGTATCCCTATCCGGCCAACAAAGCCCGACCCTTTGCACACATCGCACCCTCTCCCGGCCGAGACGTCGATGCCCTCGAGGTCGGCACGCCGTAACCCGAGAAACTTCAGCTCCTCACGTTCTGGTCGGGCCGGCCTCGCACAGTGCGGACAGACGCGACGCAGCAGGCGCTGCGCAACGATCGCGGATAGCGTCGACGACACGAGGAAGGGTGCCACGCCCATGTCAAGGAGGCGGATAATTGCCGACACCGAGTTCTCAGTATGAAACGTCGAGAAGACCTTGTGTCCGGTGAGGGCACTCTCAAATGCCATCTTGACCGTCCGCTCGTCGCGCATCTCCCCAACGATGATCGTGTCGGGGTCCTGTCGCACCATTGCGCGAAGTGAGTCGACGAACCCTGGCCCCGTCTTCTCGTTGATATTGCACTGAACGATCCCCTCGATCACATATTCGACGGGGTCTTCGGCCGAGATCACGACCTCCTCGGGATCGAGAATGTGTTGAATCAAGGAATACAACGTGGTCGTCTTACCGGATCCAGTCGGTCCAGTGATGACGACGAGGCCCGATGCGCTGGGGAGGATAACGTCAGTCACCAGCGTCTCGACCTTGCGCGCAAATCCGAGCTCGCCCAGCGAAACAAGCCCGCGGTTCCGATCAAGCAGTCGCAGGACGAGATTCTCGCCGTGAACTGATACGTAACTTGACATGCGAATATCGACTTCGCCCTGCTCGGTTACTGCCTGAATCTTGCCGTCCTGGTGCAGCCGGCGCTCCGAGATGTCTGCGCCAGCCAACACTTTGATCCGAGAGATGACCCGCGCCATCATGTCCTTCGGCAGGTCCCGCAACGGCTGCATTCGACCATCGACACGCACGCGGACTCGCAATCGATCCGCCGTCGGCTCGAGGTGGATGTCGCTCCCGCCCATTTGAATGGCTCGCAGCAGGAGGTCGTCGAAGGCGCGAACCGCTTCCTGGCCGGTGGCGTCACCCCTGAGGGTCGTGCCATCAGCCGATCGGTACTCGAGCCTCGAGACTCGGCGCGGTGCGCCGGCCGGCGTGCTTCGCTGCTCGAGCGCCCTGAACGTTTCGTCGATCCGGACACCGACGGAGTACTGAACATCGATCGGGGCCTTGAAGATATCCTCGAGCTCTGCGGTGGCCGACCGGCTGAGCTCCCGGGCCGTGACGAGCTGGAGTCGTCCGTTCTGCACAGACAACGGCAGTACCTTCAGCCGCCGGAGGTACGGGAGCGACGTGCGTTTCAGGAGGTCCAGGTCGACGTCACGCGGAGTCGGCTCGACGTACGAGATTTTCTGTGTCGTCGCCAGCGCCTTGAGATACACCTCCTCGGTGACCAGTCCGGCGTCGACAAGCAACGTCCGGTCGTCTCTGTCTGGAGTCGCCTGCCGTGCCTTGCGGTACGCTTCAACCTCCTGGTCATCTACGTGATCACTCTCCCGCAACACCTCGATCAGGCTGAGTGCCGAAAGCCGATTCGCCTGCACCCGATCGAAGTCATCCTTGGTAATCTCGCCGAGTTCCAGAAGCACTTCCCCAAGGCTCTTCTGGACCTCCATGCGGGACTGGATACGCTTCGCCCGCCGAACTTGTTTGTCGCTTAGGCCCAACTCGCGGATGAAGGGATCAGTCTCATCGTTGTCATCGTCGTCAGGGCTGGCGTCTCCGTGCGACGCATGCGTCCGGACCGTGCGCCTGAGCTCGGCCTGATCCCAAGGCTTCTGCAGAATAGTCAGGTCGCGCCCGATTCGTTCGCGGAGTCCACCATGCTGGTCACTCTCGAGGTTGGTAAGAACAACGATCGGAAGCTCGGGTCTCGTCCGAACCACTTCGACGAGAAGCTCGGTATCACGCGCGGGAATGAGCATCCGTTCCGCGACGACAAGGTGGATCGTCTGAGCGCCGAGTAGGTCTAAAGCGCTTTTCAAATAGGCCTTGTACTACCTGGGGCGGTCGTGGTACTTCTGCGCATACCGATGCAGGAGGACCGATGCGTGCCTATTCGATGGATCTGCGAGAGCGGGCGCTCCTCGACAGCGATGCCGGGATGAAGGCGGCCGATGTGGCGGCGAAGTACCGCGTGAGCGGGTCGTGGGTGCGGCTACTGAAACAGCGGCGGCGCGAAACGGGCGAGGTGGCGCCTCGCGTCCAGCGACAGGGACGGCGCGGCATGCTTGAGCCGCACCTACACACCTTGGCCGCGCTGATTGCGGCGCACCCGGATCGCACGCTGGCTGAGCTGAAGGACGCCCTCGCCACGCCCGCGAGTGTGCCGACGGTCTGGCGCGCCGTGCGGGCCCTCGGCCTGACCGTTAAAAAAAACGGTCCGCCCGTCCGAACACGATCGGCCTGACGTCGCGGCCGCGCGGGTCGCGTGGCACGCGGCGGCGCCGACCTGGGATGTCGCCCACCTCGTGTTTCTGGACGAAACCGGCATCACCACCAATCTGCTTCGGCGGTACGGCCGGGCACCGCGCGGCGCGCGCGTCCACGACCACGCCCCCTGCGGGCGCTGGCAGACCAGCACGTTTCTCGCCGCGTTGCGGGTCACGGGGCTGACCGCACCGGGGGTCTTCGACGGCGCGATCGATGGCGAGAGCTTCCGCGCCTACATCGAACAGATCCTGGTGCCGACCCTGCAGCCCGGCGACATCGTCATTGCCGACAATCTCGGGGCCCACAAGGTCGCCGGCATCCAACGCGCCATCCAGGCCGCCGGGGCCACCCTCTGGTACTTGCCACCCTACCGCCCGGACCTCAATCCCATCGAGCTCTGCTTCGCGAAGCTCAAAGCCCTCGTTCGCACCGCTCGCTGTCGCAGCACCGAGACGCTCTGGCCGTTCCTCGGCGAGTGCTTGGCGCACTTCAGCCCTGACGAATGCCGCACCTATGTTCGGCACTGCGGGTACTCGGCCGCCACACGGTCATGAAAAGCGCTTTAGCGCGCCATCGGCTGTCGACGCCGTCAGGACTGTCAGCTCGGCGTCGTCCCCGAAGATGGTCACCAGGGCCCGCAATACCTGTGGGTCAGGGTCAGCGAAGAGTACGGTACGTGTCACGTTTATGCGAAGATCCTGGTGTCAGTCGTTCCCTTTCCGTAAACGGCAGATCGCCGCCAAACGACAGTTTGGTCGTCGAAATGACAGAGTGGCACTCTCTGACCCCCACGAGACCCTAGACCGGACCCTAGAGAGGAGCCAACTTCCGATCCGCGTAAAGCCTACCGCCGGGCGCAACCCGACCAATCCGTCGGCGCGCGGCTCGAACACCGAACCGCCTGGACCACGTCGACGTATACAATGCGCATGTCAGAGACGGCACCGCGGCCGGGACTCACCCGCGGTGCTTCGCCGTCGCCAGAGCCGATGACCGATTCCGAACCGACACGAACACCCTCGGCGTCCCGTTCCACGCTGTCGGAGCTTCTCATGCCCCACCATGTGAACCACCTGGGACACGTGTTCGGTGGTGCGATTCTTTCCATTGTCGACCGAGCGGCCGCCGTGGCTGCGATCCGGCATGCGGGCACCGCTTGCGTCACCGTGTCGATCGACCGCGTCGACTTTCGCGAGCCGATCTACGCGGGCGAGCTTGTGACCTGCTCGGCACAGGTGAACTATGTCGGCCGGACCTCGATCGAGGTTGGTGTGCGTGTCGAAGCTGAAGATCTCGTCAAACGCACCCGGCGACACACGAACACCTGCTACCTCACGTTCGTGGCCATCAACAACGCGCACGAACCGGTGTCGGTGCCCCGGTTGAAGCTCGAGACACCGGAGGAGCGCCAGCGGTTTCACGAGGCTGAGCGGCGCCGAGAGGTGCGGCAGGCGCTCCGGGAAGAGTTGGGCGAAACGTAGGGCGCTCCACGTCCACCCCGGTTCGTGGTTGCGGTGCGGAGGCATGGAGGGGCGAACATGAGCAACGTCACACTGAACGTCAACGGTTCGGCCCACACGGTGGATATCGATCCTGATACGCCACTGCTCTACGTCTTGCGCAACGACCTGGGCTTACGTGGTCCACGCTTTGGGTGCGGGCTCGGTCAGTGTGGTGCCTGCACGGTGATCATTGACGGCGTGGCGACTCGGTCATGCACCGTGCCAACCTCACGCGCCAGTGGGGCCATCACGACGCTCGAAGGACTCGCCAAAGACGGCAACTTGCATCCCTTGCAAGAGGCCTGGATCGAGGAGCAGGTTCCGCAGTGCGGATTCTGCCAGAACGGGCAGATCATGACCGCCAAGGCGATGCTTGACCGGAACCCCAACCCGACCGATGCTGAAATCCGCCGCGAAATGGACAGGACGCTCTGCCGGTGCATGACCTACTACCGGGTTCAGGCAGCGATCAAGCGTGTGGCTGGGCAGGCAGCGGAGCTGCCCCCGGCCGCGGAGGTGGCCAGATGACCACTTCGCCGGGTATCCCGCAGGCGGTCGAGAGGGTGCTGATTCGGAGCTCCGAGACAACTCGGAGGGAGTTCCTCAAGTCCTCGGGGCTTTTCGTAGTCAGCTTCGGCGCCGCGTCGGTCCCTGGAGCGGGCGTGCGAACTGCCGGCGGAGCCGTCGCGTCCCAGGCAGCCGGTCCCTACCCCGACCCCGACTTTCGACAGCTCGATACCTGGATCGCAATTGACCGCGACAACACCGCCGTCTTCTATGTAGGCAAGACCGATTGCGGCCAGGGGACAGGCACCGCATTCCGGCAAATGATGGCCGACGAGCTCGATATCGCCTACGAGAGCACCAGCCTAATCATGGGCAGCACCGACGTCACACCCGATCAGGGCGGCTCGGGGGGCTCGGATGCGATTCAGACCGATGGGTGGCCGATGCGCCGCGTCGCTGCCGAGGCCCGCCGCGTTCTACTCGACCTCGCGTCAGAGCGCTTCGAAGTTCCGGCCGAACAACTCGACGTACGCGACGCCGTTGTCTCGGTGCGCTCGGACCAATCCAGAAGAGTCACCTACGGAGAGTTGATCGGTGGGCGGCGCTTTAGCGTCGCGCTCACCGGAGACACCATCAACGCCACGACCGGGGTGGCCCCGGTCAAGCCTGTGTCAGCCTTGCGGATTGTTGGCCAATCGCCAAACCGGTACGACATTCCCGCCAAGGTCGATGGCTCCCTCACGTGGGCGGTGGATGTGACCCTGCCCGGCATGGTTCACGCGCGCAACGTTCGGCCACCGACTGTCGGCGCCAGCCTCCGCGACGTGGACGAGGCATCGGTTCGAGATCTTCCTGGTTTCATCCAAGTGGTCCGACAGGGTAACTATTTGGCCGTCGTCTGCGAGCGCGAAGAACAGGCCATCAACGCCGCACGCCAACTGAAGGCGGATTGGGAGAAGCCAGGGGAAGCACCATTCCCGACATCCGAAGGGCTGTTTGCGTACATGCGGTCCGCATCCCCGACGTCGAACGTGAACCCGCCGGTTGTCGGAGATCCCGATGCGGCGCTCGAGAGGGCGGCCACGGTCATCGAAGCCGAGTATGACTATCCGTTCCAGGGACATACGGCGCTCGCACCGGCACACGCTCTGGCCGACCCTTCCAATGGCCAGATGACGATCTATTCCAACGACATGAAGTCGTACGGGATGCGAACCGGTGTTGCGAGGTTCCTTGGGATGCCCAGAGACGAGGTCCGCGTCGTCTGGATGGAGGGCCCTCAGGCGTACGGCCGGACCGCCGCCGACGATGCCGGGTTTGAAGCGGCATTCCTCGCGAAACAGATCGGTCGGCCCGTTCGCGTCCAGTGGATGAGGGATGAAGAGACAGCCTGGGACACGAAGGGCCCAGCCTTTACCTTCAGGCTACGCGGCGGCCTGAGCCCTGAAGGCGACCTTCTCGCACTCGACTACGACGCTCAGTCCGCCGACTACAACCACGTCGGATACAACGAGGTCGAGACCGTACTCATTTCACAACTCATGGGAACGCGGCTTCCGACGCCGAACAGCGGTCGGGCAAGAACACCGTCGGACATGTACGCCATCCCACATCGGCGAACGGCGGCCCAAGTCGTGGCACTGCCCCGTGTCTGGGAAACTCCCCTTCGAACCGGCAACCTCCGTGATCCCGACGGACCGCAGATGACCTTCGCGACCGAATCGTTCATCGACGAGCTCGCCGCGGCAGCAACCATCGATCCCGTGGAGTTCCGGCTGAACTTGCTTGTGGGCGGCAGCAATGATGACAGCGGCTTCAAGCGAGCGCGATCACTTGCCGTCCTTCGCGCGGCGGCCGACGCCTACGGCTGGACCAGTCGCCCCTCGCCCAAGCCAGTCGGCACGAGCACGGTGCTGACGGGACGGGGCGTGGCGTACGCCTACCGCAATCAAACGGTCGTCGCCCAAATCGTCGAAGTCGAGGTCAGCCGCGAGACCGGGCACGTTTGGGCCAAACGGATCGTCTGCGCGCACGACTGCGGTCTGGTCATCAACCCAGAGGGCCTGCGCCGCACGATCGAAGGCGGGATGCTCCACTCTCTCAGCCGTGCGCTTCACGAAGAGGTGCAGTTCGACAGCGAGAAGGTGACAAGCGTTGACTGGTCGTCTCACCCCAGTCTCACGCACGGCGATACGCCTGCGACAATCGATGTCGTGATGGTCAACGGAGATCCCAGCCCCGATCGCGACGATCTGCCCCATTATGGTGCCGGGGAGGCAGTCTGTAAGCCTCTGGTTGCAGCAGTGGCGAACGCGATTCATGACGCCACCGGAGTTCGCCTCCGGCGGGTTCCGTTCCGCCAAGAACGCGTCCTGGCGGCACTCCGGTCGGCGGGCGTGTAGCCAGCAGCCCCGAGAGTTTCACGATCTCGTTGGATCCACAGGTCGCTGCGCAAGGGCATCTGTGTCACCCACAAGCCGATGGTCTGAGCGGCCGCTGTTGATTCCGCCCAGGTTTTCGTCCTTGACGCCGCCTTCCGCTCTGGGCATCCTCTTGACGAAGCCAGCGTCAACCTAAGGCTACGCATCGTTCCTCTGTCGTCAAGGAGAAGTGCATGCTCCGTCTGTTTGTTGGGTCCGTCCTCGTCCTCTTTACGTCCATCCCCGCTTTGGGTCAGGGACCATCTGCCAAAGTGTCCGACCTTGCCTGGATGACCGGGCACTACAGCAACGGGTCACTCGAGGAGAACTGGGCAACGCCTGACGGAGGATCGATCGCTGCTCTCGTCAGGTCGACCAACGACGGGTCGCTGGCCATGATCGAACTCATCGTCGTCGAGGAGGAAGGAGACTCCCTGACTCTGCGAGTCAAGCAGTGGAATCCCGGCATGGAGCCGCGCTCGGAAGACTTCCAAACGATGAAACTCGTCGAGGTCGGCGACAAGAAGGTCGTGTTCGAGGCCACAAGCGAGGGCGGCATGCAAAAGCTCGGTTACAGCCTCACCGGCGATCAGTTCACCATCTCCGTTGGGACGGCTCAGGGCTCGTTCGACATTCCGCTGACCAGGCGACCGGCGCACTAGTCTCGACGGAGCGCCGCGTTCAGCGGCGCAATCGTCCTCGCACCAGAACCGAAGAAGCAATCCGTCATGATCATGGGAAAGTCACTTGCCAGAGTCCTGACGACAGCCAGTGTTGTTGTTTTTCTGGCCACACCGGCCGTGGCCCAGCTCGCGACGCCGAATGAGTCTGGGTTGACCTACGGACATGTGCACCTGAATGTGACTGACATCGAGGCGCACACGCGCCTCTGGGTCGAGCACTTTGGCGGCGTGGCGGTCCGGAAGGGATCGCTCACGGCAGTACGCTTCCCCAATTTCCTGGTCGCGCTGAGCGAGCAGAAGCCGACGGGAGGCTCTCGAGGGTCCGTGATGAACCATTTCGGCTTCAAGGTCCGGAGCACACCGAAGTTCCTAGAGAAATGGCGGGCTACCGGACTCCCGGCGTTCGACGTGTTCATAGGCGCGGAAGGTCACAGAAACGCGTTCGACATGATGCCCGATGAGGTGTATGTCGAGGTGCAAGAGGATCAGGCCCTTCCGGTGGAGGTGTCCGGATATCACCTCCACTTCCACACGCCTGACTTCGAAGCATTACTGGACTGGTATGTGGACGTCTTCTCGCTCGAGAAGCGTCCCCGAGGGCGTATCTCGACGACCACGAACGTCCCGGGCATGAACTTGAGCTTCGGCAACGCCGATGCGTAAGCTTCCCCGTCAAGTAGACACTGCGAAAGGGGACTGCACCGGCGGATTCAGCCTCGGCAAAAACGTCAGGGGCGGCACCCGGCCGAGGCTGTCGTGCGGCCGCTCCTGGTTGTAAACGACGAGCCAGCCCTCGGTCAGCGCGCGGACCTCCGCCAGCGACTCGAAGAGATGCGCATTGAGCACCTCGGTACGATAGCTGCGATTGAAGCGCTCGATGAAGGCATTCTGATCGGGCTTTCCCGGTTGGATGTAGTGGAGGTCGATCCGGCGTTCGTCAGCCCACTCGACCAGGGCCTGGGCCGTCAGCTCCGGCCCGTTGTCCATGCGAAGCGCCGTGGGCC
Source organism: Vicinamibacterales bacterium (assembly GCA_965223015.1). GTDB lineage: Bacteria > Acidobacteriota > Vicinamibacteria > Vicinamibacterales > UBA8438 > CAUZIB01. The sequence goes on along the minus strand of CBDCVL010000002.1, from coordinate 121,572 downwards.
GGCCGTGCAGCGCGATGAGTTCGTCCAAAACGCGGGTCACCCGCCGGGCCGGGATCGACCGCCCCACGTCGATCGCCAAGCCTTCGCGGTTCCCTTCGTCGATGATGGTCAGGGCTCGAAAGCGACGCCGGTCATAGAGCGCGTCCGCCATGAAGTCGAGCGCCCATGTCTGGTTCAAGACCGGTGGGGCCACGAGCGGGCGTCGCACCCGCCGCGGGATGCGACGGGTCGTCCGGCGCGGCAGGTTGAGCCGCAACGCGCAGTACACGCGATGCACGCGCTTATGGTTCCAGGCAGCACCCTCGAGCCGCAGGCGGTCATAACACTTCCAGAAGCCCCAGCGTGGGTACCGGGCCACGACGTCGGTGAGCGCCGCGATCACGGCCGCATCCCGACGATGCGCCGACACCGGAGGCCGATAGTACGCCGCCCGCGACAGCCTCACGATCTGACAGGCCCGTCGGACTGGCAGCTGATGTTCCCCCACCAACACCTCAGTGACCAGTCGTTTCGCGGACGGCGTTATAACTTTCGGGCCAAGACGTCCTTGATCGCCGCATTCTCCAATGCCAGATCGGCATACATCCGTTTCAGCTTCGCGTTCTCGCCTTCGAGCTCGCGGAGGCGTTTCACGTCAGCCACCGACGCGCCGGTGTACTTACTCCGCCACTTGAAGAACGTCGTGCGGCTGATGCCGTGCTGACGCAGTAGGTCCGCCACCGGGACACCAGATTCCGCTTCCTTGAGAATCCCAACGATCTGACTCTCACTGAACCTCGATTTCCTCATGACCGCTCCTTTGAGCCGGGAGCAGTCTACCTTCGAGTGTCTACCGAGGGGGGAAGCTTACGGATGCACCAGCCACACCAACAAGAGGACGGGCGATCGATCACATCGGATTCGAGATTGACGATCTCGAATCGTTTTGCAGAATGCTTGAAGCCAAGGGCATCGAGTTTGACGTCCCGTACCGTGAAGTCGAAGGCCTGCAGCTCAAGATCGCGATCTTGACCGATCCATCCGGCACTTCCGTCGAGCTCACAGAGGGCTTCGACTCGTACTGAGCGGTCAGGTCCAGCAAGGCAGGAGGAGCCAAGCCAGTTTTCGGAACAGCACCCCGCACGCGTCAGGCTGCTCGCGAACGTTACGGCTCGCTCTTGGCGTGCACAACTACCAGAAGGTCGACGCTCAGTGGAGCCACCAGGACCGTGTCGGGCAGCCGCGTGACCGTCAGGCTATGTACGTTCCCGACAGGCTCCTGCGCCAGCAGCTCGTCGGGAATCGTACGGTCGGCCACCTCGTGACCCAACCTCGACCATTCTTGGCCGTCGACCGTGATGATAAACCCCGTTATCGGCGGGTGTGACGCTCTTGCGTGAAATGAGACACGAGAGCCGGCCGGGCGGTGGAACAGTATTCGGTCTTCGATCGGCGGCGTCTCTTCAGCCATCCCGAAGACCATTGTCTGCGTGTAGCCTTCCCAGCCGGACGACCGGTTAGCAGGAGCCCGAGAGAACCACCCGGAGACAGCGCGGATGAGGGGCGGAACAAGTGTGGCAAACGCTGTCGCCGTGACCACACCGAGGACGTCCGTCCCCCCGACTTGATCAACGCGCGACGGGCGCGCGATCGCCAACATCCGGTCATGCCTGTTCCCCCCAGCACCAGCACTCAGATCGGCGTCGCCAAACATCGAGGTCTCAGGAGCCTCGCCGACCACGACCACGTACTCTGTGAGATCGAGCAACCGAAGGCGTTCGTCGGCGGGGTCTGTGTGGTTAAGGGCGCGCCTGATCCGGTCAAGCGACACCGGTAGCTCACCGTCAGCCGGGGCGGGTGAAACCGCCGCAGGTTCGGGTGCGGCAGGACGGAGAACCTGCGCGGCTACGAGCGCAGTCTGGAACGCGACGCCGACACCCACGAATACGAAAAGGGCAAGCCGCATCCGATCTCCGTACCACCAACCAGCGTTCCGTCGGAATCAGCGCCTCTAGGTTCCCAACATCACTCTGTCGGTCCCTAGACCCAAAGCCTTCGGTGTCCTCGCGTCCGTTCAGGATGACGACGGCTTCGGCACCTGCATCTTGGTCACCAGGTGAAGCGTCTCCTTCTCAAGAATCCCGCCGATCACAGGAAGCAGTTTCTGGAACGCCGCGTCCTCCGCTGCTCCGGAAAGGTCCAGGGGGAAAGCATCGGTGTTCGGGAGTTCCCATATATCGATAAGCGAGTCCGCAGGACTGTCGTTGTCCATGTACGAGGCACGAAGCTTCCAGCGGCCGTACTTCTCCACACCGGCGGCAAAGTCTCCCAGTATTTCGTTGAATTGAGGGGCCGTGCCAGGCTTCAGCTTCAAATAGGCGAATACGAAGGTCGAACTCTCGGCCTCGCTCGCCTCCCCCTCGCCTGTCGCGAGGGCCACCTCGGCAGCTTCGGCAGTCTTGACCCCGGCGGCCCCGATACCAAGTATCGCAAGAGCCTCCACAAACGCCCGGCGGGACGCAGTACGATTCCCGAACTGCTCAGCTAGAGTTGTCATGCTTCCTTTCTGGTCACACCTCTCGGAGTGCCCACACTTGTTTGCCGACGGCGACGGCCACCGCTTCTCAGATCTATTCACAGTCAGTGACTCGGATTATACGCCCATGTCGAGGAAAGAGTGCTCCAGAGGCAACGAGTCCTCCCCGCTTCCGCGGTTTTCTTGGGGCAGCCAGCGAGGATCAGTTGGGCCTCAGCGAGCCCGGCGAAGCGATCGGCCCGACAAGAAAACTCGGGTTGGCGCCCGTGCGCGGTCGTAGCTTCTGGACTCGGCCGGCGAAGACCTCGGCCACATACAGATTGCCGGCCGTATCGGTACTGAATCCGTGGACGCCCCAAATCGCGCCTGGTTGTGCGCCGAACGTGCCCCAGGAATAGAGGAGTTGTCCGTGGCGATCGTATTTCAGGATCTTGTTGGTCAGACCGCTGGAAACCCAAATGTGCTGGTCCTCCGACACCGCGACGTACAGCGGTAAGTTCAATCCTGGCCATTCGTCGAGATATGTCCCGTTCAGATCAAAGACCTGGATCCGCGAATTGCTGCGGTCTATCACATACACGCGCCCTTCCGCATCGATCGCGAGACCATGGACCACATTGAACTCGCCAGGCCCGTCGCCCGGTGTTCCCCATTCCATCAGATACGTGCCGTCCTTCGAAAACTTCACGACGCGCGTGTTCCGGTACCCGTCACTGACGTAGAAGTCGCCATTGGGAAGAAAGGCGATCCCACTCGGATTCCCGAAGTGTGTTTCATCGCTACCAGTCACCCGAAACTCGCCCACCGTCATGACCAGCTGTCCATCATTCGTGAACTTGAAGATCTGCTCCGAGCCGGCGTCCACAACCCAGACATGGCGCTCAGGATCGTACGGACTGATCGTGACGTTGTGGGGATGAGTGAACAAATCGTTGTGTTGCTCCCAAGATTCGATCAGGTTTCCGGCCCCATCAAAGACCATCAGCACGTGGTCCCAACCCGCGCCAGGAATCACGTTGCCAGATTTCTCGGCAAGGGGATCCCGTCCTGGTGTGCAGTTGGCTTGCCGCATCACGGTAGACGCACAATGGGTCGCCTCGTTCGCCGATGCCAGCAAAGTGCCACCCCCCTGCGCCGGTTCGGCCAACCGCTTCCAGCTCCATGACACCATGCCGCTTTGCATCACGAAGATGCGGTCCGGAGTCTCAGCGAACACAGTTCCGGTCCGCCCCCACGTCCGATCAGGGTCGATGGGTTTCGGCCAATTGGGGTGAGGCTCATATGGTCCCGATAAGGGTTCTGTTGCAAGGTTTGGGATCACGCGCGAGAATCCGTTGGGTGGACCTCGTTACGCGGCCAATCCGAACACCTTGTGGATCAGCTGCGTCTGCCCGACCACGTCACCCTTCGCCATCCATCGCGCCTGTCCCTTGCGGAGCGCATGCATGATCTCGATGCCGCGCAAGGTCCGCCACGCCGTGGTGAATAGCTTGAAGCCCAGCATCGGCCGGGTGCGGCGTTTGATGAATCGGTGGTCCTGCTCGATGATGTTGTTCAGATACTTGCATTGGCGAAGATTCGAACGCGGTCGGACGAGTCCCTCGTGTCGGACCGCCTCGAACGCGACCGGGTAGGCGGGGTTCTTGTCCACGGTCACCACGCGAGGGGGCGTCGTATGAGCCGCGCCTAACGTCTTGCGGAAGAACGCGATGGCCGCCTTCCTGTCGCGCGTCGCTCGCAGCAAGAAATCCAGGGTATCGCCGTTGGAATCGACGCCACGGTAGAGATACGTCCAGGCCCCGGCGACACGCACGTACGTCTCGTCGATCCGATACGAGTCGTTGGTGCGCCTCAGGAATGGCCGACACCGTTTGTCGATCTCTGGCGCATAACGCTGCACCCATCGATAGATCGTCGTATGGTCGACACACAGGCCCCGCTCGCGCATCATGTCCTCGAGATCGCGATAACTTAAGGCATACCGCAGGTACCACCGAACGCACTGGAGGATGAGGGCGGGTTCGAACTGACGCCATTTGAACGGATTGTCGCTGGGCATGATGGGGGACCCGGTACGGTGCTTGCCAAAGGTGGTCCATCCTGACGTCGCAGCCCTGAAGTTGCAACACAACCGCGAGGTCGTAGTCCAGGAGGGCAGCGACTTCGGCGGGCGTGAGCGACAATCGACTCAGCACACGTGACCAGGCGTGTCGCGAGTACGAAGTCTGAGGCATCCGAATTCTGGTGGAGGATTCGTTAGACGGTTATGGCGCTCCTTTGGGGAATCGGCAGCCGTCGAGGAAGCTTGAATCGCCGGGGGGCCTTGCCCTGCGATAGCGCGAATGCCGCAGAGTCCCGATCCTGGGGCCAGCACACGTGATCTACGACGACGCGCGGGGGCCGACCAGCCGGGGCAAGACCTGTTCAAGACGGAGTAGCTCCGTTCGGGCTTCGCTCAAACACGCGCCGTCGTCTTCGACGTCATTCATGAAAGGCGCACGCCGAACCGCGTCCTTCCAGAGCAGCGATGGGGCGCCGTGATCCCGCACGTCGTGGATCATCTTGAGCGTACGGAACCCATCGAACCAGTCGCGGAACCGACCAAGTCGTGCCGCACTGCTGGGAGCCTGCTCACCCACCTTCAGCCAGACGCGGAGGACATCCTGTCGCCGGAGAAAGTCTTGTACAGGAGAGCGCATTCGAGATAGTAGCGCTTCGATCGCTTCGTGGTCCGGCGACGTCTGCGACAGACACCGTAGCCCCTCGATGAGATCCTGAAGCGCCGTGAAACAGTCGGGATGGTAAAGCTCAAGGTCGTCGCCGCGCGCCAGCTTGCCGGTCTCCGCACCGGTTCCGAAGGGCACACGATCCGAACGGCGACTGCGGATCCGAACGGGGGCGCCGCTGAGTCGCACCAGCGGCGCCTGTTTACTCAGTTTACCCAGTAGGTAGAAGTCCTCCGCCGCTTGTCGCTTGGGGACGCCACGAACCTGAGCATAGCTCAGTGCGTGAACCGCCATCGTGCTGCCGACGGTGTGAAACGCATAGGGTGAGTGCGCCCACTGCAACCCACGCTGCACGTAGCGAAGGCGGATCTCGTAGAGGGCCGTGGCACGATCCACGTCACTCTCCCCACCGGGCTCGTGCCAGAACGGAAACAACGCCGCCGAGCAGGCGGGGTCGATCTCTGCGATACGTCGAAAGTAGTCCTCGGGCAGTCTCGCGTCGGCGTCCGTCATCGCAATGAACGGGTGTCGCACGCGTCCCGAGGCAACAAGCTCGAGGGCAACGTCTGCCCCAATCTTTCGAGCCAACCCAACACCCTGTCGCGCCGCCAAGCGACGACCGGCGGTGAACCGGTCGACCACGAGCACGCTCATGCCCTCGTCGCGTCCCAGCCATCCACCTTGTGCGACCTCACGGAGCAAGAACCGTTCGTTCAACGCCCTGAAGCACGCCGCGTTCGACGTATGAACCGAATCGTCCACTCCTTCGCGGCCGTTGAGCACAACAACCAACAGCAGAGGTCCCGCACTCGACGCAGCCGTCCGGTACCCCTCGACAAAGGACGGCGACTCGGCACACGCGGGCACGACCATGACGAAATCGAAGAGGCCTGGGCAATACGAGGCCAAGCCCGATTCTGGTTCGGCGTAGCGATGCCGATACTGCGCGGAACCACTTGCGATGTTCACGTTGGAGTGCAATCCAGAGCTACTAGCCAGAAGATGCGGCCACAGCCAGCTTGGGGCGCTACCACCACCCGTACCGGGTTAACCGACGGGAATCGGCCCACATCATACGTTGGAAGAACGCGCGGCTAGCAGTCCTCTTCTGGACGAGGCCCGGCTACGACTTACTCGACTATCATGTGGAGCAGGATGACGAATGGTCGGATGATGTCCTTCGCCCGGAGGATCGTGTTGAGCCTCGCCCTGCTCCTCGCGGTACTCGTCCTGGCTCGGGGCCTGGTCTTGACCACGTACGATCCCCCAACATCGGATGCCTACCTGTGGGGAGCGTTTCACGTACACTCGACCCTGTCCGACGGCCTTGGCTCCTTCGAGGAGATCGCACGTCAGGCCCGGGAGGCCCGCGTCGCGTTCCTCCTCATGAGCGACCACGGGTCACCTCACGAAGCGGTCACCGACTCGACGACAATCCACGGCGTCCGATTCGTAGGGGGGTCAGAGATCGGCCTGCCCGAGGGGCGCCTCATCGTATCGAGCGTCCAGTCGCTACCGCGCTATACCCTCCCGCCGTTTCCGCCTGACGCCGCACGCGACGTACGAGAGTGGGGAGGGATGGCCGTGCTCGCCTATCCAGATGACCCGCGCTATCGCTGGAGCTACTGGGAGGACGACTTCCTCCCAGACGGCATCGAGGTCATCAACGTAACCTCGCATCTTCGTGCCGCCTCGGCCTGGAGAGTATTGACGTGGGCCGGGTTCTCGTTGTTCAACAGACACTACTACCTGAGTGGCCTCGAATCTCCCGAGTACGCATTGTCGCGCTGGGACGAGTTACTGAAACGAGGCGACGTGGTGGGGTTCTACGCCTCGAACGCTCACGGCGGATTTCGTCTCGGGGAAAGTGTGGATATCCCGTTTCCGTCCTATCGCACCGTTCTGAGCTTCGTGGGTCTTGGGATCGACGCGCGGTATCGCGACCAGCCCGAGCGTGCGATTCGCAGCGGCGACTTCTTCTCGGTCGTGCGTGGGGCGGGCGAGCCCGAGCGGTTCCAGTTCGAGCGCATGCCAGACGGTCGGATTCGCGTGGCGGTGGAGGCGGCCGAGGCACTGTCTCCTCGTGTGGTCCTCAAGAAGGATGGCGTGGCCGTTGCAGACACAGGCGACGGCAGCCTGGACCATCAACCGAAACGCGGGGTCTATCGAGCGGAGGTCTATCTGGAGGACCATCCGCTGCTCGCGGCTGACGTACCGTGGATTCTCTCGAATTCCATCCGTGTCGATGTTGCGCCGCCAGCCACGACGCCCGAGACCTTACCGTGCACTCAGCGAACGGCTCTCGATCTTGATGAGTTCCGGGTCGAGACGGATGAAGACTCGACTGCCTCAATCGAGCTCGATTCGTCGGGGGCGCTGTCCTTGTCGTATTTCCTGTCTCGGGCAACACCGGCGAAACCCGAACGGTGGGTCGCATTGGCGCTTCGCCGGGCGCTCGATCTTTCCGCGTCCAAGGGCATCTACATCGACGCGAGCGCACCCGAGCCGATGCGTTACCGGCTGGAGGTGCGCACAGCATCCACGCACTACCATGCCAGCGTTTTGATCCGGGAGGGTGGCCGAGTGACGGTGCCTTGGAGACAGTTCTATCGGCTAGCGGGAGCTCGAGAGGCTATTCCACTGGGCGATGTCGAAGCTCTGTTTATCGAAGTCACTGACTCTACGGTTCGCACCGGTTTCGACTCAACGCTACTTCTGGACGGTGTCGGCGTCTGCCGCTAGTGGAGCTCACTCGAGCTTGCCGCTAGGGCCGGACAGCTAGACCTGCCGCCGACGACGCACCCACCGGACGATCCCACTCCGGCGCGCCAACATCCGCAGCCTCTGCTCAAGCGTCAGCGGCAGCCGCGCGGGTCTCCCGTTGTAAACCTGCGGGATGAATCTGCCTGTGCGGACGTCTCTCTTGTCGAGCCACTGGATCTTCCCCAAGAACGGGTCGGAGCGCCGGGACTGATAGTAGAGGCAGTCCGCGAAGTAGTAGTGCGTCACCTGGCTGTGACGGGTTCGTGTGGGATCGATGACCGGGCTCCCGCCATGCAGAAGGTTGGCCGCCCAGATGATCGCGCGCCCCTTGGGGACGGTGAGGCGGCGGCGCCCGAGCTTCAGGTCCGCGATGCAGGACCGGATGAACTGTTCGTACCGAGGGTAGAACTCGTGCCCGCGTTGATCGCTACCCGTGATGCCTAGGTGGCTGAGGTCGAGATGGGGAAGCCGGTGACTGCCAGGATAGTACTCGAGGGGGCCGTTCGTCTCGTCGATATCCTCGAGCCCGATCCACACGCCGCACATAAAACCCTGCGGCACGGAGCTGAAGTGCATGGCGTCACTGTGCGGTAGCTGCTGGGTGCCTCGCTCGAAGTTGAGAGTCTGCATAGGGATCGGCTCGCGTCGGTACAGGATCGCCAACGTCTCGAGAATCTTGGGAGCAATGGCCAACGTCCGAATGGCCGGCACCCGGTCCCACTCGTCCATGAGCCGCTGTTGGTATTCCGGCCTTCCCGAGCACGCTTCGATAATCTCGCGCGCCAGCGAGTCGAAGTTCGAGATCTCAGGGTCGACGATCGCGTAAGGACTTGACCATGGCGCGGGTCGGCTCATCGAGATCGCTCCGGGCCAGCAGCTGATCGAAGAACGGAGAATCGATCCACGGGAGATTCACGCTGTCGAGCTCCACCTGTCTCCCCAGGTTCCCGAGCGCCCCGCGTCGTGAGTACGCGCGAGTGCGGTTCGCCTACGAAACGAAAACTCTCTTCCTTACGGCACCGCCACCGACTCGGAAGGTTCCACGTCGGTCGAGGACGAGAGCTGAGCTTCGGCGGCATGAAGATCGTGCCTCCTCTCGCGCGGAGGCGGGACCTGAAGGTCTGGCATCAGGGGCGCCGAGAAGAAATACTGCAGAGGCTTGGCCAACCATCTCGCCCACTGAGTCGAACGGGACACACGGGCGCTGTCGGTCGCAATTCCAGTGTTTGCATACATCTGTCGATAGAGCTTCGAGACCAGAACGAACGCCATGCGGTCCCGGACCGACCGGACGATGTTGGAGCGCCGCCAGATCGATGGAAAACTGTAGAACTGGTCCCAGGCCCCCTGCGTTCGCTGTCTGACCTCGTCGGCCGACATCAACGGGTGCGGAATGTAGACTTTCGGGCGCTTCGAGGGTGGTATGAGCCAATACCGCGTCACCGGGACGCCATTCACGGTCTGTCCGTCTGCACTCTGATCCGCCTCCCAGCGATTGAAGTCGACGGTGCCAGGTAGGGGCGTGAGCATGACGAACTGCGCGAATGCCACGTCAGACTGTTCCGCGAGCGATACCGTCGCCTCGAATGTGTCAGGTCGGTCGCTTGGTAGCCCAAAAATGAACGAGCCCAAGACAGCCAGCCCGTTTCGACGGAACAGGCGGAGTCGCTCGACCAATTCGTCACCTGCCACGTTGAAGTCCTTGTAGACGTCTTTCAGGCCCTCGGGCGTGACCGATTCGACACCCACGAGCGCTCCTCGGATTCTCGCCTTCCGCATCGCCTTGAGAAACTCAGTGTCCTCCGCAGCCTCCATGGTGATCTGCGTGTAGAACACAAGGTCATCCGGCAATTGGGCGAGTCGATCCATGAGCTCAAAACGATCTGCCCGAAGCGTCTCGAGCTCACGGAGCCGCTGTGGGTCCTTGCGCCGGGCCGCCACAGCCAGATCGTCGAGGGTCACCGGATAGAAATTGTCGTCTGCCAATGCGATAAAACGGAATCCCATCCGGCGAAGCTCGACGATCTCTTGAACCACAGTATCCGAGGTGCGTTGGCGTGGCTCCTGGCCGTCAGTGCGCCACACCGAGCAGAACGAGCAGTGTTTCGGACAGCCCCGAACCGTCTGCACCGATGCCCACATGTAGCGATCTCGCGGTATGAGGCTCCACCGGGCCGGCCGCAATCCACCCGCCTCCACGCGACCTGCCTCGTACACTCGCTCTGGCCCTCCGTTGGCGCACGCGTCGAGCACCGTCGCCCACGCCAAATCGCCGTCACCGCACACGACGGCGTGTGCTCCACCCAATTCGTGAGCCTCGTCCGGGTACAGCGTCGCGTGAATACCGCCGTAGACAACAAACGCTCCCCTCGCGCGTGCGAGCTTGCCAACCTGGTAGCCGCGCAAGGCGTTGGCTGTATGAATCCCGATCCCGACTACGTCGCCATCCCCGACATGCTCGGGGTCGAACGCCTCGAGGGTTTCATCCGTGAGGATCGGGTCACCCCACGTCGGTGGCGTCGCCGCGGCGAGGACATACAACCAACGTGGCGTGATAATCGCCACGCCGAAGGCGACGTCACTTGGATTGACGAGATGAACTCGCATCGTAGCTCCAAACTTTAAGGAGAAGTCATGACGCCACCCGTCCCCATGTCAACGCTCCGGTCGCCAACGAAGACGGTCACATCGTCATGAGTTGGGAATCGACTGCTCAGGCTGTGAGTTGCTCCAGCTGTTCTGGGTCATTCTATGCCTAAGGCGTCCTTAGCGGAGGCGTGTACACGGAAATTCCTCCACAGAGCGTACGTGCGCGTCCTGCGAGGGTGATCAAGGCCTTAGCGGGTCCCTAGAGCGCTTTTCAAATAGGCCTTGTACTACCTGGGGCGGTCGTGGTACTTCTGCGCGCACGGATGCAGGAGGACTGATGCGTGCCTATTCGATGGATCTGCGAGAGCGGGTGCTACTCGACAGCGATGCCGGAATGAAGGCGGCCGATGTGGCGGCGAAGTACCGCGTGAGCGGGTCGTGGGTGCGGCTATTGAAACAGCGACGGCGCGAAACGGGCGAGGTGGCGCCTCGCGTCCAGCGACATGGACGGCGCTGCATGCTCGAGCCGCACCTGCACACCTTGGCCGATCTGATTGCGGCGCAACCGGATCGCACGCTGGCTGAGCTGAAGGACGCCCTCGCCACGCCCGCGAGTGTGCCGACGGTCTGGCGCGCCGTACGGGCCCTTGGCCTGACCGTTAAAAAAAACGGTCCGCCCGTCCGAACACGATCGGCCTGACGTCGCGGCCGCGCGGGTCGCGTGGCACGCGGCGGCGCCGACCTGGGATGTCGCCCACCTCGTGTTTCTGGACGAAACCGGCATCACCACCAATCTGCTTCGGCGGTACGGCCGGGCACCGCGCGGCGCGCGCGTCCACGACCACGCCCCCTGCGGGCGCCGGCAGACCAGCACGTTTCTCGCCGCGTTGCGGGTCACAGGGCTGACCGCACCGGGGGTCTTCGACGGCGCAATCGATGGCGAGAGCTTCCGCGCTTACATCGAACAGATCCTGGTGCCGACTCTGCAGCCAGGCGACATCGTCATTGCCGACAACCTCGGGGCCCACAAGGTCGCCGGCATCCGGCGGGCTATCCAGGCCGCCGGGGCCACCCTCTGGTACTTGCCACCCTATAGCCCGGACCTCAATCCCATCGAGCTCTGCTTCGCGAAGCTCAAGGCCCTCGTTCGCACCGCACGCTGTCGCAGCAGTGAGACGCTCTGGCCGTTCCTTGGTACCTGTCTCGAGCGCTTCAGCTCTGACGAATGCCGCAACTATTTTCGGCACTGCGGGTACTCAGCCGCCACACGGTCATGAAAAGCGCTCTAGCGGGAAGTCGGAGTCGCTTTGGATCGTTGGGGGTCTTCGAGAATCCACCCCGAGGCTACGGGGCCCTGTCTGTCAGAAGCGGATGCCGCCCATGACTACCGCCTCTGCGTCATTGGCGAACAGCGTCTGGCCAGCGAGAAAGACCTTGCCTAGCACGAACGGGACGAGCCGGCTGCCCGACAGCGGAATGTCGACTCCACCCAGAAGGTTCAGGCCGAGGCTATGCTCGGCCGGCCAACCATCGCCCTTCGCGAAGTGGCGAATCCCAATGCCGGTTCCGATCCACGGTCGTAGCGGAGCGTCCGTCGGCAAGGCGTAGTGCACGTCCGCGCTTACCATGAACATCCGGTCGACGTCGTGCACGAAGAGCCATTCCCCGCTCCCCTCGAACGTCACGCGGTCGGCGAGAGGTAGAGACATCCCGCCCCCCAGGAAGCCCATGCTCCCCGTCGCGTACGAGCCTCCTCGCAGGTTGTAGAGCCACGGGCGCGCTGGCGCCGGTTGCGCCAGTTGAGACCCCGGCTGTGATACCTGCGCTGAGCCTGAGCCGGTTGTTGCTCCAGCGTCCTGCGCGCGCGCGATTGTTGCTGTACTCAGGCTTGCGACAAACACGGTCAGCGCGATCATTGATCGTGGCGTTCGTACGGACATGGCTGTACCTCCGGTGCCGTTCAGAAGACGAGCTTGACTTGAGCCAGACTGACGTTCCCTCCCTCGCGGAGTTTTTGTTGGAGCACCAACCACACCATGGCACGCTCGGTGAACCACTGGTAGTCGCCATAGAGCGTGCCCTCGATCCAACTCCCCGGGTCGTCGATCCGCAGGCCCACATTTGATCGATGACTAGGCCGGTACTCGCCCCACCAGCTCAGGCGGCGCGTGCCTTCTCCGCGCTGGATAGCCTGCGAGTAGACGAAGGAGCTCGACCACAGACCGGGATCGACCGAGAGCATCCCGGTGTAGAGCTGGCGGTCGGTGTCCACGAAGGCCGCGCCACCCATCGTTCGCAACCCCTGACGATGGTAGGTTTCGAGGAACAATCCTTCGGGCCGAGGCTCGAGGACAGCCCTGCTCCGCGATCGCTCGGTCGAGGCCACACCGAGTTCCCCTGAAAAAGGCAGAGCGGCGTGCATGTACCAGCCATCTATCGAGCGCTCGCCGCCCTGAGTCGGACCCCGCGTGATCATCACCGCCGGCGTCCGCATTCCGGGAGCGAACCCGCGCAACTCCCTCATACGCGCGTCGCCGGCGTCTTCGCCTTCCACCCCCATCATGAGCGCGAGTGGGACGGACGCGTACAGTTGCCGCGAACCATCGAATTGGTTGAACACGCGGAATTGCCCAACGGTCAAACGGGTTGACTCGCTGACGTCGACGTTCAACAGCAGGTCCTCAAACATGCCGCTGCGGTCGACGAGCCGTCCGAATCGATCCAAGTCTCGGTGGACGGCGTGCCACTTGACCAAGAAGCTCGCGCGTGAGCCGATGGGCCCACCCGTGCCCACCTTCACGACCTTCAGATACGCGTCGCTGATACCTTCCGACGTGCGGCTCTCAAAGCGCAGCGCGAAACCGCCGGCGAACGGAATGGTCTTGAACGTCGGCCTATCAAGACGATAGCCGCGCTCCCGGAAGGCGACGCCCGTCACGTTCAGCTTCGGGACGACGCTGTGACACGCTTGACACGACACGTCGTACTTACGCGCGAAGTACGGAAACGCCTCGACCGACTGCGGCCACAATAGAAGCAGACCGAAGCCGACGAACGCCAAGCGGCACACGGCGCCCACGGGCGCAACCCGAGGACGAAACAGCACGTGTCGACTCCGGACGGGTCCCGCCATCGGTCACCGGAACCGCAAGTGGCGTGCCGGAAGCACGCTGCGTTCCTGCCGCACATGCTATTTGCTTCTTGCGGAATTACTTAGAGTTGGACGGGGCGTTTTGCGTCGATCACAATGTCGTTCGTCGGCCTCGATACAGGCACAATGATGAACGTCCAACAACAACTTGGCTAGATTCAATGCGCCGCTCGAGTCGTAGACGGTCGCGTCCCAGCGACTCGGCGTGATACCGCCACGACATGGTATTCTCTGCGTTGGTTATTCATCCATTTATCGAAAGGCGTCATGATTCTAAGCAAATCCGAGCTCATCTCCTCCCTGCAGAAAGAAATCCGCATCCTTCTCCATCTCGCGACCAAGATCGACGGCTCGATACTCGACTACCGCCCGACGCCGAAACAGCGAAGCACATTCGAACTGCTCAGATACCTGAGCATGATGGGGCCGATGATGATCAAGTACGGCCTGGACAAGAACGCCTCGTTCGACCGCGATGCCTGGATGGCGGCCTCGCAGGCGGCTGAGAATCGCGACTTCGACCAAACGGTCGCGGCGATTGCCGCGCAGGGCGACGAACTTGCCCAGCTGCTGGCCGATGTGCCGGACGCCGACTTCCGGTCTGAGATGACCACGTTCGACGGCAATAAGATGACCCGCGGCTCCTATTTGGTGAATTCCGTGCTCGGAGGATTCGCGGCGTATCGCATGCAGCTGTTCCTGAACCTGAAGGCTTGCGGTCGGGAAGAACTGGGCTCGTCCAACTTGTGGGGTGGGGCCGACGCGCCGGTTGAAGGCTAGCCCTCACACGTGGTCAGCTCGTGTGGTGAGCTAGTAGAGGCTTCGCGAGAGGGCGACGAACCAGCCGATCAGGGTTCCTCTGAATCCCGCCAGAAAGAGGCCGCCGGTGATTTCGGCCATGCGGCGGCGAGTGGCAACCTCCGTCGTGACTCGCGTCGTTTTGATGTGCAGGGCGCCGTCGCCGTCGCGCCTCGCGTCGGATTCGACATCCACGTCGGCGTGCCGGGGTTCCGATTGATCACCGGCCTGGCCGCTGCGCTCCGGGCGGCCGGCCGCCTGCTCAGCACGCAACCGCGCAACCTCGGCTTGCGCGAGTTTAGCCTCTCGCCGGACGGCGGTCAGTGCCTGCTCCACCTCGGTCACACGCGCTTCAGCCCGTGCCACATCGGCCCCGGGCCACTTCCACGTCTGAATCGCGCTGCAGCGCCTGCTGTCCCGACGTGTTCGCGGCGTCCGCTCTCGCTGCGCGAACGGCTGCCGTTGCCTGCTCTGCCGCCCGCTCTTCCAGCGCCGCAACCTCGGCAGCATGCGCGTTATCTGCTTCGCGGCGCACCATGTCCACTCGCACCGCCTGATCCTGTTCGAGCTTCACTCGTCGTGCTTCCGCATCCTCGAGCCGGGCTTGCACGGCCGCGAGCTCGGCGGCGTGCTGGCGGACTGTTTCAGCTGCGGCGTGCGATGCATGAGCGACCGCTTGGTTCAGCTGAGCCAGTTCGTCCTTAGCCCGAGCCACGTCCGCTCGCGCGTCGGCACGCACCCTCGCGAGCGCAACGTCGCGCTGCTTCAACGTCTCGACGAGCTCTTGCGCCGCTTCCGTGTTCGCTAGACGCACTGCCGCCGCAACCTGCTCAGCCGCCTCCGCCGCCTTCACTGCGATCTCGGCCCTATGCGCGATGTCTGCTTCGCGGCGCACCGTGTCGACTCGCACCGCCTGATCCTGTTCGAGCTTCACCCGCCGTGCTTCGCCATCGCCGAGCTCGGTCCGCAGCGCCACCAGTCTGGCATCGTGCTGCCGAGCTGCTTCGGTGGCTGCGTTCTCGGTGCCAGTAACCTGTTTCTTCAACTCCGCCAACTCGTCTTCGGCCCGAGACGCGTCGGCTTGCGCGTGAGCGCGCAGGCTGGCCACTGCAGCGTCGTGCCGCTTCGTCGTTTCGACGAGCTCTTGCTCCGCTGCTGTCTGCACAACTCGCACCGCCGACGTTACCTGCTCAGCCGCACTCGACTTCAGCGCTTCGACGTCAGCCAGATGCGCGATGTTCGCTTCGCGGCGCATCGTGTCGACTTGAACCGCGTGCTCCTGTTCGAGCTTCGCCCGTCGCTCTTCGGCGTCCTCGCGTTGGGCGCGCACGCCCGTGAGTTCGACCTCGTGCCGCCGGGCCGTGTCGGTTGCCGCACGTACCGCATCAGCGACCTCTCGCTTCAACTCCTCTATCTCGTCGTTGGCTTGAGCCACGTCCGCCCGCGCGTCGGCGCGCACGCTCGCCAGTTCGGCGTCGTGCTGCTTCATCGTTTCGACAACCAGCTGCGCCGATTCGGCCTGCGCCTCCCGTACCGCCGCCGCGACCTTGAGCGCCTGCGCCGCATCTGCTTCCTGTCGAATCGTGTCAACGTGAATTACGTGGTCCTGTTCGAGCTTCGCTTGTCGTGCCTCGGAGTCGTCGAGTTCGGCACGGACCTTCGCCACCTCAACCCCATGACTCCGCTCGAGCTCCGCCCGCCGTGCTTCGGCGGCGTCGTGCTCTACGCGTACCGCCGCCTCGACCTGCGCCGCCGCTTGCGACTCCAGCTCCTTGGCGAGTATCGCGAGCGCCGCTTCGGCCTCCCGCCGGAGCGCCTCGAGTCCCTCGGTCGCCCGTGCCTCCGTCGCGGCAACCTCCGCGTCGCGCGCGGCGTCGGCCTCTCGGCGCAACGTGGCAACCTGAACCGCGTGGCCCTGTTCGAGCTTCACTCGCCGTACTTCGGCATCATCGAGCTGGGCACCAACCGCGGCGAGCGCAGCATCGTGCTGCTGTGCCGCTTCGGCTGCCTTGCGCTCCGCGTCATCTCGCACCTTGCGCACCGCCGCCTCGACTCGAGCTGCCGCATGCGACGCTAGTTCAGTCTCACGGACTACGAGTGCAGCGGCCGCCTCGCGCTCGGCTGCTGCCAGCTGGTCGGCCGCCCGCGCTTCCTGTGCTCCCACCTCGGCCGCCCGCGCAGTGTCCGCCTCGCGGCGCAGTGTGTCGATCTGAACCACATGGTCCTGTTCGAGCTTCACTCGCCGCGCGTCCGCATCGTCGAGCTGGCCACGGACCTCCGCGAGCGCAGACTCGTGCTGCTGTACCGTTTCGGCCGCCTTGCGCTCCGCGTCGTCTCGCGCCTCGCGCACCGCCGCCTCGACTTGCACCTCCGCTCGAGCTTCTAGCTGGCTTGCGAGTATTGCCAACGCCGCTTCTGCCTCGCGCCGGAGTGCCTCGAGTCGCTCGCCCGCCTGTGTCTCTGCCGCTGCGACCTCGGCAGCACGCACGGTGTCCGCCTCCTCGCGTAGCGTGTCAATCTGAACCACATGGTCCTGTTCGAGCTTCGCTCGCCGTGCTTCCGCGTCTTCGCGTTCGGCATGGACCGCCGTCTCGAGCGTCTCGGCGGCTTGCGTTTCCAACATGGAGGCCTGGGCTTTTCGTGCAGCGTCTGCCTCCCGGCGTATCGTATCCACGTGAACCGAGTGTTCCTGTTCGAGCTTCACGAGCCCCGCTTCGGCGTCTTCGAGTTGGGCTCGGACCGCCGCCTCCCGGCGCCGGCGTGCGCCGGGCAGGCTGATGAGCGAGCTCAGTCCGAGCTTGGAACGCCGCGTCGGTGTCGCGCGAGCAGTGTCGGGCGGAATCGACGTCTCATCGAGGGGGTCGGACAGGGCGGCATCGGTCGATGCGTCGAGCTCCGCGAGGTCGGCTCGGTACATCAGAAGTCGCCCGGCCGCCGCGTGGGGATCGGGCGTTTCCGTACCCGGTATGGGGTCGGCGGCTCGCAGTGCTCGGTGGATGCCAAGCTCCGACAGGATGGGCTCCGCGCCTACTGGCTCGAGGTCAGACGTCTCGTAATCGAGCCCAGCGAGGTCGAGCTCGTCCGCGGCCGGCTCAGGCTGCGTTGCAGCGCCCATGCTGAGCTTATCGGGAGTTTCTGCTGCGGGCAGCAGCGACACGCGCACACAAATCGTGACCTCCCCTGTTGCGGACCTTCTGTGACCAACGGCAGCCGAACGCCGTTTCTTGGCGATCTGAGAGAAATCGCCGCGTCCCCTAGACCTTGAACTCCTTATCCAGAACGGCGATCTTCACCGTCTCGCGCTTTACGCCGTCGAAGGCCATGGCCTCGTGGGTCGCTTCAGAGTCCAGGATCTTGAGGTAGGTATCCAGGTCATCAGGCTCGAAGAGAATGGTGACCTCATTCCCCTGCACGGAGTAGGAGATCGCCCTGTTTACCGTTTGACTCCTAAACAGATCCCCGTGGGTCTGGAAGCCCTGTTCCCACTTGTTCGCATCTTCAACTTGTATGGTCGCGATAACTTTGGCCACGTCTGACGTTCCTTTCGCATGGTGAAGTGTGACGCAGGTTTCGAGGCTCAGCTTTGTAGGCACTGCCCCACGTTAACCTCGGTCATGCAGAGATTACTCCGACAACGCGATCCAGGTTGCCAGTACAGATAGATCCGCTTGACCGTCGCCCTCGAGATTGAGCGTCTCGACGCGCACCGCGCCGGAAACTGGGGACTTGAAGATGCCCGTCGTGACGCGCTATCCGCGCCACTCGACGTCCCGTGGCATGACGACGTTGACCGACACTACGTTCATGTCCAGGTCCTCTACGGTCCAACTCGGTGCCCGCAGTCGATACCTTGGACTGGCTGCGGCCGAAACGCGCGGTAAGGCAAGATCGAAGCACACCAATCCCTTCGATCTTGCCCTCAGCCAAGTCGATCGCGGTGGCGCCGCGGATGCGGGGTTCTAGGTCGGCAGCCAGCTACTTGAGCGTCGAATAGTCGGCGGCGCTCATCATGTAGGCCTCAATCTGTATCGGTACTGCGAACTTCGTGCTGAGCTCGGCCCATTCTGGGTCTCGAACGAAGTTGGAAAAGACCTCGTCGCGGTGAGCGCGGTCGCGATAGGCCAGCATGTAGACCAGTGTGTTCGGATTGTCGAGCCTCTGCCAGACCGCGATGACCTTCGCACCGAGTTTTTCGAAGAGCGCGACCTCGCCCTCACGGAAACGGGAGTGTAGATCGTCGATGCCACCCTTGCCGTCTTTCGCCGGCTCGGCCGTGTACATGCGAATCTCGAAACACCGTGAGTCGGCCGCGACGTTGCCGGAGAGCTCAGAAGGAAGCTGTCCAGACGGGCCGCAGGGCGGCGGGTCGTCCTGGGCGCTCGCGACGCCACCGAAACTCAAGCCGATGCCGATGAGGAGGGCGAAAATTATCCTGTGCATGTGGGTTCCTTTCAATTGGTCTGACCGGTGGTCGCTTGTCGGTCCGGATTAGCCTGTGACCGTACCAGATTCAATAGGAACGAGCCAGCGGCACGAGGGAGAAGGAGGCAAAAACGGAGGGCGCCACTCCGAACAGAACTCGTGACGACATGGACCCACCAGGCCCGAGGGCTCTACATCCACGCACTCGTAATACGGACGTGGGTAGGAAGCCTCTACTTCCAGACGAGACGTTCAGAGCAGCGGCGCGGCGTGCCTTCGTAGCGCCGATAGGCGAAGGACTCGTCTATCGGCACGTTCGAAGGCCCTCGATGCCAGGTGGGACTATCCACAGCTAGACCTCCTTCGAAACTATGTCGCGCATCAGAATCAACAGCATGCGCGTTCTCTCGTTTATACGCCCGTGAGCCCTGTCTGTCAACCAATGACCGGCGGGCTACGAACAGGCGCGGCACCGGCGGCAACAACAAGTCGCTCGAGCACGTCGTAAGGCTGTGCGCCCACTACACCGTGCCTGTCGGCCACGAAGGTCGGTACGCCTGTGACACCATATTGCCGCGCCCTTGACCAGTCGGCGTCAACTGCCGATCTGAACCGTCGCTCCTTTAGCACGTCCCGTGCCTCGTCCTCAGGAAGTCCAACCGACCGCGCCAGCTTGACCAATTCTTCGACGTCGCCGATGTTTCGGTTTTCGGCGAAATAGGCTCTGTACACAGCATCGTGGATCTCTTCTGCACCACGCGAGTCTGCCCATTTGCCGAGTTCCTGGGCCAACCGGCTGTTGTAAGTGTGCGAGCGCTCACCGTACGGAAGCCCCTCCGCACGCATCAGGTCTGCCATGCGTTGGTGCATGGCCTGGAGATCGATACGCCGGCCGGCGAACAGCGCGTCGAGCGACTGTCCCTCCGGCGGTGTGTCAGGATGCAATGGAAAGAACACCCAGGTCACCCTGATCGCGAACTGCTCTTTCAGTTTTTCAATACGCCCGGTACTGAGATAGCACCACGGTCAGACGTAGTCAGTGAAAACTTCGAGGAGGATGGGATCAGCCATCACGATGTCTCCTTTCACGCTCAGGACCCGCCATTGGCGAGCAGGGGCATTGGCATCAGTCCCGCAGACCTCCCGCCTTTCCTCACAGACGATACTGGATCGTGATCCACACCCCTTCGCTCCAGCGCGCAATCCCCGCAGTGCTGCCAAGCCTGGCGCGGATGGGGTCGTTGGACACTGAACCGTCTAGGTCAGCTGCCGGCCCAGGGCTTCCTCCAGTGTCGCCTGGTCGAGCACTTCGTGCAGCAACGGAGACGAACCAATCTTCCGGTCGGACCGCTTGACCGTCAGGCTACGCACACCTAGGAAAAGGCAGGCGTCGATGCCGAGAGCGTCGGTCGCCCAACTTCCCGGTTCCGCCACCAAGCGGACCCCGAAGAAGACGATCCCCAGAAGCGACAACACGATGAGCACTGCAGGCATGTTGCTTGAACCTAGGTGCCTATCCCGACAACGCGACCCGCATGAGCTGACCGCAGAGCCATGCGCCGAATGTCCCAACGGCGTAGCCAAGTACGGCGAGAAGCACGCCGACCGGCGCAAGGCTCGGATGAAAGGCCGACGCCACGACCGGCGCGGAAGCGGCTCCACCGACGTTGGCCTGGCTGCCCACAGCGAGAAAGAACGTCGGCGCCCTGATTGCCCTCCCAACCGCCAACATCAGACCGGCATGAATCGACATCCAGAGTCCGCCGACGGCGAAGAGCCCTGGGCGGTCAACGACGGCACCGATGTCCATACCCATCCCAATGCTCGCGACCAAGACATACAGCATGACGGACGCTACCTTCGATGCACCGGCACCTTCGAGCTCGCGCACTCTGGTAAAGGACAGCAGCAGCCCCCCAGTGGTCGCGATGACGACCAGCCAGAAGAACTGGCTTGTCAGGCTCAGCCGGGCAAGCCCGGGCGCTGATTGCTCAATCCATGGCGCCAACAGATCTGCCAGCACGTGAGACGCGCCGGTCACGCCAAAACCTACGGCGGCAATGGCCATCAACTCCGGCATCGACGCAATCCGCGCGTGCCGTTTTTGGAACTCCACTGCCCGGCGCTTGAGGTCATCCAATGCAGAGGTGTCGGCACCCTGGCGCCGATCGATCCTTCCGGATTCGCCGGCCATGAACAGCAGCACCGCCATCCAGACGCTCGCAACCAGAACGTCGACCGCAACCATGGCGGAGAACAGCTCGTCGCCAACCTCGAAGACCTCCTTCATGGCCGCCTGATTGGCACCGCCTCCAATCCAGCTTCCCGCCACGGTCGACAATCCTCGCCAGACGGCGTCTGGCCCTACTCCACCGACCGTATCAGAACTGATGACTGAGAACACGAGGACCGCCAATGGACCGCCCAGCGCGATACTCACCGTACCCGTGGCAAACATGATCAACGCCTTCGGGCCCAGTCGCATGATGCCCTGCAGATCGATGCTGAGTGTCAAGAGGACCAGCGTCGTCGGCAGAAGATAGCGCGAGGCTACGAAATACAAATCGGACGCATCCGCGTCCACAATGCCGAACGTGTTGTACAGGGAGGGGATGAAGTAGCAGAGCAAGATAGTGGGAACGTACCGGTAGAACTTACGAAACGCCGGCCTCTCGCTCGTCCCTGTGTAGAAAATGACCCCAAGTGTCGCCGCGAGGAGTCCAAGCACAGCGGCGTCGTTGGTAATCAGGGCGTTGGATTCCATAGGGAACTGACGCATTATAGGTCCGCCACCGACATCTCATGCGCGGCCGATAAGGGAGCCGACGCACGACCTTCCCACATGCAAACAGGTTCTGGCCTCCAACGCTGAGCATCTCGGGCGACCGCGGATCGGTGTGGACACTGTAGAATTCGACGACGATGCCTAGCTTCATCCACGACTGGCTGCTCCGGCAGAGGGGCTTGGCCGCGCTACCGACCCTGTCGTCACGGGGGTCGAGATCGCCCTCGTCGTCATCCTGGCTGCCATCGCGGATATCGTCGCGAAACGGATCGTCGTCCGCGGACTCGAGAACCTCGCCGGCCACACCACCACGTCGTGGGACGACATTCTCGTCAAGCGGCGACTCTTCCATCGTCTCTCGCATCTGGCCCCAGCGTTGGTGGTCTATTTCTTTGCGCCGGCAGTGCTCGACGGATACGACCTCTGGGTCGTGATTGTCCAACGAGTCTGTCTCGTCTACATGCTCCTGGTGGCCGTGCTCGCGGTCGTTGGCGTGTTGAGTGCCCTGGCCGAGATCCTGAACTCGGCCAGGTTCTCGCGTGACCTGCCGGTCAAAACCATCGTTCAGGTACTCAAGCTACTCCTCTACAGCGTCGCCGCGATTGTCCTTATCTCGCTCGTGATCGGGCAGTCCTTGAATCTTCTGCTCGGCGGTCTCGGCGCCATGACGGCCGTGTTGATGTTGATCTTCAGGGATCCAATCCTGGGTCTGGTGGCCGGCGTTCAACTCTCCGCAAATCAGATGGTGGCCCGCGGCGATTGGATCGAAATGCCGAAGTACGGCGCCGATGGGGATGTCCTTGAGGTGGCGCTCACAACGGTCAAAGTTCAGAACTGGGACAAGACGATCACGACGATCCCGACTTACGCGCTCATTACCGAATCGTTCAAAAAACTGGCGGGGGATGTCCGAGTCGGGTGGACGTCGGATCAAGCGAGCGATCTATGTCGACATCGGCTCGATTCGTTTTTGCGACGAAGAGATGCTCGAGCGCTTCTCGAAAATCCAACACATTACAGCGTACCTGGAGCAAAAGCGCCAAGACATTTCAAGTTGGAACGACGCCCGGAATGTCGAGGCGCCAGATACTGCTGGCAGCCGGCGGCTGACCAACGTTGGGACGTTCAGAGCCTATGTCGTCGCGTATCTACGCAACCATCCGATGATCCATCAGGATATGACCTTCCTCGTTCGACAGCTCGCGCCGACTGACCACGGCCTGCCCATCGAGATCTATGTCTTCAGCCGCGACCAGGAGTGGAGCAACTACGAGGACATCCAGGCTGACATCTTCGACCATGTTCTGGCGATTGCTCCGGCGTTTGATCTACGGATCTACCAGCATCCGTCTGGAGCCGACGTGCGAGACCTGCTGCGAGGCGTCAGTGCCAGCCCCTCGCTTCCAACCAGCTAGACGAGCGTCGCCGCCTCACCGACGATTCGGTCGCGCAGATGAACTTTCAACCGGTCGATGCCGTCGCCCGTACGGGCAGAGATTGCCAGTCCTCCGTGTACCGCGCCGGTCTCGGCACCGCAGCGGTCCATCTTGTTGAAGACCAGCAGGACGCGACTCATGTCGACACCAAGATCCGCCAGCACCGTTTTGCCCACCTCCATGTGCTCGCGCCATTGAGGGTGACTCATGTCAACGACATGAAGAACGAGATCGGCCCTGAGGATCTCCTCGAGCGTGCTACGGAACGACGCAACGAGATGGTGCGGAAGCTTCCGAATGAAGCCGACCGTGTCAACAAAGATGACCGTTGTACGCTCTCCAAGGAATCCCTTGCGGAGCTTCGAGTCGAGCGTCGCGAACAGTTTTCCCTCCGCCCGAACACCGGCGCGGGTACAGCAGTTGAAGAGGGTCGACTTTCCGGCGTTGGTATAACCGGCGAGGGCCACGATTGGTGCACCGCGCCGCCGCTGACGATGGAGCTCGCGCGTCCGTTCTATCTTCGACAGCTCCTTCCGTAGTTGTTTGATTCGCGTGCGCAGAATGCGGCGGTCGGCCTCCAGCTGCGTTTCGCCCTCGCCGCCACGAACCCCGATCCCGCCTACTTGGCGTGACAAGTGCGTCCAGCGACGAGTCAAGCGCGGCAACTGGTACTCGAGTTGCGCCAGCTCGACCTGGGTTCGAGCCTCACGTGTGCGCGCCTGCCGGAGAAAGAGGTCGAGGATCAACGCACTGCGGTCGATGACCGCACACTCGATCACCTCTTCGAGGTTCTTGACCTGATTCGGTGTGAGATCGTCGTCAAAGATCACGACGTCAGCATCCGCCTCGGCCGCCGCACGCGCGATCTCACTGACCTTGCCGCGACCAATCAGCGTTCTCCCGTCTGGCGACCGCCGGCTTTGGATGCTCCTGCCAACCACATCCATTCCAGTGCTTCGGGCAAGCTCCGCCAGTTCGTCCAGGTTTTCTTCGACGACGCTGGTGGGCTGCGCTGGTAGCGCGAGACCCATCAGAAAGGCGCGAGAGGCGGGCCGT
Source organism: Vicinamibacterales bacterium (assembly GCA_965223015.1). Taxonomy (GTDB): domain Bacteria; phylum Acidobacteriota; class Vicinamibacteria; order Vicinamibacterales; family UBA8438; genus CAUZIB01. The sequence continues at coordinate 97,331 of CBDCVL010000002.1, read as the reverse complement.
TCGGATCGCTCTTGCAAACTGCTACCCCCCTCAGGTCACTCTGCCTCTCGATGTAGGGGTCAACCGCTTTGGCGATAGACTCGAAGTCCGCAGACTCAAGTGCGCTCTTCGGTTCCACCACGAGGATCCCCTCGTCCTCGAGTAGCTCGTGAGACACCATGGTTCTACCGAGACCAAGCAGAGGAAAGTGTCGGCTTCGCGCCCGAGACGACGAGCGTTGCCGCCACTCCTGGCATCAATCGGCGCTCCCTGGCAGCGAGAGACGCGCGTGGGCCTTCTGCAGGGCGCGGTGTGCAAACACGCTGACCATCGCTCGGCGGTAGTTCTCGCTCGCGTGGAGGTCCTCGTTGACATTCTCCAACCCATCTCCAGCCAGCTGAGCAGCCGATTCCAGCACATCGCGCGATGGCACCTGACCGAACAGCGCCTCCTCGACGTTCGTCAACCGGGTCGGATGTGAGGTCGCACCTGTGAGACCCAGACGGGCCGACTCTATGACACCGTCGCCGACGTCGAGCACGGCGGCAACTCCCACGATGGCGAAGTGGGACGCGCGCTGGTGCAGCTTCGCGTAGGCTCCGGCAGCGGCGGGAGAAAATCGGACCCCGACGATGATCTCGTCAGTCGAAAGGTCTACGGTGAACACGTCCTGGAAGAAGCTCGAGGCCTTGATCACGCGCTCCCCGCTTGGTCCCGCCACGCGAATGTCGGCATCGAGCGCGAGTAGAGCCGCCGGATAGTCGGCCGAGGGATCGGCATGCGCCAGGCTGCCTCCAAGCGTGCCCCAGTTGCGAACCTGCCGGTCGCCAATCTCGGCTGCCGTTTCGGCCATCACCGGACAGCGCTCCGCCAACAGTGATGACACCGCGACATCGTGGTGCACGGTCGCGGCCCCGATCTCGATCACCTCTTCGACGTCACGGATTCCGGCAAGGTCCGGGATCTGTCCGACATCGATAAGAACCGGCGGGTCGCTGAGCCGAAGCTTCATCAGCGGGATCAGGCTGTGACCACCGGCAAGGAGCTTCCCGGCGCCATCGGTCGCGCGGAGCCGCTCGATCGCGTCGTCGACGGAGGTCGCGCGTTGATACTCGAACCCAACTGGAATCACGACTGGCCTCCGTGAATGATCCGCCACAGCTTTTCAGGCCGCAGCATGATGTCGAGGTGTTTCACCCCGAACTCGCTCAGAGCGTCGACCGCAGCGGCCACGATGCACGGAGTCGAACCGATGGTTCCCGCCTCGCCGACCCCCTTCGCCCCCAACGGGTTGACCGGCGTCGGTGTCACGGTGCTCTCGAGCTCGAACCGCGGGAAGTCGGTGGCACGCGGCATGGCGTAGTCCATGAACGAGCCAGTGAGCAGCTGCCCGTCGTCGTCGTAGACCACTTCTTCGATGAGGGCTTGTCCGATCCCCTGCGCAAGACCACCATGAATCTGGCCCTCGACGATGAGCGGATTGATCAGGTGGCCCGCGTCATCCACCGCCACAAACTTGAGTAATGTTGGCTCGCCGGTGTCACGATCGATCTCCAGCATGGAGATGTGGCAACCGAACGGGTACGTGTTGGCGCTCGGCTCGAAGAACGCCTCTTCACTCAAGCCGGGCTCCATGTCTTCCGGGAGCGGGAGGGGCCGGTAGGCGAACGCGGCCACGTCGGCAAACAATTTGGCAGAGGCCGGGGAACCCTTGACGGCGATCTTGCCGTCCTCAAAGACGAGATCGTGCTCACTGGCTTCCAGCATTGCTGCCGCAAACTTCGCCATCTTGGTCTTTACCTTGCCGCCAGCCATATGCATCGCGGCCCCACCGACGGCCTGGGAGCGGCTGCCAAAGGTGCCGACCCCCTGTTTGACGACGGCGGTGTCACCATGATGAATCGTGATGTGCTCCATCGGCACACCGAGCTGATCGGCCAGCATTTGAGCGAATGTCGTTTCATTCCCCTGTCCATGGGGTGACACCCCAGTCGTTGCGCTCACGCGGCCATCGCGTTCGATCGTCACCTGCGCATGTTCCCAGCCACCGCTTGGAAGCATTGCGGACGGGCCGATGCCACAGACCTCGACATACATGGACAGACCAAGGCCCACCAACCGCCCCTCCGCCTTTGCGCGCTCTCGCTCGGCCTTGAGCTGATCCCAACCTGATGTCTTCAACGCCTTGTCGAGCGCTTTCTCGTAGTCACCGGAGTCATACTGCGCACCCATCTGCGTGACGTACGGAAATTCGGTGGGCTGAATGAAATTCTTCCGCCGCACGTCAGCCGGATCCATCGCGAGCTCGCGCGCGAGCATGTCCATCGCCCGTTCGACGAAATAGGTCGCTTCAGGTCGACCAGCACCGCGATACGCGTCTGTCGGCGTCTTGTTGGTAAACACCTCGGTGACCGTCGTACGCAGTGCAGGAATGCGGTACGTCGCGCTGGCCATGAGTGTCGTAAACGTCGGAATGCCCGCGGTGAACAGCATGTTGTAGGCGCCGACATCGGCAATGAGGCGGAGCCTGAGACCCAGCACCGTGCCGTCCTTCTTCGCAGCGAGGTCCACATAGCCAATGATGTCGCGCCCATGAGTTGTCGCCATGAACGCTTCCGACCGATCCTCGATCCACTTGAGGGGTAGTCCGAGCCGCCTCGACAGCGCCGCGGCGACATAGCCTTCGCCGTAGACGTTGACCTTGCACCCAAAGCCCCCGCCAACCTCCGGAGCGATGGCCCTCACCTGGCTCTCGCCAAGACCGAGCATCTTGGCGACCAGCGATCGGACAACATGCGCGCTCTGTGTCGAGGACCAGATCGTGAGCGTGTCTTTCCCCAGTTCGTAATGTGCCACCACGCCACGCGGCTCCATCGGGGAAGGCGCCAGCCGCTGGTTTACCATCCGCTGCGAGATCACGACCTCAGCGTTGGAAAACGCCTCATCGATGGCGCTGTCATCGACCACGGTCATGTCCGGACTCACGCCCGTGCCACTCGGCAGGAACGGCACGGCAAGGTTGTTCTCGAAGTCCTCGTGAATGCATGCCGGCTGGCCCTTCATGGCGAGCTCTGGATCGACAACCGCCGGCAGCATCTCATAGTCGACGACGATGGCATCGGCAGCGTCTCTGGCGAGGTAGCGATCCGCCGCCACGACGACCGCCACCGGCTCGCCCACAAAGCGGACCACGTCCGTCGCGATGGCGTGATAGGCAGGCGACGGAAACGGGGTCCAGATTGGCATGGGGTCGATGAGCTCCGCGATCTGCGCTCCGGTGAACACGGCCTCGACGCCGGGCATCGCCTCTGCTGCACGCACATCAACCGAACGGATGCGGCCATGGGCCACGTCACTCCGCTTGAACGCCAGGTGGCGGAGGCCCGGGAGCGTGATGTCGTCGACGTACGTGCCACGGCCCTGGATGAGGCGCGGATCCTCGCGTCGTTTGACGCGCGCACCCACGAGCTTCGGTAGCACTGGAGAGACGGCCATGACTCACCTCTGGTCGGCAGCGTGCTGAATGGCGTTGACGATGTGCTGGTACCCGGTGCACCGACACAGGTTTCCGGAGATGCCTTCCCGAATCTCCTGTTCGCTCGGCTGCGGCTTCTCCTTCAGAAGATCGACCGCCGACATGATCATGCCGGGCGTACAGTAGCCGCACTGGAGCCCATGCTCCTCCCAGAACCCTTTCTGAAGCGGGTGGAGATCACCATCCTCCGCCAACCCCTCGATGGTCGTGATCTCGGCGCCGCTCGCTTGAACGGCAAACATCGTGCACGACTTTGCGCTGCGCCCATTGACGAGGACCGTGCAGGCCCCACACTGGCTGGTGTCACAACCGACGTGCGTCCCTGTCAGATTGAGCTGTTCACGCAGAAAGTGCACGAGCAAGAGACGCGGCTCGACATCAGCTTCGTACGTCTTTCCGTTGACGGTCATTGACACGTTACCCATCTCGTCCCTCCGTTATCGCTGCTGGCCTCGCATCGTCAGCATCCATATGACAATAAATGCCGCAACCACGTGCTGAAGCATCAACGTGATCACGCCGGGTACGGTTGCTCCCGGAAATGCGACAGCGGCACCGTCGGTAAGCATCCAGGCATCCGGCAGGAACGACACGAGTAGCGCCACGATCGCGATCGTACGAAATAGTTGGACCGGCTGTGAAGCAGACTGCCCGACCAGCAGCGCCACCGCCAATGCGATCGCGACGCCGAGCACCGTCAGGAGGATCGTCGGCCCGACCGTTGCAAGCGGCGGGAACTCCGCCGGAATGTCGAACACCGCCAAGGCTCCCATCCGAAGCAAGAGCGTTCCAACAAGTGAGACGAGGATCGTCTGTAGCCATACGTGCCAGGTCCATCTGCCATCTGCCAGTAGGGTAGTACCCATGAGCGCCTCTCCATTCGATAGCCTCGCTCATTGACGTCAGCAAGCGAAGCCTTCAATATCGCAGGAACGGGATAGAACGGGCCGATCATACTGTCCAAGGGAGCTACGTCAAACAGGCACACGCAACGCCCGGCGCCCAGCTCCACGCCCGTACCAAACTACGACGTGGGCGTGGGGTCGGAGTCGACGTCTGGGACGACCAACTCACCGCGTTCAGCTTTGGCGATCAGGGCGCGCGCCGCCTCCGCATCCGTCTCTCTCACAAAGATCTCGACCGAGCCGAGCCCATCCACGGAGAGACCATGGGTGGAGCGAAGCGCTTCGCCCCGCACCTGAGTTGGGATGTCGTGTGCCTGAAGAAAGGCTCGCAGCTGCCCCTCCTCGAATTGGCCCTGAACCGTAGAGATGACGACCCAATCGCCTTCTTTGAGAGACATCATGCCTTGTCGACCCGAGTGGGGTCCTAGACCTGCACCGAGGCCTGACCACCGCCGAGAACCGGGACGGCCCTAGTGTTGCAAGCATTCTACGCGTTCTACGCACACGACGCTTGGCCTCTCGGGGACGTCGTTATATCCTCTGAGAAATGCGCCCGCCGCAGCAGCTGGTCGTCGTCGCCCTTCTTACGATCGGCTTGACGCCCCGACTTGCGGCCGACTGGCCCCAATGGCGAGGACCGGACGGTACGGGTGTCGCGAGCGAAGCGGCCCCGCTTGAGTGGGGAACCGATGCGAACGTCGCCTGGCGAGCCGAGATCGGCGGTCTCGGCGTCTCGTCGCCGATCGTCTCCGGCGACCTGGTGATCGTGACATCGCAGACGGGTTTCTCGGCACTGGAGTCGGGGTCACACCCGACGCTCGGTAGTGGCGAGGTCGACGGTGCGGACGGTCCGCTGGGCGGGTCGCGACATGACGGCGACGAGGACCTTCAGTTCCTCGTCGAAGCCTTCGACCGTCGGAGCGGCGCCGCGCTGTGGACGCACTCGCTCGGCGCTCGCGGCCAGCTCCAACCGGTACATCAAAAGCACAACCTCGCCAGCTCCAGTCCGATAAGCGATGGGGAGCGGATCTACGCAACCTTCGGAACCGGACAGACCGTTGCTTTGACGATGGACGGGGAGGAGGTGTGGTCACGACACCTCGGAGAGGACTATGGCCCACTGGAAATCATTTGGGGATACTCCAGCTCGCCGGCCGTGTACGGCGACCTCCTGATCTTGCAGTGTGACCGGGAATCCGACGCCTACCTCCTGGCGCTCGATGCCCAGACTGGACAAGATCGCTGGAAGGTCGATCGCGGAGACGGGCTGAGGTCATATAGCACGCCGGTGGTCATACCAGGGCCGAGCGGCGCCGAACTGATCGTTAACTCGAGCGCGCGACTCGACGCGTTCGATCCACTGACCGGAGCCCACCTTTGGCATACTGGTGGCCCGAATCAGTTTCCGGTCCCCGTCGCCTCGTACGCCGATGGCGCGATCTACACAAGCCGCGGATACCGGAGCGGACCGTACATGAAAATCAGGCCGGGCGGTCGTGGAGACATCACGGACACGCACGTTGAGTGGCACGTGCCGACGGGTGCCCCCTATGTGTCGTCCATTCTGTACTACGATGGCTTGGTCTACATGGCGAACGGTGGGGGAATCATTACGTGTATCGACGCTGAAACCGGGGAGAACGTGTGGCAGGAACGACTCGGAGGCGTCTATACCGCGTCACCGCTGGCGGCGGACGGCCGCGTCTATTTCTTCAGCGAAACCGGCGAGACACTCGTGCTAGCGGCTGGTCGTGATCCGGTTGTGCTGGCCAGGAACGACCTCCAGTCACGTATCTTGGCGTCCCCGGCCGTTTCGGACGGCCATCTCTTTATCCGAACCGATCAACAGATCGTCGCTATTCGACACTGACGAGCCGACGTGGCGCGAGGGCGTGGGGTTTGAGGCGCTAGCCCCATCTAGATAACGCCCTAGTGTGAGGCCTTGGGGATGAGGCGTGGAACGAACTTGGTGATTCCCTGCACTGGGCCCACTTCTCCCCCGTAGATGTTTCCCTCGGCGTCGGCGGTGACCCCTTCGCCCATCGCGCCGAAGCCCCCCATCCCTGACGGCCGTTCCGAAATATGCTCGCGGATGAAGTACCAGACCTCGCCCGTCCGGGCGCTACCGATGCGAAGCCCCTTGCGCCACCCTGGGTTATAGCGGTCATCGGACTCTGAATCGATGGCAAAGACCACGTCATCGTCATCAATGAAGAGACCGCTAATCCGGCTGAACTGATACCAGGTATCGAGGTGCGTTCCCTCCTGGTCGAAGATCTGGATCCGGCGGTTTCCCCGGTCAGCCACGAACAGGCGCCCCTGCGAATCCATTGCAAGGGAATGCGGCGCCCGAAACTGTCCATCCCCATAGCCCCACGAGCCAAAGCTCTTGATGAAAGTCCCGTCGGGAGCGAACTTGGAGATACGACCAAGCGCGGTCGGTCCCGGCTCATCAAGGAACTGACCACCGTGGCCCTCTCCGACAAAAATACTCCCGTCCGGCGCGATGAGTACATCGGTCGGCTCGGTGAGGTGGGACGGCGGGTTGCCCATCTCTCCCGGCGTCCCGAGGACGAGCAGGACCTCACCGTCGGGACTGAACTTGATGACCTGATGACCCTTCCGCGGAGCGTCTGGCGTGCGCTCCAGCTCTTGTCCGTTCGGAGACCGGGCGTCGGCCACCCAGACGTTCCCCTCACTGTCGACTTCCATCCCGTGAGGCCAGGTGATCAACCCCCCACCAAAGCTCTGCACGACGTTTCCCGCGGGGTCGAGCTTGACGATCGGATCGACATCGGATTCGGCGCACGAATTGGTCCCGCACCGGTCACCCGCCCAAATGTGTCGCCCGTCCACGTCAACGTTGATAGCACTGAGCGATCCCCAACTGCGCCCGTCGGGGAGTGTGCCCCAGTTCCGCTCGGTTTCGTAAGGGTTAGCGAGATGATTGATCGGTTCGACGTTCGCATGCTCCGGGGGGCCCGTCGTGCCGCCTTGAGCCCACGCGCTCCCAGGCATGAGCGCCATCAAACTCAAGGAGATCGCCACTCTCAAGAGAAACGCACCCCTCACCCGAGTATTACGCGAGCACATCAAGACCATCATCTTCATCATTATCATTCCCCTCGATTCGCCGAGTGACCCAACCGTTTCGGCTCGTTATCGTCTGCAATCTGCTGAGCACGGCAATACTACCGCTCGGCCGGAGTCACGTCCAGATGGACCAGGAACGACCGAAACATCCAGAAGGACCATGACCGAGCAACAGCGAGCCGCGTGGCGATATCGGCTTCACGAAATTGTCTTTGAGGCAGATGCGCCGGCCGGCAAGGCCTTCGACGTCGCCCGCTCCCCCACCCCTTCACCGAGCCAGGCGTAGTACGCTCCCGCCACAGCGCATCCTGTGGATTCCCTGGTCTTCTAGCGCAAGAACATGGGAATGGAATATCCACCCTTTGCCCGTGGTCTCTATCAGTGAATGGAGGTGGACATGGCAATCGGGAAGAGACGGACAACGACAACACGTGTCGCAGGCATCATCACGCTGTTCGCAACACTGGCCCTCGCGCCGGCGCTGTTTGCACAGCCGGCTTTCGGGGACGGCTCGTTTATGCGAGGCGGGCCGCGCGGCATGGTCGCTGGGCTGAGAGCTCTGGACCTCGAGGATGCGCAGCGTGACCGGATCCGCGAGATCGCCGAGCAGAACCGGGAGGCGGGAGCTGCGATGGCGCAGCAACTGCAGGCTGCACGCTCGGCGCTGGATGAGGTGGTCGCGACCGATGTCGTCAACGAGAGTGCAATCCGCGCGCGGGCGGCTGAGCTTGCCACGTTGGAGGCTGACGCCGCAGTGCAGCGTGCGTATGTCACTGCGCAGGTCTTGCAAGTGCTCACGCCCGAGCAGCGAGCAGAATGGCGTGAGCTCCGAGCCAACGCGAAGGAACGAGCCAGCGAACGGCGCGGGCGGCAAGGGCAACGGCAACGGCGGTAGAACCGGTTTCAGACCTGCGGCGCGGATATCGTCGCAGGTCTGATCCTGTATGCGAAACATCTGAGCGAAATGTTCGAACGGAGTCGGAGCCGGTAGGTGGATTCAGATCGGGAACTTGTCGACGCGGCGCGAGCAGGTGACGCGGACGCCGCCAACACACTCATCCGGCGGTACCAAGTGCGCATGTTCAACGTCGCTAGAACGCTGACGGCAAATGATGCCGACGCGGAGGACCTCGCTCAGGAGACGTTCGTCCGGGCATTCCGCTCGTTGCGCCGTTTTCGGGGAGAGAGCTCTTTCAAGACCTGGCTCTACACCATCGCGACGAACGTTGCGCGGACCCATCTTGGGAAGCGCGCCAAACAGGCGCCCGTCTGGGAGCGGAGACTGGAAGCCGATGACGTCTCCGAGCACTACCTGAGAGGCGCCACCGAAAGCGTCGAGGACACCGTGATCCGCCGGCAGATACTCGACCGCGCGCTCTCAACGCTGCCGGAAGACCTGCGGATCACGCTGGTCCTGTGTGATATCGAGGGACTGGAGTATCGGGAGATTGCCGATATCCTGGAAATTAAGGTTGGGACCGTCATGTCTCGGATCTTCCGCGCACGACGGCGGCTCCGCCCCGTACTGACCGAGCTCCAAGCACCGAACCTTGGAAAGGTTGCACTATGAGTTGTGACACCTGGCTTCCGATACTGCTCGTGGCCGCCGAAGACCGTCTCGATGAGCTCGATGTGACGGAACGCGACCGTCTTGCGGCCCACCTTGCACGCTGTGCGGACTGCCGTGACGCACTGGACGAGCAGCGGGCCGTGCGGGCGGTGCTGACGACGCGGCGTGACGCCCCGGTGCCGGCCGGCTTTGCGACCCGTGTCGCAGCCCACGTGACCGTCGGCTCGAGCTGGATCGACCTGCTTCAGTGGCGGACCTGGTCATTCCGGCTGGCACCGCTGGCGGCTGGCCTGCTCCTGGTTGCTGCGGCGACGACACGGAGCGCACCCAGTGCGGGCGAGGCGGCGGGCCTCTCTGATCTGGCCGAAGTCTGGGCCTTCGGCGGACAGGGGTCCGACACCCAACCAGCCTTTACGATTCTGGGTCAGGATGGGATCAGCGGTGACATGCTGCTGGACACTATCCTCAGCGCTGAGGCGGACGACTCACTGGCCGAACTCACAGGAGACGATGCGTCATGAACGAAACCAACACGCGCCTCTGGATCGGCTTGTTCGTCGCGCTGGTTTTTGTCTGCGGCCTCTCCATCGGCGTTGCAGTCAGCGCCTGGATGGGACCGGGGGGCGACGCTGGCCGCTTGCGAGAGCCACTGCGACCAGGTGGGCCTCGTCCCGGACCGCAGACGTTTGTGTCCCAGCGCATTCTCGACCGACTCGAGCGAGAGTCGGGCCTGACGGGCGCGCAACGCGAAGGTCTTGAGGCGCTGTTTGCAGAGCGCGAAACTCGCTTCTCCGAGTTTAATCGAGAGATGCGGAGGCGCTTCGAGTTGGAGCAGAGGCGCCTACGCGAAGACATCGCCGCGATCCTGACGGCGGAGCAAATGGAGGTCTTCGAGGGGGCCCGACGGCCGGGACGTGGCCGGCTGAGACCCGGTGGCGGTCGGGGCCGCGAGCCATGACGCGGTCATGAAACGTTCCTCAGTGCTCACTCGTCCGCTGAAGCCCAAAACGGTCGATCAGCACGCGGCGGTCCACGCCCCTGAGCACCTGCTGCATCAGTCGCTGGGTCTTCTCGACGTCAAAGTATGCCGAGTGAATGCCGTCGACGTCGTGAAAGAACTGGGAGCAATCAACGTCCCACACATTGTCTGCGACATCATGCGGGTCATCGAGCCCCGACCGGCCCAGACGGCGCTTGCCGAAATGCTTCAGCCCCGCTGACAGACCCGGTGTCGAGTCAAGACCTGTGTACAGAGACGTCACGCGGTAGGCGAGGTTGGCGATGCCGTCGCCCTCACCCCGGTCGATAATCTCGCCGCCGCGAAAAAGATCGTTGTCCACGTCGGCCGCGACCATCAGCAGTTGATTCACCAGACTCAACAGCAGCGGCTGGTTCTTTCGGGTCCAGACGTGATGCAGCGCCTTCTGCACGAGGTAGTTCCCCATGCTGTGCGCGACGATCGAGATCTTCGCTCGGCAGTGGGGCTGCCCCGTCTCCATCTCCCGCGTCTGAGTCTGAAGGACGTGCTCGTACAACGTGGCCAACACATGCGCCAGTTCGTCGGCGGAGCGCCTGGCGTCCAGACGGTCCGGGTAATACCCGAGCTTCAGGCCATCGGACGGCCAGGTGAACAGAACACACAGCCCGAGAGACGACCGCCCCGAGTACAGTGCGGAGCAGATCTGCCGGTACCGCCGCACCGCCTCCTGCCACGTCGTGTTGTAGCCATGGATGAACAGCGTTACGTGCTTCTCTCGTTCGTGATCGGACGGGTCCTCGACGACGGGGAAGGCATCGGCCGCCGCACACAACTCCCTACGAAACACTGCGGGGGCGCGGCGCTCCCAGGACGACAGGCGTTCGAGACTCCCTCGCGAGCGGGTTGCCCAATAGCTGAGCCGAGACTCGTCGTGGCCCAGCCCGCTCTGACTGGCGAGGACGTTGCGATTCGTGATCATCCAATACGCAGGCGCCACACGACCTCCTTTGGAGCGAGGCGATTATATGGCACGCCCGATGCCAGGGGTCGCGGGGGGGCGGGGGGGCGGGGTCACGGTCTACAATGGCACCTCTGCCATGTCGTATTTCAGACCGACCGTCGATGCCCTTCGGGCCTACGAGCCAGGTGAGCAGCCGCCGCCAGACGCCGACATCGTCAAGCTGAACACGAACGAGAACCCGTACCCGCCCAGTCCTCAGGCCCTGGCGGTGCTCCGTGAAATCGACCACGAGCGGCTCCGGCGCTACCCTGACCCCTTCGCCGGCGAGTTTCGCCTGTCGGCCGCCGAGGTACTCGGGATCGAGCCAGACACGATCCTTGTTGGCAATGGCAGTGATGACATTCTGACGATGCTCATTCGGTCGGTGGCTGACGGCGCGCGCGCCGTCGCGTATCCCGTGCCAACCTACGCGCTCTATCGCACGCTCGCTGAGATTCAGGGGGCCCCGGTCGTGGAAGTCGGCTCGGACGAGACCTACACGCTTCCCCTCGATTCTCTGGCCGCAACCGGCGCACCGTTGACGCTCGTCGCAAGCCCGAACAGCCCGTCGGGGAGGCGGGTACCCAACGACCTGATTCGCGATCTCGCGTCGCGTCTCGATGGCATCCTCGCGATCGATGAGGCCTATGTCGACTTTGCCACCGGGGATGCACTGGAGCTCGCGCAAAGCTGTGACAACGTGGTCGTCATACGAACGCTCTCGAAGAGCCACTCGCTCGCCGGCCTGCGTCTCGGCTTCGCCGTCGCGTCGCCGGCATTGATCGCCGGGCTTGCCAAGGTCAAGGACAGCTACAACGTCGATGCGGTCGCCGCCCGCGTGGGCGCAGCGGCGTACCGTGATGTTCTGCACACACGCGATGCGGTGGCGCGCATATGCGCCTCGCGAGAACGTCTGACCGATGACCTCTCGGCGTTGGGCTTCCACGTCTGGCCCAGCGAGGCGAACTTCGTCCTGGCTCGCCCGGCGAACGGGAAGGCCCGGGATGTGTATGAAGGGTTGAAGTCTCGCGGGATCTTGGTCCGGTACTTCGACGTTCCAGGACTCGACGACAAGCTTCGGATCACCGTGGGCACCGAGTCTCAGAACGACCGGCTCGTGGCCACCCTGAAGTCTCTGGCTTCTCTCTGATTCTCGTTCCCCGGTTACGCCAACTTCGTGAGCCGGCGTGCCGCTTCCTCGAGCGTCTCGAGGCTGCGACAGAAGGCAAACCTCATGTGCGTGGCGCCTGAACCCGGGCTGGCATAGAAGCCGTCGCCCGGCACGGCGGCTATTCCCACACCCTCGATGAGGAACACCGCCGCCTCCATCGGAGACTTCCCGCGCAGCGCCGGAACTTCCTGATAGTCGGCGAACACGTAGTACGCGCCCTGCGGAACCGTGAACTGAAAACCGGCCTCGGCGAGCGCCGTCACCAACGCCTGGCGTTTTCGCGCGTACCCGGTCCGGAGCGTGTCGAAGAACGGCGCCGGCATCGTGAGCAGCCGTACGGCGGCCTTCTGGAGCGGCGTCGGAGCCTGAATCACCAGTGTGTCGTGCACGGCGCGGATCTTCGCCGTATGGGGTTCGGGGGCAATCACCCACCCCACCCGCCAGCCGGTGGCACTACCCGTCTTCGAGATGGAGTTGATGATGATCGTGCGCTCTCGCATCCCGAGCTCGGCAGCGAGGGGAACGTGGCGATGACCGTCGTACGTAATCTGCTCGTAGATCTCGTCTGTGATCACGAGCAAGTCGTGCTCGAGAGCGACCTCCGCAATGAACCGCAGCTCGTCCCGTGTGAACACCTTTCCGGTTGGGTTGTGAGGCGTGTTGAGCACGAGTATCCGAGCGTCAGCGGCCGCCCGCACAAGCTCGTCCCGATCCAGACGCCACTGCCCATCGCCTTCGCGCAGCGTGAGATAGATCGGCCTGAGGCTAAACACGGCGGCCTGCGCCGGGTACATTTCGTGAAAAGGCTCAAGGACGATGACTCCGTCACCGGGCGCGCATACACCGGCAAAGACCGACGCCAGCCCCTCGGTGGCACCGAGCACGACAGTTGTTTCGCTCTCCGGGTTGGGGCGAAACCCGCACCACCGTTCCGTGTAGTCAGCGATCGCATCCCGAAGATCGGCCAGCCCGAACGGGAACGAGTACTGGCTGAACTGGTCGCGTGACCCGCACAGGGTGGCCAAGGCCTTCTCGAGACTCAACTGGGACGCGTCGGCGCCGGTTGACGACACGAGATCGCCGACGGTGGTGCGGCGCACCCGATCAATCCCCGCGTCGGTGCCCCCCAGGAGCGTGGCGACGGCCTCCCACACCATCGGGAAGGGCGGCGCCTCATCCGTGAAGCCCTGAGCCAGATTGATCGCCTGGTGCCGGTCGGCCAACCGTGTCATTCGACGGATCACAGATTCGCTCGTCACCATGGTGATAATGCCGATAGATGATTCTATCGGTATCTGATCAGTCTCATGCCGACAGCCCGGCGTCGAGACCCCCGGGGCGCACTGCTTGACTCGGCTGCCGAAGCAGGGAACCATCGCGTGTGACCGATTCGACCATTGTCGCAGCCGACCTTGCGTTCCTCCTTCCGGAACCCCTCAACCGAGCTGTCACCGCCATCAACCGAACGCTCCTCCCACCGCCTGACGGGTTTCGATTCGACGCAACCCACGTGCCCCACCTGACAATCGTCCAGCAATTCGTCCGGCACGACGCTCTTGGCGAGATCGGCGACACGATCAGTCAGACGGTCGCCGAGCTGGACGCCGTGACCCTCGTGACAACCGAGCTGGCAACCGGGAGGGTCGCTTGTGCGCTAGGAGTTGCGTTGACAGCAGAGCTCGCCGCCCTGCATCGTCGCCTGCTCGACGATCTGGCGCCTTTTCAGGAGGTCAAAGCAACCCCCGACGCGTTCTGGACAGACGGAGACCAGCCTCGGCCTTCGGATGTCGAGTGGGTCGAGAAGTTCAGACAGCACTCGGCAGGTGCCTCGTTCGTCCCGCACATCACGGTCGGGGTCGGTAGCATCGAGACGACGCTCTCACCGTCTCGCTTCGTCGCCTCCGAGGTCGCGCTGTGCCAGCTCGGGAGGTTCTGCACCTGTCGCCGCGTGTTGGGCGCCTGGACGTTGACAGATTCGGATCGATGAGCCACCATCCGCCGCGAACGTCTGCAACCGACCGTAGGAAAGAAAGGAGATTGTCATGTTCAGACTGACGTGGGTGCGCGCCGTTTGTGTGGCTTCGCTGGTCGCGGTGTCGTCCTGCTCAGCTGAGGACGCTGTGGACACTCCCGAGGCGCCTGAAGCCGAGCCGCCGAGCGCGGTCCCTCCGATCGAGGAGGTCCCGAGCGATATCTTTGAGGACTCCCTGGCACGCGTTCCATTGCCCAGACGCGACATGCTCGATGCCGATGGACAACGCGCGTACGACATCATCACGCACCCCGACAGCCGATACGCAGACGGTCTCTGGGGACCGGTCCCGCTGTGGATCTACAGCCCCTTGATGGCCGAGCACATCTTCCCCGCCAGTTCCTACCTGCGCTTCGGGACCGAGAAGGACCAGCGGTTGACTGAGCTGGTCATCCTCGCGACGGCCCGCGAGGTCCGCAGCGTGTACGAATGGACCCAGCACGAGCCGCCAGCGAGAGAAAACGGCCTGGAACCGGCAATCATTGACCTCGTCAGGAGCCGAGCCGACCTCGACACCGCTGGCGAGATACCGGGACTCGGCGATCGGGAACGAACCATCATTGCCTTCGTCCGCGAGGTCGTCACTGAAGAGAAGCTGTCGTCCGCAACGTTTCGTCGGGCGCGCGAGCTCTTCGGCGAACGGGGTGTGATGGACCTGGCTGGCCTGGTCGGCTACTACGGCTTCGTCAACATCACGATCAAGACGTTCGACGTTCAGCTCGCACCCGACCGAGACCCTCTTCTACCCGATCTCTGGTGACGCCGACGACCAATACTCTCGTGACCATCCCCTGACCATCTTGATCATCTTGACCATCTTGACAATGACGACCGCGGCAACGACGACGGGTGCTGGCAGCTTGGAGTCCCTCATCAAACGCGACCGGCTCTGGGTTGCGGCAGGGGTCGTTGGTATTACAGCGCTCGCGTGGCTCTACTTGGTGTGGATGGCTGCCGGGATAGCAGGTATGGACATGGGCGACGCCATGCTCTCCGCGCAATCCGCGCCCTGGAGGACAACCGATTTCGTGCTGATGTTCCTCATGTGGGCAATCATGATGGTTGGCATGATGCTCCCGAGCGCGACACCGATGATATTGCTGTTCGCGATGGTGAATCGTCGCCGCCAAAGCCAGGGTGAGGCCGTCGGCTCGACCGCTGTGTTCGCCGCCGGATACCTCGCCGCCTGGACGGCCTTCAGCCTCGTCGCAACCGCCGTGCAGTATCTGCTGCATACGGCCGGCCTACTCTCCCCCACGATGGCGACGACCACTACGTTGCTGGGTGGTGCGGCACTCGCCGCCGCTGGCCTTTACCAGTGGAGTCCACTCAAGACGAGCTGTCTTCGCCATTGTCAGTCTCCGCTCCACTTCCTCGCCACCCGCTGGCGAAACGGCACGGCCGGTGGGTTTCGCATGGGGTGGTCACACGGGCTCTACTGTCTCGGATGTTGCTGGATCTTGATGTGCCTGCTGTTCGTGGGCGGCGTGATGAACCTCCTCTGGATCGCAGGGCTCGCCGTCTTCGTCCTCGCAGAGAAAGTCTGGCACCATCGATGGGTCCCCCGACTGGGCGGGGCTGCGCTCGTCGTCTGGGGCGCGCTCGTGCTCGCCGGTCTGTGAGCGCCGATGGAAGCTCTGCTGCTCACACTTCTCTCGGCGGCCGGTCTGCTGATCTCGACCTACTTCACCGCCGTCGCGTACCGCTGGGTACGGCCGGACGTCGGGTGGGTTCCGGCCTTTTGTCGGATGGACGAACAGACGTGCGCGACGATCGTCTTCACTCCGCAGGCTCGCCTGATTGGTCTTCCGAATTCGGTTCTCGGCCTGGTTTTCTACGTCATGATCCTGCTAGGAGTCCAGCTCGAATGGCTGGCTGGTCCAGATACTCTTCGGATGGCCTATCTCGCCGCAAGCGGCGCGTCGGTGGCCATCGGCGTCTACCTCTCGTACGCGCTCGTGTTCACGCTCCGGGTCTCATGCCCCCTCTGCTTCACGTCCCACGGCATCAACCTCGTGATCTTCAGCGTCTTGGCGCTCGGCTAGCGCCGTGAGCGCGGGACCGCAGGCGAGGGGCTGCGTGACAGTGATATAGTGCTAACAGACCGATTTCGGATGAACAAACGGAGGTTCAGGTTCGATGACAAGACAGCGGCGCGGAAAAAAGACACATGCTCTGGCGATTGTGGCAGTCTCTGCCGTACTCGCCATGTTCGGGACCGCGGATGCCTTTGCCCAAGAGATGGTCGCGTCAGACGGCGTCTACACTGCTGAACAGGCCGACCGCGGCAAGGAAGCCTATGACTACGATTGCGCCGCCTGTCATCTCGACGACATGCTCGGTGATGGCTTCGCGCCACCGCTTATTGGCGAACCCTTCACCTTCAGGTGGAGTGACCTCTCGGTCAACGATATTTATCAGACACTCTACGCAACAATGCCACAGGGTGCGCCGGCGAGTCTCACCCCCCAAGGGTACGTCGACATCATCGCGTATATGCTTCAGAGGAATGAGTACCCGGTCGGTGATGCTGAGTTACCCACCGACGAGGACGCCATGACGGACATCGTCGTCGACGCAAAGCCATAACCCCGCCTACGCACCAGCCGGCTCCGTCGGGGGCACCTGTGGGCTGGTCTCGACGGCCGGGCGCTCCAATTCCTGTCGGCCAGGATAGTCGATTCCTCGACGGATGAGCTTCAGCGTATAGATCGTGTATGGAAACAGCCGGTGCGACACATACACGCTGCCGACTGTCGCGGCCATGAGTGGCAACATGATCTCGTAGTCGTTGGTCATCTCGAACAGGATCAGGATCGAGGTCGTCGGTGCCTTGGCGGCCGCGGCAAAGAACGCCGCCATCCCCACCATCGCATACGCCCCAGACCCGGCGGTCCAATCGGGGAAATACCCATGAACCACCGAGCCGAATGCTCCGCCCAGCATCGCGCCCATATACAAGCTTGGCGCAAAGACTCCGCCCGACCCACCAGAACCGAGCGTGGCGCAGTTCGCCATCAGCTCGGCAGCAAAAAGGGCCAGCAGAAGCTGCCAGGAGAAGCGCACCCACAACGCTGATTCGACAGCCGGAAGACCCGATCCATACACTTCGGGAAAGTACCGCAAGATGACCCCGACGATCAGTCCGCCGACGGCCGGCTTGAGATAGCTGGGAAACTTCCAGGCCCCGAAGAGATCTTCCGACCGGTACAGCAACTTGACGTACGCGACCGCCGCCGTGCCAATCAGAATACCCATCACAAAATACAGCGGGAGCTCGGCCGGGCTCACAAGTTCGTACAGCGGCGACGTGAAGGCTGGGAAGTTGCCCAAGAAATAGCGGGCGATCATGCACGAGCTAAGCGACGTCAGGAGCACGAGCAGAAAATCAGTATGGATCCGCCCGGTCAAGACCTCCATCGAGAAGATCGCCGCCGCAATCGGCGCGTTAAACGTGGCGGCGATGCCACCCGCCGCTCCACACGTGACCAGCGTGCGGACGTTGTTCGCTGTGAGCCTGGTCCATTGACCGACCGTCGAGCCGATGGCCGACCCGATCTGCACCATCGGCCCTTCTCGGCCAGCGACCCCGCCGAACCCGATCGTCAGCGACGACGCAATTACTTTGATCGTGACAACACGCTTCCGGATGCGACCCGCGTGAGACGCAAGGGCGGTCATCACCTCCGGCACCCCATGCCCCTTCGCCTCGGGCGCGAACTTGTAGACAAGGGGTCCCACGAGCAACCCGCCAAGCGCCGGAAGCAGCACGAGCTCGGCCGGCCCGAACCGCGACAGCACGCCGGCCACCGGTCCGCGTGCAAAGTCGGCCACGAATTCTAGGACGTAGATGAACCCCACCGAGCCGAGACCGGTCAGGACACCGACAACAACCGACAAGATGATGAGGTAGTTCTGCTCGGGCAGGAACGAAGCGCGCAGCCAGACTCTCGCCCAACGCCAGACAGACAGCCGCGAACCCAACGCCTTCCCAACGGCGCTGATGCCTGCTCGGGATCGCGCCCAGAGGCCAGATCGTGAACTCATTTCGACTGATCGGGGTTACACACGGCTAGTGGAGTGTCCTTATGATTCGTGAAGTGAGATCCGGACTGCGGCGCCCGCGTGGCAAGGCGCGACGAGGGAGCACATTGGGCATGTGTGACCGAGGAGCAACGCTGCGAGGCGGGATGCCGAGGCCGGAGATCGCTTCACGAATCATAAGGACACTCCACTAGACGTCGGGACGCCTACTGGCCGCCTTCAGCATCGGTGTCGACGGGTGCGTCATCGATCGCGGCGGGTTCGGCCTCTCTGGGAGCAACGGCCACAAGCTTTGCTCGGTCCCCTCGACGCAGCGAAAGAAGCAGGAGGTCTTCGGACGTGGCTGCCTCCTCGAGCAGGGATCGATCCTGCCGATCGTCTACCGCCCGGGCGTCGACCGACACCAGCCAGTCGCCCTCTTCCACACCGGCGGTCGCGGCGGGGCCCTCGTGCGCAACGGCCACGACGCGCCAGCCAGCGGCTGCGCCGTCATCGTTCTCGGCGGCGTCGACGCCATCGGCCGACATCCATCCAGCGGCTAGACCGAAACGCGGGAGCCGGACCGGACCGGACCTCACGGGCACACAATCTCGGGCGGGCATGACGGTCCCGCCGGTCAACCGGCGCTGCCCTCTGAGCACGCGGTATCGAACGAGCGAGTCGGGCGACTGCGCATCGTACAGTTGCATGAATTGCTCGACCGACTCCAGCGGTGTGCCACCCCATTCCAACAATACGTCCCCCGGCCTCAGTGACGGCTCCGGCGCGAACCCCTCGACCATCACATACTCGACCAACACCCCGCTGTCGAGACCGAGACGTTGGCGAACGTCGTCCGTCAGCGCCGACACCTCAATGCTTCGGCAGAGCGTCTCCGTCTGGAGGGCGTCGACCAGAGCCAGCATCCTGGTGGTCGTCACCACCCGAGGACCACGCGGCGACGCATAGGCGAACCCGACCATCCCACCATCCAGGTCCAGGACCGCCGCGGCCGACAGCGTCGAGGGAAACGCCATCGACACGACGAGATCACCACGGTCGTCGTTGTCTGCACTCCATTCCCCACCACCGACTCGACCGCGGTTCTGAGGTCCTTGTGCCCCGGTGCCGCGGAGAGTTGTCACCAGGTATCCGGGTGCGATGGTAGGTCCACCGTTCTCATCCAGCGTCACCGCCCCCAGATACGAACCCGACGGAAGACCACGTGGGTCCGACAACGTAAACGCTTGCCCGTTCACGCCGGCGACCTCAAAGAGCGCGAGTCCGATGTCCTCGTCCCACGCGCGAAGGCGAGGGGCCTCGCTCCCCTCGAGCGACGCCACGTCACTGGCGCCCTCGGCGCCCGGAACCGGCGGCCCCACTTCTAGATTCACGTCGGGCACGTCGCGTGTCAGCGCCGTGCGGCGACGCTCTGCAACAACCTCGCGAGCGACATCGGCCGTGGTCAGGGCCAGGCTCGGGCCGATCAGTACGGCGGCCGTGCGCGACGGACCGACCGAAATCAGATTCTCCCTCGCGCCTTCAGCGAGCTGGTTCCAATAATCGGAGTGATACGTGAGTGGCGTCTTCTCGAGGTCGGTTCGAATGACCGGTCGTTGGATCGGCTGGACCGCTGCCTCGGCGACCAACTCACCGGTCATCGCGGTCGGTGGAGTCCGTTCCAGCACCCCCTGGACCAGGACACCGGCCACGACGAGTACGACGACGATCGGAAACAGCAGCTGCCGCTTGTGCAAGAACCCAACGAGCGGCAATCGCAAGAACCCCACAATCCACTAGCATACCGGACGGCGTACACGAACGCCCAGACATACTTGGGCGCTCGTCATGCCAGGCGCGGCTCCCGAGCGGCACGGCCGGCTGTGGGGGGTCGAGGCGTCGGCCGTTACCTCACCACGAGCACCACCGTCGGAACCACCAACACGGCGACGGCGTCCATGACCAGACCGTATTTGATCATGTCCGTGATCTTGACCAGGCCTGAGGCGTACGCGATCGCGTTGGGTGGTGTCGAGACCGGGAGAAGCGACGCAACCGACGCAGCGAGCCCCGAGGCGACGGCCGGCGCAACTGGGTCGACACCCGATGCCTGCGCAATGGAGATCACAATCGGCACTGCGATGGTGGTCGCGGCCGTGTTGGACATCACTTCGGTCATCAAGACAGTGAACCCCGCCGCCGCGAACGTCAGTGACACGAGATCATCGGTCGGCAGCAGACCGGTGACGGTCTCGCCGATCGTCTGCGCAAGTCCGGTGGACGCCGACAGGCCCCCGATCGCGAGGCCGCCGCCAAAAAGCAGGATCGTGCCCCAGTCGATCTGGGCCGCCTGCCGCCACGTGATCGTGGACCGCTGCGTCTTGCTGACGGGAAGGAGGAACAGGAGCACCGCCCCGGTCAGGGCCGCGACCGCTTCGGGCATGCTGGCCAGTACCATCTCTGTGAACGGATGTTCGCGGCCGAGCAGCAACGGTAGCAAGCCGGGCCCGATCCAGAGGCAGACCGTGACGCCAAACGCGATGACGGCGTTTCTCTCCCCCCGCTTCCATGGACCCAACGCACGCTTCCGCTCGGCAATGATTTCGTAGGCCCCGCCAATCTCCGCGACACCTGTCCTCCCGACCCAGGCCAAGTACACGAAGACGACCCCCATCAACACAAGCGCGAGCGGCACGCCGATCAGCATCCACTCCACGAAGGTGATGCGCACGTCGGCGAGGTCGCTCAGCATCCCGATCGCAATCAGATTCGGCGGGGTGCCCACAGGGGTTGCCATCCCACCGCGTGTGCACCCGTAGGCGGTCATCAACATCAGGGCCGTACCGTACGAGCCTCGAAGCTTGCCTTCCGACTCCATGAACGCAACCAGAGACATCCCGATCGGGACCAGCATCGCCGCGGTCGCGGTGTCGCTCATCCAGGCCGACAAAAAAGCCGCCAACGCGCCATACGCGATCAGGATCCGCGTCGGCCGTGCGCCGATCAGCTTCCACGACAGGACGCCGTATGCAATCCGCTCGTTCACGCGGTGAACGAGCAATCCCTGAGCCAGAATGAAGCTGCCGAGAAACAAGAAGATGGTCGGGTTCGCCATCGGCGCGAAGGCTTCACCGACGGGCGCGACCTGCAGGATGACGGCCAGCATCGGGCCGAGCAGCGCGGTCACGGCGAGTGGGATCGCTTCCGTCACCCACAGTGTCACGACCAGCGCCATGATGGCGGCCAGCCGGTGTCCTTCTGCAGTCAGGCTCTCCGCCGGCAACAGCAGCACCACGCCGAAGAGCATCGGCGCGAGCAAGAGCCCGACCTGCCGGCGCCGTGCCTCAAACCGATCCGCACCCGTCTCGGTCACGTCAACCCCAGCCCACGGCAGCCCCAGCTGATAATGCGCCGCCCAGTAAGAACCGAGCGGTAGGGTAACATGGTCAGTTAGGCTGCTCGCTCATATCATGCCCACAACCGGACAGGCCGTCCTGCACTACGAAATCGGCGCCAAGCTTGGGGCCGGCGGAATGGGTGAGGTGTTTCGGGCGCGCGATACTCGTCTCGGACGAGAGGTCGCGCTCAAGTTCATCTCCCCCGCATTCCGTGACGACCCCGATCGTCGCGCGCGCCTCCTCAAGGAAGCCCAAGCGGCCTCTGCCCTGCGGTCCCCGGCGATCGCCACGACCTACGACATTGGCGAGTCCGGCTCAGACCTCTTCATCATCATGGAACTCGTCGACGGCGAGCCGCTTTCGGAACGGTTCAAACGGGGTCCGCTCGACGTGCCTGCCGTTCTCCGCCTCACCGGTCAAGTGGCTGACGCCCTCGACGAGGCCCACGGTCTCGGCATCATCCACCGGGACATCAAGAGTGCCAACCTGCTTCTGACACAGCGAGGGCGAATCAAGATCCTCGATTTCGGTTTAGCCAAGACGCTCGGGACCAGCGGTCTCGGCGCCGACGAACCGACCCTGGCCGAGACCCAGCTCGGAACCGTCGTCGGGACGGTCTCCTACATGTCGCCCGAGCAGGCCTTGGGCAAGAAGGTCGACCATCGGTCTGACCTCTTTTCACTCGGCGTCGTCATGTACGAGGGGCTGACCGGCCGACTCCCCTTCGTCGGCAAGACCCTCGCCGCCGTCGTCGATCAGATCATCCGACAGGAGCCCCCGGCCCTTGCGCGACTGAACTATGACGTTCCAGTGCGCCTGCAGGACATCGTGCGCAAGCTTCTGTCGAAGACCACATCGAGCCGCTATCAGAGCGCTAAGGAGCTGCTGATCGACCTCACCACACTTCGGAGGGATCTCGAGCTCAAAGAAAGCCGGCTCGAAAGCAGCTCTCGACCGACATTCACGCCGACCGTCTCTGAGTCATCTGCCACCACCGTTGCCGTGCTTCCCTTCGCCAACATCACGCGCGAGCCGACGGACGACTGGATCGGGTCAGGCATTGCTGAAACCGTCACGGCTGATCTGAAGACGATTCGCGGCCTGACCGTGCTGGGGCGCGAGCGTGTCTTTGACGCCTTGCGCGACCTGGGCTCGAGTGACTCCGGGAGTCTCGATGAACGCGTGTCGATCAACGTCGGACAGCAGCTCGGCGCGACGTGGCTGATTAGCGGCGGCTATCAACGTCTCGGGGACGTCATCCGGATCACCGCCCGCGGGGTCGATGTCGCGTCTGGCACCGTGATCCGCACCGTGAAGATCGACGGGCAGATCAGCGACATTTTCGGGCTCCAGGACAAGATCGTCTACGAGTTGAGCCAGGGTATCAATCTCAAGCTGAACCCGAGTGAGGTGGCCGCGATTGAACGACAGGAGACCAAGTCGGTCGAGGCCTATGAAATGCGTTCACGAGCGATGATGAATCTAATGGAGGGCAGCCCACAAGCCCTCGACCGAGCCATCCACCTGCTCGAGAAAGCCACCAGTGAGGATGCCGACTATGCTGCGGCCTGGGCCGCCCTCGGCGCGGCCTATGACTTCAAAGGCCAGTTCCTCAGTCTGCGCGATCTGTCGCTTAAGGCGGTCGACATGGAGCGTCGAGCCATTGCGATCGATCCGCAGTTGGCCGACGCGCACCGGTGGCTCGGCATGGCTCTGCTGTCGGTCACACGATACGACGAGGCCATCGTGGCCATAGAGGAGGCGCTGCGCCTGGAGCCGGGCGATGCCAATGTCTACTCCGCGCTCGGACGGGCCTACTGAATCGGGAAGGGGGACTTGGACGCCGGCGTCAGCCATCTGGAGCGGGCGGCTGAGATCAACCCCGACCTCGGCTACGCGCACCTTCAACTGGGTCTCATGTACGCGATCCGGGGGGACTACACGAAGGCCGAGCGTTCGTGTCAGTACGCGATCGACATGCAGGAGCGGTTTGTCTCGGGCCGGGAGGGGCTACAGATCATTGGCGCCTACACGCGCCTTGGGTACGTGCACTACCTCCGGGGCGAGTACGAGAAGGCGCTCCAGATCCTCGAGCAGCAGGTCGAGGCACTCTCGGCCTCAGGTCACGCGCTCAGGGAGCGGAGCCTGATCGAGCTGAACTACAAGATCGGCGCCACCTACGTACGGATGGGCCG
Source organism: Vicinamibacterales bacterium (assembly GCA_965223015.1). Taxonomy (GTDB): domain Bacteria; phylum Acidobacteriota; class Vicinamibacteria; order Vicinamibacterales; family UBA8438; genus CAUZIB01. The sequence goes on along the minus strand of CBDCVL010000002.1, from coordinate 73,451 downwards.
AAAAGAAGACGCCGAACGCTACTTTTCTCGGGCGCTGAAGTCGTTCGACGGTCGGCTCGCACGTGGCGCGGATGACCCCTTTACGAAGTACTACATCGCGGGCCTCTATGCGCTGCGCGAGGACACGGATCACGCGCTACGGTATTTCGAACAAACCTTGGAGCACCTCCCGGCTCTGAACCGCACCCGGGCGTCCCTCGACCCTGATTTTGCGTCGCTTCGTCAGGACCCGCGGATGATGGCGTTGCTGACGTCGCCCCCAGGCAAGGCAACTGCCCCACAATCGGCCGGCGGCGTGGTATCCTGACTCAAAGGAAACACACAGGAAGGATCCGTTATGGAATTAGCTCTCTTTGCGCTGCTCGGTCCGATCGGCCTTCCGGAGCTGGTGATCATTTTCTTCATCCTGATGCTCATCTTCGGTGCCAACCGATTGTCAGGTCTGGGCAAGGGAATGGGTCAAGCGATAAAGGGGTTCAAGGACGAAGTCCAAGACAAGCCGGAAGATCGGAAGGCGGACTAGCGCGCCGCGTCGCTGAGAACGTCCACGGAAAAAGATAACGGGCGAGCCCCCTTGGTCGAAGCCGAGGTGGCTCGCCCGTCCGCCTTTGGACCACAGCATGAGCCTTCATGTTTGACCAGATAGATTGGCAAGACCTCGCCGTCGGCCTGGGCCTCACCATCGTCGTAGCGCTGGGTCTTGCCCAGCTCGCCGCACGACTGGTCCGGTGGGGACTCCGTGCCGCCAGCGGCAAGGCTGTGGATGCCGGCGTCCCGGATGCGCTCGAGCAGCGCCCGGTCCGGGTCACGCGTCTCCTCGTCTTCGTCGCGGTCTTCGCCGTCGCGACCCGGCCGATTCTCGAAATGCTCGGGGTCGAGCTCCCGTACGGCCTGTCGCTGGAACGGGTGACGACCTGGCTAGTTGAAGAGGGTCTCCGGATCGGGCTCATCTGCGTCCTGGCGTATTTCGCCGTGCGACTCGCCGCGGTCGGCATCGAGCACGTCGAGGCCGTCGTCAGGACTCGCGCCGGCGAGAGTGGCGCTCGCCTCGAGTTCGCCAGCCGTCTGCACACCATTGGCGGACTCGTCCAGAATGCCGTCAATGTGCTCGTCATCGGTGCGGCGGCGCTGATGATTCTCGAGGAGCTTGGTGTCAACATCACGCCGATCCTCACAGCTGCGGGGATAGGGGGGCTCGCGGTCGGGTTCGGGGCGCAGAACCTCGTGCGCGACGTCATCTCCGGGTTCTTCTTGATCCTCGAGGACCAGGTGCACGTCGGCGATGTCGTGAAGATCGATGCCACGAGTGGCCTCGTCGAGAAGGTCAAGCTCCGGACCGTCGTCTTGCGGGATCTGTCCGGCACGGTGCATGTCATTCCCAACGGGTCGATCAGCACGCTGTCGAACATGACCAAGGATTTTTCCTACGCTGTGCCGGATGTCGGCGTCGCCTATAAAGAGGATACCGACCTCGTCGCAGACGAATTGCGCACCGTCGGGGAGGCGTTGCAGGCCGACCCAAGCTTCGAGCCTCACATACTCGCCCCGCTGGAGGTGCTCGGTGTCGACGACTTCGCCGATTCTGCCGTGACGATCAAGATTCGACTGAAGACGGTGCCACTCAAACAATGGATGGTCGGACGAGAGTTGCGACGGCGCATCAAGAAGGCATTTGATGCCCGGGGCATCGAGATTCCGTTCCCCCACGTCTCGCTGTACATGGGTGAAGCCTCGAGTCCGTTCCTGACACGCACCGAGTCCGCTGAACAGACGGCGGAGCGTGTCGCCACCCAGGAGCGTCAGGTGGCGGCGCGTGCGGCCGATGGCCCGCAGCGGACGGCGGCGCCCGATGCCTCGGTAACGGACGGCAGTGACGTCGGCTGAGTGAGCCGCTGGCATTCTAATGCGTTCCTAGTATGGGTGTCGCGAGGGCGCGCACGGCGCGCCCCGCCGGAGCGGGGCGGGGCGAAGGAAGGGCCCCCGCGAGCAACGGCGGCGGGGTTCGGGGCCGCAGGCCCCGTCTCTAGTGAATCAGCTCGGTGTCGGGAAACTGGGCATACCAGGCGAACCAGAACGCGCGGTGGGCCGGCTGGCGTTCGAGCCGGCGCGTCGGGTCGACCTCGGACACCAGCGCGTCTTCGCGCACGCGCCACACCCCATCGTCTGCATCCACAATCCGATCGTCACCACGCTGCCGCTCGAACCGGAGACCGGCCGCATCGTAGACCCGGTTCGCGCCTTCCTCACTCGTGACCACGACCAGTGTCTGGCCGGCATGATCGAACTGATGAATGCGCTGGTCATCGAGGAAGTCGGCCGACAGCGCGACAGGCTGGCGAACACCCGCGGCATCGGCGACCGACAAGACCAGAACCTCATCCTTGTTCATGAGTCGGTCGTCGAGGCGAGGCACATCGAACATCAACCGGTCCGTGGCAAAATAGCCGCGGTAGGCTGCCCCCTCCGAATAGTCGCGTTCCTGCCCAGTCTGCATCGTCAAAACCGTGGTGTCAGGATGTGTACGCCGCCACTCGCCCCAGGTCGTCGTGACCACTGGCCGATGCACCAACCGGATGCCGCTCCCGACCCGAGAACCGACAACCGGTATGCCTTCGAACGTATTCCACAGGCTGTTGGTCTCGATATCGAACATCAACTTGTTCGAGCGGTACAGGAGCCCACTCGTGCCGAAGATGATGCGCTCACCATTGACCACGCTCTCGTATGGGATAACGGTGCCACACAGCGTGCAATAGACGACTGTGAGGGCGACCTCGCCCAACGTGTCCAAGGCCATTTCGTGCCACGCAAGAATTCGCTTGGGATAGGCTCGCGTCTGACCGTCGACCGCGATACCAAACACGACATCGTCGTCATCCAGATACGCGGCCAGGTCATCATCCGCACCGGCCGTCCGCGGATACGCCAGTGGCGGAATACCGTTGACCGGGACGCCACCCCAGTCCACTTCGTCGAGTCTGATGGTGGCCTCGGTATCTGGGGGAAAGAAATCCCGAAACCGTGGATCGATCTGGCCGTACAAGAGCGCCTTGAAGTTGGCATAGTCCGGATGCGGGTCGTAGGGCTGCGCCCACAGCCACTCGCCGAGGTCGGGCAGGTCCTGATCGTCCCGGAGGCGGATTCCCGTCCGATCTTCAATGAACCGAGCGAGGCGACGCCACACCTCGGTCGAGGGATCGTCTGACCCCGCTTGCCCAAGATCGCTCGGTGCTTGCTGGTCGAGGCCCGGGTCGCCCGCGGGATCCTGCCCCAGGTCGGCGTCGATACTCCGGGTCGTCCGGGTGGGCGCGGTCATCAACCGCATGAGATCTCGCAGCAGTCCGACGTAGCCGTCGCGCCACGACTCGGCGAGCTGGTCCAGCGCCGCGTCGGCCACGGCCTCATCTGCCGCCGCGGTCTGCGCGAACAGATCGAGATCAGGCGCCGCGTCCGACGACTGTGCGTGTCCGACGTCGATCGAAATGCCCAGCACGCCGCTGCCCAGCCAGGTCAGACACACCGCGGCGACGAGAGTCCGTGAAGCACAACACATACGCTCACCCCCCAGGTGCACCATACCATCATGGGGCACACGAAAGCGGCGGTACCCGCCTGCGGCGTTCGATCGTGTAACCCGGACGACCGCGTGCTGCTTTGCGGCCGCCAGAGACGCCGGAGGCAATCGTGTATAGTGGCCGCAAGATCCCCCTACGCGCTCACCCCTGACTCGGAGATCGCATGCCCAAACGACGTCCCACCAGACGTCCCCCCCGTGACGCAACACCCGAGCCGGCACGAAAGAAGGTGACCCGGGGCGCTCGGCGCTCAGGTCGGACCACGACCAAGGCCGAGGGGACGGACGCCTGGCGTACGGCCATCACGCAGATCGAACCCAACAAGATTCTGGTCCGCGGCTACGTCCTCGACGAGCTCATGGGGCGGGTCTCGTTTGGCGAAGCGGTCTACTTGGTACTCACCGGCGAGCTCCCGTCGCGCGACGTCGGGCGGCTCATTGAGGCCCTCCTCGTGTCATCGATTGACCATGGGGTGACCCCGCCCTCGACCCTGGCGGCCCGCAACGTGGCGACGACCGGCGCGCCCACCCGCGCGGCGGCCGCCGCCGGCGTGCTCGCCTTCGGGTCCCCCCTGGGTGGGGGCGGCAGTATCGATGCGTGTTTCCACTTCCTCGAGCAGGGCCTGGGTCTCGTCGGGGAATGGGTCTCGTACGACGATGCCGCACGCCGCCTCGTCGAACAGCTGCACGAGGAAGGACACGTCCCGCCAGGGTTCGGGCATCGGTTCCATTCTCAGGATCCGCGGGCGGGACGACTGCTCCAATTGGCGCTCGAACTCGATCTCGAAGGCCCCCACGTGCGGCTCCTGCGGTCCGTCGAGCGGGTACTGGCCGAGCGCCGCGAGGCCAATGAGGACCCGCCGCTGCCGATCAACGCGGACGGGGCGATCGCGGCCGTGTGTGGCGACCTGGGGCTGGGCGCGGAGACCGCCAGCGTCCTCTTTATGGTGTCGCGGCTTCCCGGCATCGTGGCCCATGCCCTCGAGGAGCGGCAGCGGCAGCCCCCGATGCGGCAGATCGACCCCGCCGGCCATACCTACGACGGGCCGGGCGAACGACGGCTCCCCGAAACGAGACGATAGGCGCACGGTTCCACGCGCGAAATCGGCGCGTACAGCCCGAACGGCTGCTTGGTGGTTGACGCCCGCGACCTTCGGCACGTTTCAGCACGCCACATCGGTCCCGCGAACGGGAGATCTTCGGTCGCACTGGTCGAACAAGGCCCCCGGCGGCCGGTACTGCGGTTTCAGTACAATGGCCTCCATGACCTTTCGCACTCGCATCCGGTTGACGCTGCTCACGTCGGCGGCCGTGGCGGCCGTGACCTTCGCCGGTGCGCAGCAATCAACGATCCCGGCGGCTGTTCGGGCTGCCGCGCTCGACGACACCGTCCCGGTCGATCCGCTGATCACGGTCGGCACGCTCGCAAACGGGCTCCGCTACTACATCCGCGAGAACGGGCAACCCCAGGGCCGCGCCGAGCTTCGGCTCGTCGTCAATGCCGGCTCCGTGCTCGAAGATGACGACCAGCGCGGGCTCGCGCACTTCGTCGAGCACATGAGCTTCAACGGAACGCGACACTTTCCTCGGCAGGACCTCGGAAGCTTCATGCAGTCGCTCGGCATGCGATTCGGTGCGCACGTCAACGCATACACGAGCTTCGACGAAACCGTCTACGCACTGCAGATTCCGACGGGTAATGCCGCGGTGATCGACCGGTCGTTGCTCATCCTCGAAGACTGGGCGCGCGACGTGTCCTTCGATCCCGCGGAGATCGACAAGGAGCGGGGCGTCATCCTGGAGGAATGGCGGCTCGGGCTGGGCGCTGACGAGCGCATACAGAATGCGCAGTTCCCCATCCTCTTGAAAGGCTCGCGCTATGCGGAGCGGCTGCCCATCGGGAGCCCCGACATTATTCGGAACGTCAGCCACGACAGGCTGAAGCAGTTTTACGCCGATTGGTACCGGCCGGATTTGATGGCCGTGGTCGCGGTCGGCGATTTCGACGCGTCGATGATCGAGACCCAAATCAGATCGCATTTCAGCTCGATCCCGGAGGCGGTGTCTCCGAAGCCGAGGCCTGCCTACACCGTGCCAGATCAACCGGGGACGGTCTATTCGGTGATCACAGATCCCGAAGCGACGAATACGCGCATCAGCGTGTCGAGCAAGATGGCGGCACGCCCGATGCTAGCGGTCGGCGAATACCGGGAGCACATGGTCGAGCGCTTGTTCAGCAGCATGCTATCGGTGCGACTCAACGAGATCGCGCAGGTGCCGAATGCGCCCTTTCTCGCGGCCCGAACCGGCCGTGGGTTCCTTGTTCGCGCCGAAGAAGCAACGACCCTGGATGCCCTGGTCGCAACAGGGGGTGTCGAGCGAGGCTTGGCGGCGCTCCTCGCCGAGGTAGATCGCGTGGCCCGCTACGGCTTCACGGCGACGGAGCTGGATCGGCAGAAGCTGAACCTTCAGCGAGGGCTCCAGCGGGCGGCCAACGAGAAGGACAAGAGCCCCTCGGGGCCGCTGGCCGACGAGTTCGTGCGCAACTTCGTTCAGGCGGAACCGATCCCGGGCATCGTGTACGAATTCGGCTTGAACCAGCGCTTTCTGCCTGAGATCACACTGGCCGAGGTCAATAGCCTGGCCGAGGATTGGATGCCGGATCGCAATCGCCTCGTCGCGATCACTGCGCCCGAAAGCGATCGGCCGTCGCTCCCCAGCGAGGCAAACCTGGCAGCCGTCATCGACACCGCCGACGGCGAAGCGCTGACGGCGTATGTCGACACGGTCAGCACACAGCCGCTCCTGGCTCGCCTCCCGTCCGCAGGCACTATCGCCACGACCTCGACGAACGAGGCGCTGGGCATCACCGAGTGGCGGTTGTCCAACGGTGTCCGGGTCGTGCTCAAGCCGACGATGTTCCGGCAGGATGAGATCCTTTTTCGGGCGGTGAGCCCCGGTGGTACGTCGCTCGCCAGCGACCGGCACTTCATCCCCGCGACCACCGCCACCGCGGTCATGGCCCAAGGGGGGCTGGGCGAGCTGAGCCTTATCGATTTAGACAAGGTGCTCGCCGGCACGACCGCATTTGTCAGAGCCGACATCAGTGAAACGACGGAAGGGCTCGCCGGCGGCGCCACCGGCACCGATCTCGAGACGATGTTTCAACTCGTCTATCTCACGTTCACGGCGCCGCGGGCCGATCCGGTGGCATTTAGCGTCCTGAGCGATCAGTTGACGGCGACGTTGGCCAACCGCAAGGCCACGCCGGACACGGTCTTCGGCGAAGCACTCGCGGCGGCGGTGAGCCAGAACCATCTGCGGGCGCAGCCGCTCACGCCGGCGCGCCTGGCTCAGATGAACCTTGACGCGTCGCTCGCGTTTTACGAGGACCGCTTCGCCGATGCGAGCGACTTCACTTTCGTCTTCGTGGGAAGCTTCGATCTCGCCACCATGAAACCGCTCGTGGAGCGGTACGTGGCGAGTCTCCCGGCGCTCTACAGAACCGAGACCTCGAAGGACATCGGTATGGATCCCCCAGAGGGCGTCGTCGAGCGGGAGGTGAGAAGCGGCATCGAGCCCAGGAGCCAGGTCAGCATCGTGTTCAGCGGCGAGTTTGAGAACGACGAGCTGAATCGAGTGGTCGCCAGGGCGATGGCGGAAAGCCTGGCCGGAAACCTCCAGAGGACACTGCGGGAGGATCTCGGTGGAACCTACGGCGTCAGCGTCAGGCCAACCTTCACGAAGCGTCCGACGGAGGAGTATCGCCTGACCATTAGTTTCGCCAGTGACCCGGCTCGTACGGAGAGTCTTGTTCGGGCCGCGTTTCAGGTGATTGACGAGTTCAAGAGGAACGGACCGAACGCCGGACAGGTCCGCGACGCGCGAGCCGCGCTCATGCGGGACTTCGAAACGAACAGCCGGCAGAATGCCTACCTCCTGAATCGGATCGCCTACAAGTACGAACACGACGAGGACGTCATAGACGTCTTCAACATGCGGCCGTTCTACGACCAGCTCACGGCGCCGCTGCTGCGCGACGCGGCGCGCGCGTACTTGAACACAGAGCGGTATGTGGAAGTGACGCTGCTGCCCGAGTAACCCCTTCCTCCGTCACGGTGGGACGACTAGACCGACCGAAGCCAGTTTCGCTGGCGACCATGGAGCACTCCGGCGTCATCCGCCATGGCACGGGCGCCGACGCCCTCTCAAAGTTGAGCCGCCTGTACTGTGCCCTCGAGGAGCGGCAGCGCCAGCCACCCATGCGGCAGATCGAGCCCGCCGGCCGTACCTACGACGGACCGGGCGAACGACGGCTCCCCGAAACGAGACGATCGGGCAACGCCCGTGGTGATCTTTCACGCGCCGAAGTCTGTCCTTTGGGACGGGTGCCCTGAGTCCCGGTCCCTGGCTAGGGTATCCCCACGCCACTCGTCAGGATGAGGTCACGCTTCTGAATCACCCAGCGGCCCCGCTCCCGGACCACCTCGTTTTGGTAGGTACCGTACGTCACACTCGCGCCCGTACGCCCACCGGCGTCTTTCGGATGAAACGTGTGCGTCGCGATGAGGTACGACTCGAGGGACGCGGTACTGCCGTCGACAGAAACGACAATGGAACCGAGATGATGCTGGGTGGATGAGTATTGGTTCTTGGTGCAGGAGTCAGCCGCCGGACAATCCCAATCGCCGCGAAAGGCATTGTTGACGTAATTCGCCCACTGGAGGGCGGGGTCATCCCCCTCTGCATGATTCGGAATCAGGGACTCCCAGGGAATCACATTCCCACCAGAAACGAGGCGGAACGTGAAGTCATCGGCAAAGCACTCGCGCATGTGCTCCAAGCCTTTGGTGAAGTTCTCATCCTCCCCTCCGTCGGGGGTGTTGTGGTCAGCCACTGGTGGCTTGTGGATGGCGGAGCCGATGGCGTCGGCGCCACGCGCATAGCAGGTCCCAAGAGCCCGGATCTCCTCATAGGCCGGTATCTGGGCACTGGGTCGCGCCCCGAGGAGCACCGTCACCGCTGCCGTCATGGCAAGACCACTCAGGAGCCGAACCTGTTGGCGTGAGAACCACTGAGGTTGCGGAGTGTCGGTGCTCTCTTCTTCTGAAAATCTCATCTCTTCGAGTCTCCTAGTCGTGACGGTCCTTGGACTATCCGGCCCGGTTGGGCCCGCCCTGAGGTGAGATCCTACTTCATGCTTCATTCTTCATGGCCGTCGACGTCGTCGGTGTGTTCATGGGTGTCTGCGTCGGTATCGTCATCAGTGTCTGCGTCGGTATCGTCATCAGTGTCTTCGTCGGTCTCGTCGGTCTCGTCGGTCTCGTCGGTCTCGTCGGTCTCGTCGGTCTCGGCAGTCTCGTCGGTCTCGGCAGTCTCGTCGGTCTCGGCAGTCTCGTCGGTCTCGGCAGTCTCGTCGGTCTCGGCAGTCTCGTCGGTCTCGGCAGTCTCGTCGGTCTCGGCAGTCTCGTCGGTCTCGGCAGTCTCGTCGGTCTCGTCAGGTATCGCCGGTTCCTGGATTTCCGGTTGCGGATCCAGGGGGGCCAGTGTGCGGCCGGCGAACGCCGGGTGGTCGGACGCGATCCGCGAGGCGCGGAAGACGGCGTAGGGGAATTCATTGACGGGGTGTGGCAACGAGCCGTCGGGCATGCGGACGTGTCCAGAGTACGGGTCTCGGTATTCCCAGACGATCTCGCCGTCTGGGGTAATCTCGAAGAAGCGGCCCTGGGCCCCTGAGCTCACGAGCGTCTGGCCGTTGGCCAGACGGTGGGCACCGGAGATGAAAAACGAGTAGAAGCTCGTCGGCTCGGTGGCCGTGTAGGTCCACACCGGTTCTCCCGGACCGAACGGTGCTCCGTCGGTGATGACGTAGTTCTCGTCTGTATCGGTTGGCGGCTCGATCTCATAGACCGCCGAATGCGGAGCGTCCTCCGTGCCGCTACGGTTGCTGAAGATCATCAGATTGCCCGCCCCGGGCGCACCGGCGGGAATCCAGCGCACATCGTGCTGGAAGCCCAGTATCTGGTCCTCGGCCGTGCCACGGTCGAAGACCTGGGGATTGCCCCAGCGGTACAGAAGGTCCCCGCCATGGCCCCAACGTCCACCCGCGCTCGATGCCGCTTCCTCCGTCGTGGTGCTGTGGTCGATGATCCAGATCTCGTTGTACTCGGGCACGCTGAGCGCAATCTGGTCGAGGTCTGCGTTGTAGTCCAGAGCGTTCGTGTGAAACAAGTCGGCGCTCAGATCCTCCGCATCGGCGTCTTCAGGGACGTAGCCGAGCGCCTGGAGCCGGGCAAGCTCATCGTCGCTGATCTCGACCGGTCCGTCGGTACCGTTGATATCGATGCGGCGCGGATGGTCTGCCGGCTCGCCATAGTTGGGGAGGCTCTCGTCGGTGTCCTGGACGAGGTGGTCCCAGGTGTGCCATTCCCAGACGACGCGAGCACTGTCCGGATAGACCGGTTCAAGCTCGACAACCTTGTCTGGCCATAGCCCGGGTTCGGGCAGCTGGTCGACCCGACGTCCCGCGGCGCGAGCCTCCTCGGCGCTTGCATGCTCCCACGCGATCGCCAGGATGTTGCCGTTGGGCATCGGAGCAAAGTCGTGGTGCAGTAAGTACTCATCACTGGCGTACCGGTAGTCCCAGACGACGTCACCATCCCATGTGATCTCTTGGAGTCGTCCGCCCTGGCCGCCACCATTGAAGCGAGCCACGTCCGGTTGGCGCCCGCCGCGCAGAATGTTGCCGTTGTCCAGGAGGTACGCCGTGCCGGAAGGGGCGTACTCGCTCTTCCAGGTGTGGACGACCATTCCCTCGTTGTCGATCAGGTAGGTCGTGTCCGAGAGCAACCCTCCGAACATGGTGTAGCCTGGCGTGGCGCGGTCTGTGTTGCGAATGGCGCCGCGTCTTTTATCGACGACCGGGTCCGCGAGTCGTTCCACCGCCGGTTCGACTGATTCCGGCTGAGATGGGGCGCAGGCAGTGACCACAACGGCCACGAGGAGGGCTGGGTATGACGTTGAGATGCGCATTGACAATCGGAACCTTTCTCAGGGGTTGATGTGGATAGGGTGTTTATAGCATCAGCCGGCCCGGACCGTACGTTGATTTCGTGTGCGGCACCTGAAATTGTGCTCCTGTCACCTTGTTGCCTACAAATCTCGGCCAGTTGGTGTTCGGGTGTCGATCACGGGGCATGGCCATATAATCGCCAGTGACCTGCGTCGGTCGCGTCACTGCCAGGAACGACACACCGTTCGGAGCCGAAAAAGGAGCTGATGAAGAAGATGACCAGCGGCACGGTTAGAAATTCGCTCGCGTCGTTGTCGTGGGCAGCCCTGCTTGCCTTCGGTTGCGGCGGAGGCTCAGGACAGCCCCCGGCTGGAGAGACTGAGGGTCGCGTGCTACTTCTGTCTGTCTCGGTCTTCGGCTCTAACGAGGATGGATCGCCCAAGCCGCTGCCGGGGAGGATGACCATCCTGACCCCCGAAGGCGACGGATGGAGTCACCGTTTCATCGAAGATCCCGACAGCAATGTCTTCCACAAGGCGATGGCCTATGACAGCGGCGACACCGCAGGAATCGTCACGCTGGGCGGAACACGGGCCGCCGTCAAGCTGTGGAGGCCAGATGGTCGCAGCGAGACGTTGTGGGAGGCCGATTTTGGCGGGGAGTTCAGCCGGATGCGAGACGCCGAAGTCGGTGACATCTATGGCGATGGGGGATCAGCGATTGCGGTCGCGACGCACGACCAAGGCATCGTTGCCGTGCTGCGACCGGATGCCTCGGGCGGCTTCTCGATAGACCAACTTGACGCCGAACCGGACACGGTCGTCCACGAGATCGAGCTTGGCGATTTGGACGGCGACGGCACCCTCGAGATCTACGCGACGCCCACCCCGCCGAATCAAGTAGACGGCACCCCTCAACCGGGCGGCGTCGTGCGCTACATTCCCGCCACGGGAGAGGGTCGCGTGGAAGTCGCGGATCTCGGCTCACGTCATGCGAAAGAGATCCTGGTCGAGGATGTCGACGGGGATGGTCGTGACGAACTGTACGTGTCAGTCGAAGCGGTCTCCGGCGGCCAAGTCGAGATTCGGCGCTACGACGCAGGTTCAGACCCAACGGCGCACAACGTCATTGCCACGCTGAACGATCGGCTCTGTCGCTTTCTCACCGCCGGAGACGTAGACGGCGACGGCGCTCTGGAGATCGTCGCGGCGACCTACAGAGCGGGGCTGTGGCTTCTCCGACGCGATGGGGATAGTTGGACGAAAGAAATCATCGCGGATGACTCGTCGAGCTTCGAGCACGCCGCAACCCTCCTCGACCTCGACGGGGACGGGCGGGATGAGCTCTATGTCGCCAGCGACGACCAGGACCAGGTGCGGCGCTACACGTGGGAAGGCGATGCGTGGCAGCGAGACATCATCCTGGAGTACTCAGACGGTCTCCCGCGCTTCACCTGGAACATCATGGCTGCGCCGGCTGCGTTGGTGCCGCCGGGGCCCTGATTTCGCGTGTTCCTGACTTCGGGTGTCGGAGAGGCTGCCGCAACACCCCTCAGGACCTTACAACAAGCATGTAAGGCAGACAAGGCGGGGGTTGAAATGGTGGGCGCTAGTGGATTCGAACCACTGACCCCCGCCGTGTGAAGGTCGATCACATGGTAGGCGCTTCATGTCCGACTGTGTTTTCGTTGGGTGTTCTCTCCCGCCTAAAGCGCTTTTCAAATAGGCCTTGTACTACCTGGGGCGGTCGTGGTACTTCTGCGCGCACGGATGCAGGAGGACTGATGCGTGCCTATTCGATGGATCTGCGAGAGCGGGTGCTACTCGACAGCGATGCCGGAATGAAGGCGGCCGATGTGGCGGCGAAGTACCGCGTGAGCGGGTCGTGGGTGCGGCTACTGAAACAGCGGCGGCGCGAAACGGGCGAGGTGGCGCCTCGCGTCCAGCGACATGGACGGCGCTGCATGCTCGAGCCGCACCTGCACACCTTGGCCGCGCTGATTGCGGCGCACCCGGATCGCACGCTGGCTGAGCTGAAGGACGCCCTCGCCACGCCCGCGAGTGTGCCGACGGTCTGGCGCGCCGTGCGGGCCCTCGGCCTGACCGTTAAAAAAAACGGTCCGCCCGTCCGAACACGATCGGCCTGACGTCGCGGCCGCGCGGGTCGCGTGGCACGCGGCGGCGCCGACCTGGGATGTCGCCCACCTCGTGTTTCTGGACGAAACCGGCAGCACCACCAATCTGCTTCGGCGGTACGGCCGGGCACCGCGCGGCGCGCGCGTCCACGACCACGCCCCCTGCGGGCGCTGGCAGACCAGCACGTTTCTCGCCGCGTTGCGGGTCACGGGGCTGACCGCACCGGGGGTCTTCGACGGCGCGATCGATGGCGAGAGCTTCCGCGCCTACATCGAACAGATCCTGGTGCCGACCCTGCAGCCCGGCGACATCGTCATTGCCGACAATCTCGGGGCCCACAAGGTCGCCGGCATCCAACGCGCCATCCAGGCCGCCGGGGCCACCCTCTGGTACTTGCCACCCTACAGCCCGGACCTCAATCCCATCGAGCTCTGCTTCGCGAAGCTCAAAGCCCTCGTTCGCACCGCTCGCTGTCGCAGCACCGAGACGCTCTGGCCGTTCCTCGGCGAGTGCTTGGCGCACTTCAGCCCTGACGAATGCCGCAACTATGTTCGGCACTGCGGGTACTCGGCCGCCACACGGTCATGAAAAGCGCTTTAGTGTCCAACTGTGGCCGTCTTTGCCCCCCTGTTCCAACGTCCGTTGCAAGCGGTTGCAAGGGGGCCCGACGCGCGTCGAACTGGCGCATCGCATCGTGCTGCGTCTTCATCGTGCCGGCCAGGTAGGTGCTCGTCTGCGAGATCGACGTGAGAAGTGGACCCCGAAATCTGGACAGCGGCTTAAGTGAAATCTCCATCGTGTTTCAAGCCGCCGTGCCGAAGCCGGTTGCGCCGAAGTACACCACATCTGGCGTCCGCCGACCAAGTGAACTATGACGCCGTCGCCCGTTGTAGAACTGAAAATAGCCGGTCAGCCCTGCGCGGAGCGCGGCGGGGGTGTCGTACGCATGGAGATACACATCCTCGTATGTGACGCTGCGCCAAAGACGCTCGACGAACACGTTGTCGACCCAGCGGCCTTTGCCATCCATGCTGATGGCCACCGCATGGGCCTTGAGCACCGTCGTAAACGCCTTAGACGTGAACTGGGCGCCTTGGTCCGTATTGAAGATCTCCGGCGGTCCGTAGCGGGTGAGCGCATCCTCGAGGGCCTCGACACAGAAGTCGCTGTCGAAGGTGTTCGACACCCGCCAGGCCAGGACGCGGCGCGAGTACCAATCCATGATGGCCACCAAATACATGAACCCGTGCGCCATCGGGATGTAGCAGATATCGGTCGCCCACACTTGATTTGGTCGCTCGATGGACAGGCCCCTGAGCAGGTACGGATACACCGTGTGTCCGACCGCGGGCTGGCTCGTACGGGGCTTCGGATACAGGGCGCACAGGCCCATCTGGCGCACCAGGCGCTGGACTCGCTTGCGATTCACCGGCTGCCCCTGGGTCTCGAGCTCGTCTCGCAGGCGGCGACTGCCGTAGAACGGACGCTCTAAGTGGATCTCGTCCAAGCGGCGCATTAAGGCCAGGTCCTCCGCTGAGATCCCGGTGGGCCGGTAATACACCGTCGAACGCGCTACATCGAGCAGCGCGCAGCGTCGGGTGACGGCCAATGGGTGGTCGGCTTGAATCATCGCTCGGCGGTCGCTCACCGGTCTCGACCGAGCGCTTTGGACAAAAAATCCTTCTCCATCGTCAGCTGACCAATCTTGGCGTGGAGCTGCTGTGTCTCCCGCTCGGAATGCGCCGCTTCGATCGCACCGGCGCCGAACACATGCTCGGCCTCCGCCACCAACTTCTTCTTCCAGTCCTGGATCTGATTCGGGTGCACCTCGAACTGCTCGGCCAGATCGGCCAGGGTACGCTCGCCTCGAACGGCGGCCAACGCGACCTTGGCCTTAAACACTGGCGAATGATTGCGCCGTGTCCTCTTGGTCATCTTCTGCCCCTCTCATCTTGACGGGAAGGTAACGCAGAAGATTCCACTTAGCGACGTTGATCAGCTGTCCAGTTGAGGGGGTCCACTGAAGTGGACCCCGATTTTCGGACCAGCAGCTAAGGTGGTATTCGAGCCTGCTCCCAACAGAAGAGGGAGGAGCCGATACCATGAAGAAGACCCGTACGAAGCACAACCCGGCGTTCAAGGCGAAGGTGGCGTTGGCGGCACTGCGAGACCAGGAGTCGGTGGCCGAGATTGCGCGCCGCTACAAGGTCCACGCCAACGTAGTCTACAAGTGGAAACGGCAGCTGCTCGACAACGCGGCGCAGTCGTTCGAGACGGACCATGGCGATGGCGGGGCGTCGGAGCGGGAAGATGTCCTACTCAAGAAGATCGGCGAGCTGACGGTGGAGCGGGATTTTTTATCCAACGGGCTCGGGCGCTCCCGATGACGCAGCGACGAGTCCTGATGGCACCGAACGGCACGCTGTCGATGCGGCGGCAATGCGCGCTGCTGGCCGTGACCCGGTCGAGCGTGTACTACGAGCCGGTGGTCCCGGACGCGGAGGAGCTGGCGTTGATGCGCCGGATCGACGAGCTGCATCTGCAGCATCCCTTCTTCGGCAGCCGGATGATCACGCAGACGTTGAAGGCCGAGGGCCCCGTGATCAATCGGAAGCGCGTCCAACGCCTGATGCGGTTGATGGGGCTGGAGAGCACGGCGCCACAACCCACAACGAGCACGCCGGCGCCGGACCACCCCGTCTACCCGTATCTGCTGCGGGGGCTCACGATCGCACGGCCGAACCAGGTCTGGGCCACGGATATCACCTACATCCCGATGGCGCGCGGCTTCGCCTACCTGGTGGCGATCATCGACTGGTACTCCCGCCGGGTCCTGGCGTGGCGGCTGTCCAACACGCTGGACACGGGCTTCTGCATCGAGGCGTTGAGGGACGCCCTCGCACACTTCGGCCGGCCGACCATCTTCAACACCGACCAGGGCTCGCAGTTCACGGCGGGGGACTTCACCCGCGTTCTGCGCGACCGGGGGATCAAGATCAGCATGGACGGCAAGGGCCGCTACCTCGACAACATCTTCGTGGAGCGGCTCTGGCGGTCGCTGAAGTATGAGGAGATCTACCTGCACCCCTATGATTCGCTGACCGAGGCGCGCGAGGGGATCGGGCGCTACTTCCGCTTCTACAATGACGCGCGGCCGCATGCGAAGTTGGGCTATCAGACGCCAGCCGCGTTCTACGATTCGATGCCGAGGCCCGAGGCAGCATGAGCGTTCTAGCCGACCGGGCGTCGGGTGCCGGTGTGCTCGACCGCCTCCAGGTTCTCCGCTCCGCTCCGACCCCGCTGCGCGGGGCGCCTGCGGCGACCTGGCCCCCGTCTCCGCGCACCGGCGTAAGGCAGTTACGGGTTGCAGGCCCAGGCCTGCAACCCTGGTTGCAGGACACGACTACGACGAGAACAGACCCAGCAGGCTCCACCTTAGCAACGCCCGTTCTTGGTCCGAGGAATGGGGTCCACCTCCCACCTCTGTGTGCCCTAGCCAGTCTCTGATCCTGTGGAGCGGCACTCCACCCTCTAGCCACCGAGACCCGGCTTCGCGTCGCAGATCATGAAAGTGCAGATTGATCTCGGCGAGCACCTTTCGCGACTCAGGTGAGAGGTTCATTGTTTTGGTATAGCTCGGTTCATACCCGTAGGCCTTGAGGACCGCGGTGTGCCATGCCCGCTTAGTGCTTTGGACTCGCTGACCGATCTCGTTCCCGAATACGAAACCTGACATCGGCACAGGCTCGCCCAGTGGGTCAAAGCGGCGCATTTCCAGAATCCCCTTCAGCCGGGACGAAATCGGGATGCGCCGCTCACGCCGCGTCTTCGTCTTACTCGACAACAACACGAGTTCTGCTCGTGGTGCCCAAGAGATAGCTGAGCCATCCACCGGGAGACCCTCAATCTGCGCCCATTGGAGCGACGAGATCTCGCCCCGGCGCATCCCCGTCTCGAGTGCCGCTTCAGCAACCGCGCGGAGGTGCGGCCCGCACGCGGCTAGCAACGCAGCTTCCTCATTCGTGTCGGCGTTCAGGCGCCGACTCCTTGGCGTCTCCCGTGACAACCTCACAACAGGCTCCGTGCCTCGCTTGAACGGCGTGGTCTCGACGTCACCAACACGCACCGCCCAGTTGTAGACGGCGCGCAAACGCGACAGGCTGCGGTTTGTGCCGCCGTCTCCAGTGCCCGTCGCGCGGCGAGCCTCCCGGTATCGCTCGATTGTATCGGTCACGATGTCCGCGAGGCGCCATTCACCGAACGGTACGGTGCCACTCGTGGGAAGCGGCAGGCACGTCCCACAAATGACGCGGAGCCCCGAGCGGAAGTCGTTCGCCGTATCCGGATGTCGCAGGGACTGTCCGAAGCTCACGCCGCCGACATCATCCACCGCGACATCAAGCCCGCCAACGTGATCGTCACCAAGAGCGGTGTGGTGAAGATCTTGGACTTCGGCATCGCCAAGTTGTTGGGCGTGACTGGACCGACGCAGACCGGCACAACGCTCGGAACGGTGTCCTATATGTCCCCGGAGCAAGTCGCTGGTGAGGATGCGGACCAGCAGAGTGATGTGTGGGCGTTGGGGGCGGTCCTGTACGAGATGCTCACCGGGCAGCAGCCGTTCAAGGGTGAGAACCAGTGGGCGGTCATGAATGCCATTTCCAATCGCACGCCGGACTCGCCACACGCTCTTCGATCGGAGATCCCGGCGGGCGTTGGTTCGGTGGTCATGCGGGCGCTAGAGAAGCCCAAGGACAAACGACACTTATCCGCTGTCGCGTTCCTCACGGATGCGAGGACCTCTCACTCAGAACTAGCCAAGTCCCCACTTCAGGCCACGGCGACCGGTAGCACCTGGGGGGAGCTACTGATGCCGAAAGTCGCGATCCCGGCGTTGCTCGTGCTTCTTCTTATTATTGTTGTCGCTGGGGTCTGGTTCGTTGGATCGGACGTGGATGCTCGGTGGGCACGCGAGGAAGCGATCCCTGAGATCATACGATTGGTGGAGCAGGACAATTATGCTCCCGCGTTTACACTTGCCGAAGAGGTGGAGCGAGTTGTTCCCGATGACCCGCTCCTGGCAGACCTGTGGCCCCAACTCTCGAGAACTCGGTCGTTGAACACGACTCCTCGCGGAGCAGATGTGTAATTCAAACACTACGAGCAACCAGAGGACGAGTGGACCTATCTCGGACTGTCCCCCTTGCAAGCGGCACGACTGCCTTTGGGACTGTTGAGGATAAGGGTCCAGAAGGAAGGCTTCGGAGGATGACCCAGGCGTAGTGGAAGGTCGGTGGTAACTCCTGCCCGATCGTAAGGTCGATCGGGTGCTTGTCGGAAAGGAGAACCACCGATGAAGAGAACGTACCAGGTTGTCACGAAGCCGTCCACGCTCAGCAGCCGCGAGCTCGCGGAGTTTCTCTCGAAGGACGGTCAGCTCCTGCTGCCGCTCGTCGAGCTCTTGGAGCGGGGCGAGAAGGCCATCGACGAGGTGATCGACGTCATGGGTCGGGCGACCGTCGAGGCGGTCCTTCGGATGAGCGCTGAGCGGCTCGCCGGGCCCAAGCGGCAGGGCCGCCGCGCCGACGATCGGGCGCTGTACTGGCACGGCAGCCAGCCGGGGCGCGTCACGTTGAGCGAACGTCAGCTGCGCGTGGAAAAGCCGCGTCTGCGCAAGAAGACGGCGCGGCAGGGGGAGCGCGGCGAGGTCGCGATCCCGGCGTACGACGCGATGCAGCGCGATCAGCGCCTTGCCGACCGCATGTTGGCGATCATGCTGAACGGCGTCTCGACCCGGCGCTACGAGACGGTCCTGCCGGCGATGGCCGAGCAGGTCGGCATCGGCAAGTCGGAGGTCTCCCGTGAGACCATCGAGGCCGGGACGCGAGTCCTCCAGGACTTGGCTGAGCGAGACTTCAGCAAGGTCGACGTGTTGATTATCTACCTCGACGGGATCCAGTTCGGGAACCACCATGTTCTGGCGGCCGTGGGGGTCGACGAAGACGGGAAGAAGTACGTGCTCGGCGTGCGCAGCGGTGCCTCTGAGAACGCGACCGTGACGACCGCCCTGCTCGAGGATCTCGTCGCTCGCGGGATCCGCCCCGACCGACGTCGGCTGTTCGTCGTCGATGGAGCGAAGGCGCTACGCAGCGCGATCGCCCAGGTGTTCGGCGCCGGCAACGAGGTACAGCGCTGTCGCAACCACAAGCTGCGGAATGTCGTCGGCCACCTGCCGAACGCGCAGCACGACCAGGCACGGGCCACCCTGCGCGCCGCCTGGAAGCTCGAGGCTAAGGAGGGCCTGCGCAAGCTTGACCAGTACGCCTCGTGGCTCCAACGCGACTGGCCCGATGCAGCAGCGAGCGTTCGAGAAGGCCTCGATGAGATCTTCACCGTGAATCGGCTCGGCCTGCCCGCATCACTGCGCACGTGCCTCACGACGACGAACATCATCGATTCGACGCACTCGGGAATCCGGCAGCGCACACGTCGCGTCACCAACTGGAAGAACGGAGAGATGGCGCTGCGCTGGTCGGCCGTGGCCTTCGTGGAGACGGAGAAGAACTACCGACGCATCACAGGTTACGAGCATCTCTGGATGCTGAAGGCACACCTGGATCGCGACGACGACAACATTGCAGAGATGCAGAAGGTCGGATAACTTGTGTTCACCGTTGCCGCTGACTTTCTACTACCGGTGGGACACTCTCAGGCTTCGAGACCTTCGACTATGTCAAGGACACTACTTTCGATCCGGACAACGTCTTCGGCTCGAGTCTTGAACTAGTCGAGGAGGGAAGCGCCACGCCGGGCGCAGTGCGAGTGCCGGCCCAGTGACCTGCTACCCAAAATCACACCAGGGCGACGTTGAGTCTCGGAGCCTCCTCGTCGGGTTGTGACCCGGTTTGACGGTCGATGGTGAGCCTCAAGGGACTCACCTGAGTGTCTCCAGCTTCCGTGGCCTCATAGGCCTGCCGCATCTCATTGGGCGTGCGATCGCCCAAGGCGCTATGCGGACGCACCGCATTGTAATCGCATCGCCACAGGTCGAGTTGTCGCTGCGCATCGGAGAGCGAGATGAACTGCTGGGTGTTCAAGCCCTCGTCTCGCAGGCGCCCGTTGAACGATTCGATGAAAGTATTCTCCACCGGCTTACCCGGACGGATGAACGCGAGCGTGGTCTGACGGCGATAGGCCCACGCGTCCATCGCGCGACTCTGGAACTCCGTGCCGTTGTCGACCGTGATGGATTGGGGCACTCCATGCGTCGGCACTACCGTCTCGAGCACGGCCGCCACATCCTCCCCGCGCCAGGTCGGGGCGGCGACCAATGCCACACACTCGCGCGTGAACTGATCAAGCACCGTCAGCACGCGGAACGCGCGTCCATCGATCAACCGGTCGTGCACGAAGTCCATGCTCCAGCGCTGCTGCGGCGCGGTCGCGCGCGACGGGGGCACACGCGCGCGACTGGCCAGCTTCTTCCGCCGTTTCGTGCGCATGGTCAGGCCTTCCTCGCGATACAACCGCCACACCCGTTTCGCATTCACCCGCCAGCCCTCTCGTCGCAACAGCACGGTCAGACGCCGATATCCAAACCGGACCCGCACGGCCGCCAACTCCCGGAGCCGCCGACGCAGGGCGAGTTGGTCGTCGCGACGGGCCACATACCGTAAGGTTCCCCGATTCATCGGCAGCAGCCGCGCCGCCCGTCGTTGGCTGACCTGGTAGGTCACCTGCGTCCACTCCGCGAGGACGCGACGGGCGTGCGGCGTCAGAGCTTTTTTGCGACGATCTCCTGCAGGATGTGCCGGTCCAACGATAGGTCGGCGACCACGTGCTTCAATTTGCGGTTCTCGTCCCGCAGTTGCCGCAGTTCCCGCAGCTCTTGCACCCCAATGCCACGATACCGTCGCTTCCACGTGTAGAACGTTTGCTCGCTCACGCCCAGCTCCCGACAGATGTCGGCGGCCTTCTCGCCAGCCTCCGACTGCTTCACTGCGTAGATGATCTGCTCTTCACTCCAGCGCTTCCGTGGCATCTCCGGCCTCCTTCGCTGTGGATCCTAGCCCACCACGAATCGGTCAGACACTCAAGTAGCGTGTGGTGCAGTTCTTGGGTTTTGGGTCACCCAGGAACTCTGGCTTGAGCTCAACGGGTTCACGTCGCACCAAATGTACGCGTTGCCGTCATACGAGATCGACAAGTACGAAGTCACGAACGAGCAGTTCAGTGAGTTCCTTACCAGCGGCGGGTATCAGCGGGAGCAGCATTGGAAGCACGAGTTCCTAAGGGACGGCCACGTGCTTACTTGGCAGGAAGCGATGGCGGAGTTCCGCGACACGACGGGGCGACCGGGACCCTCGACATGGGAGGGCGGTACGTATCCTGTCGGTGAGGAGCGTTATCCAGTCAGAGGCATCAGCTGGTACGAGGCCGCAGCCTATGCGGAGTTCAGCGGCAAGAGTCTTCCCACGGCCTACCACTGGGCCGGAGCCGCCACGCCCTACCTGGCAACACCCATGATCAGGTTCAGCAACTTCGGCGGCGAGGAGGCCGCTTCCGTCGGCAGCCATGCCGGGATGAGTCGAATTGGCGCTTACGACATGGCGGGCAACGTAAAGGAGTGGGTGTGGAACGAAGTGAGCTCCAGTGACAGCCGCTACATCCTCGGGGGAAGCTGGAGTGATCAGACATACAAGTTCTTCGAGATTGATTACCGGCCCGCCTTTGACCGGTCACCCGACAACGGTTTCCGCTGCGTCGTGTATGAGGACCTTGTAGTCATCAACGAGCTGACGCTGCCGATTGAGCCGGTGAAGCGAGATTACAGGGAGGAAACACCAGTCGGCGACGAGATTTTTGAGACCTATCGCAATCAGTACTCGTATGACGACACGCCCCTGGAAGCGGTTGAGAAACGGGTGGAGGACGGATCAGAACGCTGGACCAGAGAGACCGTCACGATCGACACCGCATACGGTAACGAGCAATTCGAGCTCCATCTGTTCCTTCCCCAGGGCATCGAGCCCCCCTATCAAGCGGTTGTGTATTTTCCAGGGTCTGGCGCGACTTCGACACCCTCCATCGATAGCTACGAAAGGTTTCTGTTTGACTTTCTGGCGATGAGTGGTCGTGTGGTGGTCTTCCCTGTCTATGATGGAACCTTTGAACGTGGGAACGATCGAACACTCACATTCCCGGACGAGACGTCTTCCTACCAAGACTGGGTGATCCACATGGTGAACGACGCACGACGAGCCGTTGACTACCTCGTAGCCCGTCCCGACATTCGACCGGACAAAGTGGCCTACTTCGGCTTCAGCTGGGGAGGACAGATGGGTCCGTTGGTGTTGGCGTTGGAACCGCGCCTCAGTGCGGCCGTCTTCGTTGACGGCGGGTTCTGGACCGGGAGGCCACTCCCAGAGGCAGACCCATTCAACTTCGCTCCGCGCGTATCGGTTCCCGTCTTAATGATCAACGGAATCGAGGAGAGGATGACCCAGGCGTAGTGGAAGGTCGGTGGTAACTCCTGCCCGATCGTAAGGTCGATCGGGTGCTTGTCGGAAAGGAGAACCACCGATGAAGAGAACGTACCAGGTTGTCACGAAGCCGTCCACGCTCAGCAGCCGCGAGCTCGCGGAGTTTCTCTCGAAGGACGGTCAGCTCCTGCTGCCGCTCGTCGAGCTCTTGGAGCGGGGCGAGAAGGCCATCGACGAGGTGATCGACGTCATGGGTCGGGCGACCGTCGAGGCGGTCCTTCGGATGAGCGCTGAGCGGCTCGCCGGGCCCAAGCGGCAGGGCCGCCGCGCCGACGATCGGGCGCTGTACTGGCACGGCAGCCAGCCGGGGCGCGTCACGTTGAGCGAACGTCAGCTGCGCGTGGAAAAGCCGCGTCTGCGCAAGAAGACGGCGCGGCAGGGGGAGCGCGGCGAGGTCGCGATCCCGGCGTACGACGCGATGCAGCGCGATCAGCGCCTTGCCGACCGCATGTTGGCGATCATGCTGAACGGCGTCTCGACCCGGCGCTACGAGACGGTCCTGCCGGCGATGGCCGAGCAGGTCGGCATCGGCAAGTCGGAGGTCTCCCGTGAGACCATCGAGGCCGGGACGCGAGTCCTCCAGGACTTGGCTGAGCGAAACTTCAGCAAGGTCGACGTGTTGATTATCTACCTCGACGGGATCCAGTTCGGGAACCACCATGTTCTGGCGGCCGTGGGGGTCGACGAAGACGGGAAGAAGTACGTGCTCGGCGTGCGCAGCGGTGCCTCTGAGAACGCGACCGTGACGACCGCCCTGCTCGAGGATCTCGTCGCTCGCGGGATCCGCCCCGACCGACGTCGGCTGTTCGTCGTCGATGGAGCGAAGGCGCTACGCAGCGCGATCGCCCAGGTGTTCGGCGCCGGCAACGAGGTACAGCGCTGTCGCAACCACAAGCTGCGGAATGTCGTCGGCCACCTGCCGAACGCGCAGCACGACCAGGCACGGGCCACCCTGCGCGCCGCCTGGAAGCTCGAGGCTAAGGAGGGCCTGCGCAAGCTTGACCAGTACGCCTCGTGGCTCCAACGCGACTGGCCCGATGCAGCAGCGAGCGTTCGAGAAGGCCTCGATGAGATCTTCACCGTGAATCGGCTCGGCCTGCCCGCATCACTGCGCACGTGCCTCACGACGACGAACATCATCGATTCGACGCACTCGGGAATCCGGCAGCGCACACGTCGCGTCACCAACTGGAAGAACGGAGAGATGGCGCTGCGCTGGTCGGCCGTGGCCTTCGTGGAGACGGAGAAGAACTACCGACGCATCACAGGTTACGAGCATCTCTGGATGCTGAAGGCACACCTGGATCGCGACGACGACAACATTGCAGAGATGCAGAAGGTCGGATAACTTGTGTTCACCGTTGCCGCTGACTTTCTACTACCGGTGGGACACTCTCATCGAGGACGCAATTTTCCCGCTAGAGACCAGTCAGGCTCCGCTGTTCAACCTCTTGGGATCAGAGCCAGAGGACAAGCTCCATACGCGGGTGACAGCGGCCCATGGCCTCTTTTCCTCAAACCGCAGCCAGGTCGTTCGCGAAAGCCTTGATTGGCTCGACAAGTACATCGGGCCCGTCAACTGACAGAACTCAACTCAATGCCACTCACCGTCGGCTCCCGACTCGGCCACTACGACGTGACCGCCCTCATCGGCGAGGGGGGCATGGGCCAGGTCTATCAGGCCACCGATACCCGTCTAGACCGTACCGTCGCCATCGGACCGCGTCGCTCGTGTCCCGGAAATGGGACACTGTACTCTTGGGGCACACCACGCTCGGTCTCGCCTGTCGCAGAGAGTCAGTTAATGACACCGTGGGGTCCTTCTGGGGCGGGCTCAAGTGGCGGGTTCCTCGGCACGGGACGTGCATGATCGGCAAACCATGCCAAACCGACTGCGCCTGCTGCGCTGCGTTTCGGTCGCCAGTCTGCTTGGCGTCGCGCTCGTGACGGCTCAGCAGCCGGATCAGGTTGCCACTGACGACCAGCTGACACGCCCAGGGTTTCGGACAGAAGCGAACTACGTGCGGATGGACGTGTTCGTCACGCGCGACGGCCGGCCGGTTACGGACCTGCGCCCAGAGGACTTCGAGCTCCTTGACGAGGGCGTGCCGCAGGAGATCGCGCAGTTCGAGTACATCCGCATTCGCGGCAACGTGCCGCAGGCGGTGCGACGTGACCCGACCACGGTCGCCGAGTCGCGCGAGATGCTCCGAGACTCGCGGGCTCGTGTGTTCGTGCTGTTTCTGGACACGGGTCACGTGGATGCAGCGAGCTCGCGGACCATCAGTCAGCCCCTCGTCAAGATGCTCGACGACCTCATCGGTGTCGACGACCTGATTGGCGTGATGACGCCGCAGATGTCGGCCGCCGACGTGACGTTTGGGCGCAAGACCACCGCGCTTCAGCGCATGCTCGAGCGGGAGTGGTGGGGCGAGCGGGGCCGGCTCGTGAGCTCGGACCCCGTCGAGGAGCGATACGAACTCTGCTATCCGCCGCACGGACCGACGGCGGGCGTGGCTGACGAACTGATCGCGCGTCGGCGCGAGCAGATGACGCTCGACGCCCTCGGCGATCTCGTACGCTACCTGCGGACTGCCCGGGAGGAGCGAAAAGCGGTCCTCGCGATCACCGACGGGTGGCGCCTGTTCCGACCAAGTGAGGCCCTGTTGAATCGCAACGATGGGACGAGAACGTCATTACTTCCGCCCATTGGCTTCGATCCGGCGACGGGCACGCTGGGAACTCGGGAGCAGGATACCTTTCGGCTCGAATGCGAGCAGGACAGACAGAGGCTGGCCATGATTGATCACGCCGCGAAGTTCCAGCTGCTGCTGGACGACGCGAATAGGGCTAACGCCTCCTTCTATCCCGTTGATCCCCGTGGTCTGACCGTTTTCGACTCCCAGATCGGACCAAACCCTCCGCCCCCACTGCAAGTGGACAGGTCATTGTTACGTACTCGACGAAGCTCGCTGCGGTGGCTCGCCGACGGGACCGACGGTCTCGCCATCGTCAACACCAACAACATCACCGAGGGTCTCGCGCGCGTGGTCGAGGATCTATCGTCCTACTACTTGCTTGGGTACTACGCTACCGGAGTCGAGATGGACGGGACGTTCCACGAAGTCAGGGTGCGTATGAACCGACCCGGCGTGGACGTGCGGGCGCGGCGCGGGTATCTGGCCGCAAGCCGTGAGGAGATGTTGGCAACGGCCCCCGCAGTCGATCCCGCCGGCGACCGTTCTCCCGCCGAAACGGCGAGGGCGAGCGCGATCGAGCAGGCGCTCGGGTCGTTAGCAAGGTTCGGGCGCGAGATGCCGCTACGCGTGCAGGTGGCCGCGGGCCGGGCGACCTCAGGTGCCGTGACCTTCCAAGTCGTTGGAGAAGTCGGCCAGGACGAGGAATGGGCAGAAGGAGCGCAGGTGGACGCGATCCTGACGACCCCTAATGGCGAGACGCTAGATGCCAGCCGTACGAGCCTGGAGGCCGGAATCCGGCGCTTCGAGATGACCTTTACGGCGGATGATTCGTCGGCTGCAGGTGACTACACGGTTCAGATTCGCGCCCGTGGTCGAGCCGCGGGAAGCCGCCCGACGGGTGATGTCGTCACGATTGCACTACCGGATGCGCCGGATGGAGTCGGGACTCGCTTTTTCCGCCGAGGCCCCTCGACAGGCAATCAAGAGGTAGCCACAGCGGATCGGCGTTTTCGGCGCCGTGAACGTCTGCGGATTGACGTCCCAGGCCAAGAAGGTGCGGTTCCCACAGCGACGCTGCTGGATCGGTCAGGAACGGATCTCCCGGTGCCCGTCGAAACCACGGTGCGCGCTGCCGCGGACGGCGCATGGTGGGTGACGGCCGACCTCGCTCTTGCGCCGCTCGCTGCTGGCGACTATGTGGTCGAGATCTCAGGCGCCAGCCCGCCCGATAGGTTTGGCAAGACGAAGCAGACGTGGGCCGCGTTTCGTGTTGTGCCGTAAAGATGAAAGAACTGCCGACTCGGACTGGATAGCCAAGTTGGGACGTCCGTCTACGTCGACACCGCCAAGATCGGCGTTAAGAAGCAACCATGTCTCTGACTCCAGGCACGACACACGGACCATATGAAGTCGTTGCCGAGATCTGGTAAAGGCGGCATGGGGGAGGTGCATCGGGCGAGAGACACCAAGCTCGACCGGAACGTGGCGCTGAAAGTCTTGCCCCAAGCCTTCATCGAGAGACCCATGTAGTTCCAGCGAAAGCGAGGAGTCGTCCGATGAAAACAGTGCTGTGGTTGATTCGACGCGGATGCCAATTGCATAGCTAATCTGTGACAGAGATGAGTGACCGCCAGATAGCACTGGAGTTTCTGAGACGCTTGTCCGCTAAACGCATTGACGAAGCGGCCCATCTCATGGCCGACGGTCTCCAACTCGTGGCTCCCTCCGAGCGGAACGCTTTCAGCGTCGGAGAGCCGAGGGGAGAGGCTAAGACTCAGCACAGCAGGCACGAGGTCATCAACGTTATGGAAGACGAAGAAGGGATCACGGTTCTCTATGAATACGAAGGCGCGGTCTCGCTGATGATTGCCCAGTGGTTCCGCTTCCAGAACCATCGGATCGTGGAAACGGAACTCATCTACGAACCGAAGGATAACCATCAAGGCTGGTCCACCCTGCTTCAGCGGGGCGTCCGGTGTGAACTGCTTCGTACGGGCCAGGCCGAAACGAAGGTACCGCGCAGACCGCCTGAGCCGCCCCGGATGGAGACAATGCCACCGACTGTGACCCAACAGGTTGTCCTCGACTGACCCTGCCCTGAAATGGTTCGAGGAACTCACGCGCCTCGTGCCCACGGGCCGGTAGCGGTGAAGTGACGGACATGCCAGAGCAGAGTGCGGGGCGGCTTGTGAGGCGATACGCGGTCAGGCTTGTGGTCTGGATTGGTTGGGGAACACTGTTCGCTGTTGCGATGGTCCTATGGGACATGGCTGGTCTCTTTGCGGTTGCTGAATAGGAGCGACGCCCATGAAGGCCGACACCGGATTGAGCGTGCGGGCGCGTATTCTGATCGCGCTCGTCGTCGTCACTGTCGCGCTGCTCGTCTTTACGCTTGCCAATGACGCCGGTCTCCTCTCGCCTGGGCGGCCTCTTCTTGCACCTGGGCCAGACTCCTTGCCGTAGGCACTAGCGCACGCCCTCCCCCATGACCCTCTCCACGGATACGCCGACCGTGCTGTGGCAACTCCGCAACAAGGGTGAAGAAGTCTTCACGTGCGCGGTTCGCCTCACACCCGCCGGTCTGCTGCTTGAGCAGTCGATTGGGGACCACCGGCTGGTGTCACAGACCTATCAGACTGAGGACGCACTGTACGCACAGGCGGAGCTTGTGCGGCAGCAGTGTCCGGAAGACGGGTGGCTTGAAGGAGATGTCCCAGTAGCTGTTGAAATTTGAAGCGGCGGCTCTTCACTGGTCGTGCTATACGACCGGTGACGAAACCGAGGTGCAAGCCTCCCAGTAAGGAGCCGCCATGAAGAAGCAGTCTCGCACAGTCCCTCGCCGTCGCCAATCGGTATCCCCGACGCCACGGCACCTGCCGTTGGTCGATATCCTCATTGATACGCAGGCCGAGCTCCAGGAGCTGGTCGTCGCGTCTGGCCTGAAGGTACTCGAAGCCATGCTGGAAGAGGATCGGGCCGCCGTCTGTGGGCCACGGTATGCGCATCAACCTGCGCGCCAGGCGTATCGAACGGGGCATACGCCGAGTCAGGTCGTGCTGGGCGGGCGGAAGGTGGCGATTCGTCGGCCCCGTGCGCGGCGCGCCGGCGAGGAGGTTCCGTTGCCAACGGCCCGGGCATTCGCGAATGCGGACCCGCTGAACCGGCGCGTGGTCGACCAGATGCTGATCGGTGTGGCGACCCGCCAGTATGCGCGGAGTCTGGAACCGCTCGGCGCCGACGTCACCACGCGGGGCACGAGCAAGAGTGCGGTCAGTCGACGCTTTGTCGCGCAGACTCAGGCGCAGCTGGATGCGTGGCGGGCGACGCCGCTCGACGCGCTGGACCTGGTGGGGCTGCTGATTGATGGCGTGCACGTGGGTGGACACTGTATCGTTGTCGCCCTAGGCATCGATACAATGGGCGCGAAACACCCGCTCGGCCTGTGGGAAGGGGCCACGGAGAACGCGACGGTCTGTCAGGGGCTCTTGACCAATCTCGGCAGCCGCGGGCTGCGCACCGACCGGAGCCTGCTGGTGATCGTCGATGGCGCGAAGGCCCTCGACACGGCCGTGACCCAGACATTCGGGCGCGCCGCACTGGTGCAGCGGTGTCAGGTCCATAAGGGCCGGAACATCTTGGAGCATCTCCCTGAGGCACAGCGGCCGTGGGTGAAGGCGGTCCTCACGCGCGCCTACACGAACAGCCACGTCAAGACGGCCAAGCGTCTGCTGCAGGACCTGGCGCGGCGCTTGGACACTGACTACCCGAGTGCGGCCACGAGCGTGCGGGAAGGGCTCGACGAGACGCTGACCGTGCTCGGCTTGGGTCTGTCGGAGCGTCTCCAACGATCGCTCGCCACCACGAACGCCATCGAGAGTCTCCTCAGCCGAACGCGCCACGTGCAGCGCCATGTGAAACGCTGGCGCGGCGGGACGATGGTGCTCCGCTGGGTGGCCGCCGGGGTGCTCGAAGCGGCGAAGGGGTTCCGCCGGGTGCAAGGATGTCAAGATATGCCCGCGCTGGTCGCTGCCCTCCGGGCACGCGACGCGCGGTTAGGACTCGGGGAGTCGTCAGAGATGGTTGCGTAGTCGTGAACCAAGCTGCCGCTGAGTTTCAACAGCGCACGGGACATCCCCGGCTTGAAGACGGGCTGACGGAGGCCGAGTAGATGTCGCTAAGTGTCTCCTTACAGGTGTGCCATGCCACCACCCCTATGGGGTGGCATAGCTGGCACATCCCGGCATTGCCCCCGACACCTGGTTAACACAGCAGCGGTAACCAGTTCTCACAACGGCCCTGGAGCTGAGATTTCCGACCAGTTGGTCATATACGGAAGGGGTTCTGACACTGAGAAGGCCTAACTACCCCTGGCCCGATTGGTGACCTTCCAACCCGACCAGTTGATCGTGAAAACGACGGTCTAGAACGTCGCCCTCCACCTACCGGCCATCGGACGGCCCAGGGAGGCGTAGGCGGCGGATTACTAAACACTAGGCGACTCGCATTCAACCGGTCGATGCAACGGATTCCGCGAGTATATCTGCCGGCGTCCGATAGCCGAGTGTCTTGCGTGGCCGCGTATTGAGCTCGCGCGCGATCCGATTCAGTTGAGTCTGCGTGTAGCGGGCGAGGTCGGTCCCCTTCGGCAGATACTGGCGCAGCAAGCCATTCGTGTTCTCGTTGGTCCCGCGCTGCCACGGACTGTACGGGTCGCAGAAATAGACTTGCACGCCGGTGGCGATCGAGAACGTGCGATGGGCTGCCAGTTCCAGGCCGCGATCCCAGGTCAACGTGGCCATGAGGCCGGCGGGCAACCGCCGCACGTGCTCGGTGAGCGCTCGCACGACCGTGCGCGTCGTGCGCCCGGTCAGCCGGACGAGACAGACGTAGCGCGAGTGCCGCTCGACTAGCGTCGCCACGTAGGACTGGCGCGCGCCGGCGATCAGGTCGCCCTCCCAATGTCCCGGTACGGCGCGGTCCTCCACCGTCGCGGGGCGCTCGCGAATCGAGACGGCCCCGACGATGTAACCGCCCGTCTTCGGCGCCGTGGCACGCGGACGTCGCATCGTGCGTCGTTGGCGCAACTGCGCCTGCAGTGCCTTTTTGAGCACGCCGCGGCTCTGCACGAACAGGCTCAGGTAGATCGTTTCGTGCGACACGTGCATCGTCGGATCATCAGGATACGCCTGACGGAGCCAGCCGGCGATCTGTTGAGGCGACCACTTCTGCGCGAGCTTCGTGGCCACCGCGTCACGGAGGGGGGGGTGGGTCACCAAGCGACACCGCTTGGGCCGCCGGCCGCGCGCCCACGCCGCCGCGTCGGCTCTGGCCGCCCGATACCACCGCCGCCCTCCGTGTCGACGCACCTCCCGACTCACGGTCGAAGGGGCGCGCCGCAGCTGGCGGCTGATCTGTCGCACCGACGTCCCGCGGGCCAGGCCGCGGGAGATGGCCTCCCGCTCCGGCAGCGTCAGCGCGAGACGGGAACGTTGGCGCGCCGGCGGGGGGATGCCGCCCGTCCGGGCCACCTCATAGCGCACCATCTTGGGAATCCGGCCTAGGGCACGGCCGATGGCATTGAGCGATTCCCCGTGTCGCCACCGGCGCCACACTTCCGCCTTCTGCGCCGCCGTCAAGCGCGGACCACGTCGTCGCACCATGAAACCTCCTTATCAGGTTCATGTTGCATCGACCCATTGAACGCACCCGACCAGGCAGGACCTATCCCGCCGACCGCGAACGGACGTCCTCGCTCAGAGGTAGCTGCTGGGACAAGTATCGTTCCTTCAGTGGTTTGATCCGTGGCACGGGCCTTCCCCGAGTCTCTGACGTCGGCCGCCGCGTCAATCTATTGCCTTCCGGTCAATTCGTTGGTCAATGGGGAACGGTCCTACCCTCTAGCCCACGTGGTGCTACGCTGGGGCAATGGGTTGGTCCGGTTCGCTGCTTCGTCGAGACGAGCTGGCTGTGATCATGGCCGCCGCGTTGATCCTCACGATCGCGTTGCCTGCGCTGGCACAACCCGCACCGGCTTCTCGTGTGACGATCACGATCTTTCCCGTGTATGAGGGGGTCCGCGTGGAAGGCATGCCGTTCGAGTCGAAGGAGCGGGCAGATGTTGGCAGCACAGTATTGGAGCGTTGGCTGAGTCCCGTCACCGTCAGGGTCGGCAGCGCCACTATCACCGCTGATCGAGCGGTTTTCCAGTCCACTGGTGAGTTCGAGTTGGGCGGTCGAGTGCGCCTACGTGTGCCGGCGAAGAGCCTTGCGGTTCGGCCGCGCATCGAACCGCCGCAACCGTTTGATAGTCCTGTCCTCAAGCGTCATACCTATTTCCTTCACGCTGATGAAGCCCTCCATGTGCTGCCCGAAGAAGAGGTGGCAGACTCTTCCCTGGCAGAGGTAGAACTTCGTGGGAATGTCAGACTCCACTCGGCTCTCGTTGAGGCGACAGCAGAACCCTGAGTTCACAGCCCATCGGTATCCATGCCTTAGTTTTGACATTGCGTCCGGTCCAGGACTACGGTGGGTCAATGACCGCCTGGGTTCGATACACGCTTATGGCCGGCCTCGTAGTGCTGAGTGGGTTGGCGGTCTGGCTCGTCCGTAGCTCGCCCGTGACCTCCCCGGTCGCCTCCCACGCAGTGAACGCCTTCGAGGCTGAGACGGAGCCCCCAGGCGACTCGCCACCGCTCCTCCGCACGATCGAGCTCAACTTTGACGCCTCCGGTGTCCAGCCACGAAATGCCGCCCAGTACGTGGCGATGATGGAGCTCCCTGAGCACGTCAGCAAGCCCTCGCTCGGTGAGTGGCGACCGTACGTCGGGGCCGAGCCGGTCATCCTCGCGGATGCTGACCGCTTGTGGCAGTCCGGGCTCTTGGAGAGTCTATGGGTCGATGTCGTCGAGGAGCCGTACCCCAACGGCGTGGATGGTCGACGTGTCGTCTTCAACTTCGTCGAGCGGGACGGCGCGGCAGTGGTGCCTGGCGGGCCACCGCAGGTACTGGAGGAACACGAGGTGCCGCCCACCGAGGCGGATCGAGTGTATCCACCGTGATGGCTGTCAACAAGTCGCTTGCGAGAGTATCCATCTTGCCGGTTATCCTAGCGATCTTCCTGTTCCTCGCCGCACCGTTTCTGTTGGCCCAGCAATCTTCTGTCAGCCTTCGATTGCCGGATTCCTGGATTCCCTTCAGCGCAACGCTCGAGCTTCGCGACGTACACGGAATCAGTGCGGTCGGCCGTTTCTATCGGGGCAGCGATGGCTCGACTCGCGCTGAGCTCGGCCCCTCGCTTGACGAGGTGCCAACCGTCACAATCAGGAACATGTCCCATACCTCAGTATGGGTCTGGGACGCAGAACGAGGCTGGACGGCTCTGCCGATGGATCTGGGACCGTGGGGCACTCGCCCTGCGCCGGCCGCAAGGCTCTCTGGTTACGAACTCCTTGAGACCACCATCAAGGACCTTGAGCATCTCGTCATGAAGAAGACCGAGACGGCACTGCAAGTACTTGCGCCGGAACTGAATCTCTTGCCCCTCATCATGTCGCATTGCCCGTCACCCGGGGGCTGCCACCTGAGGCGGTACCTCGACATTGAGATTGGGGAGCAACCGATGGAGCTCTTTGACGTGTCTGGCGCGTCCCCCTGGCCTCGCTGACCTCCACGATCCGAACAGAACCCGAGTAGGCGGGGGCGTCCTCCCATGCGGATAACTCCCGAGCGACGCCGTAGTGGTTAGCTATCCACGAAGTGGCGGATTCCTAAACGCTGGGCGACAAGGCAGGAGTAGTCGGAAGTGAGGTGCGGGAGTGTATTCTTTTGACCTTGATGGCAGACACCCTTCGCTATCCGATCGGCGAGTTCACCGAGCCTGCAGCCGTAGAAGCCACGGACATCGCGAATTGGATCGACAACATTGAACAACTACCAGTTGACCTCCGTGAGGTCGTAGAGCCTCTCTCCGATTGGCAACTTGATACCCCGTATCGCGAGGGCGGCTGGACCGTCCGCCAGGTGGTTCACCACATCGGCGACAGCCATCTAAACAGCTACGTCCGCTTCAAGTGGACGTTGACCGAAGATCGTCCAGTCATCAAGGATTACCGTGAGGAGTTGTGGGCTGAACTTCCCGACTACGTTCGCGTCCCGATTCCCGTGGCTCTCGATTTTCTCGACTCTCTACACGCTCGATGGGTTGTCCTTCTTCGGGCTTTGACGCTGTCAGACCTGGAGCGCGAGTTTGTGCATCCAGTGGCGGGTCCAGCGACTCTCGCGACAAAGGTCGCTCAGTATGCGTGGCACGGGCGGCACCACCTCGCTCATATCGAGAGCCTTGCCTCACGCGAAGGCTGGTCGCCGGGGACATGAGCCCTTCGGGCCGCGATCCGGTCGCGACAAACGCCGCAGGGTAGACCGATGCCGGGTTCAGGCCCTCCTGGCGGATTACTAAACCCTTCGCGACTAGGCAGGAGTGATCTTCGCTCACGAGCCGCCGTTGGCCTTGCGCACCGCCCTAAAGCGCTTTTCAAATAGGCCTTGTACTACCTGGGGCGGTCGTGGTACTTCTGCGCATACCGATGCAGGAGGACCGATGCGTGCCTATTCGATGGATCTGCGAGAGCGGGCGCTCCTCGACAGCGATGCCGGGATGAAGGCGGCCGATGTGGCGGCGAAGTACCGCGTGAGCGGGTCGTGGGTGCGGCTACTGAAACAGCGGCGGCGCGAAACGGGCGAGGTGGCGCCTCGCGTCCAGCGACATGGACGGCGCGGCATGCTTGAGCCGCACCTACACACCTTGGCCGCGCTGATTGCGGCGCACCCGGATCGCACGCTGGCTGAGCTGAAGGACGCCCTCGCCACGCCCGCGAGTGTGCCGACGGTCTGGCGCGCCGTGCGGGCCCTCGGCCTGACCGTTAAAAAAAACGGTCCGCCCGTCCGAACACGATCGGCCTGACGTCGCGGCCGCGCGGGTCGCGTGGCACGCGGCGGCGCCGACCTGGGATGTCGCCCACCTCGTGTGTCTGGACGAAACCGGCAGCACCACCAATCTGCTTCGGCGGTACGGCCGGGCACCGCGCGGCGCGCGCGTCCACGACCACGCCCCCTGCGGGCGCTGGCAGACCAGCACGTTTCTCGCCGCGTTGCGGGTCACGGGGCTGACCGCACCGGGGGTCTTCGACGGCGCGATCGATGGCGAGAGCTTCCGCGCCTACATCGAACAGATCCTGGTGCCGACCCTGCAGCCCGGCGACATCGTCATTGCCGACAATCTCGGGGCCCACAAGGTCGCCGGCATCCAACGCGCCATCCAGGCCGCCGGGGCCACCCTCTGGTACTTGCCACCCTACAGCCCGGACCTCAATCCCATCGAGCTCTGCTTCGCGAAGCTCAAAGCCCTCGTTCGCACCGCTCGCTGTCGCAGCACCGAGACGCTCTGGCCGTTCCTCGGCGAGTGCTTGGCGCACTTCAGCCCTGACGAATGCCGCACCTATGTTCGGCACTGCGGGTACTCGGCCGCCACACGGTCATGAAAAGCGCTTTAGTGGGGAAAGAACACGAGTATCGGAACGTGTGCGTCAGGTCCTGCGCTGGTGGGTCACCAGTTTTTTTCAGGGATTCGTGAAGGATCATCGATACCGAGCGTAATAACCTAACGGGGGACGGAATTGAACCAGAAAGAGCACCCCGAGGAGGTCCGATGCGCAACAAGAACCCGTTCTTGCACTCGATAGCCGGTGTCGGCCTGTTGACCCTGTCTTCGATGTTCGCTGGCTGTGGGCTCCAGAATCCTGTCCCAGCCCCCGGGACCGGAGGGATGGAAGTGAGGACCTACGAGGTCCCCGAGGAGTATCAGGACGATCTGCGCGGGATGCTGCAGTCGGCGCTGCAACCAGTCGGGGACAATCCGAATCCAAGGGGTCGGGTCATCAATGGCCCAGGCGGCACCCTGCTCGTTACAGCCTCGGCGCGAATCCAGGCGGGGATCGAACAGGTACTGACTCAAGACCTCGATGCACGGCCCGTCTCACGGCCGGTGTCGCTGACCTACTGGATCCTGGTGGGCCGACCGCGAGAATCTTCACAGCCGCAGCCATTCTCCGTCGTGGGAGGTTCGATCCCACAGCTAGAGCCGGTGCTTGGACAGATCGCGAGCGCGGACGGTTCCACGGAGTTCTCCTTGTTGGAGCAGGTCCAGCTCACCTCCATGAATCAAGAAGCGGCGAGAGTGAGCGGTCAATTCTTCAGCGTTGGCCAAACAACCGTGCGGAGCGGGGAAAAGGTCGTGGTCGATGTGGAGATCGGCGGTTGGGGAAACGCCTTTGGTGAGCCGGTGGGACCAGCACCTGGTTTGCGGAGTCGGGTTGTGTTGGAGGTTGGCCAGTTCCTCGTGCTGGGACGCACGGGGTTCGGCGGCACGCTACCAGATGCCTTTCCTGACTCTCGCGGTGAGAATGACTTGGCGCTGTACTACGTGATAGCTGCTGCATCGTGATTGATGGATGGCCTCGATGCGCGAGGAAGACCTCGAGCAGCTCTATGTGCGCCTGGAAAAGCCCCTGTGCAACGTCGTCTTCCGGTGGGTGTGGAGGATGGACGACGCACAGGATATCGTGCAGGAGGCCTTCATCCGATTGTGGCGTATGCGCGACCGTGTCGACATGGACACCGTCGAACCACTCATCTACAAGATCGCGATCAACTTGGCGGCGTCACGGCGGCGATCGAAGAGGATCTGGCACTGGGTTTCACTCGGTGCGCTAGCCGATGTGCCATCTGCAACTCGACCTGCAGACGAGTCCTTATCGGAGGCTGAGGAACACGAGCGGTTGCGCACAGCGGTTGACGCACTCCCGGAAGACTTGCGGCGCGTGGTGATGCTCTGCGAGTTCTCAGGACTGAGCTACGATGATGTGGCGAAGGTCCTCGCCGTTCCCGCCGGCACGGTCGGGTCGAGGCGGCATCGCGCCTTGCGTCGGTTGAAGCAGGCACTCTCGGACAGGCCAGGAGGTCGTGAAGACGATGCCAGATAGAATCTTTAGTCAGCTCGAGCCCCTCCCCGGAGGGCTCGCGGGCTTGCGTGAGCGCATCGAGCGGGACGCACACCGGCGCGTGCGGTTGCGCAGGGTGCAGGCGTCGGTGGCTGCAACGCTGCTTGCAGCCCTCGTCGGTTGGGCTATTTGGGGACCGCGCACGAACCAGAGCAAGTCGTCACCGGAACTCGATCTCGTGCGCATACACCTGGGCCTTCTTCCTTCACCGTCTGAGGCTGTGACAATCCCCGAGGACCGGCGCAACGATCTGGCGGTTCGTCGTGTCCCGCTGCCGACCGACCAGGTCGTGTTCTATCGGGTTGGCTCGATTGAAGAGGCGAGCACTACAGGCGACAGCGATCAGCCTTGACTAGCCGTTGGGCAGGCCTGTCTCCGGGCTGATTACTCTACCCTTCGCGGGTGCGTTCAATGGGTCGATGCAACATGAACCTGATAAGGAGGTTTCATGGTGCGACGACGTGGTCCGCGCTTGACGGCGGCGCAGAAGGCGGAAGTGTGGCGCCGGTGGCGACACGGGGAATCGCTCAATGCCATCGGCCGTGCCCTAGGCCGGATTCCCAAGATGGTGCGCTATGAGGTGGCCCGGACGGGCGGCATCCCCCCGCCGGCGCGCCAACGTTCCCGTCTCGCGCTGACGCTGCCGGAGCGGGAGGCCATCTCCCGCGGCCTGGCCCGCGGGACGTCGGTGCGACAGATCAGCCGCCAGCTGCGGCGCGCCCCTTCGACCGTGAGTCGGGAGGTGCGTCGACACGGAGGGCGGCGGTGGTATCGGGCGGCCAGAGCCGACGCGGCGGCGTGGGCGCGCGGCCGGCGGCCCAAGCGGTGTCGCTTGGTGACCCACCCCCCCTCCGTGACGCGGTGGCCACGAAGCTCGCGCAGAAGTGGTCGCCTCAACAGATCGCCGGCTGGCTCCGTCAGGCGTATCCTGATGATCCGACGATGCACGTGTCGCACGAAACGATCTACCTGAGCCTGTTCGTGCAGAGCCGCGGCGTGCTCAAAAAGGCACTGCAGGCGCAGTTGCGCCAACGACGCACGATGCGACGTCCGCGTGCCACGGCGCCGAAGACGGGCGGTTACATCGTCGGGGCCGTCTCGATTCGCGAGCGCCCCGCGACGGTGGAGGACCGCGCCGTGCCGGGACATTGGGAGGGCGACCTGATCGCCGGCGCGCGCCAGTCCTACGTGGCGACGCTAGTCGAGCGGCACTCGCGCTACGTCTGTCTCGTCCGGCTGACCGGGCGCACGACGCGCACGGTCGTGCGAGCGCTCACCGAGCACGTGCGGCGGTTGCCCGCCGGCCTCATGGCCACGTTGACCTGGGATCGCGGCCTGGAACTGGCAGCCCATCGCACGTTCTCGATCGCCACCGGCGTGCAAGTCTATTTCTGCGACCCGTACAGTCCGTGGCAGCGCGGGACCAACGAGAACACGAATGGCTTGCTGCGCCAGTATCTGCCGAAGGGGACCGACCTCGCCCGCTACACGCAGACTCAACTGAATCGGATCGCGCGCGAGCTCAATACGCGGCCACGCAAGACACTCGGCTATCGGACGCCGGCAGATATACTCGCGGAATCCGTTGCATCGACCGGTTGAATGCGAGCGACAAGGCAGGAGTTATCTGGCTGCTCTGTCGGCCTGCGCCTCCGCAACAACGGCCACGATCGCGTCGACCACCGTCTCGGGCTGATCGAGATGCACGTAGTGATCGGACTCACTAGCCACTTCGTGGGCCCCGCGAGTAGACAACGTGACGAGATCGGCCTGCATCTCCTCCCAGGCGTTCCGGATTCTGGTCTGCTGTTCGCTTGACAGTCTTCGTATTCCATCGAAGCGGCCTCTCGTCAAAACGACGAGCGGCATACTCCACCGGCTCGACCGTGCTTGTCGGACCTGCGCTGCGCTGTCCTCCGCTGCGAGAGCTTCACTCGCGTATGCAAAGGGCCACGTCGTCTTTACTCGGATTCCGTCTGAGAGGGCACGCGCATCTGGGCTGAACCCTGGTCTGCCGGCGAACCGGATGCCCGTGAGACGAGCGAAACCAACAACCGTCAGAAAAGACCGAAAGTGCAGGACGAGCGGATTAACTGCCCCGGCACCAGCGGCAGTGGGCATTCGTCGGCTTTGGTCCTCATGCGCAGCTTCAACCAGCACCATGCCGGCGACATCGGTCGGGTATGTGCTGGCGTAGAGCCGCATATAGAGACCACCCGCTGAGTGCCCGGTCAGGATATAAGGACCGGACACTCCCGCAGTCGCGAGCAGTATGTGCAACTCGTCGATGATTCTAGCCGCCGAACGGGGCGTCGGTCCGAGATCGCTCCAGCCCAGACCTCCCCGGTCGTAGGCGCACACGCGGGTTGAGAGGTGGACCCCCTCAACTGGACAGCTGATCAACGTCGCTAAGTGGAATCTTCTGCGTTACCTTCCCGTCAAGATGAGAGGGGCAGAAGATGACCAAGAGGACACGGCGCAATCATTCGCCAGTGTTTAAGGCCAAGGTCGCGTTGGCCGCCGTTCGAGGCGAGCGTACCCTGGCCGATCTGGCCGAGCAGTTCGAGGTGCACCCGAATCAGATCCAGGACTGGAAGAAGAAGTTGGTGGCGGAGGCCGAGCATGTGTTCGGCGCCGGTGCGATCGAAGCGGCGCATTCCGAGCGGGAGACACAGCAGCTCCACGCCAAGATTGGTCAGCTGACGATGGAGAAGGATTTTTTGTCCAAAGCGCTCGGTCGAGACCGGTGAGCGACCGCCGAGCGATGATTCAAGCCGACCACCCATTGGCCGTCACCCGACGCTGCGCGCTGCTCGATGTAGCGCGTTCGACGGTGTATTACCGGCCCACCGGGATCTCAGCGGAGGACCTGGCCTTAGAGCGTTTTTCATGACCGTGTGGCGGCTGAGTACCCGCAGTGCCGAAAATAGTTGCGGCATTCGTCAGAGCTGAAGCGCTCGAGACAGGTACCAAGGAACGGCCAGAGCGTCTCGGTGCTGCGACAGCGTGCGGTGCGAACGAGGGCCTTGAGCTTCGCGAAGCAGAGCTCGATGGGATTGAGGTCCGGGCTATAGGGTGGCAAGTACCAGAGGGTGGCCCCGGCGGCCTGGATAGCCCGCCGGATGCCGGCGACCTTGTGGGCCCCGAGGTTGTCGGCAATGACGATGTCGCCTGGCTGCAGAGTCGGCACCAGGATCTGTTCGATGTAAGCGCGGAAGCTCTCGCCATCGATTGCGCCGTCGAAGACCCCCGGTGCGGTCAGCCCTGTGACCCGCAACGCGGCGAGAAACGTGCTGGTCTGCCGGCGCCCGCAGGGGGCGTGGTCGTGGACGCGCGCGCCACGCGGTGCCCGGCCGTACCGCCGAAGCAGATTGTTGGTGATGCCGGTTTCGTCCAGAAACACGAGGTGGGCGACGTCCCAGGTCGGCGCCGCCGCGTGCCACGCGACCCGCGCTGCCGCGACGTCAGGCCGATCGTGTTCGGACGGGCGGACCGTTTTTTTTAACGGTCAGGCCAAGGGCCCGTACGGCGCGCCAGACCGTCGGCACACTCGCGGGCGTGGCGAGGGCGTCCTTCAGCTCAGCCAGCGTGCGATCCGGTTGCGCCGCAATCAGATCGGCCAAGGTGTGCAGGTGCGGCTCGAGCATGCAGCGCCGTCCATGTCGCTGGACGCGAGGCGCCACCTCGCCCGTTTCGCGCCGTCGCTGTTTCAATAGCCGCACCCACGACCCGCTCACGCGGTACTTCGCCGCCACATCGGCCGCCTTCATTCCGGCATCGCTGTCGAGTAGCACCCGCTCTCGCAGATCCATCGAATAGGCACGCATCAGTCCTCCTGCATCCGTGCGCGCAGAAGTACCACGACCGCCCCAGGTAGTACAAGGCCTATTTGAAAAGCGCTCTAATGCGCCGCTTGGACGAGATCCACTTAGAGCGTCCGTTCTACGGCAGTCGCCGCCTGCGAGACGAGCTCGAGACCCAGGGGCAGCCGGTGAATCGCAAGCGAGTCCAGCGCCTGGTGCGCCAGATGGGCCTGTGCGCCCTGTATCCGAAGCCCCGTACGAGCCAGCCCGCGGTCGGACACACGGTGTATCCGTACCTGCTCAGGGGCCTGTCCATCGAGCGACCAAATCAAGTGTGGGCGACCGATATCTGCTACATCCCGATGGCGCACGGGTTCATGTATTTGGTGGCCATCATGGATTGGTACTCGCGCCGCGTCCTGGCCTGGCGGGTGTCGAACACCTTCGACAGCGACTTCTGTGTCGAGGCCCTCGAGGATGCGCTCACCCGCTACGGACCGCCGGAGATCTTCAATACGGACCAAGGCGCCCAGTTCACGTCTAAGGCGTTTACGACGGTGCTCAAGGCCCATGCGGTGGCCATCAGCATGGATGGCAAAGGCCGCTGGGTCGACAACGTGTTCGTCGAGCGTCTTTGGCGCAGCGTCACATACGAGGATGTGTATCTCCATGCGTACGACACCCCCGCCGCGCTCCGCGCAGGGCTGACCGGCTATTTTCAGTTCTACAACGGGCGACGGCGTCATAGTTCACTTGGTCGGCGGACGCCAGATGTGGTGTACTTCGGCGCAACCGGCTTCGGCACGGCGGCTTGAAACACGATGGAGATTTCACTTAAGCCGCTGTCCAGATTTCGGGGTCCACTTCTTTGTCCTAGCAACCTCGGGTTGCACTCGGTTCCACTGCAACGATGATCCTCCAGCCCCGGCCTCCAATACCACGACCGGAGACCCCTCACCTGTGCACCATAAGTGCAGCCTATGGCCGCCTATGTCTACGAGTTGTCCTGGAGCTGGATGCGTGTTGAGGTCGCGGCGATTTGCCAGATCTTGGTAGCTCGTTCCCGCGACGAGCGCAAGCACCGCGACCACTCCAAGAGCGGCCACGCCATAGCCGACCATCGAACGATGCGACTCATGGCTTATCCCCTTCGAATTGCCGGCACTCAATCCTGACCACTACCTCTCGTTGCCAGTGTCGCGCTTGGCAAACGCCCACGCGATCACGATGCTGACCACGTAGAGGGCAAACATCGGGCCTGCCATGATGAACAAGTTCACTGGATCACCGGACGGCGTGAGGACGGCAGCCACGACGAAGATCACGAGGACCGAATACTTGAGGTTCTTGAGTAGAAGCTTCGGCGTGATCATCCCCATTCGTGTGAGGAAGAATGCGAGCGTGGGGATCTGAAAGATGACTCCGAAGGCAAGGAGCATCCAGGTATACAGGGAGAAGACCGGGGCAATGCGGGGGAGGAACTCTACCGTCTCGGTCGCAAAGGAACCAAAGAACATCCAGGCATATCGGAATGCGACGAAGTGGGAAAAGAGCCCTCCAGCTACGAAGAAAAGCGTGGAGAACACCACGAAGGGAATGGCGAACTTCTTCTCGTGTGCGTAGAGTCCTGGTGCGACGAACAACCACACCTGCCAGAGGATGACCGGCGATGCGATGAAGACACCAGCCGGAGCTGCCATCTTGATATATAGATAGAAGGCTTCCGTCGACTCTGTGTATATGAGCCTCCCTCCTGCCGGGAGCGTTTCCTGAAGTGGGAGCATCATGAAGTCGAAGATCTGGGACACGAACGCGAACGCAATCAGGATGCCCACGAACAGGGCTGCGCTGGAGACGACAAGGCGTTTCCGAAGCTCATCCAGGTGCGCCAAGAAAGACATCGCGCCCTCTGAGACAGCGACGACGGCGATGAGGGCAGCAGCGAGTAGTCGTTGTGCGCGGTGGCTCAGCGGC
Organism: Vicinamibacterales bacterium; assembly: GCA_965223015.1. Taxonomy (GTDB): domain Bacteria; phylum Acidobacteriota; class Vicinamibacteria; order Vicinamibacterales; family UBA8438; genus CAUZIB01. Next base: position 31,658 of record CBDCVL010000002.1, on the reverse strand, counting down.
GGAGAAAAGGCAGGGCGCGGAGCCGGGCGTCTCGGCTGCTCGGGCCAGTGTTGCGGGAGGAGCAGAGCCATCGGGAAGTTAGCCTACATCTGTCGAGCTTATTTCGCCAGAAACGGCTGTCTATTGGCCGAGAGCTCCCCACCCAAGGATTACTCTCGACAAACGCCGGAGTGTAGACCGATACCGAGATCGGTTTGGATGACCGCAGGATGACCGGGAGGAATCCCAACCGATCAGCCTACGCCAACAGATCGACGTATCCTCGCCACCACTGGGGGTCGATTCCGAGGCTCGCCAATCCCCCATCCGTTGCAAACGCGTTGCAATCTGAAGAAGAAAAGGCCAACCGACGATATCGATTGACCCCGTATAAGGCATTGATAAGGCGGGGGTTAAAATGGTGGGCGCTAGTGGATTCGAACCACTGACCCCCGCCGTGTGAAGGCGATGCTCTACCACTGAGCCAAGCGCCCGAAAGGGTTCGAAAAACGCCTGAGTCTATCGCAACCGCAGGCGCTGGAGCAATCCGCCGAACCGAGGTCGTCGGCCGAGATACGGCCGCCCCGATGATCAACGGCGACTGACGGCCGTCAGGGTCAGTGTCAGGTCGCGGCTAGCCACGCTAACCGCTAACCAATGAACAGGGCCTCGTCGTCGTCGCCAACAGATCCGGTTGGCGCCGTGGGAGGACCAGACGGTCCCGCCGCCTCCCTCAACACGGCGATCGCAACCCTGAAACCCTGCAGCAGGGCCGCGCCCTGTCGGAACGGCTCGACCACGGCGTCTTGCGCGACCAGTGTCACGCGATCGACCCGGTCGGCCACTCTCGCGAAAAGCTGGTCGGCCCGCTCGACCTGAGCGACCGCCAGCGACGTGGCGCGATTGAAGTCGCCGCTCATGTCGTTCACACGACCAAGGGCGGGTTTAATCTCCGTCTCGACAACGGTAACCAGCTGGTCCACTCTCCTCGCGAGGCGGGCCCCGTAGACGATAATGCCGATTTGCACGACCGCCATCAGGACGGTCGCCACCGCAATCGCGCCAAGAAAGACGGTCTGCATTATCCCTGATCCTCAACCACCGCCGATTCGGATGTACTGCGGGCCTTCTGGTACGCCTCGCGTCCGCGATCGATCGCTGTCGACAAATTCTCTCGCTGGCGGCGAACGAACTCTGCCCCCTGACGCGCGGTGTCGCCGGCCTTCTCCCGACCCCCACGGGCCTTCTCGTTCAGCACGCGACGAGTTTCGTTCCCGGGTACCGGCGTGACCAGCAGCGCTGCGGCCGCCCCCGTTATCGCGCCCATGACGAACGCCATCATAATGACGCCTGCGTGTCCATCACCCTCTCTCGACATAGCTACTCCCTTTCGACTTGCGGACGCGCACGCGTCCTTACCCATTCTCGCACACGCTACGACCCATCGCCCATACCGAGTTCGCGCTGGCGAAACTTCTTGACCTCATCTCGTATCTCTGCTGCGCGTTCGAACTCAAGATTTCCGGCCGCTTCACGCATCTCGCGCTCAAGGTTGCGAATGTACGCTGACATCTCGTCGCGGGTCCGGAACGGCGCTTCCTCCTCTTTGACGGCCGGTACGGTCACGTAGTCACGCTCATACACACTCGACAGCACATCGTCGATCTCCTTGACGATCGATTCGGGAGTGATGCCATGTTCCTGGTTGTACGCCTCCTGCCGGATGCGCCGACGCGCCATTTCGTCGAGGGCCGCGCGCATCGATTTCGTCATCGCATCCGCATACATGACGACCTGACCGTTGACGTTCCGCGCGGCGCGACCCGATGTCTGAATCAACGCCCCGGCCGAGCGCAAGAATCCCTCCTTGTCGGCGTCGAGGATCGCCACCAGCGACACTTCCGGCAGGTCAAGCCCCTCGCGGAGGAGGTTGATCCCGACCAGCACATCAAACACCCCGCGCCGCAAGTCCCGTAAAATCTCGACACGCTCCATCGTATCGACGTCGGAGTGCAAGTAGCGCACTTTGACACCGAGCTCCTGGTAGTACTCGGTGAGATCCTCCGCCATCCGTTTGGTGAGCGTCGTCACCAGCACGCGCTCACCGCGCGCCGCACGGATGCGGATGTCGTGCAACAGATCATCAACCTGTGCTTTGACCGGCCTGACGTCCACGAGTGGGTCCACGAGTCCGGTGGGTCGAATAATCTGCTCGACGACAACACCGTCGCTGGCGGCAAGCTCGTACGGCCCAGGCGTCGCCGACACAAAGATCACCTGCCCGACCCTCGCCTTCCACTCGTCGAAATTCAGCGGCCGATTGTCGAGCGCCGACGGCATTCTGAACCCGTAGTCAACCAGGACGGTCTTGCGCGATCGGTCGCCGTGATACATGCCCCGGATCTGTGGGACCGTTTGGTGGCTCTCGTCGACGATCGTGAGGGCGTCGTCCGGAAAGTAGTCGAGCAAGGTCGGTGGGGGCTCGCCCTCGGCGCGCCCTGACAGGTGCCGCGAGTAATTCTCGACGCCGTGGCAATAGCCGATCTCGTTGATCATCTCGAGGTCGAACATCGTGCGCTGATGCAGACGCTGCGCCTCGAGAAACTTCCCCGCGTGCTCCAGGCGCGGCCGCCAGTCGTCCAGTTCGGCCTTGATCCGAACAGCCGCCTCGAGCATCCGCTCCCGCGGCGTGACAAAGTGTGACTTGGGGTACACCGCGATCCGGTCGTGGCGCTTGAGCGTCCTTCCCGATACCGGATCGAACGTCTCGAGCGCCTCGACCTCGTCGCCGAACAACTCGATGCGCAGCGCCCGGTCTTCATAGGACAGAAACACCTCAACGACGTCACCTCGCACGCGAAACACGCCGCGCGTGAAGTCGTGATCGTTGCGTTCGTACTGAATCTCGACGAGCTTCCGTAGAATCTCGTCTCGCTCGACCCGTTGGCCACGCTCCAGCGGCAGCAGCATGTCGTAGTACGCCTCGGGTGATCCCAGACCGTAGATGCACGACACGCTGGCGACGATCAGGACGTCACGCCGTTCGAACAGCGAGCGCGTCGCCGACAGCCGCATGCGGTCAATCTCATCGTTGATCGTGGCTTCCTTCTCGATATACGAGTCCGTGGCGGGAACGTAGGCTTCAGGCTGGTAGTAGTCGTAGTAGCTCACGAAATACTCGACGGCGTTCTGGGGAAAGAAGCGTCGAAATTCCTGGTACAGCTGGGCCGCCAGGGTCTTGTTGTGGACCATCACCAAGGTGGGCCGATTCTGCGCCGCAATGACCTTCGCCATCGTGAAGGTCTTTCCCGACCCGGTGACACCCAGCAGGACCTGATGCGTGTCGCCACGCTCCAATGCCTCGTTGAGCTCGGTGACAGCCTGTGCTTGATCGCCGCGCAGCTCGAAGTCGCTAACCAGGGAGAAGGTGTCGTACGTGGAGCTCATCAACTCGTGCGGAGGCGAGGCCGCCTCTTCTGTGCGCCGGTATGGCCCTCGGGAGCCCTCGAGGTGCTCAACGGTCGGGTGACTCTGGTTCCTGATATCGCGCGTAGTACCCCTCGCGACTCCGAGTCTCGACCTTGGTCAACTCGGGGCGGTCCGGCTTGACCTTGATCTCGATCCGGCGCCAGGTGCCGTCCGTACGCGTGTTCGTGGAGATGTACCCCAGCGCGTAGCGCGTCTCGAGCTCTTCGGAAATCGTGCCGTAGATCTCATCTAGCGCATCAACGTCGTCTGGGAAAAAGACACGGCCGCCGGTGAGCTCGACCAACTGCCCGAGCTTCATCCGCTGCACCGGACGCTCGCTCCTCGGGATGTTTCCCTGAAACCCGATCGCGTATACCGTCACATCGGATGCCTTGATCAACTCGATCGTGTCGGAGAATGGCATTCGGCTCCGCGTGTCGTACCCATCCGAGTACATCAACAAAACCTTACGACCGTCCAGGTCGAAGGCCCCGTCGAGATAGACGCCCAACGCATCGTAGAAGGCGGTCATCCCACCCGGCTCCCGGTTTCGAATCCGCTCCACGAGCCGCGGGAAGTCGTCCTGCCCGAAACGCCCAACCTGTACCGTCGTATCAAAATCGACCAACGTCATGTCCTCGGCGTAGGTCAGCGTGTTCAGAAACTTGATCGCGGCCGTCTTTGCGAATCGATCGTCCTCACCCATACTGCCGCTGGCGTCGAACAGCAGACCGAGATGCATCGGCATCAGATCGCTGTCGGTGTGCATGCCCCGCGAAAAATAGCTGATCTCCTGAAGCACACCGTCCTCGTAGAGCTCAATGTCGTCCGCCGTCACGTCGGGAACCGGCCTATCGTCATCATCGAGAATGGATACCCCGAAGTGTACGAGGTCGATTCCACTGGTGAACATCGGCCGTTGAGCCGACAGGACGGTAGAGGCGCAAAGCAGAACAATGCTGACGATCCAGATGCGGGCCATCGGGTCCCCTGTCGAGCGCGCCCCAGGCGTGAGGCGCCCCCTGGGTGGAGATGATATCGCAACCCTCCCGGCACGTCCCACGCGGGTCGGTCACACCGGGCCGGAGCGCCATCCGTCGGCACCACCCTTCGGAGCGCCCGTTGGTCGCGCGCACGGCGTCCCAACGTATAATCAATGACCCGTATGAAGTGCGTTGCCGTCTGCCAGACGGCTCTGGTCGCGCGTAACCTGCACCAGGCGCTGGCAACGAGTCTCGATCTCGACCTCATCGTCAAGGACCAGGCAACCGCGCGCCGGCTGCACGACGTCGGTGTCTCGGCACTCGTCGCCGATCCGCGTCGCGTGGACAGTTACCTCAAGGCCGACGTCGGACCCACGACATGCGTCATCGTGGAGGACGATGGCCGACACGGTTTGCGGCGGATTCTCCACGCGATCGTCGATGCCGGGGCCACACTTGTCTACGTCCTCTCGGCAACCGGCCGCGAGAACGCGGCCCGCGCCGACGAGTGGCGAAAGGAGCTGCCCGACGTCAGTACGATCACGCTGAGCGGGCTTCTCAAGACGTCGCTGCTGACGGCACTCGGTCGGTCGCTGACTCGCGCGAGGGTCCAGCAGTACCAGCGGTATTTCGCCGACGCTGACCGCGTCTTGATTCTCCTTCACAACGACCCAGATCCTGACGCGATGGCCAGTGGTCTGGCCCTGCGCAGTCTGCTCCATCGGACCAAGACCACGGCGATCATCGGGGCGTTTCAGGGGATGACGCGTCCAGAGAACCTTCGGATGGCCAATCTCTTGGACATCGAGGTTCAGCCGATCACGGCGGAGTCGCTCGCGATGTTCGACCGGATCGCCACGGTCGACGTGCAGCCTCACTACTTCGGCGGCCTGATTACTCGGGTCGATCTCGTGGTCGATCACCACCCGGAGCAGACCGGCTACACCGCGGCGTTCAAGGACGTCCGCCCCGACTACGGATCGACATCGACGATCCTGACCGAGCACCTCCGATCCATCGACGCGAACATTTCCGAGCGGACAGCAACGGCCATGCTGTACGCCATCAAGTCAGACACGTTGTTCCTCAGCCGCCACACCAACCAGCTCGATCTCGAGGCGTTCACCTTCTTGTATCCGTTGGCCGATGCGGCGCTCGTGCGGAAGATGGAAGGGGCAGGTATCACGCTCGAGCGGCTCGAGTTCGTCTCACGTGCCGTTCAGTCCGGGGAAATGCGCGACCAGATTTACGCGACGCACCTGGGGAACGCCCCGCGGGAAGATCTGATTCCGTACGTCGCGGACTTCCTGCTCCAACTCGATGACGTGAAATGGTCCATCGTGTCAGGCCTCGTGGAACACGATGTGATCATTTCCGTACGCAATGTCGGCTACTCGCGCAATGCCGGCGAGTTCGTCAAGACCTATTTCGCCGACATCGGCAACGCCGGTGGACATCGGGCCATGGCCAAGGCCGTGGTCCCCGCGGGCGCCTTCCGTCGGAAGTACGGCAGCCAGGACAGTCAGCACGTCACACGCCTGCTTGGGCACCTCGCAACGGAATTCTTGGCTGACGCGACTGCCGGAGACAGAAACCGCGACCGGGCACCGGTCGGCGGTCGAGGGGGTCAGCGCGGCGAACGATCGCCGTCGTCTCGGCAAGCCTCGTCCGTCAGGAATCAGACCCAGAAGTCGTAAGAGGCTGCGGGGAGCCTCCGGACTCGGGTTGACGGCGAGGCGGCGCCTGGATCCACTCGCCGCTCGCTCCGACAACCGCATCGACGAACTGCCGAAACCCGTCCTCTCGGCCACGCTCGATCAGCTCGCTCAACGGGAACATGCGGTCAGATCGCTCGTCATACGCGCCGTCGAAATCGAGGGGACCGATCGGATTGTGCTCGGGCCGAACGTGAAAGACCGCCTGAAAATGGCCGCCCCATGCCACGAGCGCATCACGAAGAGCCGCAGTCTCGACGGACGCGAGATACTCGGCGGCGCGCTCCCGCGGGTCCCGCCGTCCGGACTCGAGGTTGAACGGTCCCCGGGACTCGGGAAGAGCCGTGACGAGAATGACCTGTTCAGCGCCTGCATTCGCAACCTCCTCCAGGAGGCGGCCCGTCGCTTCAGGGCGGTCACAGAGTCGATGTGTCTCCCCGCGCCAGCGATGCTCTGCAGCAAAGCGGACTGGGTGTGCGTCGGTCGCCACCGGAAGGCACAGCGCCGCCGTGATCGCATCGATGCAGTGGATCCGAGCCGGACCTGCCAGGTCCATCGTCTCCAGATGGCGATCGCCTGACTCGGACCCGATCCGCCGCACAAAGAACGGCCGACGGCGCTCGTCCGCGAGGAGGCCGAAGACGAGGTCACGGCGAGTATCCAGATCGTGCGCAACGACGAGCAGTTCTCGAAATCCCGGCTGTCCCACGTTCTCCGACAGCAGTTCCGTATAGCGCTCGGCCAGATCGCGTGGCGGCGGCTTCGACACCCTGGCAGCACCGCGCATGACGCTCCACAACCCATCCGTGAAGTGCTCGACCACCGTCGCCACCTCCAACGGTGCACCGAGGAGTCGCCACCACACCAAGCCACGCGCCCGGCGCCGAGCCGCCACCCGAAACCTCGGGAGGGCCTCCCCGACGACCAAAACCCCCAGAAAGACGACCAGCAAGAGCGTGATCACCCTAGGAAGGTAGAGCGGCAGCGCAGCAGGATGAAACACCGCGTCAACCAGCTGGGTGTAACCTGCGGCCAGCGCCGTTCCGGCATCGAATCCCCCGAGGCGAAGTAGGAACCCAACCGGATACACGATCGCCGCTCCCACTAGAGCCGTCAGCGGCACGAGCAGCGCCGACGCCGACGCCGCCAGCGTCCAGAGGGCGGCCTTCAAGGTTCGGCGCCAACCATAAGCGCGTCGGGTCCGATCAGATTGCCAGACCCCGCCCGGATCCCAGAGTGTCGCTCCGCCTTCAACCGCGGCGAACATGGCTCCAACGGCGCCAATGCCTCGACCTGCCACCAGATCGATCTTGACACCGGCCTCACACAGCGCGCGGAGCACGCCGGCATGGTACGCGCCAGCCGTTCCGCTCCCCGTCAGGACGAGCGCAGTACGCAGACTTGGCGAATAGCGGGGCGTGGTCACAGAAAGGTTGAGCGCAATCGGGCTGCCTACTCAGTGTCGTGAAGCGTCGTCAGCTTGACGACCTCGAACTCCCGCAGGCCGTTCGGGGTTGGCACTCGCACCTCGTCACCCTCTTCTTTTCCGACGAGGGCCCGGCCAATCGGGGAGGCCGTCGATATCATCCCGCGGGCGGGATCGGCGTCTTCAGGCATCACAAGCTCGTATGTCGTGATGCCTCCTTCCGCTTCCTTCAGCTCCACCGTGGACCCGAACGCCACGCGATCGGTGGGCAGCTTGTCCATGTTCATCAGAGCGATCTGAGATACGCGTTGCTGCAGGAGGCTGATCTGCGCCTCGACGATGCGCTGTCGATCCTTCGCGGCATGATATTCGGCATTCTCGCGGAGGTCACCGAACTCGCGAGCCTTTTGAATCTCCTTCGGGAGATCGTGCTTGAGCTCGCGATTGAGCGCTCTTATCTGGCTCTCGAATCGCTTGAGGATCTTCGCTTTCATTCGACGGGCTAGCGTAGCACATCTGATATCCTGCTCACGCGTAAGTGAAAGCCATCACGAGCCGACAGAACCCGTTGGTCGCTGACTTCCGAACGGCTGCGAGACAACGGAACAGAGAACGACAGCGCCTCCTGCTTGATGGAGCCCGGCTCATCGACGATGCGCGAGCCGCCGGTGTCGTGATCGACACCGCACTGCTTTCTTCAGCAGCGCTTCGCACCGGAGAGCCTGACATGAAGCGGTTGGCCGATGCCCTCGCAGCGTCCGGCGCCGACGTCTTTGCCGCCTCTGAATCCGTGCTCGCGGCCGCGAGCCCAGTCCGAACCCCTTCCGGCGCCGTCGCACTCGCAACGCATCGACCTCACGCTCCTGAGCAGATCATGGACGATCTCCGCCGCGGTCTCGTTGTCGGCGTCGTCGGTGTGCAGGATCCCGGCAACGTTGGCGCGATCGTCCGAGCGGCGGACGCGGGCGCTGCGCGCGCAGTCGTCGTGACGGGCGGGTCGGCCGATCCGTTCGGATGGCGCGCCCTTCGCGGAGCGATGGGCAGCTCTTTCCGGTTACCTGTGACGGCGATAGACGACATCAGGTCGCTGGTCGAGGACGTCCGAGCGCGCGGGATTCCGGTGGTCGCCGCCGTTCCGCGTGGCGGCACGGGGATGTACGAGGCCGACCTTACCGGTTCACGACTCGTTCTGCTGGGGCAAGAAGGCGCGGGTCTCAGCCAGGATGTCGGCGCCGACGTGCGTGTCTCTGTTCCGATGAGACGAGAAGTCGACTCCCTCAATGTGGCCGTCGCTGCGGCCCTCATCATCTACGAGGCTCGCCGACAGAGTCTCCGTCGGCGGAGGGGCGCCAAGGCCAGCGGTCGGTCGAGCCGCCGCAGCTCTCATAGGACCACACCGTGAAACCAGGTGAGCTTTTCGAGCCTGAAGGCACGCTCCCGCGCACTCCGTCTCCGCTGGCCGAGCGGATGCGCCCGCGCTCCTTTGATGAGTTTGTCGGTCAGGACTCGGTGCTGGCCCCAGGCTGCCCGCTGCGCGAAGCCATCGCGCGTGACGCTCTGCAGTCGATCATCCTGTGGGGACCACCGGGCACAGGAAAGACAACCCTTGCTCGGATCATTGCGACGTCGACCCATGCGCACTTCATCGCCTTCAGTGCTGTCCTCTCCGGGATTAAGGAGATCAAGGCGGTCATGGCAGAGGCAGAGGAGGCACGGCGTCATCTCAACCGGCGCACCATCCTCTTTGTCGACGAGATCCACCGCTTCAACAAGGCGCAGCAGGATGCCTTCCTCCCCAGGATGGAGGCCGGGGACATCGTCCTGATTGGCGCAACCACCGAGAACCCGTCATTCGAAGTGAACGCCGCGCTTTTGTCGCGTTCGAGGGTCTTTGTCCTGCAGCCGCTCGGCGTGTCGGAGATCGTCGACATTCTCAACCGCGCGTTGCACGACAAAGAGCGGGGACTGGCCCGCGAGCCGCTCGACGTCGCGGACGGAACACTCGAGGCAATTGCCCGACACGCGAATGGTGACGCCAGGGTCGCCTTGAACCTGATGGAGCTTGCCGCAGCGATCGCGACTTCCGGCGACGGTGGGAGCGGCACGTCGGGCGAGTCGAGGCGCATCGACCTCGACCTCCTTGCGCGTGCCCTGCAACGCCGCACGCTCCTCTACGATAAGTCGGGGGAGGAACACTTTAATCTCGTCTCGGCGCTTCACAAGTCGATGCGCAACAGCGATCCGGACGCGGCAGTCTACTGGCTCGCGCGGATGGTGGAGGCTGGCGAGGATCCTCTCTTCATCGCGCGGCGCCTCGTCCGTTTCGCGTCTGAAGACGTTGGCAACGCAGACCCTCGCGCACTGAGCATGGCGGTGGCTGCAAAAGAGGCCGTGCACTTCATCGGGATGCCCGAGGGGAATACCGCACTGGCCCAGGCCGTCACCTATCTGGCAATCGCGCCGAAGAGCAATGCGGTCTACGTCGCGTACAGCCAGGCAGCGCGCGACGCACTCGCCGATGTCGCCGAAGCCGTGCCTCTCCATCTTCGCAATGCCCCCACAGGTCTCATGAAGGAGCTGGGCTACGCCAAGGGGTACGACTACGCCCACGACCACGAAGACGCAACGACGGCGATGGACTGTCTGCCCCCGAAGCTGCAGAACCGCGAGTACTACCGGCCGACCGAGCGCGGGCTCGAAAAGACCATCGGCGAGCGCATGTCTGCTTGGCGCACCGCTCGCCAAAAGCGGAGGTCAGGGGAGAACGACTAGTGGAGCGTCCTTGTGATACGTAACGTGAGATCCGGACCGCGGCGCCTGCGTGGCAAGGCGCGACGAGGGAGCGCATTGGGCATGTGTGACCGAGGAGCAACGCGGCCGGGCGCGAGGCCGCGGCCGGAGATCACGTTACGTATCACAAGGACGCTCCACTAGAGCCATGCCTGGATTCGCGTACTACGTCGGTCGGTTTCTCCAGCTGCTCGCGATGTCGCTCCTGCTGATGGCGACCATCAACGCCGGACCGCTGGGGCCGAGCCCCCGCATCTTCGGCGCCGGCGTCGCGGTCTTCGTTGTCGGCTGGCTGATCGTCCGGCGCAAGGCCTAATGCTTGCTCGTCGGCGATTTCTGTCCCCGGGGGCGCGCACAGCGCGCCCCGCCGGAGCGGCGCGGGGCAAAGGGGTCCCCGCAAGCGACGGCGGCGGGGTTCGGGGCCGCAGGCCCCGTCTAACGATCGAAGCTCTTCTCGATCTCCTGGCGCGTGAGCCGCAGAACGACGGGGCGACCATGGGGACAGACGGTCGAGTGCTCCGTCCGGCGGAGCTGGTCAAGAATGTAGGACATCTTCTCGTGAGTGAGCCGATCATTGGCCTTCACCGCGGCATGGCACGCTGTCGTCGCGGCTACGCGCTTCAGCACGTCGTCAACGGTCGCCCCATCGTCAAGTCCCTCGAGGTCACTCGCCAGCTCGCGCATGGCTCGTTCTGCCTCGGCACGGTCTAGGAGGCCCGGCACTGTCGTCACGTGTACCGTCTCGCCACCGAACTCGCCCACCTCGAACCCGAGCTGGGCAAGACGCTCGGTATGGGTGCGCAGCGCGTCGCGCTGGCCTGCGGGCAGGTCGATGACGATCGGGGTCAACAGACGCTGACCTTCCAGCAGGCCGTCAGTCAGCTGCCCCATCACCTGCTCGAACAAGATGCGCTCGTGAGCCACATGCTGATCGATGATCGCGATCCCGTCGTTGTCGACCGCGATGATAAACGTGTCACGGAACTGCCCGAGGACCATCATCGGTCGAGATTGGTCGTCCCCCAACGCCTCCCGAGCCTCCGTCTGGCGCGCCGCTGTGGCCGTCGCGGCAGTCGGTCGCGTACCGTCGATTCCTTCACTGCGGCGGAAAGCCTCGGTGATATTCGTCCAGCGACTACCGGCTGACATCCCACGCGTCACCCCTGGAATGGACTGAGACACCGGTGTGAACCCTCCGGCCGCCACTGGCTGAACCGGCATCGGCGCCGATGAAGGCTGCCCCAGTGCATCACCGATCGCTCGGCGGAGCACCTCGTGGATCAACGACTGCTCGAGGAAACGGACTTCGGCCTTCATCGGATGCACATTGACGTCCACACGGTCGGGTGGAAGATCAATGAACAGATGAATCTCAGGATTCCGCAGCTTGACGGTCGCGCGGCTGTAGGCTTCGTGCACGGCATGCGCGATCGTCCGATCCTTGATGACTCGACGGTTGACAAAGATGTTCTGCGGACCTCGCACCGACCCGTGGTCGGTCAACGCGGCTACCCAACCGCGAACCGTGACGCCCGCCGCTGCCTTGAACACCTCCACGAGGTCTGAGCGCTCCCCGTAGAGCTGAAAGAACCGCTCCTCCAAGCTTGCAACCGGGGGATACTCCAGCACGCTCCGCGGACCGCTTGTGAGCGCGAACCCGACTTCGGGATACCCTAGGGCCAGCTGCGTCACGGCTTTGGAGATCTGAGCTGTTTCGGCACCATCCGACTTCAAGAACTTCCGACGCGCCGGGACGTTGTAGAACAGGTCGGCGACCTCGACGACCGTGCCATCGGGCATGCCGACAGCCCTCGCCGGAACGACCGTGCCGCCATCAACCCTGATCTCGGTCCCGTGTCCGACGCCACGAGGCTTCGAGCGCAACGTCAGGTGCGACACCGACGCGATGCTTGGCAGCGCCTCCCCACGAAACCCAAGCGTCCCAATGACGCCCAGATCCTCAAGTCGCTCCAGCTTGCTGGTCGCATGCCGTTCGACAGCAAGCACCACGTCATCAGCGGTCATACCGTCGCCATCGTCGACCACACGAATCAGGCGCTTACCGCCAAGCTCAACCGCGACCGAAATACGCCGCGCCCCTGCATCGAGTGAGTTCTCGACCAGCTCCTTGAGCGCCGATGCCGGTCGCTCAACCACCTCACCTGCAGCGATCTGGTTGGCGAGCTCCGGCGACAGGCGTCGGATAGCGGTCATCGATTCGCTCCGGACAGCTCGCTACGGTGTCCCGAGTATGAAATACCTCGCCTCCGATGACGGCGATGCGCCAGACTGGCCACGCACGAAGAGCGAGAATATCGGGAATATTCGAGCGATTCGCAACGCCGCCAGGCGGGATGCAACGTCGGACGAATGGCTAGGTATTCCATACTCGGGACACTAGTCATCAAGGGGAGGGTCGAGCGCGGCGTGGGCCGCCGCCAGCCGTGCCGTCGGTATTCGGTACGGTGACGCACTCACATAGTCCAGGCCCACCGAGGAGAAGAATCGAATCGAGGACGGATCCCCGCCGTGCTCACCGCACACCCCGAGCTTGAGCGTCGGGTTGGCAGCACGTCCCTTGTCGCACGCCATACGGACGAGCGCACCGACACCCTCAGTATCGATCGACACGAAGGGATCTTGGTCCAAGATGCGCCGTTCCCGGTACACTCGCAGGAATCTCTGTGCGTCGTCACGAGAAAACCCGAATGCCATCTGGGTGAGATCGTTCGTGCCGAACGAGAAGAAATCTGCCTCGCGCGCGATCTGACCGGCCGTCACGGCGGCGCGCGGGACCTCGATCATCGTCCCGATCAGGTACTTGACCTTCACCCCCATCGCCCGCATCGACTCGGCGGCGACGCGGTCCACAATCTCGCGCTGACTCCGAAACTCCTTCACATGTCCGACCAGGGGGACCATGATCTCGGGTGCGACCCGCAGACCCTCGTTCGCAAGCATGCAGGCCGCCTCGATGATCGCGCGGGTCTGCATCTCCGTGATCTCGGGGTAGCTGATCGCCAGCCGCACGCCGCGGGGACCCATCATCGGATTGAATTCGTGGTGCTGCTCGACCCGTCGGAGGAGATCCCGCTTCTGGTCCAACTCGGCGTCTCGCCCAGAGGCGTGCTCGAGGAGCGCGACCTCCACCATCAACTCCTCGCGCTTCGGTAAGAACTCGTGAAGCGGTGGATCGATCAGGCGGATGGTCACCGGCTCGCCACGCATGGCCTTCAGGATTCCGTAGAAATCTTCACGCTGAAAGGGAAGCAAGCGATCCAGGGCCGCCCGCCGGTCGGATGCGGTTTCCGACAGGATCATCTCCTGCATGATCGGCAGCCGATCTTCGCCGAAGAACATGTGCTCCGTTCGGCAGAGCCCGATGCCACGCGCGCCAAACGCGTACGCGAGTGTCGCCTGTTCAGGAAGATCGGCGTTCGACCGCACGCCCAAGGTCCGGGCCTTGTCCGCCCACGACAGGAGCTTCGAGAATCGCCGATAGATATCCGAGCGGTCGGGCGTGAGCTCCCCGGACAGCACCTGAAGGATCTCGCTTGGTTTCGTCTCGACCCGACCCAACTTCACCTCACCCGTCAGGCCGTCAAACGACACGAAGTCGCCCTCCTTCACGACCTGCCCGTTGACCGTCACGGTCCCCTCCTCTTCGTCGACCCACAACTCGCTAGCGCCGACGACCGAAGGCTTCCCCATCTGACGTCCCACGACCGCCGCGTGCGACGTCATCCCGCCAGTGGCCGTCAGCACCCCTGCCGCCACGTGCAGACCATGGATGTCATCCGGTACCGTCTCTTTTCGAACAAGCACGACGACCTTCCCCCGCTCACTCCATGCCACGGCATCATCGGCCGTGAACACCACCTGCCCCGACGCCGCGCCGGGCGAGGCCGGCAGTCCACGCGTCGCAACGGCAATGGATCGCCACGCCTCAGGGTCGAACACCGGCGAAAGCAGCTGAGACAAGGAGTGGGGATCAACGAGCAGGACTGCGTCGGATGTCTTGATCAACCGCTCAGCCACCATGTCGGTTGCAATGACGATTGCGGCGTGCCCCGTCCGTTTGCCACTCCGCGTCTGCAGCATGAACAGCTCTTCGTCCTGAACCGTAAACTCGAAGTCCTGGATGTCCTTGTAGTGCCGCTCGAGCCGACTCGTGATACGGCGGAGCTTCCGATAGGCCCTGGGCAGGACCTGCTCGAGCTCGCTGATCGGGAGGGGGGTCCGAACGCCCGCGACCACGTCCTCCCCCTGCGCGTTGACCAGGAATTCCCCGTAGAACTCCTTCGCACCCGTTGCGGGGTTCCGGGTAAAGCCAACGCCCGTCGCCGATCGATTGCCAGTATTGCCGAAGACCATGGCCTGGATACTGACTGCGGTTCCGATCGTGTCCGAAATGTCGTAGATCCGTCGATACTCAATCGCGCGAGGGTTGTGCCACGAACGGAAGACGGCATCCCGCGCCATCCGAAGCTGCTCCCGCGGATTCTGTGGGAAACCCCGACCAGATTCCCGACACACGACGTCCTGGTACTGGCGCACGACCTCGCGGAGGTCAGCCTCGTCAAGTTGCGTGTCAAGATGGGCACCGCGTTCCTCTTTGATCGCATCGAACACGCGGTCGAACGCCTCTCTCGGAATCTCAAGGACAACATTACCGAACATCTGAATGAGGCGGCGATAGCTATCGAATGCAAACCTGCCGTTCGAGGTCCGGGCTTTCAGTCCCTCCACCGCTTCGTCGCCGAGGCCGAGATTGAGGATCGTGTCCATCATCCCGGGCATCGAGAACTTCGCGCCCGACCGGACCGAGACGAGCAGCGGGTTCGTCATTGAACCGAGGGTCGACGCGGTGAGACGCTCGAGACGTCGGAGGTGGTCCTCCATCTCCGTTTCGACCGACTCCGGGACTTTGTGCCCGCTGGCATAGAAGAGGGTGCAGACGCTAGTCGACACAGTGAACCCCGGCGGCACTGGAAGACCCGCGGCCGTCATCTCGGCAAGTCCGGCGCCCTTCCCTCCAAGAAGGTCCCGCTGCGAGGGATCGCCGTCGGCGCGACCATCGCCGAAGAAGAAGATGTGCGGCGACGTGCGGCCCTTTTTCCGGCGTGTACGCTTCGTCGCAGCCGTGCGCGGTTTCCGTTTCAGGCTCGAGACCTTCTTCTTGGCCATGCGTCTTTGGACGGGGTCTGGTCGATGCGGGGCGTCGACTAGTGGAGTGTCCTCATGATTCGTGAAGTGAGATCCGGACCGCGCTGCCCGCGTGGCAAGGCGCGACGAGGGAGCACATTGGGCATGTGTGACCGAGGAGCAACGCTGCGAGGCGGGATGCCGCGGCCGGAGATCGCTTCACGAATCATAAGGACACTCCACTAGCTGGCCGAGGTGGACGACTCCTCCTCGGGAACGATTTCCGAGATGTCAGCAAGCTGGCTGATCAGACGCTCAAGGCGTTTCATCAATCGCAACCGGGCCTGACGAAGCGACACGTCCTCGACCATCACGAACACCTCCGTAAAGAACCGATCGACAGCTGGACCAAACGCAGACGCCTCGGAGAACGCCTGACGGAATCCATCGCCGGTCTGCACGGCGCGATCAATCACAGACCGCCGAGCGTCAATCTCGCTGAGGAGCGCCCGTTCGGCCGGCTCCGTCAACTCCAGGGACAGGTCGCTCGCCCCTCGGCTTTCAGAGACAGCGAACTCCGTATCGGGCAGCTCTTTGGCAATGTTCTTGACCCGCTTGAACAACGTGGCCAACTGGCGGAAATCTGGTGAGTCGGTGAACTCAGGCAAGACTTCGAGCTTGCGGCGCGCATCCAGCGGATACAGGTCGTCGAGCGACGCCTGGTGCGTCACCGAACGCACGTTGCGAATATCGAATCCACGCTCCTCGAGCAGGTATCGCGTTCTCTCCCGCACGAATGCTGTCTCCCGTGCGGCTATGTCGGCATCCGGGGATCCGTGCAGGTCGTACGCCAACGTGACCAACCGTCCGACAGATACGCGCACCGCGAGACCCGACAGCTCGGGAAGATCTATCAAGATACGAATCATTCCCTGAGCCTGACGCCTCATCGCAAATGGGTCGCGCGACCCGGTGGGCCGCTCCCCCGCATGAAAGAGGCCGACCAAGGTATCGAGCTTGTCAGCCAGCGAGACCGCTGCCCAGGTTACCCGCGCGGCACCGAGCTCGCGACGCGATGGAGGCGCATCGGCCTCGACGCCGACGGGTAGATAGTGGTGGTACACGGCTCGCCAGACTTCTTCGGTCTCACCCTGCTCACGCGCATAGACACCACCCATCACTCCCTGCAGCTCAGGGAACTCGCCCACCATGTCGGTCGCAAGATCGGCCTTGCACAACAGACCAGCTCTTCGGGCGACGCCGGCAGTCTCAGAATCGGCGCCCAACAGGTCGCGTGCGATCCGCTCGGCGAGCGAACCGATGCGATCGGCCTTCTTCCGGTAGCTGCCCAGCTTCTTGTGAAACAGCAGCGTGTCAAGACGACCGAGACGGTCCTCCAGCCTCCCTTTGCGGTCGGCATCCCAGAAGAACCGCGCGTCGCGAAGCCGAGCCACCAGGACTCGCTCGGCGTTGCGAGCGATGCGTGACACGTTATCTCGGGGCGTATTCGTCACGGCAAGAAAGTGGGGTTTGAGTTTCCCTCTCGCGCTCACCACGGGAAAGTAGTGCTGGTGGTGAATCATCGTCGTCTTGAGGACTTCCTCCGGGAGACGCAGAAATTCGGACGGGTACGTGCCCGTGACGACCGACGGGTACTCGACCAGATCCGGCACTTCGTCGAGCAGGGCGCTCTGCTCAACCGCATCTGCGACACGTCCCTTGACCCGAGCCGCACATGTCGCCAACTTCTTCGTGATTCGCGAACGCCGCGCCGTTCGATCGATCATGACGAAGCGGTCAGCCAGCTTCTTCCGATAATCCGTAAACGACCGCACCGCCACCGGGCGGCCAGGGCGGCCCTGCTTACTGAAGAACCGGTGTCCATACGTCACCGCCCCGGATGTGACGACAGCAACGCCGGACGACGCAGCTGCATCGCTTCGCCGCACGCGGAATGGCACGACTTTTCCGCCGTGCAGGAAGACGATCCACCGAATCGGACGCCCGAAGAGGAAGTCACCATGCCCATCATCAAGCCATGCGTCCCAGTTCATCTGTTTCGGAAAGGACAACGCCCGGAGGGTAGACGCGAGAACGCTCGGCAGCACCGCCCGTGCTGACTTGCCTCGCTGACGGCGCTGATTGACGAGGTATTCCCCTTTCGGTATTTGGATCCGTCGCAGCTTCCCGACGTCGACACCGTGCTTCCGGGCGAACCCGACCGCCGCCGCGGTTGGATTCCCGTCGGCATCGAAGGCCGCGCTCACCGGTGGCCCCGTCAGCGTCTCCTCGAGGGCATCCTGCCGGTCGGCAACGCCGCCGATCTGGACCCCCAGACGGCGAGGCGTGCTGAAGGTGCGCACGGGGCCCCGCCACGGCAACCGAGCGTCGGTCAAGGCTCCGCTCAGCCGATCACCGAGTTGCGCGGTCAGCGAGGGCAGCCAGCTAGCCGGCATCTCCTCGCATCCGATCTCGACGAGCAGCTCACGCGGCATTGTCGTTCGTCCCGTCAACGCCAGTCATGGCATGGGCCTTGGCGATCGCCACGGCAAGCTTGCGCACCCTTAAGATGTACGCTGTACGCTCCGTGACGCCGATGCTCCCACTCGCATCCAGCACGTTGAAGACGTGGGAGCACTTGAGACAGTAGTCAAGCGCGGGGAGGACCAGAGCCGACCCCAGCAGTCGCTCGCCGAACCCATAGTACTCGTCGAACAACTGACGGTGGAAACGTGAGAATTCCCCCGGCGGCGCGTCGACCTGGCCGAACACATACTTGGATTGTTCGACCTCGTCCCGATGTCTGACCTCGCCATAGGTCACGCCGGGCGACCACTCCAGGTCGTAGACGTTCTCCTTCCCCTGAAGATGCATCGCGATCCTCTCGAGTCCGTATGTCAACTCGACAGAGATCGGGGAAAGATCAAGACCGCCGGCCTGTTGAAAATAGGTAAACTGCGTAATCTCAAGCCCGTCCAGGAGGACCTGCCACCCAATACCCCACGCCCCCAATGTTGGAGACTCCCAATTGTCCTCCTCGAACCGAACGTCGTGGCGAGCCGGATCAATTCCGCAGGCCTCCAAGCTTCGGAGATACAGCCTCTGGGCGGCGTCTGGGGACGGCTTCAGGATGACCTGAAACTGATGATGCTTGAACAAGCGGTTCGGGTTCTCACCGAATCGTCCGTCGGCAGGCCGGCGCGACGGCTGCACATAGGCGACGTTCCAGGGGCGGGGACCCAGGACCCGAAGAAACGTCTCCGGATGCATGGTGCCGGCTCCAACCTCAACGTCGAGCGGCTGCTGCAGCAGACACCCGTGTGACGCCCAGAACCTCGACAGCGAGAGGATAAGATCCTGCAGCGTCATGACGACCCGAGCCCCGTCGTCGACAACGCAGGCCTCGTTGCGCCAGTCTCTCTCAGCACACGCACGGACTTCGGCTCCCTGTCGAGGTGAGTGACGATCAGCCGTCCATGCACCGTTGACAGCTGCCGCAGTGCCCCAGCATCCAGCGCAACGTCGCTAAGCGCCACCGCCGGCTGCCGGGTCGCCGATCGCAGGAACGCCAGCGCATCGACCGACAAGCTGAGCCCCCCAACCCCGGCTCCACATTCCCGACAGACCAGGACGCTCCCCTGGGGAAGCAACACGGCTCCATTCCGGTCCAACGCCCCCCCACATTCATGACAGGTCACGATAGACGGATACACTCCCTGAATTCTTAGAATCCAATACTCGAAATACCGGGCCACTCGCTCGATTTGAACGTCGTTGGCTATCGCCTCGATGGTCGACACCCCGAGTCTATAGAGACGCTCACTGGGGTCGCCTTCGAGCGCCCACGCATCGACCAGCTCCGCGAAGTAGCTCGCGTGGCTCAACACTTCCTCCCGCGAACTGACGAACAGAGACGCCACCGGGTCGACGTACGACAGCCTGACCAGGTCTCGATTCTCGCGCTCGAAGTAGGCCAGCCGAACCTGCGTAAACGGCTCCAGCCCACCGGTAAAGCGCGAACGCGAACGTCGGGCGCCCTTCGCCACGCCACGGCGCTTTCCTCGATCGCTAGTCAGGAAGACGACGATTCGATCTGCCTCGCCAAGCTTGTAGGTGCGCAGAATCAGCGCGTCGGCCGTATAGAGCGGCATCGTCTGGCCCGAACCCGGGCACTATTCTAGCGTAGTGAGGTGCCTGAAGCCCGAGTCGCTCAGAGCACCTGATCCAGGTACTCGATAAAGTAAGTGGCGAGCCCCAGAAAAGCGAAGAACCCGAACATGTCGGTGAGCGTCGTGATGAACACCGCCGATGCGAGGGCCGGGTCAACCTTCATCGCACGCAGGGCGATCGGAATCAACGTCGCTGCGGTGGCCGCGACCAGCAGGTTGATGACCATGGCGAGGGCCAAGATGCCGCCGAAATACGGGTTCCCAACAACAAGCCACGCGACGACGGCCCCGGCGATCCCCAGCACCAGGCCATTCCCCAAACCAACGGCCGCCTCCTTGAAGAGCGTCTGGCGTGAGTTGCCCCACGTCAGCTCACCGAGCGCGATTCCGCGGACGATGACGGTCAGCGTCTGGGTCGCTGCGTTGCCACCCATGCTTGCCACCACGGTCATGAACGCCGCCAGCGCCACAACCTGGTCGATTGTGGACTGAAAGAACCGGACAACCATCGCGGCAAGACTGGCCGTCATCAAGTTGACCATGAGCCACGGGAGACGCTTGCGGAGCGACTCCCGCGCCGTCGTGAACACATGCTCGTCACTGGACACACCGGCCATCCGGTAGATGTCCTCGGTCGCCTCATCCTTGATCACGTCAATCACGTCGTCGACCGTAATGATCCCGACGAGCTTGTTCTCATCGTCGACCACCGGGATGGCCAGCAGGTTGTACGAGGCCACAAGCTGCGCGACTTCTTCCTGGTCAGTGTCGACCCGGGCACTCGTCAAGTCCGACGTCATGATTCGCTTCAGAGGCGTCTCCGGCGACACGAGGAGCAGACGCCGCAGAGACACGACGCCAACGAGGTGACGCCGGTCGTCGACCACATACAGGTAGAACACCATCTCCACATGACGCGAACGCTGCAGCGCCTCGATCGCCTCGCCGGCCGTCAGGTCCTCGGAGAGCGCGAAGACCTCCGGGTTCATGATGCGGCCAGCGGTCTGGTCCGCATACTCGAGCAGATGCTGCACTTCGTCGGAGTCCTGTGGCCGCATCAGCTCGAGTACGGCGGCAGACAGCTCGTCCGGCAGATCGTCGATCATCGCGGCCGCGTCATCGGACGGAACCTCTTGGAACCAGCGCGCGAGGTCCTCCGCCGGATGCTCGACCAGCAGGGGCACGCGAACCTCTGGCTCCAGCTCGCTGCTGGCCTCTATGGCCAGCCGGCTATGCCCTCCTAGCAGCGTGTTGAAGGCGGAGCGTCGAGCGCGCTCGGGAAGCTCGCTGAAGACTTCAGCGAGGTCGGCCGGGTGTTGTTTCTGAAGGAGATTCAGCAGGTTGGCGGTCGCACCAATCCGCTGCAGTCGCTTGACTGAATCGAACACGACATCGATTCGGCGATGAGGCGGCATACGACAATCCAGTGAGGTCGTCAGACCTCGACACAGGCATAGAAAAAATTGGGTGCGATCGTTGTCCCACTGAGTTTCGACCTAGAACGTCCTATTGTAGCAGCTCAGACCTTTCGTAGGGGCCCGCGTGGCGGTCCGAACCCCGCCCTAGGAGATCCCGAGCTCGGTCAGGATCCGCTCGTCTTCGCGCCAGCTCGACCGTACTCGGACGTGCAAATCCAGAAAGACTTTCGCGGCAAAGAACCGCTCGAGCTCGTGTCGGGCCTCGGTGCCGATTTGCTTGACGAGTGCGCCGTGTTTCCCGATGACAATCTTTTTCTGAGATGGCCGTTCGACCAAGATCGAACAGTAGATGCGTATGATCCCATCGCCGTCGTCCGGCGGCTCCTCGAATCGGTCAACGACGACGGCAGACGAAAACGGAAGCTCGGCTCGTGTCTGCTGCAAGAGCTTCTCCCGAACAGTCTCGGCCGCCAAGACACGCTCCGGCTGGTCTGTCAGGTAGTCCTCAGGATAGAGCGGCGTCCCCTCGGGCAGCTGCTCCAGGATCGCGTGCTCGAGCGGTGCCAGGCCGTCGCCTGTCAGTGCCGAAATCGGAACGATCGCCGCGAACTCCCGCTGCTGACGGTACCAATCGATGAGCGGGAGCAGCCGATTTTTGGCAACGAGATCGATCTTGTTCAAGACGAGGATGACGGGAATCGTCGCGCGCTCGAGAAGCGTCAGCACATAGCGATCCCCTGCCCCTGTCGTGGCTGACGAGTCCAGGACGACGGCCAGCACATCCACCTGGCCGATCGTCTCGAGGGCGAGTTCGACCATTCGAACGTTCATCCGATGCAGCGGCCGATGAATGCCCGGCGTGTCAACGAAGACGATCTGACCGCCCGCATCACCCTCAACGTTCTTAACCGCAACGATCCGATTCCGCGTGGTCTGCGGCTTGTCCGACACGATCGCGAGCTTCGTGCCGACTAGCTGATTTAGGAGCGTCGACTTGCCGACGTTGGGCCGCCCGATCAGCGAGACAAAACCGCTCCGCATGATGCGACCTATCCCGACGCGGCGGCGGACCGGCGGCGCATCCTGACGCGTTTCACACGCCGGCGCTCGCCCTCCAGCACCTCCACGTGCACATCGTCGATATTCAGCGTCTCGCCGACGCGGGGCACCCGTCCTAGACGGGACAATACGTAGCCTCCGACCGTCTCGAAGCCTTGTCGCTCGATGTCGATCTCGAGACACTCGGACACATCGTCGACTCCGACGGTGCCGGCGAATACGAAGCTCCCGTCACCCTCGTCGACAATCGCCTCCAACTCTTCGTCATACTCGTCGCGGATTTCCCCAACAATCTCTTCGAGCAGGTCCTCAATCGTCACGAGTCCCGCCGTCCCTCCGTACTCGTCGTGCACGATCGCGCTTTGGACGTGTTGCTGCTGCAGCTCCTTGAGGAGCTCGGCAACGCGCTTCGTCTCGGGCACCACATGGGCGGGACGCAGCAACCCTTCGACAACCTGTTTATCCGTCGCGGCGTCAGCGACGGTCACGAGGTCCTTGACGAACACAAATCCGAGAATCTCATCGAGATTCTCCCGGTAGACCGGCAGCCGAGAGTACCGCTGCTCGGTGAAGATCGTCCGCAACTCCCCAAGCGTCGCAGACGACTTAACGGCCACGATATCGGGGCGGGGTGTCATGACCTCGCGGACGATGGTATCCCCAAACTCGACGACAGATTGCAGCAGCTTGCGCTCTTCGTGCTCCTCAACTTCGGAACGGGACTCGGTGTCATCCGCTCCCGCTCCCAGTGTCGCGCCAGCGGGCGCCGCGCCATCGTCGACGCGCTCCCGCCTGCCACCATTTAGCAGCGTCAGCAGCGGCTGCGTGAACACGCTGAGAGCGCGGGCAATCACATTGAAGGATGGCAGGAGCATTTCCAGCACCCACTCCGGGTCGCGGCGGACGATAAGCAACGGCAGCACGTGGCCAGACCCGATGACGAAGACGACCATCGCAGCGAACGCGAGCGCCAGCGGAGCGGGAACGCCGGGCCGCACTTCGAGAGTGACCAGCATCGTAGCGACCGCTACGGTCATCGCTTGAATCAGCCTCGCCGGAATAAACAGTCGCACCGGATCATCGAGGTACTGACCGAGTCCGTCAGGACGACCGTGACGCTCCGAGCGTTCGGCATTCAGTCTGAGCGGCAGCCGCATCAAGGCGCTAAATGCCGTCTGGACACTACCGATGTAGGCGGAGAGAAGCGCAAGGAGAAAGAGAATCAGCGGGGTCATGAGCGGTGCTCCGTGATCCCTCCCCGCCGCAAGAGCCGACGCTCAACGCGTTCCATGCGCCCATCGTCGTGTTCATGGTCGTAGCCCAGCACGTGGAGCAGACCATGAAGCGCGAGCCGACGAATCTCCGTGTCGACCGGATCTCCAGCGGACCGAGCCTGGCGCCCTGCAACACCGGTCGCGATGACGACGTCTCCGAGGAAGGGCCGCTGACCTCTAGGCCGTCTCGGGCCCGGATCGGCAGGAAACGACAGCACGTCGGTCGGTCGGTCGATACCGCGGAACTGCCGGTTCAGCGCTCGCATCTTGGCGTCGCACACGAGAGCCACCGTCAGATCGCCGCGTGCCGCAGCTGGAGCGACGCGGGCGAGCCACCGGACAAGTCCGCGTGAGAGCAACTGGCGCCCGCGTCCATCGGTCACCGCGACCGAGAATCCAGGGTCAGACGTCACGGGATCCACCGCCAGACGTGGTCGCAGGAGGAATTGGTACTGTCGGGGTCGTCTGTGGTCATGTCGCGCTTGAAGCGCCGCCGTCGTCGTCACGGGTGGAGTCCCGCGACTCGGATTCGGTAAAGGCCTCGTACGCCTTCACGATCGCCTGAACCAGAGGATGCCGCACGACATCGCGCTCGTCAAACCGCACGAGCGACACACCATCGATTGACCTCACGATCTGTATCGCCTCGACCAATCCTGACGTGCGTCCCGTCGGAAGGTCGATCTGAGTCACATCGCCCGTGACGACGGCCTTCGAACCGAACCCAAGCCGGGTTAGAAACATCTTCATTTGCTCGGCAGTTGTGTTCTGCGCCTCGTCTAGGATGACAAACGCGTCATTCAGCGTGCGGCCTCGCATAAAGGCGATCGGTGCGATCTCGATGACTCCTCGGTCCATCAGCCGATTCACCCGTTCACCGTCGAGCATATCGTAGAGCGCGTCGTACAGGGGCCGCAGATACGGATTTATCTTCTCCTGCACGTCGCCCGGCAGAAAGCCGAGCTTCTCACCGGCCTCAACGGCCGGACGAGCCAGAATGATTCGGCTCACGCGTTTCGCCGTCAAGAAGGACACAGCTTGGGCCATCGCGAGATAGGTCTTGCCCGTACCGGCGGGTCCCACGCCAAACACGATATCGTGTTGCTCGATCGCGTCGAGATACTGCCGCTGGTTGACGCTCTTCGGTCTGACCTGTCGTTTGCCAGACGGCCGCACGGGACCACGCCCAAAGAAATCACGCAGATCGACCGACGCATCCTGATCGACCAGCTGGGCCGCACGCCGCAAATCCCCTTTCGACAGGTGATACCCCTCACGAATGACCTCGGCTATCTGCTCCACGACGTGCTCGACTTTGGCCACACGGAGCGCATCGCCCGTCACCAACAGCTCGTGCCCATCGGTGCGGATCTGGACATCGAAGAGCTTCTCGAGGTTCTTGAGGTTTTCGTCGTAGGAACCGAGAAGCATCTCGATCCCTTCGTCGGCGACGGGGATTCTCGCGAAGGAAGGCGTGGCTATGAAAGCACTCCGTGGCTATTCAGAATTGTACCCACGACCGGTGGGCACGGGTCAAGTCGTCGGGTCCAGGTGGAGCTCCTTGAGCTGTCGCCGGCCAACCTCGGACGGTGCACCCGACATGAGGTCCAGGGCGTTGGCTGTCTTTGGAAACGCCATCACGTCCCGGATCGACGGCTCTCCCGCAAGCAGCGCAACGATACGGTCGAGTCCGAGCGCAATCCCACCGTGGGGCGGGGTACCGTATCGGAGCGCCTCGAGAAAGAAGCCGAACCGCGACTGCGCCTCGGTGTCGCTGATCTTGAGCAGCCGGAAGATGCGCTGCTGCAGTTGCCGATCGTGAATCCGGATACTCCCACCACCGATTTCGCTCCCGTTGAGAACCAGATCGTAGGCTCGCGCGCGCACCTCCCCCGGTCGAGCTTCGAGATCGTCGAGATCTTCCTTCCGAGGTGCGGTGAACGGATGATGCATCGACATGTATCGCTGCTCCGTGTCGCTCCACTCCATCAATGGGAAGTCGACGACCCACAGGAACTCGAACCGGGACTCATCAAGGAGTCCTTCGCGCTCGGCAAGGGTAAGCCGTAGCTGGCCAAGGACACCTGATGCTTCGGCGCTCGTACCGGCCGACAAGAGCGTCAAGTCGTCCGCGCCGGCCCCGACCGCCCCCAGCGTCTGAGTGAGGGTGTCCTCCCCAGCGGCCTTGAGAATCGAGCTCTGCACCGTGCCCTCCGTCGATCGACGGATCCAGACGAGGCCCTTCGCTCCATGGGCGATCGCGTCGTCGACCAGCTGGTCGATCCGATGCCGCGGATAGCGGCCGGCACCGGGAACAACGAGCGCGCGGACGACTCCGCCAGCCGCGATCGCATCGCGGAAGACCTTGAACGACGCCTCAGCAAAAACGGCGGACACATCCTGAATCTCCAGGGCGCAGCGAAGGTCTGGCTTGTCGGTTCCGTACCGCGCAATCGCCTCATCGAACGGCAGCCGAAGGAAGGGCACGCTGATCTCACGATCTGTCTCCGCACACACCTCGTGCATCAGGTGCTCAACCACGCCGAACACCAGATCGGGCGTTGCGAACGCGAGCTCCATATCGATTTGGGTGAACTCCGGCTGCCGGTCGGCCCGGAGGTCCTCGTCGCGAAAACATCGAACGATCTGGAAGTACCGGTCCATCCCAGAGATCATCAAGATTTGCTTAAAGATCTGCGGGGACTGAGGCAAGGCATAGAACTGACCGGCATGGACGCGGCTCGGGACCAAATAGTCTCGGGCGCCTTCCGGTGTCGACTTGGTCAACATGGGCGTCTCGATCTCCCAAAATCCCTTGCCGTCGAGGCACCGCCGTGTGGCCATCGTCACTCGGTGACGTAGGCCGATGTTTGCCTGCATGCGCTGTCGCCGTAGGTCAAGGTAGCGGTACTTCAACCTGACCTCTTCCGAGACCGGCATCTCCTCATCGATCTGAAACGGCGGCGTGAGCGACTCGTTCAGCACCGTGATCGCTCGGGCGGCGACCTCCACTTCTCCGGTTGCGATCTTCGTATTCAGCGTTTCGTCGGACCGCCGCTCGACGGGACCCTCCACCCGCACGACAAACTCCGGCCGCAGCTGCTTCGTGACGTTGAGCAGCTGCTCGTCGTCACGCGTCACAACTTGTGTGATGCCATGCCGATCGCGCACATCAAGGAAGATGAGCGCCCCCAAGTCGCGAACCTTGTGAACCCACCCCATGAGTGTGACCTCGGTCCCGACATCGCCTGGCCGTAGCTCACCGCACGTGTGCGTTCGTCCCACGTCTTCCGATTTATCTGACACGTCTTGGCTATCCCCGCGTAAGTCCTTCATCATCCTGCAGCGCCGCCGACGGGCTTCAACCTCTCGACAAGAGCGTTCCGGGCGACGGTCGACTGCTGTCCGGTTGTCATGTCCTTGACCGTCACCTCACCCCGCTCGAGCTCATCACCACCAACGATCAGCACATACGACACGTCGGCACGGTCGGCCCGCTTCATTTGCGACCGAAGCGACCGGCCATCGTAGTCAACGAGCACACTGAACCCGTCGTGCCGTAGGTCACGGGCCAATACCTGGGCCGGCAGACGCGCCGCGTCGCCGACGGCCACAACGAACGCATCGACCCGCGCAGTGGCGCCAGCACTCTCCGGCATCGCAAGAACGAGTCGCTCGAGCCCGGCGGCGAAACCGATTCCCGCGCGGTCCGGTCCGCCCAGCGCCTTCACGAGGTTGTCGTACCGCCCCCCGCCAAGCACGGCGTTTTGGGAACCAATGCCCTGACCCAGAATCTCAAACGTCGTCCGCGTGTAGTAATCGAGCCCGCGGACGAGGCGATGAGACACCCGGAAGTCAATCCCGTACCCCTCGAGGGTCTGCTGGACCGCATCGAAGTGCTCCCGACATTCGGCGCACAGATAGTCCACCGAGTGAGGCAGCCCGTCGATGATCGGCTGGTCATTCGGGATCTTGCAGTCGAAGATACGCAATGGGTTCGTCTGAGCCCGCCGCTGGCAGTCGACGCACAGCTCGGAGATCTGGTCACCGAGCGCTGCCAGGAGCGCCGCACCAAAGGCTGGGCGACACGCGGGGCACCCGACCGAGTTGACCAGCAGCTCGGTCTGTTCGATTCGAAGCGCGCGCACGAATTCGGCCGCCATCTCGATGATCTCTGCATCAAGGGACGGGGCGGCGATGCCGAAGGCCTCGACGTCCAGTTGGTGGAACTGACGGTATCGTCCTTTCTGCGGCCGCTCGTAGCGGAACATCGGCCCGAGGCTGTACAACTTCGCCGTCGCCATCGACTGTTCGAGGGAGTGCTGGACGAACGCCCGGACCATACTGGGTGTCGCCTCAGGCCGCATCGTGACGCGCTCTCCCCCTTTGTCGGTAAAGCTGTACATTTCCTTCTGCACGATATCGGTTGACTCGCCTGTTCCCTTGGCGAACAACTCTTCTCGCTCCAGCACCGGTGTACGAATCTCTTGGTATCCGTAGCGGCGACACAACTCCCGTGCAACGACCTCGAGCGTCTGCCAGCGCTCGACCTCGCCAGGCACGATATCGTGAGTCCCTCGGACGCTTGAAATCATGACGTGATGTATTCGTCCTTGTGCCCGACGTAGCTCTCGGCGTACCGCCTGATCGACGCGACCTCGTCCTCGGTCAGTACCCGGCGAACCCGGCCGGGACTGCCCATGACGAGAGACCGGGATGGGACCGCGAGCCGCTCGACGACTAGTGATCCGGCGGCCACGATCGAATCGGACCCGATGTCTGCACCGTTCAGGACGATCGCACCCATGCCGATCAGGCAGCGATCGCCAATCGTGCATCCGTGGAGCACCGCCGCGTGGCCAACGGTGACCTCGTCACCGAGCGTGGTGGGGTGGGTCCCCCCATCACGTGCACGACCCACCCGTCCTGGATGTTTGTGCGTCGCCCAACTTTGATGCTGTTGACGTCGCCTCGCAGAACGGCGTTCATTCACACGTTGCTGTCGGCACCGATTACGACATCACCGATAATCTGGGCACTCTGATCGATGAAAGCCGTCGGTGCGACGCGCGGATAGACGGACCGGTACGGCCGGAGCACTCGGGAGATTATACTCGCGCCCCAGACTCTGCCCGCGGCGTCGAACACCGTCTCACGACGAACACGAGCCCGCCTCAAAGGACCAGGTCCCAAGATTGGGTCATAATCCCTCACGTATGGAGCTGCCTTCTGTCACCGACACGCTCGGGCGCCCGCTCCGCAGCCTCCGCGTCTCGGTTACCGACCGGTGCAATCTGCGCTGTCAGTACTGCATGCCGGAGCAGGACTACGTGTGGCTTCCACGCAAAGACATCCTGACGTTCGAAGAAGCCGGCTTCCTCGTCGACGTCTTCGCGGGACTTGGGGTCGACCGGATCCGCATCACTGGCGGTGAGCCGCTTCTGCGGAAGGACCTCGCAGACCTCATCAGGCTTCTCGCTGCCAAGAACCCGATACAGGACCTCGCGTTGACGACGAACGGCATTCTGCTGACGGATCAGGCCGCCGCACTCAAGTCGGCCGGGCTTCACCGTATCACCGTGAGCCTCGACACACTCAGAGCCGATCGTTTCGAAGCCCTGACACGGTTCAACGAGCTGGAAGCGGTCCTCGTCGGCCTCGGAGAGGCGACGCGAATATGGGGCAGCGAAGTCAAGATCGACACCGTCGTCATCCGCGGAGTCAATGACGACGAGCTGATCGACCTGCTCGACTACAGCAAGGACCTCGGCGCCGAGATTCGGTTTATCGAGTATATGGACGTCGGCGGCGCGACTCGCTGGTCGCTCGACGATGTCATCTCGCGGACGGAGATCCTTCGGATCATCGAGTCGAAGTATGGCTCGGCAACACCGGTCGACGAGCAAACATCCGCCCCAGCCGACCGCTACGCCCTCGCCGACGGCACGACGTTCGGGATCATCTCGTCAACGACCGCACCGTTTTGTCGGAGTTGTGACCGCAGTCGATTGACTGCTGACGGTCTCTGGTACTTGTGCCTATACGCTCAGAAAGGGACCGACCTACGCGGCGCGTTGCGTAACGGCGCGTCAGCGAGCGACCTCCACGAGCTCATCACCTCGACGTGGACCGCCAGATCCGACCGGGGCGCGGAGACTCGCCTGGCCGCGGGCGACCGTCAGCCGCTCGTCCCCGTGGAGGAGCTACAAAAGCGGCCGCACCTCGAAATGCACACTCGCGGGGGTTGAGTTGCGCGTGGCGCGCTCCAATCGCGCCGCACCCGACGGCTTCACGAGCCCAACCCACAAGACAAAGAAAGGGCTGCGTGACGCACGCCACGCAGCCCAAGGCCTAGACCGCCGGTGCCTCTAACTTAGCTCTTCAGCCCCTGAATCTGAACGACGTCTGGCTTCTCTTCCTTCAGCACGTGCTGCCGGTAGAGCTGAGCCATCTGCTCGTGATAGCGCGGGTCCTTGTCGTCGTCCGCCGCCGACTCGGCGCCATTGCCGTTCGAATCTCGTGCCGCCGCCCGAGCCTCGAGCTTCTCCTGCCTCGCGTTCTTGGCGATCCCCTGTTGGTCGAGGTCAGTCTGCGCGCCAGCTGCGACAGCTTCGGGGTCGAGTACGAGCCCATGCTGGCTCGCCCCGAGCTCCACATTCTTGCCGCCCGCAAAGATCTCGTGGCGCCCATGCTCCTCGTACCACTTGGTCAACGTGGCCGTCATGTGCATCTTCTCGATAATGTTTCGCCAACCGATCCCCGTGTTGTATGCACAGAACGAGATCTCGCCTTCCTGGGTCGCGTACGGGATGATGCATCGCTCGGTCCGTCGGAAGTCGTAGTTAAAGAGATCCTGGAACCACATTCCGGCGACAAACAGGAAATTCCACCGGTCTTCTCGACGCTTGGCGATGTCACCATGGGTGCGCTCACCCGAGACCTTGCCGTAGTCGATCCCGCTCGCGCCGAACGTCTTGTCGAACTTCCTCAGGAGGTCGACAATCCTGAAGTGGGTTGGCGCCTTGAAGGGATCGTAGTTTCGCATCAGCGCCAACGCCATTCCAATGACCGACGAGGTTCGACCGTGCGCCGCATCGTTGATGCTCGCAATGTCCTTCGAGAGGCGCTCGCCTCTGACGAATGCGGTAAACGGCACCGCCTCCTTCGTCTCTTTGTCGATCATGATCGCCATACCGATACCGCAGTTCGGATGGCAGCCGCAGTTGAGCTGTCCCCAATCCTCTTGCGGACCATGCACCAGGTCGGCCCAATCAGTAAAGGTACTCATGAACGAGATTGGGAACCAGTCGCGCGTCGGCTCGCCGATACCCGTCTGGTTCTTGACGTCATGCGCGAGGTGAGACAGCGTGTATCGCTGCGCGTGACGTCGCTCCTCGGTAATCTCCTCGTCCCGGCCCGTGAACGACACCGGCTGGAATGACAGAAAGCTGATCTTCTTCGGGTTGTCCAGCGCGAACTGCACCACACGGCCAACCTGCTCATTGTTGATGCCGTTCAAGATGGTAATGACCGGCACAATGTCGACGCCGGCGGCGTGGAGGTTCTCGATCGCTTGCAGCTTGACATCGAACAGGTTCCCCACGAGACGATGGGAATTCGCGGCATTGCCGATTCCGTCGAACTGGAGATAGGCATACCGAAGTCCCGCTTCGGCTGCGGCCTTGGCGAAGTCAACGCTCTTGGCAAACTCAATTCCGTTGGTGGCCGCCTGCACGCTGTTGTATCCGACCTTCCGTGCGTAACGCACCGCATCGAGGAAGTACGGCGACATCGTCGGCTCGCCGCCTGAGAACTGGACCGACATTTGTCGTCTCGGCTTGATCGAGATCGCGTTGTCGAGGAGCGTCTTGATGTCGTCCCAGTCGAGCTCGTGCACGAACCCGACCTGGTTCGCGTCCATGAAGCACGGGTCGCACATCATGTTGCAGCGGTTGGTCAGGTCGATCGTCAGAACCGATCCGCGTCCGTATTCGATCGTGCTGCTTCCGTGGTTGTGGAGCTTCTCGTCGTTGTGCGCCTCGATGTCGCTGCCGGGAAAGGTCTCCTCGAGATGACGGAAGAACTCTGTGTCGATCGCCATCACGTCCACGAAGTGGCCATGGATCGGGCAATCCTTCTCCATCAAGATCTTGCCATCACGCTCGATGATCTGGGCCTTGATCTCACCGACCTTCTCGTGCAGGAGGTCCTTGTAGTCCTTCTTGCCGTCAA
>CBDCVL010000001.1:82500-155466 GCA_965223015.1 Vicinamibacterales bacterium | reverse complement strand
TGCGGAGGTCGCGACGATGAGCGCGACGACCTCCGCGGCGACGGGGCGCTGTTTCGGCATTCAGCGGGTGTGTCAGGTCTGGGAGCGCTCGCGCTCGGCGCTCGACGCGCGGCGGGCGCGGGCACACCACCACCGGCTGGGCGCGGGGCCGGCGCGGCGGGGGCCGCCGCCGAGGCAATCGGACGCGCAGCTGCTGGCGGCGATTCGGACCGATCTCGCGCGGTCCCCGTTCCACGGCGAAGGCCATCGCAAGGTCCACGCACGGCTTCGGATCCTGGATGGGATCCGAGTCGCCCGCACGCGGGGGCTGCGCGTCATGCGGGCGCACGGACTGCTCTCCCCGCACCGCGGGCGTCAGGGCGCCGCGAAGACCCACGACGGGCGGGTCATCACTCAGGCGCCCAACGTGATGTGGGGGACGGACGGCGTGCGGGTATTCACGCTCGACGACGGGTGGGGCTGGATCTTCGCGGCAGTCGAACACTGGACCGCGGAGTGCGTGGGGTGGCACGTGTGCAAAGTCGGGAGCCGCTTCGCGGCACTCGATCCGATTGCGCAAGGGCTCGAACGGCTCTATGGCTCGCTGGACGCCGACGTCGCCCGCGGGCTGGCGCTTCGGATGGATCACGGTAGTCAGTACCTGTCAGACCACTTCCTCAAGCAGATCCGGTATTGGGGGGTCCACCCCAGCTTCGGCTGTGTCGAGGAACCGGAAACAAACGGGGTGGCGGAGCGGTGGAATCGTACGCTCAAGGAGCAAGCGATCCACGGCCGAATCTTTCAGAACCTCGAGGCCGTCCGCGCCGCCGTGGCCAACTTCGTGGAGCGGTACAACCAGACCTGGCGTCTCGAGAAGCTTGGGTATCACACGCCGATCGAGGCGCGCGAGGAGTATGAGCTACGCCAGGCGGCATAGCACAAATGTGTGTCCAGGGAACCGGGTGCGGTACAAGCAGTACGTCAACGGCGCAAGTCGAGAGGCCCCAAGACGGCCGACAACACGACCGGCGGCGACCGGATCGGCCTCGCGACAGACGGAGGCATCGCCCCGATAGGCCGGATCGTCGGCACCGACCGGATCGGCCACATCGTGTGGACCGGCCCGATCGCGTGAGGCCCGATCGGCCAGACCGTCCACATCGTCCTGACCGGCCGGCCCGTCCAGATTGGCCGGAACGTCCCGAAAGGCCGAATGCGGTTCGTTGAGAAACGGCCATCGCCGTTCACATCTCGCAAAGGGGGGGCCGAGAGGCCCCACCCGTCCCCTAGTTCGCCCCGTCACGGAAACATCTCGAAAGCGGCGACCACGTACGTGTTGTGGACGATGTTGTGACTGGGAGCCGCTCCGGGCGTCGGGTATGCGCAGGAGCGATGGCAGCTGGGTCTTACCCCGAGCTTTTCGAGTGGCAAGTACGGAACCAGCACCCGGACAGACATTCTTTACACTCCATTTACTGCACGCCGCTTGTTCCAGGATGGTGACCTCTCGGTCGTGGTTCCCCACATATGCATCAGAGGGAGCGGCGACGTCACCGTGGTCAACGGGACGCCAGTACGAACGGACCTGAGCCGCAACACCGGAGGGCCCGAAACCGAGGGCGACCGCCGGACGGCCGGCCGGACCGCCGGCGCGGGCGACCGCGCTGAAGCCGCCTCAGAACCCACTCGCACAACCGATGAGTTCCCAGCCACGCACGAGAGCAGCGCACTCGCGCACGACCTGAGCACCTGTGGAATGGGCGACGTTATCGTTCGGGTTCGTAACTACGCCCTGGACGAGCGGGGGTGGCTGCCGACAGTTGCCATTCGCGCGCATTTCAAAGCGCCGACGGCGAGCTCCGACGACGGCCTTGGGACCGGGCGGGCAGACGAAGGGATTGGGGTCGAAGTCAGCCGCGTCGTCGGTGGCGGCCTCATGGCCATGGTCGACGGAGGCTACACCTTCATCGGCAAGCCGGACGGCTCCGAGTTCAGCAACCGCTGGTGGTACAGCGTCGGCGCAGCCAAGAGTCTGGCCAACGGAGTGGCCAACGTGAGTGTCTTCTTCGAGGAGTACCGCGCCATCGTCCCCGACTTCGCCAATTCCCGAGACGTCCTTGCCGTGCTGAGCCTCAAGAGCGGCAGCGGGTGGCGCGTGCAGCTCTTGGGAGAGTTCGGGCTTTCGGACGGCGCTCCGGATCTCGGTTTCATTCTTGGAGCGAGCCGGCGCTTCTGATGCTGCGGGGCCGAAACGCGTTGTGAGCAGGTTTACGGAACCAATGGCACCGGACCATGCTGCCGACGACGCGGTGCTCGTCAGAGCGTCACAGCGCGGCGATCGGGAGGCATTCAGTGTTCTGGTGTCTCGGCACGCTGCGTCGATTCTCAGCGTGACGACTCGCATGCTCGGGCCCACCGCCGATGCGGAGGACGCTGCGCAGGAGACATTCGCGTCAGCCTACCGGGCGCTCTCGGGCTTTCAGTTCGGGTCAAAGTTCTCGACCTGGCTCTATCGGATCGCCGTGAACAAGTGCACCGACGCCCTGAGAGCTAGGCGTGATCCCCCCGAGTCGCTCGATGCATCCGACGAGGGCGGCGCCGCGGTCAGGGAGCCCGCCGACGAGGAAACGCCTCACTGGGAACACGAGCAAAGCGAGCTGGCGCACGAGCTTGACCGGGCGGTCCAGGACCTTCCTGTGATCTACCGCGAATCGTTCGTGCTTCGGCACGTCGAAGGCCTAGGGTACGACGAGATGAGTGCAATCCTCGGCGTCAATCGAGATGCGCTCAAGATGCGAGTCTACAAGGCCCGGAACATCTTGTGCCGGTCGCTCGCGCACCTAAACGGAGTCTGCACATGAGAAACAGCGAAGCGGACAATTCGGAGCATCTCGTGCAGCGGTTCATTGACAACGACCTGTCCAGCGCCGAGCGCGTGCAGCTGCTGATGCGGCTGGGGCGCGACGGGGCCCTGCAGGAAAGGCTCATCGAGCTCGAACAGCTCGCGGCGGGCGCCGGCCGGCTACCGCGGCCAGCTGTGCCCGCCGACTTCGTGGCGGGCGTGATGGCACGGACGCAGTCGAGACTCTCTTTTGGGCGACGACTGCAGGAGATTCTCTGGGCGCCGCATCCCTTTCAGTGGAACCTCGCTGGCGCTCTAGGCGCCGCCTGCGTCACGCTGCTCATCGCCGGAGCCGCCGTGACTGTCGACCGATCTGGACGCTCGGTCCCCACATCGACTGCTCCGACTGCAACGCCTTCGACACACGTGCTCGTTCGGCTCGTCATGCTGGAGCCCGGAGCGCGGACAGTGGGAGTGGCGGGAGACTTCAACGGATGGGATCCCGTGCAGACCCCCCTTGAGCCTTCGGCGAGCGGCGCCTGGACCGTTACACTCCCGCTCGAGCCGGGGCGCTATGAGTACATGTTCGTGGTCGACGGCACGCAATGGATTGCCGATCCCTTCGCCGCGGAGCAGCAGGATGATGGCTTTGGATCGCGCAACGCCGTGCTCGACGTGCGTTCGGTGGAGACCTCGCTGTGAGACGTTGCATGAGGCGGGAAGGTCGTCTAGTCTCCCCATGGGATGCGTCTGGGGCTGGTGATCGAGTCGGCAGCCGCAGTCGCGGCGGGCATGGGTCTGGCGTGTGCGGCAGTTCTGGCGCCCTCGGCACCGGTATCTACCCCGGACGGGGTTCGGTTTGTGCTCGTGCGGCCCGATGCCGGCACCGTGGCGGTGGCTGGCACCTTCAATCAATGGTCAACCTCATCACACCGACTGTCGCAGGCTCCGTCAACCGGAGCGTGGACAACGCTCGTGCCCTTGCCGCCGGGCGAGTATCTCTTCATGTACATTGTGGACGGCACGCGGTGGCTCAGTCCGCCGGCTGCAGAGGACTATGTTGACGATGGTTTTGGAGCGTGGAATGGCGTGCTGGTGGTCCGGTAGTCAGGTCCAACGGGTGGCGGCCATGCTGCTGGTCGTTGCGGCCGTCGTCGCCACGCCTTCGGCGTCCGCTGCCCAGGCCGTGTCACCGTCGGAGCGCGAGGCGCTCGTGCGCCTTTGGGTCAGTCAAGGCGGTCGGGCCGACGAAATCGATGTCCTCGTGCGCCACGCCGACGAGGCGGCGGGGAAGGGTCTGCCTGTCGGGCCGCTTGCCAACAAGATCCGGGAGGGGCTGGCCAAGGGCATGGCGCCCGACCGAATCGAAGCGGTCATCCGTCAGATGGCGCTCGAGCTGGAGACGGCCGATCAGTTGCTGCGTGAGCTGCAGCCGAGCACGGCGGCCGCCGCCGGTGAAACGCCTGTGCTCTTGCTGGCTGAAGCGCTGAGCGGTGGCGTCACGCCGGAAGAGGTAGATGTCCTCCACAGGCAGGCGCAGTCACCCGATCAGCCACCGATGTCGGCCGCCGGACTTGGAGGTGCCGCCAAGGGACTGTCGCTCATCAAGGAAGCGGGGCTGCCGCTCGTGGAGGGCACCGCGGTGATGGCCGAAGCCGTAAGGCAGGGATTCCAGCCCCTCGAGATGCTCGATCTGGGACGGGAGATCAAGCGCCGGGAGCGCGACTACTGGGAAGGGCGCGCGAGTTTGCTCGCATTGCGCGACGCGATCGCGGGCGGAGAACGGCCGGATCGATTGTTTCCCGACGTGCGTCCCACGATCATCGAGCGGCCAGACGCAGCGCGCCCGGACCAAGCGGGAACGCGCCCCGAACCTACAGATGTGCGACCCGAGCCAACGGACCGTCCGGAACGACCCCGAGGACGGGATCGACCGGCACCCCCCGAACGGCCTGGAGGCACGCCAGGCCGATAGGACGCGAGGATGGCCAGCGGACGCTCGGAGCGGACGCCCAGACGGGCGTCAATTCTGGATTCTCAGAAAACGGCGCGGCGGTGAGCGGCTAACTGCTCTTCCATCAGTAGCTTGATCCGTGACACCGTACGGCCACCGTCTTTCTGGAATCCGAAAATCGCTGCCGCGGGGGGGGACGTCCGCACGGCCAGGTCTTTCCTCGCAGGCCCCTGACCTAGCCAGCCAGACGATCCTGACCACCTCTATTAGTGCCGAGTCACCGCACGAAGCGTACGTGCGCCTCCCACAGGTAATTCTGTGCAGGCTGGTGGAGCCATCGACCACTTGGGCATAGAATGGCGGTGATTCAACCCTTGAGGAGGACCGCATGACAACTCGTGCATGCGTCGCGGCATTCGCGTGTGCCGCTGTCACCATTGCAGCCGAATTCCATAGCCAGGCGCAAGTCGAGAACTTTACGCCGGTCACCGACACGGTCCTGCAGAGTCCCGACCCAGCCGACTGGCTGAACTGGCGGCGCACACTCGACGGGTGGGGGCACAGCCCGCTCGATCAGATCGACCGGAGCAACGTGGGCCAGCTCCAACTGGCTTGGTCCTGGGGACTCGAGCCGGGAGTGTCGCAGACGACGCCACTCGTGCGCAGCGGCATCATATACATTGCAAATCCCGGCAACGTCGTCCAAGCGCTCGATGCTCGCACGGGTGACTTCATCTGGGAGTACCGTCGGGAGATGGACGAGGTGCGACGACCCGCGGCGCAGATGCGCAGCCTGGCCATCTACCACGACCTTGTCATCCTGAACACAGCCGACGCGCACGTCGTTGGGCTGGACGCCCGGACGGGCGAGGTAAGGTGGGACACACCGGTGGTGCCCGACGAGGAGGGTTACGCTTTTTCGAGCGGGCCGATCGTCGCCGATGGAACGATCGTGGCGGGCCTGCAAGGTTGTGAGCGTTTCCGCGATGACACCTGCTACATCATCGGTCTCGATGGGCGTACCGGGCAGGTGCTCTGGCGCACGTCCACGATCGCGAGGCCTGGAGACCCTGGGGGCGACACGTGGGGCGACTTGCCGGTGATGTTTCGCGCGGGGAGCGACGCCTGGATTCCTGGAAGCTACGACCCGGTCAGCCGGCTCGTCTACTACGGCACGGCTCAGGCCAAACCATGGACACGTGACGCGCGTGGCACCAGCGCCGCCGCCCTCTATAGCAACTCGACGCTCGCACTTGACCCGGCGACGGGTGAGCTGCAGTGGTTCTACCAACACATCCCCGGCGACAGCCACGACATGGACG
Organism: Vicinamibacterales bacterium; assembly: GCA_965223015.1. Lineage (GTDB taxonomy): Bacteria > Acidobacteriota > Vicinamibacteria > Vicinamibacterales > UBA8438 > CAUZIB01. The sequence goes on along the minus strand of CBDCVL010000001.1, from coordinate 149,369 downwards.
AGACGTTCGAGCGGATCCTGATCGACTACGACGGCCGACAATCGGTGTTCAGTATGGGCAAGCTGGGGATTCTATGGGAGCTTGACCGAACCACGGGCGAGTTCGTGAGCGCCGTTGATCTTGGCTATCAGAACATCCTGGATGTGGATGCACGGACCGGTGAGGTCGCGTATCGGGATGGCATGGTAGTCGGCGTCGGCGAAGAGCTCTACTTCTGCCCGAGCACCGGGGGCTTCAAGGGCCTTCGGGCGATGGCGTATCACCCCGAGATCGAGGCCTTGTTTGTCCCGCTCAACCTGAATTGTGAGACCGCCGCGTTTGGTCCGGTTGAGCGCCGCGAAGGGGGCGGCGGAACGGGCGGCGTCCGTGGGCGGAAGAATCACTTCCATCCCGACGCGCCCGATCAGCTGGGCGAGTTTCAGGTCTTGGACATTCGAACCGGCGACACCCTTTGGAAACACCGTCGCCGGGTGCCCTACAACACTGCGGCGCTGACCACGGCCGGCGGTCTCGTGTTCGTTGGCGACTGGGAACGCTACGTCTTCGCGTATGACGCGCGGACCGGCGACCAACTCTGGCAGAGCCGGCTATCCACGATGGCAAACGGGTATCCGATCACCTACGAGGTCGACGGCACCCAGTTCATCGCGTTCGGGGCCGGAGGTCCGCTGGGTGCGTCGAGCTGGTCGAGCGTAATCCCGACTGACCTGCTACCCGAAAAGCGAAACCCTCGGGCGGGCAACGCCCTCTTCGTGTTCGCTTTACCGTAGGAGTCCTTTCTTGCCACACGGCAGCGTCAAGGCACCGATACCAAGCTGAACCGCCGGTCATTCGGAGCTGAGCTTACCGCCCCTCGGTCGACTCCGCCGACTTCTCGAGGAATCGCGCTCCGCTGAGCGCGTTTGGTACAGCGTAGTTCCCCTCGTGGCACGCGTATTCGAACATCTCGTAGGTGGGCTCGGCGGTCAGTGGCATCGAGACCTTCCAGGGAGCTGTGTAGACGTCCGGATCGGCGACCGTCACGTCCCACATGATAGTGGTCTGTGACACACGCTCGAACCGCTCGACCACATGGAGCGCCTTGCTGACGGGAATGCCCTTCAAGCGGCCCCCGGCTATGCTCGACGCGATCCAGCCGCGATCGTGGAAGTTCTTTGTCTCAACGACCAGCACCTCGCCCTCCCAAAAAGCCCGCGCATCCCCCATCCACTGACGGATACGGTTGTCGATGAACGGCTGGTCAGACAGCGGGATGATCCGCGCGTCGTGGATCATCTCGTGGTAGATGACGAGGTGGTTCGGCGTCTGCAAAATGCGGTAGGCGTTATTGTAGCCGGCCGGGAGCATCGAGCCTGGGACTCCCCGCGAGATGCACCGATCCCATACGCTCATGTTGAGGTAATGGTCGCCTTCGTGTGCACGGCGCCACGCCTTGGTGTCCAAGGCCCACTGCTTGACGGGGGCTCGGCCGGTCGGCGGGTCGACGACGAACGAGGTTTGCCCGGTCGACAGCACTGTGTCGCCCGAGTCGAGCCAGTAGCTAGCGTAGCCGCCGACGTTGCGGCCGGCCTCGACGCGGCGGGCGGGCTCGGCGTCCTGCGCCGCCTGCCTAATCGCTCGTTGTTGGTTGAGGGTGGCTATTTCCTCATCACTGAGGTACACGCGTGACTCACTCTCGGGCCGCTCGATCGGCGTGATCGTCTTGTTTCCCCAGATGCCCTGGAGGTCCGGTTGGCCGTCAGACGTCCGCGGCGTTGTCCAGTTGGGGTCACGGACCCGGTCGATCTGGGCAGCCGCCGGCAAGGCGACGACCAGCGCAAGAGCACACGCGATGCCGGGGGCAAAGAGCAGCCGCAAGGTCGTGCGAGTCTTCATGAGAATCGCTCCTGTGTGGGATGGGTTCAAGATGGAGCATAGCAGCCAAGACGCCTCGTTTGTGGCACGGGCGCTGGGATGTTCGAAACCGTGTGGCCGGAGTTCGTTCACCTTCTGGCTTCCTGGGACTAGAATGCTGACACAGTGTCTCACGCGCTCAGCTACAGCTCATGGCCCTTCAAGCCGGCCCCCGACTCGGCCACCACGACGTGACCGCCGCCATCGGTGAACCGAGGGCTTTGGTGTTTTCCAACGGACACGTGAAGACTGGAGAGGGATCATGACGGCAAGGCCTGTTCTACGTGTGGCGACGGTTGCGCTTTCGCTAGTCGTGGCGTCCGAAGCGCCAATTGGGGCGCAGGAGCCTGGGTCGGTAGTTGCCGCTGACTCCCGCGTTCAGGGTCGGACGTACTTATTCCCTGGCACCGGCAAGGAGATGCCCTACGCGCTATTCGTGCCGTCCGCATATGACGCTGAGCAGGAGTGGCCACTCATTGTGGCCCTGCATGGGCTCGGGCGGCCTTACGACTGGATGCTGGGTTACGAGGGTGCCATCGACCTGGCCGAGTGGGACGGGTACATCATGGTCGCACCACTTGGCTATCACCCTCGGGCCTGGTACGGCAGTCACGGTCCAGGTATTCCCCAGATGCGGCGGGCGGAAGGCGATACCGAGGTGCTTCCGGAGAACTTGGGTGAACTCAGTGAGCAGGACGTGATGAATGTCTTCGAGATCGTCCGCGAGGAGTTCAATATTGATCAGGACCGGATGTATCTCTGGGGCCATTCGATGGGAGGAGCGGGTACCTACCATCTAGCCGCGAAGCATCCCGACCTCTGGGCGGCGCTGGGTGTCGCTGCCCCTGCGCCGTCAGCGCCTCCGGAGCAGCTCGAAGCCTTCAAAGATGTCCCGATCATTGTCCTGCAGGGGGACCAGGACCGCTTGGTGACGACGACCCGCGAGTGGGTGGCGAAGATGAAGGCGCTAGGCATGGAACACGTCTACGTCGAAGTCAGAGGCGGGGACCACTCGCAGTTCATCAATGCGAGCCAAGACACACCCTCGAAGCTCTTCGCGTTCTTCAACATCGTCCGTAAGGACCAGCGGCCGGAGATGAACTAGGCACCGGGCATCGAAGTCTCATGTCGCTCCAACCCGGCACCGCCCTCGGCCCCTACTCCGTCACCGCCAAGATTGGCGAAGGCGGCATGGGGGAGGTGTATCGAGCGAGAGATACGAAGATCGACCGGGAGGGCGCCCGTTCCGATCACGTGCCGACGTTTCCCAGTGCCGCCGCGATCCGACTGAGGATGACGGTGGCCTTGGGATGCGACACTTCGAGCTCGAGAATGGATCGCTGGAGGTCCTGAACAAGGGACTCATGGTGGGCTGCGTCGGCAGGTGCGTCGACGTGCGTTTCGACCGATGAGATCAGCGCGTCGAGGCGCTTTCGGACCTGCGCCTCTTCGGCTTCCAGGCGGTCGAGTTCAACACGGAGTTCTGTGAGGGACTGGTGTAGATGCTCGTCGGACATAGTCTCGCTCACCCTAGCATGAAGCGGTTTGTCGCGTTCCGGGGCTCCGGTGCGCTGAGGCCCGCTTCACATTTGCAGTGCCAGCTGCCGAAGGGGATGTCCCGTGCGCTGTTGAAACTCAGCGGCAGCTTGGTTCACGACTACGCAACCATCTCTGACGACTCCCCGAGTCCTAACCGCGCGTCGCGTGCCCGGAGGGCAGCGACCAGCGCGGGCATATCTTGACATCCTTGCACCCGGCGGAACCCCTTCGCCGCTTCGAGCACCCCGGCGGCCACCCAGCGGAGCACCATCGTCCCGCCGCGCCAGCGTTTCACATGGCGCTGCACGTGGCGCGTTCGGCTGAGGAGACTCTCGATGGCGTTCGTGGTGGCGAGCGATCGTTGGAGACGCTCCGACAGACCCAAGCCGAGCACGGTCAGCGTCTCGTCGAGCCCTTCCCGCACGCTCGTGGCCGCACTCGGGTAGTCAGTGTCCAAGCGCCGCGCCAGGTCCTGCAGCAGACGCTTGGCCGTCTTGACGTGGCTGTTCGTGTAGGCGCGCGTGAGGACCGCCTTCACCCACGGCCGCTGTGCCTCAGGGAGATGCTCCAAGATGTTCCGGCCCTTATGGACCTGACACCGCTGCACCAGTGCGGCGCGCCCGAATGTCTGGGTCACGGCCGTGTCGAGGGCCTTCGCGCCATCGACGATCACCAGCAGGCTCCGGTCGGTGCGCAGCCCGCGGCTGCCGAGATTGGTCAAGAGCCCCTGACAGACCGTCGCGTTCTCCGTGGCCCCTTCCCACAGGCCGAGCGGGTGTTTCGCGCCCATTTTATCGATGCCTAGGGCGACAACGATACAGTGTCCACCCACGTGCACGCCATCAATCAGCAGCCCCACCAGGTCCAGCGCGTCGAGCGGCGTCGCCCGCCACGCATCCAGCTGCGCCTGAGTCTGCGCGACAAAGCGTCGACTGACCGCACTCTTGCTCGTGCCCCGCGTGGTGACGTCGGCGCCGAGCGGTTCCAGACTCCGCGCATACTGGCGGGTCGCCACACCGATCAGCATCTGGTCGACCACGCGCCGGTTCAGCGGGTCCGCATTCGCGAATGCCCGGGCCGTTGGCAACGGAACCTCCTCGCCGGCGCGCCGCGCACGGGGCCGACGAATCGCCACCTTCCGCCCGCCCAGCACGACCTGACTCGGCGTATGCCCCGTTCGATACGCCTGGCGCGCAGGTTGATGCGCATCCCGTGGCCCACAGACGGCGGCCCGATCCTCTTCCAGCATGGCTTCGAGTACCTTCAGGCCAGACGCGACGACCAGCTCCTGGAGCTCGGCCTGCGTATCAATGAGGATATCGACCAACGGCAGGTGCCGTGGCGTCGGGGATACCGATTGGCGACGGCGAGGGACTGTGCGAGACTGCTTCTTCATGGCGGCTCCTTACTGGGAGGCTTGCACCTCGGTTTCGTCACCGGTCGTATAGCACGACCAGTGAAGAGCCGCCGCTTCAAATTTCAACAGCTACTGGGACATCTCCCTGCCGAACCCAGATAGCATGAGCTGGGCGGGCTTGTTCAATACGGAATTCTGGATTGATCGGGAAGCGGGCATCGGTGCGGTGCTCTTGATGCAGTACCTACCGTTCTACGACGAAGACGCGGTCGATACGCTGCAGGGATTTGAACGGCGGGTGTACGAAGGACTGTAGCCTGCAAGTCCTCCCGCGAGAACGTCGCGCACGATACAAACAGGGTCATGAGCCTCCAAGCGGAACTCTCGATCACGCCTGACACCCTCGGCCCAAAGGATGTGCCGTCCCTGCTGGGAGCTTCTCAGGAGCGGATGCGTCGCTCGTTTGCAGTCTCGCTCGGTGGGCACGTTGTCTTCACTGGACTCGTCCTGTTGCTGCTGAGTCTCGCTCCTGAGCGCGTCTTCGAGACCATCGAGCCGAACCGAGACAATCTTGGCATTGTGTGGCTGCCCGGGGAGGGACCGGGTGGTGGCGGTGGGGGTGGTGGCAACGAGTCGCTCGAGCTCCCTCGTCAGGTCGAGCTGCAAGGTTCCGACGAGGCCGAGCTGAGTATTCCGGTCGCACCTGAGCCAGACTATGTCGAACCGGAGGTGCAGGAGGAGACTCTGCAAACACAACTGCTCAATATTCCGGCCGTATCGATTTCGAGCGCGCCGCAGACCTCACCGGGGGTTCTGGAAGGGTTCTCCGCTCGGGCTACGCTGTCGCAGGGGAGCGGAACCGGAGGGGGTGGGGGCACCGGAGAGGGAACCGGGGTCGGACCAGGCACAGGTCCCGGGCTTGGTCCTGGGCAAGGTGGTGGTGTTGGCGGAGACCTCTACCGACCCGGATCGGGAGTGAGCGTGCCACAGGTCATCTATAGGGCCACGCCTGAGTACACATCGGAGGCGATGCGTGCCAATATCCAGGGCGGGGTCCGCCTCGCCGTCGTTGTGCTTCCCGACGGCACGGTCGGCGATGTGACCGTGACCACGTCGCTGGATCGGGAGCATGGTCTCGATGAGGAAGCGATCAAATGTGCGCGGCGGTGGCGTTTCGCGCCAGGTACTCGCTTTGGTGAACCGGTCCCCGTCCTTGTATCCCTCGAGATCTCATTCCGTCTCCGCAGGACTCTGAGCCGTGGGTAGCGACAGCATCCTCATCGAGCACTTTGACGAGGAACTCACGCGCCTCGTGCCCACCGAGTAGAGAAGGCACGCCCGACCCGTGCTAGCATCGGGTTGCCAGCGTGCTGTGGAGGTGACTATGCGGTTCCTAACTGGTTTCGTCGTCGTGCTGTTCGCAACGTCGGCGCTTCACGCTCAACCCCGCGCTGACGACGTAGTCGTTCGTGGCTGCGTCAGTTACGATCCCGACGGGTATTTGGCCCTAAGGGCCTTGGGCCCGAGTCTCCAGGCTTTCGATAGCCAGAATCGGGTTGAGGAAGGTCAATTCTTCTCGCTCCTTGGTAATGGCGCCACGATGAATGCGTTGATGTTATTCGTGGGGGACGAGGTCGAGATCACTGGGCGGCTCAATCCTGAGAACCCCATCCGCGAGGTGCCGGGTCCCGTTCTGGAGCCACCCGTTGGGGTCGGCATTCCGGGACCGTCAGGTCAGCAGATTCCGCGTGGCCCCGACCGAGTGCTGTCACGCAGACCGTCCGATTACGACGAGGTCGAGATTCAGGATCACAAGTTCCTCAGACCCGGCTGCCGTTCACGGTAGACACGCTCGAGTGCAACCCATCACGTTAGGTGTTGGGCGGGAGCATCGTCGGAAGTCGAGTTGAGAAACTCACGCGCCTTGTGCCCATCCCGTAAGGCGGTCGAGGGCTACTCCTAGCCTTGACAATCAATTCGGGAGCAACCCATCCCCCATGACCTCCTTCGCGGATACGCCAACCGTGCTGTGGCAACTCCGCAACGGTGGCGAAGTCTCTACTTGCGCGGTTCGCCTCACCTCAGCCCGTCTGCGGCTTGAGCAGAGGACGGGTGATCTCGTCTGCCCATTGGAGCGGTGTGGACCGTTTGCCGACCTCCACAGTAGTAGGGCCGAGCACCACGCCGATGACCGAGACACACGAGCCGCTGTACCGACGGATCTGCGCGTATTCCCTTGAGGGCGCCGACCTGCGGTCCTTCGTCCAGAAGCTCACCAGCGAGAACGGCTGGTCACTCGGATACGCGAAACGCGCGATTGACGAGTACCGGCGGTTCATGTTCCTCGCGGTGGCCACGGGCCATCCGGTGGCCCCCTCCGATCAAGTCGACCAAGTGTGGCATCTCCACCTGACGTACACACGCACGTACTGGGGTCCGTTCTGCGGCGACGTGCTGGGCACGCCGATTCACCACGCGCCGAGCCGCGGTGGCCTCGCCGAGGCCCAGAAGTTCGGGCAGTGGTACGACGCCACTATCCAGAGCTACCACCGCCTCTTCGGCGAACCACCACCACCGGACGTGTGGCCAGACCCCCGGGTCCGTGTCGGCGAGGACGTGCGGCTTCAACGGATCAATACGCGGCGCCACTGGATCATCCAGAAGCCCCGCGTGTCGGCGGGCTGCTGGGTCGGCGGACTGGTGGTCGCGAGTACGTGCGCAGCGGCCCTGGTTCGCTCCCGTGACACCAGCGGCATCGTCGCGGCCCAATTCGAGTTCATCGGGGAGAATCTCTACGGCGTCGGGCTCACGGCGGTCGTGGGCGTGCTGTTCGTCCTCTCGTTCATTCGGCAGCGGCGGTGCACGCGCTGTGGGCGCTTCTGGGTCTTTCGTCCCAGCGGCTTCAGCGATGAGAGCGGCCGCTATTCCCGCGACGAATACGAATGTGATGACTGCGGGCACCGAGAATGGAAGCGCCGATCTGGCGACGGCGGATCCGGGTGCGGCGGCGCTGGAGGGTGTGGCGGTGGCTGCGGGGGTGACTGACACGGCGACGCCACCCGGCGAGGTGAGTTATCCCCGACGCCGGACGACACGCTCGTACCAGTGGCCTGCCGACTGGGGACCGTGGGACGAGTTCACGCAGTACCGCCGCCCGCACCCGATGCGGGTTGAGTTTCGGCGCAGCGTGCCGCTAGCGTTGACCGTTGGTGTGCTTACGGTGCTGGCTGCGTTCAGCCTGACCTTCTTGGGGTTGTGGGTGCCTCGGCAGGATCTCGGAACCGGTCTGATCATCGCCGCCGCCGGGATCACGGTGTTCTTGCTGGGACGCGGTGTGGTGATCGATGGCACACGCCACGTCGTGCGGCGGTGGTGGGGATGGCTGTATCGGCCCGTACTCTCGACTGCGTGCCGGTTCTCGACGATTCGGGCGATCGAGATCGGGAGGAAACTGGGGCCCACGGTGCCGGAGTACGGCGTCGGCCGAACGCTGCACTATCCCCTCTCCCTCATACGAGAGGGCCGCAGGCCCATAGTGGTCAAGCGGTGTCCGTGGGTGACGGAAGCGCGGTTCTTGGCGGAGGACCTGTCGCAGCTGATGTCCGTGCCGGTCTCCGACGAGTCGGGCGAACCGCCAGATCTGGAAGAACCGGAACTCTAGCATCGACTGAAATCTCCACCAGGGCTTCGCTACCTCTATTAGAAGAGGAGGGAGGGAGAGCTGCCTCGCTCTAGTCGCGCGAGTTCGAGACCGGAGTCGTCTATCGCGGCGGTTTGTTGTCGACGAAATCTCGGTAGAGGAGGCGGCCACGATCGATCTCCCACCCGCCTACGATGTGCGCCGATTCATCGATGTCGATGACGCCGACGATGAGCGTGAGCCAGCGCGTCAGGAGACTGACGGCGACGAACATGGCGAAGAGCGCGAGGTGGCGCCGGCCTAGCGCGTCACACCAGGCGAGCGCACGGGAGTGACCAATGGGACGGCGTCTCACTGCAGCCGCACACGGAAGACGAGTCCCCACTTGTTGCTGCCGGTGTTCGCGGCACCGGAGTGGGCACCGAGGACAGGCTCGATCCCAGAAACCCAGCGATACGGATTCGAGTGGGTGTTCCTGATAAGGGCCACTGTCACTCGCTCGCTGAAGTCGACGTAGACGCGGTAGGCCGTTGACCGCTCATGTGAGCCCATGGCGACGTCGAATCCCTGAAGAGACAGGTACGAGATGAGTGAGTCGTCTCGAGAGAGCTCCTCGCGTGTGATGACGGTTCCGACCCTCAGACGCCCGGCCACCGGAACCGACAGATCCGCACCGAGATAGTACCCGGGTTTGGCAATCGGCCCCGTCTCCAGCGCGAGTAATCGAGCGGAGGTCTCGGTCAGACCCCACGTATATCTCGCATACTCTCCAAAGAGGCGAGCGAAATCGTTCACTCGGTACTGCGCAGAGAGCACAACGGCATCGTCGTGTCTCTTGCTGGCGAAGAAATTGGGGACCCGTTCCACCTTGGAACCGGTGAACCCCTTCTTCAACGCCGCTCTGAGCTCCAACCCCACAACCGGTTCCACGCGGCCAGACAGCAGCGTCGTCAAAGCAGAATTGCTATCCAGAGAGCCGTCCTGGAAGTAAAAATAGTCATAGTCTCGGAACTTGTTGCCGTCCCCTAAGAACGCCGCCGCGGTCACACTGGCCCGTTCGCCGATCGAGTAGTCGAGGCCGACTCCGAAACTACTTTCGGCGTTAATGCGCTGGATATGCGTGGCATCCTTCGTCGTGAAAGACCCCACTTCCTCCCAGTTGAAACCAATGGGAAGGATGAACCTCCCGAACCGCACGCCGATACGGCCGCGGCCGTATCGAAGATAAGCCTGACGGATCGGGCCCTGCTGATTCATCGGGTTCAGCGCGACCGACCGGTAGTCGTCTACTCGGAGACGACCGTCTGGCACACAGACGACACGCGGACCGAAATTCTGCGGGGCGTTGGGGTAGAAGAACCCTTCCTCGCCGCAAGAGGGCAGCGGCTGTCCTTCGTTCACCGGATTGACCTCGAATACATAGCCGAAGTGGTCACCCAGGTCACCGAGGAGCGTGACGATGCCGTAGCCGATGCGGCCCTGATTCTCGAAACCGAGCGAGGCGAGGGCCGCGTCATGGACGTATGCAGCCATGAGAGACAGGCGCACCCGAAACGTCTCGGTGTCTCGTATGGCGAACCCCGGTCGCGACTCGTCTGCAGATTCGTCTTCGGTCTGGGTCTGCTCGGTCTGCGCATGTCCAGTGGCAACGAACCCGCCCAAGAGGAGCAGAGCCAAGAGTGTCAGGCTCCAGCGTTTCACGCCAAATCGATCAGACGGCATCGCATCGCGATTTCCGCGAGCCGCTGTTGGGGCGCACCGGAACCACGGCAGGAGCCGTACTTCCTTTGGTCGGGGAGACGGTGACCGTGCCCAGCAGAATCCCTGGCGCGACGAAGCCGGCCCACCACACACGGCGACCAAGCACCACGCGAGTCGGCGGGAATGAGTCCGGGTCGTTGTTCTTGCCATGATGCTCCGTTTCGCACCCCCAAACGGTTCACGCTGGGAAGCCACGGCCTCCCGAACGGTGCCGCGTGCTCAGTATATCGATGCGACGATAAACTCTTCATGACAGCGCGCTGAGGCTCACCTGACGAGCCCGGCGCCAACCGAGCGGTAAGATCACTCACCCGGCAGCACACGCCCCAGGCGCGATCCTGTCACCGAGTATTCATCAACGAATCGGTAGGCTGCTCGTACATGGGCATGGTCACACCAGCCCTGTCGTGGGGGGATTCGGGGATGAACCCATCGTCGCGGCGCCTGCAATACATCTGGCATTCGTGGTGCCGGCGAGATCGGGTTCGCCAAGGCCGTCTCCGGACACGCGCAGTCTCGGAGGAAGCCCTGAGTCCGCCCCTACTCCGGCAGCCTAAAATGCGGGTTGTGCCTCACAAGAGCGTGGGGGTTTGAATCCCCCCTTCCGCACCACCTTTACGACTGGAGAGACTGAAGACTCAGACGAACGGCTCTCCCTACTCGAACCCGGTGATCTTGAAGCGCTGGGCCCGATTGCCATCCGCGTGCTCGCCGACGTAGACGTTGCCCTGCGAGTCGGTCGCGATGGTGTGGATGTAGGCAAACTCGCCGCCGTAGTTGCCACCGTGACCGAACGATCCGACCGTCTCCAGTGTGTCGCGGCGCAGGATCCAGACCTTCCGGTTCGCTCCGTCGCCCACGTAGAGGAACCGCTGCTCAGGGTCTGACGAGAGTGCCACGTCAGCGACGGTGCCGCCGCCCTTCGCCTCCACCCCCACGAAGCCTTCCTGCACAAACGTGCCGTCCTTCTGGAAGACCTGAACGCGGTTGTTCGGCCGATCGCAGACGTACAGCAACCCGTCGTCGCTCATCCTGATGCAGTGCACGCCCGTGAACTGCTGCGACGGCTCGCCATTCGCCAAGGCCGGTAGAGGGCCATCCATCGGCTCGTTGCCGTACGCGCCCCACATCCGTTTGAACTCCATTGTGTCAGCATCGATCACGATCACGCGACGATTGTCGTAGCCGTCCGCGATGAACGCTTCGTTCGTTGCCTCGTCGACCACGATGCCCGTGGGCTGCCCGAAGTTGTCGGTGTCGGCGTTTCCGGCGCTCTGTCCAAAGGCGCCCTTCTGCATGATGAACGTCCCGTCGTTGGTGAACTTCGCGAGGTTGGTATACGCGCCCTCGTAGGTCGCGCCGGGCGTGTGCGAGCCGGTCCAGACGTTGCCTGCGTAGTCGACGTAGATACCATGCGCCCCGCCACGTTCTACCGCCCACTGGAACCCGGGGGCTACCAGATTCGAATCGTCAGCCTCGCCCCACGCGTCCAGTAGCTCACCGTCCAGGTTGAACTTGGTCACAAACGGCAGCGGATTACAGCAGTCTCCCCTTCCAAAGGCGGCAGCGTTGTCCCCCTGCCCGAGCCAATGCGGCCAGTGCATGACCCAAACGTTGTCGTCGTCGTCCACGTCGATTGCCATAACGGCTCCGAAGATCGCGGCGTTCGCCATCGGCCGTCGCGGCCATGTCGGGTCGTACTCAAAGATCGGCACCCCCGTCTCATCACCTGTGATTTCCATCGCGGGCGGTTCATTCTCGCTCACCTTAGGCGTGCCACACGCGCTCGCGGCCACCATGGCCGCCATCACCACACCCTGGGTCATGCTCGTGTGTCTCATCGTGATTCTCCTGTCGAAGTTGTGACCCCGGGCCACGTGACATGTATCGGGGTCGTCGGTTCACGTGCAGACAAGGCCCGTTCTTCCCGTCCGCTTCGCAAAGGGCAGTTACCCGCCCACGAAAGCGGGTCCGGCGACCAATGACAGCTGGCTGGAGACTTGGAACTGGCTATTGCGGCGCGTCGCCCGCCGTTTCCTGGGCAAACGAGTAGTGAGTACGGTAACGCGCGGTCACACCCGGACGATTGACTTCGACCTTGAGTCGGCGAGTGACAAGCGTGGGGTCTGGGTTACTCGAGTAGAACCCCAGCACATAGTAGTCGCCAGTTTCTTCGTCTATCTGCCGCAACGCATCCTCGAAATTGTTCCGATTGACGACGGCCATTCCACCGGTCAAATAGGCAAGTGTCCGCAAGCTATTCTGGGTCTGGAACATGTACTCGTTCCACTCCTTTGACGACACTTCGAATTCGATATCGCGACCGGCGACCAGGCCCCGGGGATCGATCGTGTAGAACGACGCGTTCGCTCGATTGGCCGCCTTGGCCAGCAGCGCCATCTCGAGCGCCAGGTCGGTGTCGTTGAAGCCCCCTCCAAAAATGTTCTGCGTCTGCTGGTATCGTTGGAGTTCCGCGTCGGTCAGTCTGTGGTACGAGTCGAGCTCTTCCCCCGTCCCCAGCCCCACAGAGTCAATCTGGGATTGCCGCCTGAGTGCTTCCCCAATCGGGCCCTGCCGAAGCCGCTCCATCTCGAACGGGTTGAAGTCGTAGCCGCTACTCAGGTAGATGAAGGCCTTGCGTCGATTCTTGACGTTCTCGAGGTTCCCAACAATCTTGCGCGCGAGGTTGAACGCCTGGTTGGTACGGAAGCGAAGCTCCTCGGGTCCTCGCCCTCCGGCGCCAGTTCCCATACTCTTGACAAGCTCTTCCGTGCTGAATCCATCACCCATGATCCGCTCCTTCGCGTCAGCGAGGACGGCCCGATCGTAGGTCATGTCGATGGCGAGCGCCGAAGGACCGGTCGACACAATGCCGAACAGGTCCCCTTCGTGGATCAGCGTGTCGGCAACCGTCTGGAACACCTGTCGAATCTTCGGTGTCAGGGACCGCTCGAGATGAAGATCGTCAACGAAGATGACGAAGACGCGCCCAGCGGTGTCATCCACTGGCCGACTCCGCGGCAGCACAATCCCTTCCTGGACCGGTGGCGGCGGCAAGAGCTGATTGTAGACACGGCCACCCTGGACGAGCACCAGGGACGCAATTTCCTGAGGCACGTCGTCCTCATACACCACCAAGTCGTCCAGGCCCAGATCCGAGACGAAGAGACCGTCCGAATCGCGCGGGATGAGGTCGGTGGTCACCAGGGTGACGCCAGACCGAAAGACACGTGTCTGTCCATCGGTTTGAGGTTGCTCCGGCACCGGCTGCTGGTCGGCCGCCTGCTGCGCTCCAGCGACGACACCAAGTGCGATCACGATGGCGGCGATCGGCAACCACCGAGTCACGCCGTTGAAGTAGTAGAAAGATAGATCCCTCATCATAACTCGCAGTATAGCAGGCGGGCTCGACCCCCACAACGGATTCTACGTCGCCCCGATTCTCCGCTCGCGAACGACACCTGCGGGGTGGCACGAGCCGGATTCGTTCGACAGACCGAACGTTTGGCGAGGTGGGCGGGTGGGGGGAGGTGGCAAGATCGGTGCCCAGTTCAACTGGAACGAGAGATAGCAGAGAGCGGAGACGAGTTGACCCGGAAGCGGGGTCGGCATTCTTGATCCCCGCTTTCAGAGCCCGCGGTCCTGACTCTCTAAAAGGGCCCAGCGGATCCAAAACCCCGAAACAAACCCAACGAGTTGGATCGCGAGAAGCCCCCTAACCTCATAGGACACTGCTATTTCTGACATTATTGCTAGCAATTTGTGTAGTATGCGCTATACTTTCGCTTTTGGGCTGGTCAGGAACAGCGATTGCAGCTCGCTGCATCGGTGTTGTATATAATTGTGCGTCTCGGCAGGAGTCTTCGCCGACGGCAAGCAGTTGTGAGCGTACCAGGAGGTGTCAATTGAGAAGTAAAGGTTTCTTGTGTTTCACGCTGCTGCTGACAGCAGCGGCGCTGGTGCTGCCAGGAACAGCGCTGGCTCAGACCGGCGCGATCGCCGGAGAAGTTACCGACGAAACGGGCGGCGTGCTGCCCGGCGTGACAGTCACGGCGACCAGTCCTGCAGCGGGTGCCGCCCGGACCGTGGTGACAGATGGCCAGGGTCTCTACACCTTGACGGCTCTCGACGCTCCCGGCGTCTATGTGGTGGAGTTCACCCTACCGGGGTTCAGCACGGTGCGGCGCGAAGGCGTCGAGTTGACCACCGGGTTCACCGCGAACATCGATACCCAGATGGCGGTGGGCGGTGTCGAGGAGACGGTCACCGTCACCGGGGCCTCTCCGAACATTGACATCCAGAATGTCAGCACCCAGAACGTGCTGGATGCAGACGTCCTGGACGCGCTTCCGAACGCCCAGAACATCAGTTCCTTTGCGGCGCTGACCTTGGGTATGACCATCGTCGGGGCCAGCGGCATCGGAGGCCAGGATGTCGGCGGCACCGGTGGCGAGATGGGCATCGCGTCGATTCACAACAATCGCGGAACCGACCAGAAGATGACCCAGGACGGGATGAACGTCAACAACGCGATGGGGTCCAACGGTGGGATCTTCCGGGCCGGCATGCAGTTCAACATGGAAGGCGTGGCGGAGGTCGCGATCGGTCACACTGGGATGAACGCCGAGACGGAGACCGCTGGGGTGAACATGAACTACATCCCCAAGGAGGGTGGAAACCAGTTCTCCGCGTCCGGCCGAGCCACCTTCACCAACGAAGACTTCCAGTCGGACAACTTGGGTGACCTGGATCAACGTGGTGGTACCCTCGGGTCGATGAAGAAGGTGTATGACTACGGCGGCTCCTTTGGCGGTCCGATCGTCCAAGACAAACTCTGGTTCTACACCGCCCATCGGTGGTGGGGCGACGAGGTCTTCTCGCCGAACTCCTTCTTCAACGCCATACATGGCCAGAACGGTCCCAATGGTGTGCCGCTCTACGAGCCGGACATGGGTAGACGCGGCTTCATCCAGAACTACAACCGAGAGCACTCGGGGCGTATGACCTGGCAGATGTCGCCCAAGGACAAGCTCACCTACTTTGGCAACTACAACGACAATTGCGTCTGTTATCGCGGCGTGCAGGCGATCATCGCGCCCGAGGCGAGCTTCAACAATTTCCTGCCGCAGAATCACCTGTCCCAGGTCACCTACACCCGCGCCCACTCGAACAGCATCCTGATAGAGGCGGGGATGTCGATTCTGATCAACCCGTTCGAGTTCGGCAGGTCAAACACCGAAACCAATTTTACTGATGTGGCGATGTTGTCCCTAGGCCCGACCTTTCTTTACAACGCGAAGGGGAGCGCCGGTTTGCCGTACAACGACGGCGACGGCCCTGGTTCCGGCCTCAGTGAAGCCGGCCAGCAAAACGCACGCGGCGCGCTTTCATATGTCACCGGGTCCCACAGCTTCAAGGTCGGGTTCAGTTGGGCCCATGGGCTCGTCGAGGCGAATGGCGAGAGCAACCATGTTCCTGGGTTTGGCCCAGGACAAGTCCTCACGTTCGGGATCGGCGGAGCGCCGTTCGCCATCAACGTCTACTCCCAGCCGTATTTCAACCGGAGCGATTTCCAGAACGTTGGCATCTACGCGCAGGACCAGTGGACGCTCAACCGCTTCACGATCAACGCCGGTATTCGCTTTGACATGTTTGACGGGTGGACCCCGGGGGCGACGACGCTGGATAGCGCTTTCACGCCTGGGTTCTCGTTCGACAAGGTGTCGGACGCGCCGACCTACAACGATGTCTCGCCGCGTCTCGGAGTCGCCTGGGACGTCAGGGGTGACGGCAAGACGGCGCTCAAGGCCTCGGCCGGCCGCTACGTGTCTGCCGCGGGAACCGGCAACGCACAGGCCTTCAACCCTGCGCGGGCCATCGCGACAACCGACTTCCGGTTGTGGGGTGACGTGAATTCGGACTTCATCGTCCAGGGCGACGGGAGCAACCCGGCGGCCAACGGCGAGCTGGGACCAAGCACGAACCCGTCCTTCGGGACACCGGTGATCATCCGCTCCTTCAACGACGATTTCGCCACCGAGAACCGCAGCTACACCTGGCAGTACTCGGTGTCGGTCGACCAGGAGCTTCGGGACAACGTGCGGTTGACGGTCGGGTACCACCGGACCTCGCACTACAACCAGAGCGTCACCGACAATTTGCTGGTGGCACCGGGCGACTACGAACCGATCCTCATGACGGTGAATGGTGGCCCGGCAGCAGGTCAAGTGTTAGTCGGTGAGTACTGGGACCTGACGGCTGCGGCGAACGGTCGGTTTGCGGAAGGTTACCTCCAAACGAGGATCCAGGACCCGTTCGGAAAACGGACCGAGACGTTCAACGGGTTCGATGTCGAGACCCAGGCGCGGTTCGACAACGGCGCGCTGTTCACGGGTGGTTTCAGCTTTGGCAAGACGGTCAACAACAACTGCTTCACCGTCGACTCTCCAGAGCGGAACAACTTCAATTGCGAGGTCGTGTCACCCTGGTGGGACCAAGGGGGCCAGATCAAGTTCGCCGCCCTCTACCCGCTGCCCTACGAGATCGAGCTCAGCGCTATCTACCAGAACCTCCCGGGGTTGGAGATCAGGGCGCAGCAGCGAGTGTTCACGACCGACGACGCGGGTGGCACGGGCCGTGCGCTGACCAGAGGCACGAGCGCGGTGCTTGATACCGTTGCGCGAAACAGTGACTTCGAGGACCGGCTCAACCAGCTCGACTTCCGTTTGGCGAAGGCGTTCAGTGGCGACTGGGGACGCGTGCTTGTCACGTTCGACCTCTACAACGCGTTGAACTCCAACACCATTCGGCGCCGTATAAATGAGCTCGGTGCTACGTATGGCAACGTCATCTCGTTCATGGGCGCGCGTACGTTCAAGGTCGGTGGTCAGTTCGGCTGGAACTAGGCTGATCTGAACGATACCTTCCAAGCCGACCCCGGTTACACGGGGTCGGCCTTTTTTTCGCCTACCCGTCCACCACGTGGATGCCGACGGCCACTTGCTCAAACAGTTGTCCAGTTGTTCAGTTGTTGTCTCTGAGCGCTTGTACACCGCTCGGCAAGGCGGGAAGGCGAAGACTAAAGCGCTTTTCAAATAGGCCTTGTACTACCTGGGGCGGTCGTGGTACTTCTGCGCATACCGATGCAGGAGGACCGATGCGTGCCTATTCGATGGATCTGCGAGAGCGGGCGCTCCTCGACAGCGATGCCGGGATGAAGGCGGCCGATGTGGCGGCGAAGTACCGCGTGAGCGGGTCGTGGGTGCGGCTACTGAAACAGCGGCGGCGCGAAACGGGCGAGGTGGCGCCTCGCGTCCAGCGACAGGGACGGCGCGGCATGCTTGAGCCGCACCTACACACCTTGGCCGCGCTGATTGCGGCGCACCCGGATCGCACGCTGGCTGAGCTGAAGGACGCCCTCGCCACGCCCGCGAGTGTGCCGACGGTCTGGCGCGCCGTGCGGGCCCTCGGCCTGACCGTTAAAAAAAACGGACCGCCCGTCCGAACACGATCGGCCTGACGTCGCGGCCGCGCGGGTCGCGTGGCACGCGGCGGCGCCGACCTGGGATGTCGCCCACCTCGTGTGTCTGGACGAAACCGGCAGCACCACCAATCTGCTTCGGCGGTACGGCCGGGCACCGCGCGGCGCGCGCGTCCACGACCACGCCCCCTGCGGGCGCTGGCAGACCAGCACGTTTCTCGCCGCGTTGCGGGTCACGGGGCTGACCGCACCGGGGGTCTTCGACGGCGCGATCGATGGCGAGAGCTTCCGCGCCTACATCGAACAGATCCTGGTGCCGACCCTGCAGCCCGGCGACATCGTCATTGCCGACAATCTCGGGGCCCACAAGGTCGCCGGCATCCAACGCGCCATCCAGGCCGCCGGGGCCACCCTCTGGTACTTGCCACCCTACAGCCCGGACCTCAATCCCATCGAGCTCTGCTTCGCGAAGCTCAAAGCCCTCGTTCGCACCGCTCGCTGTCGCAGCACCGAGACGCTCTGGCCGTTCCTCGGCGAGTGCTTGGCGCACTTCAGCCCTGACGAATGCCGCACCTATGTTCGGCACTGCGGGTACTCGGCCGCCACACGGTCATGAAAAGCGCTTTAGAGCAATAGGCTGACCGGAAGAATCAGGAGGGCGAAGCCGATCCCCAGATATCGGTGGATGCGGCTCGTCAGCCAGACCTGAATCACGAAGCCGGCTATCGACAAATAGAGCTGCACCCGACCGAGGAATGCGGCGATTGCCTCTGCACCGCCATCGCCCGCAGCCTCTTCCACCGCCATGTTGAGCTGCTGGTCGAGCAGTCCGGCACCAATCGCGGCAAACCCGATCACGAGCGCGATCACCTGCAGATGGCGCGATTCGCGCAGCAGACGGATGGCCTCCTGGCTGCCGACACCCTGCTCCTCTCCGGCAGAGGCAATGTCCGAGAGACCGACTTTCGCCAAACGCATCACGGCGCCAACGACGAACACGCAGATGAACAGCAGCACTGCGCTGGCGATGAGCATCGAGTTGGGCCCAACGGCCTGTACCAGGAACGCCAGTACGGCGGAACCGGCGATACCGCCAAGACTCGCGCCGCCTCCGATGAACCCGAACAGTCGCTTCGCCTGCCTTGGGTCGTACACGTCGTTGGCGAGTGTCCAGAACTGACTAAAGCGCTTTTCATGACCGTGTGGTGCCCGGATAGCCGCAGTGTCGAAAGTAATTGCGGCATTCCTCGGGGCTGAAGTGCGGCAGACAGGCGCCGAGGAAAGGCCAGAGGGTTTCGGTGGATCGACAGCGGGCGGCGCGCACGAGGGCTTTGAGCTTCGCGAAGCAGAGTTCAATGGGATTGAGGTCCGGACTGTAGGGCGGCAGATAGCAGAGCGTGGCGCCGACGCGCTCGATCGCCTGGCGGACGCCGGCCACTTTGTGTGCGCTGAGGTTATCGGCGATGACGATGTCCCCGGGATGCAGGGTGGGCACGAGGATCTGTTCGATATAGGCGAGGAAGCTCGCCCCGTCGATGGCGCCGTCGAAGACCCCGGGCGCGGTCAGGCCAGTCACCCGCAGCGCGGCGAGAAACGTACTGGTCTGCCACCGGGCGCACGGCGCGTGGTCGTGGACGCGGGCCCCGCGGAGGGCCCGACCATACCGCCGCAGGAGATTGTTCGTAATGCCGGTTTCATCGAGAAAAACCAGGCGTGTCGGATCCCAGGTCGGCGCGGCGGCGTGCCACACGACCCGCGCGGCCGCGACGTCAGGTCGATCGTGTTCGGAGGGCCGGACCGTTTTTTTTGACGGTCACGTCCAGAGCCGCCACCGCGCGCCAGATCGTCGCCAGACTGGCCGGCGTGCCGAGCGCGTCCTTCAGCTCGGCTAAGGTGCGATCCGGTTGCTCCGCGATCAGCGCGGCCAGGGTGTGCAGGTGCGGCTCCAACATCCGGCGCCGCCCGTGCCGCTGGACGCGCGGCGCGACTTCGCCCGTCTCCCGCCGACGCTGCTTCAACAGCCGCACCCACGACCCGCTCACGCGGTACTTCACCGCAACGTCCGCGGCCTTCATCCCGGCATCACTGTCGAGCAGGGCCCGTTCTCGGAGATCCATCGAATAGGCTTGCATCGGTCCTCCTGCATTGGTGCATGCAGAAGTACCACGACGAGCCCAAGCAGTACAAGGGCTATCTGAAAAGCGCTTTAATGAGGAGCAGGCCCATGATCTGACCGAAGAGGTAGAAGGCCGTCGAGGTCCAGACCTGGCCGGTTTGAAACAGCACCCAGAATCCAATGAGTGTAGCGCCCCAGGGTTCTTGGACAGTGGTTTGACGGTATTCGCATCTATGCTGCCGCGTCCAGCCCGACGAAGTCACGTCGCACCTGAGCGGGGCTTTGATAGTGGTACTTCTCTAGCATCCACTGCTCGTTGTACGTCCGCTTAAACTCGAGTAAGGCCAGGCGGAGCTCCTCGATGGTGTCGAAACTCCGCACCCACAACAAATTCTCCTTCAGCGTGCGGATGAAGCGTTCCGCGACGCCGTTGCCTTCGGGCTCCCGCACGAAACTCGGCGAGCTCTCGATGCCGAAGAACGCCACCTCCTGTTGAAAGTCGTCAGCCAGATAGTTCGACCCGTGGTCGTGCCGAAGACGCAGCCCGCGGGCGACGCCCTCGCCAATCGTGCCGAAGCGGGCGCGGACGCCCTGGCGGATCGGCTCCAGGGCCTCAAATCGGGTCCCGCGCTTGGCCGCATGCAGGCCGATGCACTCGGTCGTGCAGTGATCGACGGCCACGAAGACGAAGGCCGCGCCCTCGCCCACGGTCACTGTGGCCGTCATGTCCGTGCCCCACATCACATCGGGGGCCGCGGTGGTGATCGTGCCGTCGTGCGCCTTCGGGCCGTGCGCGTGGCCCACGCGGTGCGGGGCCTGGAGGTCGTGCTCCCGCATCAACCGACGCACCCGTTCCAGCGAGGTGCGGATCCCCGCGACCCGGAGCTTCGCCCAGGCTTTCCGGTACCCTTCGCCGTGAAAGGGCGAGGCTTCGAGCAGTCGGCGGATGTGGCCGGCCAGCACGTCGTCCGGGGCGGCGCCCACCGGCCCACGCCGCCGACACGGCGCCCGGGACGTTGTCGCCTGCCGCCGCGCATACACGCTAGAGCGGGCGCGGTGCCACACGCGGCAGACCCGCTGCACGCCATACGCCCGCCGCGTGGAGATCGAGTGGGCGTCCTTCATCGCCTCGACCTCCGTCGGGCCAAAGGGCCGCCCACCTCCAACTGGTCCACCTTCGCGTAGAGCAGTTCGTTCTCCATCAGTAGTTCACCGATCTTGGCTTGCAGCCGACGATTCGCCTCGTCCCAGGCGTCCGGCGCCCGGCTCTTCAGGCTGGCCTGGCCCGCGGCCAGAAACTGATCCCGCCACTGCGCGGCCCGCGCCGCCGTGATCCCCAGCTCCCGCGACACGGACTCGAGATCCTCTCCGCGCAGCAGACGCAGCACCGTCTCGCGCTTGCGCCGGGCTGACAACCGTCCCCCACGGCCGCGCCCGGCGGCGTCTCCGGTCGCCCTTCGGGCTTCCTCCGCCGCCGCCGATTCTTGATCTGGTTTCCCCATCTCGACACGCCTCCTGCGAGTACTCTCTCGCAATCAAGTGTCCAAGAAAACCCTAGGGCGCAGGATGAGCAGGATGGCGATCGCTGCCTGAGTGAGTGGAATCACCGACCTGGGTGGCAGGCGTCGGACGACGCGCGTATACACCTGCATGATGATCCCGATCAGCACGCCGGCAAAGAGCAACACCCATGGCAGGTTGTCCGCGCCGAGGTCGTTGATGAACTGCGCGCGCGTGAGCGGTTTGACGATGTTGTAGGAAGTCATGATCAGGAAGGAGTAGGCGAACATCAGCAATAGGGCACTGGCCTCCCCCCTTCTGACTTCCACGATCGGTGACAGCAGGCGTTGGACTAAAGCGCTTTTCAAATAGGCCTTGTACTACCTGGGGCGGTCGTGGTACTTCTGCGCATACCGATGCAGGAGGACCGATGCGTGCCTATTCGATGGATCTGCGAGAGCGGGCGCTCCTCGACAGCGATGCCGGGATGAAGGCGGCCGATGTGGCGGCGAAGTACCGCGTGAGCGGGTCGTGGGTGCGGCTACTGAAACAGCGGCGGCGCGAAACGGGCGAGGTGGCGCCTCGCGTCCAGCGACAGGGACGGCGCTGCATGCTTGAGCCGCACCTACACACCTTGGCCGCGCTGATTGCGGCGCACCCGGATCGCACGCTGGCTGAGCTGAAGGACGCCCTCGCCACGCCCGCGAGTGTGCCGACGGTCTGGCGCGCCGTGCGGGCCCTCGGCCTGACCGTTAAAAAAAACGGTCCGCCCGTCCGAACACGATCGGCCTGACGTCGCGGCCGCGCGGGTCGCGTGGCACGCGGCGGCGCCGACCTGGGATGTCGCCCACCTCGTGTGTCTGGACGAAACCGGCAGCACCACCAATCTGCTTCGGCGGTACGGCCGGGCACCGCGCGGCGCGCGCGTCCACGACCACGCCCCCTGCGGGCGCTGGCAGACCAGCACGTTTCTCGCCGCGTTGCGGGTCACGGGGCTGACCGCACCGGGGGTCTTCGACGGCGCGATCGATGGCGAGAGCTTCCGCGCCTACATCGAACAGATCCTGGTGCCGACCCTGCAGCCCGGCGACATCGTCATTGCCGACAATCTCGGGGCCCACAAGGTCGCCGGCATCCAACGCGCCATCCAGGCCGCCGGGGCCACCCTCTGGTACTTGCCACCCTACAGCCCGGACCTCAATCCCATCGAGCTCTGCTTCGCGAAGCTCAAAGCCCTCGTTCGCACCGCTCGCTGTCGCAGCACCGAGACGCTCTGGCCGTTCCTCGGCGAGTGCTTGGCGCACTTCAGCCCTGACGAATGCCGCAACTATTTTCGGCACTGCGGGTACTCGGCCGCCACACGGTCATGAAAAGCGCTTTAGAGACATGGCGGTGGACCGAAACACTCTAGCACTTGTGTGCGAGGTTCAACATCCCCGTACCTTCGGTCGGGGCTGCACGCCGTCTGGCGACGCGACGTGGTGCTCGCATCCTGACAGGTTTGCGCCGCATCCTCGTGCCAGCGAGCCGAGGCGGACACGTCCCTCAATAGATCTGTGGCAGACATCACATCGGATCGGTCTCAGCTTGGGGACGCAGTTCGGTGGTGTTGAGAGCCGGGCTTCATAGGCCTGCTCCTCTCGAACAGGGCGCTGAAGAGATGCTGCAGCAACCCGGGCCGTTGTCCGATGAGGTCGAACAGCTCGTCCCGTTCCAGCCTGAGTGCGGTCCCCGATTCCTCGACGGTGAGTCTCAAGGGCGCTCGATCAAGGTGTCCACGCGTCGTCCCAGCCAGCGTCTCGAACAATCCCACCGCGTCGCCCGCTTGCGCGCGTCCTCGTTCTCCGCCCGCTCGGAGATCCTGAAGGGACAGCGAGCCCGACATGACGATGCAGCAGACGGGTGGGTCAGCCTCGTCGGACAAGGTATCGCCAGTTCGGAACGGCACGGTGCGAGCGATCTTGGCCAGTTCAGCGATTTCTTCGGACGGAAGGCTCGCGAAGATAGGAATCTGCTGCAGTGCCAGCATCCGCTGAATCGGGGTCAGGGAGTCGATGTCGGGGTGTGCAAGCTCCGGGTGGGCCTTGCCTGGGACGATTGCTGGAGTGAGAGTCGCACTGGCTGATTCCAAGATGGTACGGAAGAGTCCACGGACGAAGTCTGTGCTACCGGTGAGCTGGCCGAGCAGTTCGTCCCGGGTGACCGCCACCGTGACGATCGGTCCAACGGCGCGAACGGTTTCCGTCGCCTGCCGCGCTTCCAACGCCGGCTCGAAGCCGATGAGGATTGGGCCTTCCACTCGCTCCGGTTTCTCCCCCCGCGTCTGGGTCGTCACGCTGCCGTCCAGCAAGACGTGGAAGGCCTCGGGCACGACACCTTCGAGGAGCAGTAGAGCTTGGTCGTCTTTCCGAATTTGCCGTCCGCGCGAGGCAAGTCGGCAGAGCTCGTCGGTGGTGATTGACTCGAACATCGAGAGATGCCGAACTCGGTCGGCGAGCACGATCGCCGGCAACGGCTCCATCCATCGTTTATTGCGTTCCTCTGGCGTCAGACGCATCTCGGCAAGCGCCCAAGATGCTGCCTCGAAAACGACCCAGTCCCGTGCATCACGGTGCGCAAGTACGTGCTCCACATCCCCGGTGAGGTTCGATGTCCGCGCCGAACCCACGAGATCGATCGCCGCCGAGGCGACGACCTGGTCGCGGTCGTTGATGAGAGCCAGCAAGGCGTCTTCGAGACCCACAGGGTGCGTGTGCCGTACCGAGTGTCCGCGCCGAACCTTGTCCTCTGTCGGAAGGTCCTCGAGCATGGGGAGCACGGCGTGGCGCATGTGTGAGGGCAAGATGTTGTCGAGGTATTCGAAGGCCTGGGCTCGTGTTGAAGCGTTCCCGTGATCGATGGCCCACCGGGTAGTTGCGATGTTCTTCCATGGGTGAAGCAACGCCAGCAGGCGGTAGACGCGACCGACACTCTGCTCCGTCCGTTCGGTCAGCACGCGTGCCAGCAGCGCTGTTGTCGGCATGGCACCTCGTCCGAAGACGTCATCGTGAAGCGTCAGGTGCTCGAAGTACGACCTCGTCTCAGACATCAGCATTGCGTCGATTCGGTCGGGAGCGCACGTCAGGCCCTGCGGTAGCTTCCGGAGCGCCTCCATGCCGGCGATCGCCTTGTCACGAAGCACGTGATCGGGATCGTCAAGGAGTGACACCAGGAGGTCCATTGACCGCTGGCTGGGGATGCGTGCGATTGTGGCGGGGATGTGTCGCCGGACTCGGGGGTCCTCCCCCGCATCGGACGCGACGTGGCTGAGCATGTCCAACACCGGTTCGCCGTAGCGGACGAGCGCGTCTCGAGCCCCGCTCTTGAGTCGGCTGTTACTCAGGAGCGACACGAGTGTCGGGATAAAGAGCTCCTCCAGCGGCTGTACCGACACGACACTTCGCATCGCTTCTTCCGCAACCGCCGGGTCAGAATCCTGGAGCAGTGGGACGAGAAGGTGTCTGACCCGCGGACTGGCGATCTGTCGAATCGCCTGAGCGACATCGCGGCGGATGTGGGTCGACGTCTGGTCTGGGTCGCTCGTGAGCCGGCGGAGGGCAGCCTCGGCGGTGCGAATGTCATCCGTCCCGCCGCTCGACATCAGGACGACGGCCGCGCTGATTGCCACATGAGGTGTCGTCTGATCTTCCGCGAGAAGCTCGCGCGCAAGATTCGTGGCGTCTCGCCTGCTCACCTTGGCGAGTGCCACGATTGCCTTGGCCCGTACGTCTGGGTCCGAGTCTTCCACCATCTGCTGGAGCATCGGTTGCCATCGCTCAGGAAGGCCCACGTTGCTGCGGCTCATCACGTCGATAGCCCTGGCGCGCACCAAAGCCGATTCGTGGTGCAACAGCAGTGGGGTCACGAGGTTCCGCTTGTCAAACGATTCGAGCAGGTCGATCGCGTACAGCACTCGCTGTTCCTCGGGATGCGCGAGTTCTTCGAGGAGCGCTTCCACAGTTGTGAGATCGGCAACGTCGACCCGAACGTCTGCGGGCTCGAGTGCTCGGGTTTCGAGTCCTGCTCGGACCGCCTCAACATAACGGTTGCGCGCACCCAGTGCCACGCCGAGCCACACAACGGCCACGAGCAACGTCAGCACGCTCAGGAGGGGCCAAGATAAACCCAGGACTTTGATCATCACGAGTGCCAGCACCGCTCCGACACCCCGGGCGATTCTATCGACGGTGACGTCGATGAACGACTTGACCTGCCGCCTGACGGCGGGTGCGACGGGGAGAAAGAAGATCTCGCGAGTTGTGCGGTCGATTGTGTACCTGATCGAACGGTTGGCCACGCTTGCAACCGTTGGTGCCCAGAGCGCACCGCTGGCCAGGATGAGTGCCCCAGTTGTCCCTAAAGCGCTTTTCAAATAGGCCTTGTACTACCTGGGGCGGTCGTGGTACTTCTGCGCATACCGATGCAGGAGGACCGATGCGTGCCTATTCGATGGATCTGCGAGAGCGGGCGCTCCTCGACAGCGATGCCGGGATGAAGGCGGCCGATGTGGCGGCGAAGTACCGCGTGAGCGGGTCGTGGGTGCGGCTACTGAAACAGCGGCGGCGCGAAACGGGCGAGGTGGCGCCTCGCGTCCAGCGACATGGACGGCGCTGCATGCTTGAGCCGCACCTACACACCTTGGCCGCGCTGATTGCGGCGCACCCGGATCGCACGCTGGCTGAGCTGAAGGACGCCCTCGCCACGCCCGCGAGTGTGCCGACGGTCTGGCGCGCCGTGCGGGCCCTCGGCCTGACCGTTAAAAAAAACGGTCCGCCCGTCCGAACACGATCGGCCTGACGTCGCGGCCGCGCGGGTCGCGTGGCACGCGGCGGCGCCGACCTGGGATGTCGCCCACCTCGTGTGTCTGGACGAAACCGGCAGCACCACCAATCTGCTTCGGCGGTACGGCCGGGCACCGCGCGGCGCGCGCGTCCACGACCACGCCCCCTGCGGGCGCTGGCAGACCAGCACGTTTCTCGCCGCGTTGCGGGTCACGGGGCTGACCGCACCGGGGGTCTTCGACGGCGCGATCGATGGCGAGAGCTTCCGCACCTACATCGAACAGATCCTGGTGCCGACCCTGCAGCCCGGCGACATCGTCATTGCCGACAATCTCGGGGCCCACAAGGTCGCCGGCATCCAACGCGCCATCCAGGCCGCCGGGGCCACCCTCTGGTACTTGCCACCCTACAGCCCGGACCTCAATCCCATCGAGTTCTGCTTCGCGAAGCTCAAAGCCCTCGTTCGCACCGCTCGCTGTCGCAGCACCGAGACGCTCTGGCCGTTCCTCGGCGAGTGCTTGGCGCACTTCAGCCCTGACGAATGCCGCAACTATGTTCGGCACTGCGGGTACTCGGCCGCCACACGGTCATGAAAAGCGCTTTAGGGCAACCGGAAGCGTCACCAGGGCGAATCCGAGGCCGAGCAAGCGGTAGATCTGCTTGACCAGAAACACTTGGAGCAGCAGTGACACGCTCGAGAGGAGGAATCGCACCGACGCCAGAAAGCTCGTAACCGAATCGGTGCTCGATCCGCGAAACTGTTCGGCCGCCATGTTGAGCTGCTGATCGATCAGGACCGAGCCGATGGCCGCGAGGCTGACCAGCCATGCGATCTGGCGAAGATTCGCATCGCCGCGGACCAGGGCGAGTGCTTCACCGAGGCCTCCTGCCGGTTTCGTGTCCGAGTTGCCGATCGGCGCCCGCGTTTCTCTGGATATGATCGCGACAACGAGACACACGGTGGCTACCAGCGCGACCACGCTGGCCAGGAGCAGTCCAGATGTGCCAATCGCCTCGGCGAACAGTGCAGCGACGCCAGATCCAGCCATTCCTCCCAGACTTGCACCACCACCAATGAAACCGAACAGCCGACGCGCCTGCCGAGGGTCGTACACGTCGTTGGCCAGAGTCCAGAATTGGCTGAGCAGCAGGATGCCGAGAATCTGACCGAAGAGATAGAAGCCCGATGACACCCAAGGCACTCGGCTTTGGAACAGGAAGACGAACACCATCAGGATGCCGGCCATTCCCAACTGAAGAATCGGCAGAGCCCAGCGCTGGGGAAGCCGTGCCAAGACCCAGCCGTACAGCTGCATGACCAGCCCGACGAGCATCCCGGTGGCGAGCAGAATGTACGGAAGGTTGTCGGCGCCCAGGTCATCGATGAAGGCTGACCGGGTTATGGGCTGGACGACGTTGTACGCAGTCATGACTGAGAACGCGTACGCGAACATCAAGACGGCCGTTCTGGCTTCCTCCGGTCGAATGTCGGCGACACGCGAGAGCACGGTGGGCTGGCGGGTTGCTTCGCTCGTCGTCGACATCTAGAAGAGGTGCGATCGGTTCAGCCGATTGGCACGTGCACTCCCGACCGGTGTTGGAAAAGCCGAGTTGGCACGCGCGCTGTGCCGGAGGGGGACAGACCGGCTAGGAGGTCGTGCCGCTGACAGCTTCCGCCGCAGGCGAATCAGGCCACACCGGGCGAGGGGCGGCCACATACTCCGCATGCGCGAGCTGGCTCTGAAAGTACGCCGTCTGAGACGCGTAGAAGACCAATTTCGCGAACACGCGTGCCACCACGTAGGCCTGACCGACCACGAAGGCGAGCCACAGCGTCGGTCCAGCCCCTGGCGCCACGATTGCGTAAACGGCCAGCACCGCGACAAATACTCCGGCGTTGAGGGCGTACAGCCCGACGGCGGGCAGGGGGCGCCTCCTGATGAACCTGATCGCCGCCAGGACCGCGCCGACCATGCTTCGGCGATCCTCGACGACTGCTCGAATCTTGGCGTAGTCGACCACGAGGTTGACGGGAAGGACGAGCAGGCCAAAGACCGCATAGAGCACGATCCGGATAACGAAAGATGTTCGTTCAACTGCGAGACCACGCGTTGCCAGCTCATAGAGGTCTCCGAGTACCCAGTCGTGGACCGGACCGAGGAGCACCCAGTACGCAGCGCCTGCTAGAACCGCCAGCCGGCAGAACCTGAAGAAATAGGTCCCGCACGCTGCAAAGAACCCTACACTCGATAGCCGCCGTTGTCGGGCCAGTCGGTCGATGACGCCTCCCACGAAGAACGTCCAGGCGGCCAGGTACGCTATCACGGCGAGGCCGATGGCTCCGTCTGGTGTCGAGCCGTCGATGATGTCGCTCAGGTTGGTCAGGACCGCGGCGAACCCAAGAATCTGAGGCCCAAAGGTGCTCGAGACTCCGGTGGCCTGTGACCGGAACTCCTCCCACCACATCCAGTTCACGCCTTGCGCAGCAGTCTCGGCGGCGACGCTGCTTCCAAGGTGACCCTCAATCGCACCGTGCAGAACGATCGCGAGCGGGATCGCGGTGAGGAGCGTGACGAGGTAGACGCCAGCCAGGAGGGCCGGGGCGCGCAGAACACGCCGAACGCCGTCAACGAATGCTTTCGTCAAATGAAGAACCCGTACGTCAACAGGAGGTCTTGTAGCCAGACCAGCCAGGTCAAGCTCCACTTTGCCGCCGCTCGGTTTGCCATCGGTTCCAGCGTACGGCTGTTATTCGTTACGTGGGTGTCCAGCAGGAGAACATGATCGGGGTCGACGAAGGCACGAAGCGCCCTCGACCCCGTTTCGTATCTGAACGCCGTCCACCGACCCGTCCCGTCCCACATCGCCCGCTCTTCCGTACCGTCGCTGAACTCGGTGACCACCTCGACCGGAAACGTCGCATCGCCGTGCCTGCGGACGACCACGGTCGTCTCGAAGCTCCCCGTCTCGCTGGGTTCAGAGAACGTTGGGCTGTTTCCCCCGAAGAACCCACGGCCGCCGACCGGGCGGCTCGTGAGTTGTGTGATCCCGTAGTCGTAGACGTTGGCGCCTCCATGGACTTGGTCGAAGAACCAATCTAGATCCTCACCGCTCGCCGTGCTGATCGCGTCGAAGAAATCATTCGGCTTGGGATGGGCGAACCGCCAACTATCGTAGAACGCCGACATCCCCCGGCGGAGTGACGGCCATCCGAGATAGCGCTCGAGCGTGTGAAGCCAGAGCGCCGTCTTGTCATAGCTGATGCTTCCGGCGCTGCCCGGCCAATACCTGAACGTCGGTGTCGATTGTTGATCTTGGCGAGCATCCCGACGGTATCCAGTGACGCGGTCGCCATCAACGACTCTCGACCAGGGGACATCGCGAAGGACCCACGGTACAAAGCCCCCAAAGAGTCGAATTGAACGATAGTGGGGTGAGAACGATTCATCGAGAACGCGAGCCGTTGCGAATGTGTTAAGTCCTTCGTCTAGCCAGGCATGCTCGAACTCGTTGTTCCCGACGACGCCGTACCAGAATTGATGTCCGGCCTCGTGAATCGTGACTGATTCGGGCTGCGAGATCTCATCTTGAGTAAGCCATCTCGCCCCTCCGGTGAACAGCGTCGGATATTCCATCCCTCCGGAACCGCTTTGCCATGCAGGATCAACGATCGTGAGGTGGTCGTATGGGTACGCACCGAACCACTCGCCGTAGGACTCGAGTGTGAGCCGCGTGGCCTCGAAATACCGCGTAGCCTGTTCCTTGTGCTCGGGTTGGAGGAGTAGCCGGATCTGGACGTTCGGAAGATTCGGATGTGCGAAGTTGTCCCACAGGTCGAGAACGTCTGGGCTCGTCGTCCAGGCGAAGTCGTGAACATCCTCCTGATAGTACTGGTGGGTGGCAGTGCCGTCGCCGTTGTCCCGGACGTCAATTTCGACACCGGTGGCGCCGACGACCCAACCGACCGGCACCGTGAGCCGAACGTCGTAGACGCCGTAGTCGGAGAAGAACTCCGTCGAGGCATGGAACTGATGGGTGTTCCAGCCAGAATCCTCGAGTACGCCGATCTTGGGGAACCACTGGGCGAGGAAGAAATAGTTACCAATTGCTCCCGTCCGCGCAAACGTACGTGGCACTCTCGATGTCCACTCGATCTCAAGGTTGACCGTTTCCCCCGGCTGGACACGCTGCGGGAGCGGAATCGCGAGAACGGTCTCGTCATCGGGGTTGCCGTCATCTGGTGTGACGGGGTGTACTCGATCGGTCAGGTCGATCGGCGGTGCATCGCCTGCGCCGAGCAGGCGTACTGCTGTTACGTCGATCCAGCCCCAGTCTTCAGCGGGCCGTCCCTCCAGAGTGGGCCTCCGTCCGAGTCGGCTCTCTTGCATCCAGGTCGACCGCGTGTTCTTCCAGGCGTTGTAGTACAAGTGGAACTGGAGCTCCGCGGTCGAAAAGCTGGAAATATTGCGCCACGTCAGCACTTCGCGACCCGTCAGTGCACGCCGTTCCGCATCGAGTCTGACGTCGATCGAGTAGTTGGCGTTTCGCGGAGACGGCGAACCGACGACCGCGCCTGTGGGAGCGACGAGCGGCTGGACCGCTGCCGTCGCCTCGAGCGGGCCGCTGCTGGGTCCGAATGTCCCCGGCCACGCTCCGACACACAGCGCGGCGCTGCTAATGATGACAAGCCTTCGCGCCAGAGTCATGGCCATATCCTCGACCCCGGCGTGCCGATGCGGGGCGCTGCGTGTCCTCGTAGCCTTCGCTACTCACCCAGACCGAACGTGTACACGACATTGCCGGCGGCAACGGTCACGTACTGTTGACCGTCCACGGCGTAGGTCATCGGCGCCGCGTGGACTTGTCGGCCGAGCTGAACGTGCCAGAGCTCCTGGCCGCTCACGGCGTCGAGTGCAAAGAAATACCCGTCGACGCCACCGCTAAAGACGAGGTCGCCGGCCGTCGCCAAGATGCCTGCTGTCGAGCGAGGCTGGAGCGGAAACTCCCACCGTCGGTCACCTGTCCGGGGGGCGATCGCCCGGATCGCGCTCTGGTACGAATCGATTGGCAGAACACCCTCGCCCCCACCGCCCATGAACGTCTCACCCTCTACGTATTCCTCGTCCCGCGAGTAGAACTTCTGCTCGCCGTCGAAGGCATTGACGTAGAAAAGTCCGGTCCGGGGACTGAAGGCGGGGGACCACCAGTTGGTGGCACCGCCGATGGTTGGTGCCACGATCACGCCCTCAGCGGTCGGAGATGTGTTCGGGATCCGGATCGGTCTGCCGTTCGCGTCGAGACCCTCTGCCCACGTCTGCTTGGCGAAGGGTTTTCCGACGAGAAACTCACCGGTCTCGCGGTCAAGCGTGTAGTAGAACCCATTCCGGTTGGCCCACATCATGACCTTCCGCATCTCTCCGTCAAATTCGATGTCGGCCAAGATCGGGACCTGGATCGCATCCCAGTCGTGGACGTCGTGGGGTGTGAACTGGAAGTACCACTCGAGCTCGCCGCTGCTGCCGTTGAGCGCCAGCGCCGAGTCGGAATAGAGGTTGTCCCCCATCCGTACGTCGCCGTTCCAGTCGGGGCCAGGGTTTCCCGTGCCCCAATACACCATGTCGAGGTCGGCGTCGTACGAGCCGGTGAGCCAGCTTGGCGCTCCACCCGTGCGCCAGGAGTCACCGGCCCACGTTTGGTTGTCCGGGTTGTCGGGACCAGGAATCGTATGCGTGCGCCAATCAAGGGCTCCGGTCTCAGCGTCGTAGGCGTCAACGAAGCCGCGGATTCCGAACTCACCCCCGGCGACACCGGTGACGACCTTGTCCTTCACGATCAGGGGCGCTGCGGTCTTGCTGTACCCCGACTTGTGATCGGCGACCTCTCGGTCCCACAGCAACGTGCCCGTTCGGGCGTCGATGCCGACCAGGTGGGCGTCCAGCGTGCTCATGTACAGCGTTTCACCAAGAATCGCCACGCCGCGGTTGTTGCGGCCGCAGCAAATCCGGAGGTCGTCAGGCAGCTCGTGGTCATACCGCCAGAATGGCCGACCTGTCGTGGCATCGACCGCAACGAGATTGCTGGGGGATTCCGTGATGAACATCGCGCCGTCGACGACCAGCGGCACTGTTTCAGCGCGGTCAATCTGGGGGATTTGGTAGGCCCACTTCAGAGTCAACCGGCCGACGTTCCGGTTGTGTACTTGATCCAGTTTGCTGAATCTCTGACTGTCCAGCGTGCCCGAGTACATCAGCCAGTTCTCAGGTTCGTCGGAGGCGTTCAGGAGGCGCTCCCACGTCACCGGCGAGAAGACGGGATTCATGCCTCCGGACCTGGAGTCTTGGCCGGATCCAAGCTGACCCAGGGCCAAGAAAACGATCACAAGCGCAAGACGTCTCATTGCGATGTCTCCTTTCGGAGCGAGAAAAGATAGGCGACGAGGTCATCCATTTCTCCCGAGGTCAGTGCCTGGTCGTAGCTGGGCATCGTCGACACTTCAATCCGCTCGAACGAGCGGATCTCATTCTTGGAGAATGACCAGAGGTTCTCGTCCTGATCCATGAGTCGTAGCGAGAACGTATCTTCACCCATTCGGAATCCCTCTATGACTGAACCGTCGGCACGCGTGACATTGAGCGTCCACCACCGAGGATTGACATCCTCGTCCGGACTAACCAGATCGGACGCGAGCTCGTCGGGGCTACGACGTTCCCCGACACGGGAGAGGTCTGGCCCTAGACGTCCGCCTTTTCCGTTTTCCATGTGGCAGCGAGCACAGGCACCCTTCCCCTCGTACACCTGACGGCCCGCGGAAGGGTTGCCCGGCAGCTCGACGTCCAGGGGCGAACCCAGCGAGTCGATGTATGCGATGAGCTGCCACACGTTCTGGTCTGATGACGTGGGACTGATCGGCAGCATCGCCGTGCCGTCGACGCCATTTCGAATGACGTTGAAAACCCCCGCCGGTGTGCTGGCGTTGGCGAACCGTCCAGTGGTCAGGTCGGGCGCGCCAGCCTCGTCGCTACCTTTCGCGTCCTGGCCGTGACAGCGAGAGCACTGGCGGAGAAAGAGCCGTCCACCGGTCCGTACGTCGAGCCCGGTGGTGAACGGATTCTCTCCTTCACCGTCCAACGCGGGCTCTTGCGCGGCAGTCGGTGCGTGAAACCAGGTTCCGACCCCAAGGATTCCCAGAAGCAGAAGTCCCGCCCATCGGCACGTGTTCCAGCGCATTGTGTGCTCCCTGGCAATACGGCTAATACCGCCCTGGCTCGTGCGTAAGGCGGTCTGTCCAATGTGGGGGATTATATCGTCGTGTGTGCCACGTCGCGCGCGAGATCCGACCGGAAGCTCCACAGCCTGCCTGTTTGACTCGGTGCGGGTCTCAGCCGAGAATCACCCATGCGAACCCTTCTGGTGCTTCGTCACGGCAAGTCGAGCCGGAAGCATACCAACCTCTCTGATCACGACCGCCCTCTCAGCAAGCGTGGGAAACGGGACGCGCCTCGCGTGGGGCAATGGCTGCGGTCGCGGCGACTGTCCCCGGGCACGATCATCAGCTCGACCGCCAAGCGCGCGCGGCGTACTGCCGAAGAGGTTGCGCGGAGCAGCACGTTTAACGGTAGGGTTCAACTCGAGTCGCGCCTGTACCTGGCCGATCCTGCGACCATTCTGGATGTCGTGCTGGGTGCCGATGCCGAGGCGAAGCGCGTCCTGGTCGTGGGTCACAACCCGGGCCTCGAGGAGCTGGTCGCGCGGCTGACGGGGAATGACGAGCATCTTCCCACCGCGACTCTTGCCCAGATCTCTCTCCCGATCGATCAGTGGAGAGACCTTCTCCTGTTGACTGAAGGGCAGTTGGTCAGCCTCTGGCGGCCGGAGGAGTAGGATTCGTTGGGGTCGGTTGCTACGGTCCTCGCACGTTGAGGTCGCGGTCAAGCTCGACACGCGCCGTTCCCAAGCCTCCATCCCCGAATCGCGAATACCGGACATCCTGGATCGTGACCGTGTGACCGTCGTCATGCGAGTCCACGGCATACGCGGGAAACCGCATCCACGTCGTGACACCCCGAACCTGAGGTGCACTCAGCGCTGCCGCGACCATCGCTCCGTCGAACGGTCCGCGTTCGATGGCGGGCGCCGCGATGCGCACGCGTTCACCGTCGAACCAGCGCACCTCGAGGAAATGGTAGTGGGAGTCGTCGCGGACGATGATGTCTCGGGAGAACGGATTGGCCAGCAGTGGACCGGCCATGGCGACAACGGCGGTGTCCGCACCGCGCTCGGCGAGCCAAGCGGCGGCGTGGCGGGACGCGAGCCGCGAGCTGGCGCCCATCGCAGCGATGTACAGCGTCACGAGCACCAGGCAGACGGCTGCGAGACGGGGCCGGCGGGCGCGAGACCCGGTCCAGGCGCGGATGCCGACGATCGCTGAAACGCCCGCGACCCATGTCATGCGCGCCAGAGGCGGGATCGGCGCGAATACGGTGATCAGTCCCGTGAGCGCGCCGCCGGCTACTAGCCATACTGTCCGCCGAGCGCGCGACTGGGTATGGCCCACCACGATCACGACACCCAAAAGGAGCCAGACCCATGGGTCGACGATGAATAGCGCGTCACCGTAGAACCATCGGTCATCAAAAGGCATCAGTAGCCGGATTCCGTAGGTGTTGAGCCAGTCCAGAACCGGATGAGTCAGCGTCCCGATGTACGCGAGCGCGACGATCGGCGCCGCACGACCGCGCGACGGACGATGCCTCAGCCGCGCCACGATGCGCTCGCCCAGCAAGATCAGGCCGGCCAGCACGACCGGCAGGACGGCCAGTGCGAGCACCCCGTGAGTCCAGCCGCGTCTGAATCCGAGCGAGAAATCACCGCCGCCAGCCAGGCTGAGGATATCGATATCTGGCGCGTTGGCCGCCAGAACGAGTGTTGGAGTTGCCAGGTGGGTGAGCCGCCCTAGCCGGGTCTGGGAGAGGCTGGCTCCGACTAGAGTGTGGGCAATGGGATCCATGAGTGGTCGGCCGGCGCTGCATCCCGTCTGGCGGTGTTGCTCATCGCTCACATATGCCCAATATGTTCGCTCTTCGCGCCTTGCCAGTCGGGCGCAGCGCCACCCTCGGTGTACAGACCTGTTGAACTCACTCCACTAGAATAGTCCAACGACTAGGAGGCGCCATGGGTGGGCGCATAGGAGCCCGAGTGAAGAAAGGTCACGTCCTGCACGATCTCAATCTGGCGTTCATCGGTGCCGGCGCGATGGGCGAGGCCATGATCGGTGGGTTGCTATCGCGCCACCAGCTCGAGCCGGACCACATCACGGCGAGCGATCGCCATCGCGAGCGTCTCCACGAGATCCACGACCGGCATGGCATCCGTACGACGCTCGACAATTGCACGGCTGCCCGAAAGGGACAGGTCGTCGTGCTGGCGGTGAAGCCCCAGGTGTTGCCCGCCGTCCTCGACGATCTGCGTGGACGGATCAAGAAGGACGCACTGGTGTTATCGATCGTCGCCGGCGCGACAATCGACTCGCTCGCCGACGGGCTGAACCACCGCGGGATTGTCCGGACGATGCCAAATACGCCGTCGCAGGTCGGCGAGGGGATGACGGTGTGGACAGCGACACCTGAAGTGACCGACTCTCAGCGGGAGCAGGCGCGTGCGGTCGTTGAGGCGCTTGGGCGTCAGCTGTATGTCGACGACGAACGGTTTCTCGACGTGGCCACCGCGATCAGTGGCAGTGGCCCATCGTACGTCTTTCTCATGATGGAGGCGATGATGGATGCGGCCGTTCACCTGGGGCTCTCTCGATCCGATTCCCGTGAGCTGGTCATCCAGACGATTCGGGGTTCCGCGATCTTCGCCGAACAGTCGACGGTGCATCCTGCCGAGATGCGAAACCTGGTCACCTCACCTGGCGGCACGAGTGCCGACGCGCTGTATCAGCTTGAGAAAGGTGCGTTTCGAACTGTTATGTCGAAGGCTGTGCTTGCGGCATATCAGCGGAGCGTCGAGCTCGGACGGATGAACGCAGAACGACTCGAGAGCGGTCGACAGTCGAAGCCGAAGCCGAAGCCGAAGCCTAGGAAGGGACGGAAGTCATAACGAGTCGTCCCAGGCCTACGCTGGCTTTCCACGTCCCGCGCGCCAGCACCATGGGCCCATGACTGTCGACACCATCTTCAACCTCGTTGCCCTTCTCATCACCCTCGCCGCGGTGTTCGGGTACATCAACCACCGCTGGATCAAGTTTCCGCACACGATCGGACTTGTCGTGGTTGCCCTGGCCGCGTCCATCGTGGTGTTGCTCGCCGATGCGCTGTTTCCAGTGCTTGGGCTACAGGCGGTCGTCAGGCAAACACTGACTGATATCGATTTCGAGGACACCCTGATGAAGGGTGTCCTGAGCTTCCTCCTGTTCGCTGGCGCCTTGCATGTAGACCTCGACTCGCTGATCAAGCGTCGCTGGGCGATCTCGGTACTGGCCACGGTAGGGATCGTGACCTCCACGTTGATCGTGGGGGGGATGATGTTCTATGGATTCGGGCTCTTCGGGTTTGACGTTCCCTTTGTCTATTGTCTGGTGTTCGGGTCACTCATCTCGCCAACCGATCCGGTCGCGGTCTTGGGCATTCTCAAGGAGATCGATGTCCCAGAGACGCTCGAAGCCAAGATCGCGGGAGAAAGTCTCTTCAACGATGGTGTGGGGGTCGTGCTCTTTAGTGTGCTCGTCTCGATTGCTGCCGGCAGCGCGGAGCATGGAGCGCTCGACGCTGCTGGAGTGGCCGAGTTGTTCGTCATGGAGGCGGTTGGCGGGGTCGTGTTGGGTCTGGCGGCCGGGTACTCGGCGTATCGTGCAATGAAGACGATCAACCAGCACACCATCGAAGTACTGATCACGCTCTCGCTGGTGATGGCCACCTACGGCATCGCGTTGCAGCTCCACGTGTCCGGACCACTGGCGATGGTGGTGGCTGGCCTGTTTATCGGAAATCATGGCAAACGGTTCGCTATGAGTGACGCCACACGGGAGCACATGGAAACGTTTTGGTCGTTGGTGGACGAAGTTCTCAACTCCCTGCTCTTTGTGGCGATCGGGTTCGAAGTCGTTGCTGTGGCAGTCACGGGTCAGAGTGTCGGCGTGGCCCTGCTGGCGATCCCCGTGGTCCTGTTTGCGCGCTGGGTCAGCGTTGCGACGCCCATGACCCTCCTTGCGCTACGCCAGGAATTCACTCGGGGGGCAATTTCAGTTCTAACCTGGGGTGGACTGCGAGGCGGCATCTCGGTTGCCCTCGCGCTGTCGCTACCGATGAGCCCCGTGAAGCCGGTGCTGCTCTCGACGACCTATGCCGTCGTGATCTTTTCCATCGTCGTCCAGGGTTTGACGATTGGAAGGGTGGTCAGGTCCGCTGTGCGGACCTAGTGC
The DNA here is from genome assembly GCA_965223015.1 of Vicinamibacterales bacterium. Lineage (GTDB taxonomy): Bacteria > Acidobacteriota > Vicinamibacteria > Vicinamibacterales > UBA8438 > CAUZIB01. The sequence goes on along the minus strand of CBDCVL010000001.1, from coordinate 111,841 downwards.
ACAAAGTTTAGAGGCGTGGGCTAACGCGATCCGGTGCGCAGCGCCGGGAACGCGACGACGCTTTCATTGCCGTTTGCGTCGACCGCTGCGACCCCGAACAGGAAGTTGTCGATGACGATATTGTCGAGCGTGTACTCCGTGACGCGCCCAACAAACCTCGAGTGCTGCCACTGCGGTGCCGTGGTATCCCGCCAGTACACCTTGTAGCCGGCCAGGTTCGGCGCGGTGCTCGGGTCGGCGGCAGTCCAGGACAACGACGTTGATGGCTGGACTGCGCCGGCGATCTCTACGTCTTGAGGAGGCGGCGGCGCCCAGGCCAGCGACGCAAGTACGGCAGCGTTGACCCCCGTCAACTTGGCTGCGTACTCGAAGTTCACCCCGTCGATGGTATCGCCGTACGCCACGCCGTCTTCAACCCGGACATCTTGATGTTGCCGGCGATAGTTCTCGTGTGTCTCCATGATTCGAACGCCAGGAAACCCAGCATCGTTGAAGGGTCGATGGTGTCCGCCGCGACCGACGCGGTCGAGACGGTAGATCATGAGCGCCTCAAGGTTTGGGATGTATTGGTCGGCGATCCGCGCGACGTACCGAGCCAGTTGACGTGATGTGCCGTCGACCTCTTCCCCGAGCCTCCGGCGGGCGCGCCGCTCGGCCTCGGTTTCGGAGAGCGGGGTCGGTTCCGAGAACACGCGGAACGTGGTGTTGTCGATCACGCCGTCCACGCCTTCGACGTTGCCGATCATGTCGTTGTTGAGAACGCCCTCGATCGTCCACCCCTCGGATCGAGCGATGGCGGCCATGTGGCGACCGCCGTGCAAGCCCTGCTCTTCACCAGACAGTCCGACGAGGATGACACTTGCGTTGAAGCGGTATCGGCTCAGCACACGGGCAGCCTCGAGCGCGCCAGCCATGCCGCTGGCATTGTCGTTGGCGCCTGGGGCGTCATCCGTAGAATTCAGAGGGTCCGAGATTCTCGAGTCGATGTCGCCGGACATGATGACGTAGCGATCAGCATTGGTGGTTCCACGAATCGTTGCCAGCACGTTGACAATCTCCGTGCCGGTCCGAATGCGGCTCCCCGGATTGCCTGGCACGACGAACCGTTGCAGTGACACATCCACGCATCCGTCGCAGGCTGCCGAGATTCGGTCGAATTCGGCTTGAATCCAACGTCGAGCAGCGCCTATGCCGCGGGTCTCGCTGTCCGTCCCTGACAGTGTGTGACGAGTTCCGAAGCTCACCAGTCTGCGGACATCCCGTTCGATCCGATCGGCTGACACAGTGTCGATGATGTCGAGAATCCGAGGGTCGTAGTCCGGTGGGGGTGCAGGCCGGCTGGACGACTGGGTCTCAGCACCAAGTGTCAGGCTGGCCGTCTCGAGCAGCCAGAGGGCCGCAAGACCGGTAAAGAGAAGGAGAACAGTTCGCATGCCTGACCCTTTGCACCGCGGAGGATGAGGTGTACTCATGAACGAGCCCTGCGGTCCTTTTATCATCACGCGCAGTTTGGAGCAACTGACCTCACCGCGTGCCCCGGTGTTGATGGCCGAATGAGTCGCAAGGGTACAGCGGTAGAATTGCCGGGATGACGATACTGCCACCAGGCGATCGCGACGGAGCCGATTCTGGACGGTCTTAGGTCTGACCCGCGCCTATCTCAGATTCTCGAGGAGATGCAGTCACGGCAGCAGGAGGCCGAGGCTGCTTTTGTCGAGGCCGGTGGCGACCGCTTGCTTGGTCTGCCGGGATGAGGGACGCCCGACGCCGGCGTTGTCAGCGCGTCGCTATAAGCCGAGACCCGGGAACGTCGGTATCTCTATGGGCGTGTAGTTTGCGGGCGGTTCAAATACGTCATCTGAGATCGAGCCGGATTCCACCCCTGTCAGTGTGATGACGGTCGAACCATTGTCGTCGTCAGACACGATTTGGATAACTCGCCCGTCCGGCAAGCCCTGAGCCTGGGCGAACGCCTGAAACTGAAGGAATGGCAGCGCTACGCCGCCCCCGGCAGCCATCGGCGAGCTCAGAATACCGGCCGCGCTCGCAACCCGGCCCATGACTTCGAGTAGGCCAACGTTGGTGTCAGTGGTCAACCAGAGCGAACCACGGTTACCAGTCGAGTCGGCCATGTCGACCTCGAACGCATTCCACGGACCGATCTGGGCCGTCTCGCCCGTCTGCGAAAACTGCAATTGGGTCGGGTCGTAATCGATGCCGCCCTGGCCCGCTCCGGCATTTGGCATCTGTTGCATCATTTGCTGCATCATCTGCAGCTGCTGGGCACCCCATTCAATGTAGCGCTGGTCAGGGTGCTGAACCATGAGCATCCTGGGGTCATCCCCACTGACGGAGATGATTGACATCTCGGCGGACATATCCATCCGCATCCGGTTCTGGGCGAGGAAGTACTCCATCTCCATTGCCGGCTGGCCAGCTGATTCGATCTGCATCACGGCCGTGATGTCATCGCTTGTCTGCGCCCTCGTCTCGATGGGAAACGGGCCAACGCCGAAGACGCCGAACGCGAAGACGGAAACAGTTGCTGTCCGTAGTGTGCGCATCCCATCCATCCTATTCTGATCCGAAGAACCACACACCTCACGGATCATAGCCGCCGTCACAGCACGTGAAATCCGAGCCACCAGGCGATGATTCCGAGCATGACACCGATGACACTGTCGGCGGTGTAGTGATAGCGACCGAGTACCGTGGCGATCGTGATGCTGGCGGCTACGACGCCGCAAATCAGCCCGGCTGGGCTGTTGACCGTCGCCACCGCGAGTGCCGTCGCCACGACGACCGATGCGTGGCCGCTCGGGAACGTGTTCACCTGGACGCTTGCATGCTGGAGGACCGACGCATTAAGCCGACGAAAGAAGAGGTGGCGATCTTCTAGTGGATTCGCGCGCTCAAGGATTCGCGGTGGTCGCGTTTGAATCCACGGCAGGACGCCGTAGGCACCGTATCCGGCGATCAGGGCAGTTGCCCAGAAGCTATCGACAGCAGAACGCCCACCGAATCCGAGGAATAGCGCGAAGCTCACCGGTATGAAGGGGTAGGCAAGCAAGTACGTGAACTCGAAGTACTCGAGCACGATGCGCGGACCGCGGAGCACCTCAGTGAGCCTGAACAAGCGAAACACGGTGCGATCGATCTCGACGAGGCGTCGTTCGGCGCCCGTCATCGGTCGTTGGAAGAAGAGTCCACAGAGCCAGTAGCCCTGGAGCAGAAAGATAGCTGGCACCCACTCGCGTAGGACTTGCAGAACGGGTGACAGCCGCAGCTGCGACAGCATCACGGCAAGCCCCGCACATACGGCACCGATGAACAGAACCCGCACGCGATGCCGGTGCGGAAGTGGGCGGCGGATCACCAGAACCATCAAGTAGGCGAAGAAACCGCAGACGGTCCAGTCAGTAGCCCACAGGCGAGCTGGGTCGATCATGTGGCGTCCGACGGTGCAGGTGAGATGGTCTGTGTAGTCACGATAGGTCGCTGCCGCAGTACATTCAGGCACGTCGGAAATAGCCAGGCCGTGCCGGCGACCCTGGCACAGAGAATCGCAACTGCGGCGGCCACCGCTCCCACAAGATTGAGCAAATGGATGCCCACTAACAGCATGATAGCGATTCCCGCCAGCTCAACCAGAGTGGCCCACGTGATCGGTGTGTTGCGCCGGGCGTGGATTAGCAGTCCACGCTCGAGTGCGAGAAGAACAGAGAGCGCTGGCATGACGGCCAGAATGCGTGCCGGCATGATCGCAAACCGCGTGAGTTCGTCACTCAGTCCCGATACCTCTCGAAACCACACGAATGCGAGGGGCGTGAACGCGATCAGAATAAGACTGCCCGCGGCGACAAGTCCGAGTCCAACCGCGAAGGCTCGAATCATCGCGAAGTGTTCTCGCTTGGGGCCGAGGAGGGCGATGACCACTTCGAGATAGGACAGACCGAGCGAGCGAAAGATGAACGTCAGGCCATGAACAACCGGCAGGACTGCGAGAGACTCGAGTGCTCCTCGGCTCTGACCCATAAAGAAGGTGACGGTTGGCAGGGATGCGAGGGAGAGCAGCGACGTCAGGGCTAGCGGCGTATAGAAGCTCGTCAACCGTCCCAGCCGAAGGTCTCCCATTCGGCTCGGTGCTCGACGCCGTTCGCGTACGGTGCCAACCAGGCGGGTCGTCATGAGCCGGACCGCCACCGCCTCCAACACGACCCCAGCCGAGAGGGACAGCCCGCCGATGAACGTTCCGGGCAGCGGTGAGAACCGGAAGGCGAGGTACGCGGTCGCTGACATGGCGGCAAGGCGAACACCCGTTCCGTAGGCAATGGGCCGCGTGCGACCGGCACGGATGAGGAGTCCCTGCCGAAATCGGCGGTACCCGATTGCCGCCGACCATGGAAGCATGAGTGCCAGGCCGCCACGCGCGAGCCGTGCCACGTCCTCGGGCAGGGACAGCAATCCGGCCAAGGCTCCAAAGACGGGTGGAGCAAGGATGACCAGCTGCACAAGGGTCAGAAGTGCCCCCAACATGTACGCGAAGCGTCTCAGCGCGAGATACGACTCGCGGTCGTCAACGAGGGCCGTGGAGGCGCTCATCAGCATCATGACGGGGGATTCGATGATGACGGCGAACGCGAATGCCACACCGAAGGCGGCCAGATTGACCACCGGCGCGTCGAGTCTGGCGATGATCGCGACCAGGTAGGGCCCCTCGACTGACATCATCAGCCAGGTGCCCGCGAGGGGCAGCCAGAGGTGCAGGATTGTTCGATAGGTCAGGGGAGCGCTGCGCACGGGCTTCCGACTGTCCGCGCACCCGCCTAAATGAGACTGGATCTCACAAAAGCCTTGACCGACCAAAAAGGTCGGATATATAGTCCATGAGTTAGTTGAGACTGGATCTCAATAAGGTTTCTCAGAGAAAAAGCCCGCCGGGTGGTGGCTCACCTAGCGGGCTCGCCGAACGCTTGCCCCCAACTTCCGGTCGGTCGCGAGAAGCGTTGTCGCGTTCAACAGGTGCATTGTAGGAGGTCGACGTGATGGCGCGCAACACAGCTGATGCACGACTGAGGAGCGACCATGGCGTCACGCGGTCACATCGTGCCCATCCTGGCCCTCGCAGGTCTTCTCTCGGGAGCCGGAGCGGGGCTGTCGGCCGCACAAACGACCGAACCCTCTCCCCCTCCGGCGAGTGACGAACAGCCAGATGAGGACGAGATTGATATCGCGGAGCTACAGCGTCAGCTGGACATCCTTGCCGAAGAGGTTGAGCGACTTCGAAGCGGTGAGGAGCAGGTCGACATCACGGAGGATGAGGCCCGGGCCCTCGGTCTGGCGCCTTCAGCCGCCGAGACCTATTCACGAGAAAGTGGCGTCTCGATCGCTGGATACGGTGAGATGCTGTACGAGAACTTTGCGGACGAGAACCAGGCCGGCGTCCCAACCGGAAAGACCAGCCAGTTCGACTTTCTGCGGGCCATCCTCTACGCCGGGTATCGATTCAACGACAAGTTCCTGTTCAACTCGGAGATCGAAATCGAGCACGCTGACGAGGTGTTCGTCGAGTTTGCGTACGTTGACTATTTGGCGAATGACAACGTGGGCATCCGCGGTGGGTTGCTGCTCCTCCCGATGGGCCTGGTCAACGAGTTTCACGAGCCTACCGTCTTTCTCGGCGCCGAGCGTCCCGTCACAGAACAGCGAATCATTCCGAGCACATGGCGAGAGAACGGAGGCGGCGTTTATGGGTCGGTCGACCGCGTTGCCTTTCGTGCCTACGTCGTTAATGGGCTCGATGGTTCGAAGTTCTCGTCCAGTGGCATCCGCGGTGGCCGACAGAAGGGCTCCAAGGCCAAGGCGAGCAGCATGGCGTTCACCGGTCGGGTCGATGTGATGCCGACGCCAGGCGTGTTCGTTGGGGCGAGTCTCTATACAGGCGGATCGGGCCAGGGAGAGATCGAGATCGACGGTAGGGAGTTCGACGTGCGGACGACCATTGTCGATGTCCACGGGCAAGCACAGATCCGAGGAATCGATTTGCGTGGTCTCTACGCCCGGGTGAGTATCGGCGACGCGGCCGAACTCAACCAGTCGCAGGGCAATGTGGGCTCCGAGGCGGTGGCGGAGTTGATGCAGGGTGGCTATGTGCAGGTCGGGTACAACGTCCTCTCGCAGGTGGCGTCAGCCGGTGAGGTTGCAGTGACGCCGTACGTGCGTTTCGAGAACGTGGACACCCAGGCCAGAATGCCTCTCGGTTTTGAGCGGAGCGGGTCGACGAACAACACATTCACGACCCTGGGCATCGAGCTCAAGCCGATCTCGAACGTGGTGGTGAAGGTCGACCACGCGTGGGCGAGGAATGACGCGAAGACGGGCGTCAACCAGTTCAATGTGAGCCTGGGTTACGCGTTCTAGGGAGATGCCACGGCAGAATGAGGGCGGCAGTGGGTATTCGATCGGTTGCACTCGCCGCGTCGTGGCTCATGTATGCGGCGACCGTCGCGGCCCAGGCCGGGGTGGTCACGCGCGAAGAGGCGCTTGCGACTGTTTATCCCGACGCATCTGTCGAGGCAGAGCGCGTGTTTCTCACGAGCGAGGAGATACAGCGGGCGTCCGATCTTTCACGCGAGGAGATCGAGAGCCCACTCGTCGCGCGCTACGTCGCCCGGCAGGACGGGCGAGTGGTTGGGCGTGCGTATGTTGATACGCATGTCGTACGGACGAAGCGCGAGAGTCTCCTGATTGCGCTGGGTTCGGATGGAGCGGTGAAGAGAGTCGAAGTGACAGCGTTTCTGGAGCCGCGAGAGTATGTGGCGCCCGATGTGTGGCTACGGCAGTTCGACGAGCAGCCCCTGACCGACGAGATGGCGCTGCAGCGGGCGATTCGACCGATTGCGGGAGCGACGTTGACAGCGCAGTCTGCAACGCAGGCGGTCAGACGCGTTATGGCGATCGATGTCGTCCTGGAGGCCAGGAGGCGAGCGGGCAGATGAGGCAGTGGGAGCGTTGGTCGTTCAATGGGTTGAACATCGTGGTGGCTGCCACCGGGCTGGCCTACATGTACATGAAGTACCTGCTGCCGTCGGACGATCCGTTTGCTGTCGCCAATCATCCATGGCAGGCGCCGATGTTGGCGCTTCACGTCGTTGCGGCCCCGTTGGTCATTCTGACCTTCGGCATCGTGCTGCGTTCTCACATTCTCAAGAAGCTCACTTCCAAGAGTCAGCCAGACCGGCGGACCGGGTGGGTTTCGCTCATCAGCTTCTCCGCGATGGCACTATCTGGGTATCTCTTGCAGGTCGTGTCCTCGGTGGTCTTGCTCGATCTACTCGTCGTCGTACATATTGCGACAGGGGTCGTCTTTGTCATTGGCTACGGCGCGCATCTGGTCATCGGATGGCGACTGCTGTGGACCGCGGACCCAGAGTCGACACGCGGGACCGACCTGCCGGATACGGCCGGCTTCTCGCTCTGACGCATTTCCCCCTCACATTCGGTATCTCAGAATGACGTGCGCACCGCGCTCCCGGTGGACTCGACTGGGGCGAGGAGCGCTTGTGTCGAGTGCTCTCCTGGCGGCATGGGTCGGCGTATCACTCTCCGCTGAGGCGCCGACGGAGCGCGTGGTGGAGCGCAACGTCTATCTGATGGGGACGCGGGCCACGCTTATGGCGTCGGCCTCCTCGCGTTCCGCTGCCGTTGAAGACCTCGACCAGATGCTTGCGACGCTGGAGCTTGCCGAGGCGGAGCTCAGCACGTGGCGCGCTGGAAGTGTGTTGAGCCGCCTGAACCGTCAACCGGTCGGCCACGCGTTGGATGCTCCGGACTGGCTGTGTGGGTTGCTGAGCGAGATGATGTCGTGGAACGAGCTCACGGCGGGGGCCTTCGACCCCGGTGTCGGTTCGCTCATCGACGCGTGGAATCTCAGGGGCGATGGCCGCAAGCTCTCTCGCGAGGCCGTTGCGTCGGCGCATGCACGTACCGGTCTTCGGAATCTCAGCGTTCGAGACGACCCCTGCTCGGTCACACGACGGGTTGATGTCACGATCGATGCCGGTGGGTTTGGCAAGGGCTTCGCTCTCGACCGGGTCGCTGAACTCGGAACGTCTAGCTTAATCGATCTGGGCGGACAGGTTGCGGTGTTCGGTCGAAATTCGACAGGCGGTTGGCCTGTGACAATCGCGCACCCACAGCAGCGGGAGCTGCCGGTCGTTGAGGTTCGCCTGACCGCAGGGTCACTTGCGGTCAGCGGTGGATCAGAGCGCGATCGTCGGGTTGAAGGAGAACGGGTCGGTCACATTCTCGATCCTCGAACGGGTCGCCCAATCAGTCGGGCGATCTCGGTCGTCGTCTGGCACGAAAGAGCCCTGGTCGCGGACGTGCTCGCGACTGGTCTCTACGTGATGGGTGAAGACAAAGGTCGCGCGTGGGCCGACGCGATGAACGTCGCTGCGTGCTTTCTGATTCCAAATGGCAACAATGAATCAGACCAGGTCCCCACCGTCACGCTTTCTGCCACCAGAGCCTTCGGATCGATGTTCCTCGACTCGCTTCAAACCGATGTTCGCGAATCCGAAGGCCGCCGCAACGAATGGGTTGAGGATGTTGAAGAACACGAACGGCGCATACGCTAGCGTCGAAACACCCAGTGTTTGAGCCATGAACGCACCGCACGTATTCCACGGGACGAGCACCGATGTGAGCGTTCCTGAGTCTTCGAGTGTTCGAGAGAGGTTCCTCGGGTCGAGTCGCTGACGCGCGTACTCTTCGCGAAACATCCGACCTGGAAGGACGATCGCCATGTACTGATCGGATGCGAGGACGTTCATCCCGAAGGAGGTGAGCAGGGTGGCCGCGATGAGGCTGCCGGCTCCGCGCACGAAGGAAAGGATTCGCGTCGCGAGTGCGTCAAGCATGCCCGTTGTTTCCATGACGCCCCCGAACGTCATCGCCGACATGATCAGCCAGACGGTCATCAGCATGCTTCCCATCCCACCCCGAGACAGCAGGTCATCAAGAGCAGCGTTGCCCGAGTGCAGCTCGAACCCCCCGTACATCGCGGTCCACGCTCCCTTCAACAGTGCGACGCCGACCGATAGGTCGTGATCGCCGACGAAGGTCAAGACGGCGTCCCGTTGGAAGATGACGGCGAACACACCTCCGAGCAACGCGCCGACGAGCAGCGACGGAAGGGCGGGGGTTCTGCGAACGACCATCACGAGCACGACGACAACCGGGAGGAGCAAGTGGGGGCCAATCACAAACTCCGTGTCAAGGGCTTCCAAGACCGGACCCATGTTCGCGGGGCCGTCGGGGGTTCCCACGACAACGCCTGCCAATAGAAAGAGAACGAGGGCGACGACAAAGCTCGGGGTTGTCGTCCACAGCATGTGCCGAATGTGGTCGAAGAGGTCTGCACCGGCCACCGCGGGGGCGAGGTTGGTCGTGTCGGAGAGTGGAGACATCTTGTCACCAAAGTACGCTCCCGAGATGATGGCGCCCGCCGCCACTCCGGGGTGAAGGTTCTGCGCTGTCGCGACTCCGATCAGGGCGATGCCGACCGTGCCGGCGGTCGTCCACGAGCTTCCGGTTGCGGTGGCGACAATGGCACAGAGAAGGCACGCAGCGGCATAGAAGATCGAGGGGGACAGGATGGAGAGGCCGTAATAGATCATCGTGGGCACGACACCCGCCAGAATCCACATGCCGATCACCGACCCGACGACCAGGAGAATCAGAATCGCCCCCATCGAGATCGACAGCCCGCGTCTGATGCCGTCCTCGAGGTCCTTCCACAACAGGCCGTTTCGTATTCCGATTACACTGCCACCTGCCGCAGCAAGGATGAGCGCAATCTGGTTAGGTCCTGCCGAGGACTCATCCCCAAACAGGTACACGGAGGCTGCCAGCATTCCGATGAGGAAGCAGACCGGCACCAACGCCTGGCCGATGGTCGGATCCCTACGACCCTGACCTCGGTGTGACGCCGCTCCCATCATGGACTGCCGACCGAGCTGAGCCGATCACCGATGTCGACGGCCAGGGTGGGCAGCGAATCGGCTATCGGGATGGGCAGGAATCGCCGTGTGGTCATGATCTGAACCGCATTATAGACAGGGGAAGTGGGATCAGGACGCTGCGGAGGAGGCTAGTGGACGAAGTCGATGCCGAGGCGCTGACGCTTGAGATAGAACCCCTTACGAGAAACGCCAAGTGCGTCGGCTGCTGAGCCCACGTGTCCGCCTGCTTGGTCGAGCGCCCATCGAATCATGGCCGCCTCGAGTTTCTCGACGGCACTTCCAAGCGGCTGGTCGAGGTCGACCGTGACCTCGGGCTTTGCCGATGTCTCGGTTGATTGCACGGTCCTCGCGATGGCGCGGCCGGCCCTAACCACGTCCGGTGAGAGCTGTTCCAGCCCAATCATGGATTCTTCGCCGACCAGGGCGATCGCACGGCGAATCTCGTTCTTGAGGCGGCGCACGTTCCCGGGCCATTCATAGAGGAGGAGACACTTCTGAGCGTCTTCTGTCATCCGAACGTCTGGACGGCCGCATTCCTCGCCGTAGTGTCTGAGAAAGTGGTGAACCAGAGGAAGGATCTCCTCACGACGTGCTCGGAGTGGTGGAATCTCCAGTGTGATGATGTTGAGGCGGTAGAGAAGGTCTTCGCGAAAGCGTCCGTCGCGGACGAGTTCTTCGAGCTTGGCATTCGTTGCCGCGACGACTCGGACGTCGACCTCCACCGGTCGGGACTCGCCCAGCGGTTGAATCTCTGAGTTCTCGAGAAAACGAAGGAGCTTGGGTTGGGTTTCAAGTTCGAGATCACCGATTTCGTCGAGCAGCAACGTTCCTCCAGCGGCAGCGCGAATGACGCCCTGAGAGTCTTCCCGTGCCCCTGTGAACGCTCCACGACGATGTCCAAACAGTTGACTTTCGACAAGGTCCTTGGGGACACCCGCGCAGTTGTGGGGAACGAAGTCGCGGTTAGACCTGTCGGAGTACTTGTGGATGAGTCGAGCGACAACTTCCTTACCGGTACCCGTTTCACCAACGATAAGGATCGGGAGCGGCGTCTTGGCCACCTGCTTCGCCGTCGCCACGAGCTTCTTCATGCTTTCGGAGACAAAGACGCCATCCTCGCTGCCGAGCGGTGGATTGGCGGACATCAGCGAGCACTGCGCTCGTTCGGCCTTCCGAACGGTTTCGAGAGTCAGAGTTTGCTGGAAGAATGAACGAAGATCGTGCAGAAGACTATGCGCTTGAACCGTGTCCTGAGGACTGGCGAGCAGGTCATATTCGCGTCCCGCCGTTTCACCGAGCGACATGACTGGACTTGCCCCGGTTTCGTGGACGGGTACGGACTTGGGTTTCAAGCACTCTGCGGCAGCTGTCTCCTCTCGTAGTTGATGGGTGAACGATAGCCGAGGGCCGAGTGGCGACGGTGCGGATTGTACCAGCCCTCCAGCCACTGGAAGATCGCCATCCGCGCTTCGGCCTGGCTGCGGAACCGTCGCCGGTTGAGCACTTCGCGCTCGAGCGTGGCGAAAAAGCTCTCGGCCATGGCATTGTCATACGCATCGCCGATGGAGCCCATGGAGGGCATCACGCCGGCGTCGCGGCATCGTTTGCCGAAGGCGTAGCTGGTGTACTGGCCGGTTTCAAGGGGTCGTCGCAACACGTCCTCGCTGGTGTGAGAGTAGCAGTTCGTTGAAGGCTTCGGATGGGGTTCTCCAACCGAGAGTCTTCCGCGGTCGGCGGTTGAGTGTGGTCGCGACAGCAGCAATGTCGCTCGCACTGTGCCTATTGAGGTCAGTACCTTTGGGGAAGTACTGGCGCAGCAAGCCGTTGGTGTTCTCGTTCGTGCCGCGCTGCCACGGACTGCGGGGGTCGCAGAAGAAGACGTGCAGCCCCGTGTCGATACGCAGTTGAGCGTGCTGGGCCATCTCCGCGCCTTGGTCCCAGGTCAGTGACCGACGAAGCTGATCAGGGAGCGTCGCGATCGTCGACGTGATCGCATCCCGCACGGCTTCGGCGCCATGCCCCGCAAGCGCCGGACCGTTCTTGACCCTGAGTCGGCCACGTTCGGCCATGCGGGGCAGGTGGAGCAGCATCGTGAATCGGGTGGTGCGTTCGACCAATGTGCCGATCGCGGAGCTGTCAAGTCCGATGATGAGGTCGCCTTCCCAGTGTCCAGGAACAGCTCGGTTCTCGGCCTCGGCGGGCCGCTCGCTGATCATGATGTCGGGGCCTACAAACGCCTTGCCGCGACCACGGCGGCGAGCCCTCGGCACGCGCAGCGCCCGCCCGGTGCGCAGGCAGGCCGTCAACTCGCGGCGCAGTGCCCCCCGCCCCTGGATGTACAGCGCTTGGTAGATGGCCTCGTGCGAGACCCTCATCGAGTCATCGTCGGGATACTCTATCCGGAGTCGATGGGCGATCTGCTGCGGGCTCCACGATGTCGCCCAATGTCGGTCCTGGCGGCGGCCATGACGTCGACCACTCCAGGAGCCCACGTTTGGGCCAGGCACGGGCATCCCGTCCTCAGCCATCATCGTGCCTGCGAGGCGGTCCTGCACGTAGCTCCTCAGCCGATCGTTCGCGGCCAGCTTGGCGATCTTCGGGCGCTTGGCACGTCGGTCGCTGTGCCACTGCGCAGTCGACGCCCGATACGCCAGACCGCCGCTCCGAGTCGCCGCGTTGCGACGCAGCTCTCGCGAGACAGTCGACGGGGCTCTTCCGGAGCCGACGGGCAATCTCGCGCACCCCGGCGCCCTGAGCTCTCAGGATCGCGATCTCTTCCCGCTCCGCAAAGGACAGGTAGCGAGCCGATCGGGGCGCCAAGCTGATCGGCGGCATACCACCGCCCTCACGGAACCAACGACCACCCACGGGCGGCGACACGCCACATGACACAGCGGCATCCTCACTCGACAGCCCCCTGGCGATCGCCTTCCAGAACCGTTGCTGCTCCTCACGCCCCGCTACCGGCGGCCGGCCAGGCGAACGCATCGCAGGTCGACCCGCCCGGTCTGACCTTCTCCGTTTCCGTTTCTGCATCGCAGCACCTCATCATCGAGGTGTTGCGACGACCAGTTGAATTCACCCTGGCACCCGCGATCCGAGTGATGCACGACCGCCTCGGGCCGGCGTTGCGTCAACGCCATGTCGAGTGCGGCGAGCACGAGTTCAGTCCGGAGATGCGTCTCCATGGCCCAGCCAACGATGCGTCGCGACCAGACGTCGAGCACGATGGCGAGATAGAGGAAGCCGGCCCACGTCGGGACGTACGTGATGTCGGCCACCCAGAGACGATCCGGGCCCGCTGCAGTGAACTCCCGATCCACTTGATCCAGCGCCCGGTCAGCGGTGGGATCGCCGATCGTCGTGGTCACGAAGCGCCGCGGCCGCAGGCCCTGCAGGCGCGCTGCGCGCATCAGGCGGGCCACACGTTTCTTCCCGACCCGACGGTGGTGATCGTCGGCCAGCTCCGCGTGGATACTCGGCGCCCCGTACGCGCCGTCCGACCGCCGGTGGATCGCATGGATCAGGGCCGTGAGCCCGATGTCCTCCACGGCCCGTGCCGACGGCGGCCGCCCAGCCCACGCGTAGAAGCCGCTGGCGGAGACGCCCAGCAGCCGGCCCATGACCCGGACCGGATAGGTGGCCTGATTCGCTTTCATGAACCCGAAGATCGCTTCGTGTTCGGCGCGGTCTCCTGTGCGAACCAGGCCGCGGCTTTTGACAAGATCTCTCGCTCGAGCTTCAGCTGGCGATTCTCGCGGCGGAGCTGCGTCAGCTCGGCACGCTCGGTCGTCGTGAGGCCGTCGGTCCGCCGACCGGTATCGCGATCGGCTTGAGCCACCCAGTTGCTGATCGACTGGGCGGTCGGTTCAAACTCGTGAGCGAGATCTTCGGGAGTACGCCCGGCCCGGACCAACGCGACCATCTGTTCGCGAAACTCCGGCGGGTAGGGTTTCCTGGTGTTCGGCATCGTGGACTCCTTCTACCACAAGGGTTAGGTGTCCACGGAAGCGGGTCAGGCCCAGTTGGCTTCGAAGGACTCGGTTGGGCGGCGCGGTTGGGTGACGTGGCTTGGCACCTGACGCTTCCAGCCGTGGCTGTGGCGATTCCTTTGGTTGGTACGATCGAGCGGCTGCAGTCGCAAGCGCTTTCGGAGACGCTTGCCACTCCCTGGGTCCGCGCTGCCGTCGCCCGTGGCCTCTCGAGGGGACGCATCGTATGGGGCCACGCACTGCCGGTGGCGATCCGACCTGTTCTGGGCGTCTACGGCATCATCGTCGGCAGCGTGTTTAGCGGGTCGTTCGTCGTAGAGGTCGTTACCGCATGGCCCGGGCTTGGGCAGTTGATGTATGAGGCCCTGGTGTCTCGTGACACGAATCTCGTTGCCGGCTGTGCTCTCGCCGGCGCATCGTGTCTGGCGCTTGGCAACATGGCTGCCGACGTCGCTCTGGTCGCGGCCGATCCCAGATTGCGGACCGAGTCATGAGGATGGCCATCGCGGGAGCCGCGGTTCTCGCGGTCGTTGGAGGCGTGGCCTTGGCCGCGCCGTTCTTCGCTCCGAACTCCCCCGACCAACAGTTTCGCGAGTACTTGTATGCGCCTCCGATGCGTCCACACATCGTCGACGAAGATGGGAAGGTGCACCCGCCATTTGTTTATTCTCTTCAGTTGGTAGACAGGCTCGACCGGCGTTTCGATGAGGACCGCTCACATCGGCGGCCAATCGTCTGGTTCTCCGGCGGACATCTCGTCCAGGTTGCCGATCCGACCGGCGGGCCGCTGCTCCTGTTCGGAGCAGACCAATTGGGTCGCGACGTCTTCGCGCGGCTCGTGATGGGTGCCCGTCCATCTCTCGCCGTAGCCTTGCTAGCTGCAGCCGTCGCGTTGATGATCGGTGCGCTATGGGGCGCCGTGGCAGCCGTGACAGGGGGATTCACCGACGAAGTGCTGATGCGCACGGCAGACTTTGTCCTGGTGCTTCCTGCTCTCTACGTCGTCCTCGCTCTGCGATCGGTCACACCTCTTGTGTTGTCTCCGCTGGCGATTTTCGGATTAATGGTCGGCGTATTTGCGGTCGTGGGGTGGCCCTACGTGGCGCGTGGCGTCCGGGCGATCGTTTCCTCCGAACTGAAGACGGACTATGCGTTGGCGGCACGGGCGGTAGGTGTGACCAAATGGCGACTCCTTACCAAGCACTTGATGCCCGCGAGTCGCGGGTTCCTGGCGATTCAGGGGACGCTGTTGGTGCCAGGCTTCATTCTCGCCGAGGCCACACTGTCGTTCGTCGGGTTGGGATTCCCCGACCAGACCGCGAGTTGGGGCGTCATGTTGCAGGATGCGTCGAACATTCGAGCGATTGCGGAGTTCCCGTGGCTGCTGAGCCCGGCCGCCGCGATTGTTCTCGTCGTATTGGGGGTCAACCTATTGGCGCGTGCCACACCTGGCCATGAGCCCCTGCAATGGACGCTGAGACAGACGACGGGCAGGTCGTAACATCGATCGCAACCTCCTAGTGTGTGACACCCGGCGCGCCTCACTAGCTCCCGTTCTCAGAGTTGCGTGTCTCCGTTCGCACTATACTGCGCCGTGATCGTCACAGATCCCAGCAATCCACCAACGTCCGTCTGATGAAGTACGCCATTGTCACGTTTGGGTGTCGAGTGAACCAGGCGGATTCGCTCGACATCGAGCGCCAGCTGCGCGCCCACGGTGGGCGCCCCACTGACGCCGAGGAAGCCGAGCTGGTCGTTGTAAACACGTGCTCGGTGACTGCAACGGCTGACCACGGAGCACGTCAGCTGGTCAGACGGATCGCACGCAGGAACCCCGGGGCGCGAATCGTCGCCACCGGGTGTTATGCCACGCGGGCGGAAGGCGACGTGTTGGCGTTGGCAGGCGTTGCGGCGGTTGTCCCGAACACACAGAAGTCAGAACTGGTCCGGACGCTGCTTCCCCTTCTGCCGTCATCGTCCGATCTTGGCCCGACCACGGCTGAACGGTTCGGAGACGGCGAAGGTTCGTGTGGGGCTCCCATTCGGCCTGGTGCATCCGGCAGGACCAGTTACACGCTGCGTGTGCAGACTGGCTGCAACGAAGTGTGTGCCTACTGCATCATCCCGTCGACCCGCGGCCCGGGCCGCAGCGTAGCGCTAAAACAGGTGCTTTCGGATGTGGACCGCGTTGCTGCCGAAGGCTTTAAGGAGGCGGTCCTCACCGGTGTTCATATCGGGTCATACGGTCGCGATCTGGAGCCCCGCACGACGCTAGTCGATCTACTCCGAGCGCTCGACGCGCATCCGTCTCCCGTGGTTTTTCGAGTGAGCTCGCTCGAGCCAATGGACTGCGGCGAAGAGATCGTCGACCTCGTGGCTCGCAGCGGGCGCTTCCTTCCGCATTTCCATCTTCCATTGCAAAATGCCAGCGACCGCGTGCTGCGGGCGATGCGGCGGCCCTACACGCTGAGCTACTATCGACGCCTGGTTGACACCATTCGAAATCGGATCCCTCACGCTGGCATCGGGTCTGATCTGGTCGTGGGCTTTCCTGGTGAACAGTCTGAAGACGTCGAGGCGAATCTCAGCTATCTTCCACGAAGCCCGCTCACGTACCTGCATGTGTTTCCGTACTCGGACCGCCCCGATACGGAGGCCAGCAGTATGCCGGGCAAGGTACACGGTGACTCGGTTCGTGCGCGCGCTCGGGCCATCCGCGAGGTCGGTTCCGACCTAGCCGCGCGATTCCGCCTATCGCAACTAGACACTGTCCGTCCGGCACTCCTGATAGATGGCGGTCGAGTCGCCGTGACCGACAATTACCTCAAAGTGCAGGTTCCACGGAGCCATCCTGACAACACCCGAGTCAGTGTTCGAATCACCTCGATCGATCCGCTTGGTGGCGAAGTGACGGACGCGTGACACGGAAGGTCTAGTGTCTAGAGCTGGGGTCGGGCCACCATGTTGGCGGCGATCCGCTGGGCCGGGGATGGGTTGGCCCCCTCGACGATCAACTGCCCGCATGCTGCCCGGATGTCCGGCCCTCGACTCTTCCGAACCGAGACCGCTATCTTCCGCGCAGCCAGAGTCTGGGCAAACTTGCTGACGCGGGCGTCCGCCGGTCGCCGGTACGGAATCCCCGGTGCCTCGTTGAGCGGGATCAGGTTGACCTTGGCCCTGATACCGCTCACCAATCTTGCCAAGCGCTCTGCATCTGCTGCCGAATCGTTTATTCCGGCCAACAAGACGTACTCGAACGTGATCCGCCGGCGACGCGCAACGGGGAAGCGACGGCAGGCGGCGAGAATGTCGGCAAGTCCGTGGGCGCGGTTTACTGGGACCAACTGCTCGCGCAGCTCATCCGTCGCCGCGTGTAGGGAAACGGCAAGATTCGGGATGACAGGTTCTTTCGCGAGTCGTTCGAGTGCCGTGGGTACGCCAACGGTGGAGAGCGTGATCCGGCTCGGCGTCATGGCGAACCCGCAGTCGGCAGCCAGGACCCGCATCGCTTTCATCGTCGGGTCGTAGTTGTGTAGCGGCTCGCCCATTCCCATGAACACGACATTGAATCTCGTCTCGGCAAGTCCCAACACGTGGGCAAGAACACGAACCTGACCCGCGATCTCACCTGCAGTCAGGTTGCGGAGGAGCCCCATCTTTCCCGTCAGGCAAAACGTACATCGCATGGCGCAACCCACCTGGGTGGAGATGCAGAAGGTTTGACGCGGCGTATCGGGGATGTACACAGACTCGATCAGTCTTCCGTCCCCGAGGGCAAGGAGAAACTTCTCGGTACCGTCGCCTGATCGCTGCCGCTGACGAATCTCGGGCGTTCGGATGACGAAACGCTCCTGAAGGGTCTTCCTGAGACCGTCCGACAGATCGGTCATTCGACCGAAATCTGTGACGCCTCTGCGGTAGATCCACTGAAAGATCTGGCGGGCATGGAACGCCTGGACGCCGAGAGCCTCAATGGACGCCTCGAGCTCCAAAGGTTCCAGCTCGGCTAGATTGGTTGGGGTCTTCACAATCGTCGAGACCGCGGACTGTGCAAGATGCTGAGGGAAGGCATGTTAGCACGCCGTGGGCAGTCCCACGGGGCCTCCGAGCCTGGCCGATTCAGTTGAACGCGCCGCGCCAGCGTGATATCATTACCGTTTAGTTCGTTCACGTAATTCCCTTCTAGTCAACAATTTGCGAGTGCCGTTCCGGCTCCATTGCCCGGTCACCGACCTGGCGTTCTTTCCGAGATGATCGTTCACGACGGTCTTTCGAACGGGATTTGCCTCCTTACCGAGGCGATGCCGCACGTACGGTCTGTGAGTCTTGGCGTGTGGCTGACCCGCGGGTCGCGACACGAGGATCAGGACCATGAGGGCATTGCTCACTTGGCAGAGCACATGCTGTTCAAAGGTACGACCAGCCGCTCAGCCAAGGAAATCGCCCAGGAGGTCGACTCGGTCGGCGGACAGCTCGATGCGTTCACCGCAAAGGAGTACGGCAGCTACTACGTCAAGGTTCTCGACGATCACCTCCCACGGGCCGTCGACTTGTTATCTGATTTGGTGTTGCATCCCGCGTTCGATCGGGACGACCTTGAGCGAGAGAAGAAGGTCATTCTCGAGGAAATCAAGATGGTCGAGGATATCCCTGATGACCTGGTCCACGAGGCCTTCACCGAGAGCTTCTGGCCGGCGCATCCTCTCGGTCGATCGATCCTCGGTTCACCTGAATCGGTTGCTGGGATCTCGCAGGACGTGCTTCGCGACTTCTTTGCGCGTTCCTACGTTGGTGGCAATCTTGTGATTGCCGCTGCCGGCAGTCTCGACCATGCCCAGGTTCGAGATCTGGTCGGCTCAGCATTCGACTCGGACTCGGCGAAACCCGCACGGCTCGACCTCACACCACCCATGGCCACGCCGACGCTTGTCGTGAAGGACAAAGAGCTCGAACAGACGCATCTCTGTCTCGGCACGCGGGGCTATCCTCAGGATCACGCGGATCGTTTTGCCAGTTACGTTCTCAACACCCTGCTTGGTGGTTCGATGAGCTCGCGCTTGTTTCAGCACATACGAGAGGAACGCGGCCTCGCGTACTCCGTCAGTAGTTCGCTGATGTCCTATCGCGATGCGGGAGCGCTCACGATCTACGCCGGCTGCGATACTGCGGCGGTGCCGGAGGTGATTTCGTTGGTTGCCGATGAGCTCCGTGGCGTCAAGAACGACGCGGTGCCGGCGGCAGAGCTGCAGCGGGCAAAGGATCATCTCAAAGGAAATCTGGTGCTCGGGTTGGAAAGCACGACCAGCCGCATGTCCCAGCTTGCGCGCTGCGAGATAACGTTCGGTCGCCAGATCGACCTGTCGGAGAACCTGGCGAAGATTGACAACGTGACCGCGGGTGATGTGCAGCGAGTTGCAACGGAGTGTTTTGCCGATGGAGCTCTTGCTGCGACGGTGCTTGGCCCTGTCGGCGGGATCGAGCTTTCGGAGCGTCAGCTGGCACTGTAATGCGATGCGATACGTTGATCTGAGTGGGTCGGCCGCGTGGTGTGGCATCGTCGGGGAGGTGATGTCATCGCTGTTCGGCTAACTGTGCTCGGGAGTGGCAGCGGCGGCAATTCCACGTTGCTGGAGTATCGGAACCGCGGCGTGCTGATCGACGTTGGGCTGAGCTATCGACAGGTCGCACGGCGCCTCGATCAGCTTGGATTCGACCCAGCCGCGGTTGATGCGATCGTGATCACCCATGCTCATGGCGATCACACGCGGGGCGCCGGACTATTCTCCCGCCGGCACGATGTACCCATCTACACGACCGAAGCCGTGCGGGCCGAGTGGGGTGACGTCGACCTCGCAGCGTGGCGTCCTCTCCGAGCAAACCGGAAGCGACGTGTGTGCGGGTTACGGTTCGATACCATCACGATTCCACACGACGCGTCGGAGACCGTGGCCTTTCGAATTGAAACAGACGCTGGCATGATCGGGTTTGCAACCGATATCGGCGTGATGACATCCGAGCTGATCGAACGATTTCGCGACTGTCGAGTCCTGGTGCTCGAGTCGAACCACGCCACTGAATTGCTGCGCGTGAGTCCGTACGATCGGTCGACGCGTGCGCGCATCGGGAGCGCCCGCGGACATCTGTCCAATGAGTCGCTGGCTGCGTTCGTACGAGATCACTTGGGCGAGGCGGTTCGTTGCATGGTCCTCGTGCATTTGAGCCGCGTGAACAACCTGCCGGAGCTTGCCGAGATGACCTGCCGGGAGGCGTTGGCCGCGTGTGGACGGGACGACGTGGAGATTGTGGTGGCTCGACAGGAACGGGTTGCCCCAACGATCGATCTCGAGAGGCTGTCCCCGGGGCGACCGTCCCTGACGTCCTCGCGTATTCAGGCGGCATTGCCCTTCGTTCACATACCATTAGGCCCCGGCGCCCTACCGGCGCGTCGCGCGACTGGTACGAGCGGACGACCGGAGGTCAAGGCCTTAGGATCTTCACCCTCATGATTCCACGCTACACCCCGCCCGAGATGGGCCGGATCTGGACAGACCAGCGGCGCTATGAGACCTGGCTCTCGGTTGAGAGTGCGGCTGCCGATGCCATGGCCAACCACGGCATCATCCCCGAGGAGGCGGCTCGCGACATCCGAGAGCGCGGGGCAGTGGATGCCTCGAGAGTCGAGGAGATCGAGCGCACGACTCGGCACGATGTCATCGCGTTCACGACAGCCGTTGCCGAGCATGTGGGACCGTCGGCTCGTTGGCTTCATTTTGGATTGACGTCATCCGATGTCCTCGACACGGCCCTGGCCCTTCAGCTCAGGGAGTCGTGCGATCTACTGCTCGCAGATCTCGAGCAGCTAGCGCAGGCCGTCCGTGACCAGGCGTTCGCCCACAAGCACACGCCGATGATCGGTCGCACGCATGGGGTGCACGCGGAGCCGATGACCTTTGGCCTGAAGTTGGCACTGTGGTTCGATGAGTTGCGGCGCGACCGAGATCGGATCGTACGAGCACGCCAGAGTATTAGCGTTGGAAAGATCTCAGGTGCCGTCGGTACGTACGCGCATCTTGATCCGGCCATCGAGGAGTCGGTGTGTAAGCAACTTGGTCTAGAGCCGGCACGGGTCGCGTCACAGGTTATTCAGCGCGACCGCCATGCTGAGCTCCAGAGTTCGCTCGCGATTACTGCTGCATCGCTCGAAACGTTCGCGCTTGAGATTCGCGGTCTGCAGAAGACCGAGCTTGGAGAAGTCGAGGAGCCGTTTGCCAAGGGTCAGAAGGGGTCCTCGGCGATGCCGCACAAGCGAAATCCCATTGGGTGCGAACAGATCACGGGGCTGGCGCGGCTGGTTCGGGCCAACGCGGTCGCGGCGCTCGAGAACATCGCGCTCTGGCATGAGCGAGACATTTCGCATTCCTCTGTGGAGCGGGTGATCCTGCCAGATAGCTTCTGCGCGCTCGACCACATGGTCCGACGCTTTACGGGGATCGTAAGGGACTTGGTTGTTCACCCTGATCGGATGCTTGCGAACCTACAGCGGTCGCGGGGCGTCGTGTTTTCTGGCACGGTTCTCCTGGAATTGGCGCGGCGCGGGCTTTCCAGGGAAGAGGCGTACACCTGGGTGCAGCGCAACGCCATGCGCTCGCACGACGAGCGCCTCGACTTCAGGGAGTTGCTGGCCGAGGATCAGAATGTGACGCGCGTGATGTCGAAACAGGATCTCGACACGGTGTTCGATTTATCTGTCCAGCTGCGGCACGTCGACGCGATCTTCGAGCGCGTTTTTGGAGATGAACGAACGTGAAGGCCAAGGTGTACGTAACGTTGAAGCCGTCGATTCTTGACCCTCAGGGCAAGACAATCGCCCGGGCGCTCCAGGCCATGGGGTACGACGCCGTCAAGGATGTGCGGCAGGGGAAGTACTTCGAGCTTGATGTCGAAGCGAGCTCGGTCGGCGAAGCACAGCGGACGGTGTCGGAAGCCGCCGACCGTGTGCTGGCGAATCCGGTGATCGAAAGCTATCGGGTCGAAGTGGAGTGAGTTCGCAACATCAAGAGCGTATGCGGAAGACCAAGTTCTCCATCATCCTGTTTCCTGGGTCGAACTGTGACCACGATGCCTTGTACGCCGTGAGCGACGTGCTCGGTCAGGATGCCCAGTTGATCTGGCACAAGGACACGGACCTGCGAGGAGCCGATGTCGTGGTGCTTCCCGGTGGATTCTCGTATGGCGACTATCTCCGGAGCGGTGCGATTGCCCGGTTTTCACCTGTTATGGATTCGGTCGCGGAGTTTGCGAAGGCCGGCGGGGCGGTGCTCGGTATCTGCAACGGTTTTCAGGTCTTGCTCGAGGCTGGATTACTTCCCGGCGCGATGCGCCGCAACCAACAGCTCAAGTTCATCTGCGAGCACGTGTACCTACGTGTCGAGCAGACGGATACTCCGTTCACTCACAAAGCGTCGATCGGCCAAGTGCTGAAGATTCCGATTGCCCATGGAGAAGGGAACTACTACGCCCCACCCGAAACGGTTGCCGAGCTTGAGTCGAGCGGGCGAGTGATTTTTCGATACACATCACCCCGCGGCGACCGCGACGACAGCTGGAACGTCAACGGGTCGGCCGGGGCAATTGCGGGGATCTGCAACGAGGGTCGGAACGTTGTCGGCTTGATGCCACACCCCGAGCGTGCATGCGAGACGGCCATTGGCAGTTCCGACGGCCGTGTCATTCTGGAGTCGGCAATTGCCTCGCTCGAGCGTCTTGCAAGAGTCGGATGAGGTGGACGCCACGCACCCACATGGCCGTGCACGCGCGGGTCGACTCCTGTTGATGTCGGCGGCGCTGATGCTGGTCGCCGCAGCGCTTTGTGCGACCGAGGTTTGGGGTGTGAGCGGGTCGACGCTATACATGATCACCGGACCGCTCGTGGTATCTGGCGTCGTCGAGAGTCTTATCGGGCTACGCTTTCTCAGCGAATCATGACGAAGATCGACGACGCGACCATCGCCGAACATGGGCTGACGCCCGAGGAATATGAGCGTGTCATCGGCATTCTTGATCGGGAGCCGAATCTGACCGAGCTCGGCATCTTCTCCGTCATGTGGTCGGAACACTGTAGCTACAAGAGCTCCCGCAAGCACTTGCGGACGCTTCCAACCGAAGGAGTACGGGTGCTTCAGGGGCCGGGTGAGAATGCGGGCGCGGTTGATATCGGGGACGGAATGGCCGCGGTATTCAAGATCGAATCTCACAACCACCCATCCTTTATCGAGCCCTACCAGGGGGCGGCGACCGGTGTCGGAGGGATCATCCGAGACATTTTCACGATGGGTGCGCGCCCGATCGCGCTGCTCGACTCGCTACGATTTGGTCCTCTCGACGACCCCCAGACGCGGAGGATTGCTGAGGGTGTCGTGGCCGGCATCGCCGGGTATGGAAACAGCATCGGCATTCCGACTGTTGGGGGTGAGATCGGGTTCGATGAGAGCTACGCTGGCAACCCGCTCGTGAATGTCTTTTGTCTGGGTATTGCCGAAGCTGATGCGCTCATCCTCGGGCGCGCCGAAGGAGTCGGGAACACCGTGTACTACGTTGGGGCCAAGACGGGACGCGACGGAATCCACGGTGCAACGATGGCCTCGGCAGAGTTTGACGACGCGACGGAGGAGAAGCGGCCGAACGTGCAGGTCGGCGACCCGTTCATGGAGAAGCTGTTGCTCGAGGCCTGTCTCGAAGCCATGGCGACCGACGCGCTGGTGGGTATCCAAGATATGGGGGCCGCCGGGCTCACGTGCTCGACATCCGAGATGGGCTCGCGGGGGAGCGTTGGCATTGAGATCGACGTGGCAAGGGTGCCGCAGCGTGAAGTCGGGATGACCCCGTACGAGATCATGCTGTCCGAGTCGCAGGAGCGCATGCTGTTTATCGTGCGGCGCGGGCGAGAGGCCGAGGTGGAACAGATCTTCGAGAAGTGGGATCTGCATGCCGTCCAGATCGGCGAGGTCACTGATGACGGGCTGCTGCACGTGCGCAACCAAGGCAAGACAGTTGCAGAGATGCCGAACAAGGCGCTGGCCGAAGACGGACCGGTGTACGATCGCCCGACGCGACGGCCCGCCGACGTTGACGAACGCCAGTCGCTCGACCTGGCAGGGCTGCCGCCGTCGCCGCAACCGCTCGACGCCCTGAAGCAGCTCCTGGCCTCCCCGCAGGTCGCGAGCAAACGGTGGGTCTATCGGCAGTTCGATCACATGGTACGCACCAACACCATCGTGCCGGCCGGGATGGGGGCGGGCGTCGTGAGGGTGAAGGGGACTCCCCGCGCGCTGGCCTTCTCGGTGGATGGCAACGGCCGGTACTGTTCACTCGACCCGTATCAGGGTGCGATGCTGGCGGTAGCCGAGTCGGCGCGCAACGTCGCCTGTGCCGGTGGCACTCCGATCGGAGCCACGAACTGTCTAAACTTTGGTAACCCAGAGCGGCCGGAAACCATGTGGCAGTTTGTGCGCGCGGTGGAGGGTATAGCCGAGGCCTGCCGGCAGTTGGAGATACCCATCACCGGAGGCAACGTCAGTCTGTACAACGAAACCGATGGCGGGGCGATCCAACCGACTCCGGTTATTGGCGTTGTGGGATTGGTGGAGGATGCAGCGCGTGTCCTCGGGCGAGTCTTTCGGCGCGAAGGAGATGCCGTTGTCTTGGTCGGTCACACCGCGGCCGCGATTGGCGGAAGCGAGTATTTGAAGACGGTCCATGACATGGTACGCGGTACTCCACCGAAACTCGATCTCGCGGGGGAACGAGCGTTGGAGCAGCTACTCGTGTCGACGGCTGCCGATGGTCTTTTGGAGTCGGCTCACGACTGTGCCGAGGGCGGTCTCGCCGTCACGCTCGCAGAGTGCTGCTTCGACAGCGGCGGAGTTGGCGCGGACGTTGCGGTGCCACTGACCGGACTGGACGAGGGAGGCCGCGACGACGTCGCGATGGCGGCGACCTTGTTCGGGGAGACGGCGTCTCGGGTCGTGGTGTCCGTGGCTGATTCGCGCACGAGCCAGTTTCTGGCACGTTCCGCCGAAGCTGGTGTTCCAGCACGCGTGATCGGGAGAACGGGCGGTTCACGGTTTCGACTCTCCGTGAACGAGACCCCCGCGATCGATTGCTTGGTGGCCGAGATTGAACATGTGTGGGCAAACGGACTGGCGCGGTACTTCGGGGGTCAGGCGGCATGAGCGATACGAACGACGATAGTTTCGACTCTGACAAGTTCAGGGACGAGTGCGGCGTGTTTGGCATCTTTGGTCACCGGGATGCGGCCCACATGACGTATCTGGGTCTGTACGCTCTCCAGCACCGCGGTCAGGAGAGCGCTGGAATTGCCGTTGCGACAGACGGCAGACTCAAACTGTCGCGGGCCATGGGATACGTCAGCGACGTGTTTAGCGAGAGCGTGCTGCAGGGACTCGAGGGCCAAGCCGCTATCGGCCACGTGCGGTACTCCACGTCTGGAGACAGCCGCGTCGTCAATGCACAACCCATCTTGATCGAGTGCTCTCATGGCCAGATCGCGCTGTGTCACAACGGCAACCTCGTCAACGCCACGGAGTTGAGGGATGAGCTCGTTGGCAGCGGCTCGATCTTTCAGACCAACAGCGACACTGAGGTGGTGCTGCATCTCTATGCGCGGTCTACGGCTCGCACTGCTGAGGACGCGATCGTCGAGTCGGTATCTCGCGTGCGGGGAGCCTTTTCGCTAGCCATGCTCACCCCGAACAGTCTCATTGCCGTGCGAGACCCTTATGGGTTTCGTCCCCTGGCACTTGGCCGACTCGGCGATGCGTATGTTGTCTGTTCTGAGACATGCGCAATGGATCTCATCGGCGCGACCTATGAACGCGACGTCGAACCGGGCGAGGTGATGGTGATCGACCGTGATGGCGTGCGCTCGTACTCTCCGTTTGCGCCCAAGCCGTCGGCCCACTGTGTCTTCGAGCATGTCTATTTCGCTCGCCCAGACAGCTACGTCTTCGGGAAGAGTGTGAACGAGGTCAGAACAAACCTGGGGCGATTGCTGGCCAAAGAGTCTGCCGTCGAGGCAGACGTTGTTGTTCCGATCCCGGATTCCGGAGTGTGCGCTGCGGCCGGGTTTGCGGAGGCTTCCGGTGTCCCGCTTCGAATGGGCCTTATCCGCAATCACTATGTAGGGCGAACCTTCATTCACCCGCAGCAGTCGATCCGCGGGTTCAAGGTCAAGGTCAAGCTCAACACGGTTCGAAACATCGTCGAAGGACAGCGGGTAATTCTGGTCGATGACTCGATCGTCCGCGGAACCACCAGTCAGAAGATCGTCGCAATGATCAAAGCGGCGGGTGCGCGTGAAGTGCACATGCGGATCAGCTGTCCGCCAACTGTCTCACCGTGCTACTACGGCATCGATACGCCACATCGTGACGAGCTGATCGCTGCGACGCACAGCCTAAAGGAAATCCAAGATTTCATGGGCGCCGACTCGCTCCATTACCTCAGTCTGGACGGCCTGCGCGACGCAGTTGGCCGTGGGAACGACAACTACTGCACAGCCTGCTACACACGCGAATACCCTGTGGAGCCTCCGGTCGACAAGGCGGCCTACATGCAGATGGTATTCAAGCTTGCGGAAGGTGCCGAACCGGTCGAGCCGAAATGATGGGGCGAATGGTTCATGTGCTTGTGGTGATGGCTTTCTTGGTGCCATCCGGTCTGGCTCAAACGACGACGGAAGACCTGCGAACAGCCATAGAGCGCCTTGGCGATTTCGACTACGACGTTCGTCTCGAGGCCTCTCGCATCCTTCGCAGAGCCGATGCCGACACTGTCGTTCCCTTGCTGCTCGGAGCCTCGCGCGAGCACGAGGATAGTTATGTGCAGTTTCGGGCGGCCGTCCTGTTCTACGGGTTCGAAGTCGCCACAGCACGGGCCGTGTTCGAGGAGGCGCTGACTTCACTGAATGACCGTGTGCGCGCCGCGGCGTATGAGTACTTCGAGCAGGAACCGTCGACGGACGTCGTGTCGAAGCTGCTTGATGCGATGGAAACGGAGACTTCGGAGTTTGTCCGGCCGTACCTCGTCAGGGCGCTGGCTGCCAACGATGAGGATGCTGTCGTTCAGCAGCGGCTTGTGCAAGAGATCCATCGAGGGGAGGGATACTTCAGAGGTGGCGTCATCGAGGCGCTCGGTGACCATCGTGCGGGCTATGCCGTGGACGCCCTTATCGGCATCATTTCAGACGAGGGGCCGCTTCGAGACGATGCGTTGTTGGCCCTTGGGAAGATCGGAGACCGTCGGGCAATCGCGCCGCTCAGTGAGGTCCAACGAGCCGCGGATGGGGCTCTTCAGCCGATCGTTTCTGCCACCGCGTGTCTGCTGGAGGTCAACTGTGAGGGTCAGCTCGAGTATATCGCTGGCACACTCGCCTACAGTGCCCAGGCGGGTGACGCAGACAGTCAGGAGCTTGTTCGAAGCGCCGCGACTGCTCTGGCCGCTCTGGCCATTGATGGTCTGCGCTCGGCGGTTGATGCCCTCTTTGAGGTTGGGTTGACGGCTCCTGAGGAGGCTCGCGCGCCGATTGCGATCGCACTTGGAACAGTCGCCCTACGGAATGCACCGATAGTCAGAGCCGCGCTGGTCGATGATGGCGAGAGAGACACCCCGGCGTCAGAAGCAAGGCTGCTGCTATTGAGGGATGCGTTCGACATTCTGGACGAGGACTTCGCGGAAGAGCGGTTCTATATGGTGATACGACGAGATTATTGGGCGGCGACAGAAGGGTCGCACGCACGGGCGGTTGCCGAGGCGACGATTCGGACGCTTGAGTTCTGACCTCTGGTCAATGCCGCGGGCGAAACGGCTCCTGAGTCGATCCAGAAGGCCATTGATGGCGTGGCCCGTGAATCGCGGCACGGGACTCCGTGAGCCGTGCGAGGGGGTTCGGGGCGAAGCCCAGACTTGATATGGATTACAAGTCCTCCGGTGTCGACGTCGATGCCGGTAACGAAGTTGTCCGGCGTGTCAAGCGGCTGGCTCAGAGCACCTTTACGCCCGGCGTGCTGTCGGGGATCGGTTCCTTCGGCGGACTGTTTCAGCCCGACTTCTCTGGGGTTGATGCGCCAGTACTCGTTGCGAGCGCCGATGGTGTTGGAACGAAGCTGAAGATCGGCTTTCTGACAGGTAGGCACGACACGGTCGGGGCTGATCTGGTCAATCACTGTGTCAACGACATCCTTGTGCAGGGCGCGAGACCGCTCTTCTTTCTCGACTACCTCGCCACGGGGCGACTATCCGTGGATGTCTCTACGGCAGTCATCGGGGGGGTGGCCTTGGGATGCCGTGACAACCGGTGTGCGCTTCTTGGAGGCGAGACGGCAGAGATGCCGGGATTTTACGCCGATGGGGAATACGATCTCGCAGGTTTCATCGTCGGAATGCTCGGTCGGTCCGACCTGATCGACGGGCGTGAGATCAAGCCTGGAGATCTGCTGCTGGGTCTTCCGTCATCTGGTCTCCACACGAACGGGTTCTCCCTGGCACGGCGAATCATGTTCGACGTTGCTGGGCTCTCTGTCGACTCCACGGTTGACGATGTCGAGGCCGGCGTAACGGTTGGCGACGTGCTGCTACGACCGCATCGTTCGTATCTCAAGACGCTCTCTCCACTGCTTGGTGGTGAGGACGCTCGGCTCATCAAAGGACTCGTGCACGTGACCGGCGGTGGGCTCACCGACAACGTTCCCAGGATCCTTCCGGAGGGGACCGCTGCTAGGATCGACCGCGGTGCGTGGGTGATCCCGCCTGTTTTCCGGTTTCTCGAAAGCGCCGGACACGTGTCGAACGATGACATGCTCCGGACTTTCAATATGGGCATCGGGATGGTTGTCGTCTGTGCGCGCGGGGCGGTCGACGACGTGCAGCAACGCCTGTCCCAGGCCGGCGAGGCGAACTCCCTTGTCGTCGGTCAGATCACGAAGGGCGACCGCACGGTTGAGTACGTCTAGACTCGGCGGCCGACGCCGGTCCTGAGAGTCTGACGCAGCGCAGAAACAATGAACCGCCGACTAGGAGTGCTTGTTTCGGGCCGTGGAAGCAATCTGCAGGCGATCATCGATGCGATCGCTGACGGTCGTCTCAATGCCGAGATTGCTCTTGTGATTTCGAATCGTGAGGACGCTCAAGGACTTGAGAGAGCACGAAAGGCCGGCGTCGAATGTCTCTACATCGATCACCGCGAATATGACTCGCGTGGGGAGTTTGATCGGTCAGTGGTCTCTGAGCTGAAGAAGCGCGAGGTCG
>CBDCVL010000001.1:0-77500 GCA_965223015.1 Vicinamibacterales bacterium | reverse complement strand
AATACTCCCTGATGACCGATAGTGAACCAGTACCGTGAGGGAAAGGTGAAAAGAACCCCTGTTAGGGGAGTGAAATAGTACCTGAAACCGTATGCCTACAAGCAGTGGGAGGGCTATGACTGGGGGCTTGCTCCCGGTAATGCCTGACCGCGTGCCTTTTGCATAATGAGCCGGCTAGTTACTCTCCGTGGCGAGGTTAAGCGTAAGCGAGCCGTAGCGAAAGCGAGTCCGAAATGGGCGTTTAGTCGCTGGGAGTAGACGCGAAACGAGGTGATCTACCCTTGGCCAGGGTGAAGCGCGGGTAACACCGCGTGAAGGCCCGAACCAGTGTCGGTTGAAAACGACTTGGATGAGCTGAGGGTAGGGGTGAAAGGCTAATCAAACCTCGTAATAGCCCGTTCTCCTCGAAATGCTTTTAGGAGCAGCCTCGAGAGGTCGGCGTTGGTGGTAGGGCACTGGATGGACTAGGGGGCCTACAAGCTTACTGAATCCAACCAAACTTCGAATGCCAACGACACGCATCTCGGGAGTGAGACTATGGGGGCTAAGCTTCATGGTCGAGAGGGAAACAGCCCAGACTACCGGCTAAGGTCCCTAAATCTGTGCTAAGTGGTAAAGGAACTGGAGACGCCGAAACAACCAGGAGGTTGGCTTAGAAGCAGCAATCCTTTAAAGAAAGCGTAATAGCTCACTGGTCAAGCGGCTCTGGGCCGACAATGTAACGGGGCTCAAGCACAGTACCGAAGCCGTAGATTTGACGGGTCCTACGGGGCCCGCGAGTGGTAGAGGAGCGTTCTCTAGGCAGTGAAGGTGGACCGTGAGGACCACTGGAGCGTAGAGAAGTGACCCTGCCGGCATAAGTAGCGATAAGAGTGGTGAGAATCCACTCCGCCGAAAACCTAAGGTTTCCTGAGGAAGGTTCGTCCGCTCAGGGTTAGTCGGGTCCTAACGTGAGGCCGAAAGGCGTAGCGGATGGATATCCGGTCAACATTCCGGAACTACCTAAACAACGTTTGTACGATGGGGAGACGCAGGAGGCTAGTCCAGCCTACGATTGGATGTGTAGGTTCAGGCATGTAGGGGGAACCGCCAGGAAAATCCGGTGGTTCACATTCCCTGAGGTGCTATGGCGAGGCCGTCAGGCCGTAAAGTGGGTGACGCCACGCTGCCAAGAAAATCCTCTAAGGAGTTGTTTGGGTACCCGTACCGCAAACCGACACAGGTAGGTAAGGAGAAAATCCTAAGGCGCGAGTGAGAACCCTCGTTTAGGAACTCGGCAAACTCGCCCCGTAACTTCGGGAGAAGGGGTGCTCCAGCTCGTGATCCGGCTTGCCCGGTGAGCGGGAAGGAGTTGCAATAAAGAGGCCCAGGCGACTGTTTACTAAAAACACAGGACTCTGCTAAGTCTAAAACGACGTATAGGGTCTGACGCCTGCCCGGTGCCGGAAGGTTAAGAGGAGGGGTTAGCCTTTATTTATAAGGGCGAAGCTCTGAATCGAAGCCCCGGTAAACGGCGGCCGTAACTATAACGGTCCTAAGGTAGCGAAATTCCTTGTCGGGTAAGTTCCGACCTGCACGAATGGCGCAACGATCTGGGCGCTGTCTCAACGAGGGACACTGCGAATTTGTGGTACCGGTGAAGACGCCGGTTACCCGTGGTAAGACGGAAAGACCCCGTGCACCTTTACTACAGCTTAGTAGTGAATGCTGGTGTGTTATGCGCAGGATAGGTGGGAGACTTTGAACCGGGCCTCTTGGGGTCTGGGGAGTCGTCGGTGAGATACCACCCTTAGCATTTCGGTGTTCTAACCTCGGCCTGTTATCCAGGTCAGGGACACTGCTTGGTGGGTAGTTTGACTGGGGCGGTCGCCTCCCAAAATGTAACGGAGGCGTACGAAGGTTCGCTCAGGCTGTTTGGAAATCAGCCGTAGAGTGCAAAGGCAGAAGCGAGCTTGACTGCGAGACCTACAAGTCGAGCAGGTGGGAAACCAGGTCTTAGTGATCCGGTGGTGCCGCATGGAAGGGCCATCGCTCAACGGATAAAAGGTACGCCGGGGATAACAGGCTTATCTTGGCCAAGAGTTCATATCGACGCCAAGGTTTGGCACCTCGATGTCGGCTCATCACATCCTGGAGCTGTAGCAGGTTCCAAGGGTTCGGCTGTTCGCCGATTAAAGTGGTACGTGAGCTGGGTTTAGAACGTCGCGAGACAGTTCGGTCCCTATCTACCATGGGCGCAGGAGATTTGAGGGGGGCTGTCCTTAGTACGAGAGGACCGGGATGGACGAACCTCTAGTGTACCAGTTGTCGCGCCAGCGGCAGTGCTGGGTAGCTACGTTCGGATGGGAGAAACGCTGAAAGCATATAAGCGTGAAACCCTCCCCAAGATGAGATCTCCCTGAGCTTCGGCTCCTGAAGGCTCCTGGAAGACCACCAGGTGATAGGCCAGGTGTGTAAGGCTTGTGAGAGCTTTAGCTAACTGGTACTAATCAGCCGTGAGGCTTGACCATATTCCTTCTTGATGCACTTCGTCATGACATTGTCGGGAAGCTACCGTTTGTGGGGTATTCAGTCGGCTGTCGCCGCATTGCGGTTACGGTGACCCGCCAAAGTCTTGGCGAAGGTGGGTTGTTGCTCTTTGACATAGAGTTCCTGCAGTGATGCGGTATACGCATGCTGTGTGGGGCCGGGCGCTCGCCGTATGTGCGGGGTTCGGTTTTTGATATTGGACTTTCCGGTGGTCATAGGAGAGGGGAAACACCCGTTCCCATGCCGAACACGGTAGTTAAGCTCTCTTCCGCCGATGGTACTGCACGGGTAACTGTGTGGGAGAGTAGGTCACTGCCGGGAGTATTTTCAAAAACCCAGATGTTCCAAGTGGATAATCTGGGTTTTCTTTTGTTATCAATAGTTTAGCGTCAT
Organism: Vicinamibacterales bacterium; assembly: GCA_965223015.1. Taxonomy (GTDB): domain Bacteria; phylum Acidobacteriota; class Vicinamibacteria; order Vicinamibacterales; family UBA8438; genus CAUZIB01. The sequence continues at coordinate 74,578 of CBDCVL010000001.1, read as the reverse complement.
GCATCTCCTGACGGTCCGCGTTGATTCACCCCGCTTGCGGACTGGACAAATCTGGACAACAATACGCTTCACCGCTCCGCATCTCTGAATGCGTGTGCGGGGGAGCGAAAATGGACAAAATGACAACTGCGTTTGGACTGTCCAAACGCAGTCGCGCGTCCCGTACTCCACAGCGCACCGCCATCGTTAAACAGAAGTGGACCCCGAAATCTGGACAGCGGCTTAAGTGAAATCTCCATCGTGTTTCAAGCCGCCGTGCCGAAGCCGGTTGCGCCGAAGTACACCACATCTGGCGTCCGCCGACCAAGTGAACTATGACGCCGTCGCCCGGTGTAGAACTGAAAATAGCCGGTCAGCCCTGCGCGGAGCGCGGCGGGGGTGTCGTACGCATGGAGATACACATCCTCGTATGTGACGCTGCGCCAAAGACGCTCGACGAACACGTTGTCGACCCAGCGGCCTTTGCCATCCATGCTGATGGCCACCGCATGGGCCTTGAGCACCGTCGTAAACGCCTTAGACGTGAACTGGGCGCCTTGGTCCGTATTGAAGATCTCCGGCGGTCCGTAGCGGGTGAGCGCATCCTCGAGGGCCTCGACACAGAAGTCGCTGTCGAAGGTGTTCGACACCCGCCAGGCCAGGACGCGGCGCGAGTACCAATCCATGATGGCCACCAAATACATGAACCCGTGCGCCATCGGGATGTAACAGATATCGGTCGCCCACACTTGATTTGGTCGCTCGATGGACAGGCCCCTGAGCAGGTACGGATACACCGTGTGTCCGACCGCGGGCTGGCTCGTACGGGGCTTCGGATACAGGGCGCACAGGCCCATCTGGCGCACCAGGCGCTGGACTCGCTTGCGATTCACCGGCTGCCCCTGGGTCTCGAGCTCGTCTCGCAGGCGGCGACTGCCGTAGAACGGACGCTCTAAGTGGATCTCGTCCAAGCGGCGCATTAAGGCCAGGTCCTCCGCTGAGATCCCGGTGGGCCGGTAATACACCGTCGAACGCGCTACATCGAGCAGCGCGCAGCGTCGGGTGACGGCCAATGGGTGGTCGGCTTGAATCATCGCTCGGCGGTCGCTCACCGGTCTCGACCGAGCGCTTTGGACAAAAAATCCTTCTCCATCGTCAGCTGACCAATCTTGGCGTGGAGCTGCTGTGTCTCCCGCTCGGAATGCGCCGCTTCGATCGCACCGGCGCCGAACACATGCTCGGCCTCCGCCACCAACTTCTTCTTCCAGTCCTGGATCTGATTCGGGTGCACCTCGAACTGCTCGGCCAGATCGGCCAGGGTACGCTCGCCTCGAACGGCGGCCAACGCGACCTTGGCCTTAAACACTGGCGAATGATTGCGCCGTTTCCTCTTGGTCGGAGGTGGACCCCATTCCTCGGACCAAGAACGGGCGTTGCTAAGGTGGAGCCTGCTGGGTCTGTTCTCGTCGTAGTCGTGTCCTGCAACCAGGGTTGCAGGCCTGGGCCTGCAACCCGTAACTGCCTTACGCCGGTGCGCGGAGACGGGGGCCAGGTCGCCGCAGGCGCCCCGCGCAGCGGGGTCGGAGCGGAGCGGAGAACCTGGAGGCGGTCGAGCACACCGGCACCCGACGCCCGGTCGGCTAGAACGCTCATGCTGCCTCGGGCCTCGGCATCGAATCGTAGAACGCGGCTGGCGTCTGATAGCCCAACTTCGCATGCGGCCGCGCGTCATTGTAGAAGCGGAAGTAGCGCCCGATCCCCTCGCGCGCCTCGGTCAGCGAATCATAGGGGTGCAGGTAGATCTCCTCATACTTCAGCGACCGCCAGAGCCGCTCCACGAAGATGTTGTCGAGGTAGCGGCCCTTGCCGTCCATGCTGATCTTGATCCCCCGGTCGCGCAGAACGCGGGTGAAGTCCCCCGCCGTGAACTGCGAGCCCTGGTCGGTGTTGAAGATGGTCGGCCGGCCGAAGTGTGCGAGGGCGTCCCTCAACGCCTCGATGCAGAAGCCCGTGTCCAGCGTGTTGGACAGCCGCCACGCCAGGACCCGGCGGGAGTACCAGTCGATGATCGCCACCAGGTAGGCGAAGCCGCGCGCCATCGGGATGTAGGTGATATCCGTGGCCCAGACCTGGTTCGGCCGTGCGATCGTGAGCCCCCGCAGCAGATACGGGTAGACGGGGTGGTCCGGCGCCGGCGTGCTCGTTGTGGGTTGTGGCGCCGTGCTCTCCAGCCCCATCAACCGCATCAGGCGTTGGACGCGCTTCCGATTGATCACGGGGCCCTCGGCCTTCAACGTCTGCGTGATCATCCGGCTGCCGAAGAAGGGATGCTGCAGATGCAGCTCGTCGATCCGGCGCATCAACGCCAGCTCCTCCGCGTCCGGGACCACCGGCTCGTAGTACACGCTCGACCGGGTCACGGCCAGCAGCGCGCATTGCCGCCGCATCGACAGCGTGCCGTTCGGTGCCATCAGGACTCGTCGCTGCGTCATCGGGAGCGCCCGAGCCCGTTGGATAAAAAATCCCGCTCCACCGTCAGCTCGCCGATCTTCTTGAGTAGGACATCTTCCCGCTCCGACGCCCCGCCATCGCCATGGTCCGTCTCGAACGACTGCGCCGCGTTGTCGAGCAGCTGCCGTTTCCACTTGTAGACTACGTTGGCGTGGACCTTGTAGCGGCGCGCAATCTCGGCCACCGACTCCTGGTCTCGCAGTGCCGCCAACGCCACCTTCGCCTTGAACGCCGGGTTGTGCTTCGTACGGGTCTTCTTCATGGTATCGGCTCCTCCCTCTTCTGTTGGGAGCAGGCTCGAATACCACCTTAGCTGCTGGTCCGAAAATCGGGGTCCACTTCAGTCATCTTCTGCCCCTCTCATCTTGACGGGAAGGTAACGCAGAAGATTCCACTTAGCGACGTTGATCAGCTGTCCAGTTGAGGGGGTCCACCTCTCTGTTCGCGATCGAGCAACTCCAGCTCGCAGAGGCGGAACAGGTAGCGCGAACAGTCCAGCCCTTCCTGGGCGCATTGCCGCGCCACGTTGTCGTATTCGCGCAAGAAGGTGGGCAGGCGCAGGGCCTTGAGATGGGCGTCCAGCAACAGGGTCGGTTTGGCCATCACTCAGCTCCCGCCCCCAGCAGCGTCAGGTAATCGGCTGCGGCGGTCGTCGTCACGCGGGGGACCGGCAGGTGCGGATACTGCGCCAGATCGAGGTGGGGCGGCCGGTGGTCGAGGCGACACCGCACGAGGTGCTTGAGGGCATCGAACCCGATCGCCCCCAGACGCACGGCGTCCCGGATGGCGCCGCGGACGTGGTCGAGCTGAAAGTCTTCGAGCCGCCGCAACACCTGCACGTACTCGCGCGTACCCGGCTTGCCCAGCCGCGCCTCCAACAGGCGCCGCAGCCGGAGAAACTCGTCCGGCAGCTGCCACCCGGCCAGCGGCGCCGCGTGATCGAGCGCCCCCGTCTTGCGCTCCACCAAGGCCAAGTCGTGCCGCGGCTCGAAGATCAACACTTCCCGCTCGTAGCTGCGACGATGGCGGGCGATCTCGTCACTGCCGCACACGATCACGACCTCGTCCACGGAGCCTTTCACTAGCACCTCCCGGTGGCCGTAGGCGGTCGGCACCGAGTAGTCGTTGCGGCGGTCGCGCACCAGCGACAACGACGTGACCCGCGTCGTCCGCGTGTCGCAGGCGTCATACGGGACCGGCGGTAACGGCAACAGCGCCTCGCGGTCGCGGGCGAAGCGCTCCCCGATCGTCTCCGTGTGCCGCCGTAACCGGCGCCCGCGACGTTCGCCGCACTTGTGCGCGAAGTCGGCGTTCAACGCGTCCCAACTGGCGAACCGGGGGATCGGCACGAAGAAGTTGCGGCGGACGTACCCGACCAGCCCTTCCACCTTGCCGTTGTCGTTGCCCTTCCCCGGCCGCCCGAAGCGATCGGCGAATAAATAGTGCGATTGGCGTTCGCAGAAGACCTGCGTCCGCTGGCGCGTGCCGTCCCCGAGCAGCCGCGCCACCGCCAGCGTCGTGTTGTCGTAGACGATGCGCCGCGGCACGCCACCGAAGTAGCCGAACGCGGCGGTGTGCCCGTCGCAGAACGCCTCCGACGTCTCGGCCGGAAACGCCTGCACAAACCCGTCGTCGCTGTGCGGGAGATCGACGACCAGGGAGTGCGCCTTGCATGCGACGCCAGCGATCACGACCAGCGCTTCGCCGAAGTCGGCTTGGGCGTCGCCTGGCGGATGGGCCAGCGGCACGAACATCTCCTGCCCGCCCAGCCGCTGCGCGCGCACGTAGGCTTTCACGATCGTGTCGCCGCCCGTGAACCCGTACTCCGCGCGTAAGCGCTCGCCGATGCGCTTGGCCGTGTGCCGTTGCTTCTTCGGCCGGGACTGATCCTCGCGGAGGATCTGATCAATGATCCCCGTGAAGGCGTCCAGCTTCGGACGCCGGACCGGTTGCGCCCGGCGATACCCGGGCGGCCGGCGGTAGCGCAGCATCTTGCGCACCGTCTCGCGGGCCAACCCGAAGCGGCGCGCCGCCGTGCGCTCGCTCAATCCCTCCACATACACGCTGCGCCGCACCGCCGCATAGAGTTCCACTCGATACATCCCTCCTGTGTTCCACAAAACACCCTTGGAATGCTCGGTGGACCACGTGAGCGGTCTGGTTTTCCACCGCCCTCAGGCCGCGTCACACCGCCGCTCTGTGGTCTAGTGTTACTCCGCCGTTCTCATTGACGGCCGAAGAGATCTGCTGCCGGATAGCCCGTTCCGGAATGTTCAGGTTCGCCATGGCGACCATGGTGTCGAGCCGATACAGCGCGTCACGAACGGAGTTGGCGTGGACGGTCGTCAAACTGCCGTCATGTCCGGTGTTCATAGCCTGCAACATGTCCAACGCTTCTTCCCCTCGGACCTCACCGACGACGATCCGATCGGGTCTCATACGAAGGGCATTGATCACCAGCTGCCGCTGAGCGACAGCACCTTGGCCTTCGATGTTTGGCGGGCGTGTTTCAAGTCGAACGACGTGGCGCTGACGCATGACGAGCTCGGCCGCGTCTTCGATTGTGACGATTCGCTCCTTGTCACTGATGTAGCTCGACAGAAGGTTGAGAAAGGTCGTCTTTCCGGCACCGGTTCCGCCCGACACAATGATGTTCATCCGGCTCCTGACGGCTGCGCTCAGAAAATCGAGCATCGGCCCGGTCAGACTGTTTCGCGCGATGAGGTCTTCGGCGCCAAGCTTGTCGGTTCTGAACCGCCGAATCGAGAGCGCGGGGCCGTCCAGCGCGAGGGGAGGGATGATCGCGTTGACACGCGAGCCATCCGCGAGGCGGGCATCAGCCATCGGCGTCGATTCATCGATTCGACGACCGACCGAGCTGACGATCCGCTCGATGATTTGCATCAGGTGCTTGTCATCGCGGAAGGTGACGGGCGTATCTTCGAGCTTTCCCTCCTTCTCGATGTAGACCTGGTTGTATCGATTGACCAGGATGTCTGAAATCTCGGGGTCGGCCAGAAGTTCCTCAAGAGGTCCGAGGCCGAACAGCTCGTTGAGGACGTCGTTGACGAGGTTCTCGCGCTCATACAGGCTGAGCGGAGTCGCTTCAGTCTCACGCTCGAGGATGTTGACGATGACATTCCGTAGCTCAGGTTCCGCCTCGTCCCGCTGCGTACGAGTTAGACGTTCGAGGTTCAGCCGGTTGAGCAGTTCCTGGTGAATCCTGCCCTTCAGTTCCTGATAGTGCTGACCACGGACATCGAATTGTGTCGACGATGGAGCCTCGAGCGTTGACATGGGCTAACGACCTCTTTCCGAAATGGCTAGTTGCGCCGACCAGCCAACCGCGAGAACAGCCCGGACGATACGGCCTCGTCCGTTCCGCCACTCTCGAGGTCAGCGAGATCGGGGATGTCCCGTGCGCTGTTGAAACTCAGCGGCAGCTTGGTTCACGACTACGCAACCATCTCTGACGACTCCCCGAGTCCTAACCGCGCGTCGCGTGCCCGGAGGGCAGCGACCAGCGCGGGCATATCTTGACATCCTTGCACCCGGCGGAACCCCTTCGCCGCTTCGAGCACCCCGGCGGCCACCCAGCGGAGCACCATCGTCCCGCCGCGCCAGCGTTTCACATGGCGCTGCACGTGGCGCGTTCGGCTGAGGAGACTCTCGATGGCGTTCGTGGTGGCGAGCGATCGTTGGAGACGCTCCGACAGACCCAAGCCGAGCACGGTCAGCGTCTCGTCGAGCCCTTCCCGCACGCTCGTGGCCGCACTCGGGTAGTCAGTGTCCAAGCGCCGCGCCAGGTCCTGCAGCAGACGCTTGGCCGTCTTGACGTGGCTGTTCGTGTAGGCGCGCGTGAGGACCGCCTTCACCCACGGCCGCTGTGCCTCAGGGAGATGCTCCAAGATGTTCCGGCCCTTATGGACCTGACACCGCTGCACCAGTGCGGCGCGCCCGAATGTCTGGGTCACGGCCGTGTCGAGGGCCTTCGCGCCATCGACGATCACCAGCAGGCTCCGGTCGGTGCGCAGCCCGCGGCTGCCGAGATTGGTCAAGAGCCCCTGACAGACCGTCGCGTTCTCCGTGGCCCCTTCCCACAGGCCGAGCGGGTGTTTCGCGCCCATTGTATCGATGCCTAGGGCGACAACGATACAGTGTCCACCCACGTGCACGCCATCAATCAGCAGCCCCACCAGGTCCAGCGCGTCGAGCGGCGTCGCCCGCCACGCATCCAGCTGCGCCTGAGTCTGCGCGACAAAGCGTCGACTGACCGCACTCTTGCTCGTGCCCCGCGTGGTGACGTCGGCGCCGAGCGGTTCCAGACTCCGCGCATACTGGCGGGTCGCCACACCGATCAGCATCTGGTCGACCACGCGCCGGTTCAGCGGGTCCGCATTCGCGAATGCCCGGGCCGTTGGCAACGGAACCTCCTCGCCGGCGCGCCGCGCACGGGGCCGACGAATCGCCACCTTCCGCCCGCCCAGCACGACCTGACTCGGCGTATGCCCCGTTCGATACGCCTGGCGCGCAGGTTGATGCGCATCCCGTGGCCCACAGACGGCGGCCCGATCCTCTTCCAGCATGGCTTCGAGTACCTTCAGGCCAGACGCGACGACCAGCTCCTGGAGCTCGGCCTGCGTATCAATGAGGATATCGACCAACGGCAGGTGCCGTGGCGTCGGGGATACCGATTGGCGACGGCGAGGGACTGTGCGAGACTGCTTCTTCATGGCGGCTCCTTACTGGGAGGCTTGCACCTCGGTTTCGTCACCGGTCGTATAGCACGACCAGTGAAGAGCCGCCGCTTCAAATTTCAACAGCTACTGGGACATCTCCGCGAGATCCTCCGCGAACTTTCTAAATGAACTGGCGAGACTGCTGTGATTGTCGAGCATCAGCGGACGCCCCTTGTTCATGGCCTGCAGCGCCAGCTTGTAGTCGCTCGGGAACGTGTATCGCACGGGTGTTCCAACGGCCTTCTCGACGTCGTCATGGCCGATCTCCGAGTGATCGTCCGACCGGCTGATCGCGATCGTCACCCGGTCCTTTCCGTACCGCTTCCGGAGACGCTCAGCCATTCGGCTCGCGTTTCGAACCGTGGCGAGCTCCTGGTTCGCGACGACGACGATCGACTTCGCGACGCTGAGTGCTTCGAGCCCGGCAGAGTCAGACCGCGAGACGTCGACGACCACGAATCGATAGAGCTTCGCGCACTGCTCGAGCAGTGCATGCACTCGCTGGCTGTCGACTCCCGTCGAACTTGGCCGGTCGCCCGAGCCGAGGAGGTCGAGCCGCGACGCCGTCTGAACGACGAGGCTCTGGAGGAACGCCTTGTCCAGGCGATGGGTATTCTCCAACGCATCGAGGACAGAGAACCGCGATTCCACTCCGAGGAATACGCCAGCGTCACCGTAGGCGTGGTGCAGGTCGATCAGCAGCGTGCTGCCTGGGGCCTCTTGCGCCAGCGCGGCAGCGAAATTGACCGCCACCGTCGTCGTGCCCACCCCGCCCTTCGCACCCAGGAAGGCAAACACATCGCCGGGCTGTGACGAGTCTGAGCGTTGCCCCATGAGCCGGTCGATGGCTGCTGCGAACTCTTCCTGCTTCAGCGGCTCAGTCACGCACTCGTTCACGCCTGCCCGCAGTGCCGCGAGCATGAGCGTTGGGTCGAGGGCGGATGTCACGATAATGACGCCGACCTGAGGATGCTTTCCTCTGAACCCCGCAAGGTTCTCCGGGATGCTTTCTGTGTTCCGAAGGTCGACGACGAGAACGTCGAGCTTGTTGGCACCCAGGCCCTCGGGCTTGGCGAGATCCACCGGTAGGACCTTGGCGCCGCTCTCGCGGATCAGGGCTTCGAGCTCCTCGTCGTTCGTCAGTGTCAGACCGGCTATGACCGTCACGGAGTGTCCTTTTCGTCGTCTGGCGAGATGCGGTTTGCCGAAGCGACGCTCGCTCGGGCTTCGCAATTCCGCACTATTGGTTATCTCCCTGAGCGGCAAGCCGAGGCGCGTCAAGAAGGCCTGCGTGCTCGAATTGCGTGCCAAGGTTCTGCGCCAGTGGGTCGATCGTTACGTCGTCCGTTGGAAGTGGGGGCACCTCATCCGGTTCCAATGGTTTGACCAGTCGCGGCGTGATCAGCACCATCAGCTCCGTCTCCTCCGTCCGCTCGGCCTTGCTCCTGAACATATGGCCGATGATCGGGATCGCGCTCAAGAAGGGCACGTCCGATTTGTCGTCTTGGCCGATGTTGTTGAGCAGCCCGGAAATCGCGAACGACTGGCCATCGCGCAACTCGACGTCAGTTGACGCCCGACGCGTGATCAGTGCGGGAATCCGGAAGCCCGAGAGGGTGATGCCGTTGTTGAAATCGAGGGCGCTCACCTCTGGATTGACCTTGAGTCGGATCACGTCGCCGGCGATCGTCGGTGTAAATGTGAGGCGAACGCCAAACTCCTTGAACACAACCGACACCGTGCCCGTATTGCCCTGAACGATCGGCACGGGGAACTCTCCGCCAGCAAGGAAGCTGGCTTCTTGTCCGTTGTAAGCGATGAGGTTCGGTTCGGCCAGACTGCGGAACATGCCCCTCTCGCGGAGCAAACGTAGGACGCCGCCGACCCCTTCCTGTTGGTCGAAGAGGAACAAGTTGAGGAAGTCACTGAAGACGAGTGAAGTGCCGTCACCCTGGCTCTCGAAGTCTGGTGCCGAGAACTGCTGCGTCGTCGTTCGCGCCAAGAAGCGGTCATTGGTGAAGAACGAGAACCCAGCCTCGTACAGAGCAGAGCGGTTGATCTCGGCGATCCGAACCTGCAGCATGACCTGCTGACTGATGTCTCCACCCGGAACGCGAAGTAGATTGATGATGTTGGTCTCCGAGGACGATGCCGTCGCAATTTCGCCCGCACGAAGCATGACATCGGTGCTCGAAACCTCGCCCGACATCACCATGGCTTCGTTGCTGTAGCTGAGCCGTATGTCTTCACCCGGGAAGAGCCCCGCGAGCTGCTGTTGGAGTGTGGAGATTCCAGGCTCTACGACGACATCGAATTGCTGGCGCACACCCGGACCCCACAGAATCAGGCTGATGGTGCCCGGTGCCCGGCCGTCGATCAGGACCTCACGGGGTTGAACGACGCTCGCATCTGCGACCTCCGGGTCGGTGATCGAGAAGCGAACGATGTCGAAGTCGGTCGTAAGCACCATCGACCGTCCCGCAGTGATGACCAAGCGGTCGATTTCCGCCTGCTGTGCGACACCCGCCTGACTCGAAAGCAGGACTGCTACTCCAAGAAGCAGGCCAAGCCGCTTCAGTTGAACCCGACGTGTGCTGAATGTGTGTGCCATCGTCTTATTCCCGTCCTATCCCTAGTCTTGAATCGATTAGCGAACTTCTTCGTTGCCGCGCTGTCCGCCGCGAATGGCCTCGACCATGTAGGTCTTCGGCGGCTCAGGTGCCTGTGCAATAGCGACTGGAGCGCTTGGTCGCCTCACGATGACCGGCGGTTTAGGTGCAGGTCCCATCAGCGATGCCGAGCGAACGCCTTCGGTCTCCGTGGGCTTCGTATCCAAAGGATTCCTGAGCGTGAGCGCAAGCTGTCCTTCATTTTCGGCCAGAGAGATGCGTTCGGCCTCCTCCGGCGTGACCATTAGAGTGACGACGGTCGAGGGCATCGGCTCGCCGGTGCGGGCCTGCTCGAGGTCGTATCGTGTGCCGGCGGTTAGGACCTGGACGTTGCTGACCACGACTTTCGACATCGAGTCGTTCCGCCCCTGGCTCACCGTGGCGAGGACGTCGACACGCGTGCCGGGTACGACGAACCCGGCGACGCCGATCACGTCGTTCACCCGCACCGAGATAGCCCGCATGCCGAGTGGGATTGACGGAGGCAGTCCACCGCCCGACCCCATTGGAGCCAGTTTTGATTCCGTAACTGGCTCGTTGACGAGCACACCGGCTATCAGCCCGCGCTCGGTGAGGTCCTCGGCTGTTGAAAAACCGCCGGGCACGGGGGTGCTCGCCGGCCAAGCCACAGTCTTGAGATGGTCGACCGTCAGGAGCGTTCCGACGGGCAGGTCCTGCGTGGCGACTATCACCGGAACGCTGTTGACTTCGACCTCGCGGACTGGCATCTGCTGGACGGCCAGATAGAGGGCGTAGCTGGCCACCGTGGCCATGACCAGGGCGACAACGAGAACAAGGGCCGTTCTAACTCCGCGATTCATGCTTGACTCCTCAATTTAGGGATCCGAGTGTGTCCCTGTTTGTTCGTGACTCTGTCGTTGCTCCCTACTGGAGCGATAGCGCGACGATCGCTCCCAAGCTGATCGGAATGGCGTAGGCCAGTCGCGGTCCATCGTGACTGTCCAACGTCAGCGTTGGATGAGGCCGCAGTCCTTCCGTCCGCCAAAACAGAAGCAGTGACCACATATTGGTGAGCGCCTGCGTCGTGTAGCTCCGTCCGAGTGCCAGGCCGAGAGCGAGAACTCCACCAATCACGCCGGCAGCGAGGGCTGTCTGAAGGACGTTCCATGGCCCCAGCCATGCCCCAAAGGCAGCGAGCAGTTTCACGTCGCCAGCGCCCATGCCCCCGAGGGCGAACAGCGGCAAGAACAGCACGAGGCCGAGTGCCCAGCCACCAAGCGTGCTGACGCCGCCATCCATTCCGTTCATGTACAGATGGACCGCCAGCGCAGCGACGGGGAATGCCAGTGTTAGCGCGTTCGGAATCCGGCGGGTGCGGATATCCCATCCGCTTGCGAGGACTCCCAAGAGCACGGTGGCGACGGTATCGATCATGGCGATCAGCTTCGTTCCTTACGCGAGAGGCCGCAAACGTGCCACCGGCACATCTTCTGGATGCCCGGTCTCCTGTGTCTCCGGGAACGTCCCAACTCGGTCCATCTTGTGGCTTCCGTACCGGGTCCACCGGGGCATCCTCCCCTTTAGTGTTCGGCCTAAGTGGCCCGTACCGTGAATCTTCTGGCCTCGCATTCCTCTCATTGCGCAGTTCCGGCGCGAACTTCGCAAGCTGTCACTCGTGTCATGATTCCAGCCGCGCGTCGACCTCGAAAGATCTGACCGCGAGCCGCATCGAATCCTGTGACGGTCTGTTCCCCCACGAGAACTCACCGCCCAGGTGATACGGGTGATTGGCCCCAGGGCGGGCGAGGAGTCAAGCCCATTCCTAGTTGAAACTCTCCGCGACTCCTGATTGCTTACGCGGCTTTCGTCTTCGATGTCGTCGTGTCGATCTTCAACTCTCGCTTCAATGCGTCACGAAGCTTGGGCAGGTGCCGGTAGCCCATCACCTTGCGTAGACGCGGCTCGATGTCCAGGAGCGCCGTGGCGAGCCAGCGCTGGCGTTGACTTGAGTTCTGCCAGTGATCGACCTTCGCACAGCGCTCCTCAATGAGCGCGTTGATGGACTCGAGGCCGTTCGTCGTCTTCAGCGACCGGCCCAGCACGCCATACACGCCGAGGCGATGCAACGTCAGGGTCTCGTCCAGGCCTTCCGCCAGACTGCCGGCCGCCGATTGGTTCCGATCCTCCAGCTCATGCTGGAGCGACTGGAGGGCGGCGAGGGCCTCGTCGTACTCCGGACGGTTGTCGGCGCGCTGGAGACGCTGCCGCCACACCGGCTGCTCACGCTTGGCCACGTCACTCACCACGTTCTCGCGCTTGTGCCATTGACACCGTTGCACCAGGGCGCGGTGGCGGAAGGCGTGCCGCACGGCCGCCCGGAGCCCCTTGCCGCCATCTACGATCACCAGAAGCCCCTGGGAAACATCGAGGCCCCGCTCGACCAGGGACCGGAGGAACGGTGTCAACACCTGCTCGTTCTCGGTGTCCGTCTCGACAAAGCCCAGGAAGCGTTTGTCCCCCGTCATCGTGATGCCCAGCGCGACGACCATCGTCGCCTCGGCGAACGTCTTGCCGTCCAGCACGAGGGCCACAACGTCCTCCCCGGAGAGGTCCCGCTCCTGGAGTTCGCGGAGTTTCGTCGCGCTGGCCTGAATGAACGCGCGGGACACCGTCGACCCCGACAGGCCGATCGCCCCGGGAATCGCCTCGGCGGCCGCCGCGTAGTTGCGGCACGAGATCCCATACAGCACGCGCCTCAACAACAGGTCATTGACGGCGCGATCGCCATGCAGCGCCTCGTACGACCGCAGTGGAATCTCGCGCTCCGTGACATGGCGAATCCGGGGCACGCGAATCGGCACGCGCTGGCCGGCCAACCCGACCGTCCCGGGGTTGCTCCCATGACGGCGCCCGCCGACTGACGGGTCTTTGCGGGCGTAGCGTTCGCCAGCCAGCGCGGTCACTTCCTCGTCGAGCAATTCCTCGATGTGCATCAACCCCAGCGGAATCAAGGACCGGATCAATTCCACCTTGGCATCGACCTCCAGCTCCGCGTACCCCTCTCGGTCGATGACGTCGACCGCGCCCAACGTGCGACCTTTCTTGCGCTTCCTGACCGATCGTAGGACACTGCTCATCTCGGCTCCTTTCTCTCGTGGCGTGATGTTCGTCTCGCAACGTCATCAAACCACAGGGTTTGGAGCCGCTTCAATTTCCAACTAAGTTTCGCTCACACTCCGGGCGAGAGTCCTCGCGACGCGGACCTGGTCGCTATATTGCGCTCCGCCCAGATCAACTCGAAGCTCACCCGTCGAGCCGACGTCGATCTGATTCTCACTCTCGAGAAGAAAACCAGACAGGCTCAGGTTGACCAGCCGAACTGGGATCTGTCTGACAAGCAGGCCTCTCATAAGTGTCGCTGCCTCACACATCCCCCGGCGCGGACTCATCGCCTGGGGACGTCATCTTGACTACAACTCGGTGTCTCAGGGATCCGTCCGTCATGACCGGGCGGCTCTCGGTGACCTGGCCTCTAAAGACGGCGTTGCCGTTGCCCTGTTCGCCTGGGACTTCGACCGACACGACTTCTCCGGGTTTCGCGGGGGAGACGCTGAGCAGCCGCAGCTGGTCGGCGGAAACGTCCTCGATCGTGACGTCTTCGAGAAGCTGGCACGTTCCCTCGCAAGCATCGGTCATCACGAAACGCTGGTGTCGCCGACGATCTCCCATGTCTCCGTGTCTCCTCCCCGAGCCCCAGTGCTACCTAGGCAGCGCTTACAACTGTGCAATCAGGGTGCCATTTCGTCACCCTGAAATGGTTGCAGATCCGTCCAGGTCTCATTGCGAGAGAGCTTGTTTTATAGGCTGTTTTTAGCCAAATAACAGTGGTTATTCTTATTTTCGTCACTCGAATTGACTTTCATTGTCACTTGATGCAGCTCTGTGCAATCTGAGAAGAGAGGTGGACCCCCTCAACTGGACAGCTGATCAACGTCGCTAAGTGGAATCTTCTGCGTTACCTTCCCGTCAAGATGAGAGGGGCAGAAGATGACCAAGAGGACACGGCGCAATCATTCGCCAGTGTTTAAGGCCAAGGTCGCGTTGGCCGCCGTTCGAGGCGAGCGTACCCTGGCCGATCTGGCCGAGCAGTTCGAGGTGCACCCGAATCAGATCCAGGACTGGAAGAAGAAGTTGGTGGCGGAGGCCGAGCATGTGTTCGGCGCCGGTGCGATCGAAGCGGCGCATTCCGAGCGGGAGACACAGCAGCTCCACGCCAAGATTGGTCAGCTGACGATGGAGAAGGATTTTTTGTCCAAAGCGCTCGGTCGAGACCGGTGAGCGACCGCCGAGCGATGATTCAAGCCGACCACCCATTGGCCGTCACCCGACGCTGCGCGCTGCTCGATGTAGCGCGTTCGACGGTGTATTACCGGCCCACCGGGATCTCAGCGGAGGACCTGGCCTTAATGCGCCGCTTGGACGAGATCCACTTAGAGCGTCCGTTCTACGGCAGTCGCCGCCTGCGAGACGAGCTCGAGACCCAGGGGCAGCCGGTGAATCGCAAGCGAGTCCAGCGCCTGGTGCGCCAGATGGGCCTGTGCGCCCTGTATCCGAAGCCCCGTACGAGCCAGCCCGCGGTCGGACACACGGTGTATCCGTACCTGCTCAGGGGCCTGTCCATCGAGCGACCAAATCAAGTGTGGGCGACCGATATCTGCTACATCCCGATGGCGCACGGGTTCATGTATTTGGTGGCCATCATGGATTGGTACTCGCGCCGCGTCCTGGCCTGGCGGGTGTCGAACACCTTCGACAGCGACTTCTGTGTCGAGGCCCTCGAGGATGCGCTCACCCGCTACGGACCGCCGGAGATCTTCAATACGGACCAAGGCGCCCAGTTCACGTCTAAGGCGTTTACGACGGTGCTCAAGGCCCATGCGGTGGCCATCAGCATGGATGGCAAAGGCCGCTGGGTCGACAACGTGTTCGTCGAGCGTCTTTGGCGCAGCGTCACATACGAGGATGTGTATCTCCATGCGTACGACACCCCCGCCGCGCTCCGCGCAGGGCTGACCGGCTATTTTCAGTTCTACACCGGGCGACGGCGTCATAGTTCACTTGGTCGGCGGACGCCAGATGTGGTGTACTTCGGCGCAACCGGCTTCGGCACGGCGGCTTGAAACACGATGGAGATTTCACTTAAGCCGCTGTCCAGATTTCGGGGTCCACTTCTGATCGGCTCCAGGGCCTCAAATCGGGTCCCGCGCTTGGCCGCATGCAGGCCGATGCACTCGGTCGTGCAGTGATCGACGGCCACGAAGACGAAGGCCGCGCCCTCGCCCACGGTCACTGTGGCCGTCATGTCCGTGCCCCACATCACATCGGGGGCCGCGGTGGTGATCGTGCCGTCGTGCGCCTTCGGGCCGTGCGCGTGGCCCACGCGGTGCGGGGCCTGGAGGTCGTGCTCCCGCATCAACCGACGCACCCGTTCCAGCGAGGTGCGGATCCCCGCGACCCGGAGCTTCGCCCAGGCTTTCCGGTACCCTTCGCCGTGAAAGGGCGAGGCTTCGAGCAGTCGGCGGATGTGGCCGGCCAGCACGTCGTCCGGGGCGGCGCCCACCGGCCCACGCCGCCGACACGGCGCCCGGGACGTTGTCGCCTGCCGCCGCGCATACACGCTAGAGCGGGCGCGGTGCCACACGCGGCAGACCCGCTGCACGCCATACGCCCGCCGCGTGGAGATCGAGTGGGCGTCCTTCATCGCCTCGACCTCCGTCGGGCCAAAGGGCCGCCCACCTCCAACTGGTCCACCTTCGCGTAGAGCAGTTCGTTCTCCATCAGTAGTTCACCGATCTTGGCTTGCAGCCGACGATTCGCCTCGTCCCAGGCGTCCGGCGCCCGGCTCTTCAGGCTGGCCTGGCCCGCGGCCAGAAACTGATCCCGCCACTGCGCGGCCCGCGCCGCCGTGATCCCCAGCTCCCGCGACACGGACTCGAGATCCTCTCCGCGCAGCAGACGCAGCACCGTCTCGCGCTTGCGCCGGGCTGACAACCGTCCCCCACGGCCGCGCCCGGCGGCGTCTCCGGTCGCCCTTCGGGCTTCCTCCGCCGCCGCCGATTCTTGATCTGGTTTCCCCATCTCGACACGCCTCCTGCGAGTACTCTCTCGCAATCAAGTGTCCAAGAAAACCCTAGGGCGCAGGACCACCGCCAGTTTTTCCTTAGATACGGCAGGCTGGGAGCCTTACGGTGAAGCACTCGGGTAGGTGAAGTCGGCCGTCGCCACGCCATCGGCTTCCACGGTCACCGTCTGCGTGACGATTCCATATTCCTCGTGCCAGGCCTGAATCGTGTGAGTCCCCACCGGTACGTCAGTAATCCTGAAGGTACCGGTCAAGCCGGTTGCAGCAAAGTACGGGTGCGCGACAACACCGATGTACTCGGTCATCCAACGATGGAGGTCGCAGCGAATCCGCAGCATCCCGTCCTCTTCGACCGGCTCAAATTCGTAGACCATGCCCTGCACCGGCTGGCCCACGTTGAATCGATTCGTGGTGGTGGTCTGAGTATTGAGGTTATGCAACAGGGGATCGCTGTTCTCGATCTGCACGCGCTGCCCGGCCTGGGCGCCGACCACACGGGGCACAAAGACGCAGTCTTGCTGGTCGATGACGACCGGCTCATCCGGGATCGGAGTCTCCGGGAAGGTCCCCTGAAGCCTTACAAAGACATTGGCCAAGCTCCCGTCTGGAGAGGTCAACACTGATTCCTGAACAATCTGCCTTCCCTCAGTGAGCTGCGAACAGAGTGGGTCGACACCCATCCTGATGACAGGGTTGCCAGGAAGCTCACCGCTCAAACGAACGTGGCCGTCGATTGTGCCGGTTGGTCCCGTGGGCGCGAGTGACGGCGCGGCTGAGGAATCTGCGGCGGCTGCAGGCGCAGCGGCAGGTACGTCGGTCGGCGGCGGTGGCGGCGGCCCGGTCGCGCCCGGATACCAGTAGCGCTGGTGGCATCGCTCGCACGTGACGTCGAGCGCCCCGCCCTCGTCGAACAACCGGTCAGCATCCCGGTTCTCCACGGCGTTGAACATCGTCACTGCGACGCGGTGGTAGTCGGCGACGAGTCGCGCCCATGTCTCAAAGTCATCTTCGATCAGTGCCTGGACCTCTTCGGGCTCGAGCTCGATTCCAGGGTTCTCGGACTGAAATCCGGGCCGGGCAACGTCACGACCTTCCATCAGCATGAGGTTGGATGCCTCGACCAGCCTCACGGCCTCGTGCCGGAGAGTCTCCCAGTCCTCGTCGGTCCGCGGCCGCCGCTCTTCGGTCCCCTCATGGGTCACGATCGTCGCGACGGACTCCCAGATCGCATCCGCAGCGGGATCGACGACCGAAAGCATGATGTCCTGGACGGACGCCGTAGGGCGAAAGGACGCCGTCGACGACCGCTCCGGCGATTCGTTAGAGCAAGCCGCCGCGCAGACTGCCGCGGCGACCGCCACGGCAGCGCGGAGCGGGGCAGTTGGACGCCTCGTCTGGCGAAGCAGCCGGCGCAAGGGCGTAGGGGAATCTGAGTGATTCACGACGTCCTATAAGCACACCATCGACCGGCCACCGCCGTCAACTGAACATTCCCTGACGATCACTTCAGACTTGGTCGTCCGGAGACTCCGCTGGTCCCGGCGATGCCATCTCTGGCGCTGCAACGAAACGGTACCCGACACCCCGTACAGTCTGCAGATGCCGGGGGTTCGATGGCTCGTTCTCGATGGCACGCCGAAGCCGGGCAACGAAATTGTCAACGGTCCGGGTATCGGTGTCCTGCCGAACACCCCAGACCTCCTTCAAGAGCACCTTCCGGTCAACCGCAACGCCTTCCGACTGAATCAGGTAACGCAGCAGCGTCGTTTCCATCAGGGTGAGGCGGTGCTCGACCTCGTCGCGGATCAGCACCTGCCGTGAGAAGTCGATGCGCTTGCCATCGAACCGGAATTCGTCGAGCTCTTCCGCAGGCCCTCCCCCGGAACGCTGCTCGAGCCACCGCTTGCGCCGAAAGATCCCCTGAATCCTCGCCAGCAAGATCGACAAATCGAACGGCTTCGTCAGGTAGTCATCGGCACCGAGCTCGAATCCCCTCAGAACATCGTCGGTGTGGCCACGCGCCGTGAGCATCACGACGGGGACAAAACTTCCCGCTTCACGAAGCGTTCGAACCACTTCGAACCCGTCGAGCCCCGGGAGCATCACGTCGAGCAGCACGAGGTCGATCGGAGCTGAGCCGTTCGCAAGCCGGTTGAGAGCAGCCTCGCCGCTCTCCTCGACCTCCACGGCGTATCCCTCGGCTTCGAGGTTGAATCTCAGACCGCTCGCGATGTGCTCCTCATCCTCGACGACGAGCAGGTGTTTCATGACGGCTTGAGCGGAAGCTCGAGCGTAAACCGGCTCCCTTTGCCGGAACCCTCGCTCTCCGCGTAGGCACGACCGCCGTGTCGGCGAGCCACCGCGCGGACGATCGAGAGACCGAGCCCTGTACCTCGCACACGCGCGGTCAGTGCGCCCGGGATCCGATAGAAGCGACGGAAGACGTGCTTCAACTCGTCTCGGGCCATGCCCATCCCCTGGTCTTTGACTGTGATGGACACCTTGCGGGCCCCGGTCTTGACGAGCTCCACCGCCACCTTCACCTTTCCGGAGTATTTGATGGCATTGTCGATCAGATTGGCGACGGCGGCCTGTAACTCCTCACGGTCTCCCATGACCACCGCCGCTTCACCCTCGGGAACGCGGTCAACCAACTGCAGCTCTCCATTGACCAGGTGATGGCGCTTGCCCGCCACCACCACGCACTCACCGACCATATCCGCCAGATCGACGTCAGTCGCGTTCACCACACGCCGTGCCGTTCCCGTCTTCCCCGCCAACAGGACCTGGTCAATCGTCGATTGGAGGCGCACAGTATCTTCGAGCATCGTCTCGATGAATTCTTGCTGTTTCGCCACGTCGACTTTTCGCTGACGCAAGGTCTGCAGGTATAGCGTAATTGAGGCAAGCGGCGTCTTCAGCTCGTGGGTCACGGCATGGATGAAGGCGTTGTGTTGCTCGGTCCGCCGTATCTCCCGGATGAGGAAGGCGGTGTTGAGAACCAGGCCCGCAATCAGCACGGCAAAGCTGATGATGCCCACCAGGAGCAGCAAACCGGTACGCCAGTTGACGACGATCCAGCCGACGTTAAGGGCGACCGCGACGGCAATGGGGACTGCGCCGAGGAGACCGACAAGGACTACTTTGCGTCGGCGAACATCGCCAGGGACCATGCCACCAGAATACCGTCTCCGCGACGGCTTGAGGAGGGGACGGCGCAGGCTGCGAGGTGCCCGCACGGCACGAAGGGCCTAGAACGGGGTCTATGCGGCGAGTTCGACGTCGACAGTCTTCCGAGCAAGCTGGGCTTTGGTCGGAATCCTGACATCCCACGCGAGTCCAACTTTCTCGAGAAGCTTGATCTGGAGCCAGCACGGATCGAACTGGAACCAGCTCAGCCCGTGCCGCGCTGATGTCGGATAGGCGTGGTGATTGTTGTGCCAGCCTTCGCCAAACGTGAGCAGCGCCACCCACCAGGAGTTTTTCGAATCGTCGGATGTCTGGAACCGGCGCGAGCCCCAGAGATGTGTCGCAGAGTTCACAAGCCACGTGCAGTGCAGCCCAAAAACGACCCGAAAGAACACGCCCCAGAGCACCCACGGGAGCCCGCCGATCGCCAACAGCCCAAGCCCGAGCACGACCAATGGAACCCAGTGCCACTTGGACAGCACCCGGTAGAAACGGTCGGCCATCAGGTCGGGTGCGTACTTGCCCATCACCGCGGTGTTCGCGTTCATAGGATCGCCAAACAGCGTCCAGAGCATGTGGGACCACCAGCGCCCGTCGTGCGGTGTGTGCGGATCCCCCTGCTCATCAGAAAACTGGTGATGGATGCGGTGGCAAGCCGTCCAGAAGATGGGGCCGCCCTCAAGCGTCAGCGTGCCACACACGGCGAGGAAGTACTCGATCGGTTTGGGCGTCTCATACGATCGGTGGGTGTGGAGCCGGTGATATCCCATCCCGATGCCCCACCCGATGCAGATCCAATGGAGCACGACCGCTACGACAACCGCTTGCCACGTCACGAAGAAGAGGGCGGCCACGGCGAGGATGTGAAACGCCACCATCGCGATCATCGTCACCCAGTTGACCTTGCTCTTGTCGCCGAAATCAGGATGGCTCGTACTCACTCACGTCTCCTCGGAATCTCGTCCCGCAATCAGCCTACCAGTCTCATAATCGGACAAATTGAAGAGCTCGTGTGTAATAGTTGTGTAATTTCGCCGCTAGAGCGCTATGACAAGGCTCAGAGCTGTGGTCACAAAGCCGGCCAGGAAGAGCCAGGGCAGGACCTTTTGGGCAGGGAACGACGGTAGATCGTGCGGGGCGGCCGAGCTCTGAGCGGTGGTGTCAGGGCTCGAGGACGGTGCACCTTGGGCCAGCCAGCCGGTCAATTGCTGGTGGGCGACGAACGCGGCGGCGATGGCGGCGGATAGTCCAACCCACCCGAGGGCAAGAGTCACTTTCGCCGAGAGCGCCAGCGGCGCAAGCCATCCTGCAGCTGCCACCGACGCCACCCACACGCTCACACTCAGCAGCGCAAGATTCCGAGCGTGAGTCACCGCGCGGGTTCCGGTCTGCCGGATCCACTCGAGGCAGAGCGCTGACTCCTTGCGAGCGACCTCGGTCTCGTGGAAGTCCCGCTCGAGGTCGAACCTCGCGCGGTCGCGGTCGAACGCCTCTCGGAGCGCCGCCACAAGCACACTGGCCAGTCGGGTCTCGAGTGGCTCGACCGACTCGGTTGTCGCCGGAGACTGATCGGGAGGGGTACCAGAACCTCGAAAGTACTTGGTCGCTTCCGCAACTGTACCAACTGCGTTCAGTGCACGAAGAAATGTCCCAAAGGCGAGGGCCATGCCTCAGGATACCCTACGGAGCGCATCTCACTCCTCGGAGCCAGCGTTGCCGGTCGGCTCCTTCGGCTCCGATTTCCAGACCGACATCGCCGACGCGCGCCGCGAATCAGACGATTCCCAGGGATCGCGTCGGGGCACGGGCTGGCTTCATCGAACGAACTGCGAAGCAGCCAGAAGCAGGCCGCGCACAGCGCGGCCCCGCAGCGGCTTTGTCAGGTTAACTCTCCGCGCGGCACAATACCGGGATGCACATTCGACGATCCCGCTACCTTCGGCATCGCTTTCCGCCCGAAATCATCAGCCATGCCGTCTGGCTCTACCACAGATACTGCATGAGCTTCCGGGATGTTGAGGATTTGCTGGCCGAACGAGGAATCATCGTGTCCTACGAAACCGTTCGCCAGTGGTGCAGGAAGTTCGGCCCCGACTACGCTCGGCAGTTGAAGCGCCGACAGGGTCGACTCGGAGATACGTGGTTCCTGGACGAAGTCTTCGTGACGATCAACGGTCAGCGCCAGTATCTCTGGCGCGCGGTGGATCAAGACGGTGACCTGATCGACATCCTCGTACAACCCCGTCGGGACGGGCGTGCAGCGCGGAGATTCTTTCGCCGACTGTTGAAGAGTCAGCGACAGGAACCCGTGCGGCTCGTGACCGACAAGCTGGGCAGCTACCGTGTCGCACATCGGGACCTCATGCCGCTGGTCACCCATGACACGAGGCGATACGCGAACAATCGCGCCGAAGTCTCGCATCAACCCACGCGACAACGCGAACGTCAGATGCGAGGCTTCACGTCATCCGACCACGCGCAGCGGTTCTTGCACGTCCACGGTGTCATTCAGAATCTATTTCGCGTGGGTCGACACCGACTCAGGGCGGCTCATCATCGGATGTTGCGAGCACGGTCGTTCACCGTGTGGGCCCAGGTGACGGCAGCCTGATCCTGGGATCAACTCGCCTCATTCTGGCCCGGACTCGTTAAGTTGACAGTGCCTTCAGAAGAGAGCTAGCCACCGTCACGAAGACACGGCCGAGCACGTGACGGACGACGCTCCGTTCGATTCGAGCACCGAGCCGCATCACCCGGATGCCGGCCGCACACAGCAGATCGGGGTCGTTCACGAGGACGTCAACGAGCCGGTCAACTTCGCTGAGCGGAGCAGACAAGTCTGCGTCCCAAAACCCCACCAGTTCGCTCGCACCAGCGTGAAGCACACCGGCCCGGACGGTACCCGCCTTGCCATGATTCCGGTCTAGACGAAGAACAGCGACTCTTGAGTGCTGCTGACGCAGGCGATCCAGCACCGTAGCGGTATGGTCTGTGCTGGCGTCGTCAACGAAAAGCAGGTGTCGGGAAGGACGCGCACCAACCCATTCAAGGAAGGACTTCGCGTCGAGACGCTTCTCTTCGTTGTAACAGGGAACGACGAGCGTGAGCGACGGGTCGCGCATGGCACATGACGAGGCCTCGAAACTATACCAAGTTGTCGTTGGGTGGCCTAACCGGCGGCCAGACTACTCTTCTCGAGTCAGAAGCCGCAAGGGCGCGGCGGTGGCGCTCGGACGCGCCGTCGAACGGCGGACGGCAGGTGGAGGGTCTAGCCGCCAGGGTCAAGTTTCAAGACTCAGCGTGCTGGTACTTGAAGACCATTGCCGCCAGCGCACCACCGGCGAGCGGTCCAACCAGATACAGCCACAGGTGACCGATGCCGCCACCACCATTCAAGAAGCAGAGGTGGACCCCATCCTTTGGACAGCTCAGCGGCCAAGTTAAGGTGGATTCCAGGTTCATGTTTCTAAGCCGCTTCCGACTGCGCTGACGAGGAGCGCAGCGACGAGGTCGGCGCACCTCCCAAATCCGAGTACGCCTCATCAGGCGTGCGATCATCGAGCGACGAGTGCGGTCGCTCGGCATTGTAGAAGTCGATCCACCGGCCGATGCTGGCCCGCGCCTCGGAGCCAACCTCGAAGTCGTGCAGGTAGACGCACTCGTACTTGAGCGAGCGCCACAGCCGCTCGATGAAGACGTTGTCCATCCAGCGGCCCTTGCCGTCCATCGAGATCTGCACGCCTGCGTCTTTGAGCGTCTGAGTGAACTCCAGGCTGGTGAACTGGCTGCCTTGGTCGGTGTTGAAGATCGCTGGCGGTCCGTACTGCGCGAGGGCTTCCGCGAGGGCCTCCACACAGAACGAGGCATCCATCGTGTTGGACAAGCGCCACGACAGCACCTTCCGGCTGGCCCAATCCTGGATCGCGACCAGGTACAGGAAGCCGCGGTGCAGCGGAATGTACGTCACGTCGGCGCACCAGGCCTCGTTCGCACGGTCGACCGCTCGGTCGCGCAGCAAATAGGGGTAGACCCGGTGCTCCGGGTGCGGAACCGACGTGCTCGGGCGCTGGTACAGCGCCTGGAGGCCCATCTTTCGCATCAGACGACGCACCCGCTTCCGACTGACGGCGAAGCCCTCCCGGCGCAGCCAACGCGCCATCTGCCGCGATCCGTAGAACGGGGTTTCCAGAAATTGCTCGTCGATCCGGCGCATGAGCTCGAGAGTCAACTCACTCTCCCCGAGACCATCGTAGTAGAACGTCGAGCGCGAGATCGACACCAAGCCACACTGTCGCGAGATGCTCAGTTCGGAGTGGTTCGAGTCGATCAGCATTCGCCTTCGACCGTGACTCAACGGCCGAAGGCCTTGGACAAAAAATCCTTCTCGATGACGAGCTCGCCGACCTTCGCTCGCAGCTCCTGAATCTCCGCATCGCGAGACGCCTCTCGGCGCTGCTGGTGGTCCGAGAAGACGTCCACAAGCGCCTCCTGGGCTTTCTTCTTCCAGTTCGCGATCAGGTTCGGGTGGATCTTGTAGCGCGACGACAGCTCCGCCATCGTCTGCTCGCCGCGAAGCGCCTGCAGTGCCACGCGGGCCTTCAGCTCAGCGGGGTATTTTTTCCGTTTCTGCATGATTCCGATCTCTCCATTCTGAGGTCGGAATCCACCTTAGCAACCTGTCCGAATTTCGGGGTCCACCTCTGCTGACCAGGAGCGGCCCGGTGCCAACAGCAGGATTAAAGGCACCACCGGAGATCGGTCCACCAGCGAACACTCCGGCAGCGACAGTCACTCCAATAGCAAAGCCATAGAACGAGTTCCCCGACGTCGCATCGGCGGTCGCGACGTTCAGCACGACCAGAGCGAGAGCAAACGCGTACAGGATCTCGATGAGCAATGCCGCCGTCACCGCAGCATCCGCAGCCGGGGCAGGCGCGAAGGTCGACCCTGTCGCAACTTGCACGATGAGCGCCGCGACAATCGCTCCGGCCACCTGAGACACCATGTAGGGAGCGACGTCGCCGGACTCCAGCTTGCCACGCATGAACACAGCCAGCGTGACGGCCGGGTTGTAATGGGCACCCGACACGTGGCCACCCATGTAGACCATCGCGCCATCAGCGACGCCCCAATCGCAAGCGGCGCAAAGTCCGATCCAGCGACGACCATGAGGCCGATCGTCAAGACCAGAAAGAACGTACCGATGAACTCGGTCAGGTAACGCTTCATGAGTGCTCCCCTTCTTGTTGTGCAGGAATCACAACGTCTGTGACCGATCTGGGGCTTGGCATGCGAGTCGGCACGTTTTGGCCGGCCGAAGTCTGACACTTCCGCCGCTCTTGCCTTCGCCGTCTCGAAGCTCAGGACGTCGCAGAGAGATCGTCGCGTGTCTTGAAGCCAGGAACCCGCCTGACCATCGTGGCCTGTTCGAACGCATAGGCCATCCGTAGCAACGCACCTTCACTCCATCGTCGCCCGAAGAACGACACCCCGACCGGCAGCCCCATGACGAAACCGGCTGGAACCGTAATGTTCGGATAGCCGGCGCGAGCGGCAGGACTCGAGCTGCCGCCTTCAACGTGATCACCGTCGATCAGGTCGATCACCCAGGCTGGTCCGCTGGTGGGTGCGACCAGCGCGTCCACGCCATACCGATTCATCGCCGCGTCGATGCCTTCGGCGCCTGCCAGACGCTGCACACGTTCCAGCGCATCCCGGTACGGCTGTTCGGTCAGCGGGCCCTTCTCCTGTGCCGCAAGGAAGACATCCTGCCCGAAGTACCGCATCTCCGAATCACGATTCTCCTGGTTGAAGCGGATTGCGTCCTCAAGGCTTCGGATCGGCGCGTCCGGCCCCAACCCCTCAAGATACGCGTTGAGGTTGGCCTTGAACTCATAGAGCAGCACATCGTATGCCGGCCCAGCGAGACCACGCTGGTTGGGAATCACGACCTCGTCGACAACTGCAGCGCCAGCATCCTTCATCGCCAGCAGTGCCTCCTCCATCACACGGTCCACGCGATCGTCGAAACCGAAGTTCGCTCGCGTGACGCCGATTCTCGCTCCACGAAGTCCGTCAGTCTCCAGAAACCGTGTGTAGTCGACGTGGCTATTCGCCACGCTTGCGGTCGTGGCGGGATCGCGCACATCGGCACCGGTCAGCGGACCGAGAAGAATCGCCGCGTCGCGCACGGTGCGGGTGATTGGCCCGGCGGTGTCCTGCGAGTGCGAGATTGGGATGATGCCCTTTCGGCTCCAGAGCCCGACGGTCGGCTTGACGCCGACGACGCCGCAGGACGACGACGGACATACGATCGACCCGTTGGTCTCCGTACCTATCGCGAGCGCCGCGAGATTGGCCGACACGCCGGCGGCAGAGCCGGAGCTGGATCCGCACGGATTCCGGTGCAGCGCATACGGGTTCGCGCACTGCCCACCGCGGCCGCTCCAGCCACTCGAGCTTCGCTGTGAGCGAAAGTTCGCCCACTCGCTCAGGTTGGCCTTCCCAAGAATGACGGCGCCGGCTTCTCTCAACTTCCGAACGATCGTCGCGTCGTGCGGTGGAATCGACCCTTCGAGCGCAAGCGACCCGGCTGTCGTCGTCATCCGGTCCGCCGTGCCGATGTTGTCCTTGATCAGGATCGGAACGCCGTGCAGAGGACCGCGTGCGCGACCCGCGGTACGCTCCGCATCGAGACTCTGGGCGATCTGGCGGGCATCGGGATTCGTCTCGAGCACAGATCGGAGTTCCGGGCCCTGGTCATCGATCGCGGCGATACGGTCGAGATACATCTCGGTGATCTCGACAGCCGACCACCGGCCGGACGCCATGCCCTCCTGCAGGTCGTCGACCGTGAGCTCGTCCAGCTCGACGGTCGGCACCAGCCAGCGACGCGTCTCCCGCTCCTGAACGACCCCACCGCCCGCGGGCCGGTCCGCTCGAGATGCGCAGGCGGTATTCCCGACCGCGAACGCGACACCTCCAGCACCGGCGGTTCTGAGAAACTCCCGGCGGTTCAATTCAGTTCCCGGTTCTAAGTCCATTCTTATATCTCGCATTCAACCGGTCGATGCAACGGATTCCGCGAGTATATCTGCCGGCGTCCGATAGCCGAGTGTCTTGCGTGGCCGCGTATTGAGCTCGCGCGCGATCCGATTCAGTTGAGTCTGCGTGTAGCGGGCGAGGTCGGTCCCCTTCGGCAGATACTGGCGCAGCAAGCCATTCGTGTTCTCGTTGGTCCCGCGCTGCCACGGACTGTACGGGTCGCAGAAATAGACTTGCACGCCGGTGGCGATCGAGAACGTGCGATGGGCTGCCAGTTCCAGGCCGCGATCCCAGGTCAACGTGGCCATGAGGCCGGCGGGCAACCGCCGCACGTGCTCGGTGAGCGCTCGCACGACCGTGCGCGTCGTGCGCCCGGTCAGCCGGACGAGACAGACGTAGCGCGAGTGCCGCTCGACTAGCGTCGCCACGTAGGACTGGCGCGCGCCGGCGATCAGGTCGCCCTCCCAATGTCCCGGCACGGCGCGGTCCTCCACCGTCGCGGGGCGCTCGCGAATCGAGACGGCCCCGACGATGTAACCGCCCGTCTTCGGCGCCGTGGCACGCGGACGTCGCATCGTGCGTCGTTGGCGCAACTGCGCCTGCAGTGCCTTTTTGAGCACGCCGCGGCTCTGCACGAACAGGCTCAGGTAGATCGTTTCGTGCGACACGTGCATCGTCGGATCATCAGGATACGCCTGACGGAGCCAGCCGGCGATCTGTTGAGGCGACCACTTCTGCGCGAGCTTCGTGGCCACCGCGTCACGGAGGGGGGGGTGGGTCACCAAGCGACACCGCTTGGGCCGCCGGCCGCGCGCCCACGCCGCCGCGTCGGCTCTGGCCGCCCGATACCACCGCCGCCCTCCGTGTCGACGCACCTCCCGACTCACGGTCGAAGGGGCGCGCCGCAGCTGGCGGCTGATCTGTCGCACCGACGTCCCGCGGGCCAGGCCGCGGGAGATGGCCTCCCGCTCCGGCAGCGTCAGCGCGAGACGGGAACGTTGGCGCGCCGGCGGGGGGATGCCGCCCGTCCGGGCCACCTCATAGCGCACCATCTTGGGAATCCGGCCTAGGGCACGGCCGATGGCATTGAGCGATTCCCCGTGTCGCCACCGGCGCCACACTTCCGCCTTCTGCGCCGCCGTCAAGCGCGGACCACGTCGTCGCACCATGAAACCTCCTTATCAGGTTCATGTTGCATCGACCCATTGAACGCACCATGCCACGGCAGACCTGGTCGCAGCGTCTGAGCCGGCCCGCTCGACACCACGGACTCAGCAACGAAGGCCAGTGCTGTCGGGCAGCCGCCGGGTCGAAACACGGCTTCAGCGAAGGCCAGGACTTAGCCTTAATGCGTCATTTTTCTGAGCGAGCAATGACGCTTTGGGATTGAAAAAGGCCTTCCAGTGTGGTTGAAAGGTGGTGCAACCCAACGCCTTCTTCCACACATGAAAGGCCACTGACCGTGAGACGAAGAAAATCCGATTTGCATGCCCGTGTCAATAGGAATCTGCCGCTGGAGTTCGATGACGTTCGCCTCACGTCGTACGCCGGGCTGGAACTCTTGGAGCGCTACCTGCGCACCCGTCGCTTCAATCAGCTGGTGCGCGAGGCGTTTGCCGACCTGCCGCGCTGGGGCGACTTCGGGGTGGTGGTGATGGTGCGGGTGTTCGTCGGGTTGGTGATCGTTGGCGGCCGGCGCCTGCGGCATCTGGCCTACGTCGCCGACGACCCGATCTTCCAGCGGTTCGGCAACGTGCGCGTCGTGCCCACCGCGCGGACGTTGAGTCGGTGGCTGCGGCACTTCACGATGCGGACGGTCACCCGCTTCCAAGCCCTCAACGCGGCCGTCGTGCGCCAGCTGCTGCCCACGCTGGGGCTGCGCACCTGGACGGTCGATGTGGACGGCGTCGTCGTGTCGACGGGGTTGCAGGTCGAACGGGCGGCGCGGGGCTACAACCCGCACCAGCGGAAGGTGCCCAGCTACTACCCGATCATGGCGCACCTGGCCGAAACGACCCACATCCTGCGGGTCAAGAATCGGTCGGGCAACGTCCACGATGGGAAGGCGGGCCTGCCGTTCTTGCGGGCCCTGTGGCCGCAGCTGGTCGGGCTACGCACGGGCGGGGCCCGGCTGCGGTTTCGCATGGATGGGGCGTTTTTCCGCCAGGATGTGCTGCGGTGGTTGCAGGGCCGCGGCGTGGGCTATGCCATCAAAGTCCCGTTCTATCGCTGGCTGGATCTGCAGCGCTACATCCGGGACAGTCCCACCTGGGTGCCGGTGGCGCCCGGCGTGACCGGCTTCGCCGTGCCGGGCGCGGAGACGCCCTGGCACATCCCCGTGACCGTGACCATCTATCGGAAGAAGGTCCACCACCGGGCCACCAAGAACTATCAGCTCGACCTGTTTGATCCTAACGATGGGCACTACGAATACTCGGCGGTCACGAGTAACCTCGCGCTGACGGTCCGCAACTTGTGGTACTTCGCCTGTGGGCGGGGCAACCACGAGAAGACCATCGCGCAGCTCAAGACCGGGCTGGCCTTCCACAGCGTCCCGACCCAGACCTACGCCGCCAACAGTGCGTGGCAGCAGCTCGTGGTGCTCGCCCACAACCTGTTGACGAACTTCCAACTCGAGACGGGCGCCCCGCCGCGGCGCCGCACCCGGAAGCACACCGTCGTGCCCCTGCTGCAGAGCGTGCAGACGCTCCGCTTCGAACTGTTTCATCGGGCCGCCCTGCTGGTCCGCCCCGGTGGCAAGACGCGGTTGCGGATGACCGACAATCTCCCGACGCGTCAGACGTTCACCCGCATTGCCAACGCCCTCGCGAGCGGCTGAGTTTTTGACGCATTAGGGTTAGTTGAACGACTACGACATGGGCCAACGGTGCGCAGTGACACGATGTCGCGATGTCGCGATGCCAAGCACGCGCGAGCCGGCAACGAGGACCCGTTTCACGACCCGGTCGGCTGACCGCGGCGTTGTTCAGCATGTGCGAGGATCTTGACCAGAAGCTCTTCGATCTGCACGTCTGGGCTCCACGCCAGCAACTCCTTGATCTTTCTGAGATCTGGCACACGCCGAGGCATGTCCTCAAATCCGGCCTCATACGCTTCGTCGTACGGAATCTTGACGATCTCCGAAGTACTTCCGGAGAGTCGCTTCACGGATTCAGCCAGATCCATGATCGAGATCTCATGGTTGTTGCCAATGTTGAAGACCTCACCGACGGCACGCGGCTCCGTGATCAGGTCCACCAATGCGCGCACGACGTCACCGACGTACGCGAAACTCCGCGTCTGAGAGCCGTCTCCGAACACCGTAATAGGGCGTCCCTCGAGAGCCTGCTGCACGAAGTTGGGAATCACCATGCCGTATCGGCCCGATTGGCGTGGTCCGACGGTGTTGAACAAACGGACGACGATGACAGGGACCTTCTTCTCCTTCCAATACGCCAATGCCAAGAACTCGTCGATCGCCTTGCTGCAGGCATAGGCCCACCGATGCCGAGTGGTGGCGCCCATCACCAAGTCGTCCTCTTCCGAAAACGGCACGCTGGTCCCCTTGCCGTACACTTCCGAGGTCGACGCGACGACAACGAGCTTCTGCTTCTTGGCAGCGTGACGCAGCACGACCTCGGTGCCGTGGACGTTCGTCTCGATTGTGCGAACCGGTGCTTCGATGATCAGTCGCACCCCGACGGCCGCGGCGAGATGCACAACAACGTCACAACGATCGATTTGCTCGGCCAGCGCCGGTTCGTTGGTGATCGTGTCGATGTGATACGCGAAACGCGGGTGTGCCTTCAGATGATCGATGTTGTCGATCGAGCCCGTCGAGAGATCGTCGATGACGAACACGTCATGGTGCTCCTCGAGGAGCTTCTCGGCAAGATGAGAGCCGATGAACCCAGCTCCCCCTGTGATGAGCACGCGCATCGGGGCTGGGCTCGTAGATGAGTTCGTCGCGACGGTCAGAGAGTCGTCTCCAAGACGTGAATCCTACTATAGCTGGCCAGGCTTCCCATGACACTCCCAATTCGGGATAATCCGGATGGGTTTCGAGACCATGAAGAACCTGCGGCAACCGCTCGCGCTGGCCTGTTCGCTTGTCGGGCTTTCTCTGCTCGCCCCGGCGATGCCGTCGGCGCAGGACGAGGGCGAGGGACCTGCTCTTGGGCCTCCGCCACTGAGCCAGGCGCTGACCACAGGTCCACTTGAAGCTGCGGGACGGATCCGCAACGGGCGGCTCACGATCGACCGTTTCGAATTCGACCTCGCGGACGGGGATCTCTACCTCCTCACCCAGCCTGACGGCCGCCCGGCGGTTGCCGTGTTTCTCGGGGACGGCACCATCCGGTGCTATCCGCCAGATGGCGTCGAGCACCAACAGCTCGAGCGATTTCTGGACAACGAAGACATGCTCGAAGAGGCGTTCGACCGGTTCGTCTTTTGGTTCTCAGACGATACCGGCGCCCGCTTGCGTGCACTCGCAGACGATACCGCGAGACACGACCTGGATGATGCTCACAATGTGCTGGAAGATCGCCGGGAAGCACTGCTCGATGACCAGCTGAGTAATCCCGATGCGCGGCTGTTCGCGGAGCTCCTCCGTCCCGAGGTCGATCACGGCGACCGCTTCTTCTTTCATGCCGAGGTCGACAGTCACGATCATGGCTGGCTCTCTGTCGAGATCGAACCAATGGAATTGGAAGAGGTACGGCTCTTCCGCTTCGACGAGGGACACGAGACTGAGGACGTCTGGATGCGCTTTCATGCGCTGTCCGACTTTGGCGATCACGCAAGGCGTTTGGCGTTCAGCGGATTTCAGCGCGACCCGGTGGTCGATGGCAAGCTCAGCAACGATGCAGATGACGATGACGACGACTGGAGCGCACTGGACCTCGGTCTCTCGCCGAGACCGCTCCCACCCGAGGAGGAGGGATGGACGCGGCGAGTCGCTATTACTCGAACGGATGTCGACCTTCGCCTTGAGAGCGACGGCACGGTGCAGGCCAGCGCGGCGGTGCTCGTCGAGCCACGCGAGCCGATTACAACACTACGTCTGCTTGTCTCTCCAGTGCTCGAAGTCACAGACGTTCGCTGGCTGCACACGGCGCCCGGCAACGCAGTCAACGTGCGAGACGTCTCGCTGTTGCCGGGTGAATCGACCGATCCCGAGGAACCGGTAAGCCTGGTCGGAGAGCCACTCCGCTTCGTGCGTGGCACGCACAAGCGACGGCTCGCCGATGATCTCCACGAACCGTGGGTCACGATCGCGCTGCCGAGAACGATGTATCCGGACGACACGTTTGTCGTGGAACTCGCGTACGAGGGAGAGCTCATCGAGTATCTGCGCGACGGCTCGACCTATGTGCTCAAGGACCCGCTGTACTGGCTGCCAACTCACCCCGACACTCGAAGCAACGGCGGAAGCCAGCTACGTTTGACGTATCGCATGCCAGACCGCTTCAGCGTGGCGAGCGGTTCCACACTCGTCGATGAACAGGTCGTCGACAAGACGCGAATTATGCGCTGGGTGGCGGACGAACCGGTCCGCAGCATGTCGTTCAACCTCGGGCGATTCGATGTGACCGACGTCCGCACCGACGACGGCCTGTTGGTCACCCTCTACAGTGACCGCAATCACCGCGGGTTTGCGCCGGGAAACAAAGAAAAAACGCTTGCAGACCTTACCGGCGCTATCCGGACCTACACTGAGTACTTCGGTCCGTACCTGTTCGACTCGTTGCTCGTGACGGAGGCCCCGACCTACAACGCCCTCGCGTTTCCCGGTCTCGTTCTCTTGTCGTTTCAGGCCTTCGGCGGGCTCTACACCGGAGAAGCCGAGCTGTTCCGTGCACACGAGGTCGCACACCAGTGGTGGGGCGTCGGCGTCGACTTCCGAGACTACCGGGACCAATGGCTCTCGGAAGGATTCTCGCACTACTCCGCTGCGCTGTTCGCGCTCAGCGGGCTGGACGACGAAGACAAGTTCGAGGACATGCTGGACGCCTGGCAGCTTGACGTGCTCGGAAAGGTCAACGTCGGCCAAGGAAACGGACAACACTATGGCTTCTCGCCAGAGGCGATTCGCAGGAGCGAAGGCCACAGATCAGGGCCTCTGGCCGTCGGATATCGGTTGCGCAGCGCGGAGACGCCGGCCGATTATCGGCTTCTCGTGTACGAAAAGGGTGCATTCGTCTTGCACATGCTCCGCACGATGCTGATGGACCTCGAGACCGGCGACGACACACGATTCCGCGATCTGATGCGTGGGTTTGCGAGAGACCACCAGAGGGAAGCCGCGAGTACCGACGCGTTCGAAGCCGCCGTCACCCGGGCGTTTGGCGAGCCGATGGACTGGTTCTTCGACCAGTGGGTATACGGCGTGGACGTGCCAACCTACCGGCCCGACCTGACGACATCTCGTCTCATCGATCAGAACGACCCATACGTGCTCCACGGTACGATCCGGCAAGAAGATGTGTCGAATCGGTTCCGGATGCCGGTTCCGATCCTCGTGCGATTCAAGGACAGACCACCGATGGTTCGGCGGGTCTGGGTGGATGGGGAATCGGTCGAGGTTGAGATCCCGCTGCCGGCGGAGCCATCAGAGGTCGAGTTCAACTACCGCCACGGCGTACTCGCACAGGTGCGCTAGTGAGATGTCCTCGTGATTCGTTGCCCGCCGAGCCCAGGGTGTGTCGCTCGCGTGCACTAGTCACTTAGTCACTGCCCGCTGCGTCGAGAACCCGCTGAGCGGCGCGCACGACCGGCCGCTCGACGAGCTGACCCTCGACCAACAGCACGCCCCCCCTATTCGCCTCGTACGCGTCCACGACCTTGTGTGCCCAGGCGATTTCCTCCGGAGTCGGTGAAAATGTGTCCTGGATCACCTGTACTTGTGAAGGATGAATGGCGGCCTTTCCGACGAAGCCGAGCTGCCGCACGCGGCGGCACTCTTCTTCCAGGGCGTCGAGAGCCCGCACGTCCATGAAGGGCGAGTCGATGGCGTCGATGCCGGACACCCCAGCGGCCAGTACGACCTGCGAGCGAGCGAAGAGCAGCGCATCCCATGTCACGGAACATCCAATGTCGGCCGACAGGTCGATGGCGCCGAAGAAGAGGGCTGAAATCCTGTCGGAGGCCGCACCGATCTCGTGTGCCGCAGCGACACCCCTGGCTGTCTCGAGCTGAACGATGAGCGGCAATTCGGACAGCCCGCTCCCCAGTGCCGCCTCCACCATCACCACGTCGTCAGGATCTGACACCTTGGGCAACATGAGGGCGTCGACGCGAATCCCCGAGACGGCGATGCCGTCAAGGTCTTGTTTGCCGAGATCGCTCCTGGGGTCGTTGATACGCAGACTCACTTCCGCCCGGGTTGGAGCACGCCCCTGAAGCAGGTCGACTGCCGCAGCTCGCGCCGATTCCTTCGCATCGAAGCCAACGCCGTCTTCCAGGTCGATACAGACGGCATCGGCTCCGGTCGCCAGTGCTTTGGCGTAGCGGTCTGGCCGAACAGCCGGGACAAAGAGCAGACTTCGTCGATGACGCGAGGACGGGGTCATGGCTCAATTTCCATAGAACCTCGCCACCCCCTCAAGACGTTTCTGAATCTCAGCTTCGGGGAAGAAGCGGCCGTTGAGCATCACTCCTGCTCTCTGACCAACGTTGCCAATGTCCTCAATCGGATTGGCCGTCAGGAGGAGGAGATCCGCGCTGTGCCCCTCAGCCACCATTCCAAATTCATCAACCGCATCGAAGTATTCGGCGGGGCGCCGGGTCGCGATCTCCAAGACTTCGTAGGGGGTCATCCCAAGCTCGACATACAACGCCATTTCGCGATGAATCGAAAAGCCGGGGACATTGAACGCTTGAGTGGCATCGGTCCCAAAAACAATCCTGGCCCCACCCCCGTGCAGCGCCTGCAGTATCTGTCGGCGGAGCGCAGCCACACGTCGATTGGTCGCCGCCTCGGTCGCCGATGGGCTGGCCTCCACCGCCCGGATCCATTGTTCGACCGTCTCCGGAGGCATGTACACCACTTCCGGATGGTCGCCGAGCACGTTGATCGATGGGCGGTCGTCGACGAAATTCGTCTCCCACGAGACCAAGGTCGGGACCACCCAAGCACCAGCATCGACGGTCGCCTGCACCAACTCCGGGATCAAGCTGAGGTCAGCGTCGTCGATCGTCCCGACTCCGCTACCACGAGAGCCGAGCGACTCCAACGGTGTGGGCATCGGAATCAGACTCTCGACGTAGGTGTCCAGATGATCGATCGATGACTGACCCGATGCCAACGCGCGCCGCAGACCCACCAGGTTTGGCACGTGACCCCCGAAGGGGATCTCCAAGGCCGATGCGGGCCGGAAGATCGAGCTGAATTGCGTCAAGCACACCCTCGAGCTCGCGAGTCAAAGCCAACGTATTGACGCCTGGCTGGCGGTGGATACCGAGAATGACCGCCGGCTGGCCGTTGTGGGAGCCGTCCCCTCGCTTGAGCGATTCGCCCACCTGCAGGTCAGCAATGTCGGAAACGAGGATCGGCCGGGTGTCGTGGACGCCGATGACCGTTTCACCAATGGCGTCCAGGTCGTGCAGCCGGCCGACGCCCTGAATGAGGTACTCCTGCCCGCCCGCGAGTCGGAACCCAGCCGACGTATTGCGATTCGCGCTCCGGAGCGCAGCTTCCACAGTGTCGAGCGCCACGCCGTAGTTGGCCAATCGTTCAGGATCGACGAGCACCTCGAACTGCCGCCGCTCACCGCCGATGATGGTGACCTGCGAGACTCCTGGGGTTGCCAGCAGCCGCCGTCGTATCAGGATCTCGGCCGTCGTTCGGAGCTCGAGCGGGGTGTGTGCAGCCGATCCCAGAGCAACGAACATGATCTCGCCCATGATTGATGAGACCGGTGCCAGCAGGGGCGGCTCGACGGACTCCGGAAGCGTTGAGGCGGCGACCGCAAGCTTCTCGGTGACCGTCTGCCGTGCGCGATAGATGTCCTCACCCCAGTCGAAGTCAACCCAAATGACAGAGATGCCGACTGCAGTCGCTGAGCGGACGCGCCGGACACCGGACGCCCCGTTGAGTGCCGCCTCGATCGGGAATGTCACGAGCGCCTCCATGTCGGTCGGTGCCATGCCGTGTCCTTCCACGAGCACCGTCACAGTTGGCGCCGTGAGATCGGGCAGCACATCGACGGGGACGCGAGTTGTCTCGTATGCACCCCAGAAGAGAAACGCGACCGCTGCGCCAAGCACCGAGAGGCGGTTTCGCAGCGACCACCCGATCAGTCCGTTGATCACTGTCTCATTCCTCGTGTCACCATTCTCTGCTCACCTTTTGATCCCTGCTAGTGCGTGTGCCCGTGTGCCGGGACCCGCGGCGACAGAGCTGCCAATCGAATGAAGGGTGCACCGCGGACGACAACCCGGTCGCTCGCTTGAATGCTGCCCGTGATCTGCACGAAGCCCGATTCACGGTTGCCAAGCTGCACTGCCCGACTCTCGAAACTCTCGGCCCCCACCTGGACGAAAACAACGGGTTGCCCGGCATCGTCTACGACTGCCGTCTGTGGCACCGTCACCGCCTGTGTGGCCGTCGCAACGAACAGACGTAAGGAGACCGCCTGTCCGATCGCAAGGCGTGGGTCGGGGTCCCGCAGCTCGTAGATGATCGGGACCGTGCGGGCCTGAGAGTCGAGCACGCGCCCGATCGCGACGAGGCGGTCGAGTGCGATCCCGGTCGAGCGACCCGGCGCTTCGAGCTCTGCGCCGACCAGTTCGTCGATGCGTGGCAGAGCCGCCTCTGGTAGGGCACCAACAACGTGCACGCGGTCAAATGCCACGATCTGAAAGAGCCGCGCACCTTCCGCGAGACTGGAGCCGGGTGTTGCGCTCGATTCAGCCACGATGCCGCTCATGGGTGCGCGGAGGACGAATCGGGTGTCCCGAGAGCCTTCGCTCTCACCCGTGCGGGTTGCGTCTAGCTGGGCCAGGTGCGCCTCGGCCGCCTCGAGGCGTACCTCAGCCGTGTGCTCGGACAGGCTCACCTCAAGCTCTCGTCTCGTTGGCAGAGCACCGGCCTCAACCAGTCGGTGGACTCTCGCGCGTTCGGCACGCGCCAGTTCCAAGGCGTCGCGTGCCTCAGCTACTGCCAGCTTGAGCGCGGGCCGGTCTTCGCCATGGCCGCTTTGCGGGATGATCTCGGCCAGCGCCTCGCCGCGGGCGACCTGCGAGCCGACGGACCGAATGGCCAGGTCGCTTGCGAGACGACCGGCCACCGGTGTGGTGACATCGACGCGTCCTCCCGTGCGTGGTTCGATCTCGGCGGCGATCAGGAGGCTCTCCGCCATTTCGCGTCGCTCGGCCACAGCGGTGGCGAAATCGAGAGACCATTGTTGTTCTTTCAAGAACGGAATCGACCCGTCCTCTGGTTCCTCGATCCCGGCGAGTGCAGCGACCTCCGCCGTGGAAAGCACCAGAACCTCCCCGAGGTCATGGCGGTCGGCCAGTCCGGGAGCGTCGAGCACCAGCTCCAGACCATAGCGACCCGCGCGTGGCGGTGTGACGTCTATGCCAAAGATTCCCGGTCGGCCCGGCGACTCGACAGCGAATTCGGCGTTCGCGATGCCGGTCAGACGGACGAGCGCTCGGCCTGCTCGCACCGGTTCAAAGGTCGTGAGGTCGGTGAAGTGGATAGCAAACCGGCTCACTTCACCTTCAACCAAGGGGGGGTACTCGACAAAAAGCTCTGTCTTGGAGGTCCACCGCGTCTCGACAACGGGCGGGACCTCGATGATCTCACTGATGATCTCGCCGTCCGTCGCTGGATCTCGATCCTGACCGCAAGCCGCCAACAAGAGTGGCAGCGCGAAGAACACGCCCCGGAGGCAACGCACGCGCCGTCTCAGGCGGATTGTCTCAGTTGTCGTGGTCATGGCGTCGCGCCTCCTCCGATTGCAGCATCCAGCTCAATGGATGCGTGTCGTGCTGCCGTCGACAGCCCAAGCAAGCGTAGCTGTGCATCAAGTCTCACACGATGTGCATCGAGGAGCTCGAGAATTCCGTACTCGCCTTCTTCGTACGCCGCCGTCGCGATCGCGACGAGCTCGACGGCGCGCTCGACCGATGCGACTCGGTAGCGGTCCACGAGGGATCCATACCGAGAGGCGGCCGCATGGGCTGCGCGCACGTCTCTCTCGATCCGCGTGCCCAGCACCCGCCGTTCCGCGTGAACGCGCGCACCCCCGGCCTCGGCCCGGCGACCTGCGCCTGCCCACGATTGAAGAGTGGAATGGAGACCGACGCGGTAATGGCGTAGCCTGAATCGGTCGTGTTGGCCACGGCGCTGCGCTTTACGCCGGCAGCCACCGCTGTTTCGGGGAACCGGAGACGTTTCGCCGCGCGGCTCTCCGTGTCCCACCGCGCCCCTTCTAGGCCGAGGGCGCGATAGTCGGAGCGGCGAGACAGTGCCTGTGACACGAGCAGATCGAGCGCTGGCACCGTTGTGTCATCCACCAGTCGCCCGGCAGCCTGCAATCTGGTGGGGTCCGAGCCACGCGCGAAGAACGACCCGAGACGGACTTGGGCCTTTAGGCGATCGATCAGGACCGTCTCCAGATCGATCGCGACGTCGGCGACCTCTCGCTCTGCCCGGAGGCGGTCGAAGGATGACCCTTCCCCAGCCTCTTCACGTGTGCGGAGCACTTCGACCAGTCGGTTGAATGCCGCCAGTCCATCCTCCAGCGTCGCGATGCGCTCCTGCGAGAACAGGAGATTGGCAAATGCCAGACGAAGGTCTGTTTCGAAGGTCAACAGGTCGGCGTCAGCGTGCGCCGCGGCGGCTGTCACCTCGTGCTCGGCAGCGTCGGCGAGCAGGCCGAGCCGTCCTCGCAGTGGGAGTTCCTGCGTTACGACGAAGAAGTCGTCTGTCGCCGGTCCTGCATCCTCCCTTGTGTAGCTGAAGGTCGGATTGGCCAGGAGGCTGCGCTCCCGGGTGCTGGCCTCCAGCTCGCGCACGCGGAGGGCAAGGACCTGCGCCTGCGGATGCTCGGCGCGCATACGCTCCAACGCCTGCGCCTCCGTCAGTACCTCTGCCGATGCTCCGGGGACGGCCAGCACCCACAGCCAGCTAACCAGGATGGTTCTTTGCCATCGCCACATCTTGTCGTCTCCCAAAACAGGCCGCCCGTATCCATCGGGGAGGCCACCGAAAGTTGCCTACAAACGGATCTCGAGTGCGATGTGAGAAGGCTAGGCGGGAGGGGCACGAGTGGCCTGGCCGACTCGCGGTGGTGGATTGGGAAGATGGCTGAGTGGGACTGTGAGGCGGCGAACCCACTCATCGGATTCGACAACGGACTGCCGGTCCGTCATCAACGACGGTGCCGCGTCTGCAGAGGCCGTAGAGCGCTCGACCGCCACCGCTGCGAGTGCGACGGAAACGTGGCGATGGCGACTCCCGAAGCGCCCGAGCTTGCCTGCTGAATGCGCCTCCTGGCCCCTGACATGCCAGTGCGTGTCGTCGCTGTCATGGTTTGAGGAGTGGCTGTGGACCTGGATTGACGCAGGACCGTGATCGTGACGATCAGGAGGATGGACGTGGGCGAATGGTGCCGACGCACCACTCGATACCAACGCAACGACCAGGAGCAGGAGCGCCAGCCGCTGGACCATTCTTTCCATGCTGACCAACACCCGGGCCGATGTCAACATATGGTGCAGGAATGAGTAGGCCGCGGGGCGGGCGCAGAGGTCATACCCCGGTCAGTCGTGTCGTGTGAGGGTCTATCGGTCTACGTCGCGGTGCGGCCGGAGCTGAACTGACGAGGCACTGACCGCAACCGCACCGATATAACTGTCTTCAACTGGCAGAAACGCGAGTGTCCATGCCTCATCGGTTGCATCGGACCCGGTGTCGGACGCCCTCTCGATTTCCCACGTGAGTTGGGGCGGGTCGCGGTCTATGTCGACCGAGAAATCGGTCAGCGATCCGCTGAGGCCGACGCCTCGTGCTTTCAGGAGTGCTTCCTTGAGCGTCCAGCACATGAGGAAGCGACGACTGATCTGGTCTTGCTCTTCGAACCGAAGTATCGCTGTCTGTTCCGTGCTCGTAAAGAACCGCTTCGCCACAGCGGAGGCATCCGACATCAGCCGGACCGGCTCGACGTCGATACCAACAGGTTCCTGGCTGACGGCGATCAGTCCCTTGCCCGACGAATGGGAGACGCTGAAGTGGAAGCCAAGGTCGGCGACGAACGGCTTGCCGAGCGGATCGGTCGCGACGGGCACCTCGCCAGGTGGAATGTTCATCCGCTGCCCGAGGATGCGGCGGAGTGAGGCACGACATGCCACGAACAGGTTTCTGTCGGCGTCAAAGCGATAGCGGTCCGCTCGAGCCCGTTCGAGTGTACTGAGCAGCTGGCGATCGTCTTCGCGGTCCGCATCAGGCACCGCGACGGAAAGCTCCCAGAATTCGACGACCGTGGAACCAGAATCGAGACCGCTCATGCGCGAGAGAGGCGGTAGATGCCGCCCCAGGTACCCAAGCCTCGCTAGAAGACGCGGAGCAAGGTCCTTGATGATTGACGTGTGGTTTCGGTACAGCTCCTTCGCCAGATTGTAGCCGCTCACGGTGCGCATGTCGTGGAGGTCAGCCGGCATCGACGACCCCGACTCCGATGTGCGGCCAGGACTGAAACACGTGTCGATGTACTATCTAGTGTCCCGAGTATGAAACACCTTGCCACCGAGGACGGTGATGCGCCGGACTGGCCAGGCACGAAGAGCGAGAATATCGGGAGTATTCGAGCGATTCGCAACGCCGCCAGGCGGGATGCAGCGTCGGCCGAATGGCTAGGTATTTCATACTCGGGACACCAGGCGGAAGCCGGAGCGGAGTGGATCTCTTGATGGCCTTTGTGTACCGCGACAGACGGGGGGTGGAATACGAGTCAGTTCCCCTTCCTACCCATGAAGTGACCGACCCGGTGCCCCTTGAAGCTCGGCTCGTGAGCAAGCGGACGGCGCGGAAGGTGATGCCCGTGTACGACGGCAACGACGGCGCCATGCTGGCGACGCAGCCGCGTCATCACCGAAGGCGCTGGACCGACGAACAGTGGGGTGCGTTCGAAGAACACCGTCGGCTCGAAGACGACGAGTCGAAGGGCACGTCCCCGCTCGCAAGCGTGGTCGTGGTCAAGTCTGACCGCGACCGATAGAACTCACCCTCGCCGTTTGAGGTCGTCGACGAACGCGCGCCAGGCCACCTCGGCCTCTCGAGCCCCTCCGATCTCCACGCCGTACTCGTCGCCTTCAAGGACCGGCGCTTTCCAAATCGGCGTCCCGGTCACCTGCGAGTCTCGCGAGATCGGAAGATCGAGCGTGCACGACAGCGGAACGTCCGCTCCTGGCCGGAATTGAAGGCGGCATCCTCCGTAGCTGACGTCGACGATCTGGGCAGGCCCCTGCGTCATGACGAGCTCGAGCTCCTGACCGAGCAGTGTTCGAGGCCATCGGCGTTTGTCGTCGTCGCTTGCCGCTGTCCCAAGGAGAGCGTGCACCGCCGCGAGGAGTTGATCGCGCTCAACGGGGGCGACGAGGAACGGGCATCGAAGGTCGCGCGCCTCTGACTCCAAGACCACATCAGCGTATGCACTCGTGACAATCGCTGGGCGGTCAGGGTGCGTCATACGCTGACGCCATACGAGATGCAGCCCGTTGTAGGCGTCGAGCTGGATGCTCGTGATGAGTAGATCTGGGCCGAGGGATGAGAGCAACGTGCGAGCGTGCTCAAACGAGGTCGCTTCGATCA
Organism: Vicinamibacterales bacterium; assembly: GCA_965223015.1. GTDB lineage: Bacteria > Acidobacteriota > Vicinamibacteria > Vicinamibacterales > UBA8438 > CAUZIB01. The sequence continues at coordinate 33,520 of CBDCVL010000001.1, read as the reverse complement.
CCTCGTGACCATCGTCGCGAAGGATACGAGCGTTCTGCGCTAGCTCTCTATCGTCCGTGCTCACGAGGAGCACGATCGAGGCGTCACTCGTTCGGGCCAACTTGGCGATAGAGTAGGTGTGTTCATGTTCGCCGTCAACGATTGAATGCGAGAAATCTCACGAAGAGCGTGTTTTCATCGTGATGTGCCTGTTTAGTCAAACAGCGGGGCTACTAAATACATCCAGGACAAAGAATTCTTGGGAAGTCTCGTGCAAGCGCGGGTACTCGATCATGAAACGGACTTGACGACCGAATGCAAGGGCACTAATTTTCGAGTCAACTCGATGACTGCTCAGCGTGTACCCGTACCTACCCTGTCAAACGAACAATCACGATGGTTACAGCTAGGGCTTGATTTGCGGGCTGCCGCCGGCTCGGACGGGCCTCTCCTCATCACCGGGAGTCCAGACGCGACGTCCATCGTCGCTCGGGCCATTCACGACCACAACAGCCGCCGACCCGCGGGACGCTTCGTTGCGATGCGGCACGACACGATGTCGGAAGCGCTTGCCTCGCTTTCCGCCACCACTGCAGGCCACACGAGTGGTCCGGCGGATTCGGGTCGCGGCGACGCCGCGGCGACGTTGTTCATTAGTGACGTCGACCAGCTCCCATCCTCGGCTCAGGAGAAGGTGATGTATTTCCTCGACGTCGTGTACGCATCGACGACATCACTCTCGGGTCCGGAGTTCGGAACAGCACGTGTCGTCGCAGCGACGACGAAAGACCTGAGCAAGCGGGTCGCCGCCGGCCTGTTCCACGCCGACCTCTTCTATCGTCTCAACACCATCCATCTCCAGCTGCCGATCTTGTGGGATGCGGATGATAGTCGGTTGCGCTCCCTCCTGGCGTCGTTGTGACGCACCAGTAGTCGTCGCCGGCCGCGCGCGTGACCGACTCACGCTCCCGTATTGTCGGGGTGACACCTGTGTATCCGCGTATCATGGCAGGGTGGAAGGGTAGCCGTGGGGACCAAGGTCGGAAGAATCGGGGTTCGCGCGCGGGCCTGGGTGGAGACGTCAAGATATGGCAGCGACAGGTGAGAACGGGACCAGCGTCACTGCGCACCTGGGAGCCGGTACTCGGGTCGAACTGCGCGCGCGCGGCTTCACGTGGGTCGCAGATGAGCCTCTGAGTGTCGGTGGAACCGACGCCGGTCCGTCACCGTACGAGCTGCTCCTTGGGAGCCTCGCAGCCTGCATTGCCGCGACGCTACGGGTGTACGCCAATCACAAACAGATAGGCTTGCGCGCGGTGGACGTCGAGCTCGGCTTCGACCGCGTGCATGCGGACGATTGTGCCGACTGTGACAAGCGGACAGAGGGATGGATCGATCGGGTTCAAACCGCGGTGACGATTCACGGAACGTTCGACGAGGCTCAACGGAAGCGTCTCGAGCAAGTTGCCCGGCGGTGTCCGGTTCACAAGACCCTCGCCAAAGGCATGACGATTCTCGACGACGTCACGTTCGCGGGCGAGGGGCAACGGTAATCTCCGTGCTTTGGAGCAGCTGTCTCGCGTCGGGAAGCCAGCCGTCGAGGTCGCGCTATGCGAAGGAGACCGCTGCAGATCTTGTCGCTATCGGAACCCGCGGGCGAAGCGGTCTGACCCACGCCCTGCTGGGAAGCGTCGCCTAGAAGGTCATCCGGAACGCCCTATGCCCGGTGATCACGATTCGTTCGGCACCTGAGTGAAGGGCCGGTGCCAGGGCAGCCGTGTCGAACCGATAGCTTCCGCACCGGTCAAGGTTCGAGCGGCGCTGCGGGCTGCGGCGGCGAAACCTAGGGTGGGTTCGCCGCTACACGAGATTGAGGGCCGCCGCCCGAATGCGTTCGCGATCGATCGGCGAAATTTTGGTGAACTCGATGCCGATACCGCGGCCGGGCACAAACTCACGGACGACGGCATCGCATGCCACCTCGTCTCGGGTTCCCGGCAAGACGAAGCGGAGCCCAACGTTGCTGCCCACCTCGTAGGCTTCGCTCACCTCGACAAACGCGCCACCGGCCCCGAGGACGGTCATGACTCCGCCGACTGGATGCGCCTGACCGACGGCGCCTTGCCAGACCTCGGACCAGATGGCGGCGTCTGCGCCGAGACCAACCCGGGGGTACTTTCTCACTCTTGCGTGCTCTGACATCGCAGTTTCTCTCCGTCTTGCCGGCGTTTTCTCCCCTTGTCCACTACCGTGAAGCAAGGACTGCACCAGACTGGGCGGGCGCCTCTCGGCCCCACTTATCCCAATCGACGAAACGGAAGCAGAGGTTCAATGTGTAGAATGACCCCATCGAGGTCGCGATCCATCTAGGGCCGAGCGGCCGCCCGCATCACCGGGAACATATTGAGCGACCAGTCCGAATCTTCAACCGTCGACACATCGACACCTCCAACCGAGGTGACGCCAGAACAACTGCCGGAGTTGCTACGTGAGGCAATGACTCGGGTGGGGTGGGCCCAGCTCATGCCTGTGCAGGCGCGAGCGATTCCACGGCTTCTGGCCGAGAAGGACGTGATGGTGCAGGCTCGCACAGGTAGCGGCAAGACGGGGGCGTTCCTGCTCCCGATGCTGAAACGCTTGGATCCGCGTGCGTCCGTCTGCCAGGCGCTCGTCCTGGTCCCCACTCGAGAGCTCGCCAAGCAGGTGTCGCAGCAGGCAGAAATCCTGTGCGATCCGGCCGGGTTCCGGACGGTCGCCGTGTATGGCGGCGTCGGCTACGGTCCCCAGATTGACGCGCTCAAGGGCGGCGCTCAGATTGTCGTGGGCACACCCGGCCGTGTTCTCGACCACCTGCTACGGGGGACGTTCTCGCTGGGTGGTCTGAAGATGCGAGTGTTTGATGAAGCCGACCGGATGCTCTCGATGGGCTTCTATCCCGACATGCGAGAGGTGCAAGGGCATCTTCCGAATCGGACCGTGGCGACGCTGCACAACAGCATGTTCTCGGCAACCTTCCCTCCCTCCGTCATGCGGACCGCGAAAGAGTTCCTGCATGACGCGGAATTTATTTCGCTGAGCGGTGACCAGGTTCACGTGACCGACACGGAGCACTGTTTCTTCGTGGTACCGGCCATGGACAAGGACCGCTGCTTGATCCGTATTATCGAGGTAGAGAATCCTGCGTCGGCGATTATCTTCTGCAACACGAAGGCGGCCGTGCACTACGTAACCGTCGTGCTGCAGAGGTTCGGGTACGACGCCGACGAACTGAGTGCCGACCGGTCTCAGTCAGACCGGGAGAGCATCCTGAAGCGGCTTCGACAAAACGCCCTTCGATTTCTCGTTGCCACTGACGTTGCTGCCCGGGGACTCGATATCCCTGAGCTCTCGCACGTGATCCAGTACGAGCCACCGGAAGATCCCGAAGGATACATCCATCGGGCTGGCCGGACAGGCCGTGCCGGTGCCACCGGCATCGCGTTGTCGCTTGTGACGGAGTCGGAGTCGATGACCCTGGACAGTATCGCGAAACGGTATTCAATCGAGTTTCGGAAGATCTCTGCGCCGACCGATCAGGATGTGGAGGCGGTTGTGACGGAGCGAGTCACGTCGCTGCTCGAGGCCAAGCTCCGCGATCGAGACAAGCTCAAGACAGAGCGAAGCCAGCGTTTTGTTCCGTTGGGTCGGAGCCTGGCTGAGAGTGAGGACGAGTCGGCGCTCATTGCAATGCTCCTCGACGACTACTACCAGCAGACGCTCCACGCGCCGGCGCTTCCCACCTCCCAGGTGCGGGAGGCCTCCAAGCCGAAGACAAGCCAGCCGCCGGCGCGAGGACGGAGCCGCCCGCGCCCGCCGCAGGGCCGCGCGAGGAAGCGCTGAGCCTTCTCTCCTTATCATGCGGCTGTTCGGGCACAACTAGCTGAAGCGAATCTCGTCCGTCCTCGGTGAAGTGTGCGAGAGAGAACTCAGCGCGTACAATGTCACAGAAGGAGTTGAACATGAGCTCACCGGTGGTCGAGAAAATACACCCGTTTGAAGAGGCTGCCTCGCGTGGCCGTCCCCCATACAAGATTGCCGATCTGTCGTTGGCGCCGCGCGGCCGCGATGAGATTCGATTGGCCGAGCAGGAGATGCCTGGGCTCATGGCGATTCGGCAGAGTGAAGGCGAACGGCAGCCCCTGGCTGGCGTGAAGATCATGGGCAGCCTGCACATGACGGTGCAAACCGCTGTTCTGATCGAGACGCTTGCTGCACTCGGGGCGGACATACGGTGGGTGTCCTGTAATATTTTTTCGACACAGGACCACGCGGCGAGTGCCGTCGTCGTGGGACGACCGGAAACGAGCGGGACCCCTGAGAATCCACGGGGCATGCCGGTCTTCGCCTGGAAAGGTGAGACGCTGCCCGAGTACTGGTGGTGCACGAACGAGGCCCTCCTCTGGCCCGATGGCTCTGGTCCTGATCTCCTCGTCGATGACGGTGGAGACGCTACGTTGTTGGTCCACAAGGGGTACGAATTCGAACAGACCGGCGTTGTGCCGGCCTTTGATGCGGACGCGGAGCCTGAAGAGTGGGGTGTCATTCTCGATCTTCTGAGAGAGGTACGGGGACGAGACACTGGGCAATGGACGCGCGTTGGCCGCTCTATCAAGGGTGTGAGCGAAGAGACGACAACGGGTGTTCACCGGTTGTACGAAATGATGGAAGACGGGTCGCTGCTCTTTCCGGCGATCAATGTCAACGATTCGGTCACCAAGAGCAAGTTCGACAATGTCTACGGCTGCCGGCACTCGCTGCCCGATGGTCTCGCGCGAGCGACCGATGTGATGTTGGGTGGCAAGGTGGCAGTCGTCTGCGGCTTTGGCGAGGTTGGAAAGGGATGCGCTCAGGCCCTCCGGGGACAAGGCTGCCGCGTCGTCGTGACCGAAGTCGATCCAATCTGCGCGCTCCAGGCCGCGATGGAAGGTTACGAGGTCAACACACTGGAAGCGATGCTGGGGACCGCCGACCTTTTCGTGACCGCGACCGGCAACAAGGACATCATCACCGCCGCGCAGATGGCTAGGATGAAGGACAAGGCCATCGTCGGAAACATCGGTCACTTCGACAATGAGATCGACATGGCCGGGCTGAAGAAGGTGCCGGGGATCGAGCACGTCAACATCAAGCCCCAGTACGACGAATGGCGCTTTGTTGACGGCCATAGCGTGCTCGTGCTGGCCGAGGGACGTCTCCTCAACCTCGGGTGTGCCACGGGGCACCCGAGCTTCGTCATGTCAGCGTCGTTCACCAACCAAGTGCTGGCTCAACTGGCCCTGCATGCGAATAAGGGCGAGTATGAGAAGAAGGTCTACATGCTGCCAAAGACACTCGACGAGAAGGTGGCGCGGCTGCACCTCGATCATCTCGGCGTTAAGCTGACCGAGCTGAGCAAGGACCAAGCCGACTACATCGGGGTCCCGGTCGAGGGTCCATACAAGCCGGATCACTATCGGTATTAGTCTTTTTGGACGGGGCGTTGCCCCGAGCCCCCGTGGGCGCTCCGCGGGGACCCCGCAAGCCCCTCTCCGCGCCCACGCGGCGCGCCGTGCGCGGCCTATGCTACGAGTGAATCGTGTGGGGCTGTGGCCTCCCTCGTGCAGGCCTGCGGGTGCCGACCCTCAGGAGAAACGCACCTACGAATCGCGGGACGCGTGAAGACGAAGGAGGTCGTCTTGTGCGCTGGTTGTGGCATCGTGGCCGGAATCGTCGATCGCGCGGTAGCTTCCGTCACTTTGAAGCTCCATGGCGCGATCGTTGTCAGCCATCATCGCGTCGAGCACCTCGTGCCTCAGTCTCTCCTGGATTTCGAGGTCTCGAACATGACAGAGGGCTTCCACGCGGCGGTTGAGGTTCCGCTCCATCAGATCCGCGCTTCCGATCAGGACCTCCGGATTGCCGCCGTTCTCGAACGCGTAGAGCCTCGAATGCTCGAGGAAGCGACCAACGATTGACCGGACCCGAATGTTCTCGCTCACTCCAGGGATTCCGGGTCGAAGACAACAGACCCCTCGAATGATCATGTCGATCGGAACACCAGCCTGCGACGCGCGGTAAAGCACGCGAATTATGTCGGGGTCGGCCACCGAGTTGTTCTTGACGATGACCCGTGCGGGGCGGCCAGCTCGTGCATGCTCGGCTTCTCTTTCAACGAGCGCCGTGAACGCCGACCGGAGATTCAGCGGCGCGACCAGCAATTCTCGATAGTCCTTCTTGCTGGAGTACCCAGTGAGGTAGTTGAACACCTCGGTAACCTCGCTGACCACGTCAGGTCGGGCGGTGAATAGACCGAGGTCGGTGTACACCTGCGCCGTGATTCGGTTGTAATTGCCGGTGCCGATGTGTGCGTAGCGCATGATGCCGCTGAACTCCTTGCGTACCACGAGGCACAGCTTGCAGTGGGTCTTCAGGTTCAGGAGACCGTAGACGACGTGGATTCCAGCCGACTCCAAACGATGGGCCCAGGCGATGTTGTTCCTCTCGTCGAAGCGTGCCTTGAGCTCGACAAGGACGGCAACCTGCTTGCCAGCCTCGGCTGCCTGGATGAGAAGATCGATCAGAGGAGAGTTCGACCCGATACGGTACAGGGTCATTTTGATCGCGCTCACGTTGGGGTCCTCTACGGCGGCTTGCAGGAACGCCTCGACCGACGAGAACGAGTCGAAAGGATGATGCACGAGATGGTCACGGTCCCGAATCTGGTCGAAGATGGTCTCGATATCGTGATCCCACACACGCGTTGGAGAGAAGGGCGGATCCTTGAGCTGAGGATAGCGAAGACTCGTCAGTTCCGAGAAATCTCCGAAGCCCATCCGCTCCGGACTCCGTACCAGAATGTCGTCCTCGATCTCGAAGTTTTCAATGAGGATGCTGAGTACTCTCGCCGGCATCTCCGATTCGACGAGCAACTGAGAGAGGTCGCCGTACCGGAGCTGTTTCAGCGTCCGGTCTACCGATTCGAGGAGGTCGTCCGCCTCGTCCTCCTGGATGACCATGTCAGTGTCACGGATGATCCGAAATAGGTGCACGCCGAGAACCTCGGCTCCGGGAAACAGCATGCCGATGTTCTTTTTGACGATGTCTTCCAGAAAGACGAACGTGTCGCCAACCGATCCCGAAACCGCCGCTGGAAGCTGGATGAACCGCGGTAGTACATCCGGCAGCTTGACGCGGGCGAATCTGGTGCGCTGGTTGTGGCGGACCACGACCGCGAGGTTCATGCTCAGGTTTGAGATGAACGGGAACGGGTGACCGGGGTCAAAGGCCAGCGGCGTGAGGACCGGATGGACGTTCTCGCGGAAGTAGGAGCTCAGGTATCGACGCGTCTGGTCGGTGTAATCGTCAGGCTCGAGAAAGCGGATCTGATGATCCTCAAGAAGCGGGCGGAGCACGGCGGCCCAGCACGACCCCATCTTGTCCAGCATCGCGCCGGCCCGCTCGCCAATCGCCGCCAGCTGCTCACCCGTGTTCAGGCCATCAGGGGAAACATCTTCAACGTCGTTGCGAAACTTTCGGAGGAGCGTGGCCACACGCACCATGTAGAATTCGTCGAGGTTGGTTCCTGCGATCGACAGGAACTTCACACGCTCGAGGACGGGATGTTTGTCGTCGAGCGCCTGCATGAGGACCCGCTTGTTGAACTCAAGCCAGCTCAGCTCGCGATTGATGTACAGACGGGGTTCGCTGAGGTCGATCTGATCGCCCTGTGCTGACTCGCCGGCGGTCTGGCTTTGCAAGCCGGACGCGTCGCTTGTGAGCGCTGGTGAGTCGCCGGGTGGTGGGTTGTTGAGCGTCAAGGACATCGACAGTTTCCTGGCCCAGTTTTCATCTTAGCAGGCCGCCCGGCCCGGTTCTGCACGGCCTTGCACGCCGTTCGAATCACGAGGTCGGAGAGGCGTTCTCTTCTGGCTCAGCTGGGTGCGAAGAGGCCTCGCTGGTCGGCTCCGTTTCCTCGTCTGGCGTCAACTTGACGTCCCCCGAAGCAGCCACCATCGCCATGACAGGCAGGAGGTCACCCAGCTCATCGACTCTTCCGCCCATCGGATCAAGTGTGCTCATCCCTTCGAGCCGGAGGGGCAGCAAGACGAAGCTCGCATCGACCGACGCTTCGTACATTCCGGGGCCCTCCTGCATGTCCACAACCCTCACATCTGCATCGATTCGCAGCTCGTCGAGTCGGCGCCGCAGACTCCCCTCGGTTTTCTGCGCCGAGCTGGGAGGTGACGGAGCCAGGACGCGAATCGTTGCCTCGTCCCATTCCTCACCGCGTGTCATGAGATAGGCAAAGAGCAGAGCGAGGCGCGATGAATCACCTTCGAACCACCACACATCGATCCGTCGATCACCCGGGCTCGCGGCGTCGAGCGCACGCCAGTCATCGTCGGAAGCCTCCAGAACGACCACATGCTGCCCGAGGCGCGCCGCTCGCTGCAGGAGCCTGGCGTACCACAACGACAACGTTGGAAGAGTATCGGTGCTCTGGCTTTCGTACCAGTTGAGCATGACTGTGTTCGAGCGAATCGGCCCGACACCCCATGATTGGAGGAGCGTGCTGGCGCCGACCCGAAGGTTGGGAACCGTGACGACCAGTGGATACGCATCGAGCTCTTGCTCTTGCAGCTCGCGTCGCAGCTGCGTTTCTGCCTCGTCACGAGCCTGGCGTGCGGCGAGCGAAGATCCGTCGCCCTCGATGAGCTGCACCGCAGTCAGAATCCCGGAACCGCCCGTTACCCATCCCGCAGTCTGCAGCAACCGAGTGCGCCGCTCTGCCGTTTCGGTGAAGACGAGGACGTGCGGTTGCCAGTCGGTCGAGGACTCCGGTTCCACCGAAAGCTCCCGGAGACCGTCCTTCACACGCTTGAACCGGTATGCGCGTCGGCTATCCGTCCATGAGACGTCGGCGGCGGTCCATCGCAGGAAGTGGTAGAGCGCACCAAGAATGCCGAGCGCGACGGCACTGGCCATGGGGTCGATCATCAACATGACGAGCCCGCAGAGTGCCGTGCCGCCTAGGCTCGCCTTGGCGTTGAAGAAGCGAAACCGAGGCCGAAACGACGGACTGGCGGCAACCGCCTCGACGTAGGTCGCGTAGTTGAGCAACCCGTACGAAACGAGGAAGAACATCGTTACCAGCTGCGCGATCGCGTTGAGATCGCCTGCCGCGATCGTGGCTAGCGCGATCAGGCTGGTGAGTACGACGGCACGACGCGGGTTGTCGGTCGGACCCTCTCCGACCGCAAAGAATGTCAACGGCTTGAAAAGCCGGTCGTTCGCCAGTGCCTGCAGAATCCGCGGGGCACCCAGAAACGAAGCGAGCGCGGAGGACAGCGTCGCCGAGAGCACGCCGAGATCGACGAGCCACGGCACGACGGCAACCTGTCGAAGGCTGTCGTAGTCCGAGACAAGCTCGGTCACCGGGATCGAGGCGGCCAAGACAAACATGGCTCCGATGTATACGACCGTCGAGAGGCCAACTGCCGCAAACGTACCTAAGGGGAGGCTCTTTCCCGGGTCCTTCAGGTCGCCCGACATGCTGACGCCCTGGGTGAACCCGGTCACAGCCGGAAAGAGGATCGCAAAGATGACCCAGAACGACGATCCGTCGTCGGAGCCTCGCCATGCCTGAGAGAGGACGGCGGGGTCCCAGCTGAACTGGCTTCCGGCGAAAAACGAAACCAGCGCCGCGATCAGGATCAGCATGATCACGTACTGGAACCGAGTTGCCAGATCGGCCCCGGAGTAGGCGAGGCCGAGCAATCCGACGGCGGCGAGGGCGGCTGAACCCCGAGTGACCCACTCCGACCCACCAGTCAGAAATGCGATGCCTTCCCCGAACCCCACGCAGTAGAACGCCACCGAGACAGCCTGAGCCGCGAACAGAATGAGGCCGAGCGCTCCACCGTACTCCACACCAAGCGTCCTGGAGATGAGGTAATAGTCGCCGCCGCCCTTGACCTTTCGGTTGGTCGCAATGGCCGACAGTGAGATGCTCGTCAGGACCGAGATCACGGTCGCCAAGGCGAACATGACCAGGGCCTGGGCCAGCCCGGCGCTGCCGACGATGAAACCCAGACGTCGGAAGAGGATGATCCCAAGAATCGTCAGGATGCTGGGCGTAAAGACGCCGCCGAACGTTCCCAGACCCGCGCTCCGTCTGGCATCGCGTCTCCCGGTGCTTGTCGCCGCCTTGTTCACGACTCGCATGTTCTATTGCCACGCGAGCCTACGTCAAATTGGCCGACACGGGAGGTGGCCGGTCGTATCGACGTGAACGGCGCTATGATGGGTGTTACCCAACGCTGCATGATGCCGACGATCGTCCTGCGACCGATCCGGATCGTTCTCGCTACGGTCCTCGCCTTCTTCGGTGTGGCCTGTGTTCCGGCGAACGAAGCCCAGACAGATGGCCCGCCCTCGAGCAGCCTCAGACACCTCTTGATCGTCCTGGACGGACTTCGGCCGGACTATGTGACTCCCGACCTTATGCCCAACCTGCACGCGCTCGGGCAGCGGGGGGTTATCTTTGTAAACCACCATGCGGTCTACCCGACCGTGACCCGGGTGAACGCGTCGTCGATCTCGACCGGAACGTATCCGTCTGCGCATGGGCTGCTGGGTAACGCGGTATTCTTCTCGGAAGTCGACGCCACTCGGTTTCTTTCGACAGGTGAGCGACAAAATCTGCTTACGGTCGAGCGTGCCGAGGGGGGGCGTCTGCTCACGGTGCCGACGATGGCTGAGCAGCTCCAGGGCGCCGGTTTGTCACTTCTCGTCGTCAGCGCCGGGTCGACTGGGTCGTCCTTCCTGCTGAACCACACGATCGCGGGCGGCGGGATGAGGGTGTGCCAAACTTAGTTGAAAATTGAAACGGCTCCAAGCCCTGTGGTGTGATGACGTTGCGAAGAGCTCATCAACCCGCAAGAGAAAGGAGCCGAGATGCGCAGTGTCCTACGATCGGTCAGGAAACGCAAGAAGTCCCGTCGTCTGGGGAAGGTGGACATCATCAGGCGCGAGGAGTACGCCGGGTTCGATGTGGACGCCAAGGTGGAAATGATTCGAACCTTGGTGCCGCTGGGCCTGATGCACGTCCAGGAGCTGCTCGATGACGAGGTCACGGAGTTGGCCGGTGCTCGTCATGCGCGCAAAGAGTCGTTGGTGCGGGGACGACGTCACGGAAGCAACCCCGGGACGGTGCGCCTCGCTGGCCAACGCGTACCGCTGCGAGTGCCGCGCGTGCGCAGCGTTGCGGGCGGCGAGATTCCCCTGCGTTCCTACGAGGCGGCGCGGGAGGACAGCCAGGTAAATGACGTCCTGCTGAAGCGGGTGCTCTACGGCATCTCCTGCCGCAACTACGCGGCGGCGGCTGAGTCGGTCCCCGGGGCGATCGGATTGTCGAGCTCCACGGTGTCTCGGAATTTCATCCAAGCCAGTGCGGCGACGCTGCGGGAGTTTCAGGAGCGGGACCTGTCCGGTGAGGACGTCGTGGCCCTGTTCCTGGACGGCAAGGCCTTCGCCGATTCGACGATGGTCATCGCTCTCGGCATCACGATTTCAGGGAAGAAACGCTTCCTTGGCTTCGTGGAGACGGACACGGAGACCGCGCAGATCCTGGCGCCCTTCCTTCGTTCGCTGGTCGACCGCGGTCTTGATGCGTCGCAAGGTCTGCTCGTGATTCTCGACGGTGGCAAGGGCCTGCGATCTGCGGTCAAGAAGGTGTTCCGCGACACGGCGTTGGTGCACCGTTGCCAGTGGCACAAGCGCGAGAACGTGGTGAGCTACCTACCCAAGAGCGAGCAGGGGGACTGGCGCCGGCGCCTCCAGCGAGCCTACAACCGCCCGACGTACCCCGAGGCCCTGGCGGCCCTCGAGCAGCTCCACGGCGAGTTGGACGACCGGAACCAAGTCGGCCGCCGGCAGTCTGGCGGAGGGCCTGGACGAGACCCTGACCTTGCACCGACTCGGCGTCTCTGCCGTGCTGGGACGCTCGTTCAAGACAACCAACTGTCTCGAGTCCGTCAATGCGCTGGTCGAGGAACGCTGCGCCAAAGTCGACCAGTGGACGAACTCGAGCCAGCGCCAGCGGTGGCTGGCGACGGCGCTCGTCGACATCGAACCGCGCCTCCGCAAGGTGGTGGGCTACCGCCACCTTCCGAAGCTTCGCGAAGCATTGCAGCGGGAACTGAAGATCGAAAGGAAGACCCCGAACACGAAGGCAGCGTAATGATCAGGAGCCGTGGAGAGTTTCAACTAAGAATGGGCTTGACTCGGCGGGATCATTCACTACGACTACGCGCTGCCCCCTCCCCTGTTCGAGGATGTGGTGCAGAGGCTGGGAGTCGCTCCGGCCGCGGCGACCCCGAATGACAGCCGGAACCGCTATGTCGTCGATGCCTTCTTCGACGTGGGACTCCCGCAGATCGACCCGACGGTCACGCTCATGTGGCTGAGTGATCCGGATGCCACAGCACACGCACATGGCATCGGTCACCCGACGACCCAGACATCGCTCGCGAGGCTCGACGCCGAAATCGGGAGGGTCCTGAGCCGGCTGGACGACGCGGCGCTGCTCACCGACGTGAACATTTGGGTGACGTCCGACCACGGGTTTTCGACCCACACCGGTGCTGTGGATCTGAGCGTCGTGCTCGACCCGTTCAATGGAACGCTCGACGACGGGAGCCCTCGCATTGTCGCGGGCGCCGGAGCCATCTACGTTCGCGACAACGACGAAAGGACGATCGCGGGAATTGTCGCGACGCTACAGTCACTGTCGCGCGTCGGTGCCATCTTCACCCGAGCGGTCAGGCCGGGGAGTCTCGACGGAGCGGTGCCGGGAACCCTTTCGTTTGACGCCGCGTCTTGGAATCATCCGAGGTCTGCGGAGATTCTGTACTCCGCCAATTGGACCAATGAACAGAACGAGTACGGGTACGGGTACGCTGGAACCTCTGCCCAGGGTGGAGTCGCGGGCCACGGCAGCACGAGTCCGTTCGACGTCCACAATGTATTGATCGCCGCTGGCCCGCAGCTTCGGTCAGGCACCACGGTCGACCTTGCGAGCGGAAACGTCGACTTCGCACCGACCTTCCTCTCGCTGCTCGAGCTCGAGGTTCCCAATTCGATGCGGGGGCGGGTCCTTCGAGAGGCATTCGATGACGGACCTGACCCGGGGTCGATTGCGGTCGAGAAGACGACGCACACCGTAGAGAGTGAAGACCGCCGCTACCGGCTCACGGCCCACAGTTCTACGGTTTCCGGTCACAGTTACCTCGACTACGCAGAGGTGGTCCGGACGCCCTGAGGCCCTCGCCTTCCTTAACTGCCATGACCGCCATGACTCCAGCATCAGCTCCGGCCGGCCATATGGTCTATCAGGTGAATAGGGAAGTTGTTGTGCTGTTGGGCTGGGGACGGGCCATCCTGTTGCAGCTCGCGCATCCACTCGTCGCCGCCGCCGTCTCGCAGCACAGCGACTTTGGAGCCGGGTTGATTCCCTACCTTCGGAGAACGCACCAGACGGTGTCGTCAATGCTCAGCTTGACCTTCGGCACCAACGACCAGGTACATGCAACCGCCCGCCGGATCAACGCGATTCATCGCCGAGTGCACGGACGCTCAGTTGAGGCGACTCCTGGGTTTCCGAGTGGTACGCCCTACACGGCAACGGATTCCGAGCTGCTCCGCTGGGTGCACGTTACGCTGATTGACAGTCAGATTCGCGCGTACGAGCTGTTTGTGGGGCCAGTGTCGGCTGAAGAGAAGGACAGATACTGCTCTGAGTCGGCGAATCTGGCACCCCTGCTAAATGTGCCCCCTCTGACTCTCCCGACCTCCAACCTTGAGTTAACCGGTCAACTACAACATGGCATTCGGGACGGGACTTCCCAGGTGACTAACACTGCGCGGTCCCTGGCCCACGACCTACTCTTTCCACCTGGGGGCGTTCTCGCTAGCTCTGCTATGGGGTTCGGACGCCTGGTGACAGCCGGGCTGCTTCCGCCACCGCTCCGTGAGGCGTATGGCCTTGCTTGGAGCGACCGCAAGGCTTCGATACTTGACCGATCGGCTCGAATGATCCGGCGAGCACGAAGGCTGACGCCACCCCTCCTCCGGCAATGGCCGGCCTCGCGCAGGCGACAGGTCGAGCGGGCCCATTGCCCCCTGAGCGGCCGGCATATATCTGTCAAATGACCAACATTTTGGTCAAAATAGAGCCCCTGGGAAAAAAGTGGGGAGATTTGCCAGGATTCAGGATTACTGGTAAGATCATTGGCGGTTTACCGAAACCAGCCAACCCTGTTGGGCGTCTAACTCTATAGATCTATCGAGCACGCCCCCCGGTCGCCGGGGTGGCTACTTCGCAGAAACGCCGAGAGGAGCCGACGAGTTGCTGCTACAGGAGAAACAGGAGATCGTGCGCGATCTGGTCGCACTTGGTCAGGACCGTGGGTTTGTCACGCTTGATCAGGTGCTCGAGCACGTGTCAGGAGAACTAGATTCGGAAGAGATCAGCGTGCTGCTCCAGGATGTTGAAGCAGCAGGCGTAGAGGTTGAGGGAGCGGCTGATTCGGCTGAGATCCGAGGTCCTCGCCACCCGCAGCTCCGGGTAACGCCAGAACCAGAGGTCCACGTACCTGGGGAGGATTCCGACCAGGGGCAGGATCTCGTTCGGACCTACCTTCGCCAGATGAGTCGGGTGCCATTGCTCACTCGCGAAGGCGAAGTCGCGATCGCCAAACGTATTGAACGCGGGGGGAACCGTGTGTGGGCGGCGCTTTCGCGGAGCTTGATTGTCGCCCGGAGGGTTGTTGAGCTCTCCGAGGAGCTGCAGCGGGGCGAGCGTCAGCTGCAAGAGCTCGTGAGCCTTCCTGACACCGATCTGACCGATCGCCAGCGTGCGAATCGCCTGCGGCGTTTCGTCAAAGCCGTCGATCTGGTGAAGAGCGCGCTAACGGAGCTCGCGCGGCGTGAGTCACGAGCTGCGGCCGCTCGGAAGCGGTATCGTCGGACATCCGTCAGGTCGAAGTGGCGCGTCATGCGTGCGCGAATCGAGATATCTCGTGCCATTCGTGCCATCGAGTTCATACCAGCGGTGAAGGCACGCTTTGTCGAGCAAGTGGAGACCGGGTTGTCGTCGCAGCGTCGAGCGGAGCGACGTGTCGATCGGCTGGTGCGACAAGGGCAGCCCCCCGAGCGGGGGCGCGGGCGAAAGAAGCCGAAGAAGCGCGTCGATATTCCTGGCCTTCGCGAAGCGCGTAAGGCACTGAAAGAGCTACGTCTGGAGGTCGGGGAGAGCTCGGCAGAACTGGGCCGGGTGCAGCACATCATTCTTAGGGGCTCAGCCCAGTCAGATCAGGCCCGGAAGGAACTGACGGAAGCTAATCTTCGCCTGGTGGTGTCGGTCGCCAAGAAGTACGCGAACCGCGGATTGGCATTCCTAGACTTGATTCAGGAGGGGAATATCGGTCTGATGCGCG
Source organism: Vicinamibacterales bacterium (assembly GCA_965223015.1). Taxonomy (GTDB): domain Bacteria; phylum Acidobacteriota; class Vicinamibacteria; order Vicinamibacterales; family UBA8438; genus CAUZIB01. Next base: position 18,026 of record CBDCVL010000001.1, on the reverse strand, counting down.
CGGTCGACAAGTTCGACTACCGCCGCGGATTCAAGTTCTCTACCTACGCCACATGGTGGATTCGCCAGGCGATCACGCGTGCGATCGCCGACCAGGCGCGTACGATTCGGATTCCGGTGCACATGATCGAAACGCTCAACAAGCTGAACCGGGCGACCCAGACGCTGACACGCGATCTGGGGCGCGAGCCGACGTCCAAGGAGCTCGCCGAGCGCGCGGACCTGCCGATTGCTGTGGTACGGAAGGCTCGGCGGATTGCCCAGACGGTCGTGTCGCTCGATTCCCCGATCGGTGATGGTGAGGAGAGCCAGTTCGGAGACTTCATAGAAGACCGTCAGGCGGTCAATCCGGCCGAGTCGACGATTGCCTACGACCTGCGGCGCCAGACGGAGTCAGTTCTTGAGACGTTGAGCCCCAAAGAGCGTGAAGTGATCCGGATGAGATTCGGGTTGACCGACGGAGCGGAACCGACGCTGGCGGAGCTCGGTGAGAAGTTCTCGCTGACTCGTGAACGGATCCGGCAAATTGAGGCTGCAGCGCTTCGCAAGCTCAGGGAGCCATCGCGCAGCCGCCGCCTCAGCACGTTTGTCGAGCCTCGCCAACCGGCACCGACGCGGCGTCCGAGGCGAGACGAGACGAATGAGGTCGAGCAGGGAGTCGCGTGAGGCCAGCCGCCTGACAGATCTCCCACCTTCCTACCTCTGACAACGGCTTTCTGCTTTCCTCGGCAGTAGGCGCCACGCATGAACGTCTTCCTGCTCGATGGCACCTACGAGCTATTCCGGCATTTCTTTGCCCTGCCTTCGCTCAAGGATGCTTCGGGGCGCGAAATGGCAGCCGTCCGCGGCGTCGTTGGGTCAGTGATCGCGATGCTGGAGGATGGTGTCACCTACCTTGGGGTCGCAACTGACCACGTTGTCGAGTCGTTTCGCAACGATCTGTACGATGGGTACAAACGCGGCGAAGGGATCGATGCCGCTCTCCTGCAACAGTTTCATCCCCTTGAGGACGCGCTGCGCGCGCTGGGTGTCGTCGTCTGGCCGATGGCTGAGTTCGAGGCCGACGACGCACTGGCCTCTGCGGCTAGTCTCGCCGACGAGGATACGCGTGTCGAGCAAGTGTTCATCTGCACGCCCGACAAGGACCTCGCGCAGTGTGTTCGGGGGAACCGCGTCGTGCAGTTCGACCGGCGAGCGGCGGTCGTCCGTGATGCAGCCGCGGTGCGAGAGCGTTTTGGCGTCTCGCCGGAGTCTATCGTCGACTACTTGGCCTTGGTTGGGGACGCGAGCGACGGCTATCCAGGGCTACCTGGGTGGGGTGCCAAGTCTGCTTCGATCGTGCTCGCGCGCTACCGGCGTCTCGAGGGTATTCCTGCCGATCCGGATGAGTGGGATGTCGCGGTCCGGGGATCGTCAAAGTTGGCTCGCGTGCTTGTAGAACGACGCGACGACCTGTTGCTGTTTCGGGGTCTCGCAACGCTGCGAATCACGGTGCCCGTCTTCGAGTCAGTCGATGATTTGCGATGGTCGGGACCCGACGCGAAGTTTTTCGATGTGTGTGCCAGTTTCAACGCCCCCGGCTATTTTCGGCGCGCTCAGGCACTGGCTGATGCACCTCTAGACAGCGACGACACCTAAGGTTGAGACTCGACCATGCACGAAGCGGTCGTGGGAGAGTAATGTGGCGCACCGCGCTGGGTCTTGATGCCCCCTGGCGACTTGGATATCCTGCGTGGCGGCGAGGCGTGTGAGAGCAACATGGCGGACGTGCAATCACGGGCGATGATCGAAGCGACGGGACTGAGCAAGTACTACGGCCCGTTTATCGCTATTGGGAATATCTCGTTCAGTATTCCGCAAGGCCAAGTCGTTGCCTTTCTCGGTCCGAATGGGGCTGGCAAGACGACGATGATGCAGATGCTGACCGGTTACCTGGCCCCAAGCGCAGGGCGCGCCGCGATCGCCGGCTTCGACGTGCACGCGTCACGAATCGAGGCCTCGCGGCGCCTCGGATACCTTCCTGAAAACGGTCCGCTGTACCCGGACATGACGCCCCTGGAGTTGCTGACGTTCTTCGGTGAGGTGCGGGAGATCGGCCGTGATACGCTGCAGGGACGCATCGAAGCGGTGGTGAGATCCTGTGCCCTCGAGCTTGTCACCGACAAGCCGATCGGAAAGTTGTCGAAGGGCCTCAAACAGCGGGTTGGCCTTGCCCAGGCGCTGCTGCACGATCCCGACGTCCTGATCATGGATGAGCCAACAGCCGGGTTGGACCCGAACCAGATTCGACAATTCCGAGACAACATCCGCCAACTCGGTCGGACGAAAACGCTGCTGATCTCCACGCATATCCTTCACGAGGCAGAGGCAACCGCAGACCGCATTCTGCTTGTCGATAGTGGCCAGCTCGTTTTCGACGGTTCCGTACAGGAGCTTCAGGAGAACGGGTCGCTCGAGGAGTCGTTCTACCGCCTTACGAGCCATGGCTCTGGTCCGCCGCCCCCGAGTGACGAGCAGCTGGCCAGCACGTCGTAGCGTCGAGACATGCGATGGGGAAGGTCAACACCGCAATCATACGGGCCTTGGCTAAGCGGGACTTGCTGTTGTACTTCAGCAACCCGACGGGGTACGTCTTCATCACGCTGTTCGTCTTCCTGAGCGCCGCGGCGGCATTCTGGCAGGATCAATTCTTTCTTCGAAACCTCGCCAATCTCGACCAGCTCAACGCCCTGTTTCCGACCTTGCTGTTGTTCTTCATTCCGGCGCTCACGATGAATGTGTGGGCCGAGGAGAAGAAGCTTGGCACAGACGAATTGCTACTCACGTTGCCTGCCACGGACCTCGAGATCGTGCTGGGTAAGTATGTCGCGACGCTTGGGATCTATTCGGCGTCGCTGTTCCTTGCCCTCAGCTATGTTCTCGTTCTGTTCTACCTCGGGAGTCCAGACCCTGGGCTGATGCTCAGCAACTACCTCGGATACTGGTGTGCAGGTGCTGCACTGATAGCCGTTGGGATGCTCGCGTCTCTGTTCACCCGCAACGCCACAATTGCGTTCATCGTCGGAGGATTGCTGTGCGGTGCGCTGATGCTGGCGCCGGTGACTCTGGGGCCATTTAGTGAAAGCGCCGCGCGGTCGGTGGAGGCCCTGGTGCTGGTGACACACTTCCAGGATTTCGCCAAGGGCATTGTTAGCGTCACCGCGGTGTTCTACTTCGTGGCCCTGACGGGGTTCGGTCTGTATCTCAATGTGGTCGTGCTGAGCCGGCGACACTGGCCGAACCAAGCTGACGGTCGTCCGATGTGGGCACACCACGTGGTGCGGGCAGCTGCCGTGGCCGTGCTCCTCGTCAGTGTTGGCACGATGTCGGCGCGCGCCAGCCTGCGTCTCGACGTGACCGCGGAGCGGCTCCACACGCTGAGCGACGAAACCCGCGCGCTCATCGACCAGCTTCCCAGCGATCGGCCCGTTTTCGTCCAGGCGTACATCAGCCCGATCGTTCCCGAGGCGTATGTCCAGTCGCGATCCAACCTGGTCAGCATCCTCGAGGAGATTGATTCTCTGGCGGGCCCGAAGATCGAACTCGTGGTTCACGAGACCGAGCCGTTCAGCGATGCCGCTCGGGAGGCGCGTGAGATATTTGGGATCGTGCCTCGGGGCTACCGAGATGTCGGCGCCACGCGCGCCGATATCGCGGAGCTCTTCCTCGGGGTGGCCTTCACGTGCGGCGCGGAAGAACACGTGATCAGGTTCTTTGACCGGGGGCTCCCCGCCGAGTACGAAATCATGCGAAGCATCCGCGTTGTATCGCGAACGGCGCGACCGCGTGTGGGTGTCGTCAAGACGATGATCGACATGGTTGGGGGTGTCAACTACGAGCAAAACGACTTCCAACCGCAATGGCCTGTCGTCGCCGAGCTGCGGAAGCAGTATGAGGTCTACCAGGTCGACCCTGAGCGGCCCATCGACGCTGACGAGCTCGATGCGATCGTTGTACCTCTGCCGTCATCGCTCCAGACCGACGAGATGGCACGCATCACCGACTTCATCCGATCCGGGAAGCCGGCACTGATTCTCGTCGATCCCCTGCCGGCCGTCGACCCCACGCTGTCGCCTACGGAGTGGGTGGGTGAGGGAAATCCCTACACCTATCCGCCAGGCACAGCGCGGCCCGGGCCGCGCGGCAATGTTCGGCAGTGGGTCCTGGACCTGGGTGTTGATTGGGAGCCGACGCGGATCGTATGGGACTCGTACAATCCACACCCCGACCTGGCGTACCTTCAGTCGGAGTTCGCGTTTCTTGGAGTTGGGAACGGAAACTCGGCAACCTTCAATCCCGCGAACCCGATCACGTCAGAGTTGCAGGAGTTGATGTTTCCGTTCGTGGGCTTCCTAAGACCGGTCGAGGATCCGTCACTGCAGTTCGAGGTGCTGCTCCGCTCAGGCTTTGGGTCGGGAACCAACGGATACTTTTCACTGGTTCGGCCGTCGCCGTTCGGGCCGCAGCTCAACCCTTCGCCACCCCGTGAGCAGAGCGAGGAAGACTACATCGTGGCGGCCCGTGTTCGGTCAGCGGAGCTCGAGCCGGCGGTGTCCGAGCGTGATTCAGCTGTAGAAGGTGACACGACACTGGCCGAACGCGGCGGCACCAATGACAACCCGCTCGACGTGATCGTCGTGGCTGACCTCGATTTCATCGGTGACCAGTTCTTTGCGATCCGCGAGCAGGGGGCCGGAGATCTGAACTTCGACAATGTCACGTTCTTCCTGAACGCCATGGATACGCTGCTCGGAGACGACTCGTTCATCGAGTTGCGAAGCCGCCGGGCACGCCATCGGACCCTCGAGCGCGTCGAGGTTCAGACCGCCGATTTCATCGACCGGCGTCGCGAGGAGGAGCGGCAGGCCGAGACAGAAGCCCAGGACGCCCTGAGCCAGGCCCAGGCACGGCTCGACGACCGCGTCGAGGCGCTTCGAAACCGAGGCGATATCGATGTGCAAACGATGCAGATCATGGTTCGCAACCTGGAAGAAGTTGAGAACCGTCGGCTGGAGGTTCTCTCGGCCAATATTGAGGCTGAGAAGGAGAACAAGATCCAGGCGAGTCGCGAGCGGATGGAGTCTCAGGTGAGGCAGATCCAGACGACGATACGAACGTTCGCGATTCTGTTGCCGCCGGTCCCGGTCTTTCTGGTCGGCGTGGCTATCCTCGTCCGCCGTCGGAGACGCGCCCACGAGGGTGCCGCCGCCGCACGTCGGCTACGGGGCCAATAAGCTTGCTTGTTGCAAACAAGTAATATTCTTGGTACGATCCGGTGCATGGACGCACCCACCAAGGTCGATTCCAACGGCCGCACGCAGGTCGAGCGGCGCACACAGGCCGAGCGCACTGCGCTATCAGATGCTCGCATGCTCGACGCTGCCGTCAGTTTGATCTGCGAGCGCGGTGCGGCCGGCACGACGCTCAAAGATGTTGGTGAACGCGCCGGCTACAGCCGCGGACTCGCAAGTTACCGCTTCGGGAGCAAGAGTGGTCTCTTCGCGTTCATCATCCGATCGATCGGCGAGTCTTGGCTGCGTGAGCTTCGCCGCTCGGTCAAGGACAAGGTTGGCTTGAATGCCATTGAATCTGCGACCGCCGCCCACTACCGTTTCATCACGGATGGCAGTCACCACATTCGTGCGTTCTACATGCTGTGGTTCGATTCGATTGTGCCCGACCACGAGCTCAAGCGCCTGGTGGGCACCATCCACGAACGTCGGCGTCGTGACGTGGCGGACTGGATCCGCGCGGGTATCGAGCGGGGTGAGATCGCGCCCACAGTTGACGTTGCAGGCACAGCCGATCAGTTTTGCGCGGCCATCATCGGAATTGTTTACCAGTGGCTGGTCACGCCACACGATGCGGCGCACGTTCGCGCTCTTCACGAATCACTCAAACATCAAACCGCGCTGGCGCTGGCTGCGCCACGCACGTTGCTTGGAGAGTCAGCATGAGTACCAAAGCCCAAGTCTTGGATGAGGTGCCCGGCGTTGTCGCGGCCGCGCCGCCTCTGCGCTTCGTGACCGCGGCGTCCCTGTTCGACGGGCACGACGCTGCCATCAATGTCATGCGACGGTTGATTCAGGCCGAGGGTACCGAGGTCGTGCACCTGGGTCACAATCGTTCCGTCGCCGACGTCGTGCGTGCCGCCATTCAGGAAGATGCCGACGGCGTCGCGGTGAGCTCGTACCAGGGCGGCCACAACGAATACTTCCGCTACATGATCGACATGCTTCGCGAGGCGGGTGCCGGCCACATCCGTGTGTTTGGCGGCGGCGGCGGCACGATTACGCCCGAGGAGATCTCCGCGCTGCAGGCGTACGGGGTCGAACGGATTTACCATCCGAACGACGGCATGAACATGGGCCTGCAGGGAATGATTTCAGACCTTGTCAGGCGCACGGTCGATTCGCGGCAGGTCTCCGGTGTGCCGGCCGCAATCGGCAAAGAGAATGACCTGTCGATCGCACAGATGTTGTCTGCTCTCGAAGATGGCGCGGTGTCTGAGCAGCAACTCAAGACACTGCGCAAGGAGTGGCGCATGGCCTCCGGTCGGGTGCCTGTGGTCGGCATCACCGGCACGGGTGGTGCCGGGAAGAGCAGCGTCACGGACGAGATCCTGTCACGGTTTTACCAGTGTTTCCCGGAGCGGCGCATCGCGGTCCTTGCCGTCGACCCGACGCGGCGGCGGACGGGCGGCGCGCTGCTGGGTGACCGTATACGCATGAACAGTTTGCGACACGAAAACACGTTCATGCGCTCGATAGCAACGCGGCGTCAGCACCTCGCGACGAGCGCGATGCTCGCTGATGCCATCGCCTTCCTGAAGTCAGCAGGATTCGACATGGTCATCGTTGAGACCGCGGGCATCGGTCAAAGCGATTCCGAGATCGTCGATCTCGTGGACCTCTCGGTCTATGTCATGACGAGCGAATACGGCGCCGCGACGCAACTCGAAAAGATCGACATGCTGGATTTCGCCGATGTCGTGGCCCTGAACAAGTTCGACAAGCGTGGTGCTGACGACGCGCTCCGCGACGTGCGCAAGCAGTGGAAGCGCAATCACGCAAGCTTCGACGTGACAGACGACGAGATCCCCGTCTATCCGACCATTGCGAGCCAGTTCAATGATCCTGGCCTGACGTGGATGTTCGTCAACCTCTGCCGCGAGCTCATCAACAAGTGCGAGCTCGATGCCGCAGTGTGGACACCGGACGCTGACACGAGCGTTCGGGAACCGCGAGCGACGGTGCTGATTCCAGGCCAGCGCGTACGCTACCTTGCCGAGATCGCAGAGGAGGGGCGAGGCGTCAATGACAATATCGACATACAGAGCGACGCGGCGGCCCGGGCACAGTTCGTGTTCGAGGCGTTGCGCACCCTGGAAGACGAGGCGCTGCCCGACGCGTTGCATTCCTACCCGCAGTCGGCACTGACCGAGGGGGGCGATCGTTCACTCCTGACGCTCAGGCAGCGCTACAATGCCTCGCTTGATGACATGGGTGCGGAGGCGCGCCAGCTTCTGGGTGAGTGGCCTGCGCGGGTTGAGGCCATCACCAGCGACACCTACACCTATGAGGTGCGCGGCCGGAAGATTGAAGGCGACAATTACCGAGAGAGCCTGAGCCATCAGCGCATCCCGAAAATCGCCCCACCCCGGTTCGAAGGTTGGGGCGACCTGCTGCGCTTTCTCATGAAGGAGAACCTGCCGGGGAGTTATCCGTACACCGGCGGGGTGTATCCGTATCGACGTACGGGAGAAGACCCGACCCGCATGTTCGCAGGTGAGGGTGCTCCCGAGCGAACGAACCGGCGCTTTCACTATCTGTCGGAGGGCCAGCCGGCGGCTCGGTTGTCGACTGCCTTCGACTCGGTAACGTTGTACGGCGAAGACCCAGCCGAGCGCCCCGATATCTACGGCAAGGTCGGCAACTCCGGTGTCTCGATTGCCTCGGTCGACGACGCGAAGAAGCTCTACTCGGGCTTTGACCTGTGCTCGCCGAAGACATCCGTGTCGATGACAATCAACGGTCCCGCGCCGATCATTCTCGCGTTCTTCATGAACGCCGCGATCGACCAGCAGGTCGAGAAGCACCTCCGCGAGTCGGGTAACTGGGCGGAGGCTGAGAAGACGATCGCGACGTACTTTGAAGGACGGAAGCGCCCGACCTACGTTGGCGATCTTCCGCCGACGAACGACGGCCTCGGCCTTGGGCTGTTGGGGATATCTGGTGACCGCGTTGTCGATGCGGAGACCTACGCCCGGCTCAGGGCCGAGACTCTAGCTGCGGTGCGCGGCACGGTTCAGGCAGACATTCTGAAGGAGGACCAGGCACAAAACACCTGCATCTTCTCGACCGAGTTCGCGATGAAGATGATGGGTGATGTCCAGCAATACTTCGTCGAGAACGGCGTGCGTAACTTTTACAGCGTCTCGATAAGCGGTTACCACATCGCCGAGGCCGGTGCGAACCCGATTTCACAGCTCGCCTTCACCCTGGCGAACGGGTTCACGATCGTCGAGTACTACCTCGCGCGCGGCATGAAGATCGACGAGTTCGCGCCGAGCCTGAGCTTTTTCTTCTCCAACGGGATGGATCCGGAGTACACCGTGATCGGCCGCGTCGCGCGTCGTATCTGGGCCCGCGCGATGCGCGAGCGCTACGGGGCGAGCGCGCGCAGCCAAATGCTGAAGTATCACATCCAGACATCGGGCCGAAGTCTCCACGCACAGGAGATCAGCTTCAACGACATTCGAACGACGCTGCAGGCGCTCTACGCCTTGTTCGACAGTTGCAACAGTCTCCACACGAATGCGTACGACGAAGCAATCACAACGCCGACCGAGGAATCAGTGCGGCGCGCGGTTGCCATCCAGCTCATTATCAATCGCGAGCTTGGTCTCAACGTTTGCGAGAATCCCTGGCAGGGCTCCTTCATCATCAACGAGCTGACGGAGCTTGTCGAGGAGGCCGTGTACAAAGAGTTCGAGTCGATCTCGGAGCGTGGCGGGGTGCTCGGCGCAATGGACACGATGTACCAGCGCGGCAAGATCCAGGACGAGAGCATGTACTACGAGCAGAAGAAATACGATGGCAGCCTTCCGCTAATTGGCGTCAACACCTTCCTGCCGAAAGAGGGCCAGGAGGACGAGGTGACCGAGATAGAGTTGGCACGGTCGACCGAGGAGGAAAAGCAGGCCCAGATCGCTACCGTGCGCAACTTCCAGGAGATCCACGCCGATGAACGTGGGAAAGAGCTCGCCCGGCTCCAAGACGTCGCGCGCCGCCGAGGCAACTGCTTCGAGGCTCTGATGGAGAGTGTCAAGCATGCGTCCCTGGGTCAGGTGTCTGACGCGTTGTATGACGTTGGCGGTGAGTACCGCCGCAACATGTAGGCGTCGCAGGTGCGCAGTGACTGGTGTACGAGACAAGAATGCCACTGTTGATGCGTGGGGGCAGGTGCATCGGCGTGCCGGTGCTGGTGCCCGTATCGTATCGCTGGTGCCGAGCATCACCGAGCTGCTGTTTTCGCTTGGTCTCGGCCCGCAGGTAGTCGGATGCACTCGCTATTGCATTCACCCGGGCGACGCGGTTCGCCGAATGCAGAAAGTCGGTGGGACCAAGACCGTCGAGCTCGACCGCGTGCGTGACCTTGCCCCGACCCATGCGATCGTCAACGTCGACGAAAACACGCGTGAGACGTTCGACGAGCTGAAGACCTTTGTGCCGGAGGTCGTCGTGACGCACCCCAAAGCCCCCCATGACAACGTAGGGCTATACTGGTTGCTCGGCGCGATCTTTTCGCGGGAGGCAGAGGCCACGCGGCTCGTCGCCAGGTTCGAGCGCGCGCTTGCTCGCGTCACGGACGCGGTGACGGGTATGCCACCCCGGCGTGTGCTGTATCTGATTTGGCGCCGCCCATGGATGACAGTGTCGCCCGACACCTACATCGCGCGTATGCTCGCGATCGCCGGCTGGACGACGGTTCCGCGCGAAGCCGAGACCCGCTATCCTCTTGTCGATGGGTCTGACATGGGGGCGCTCGATATCGATCTCTGCCTGCTGTCGAGCGAGCCCTACCCTTTTCGGGACATCCATCTTCAGGAAGTCCGCACACTCGTCGGCCGAGCTGAGGTTCGACTCGTCGACGGTGAGATGCTGTCATGGTACGGCAGTCGTGCAATCTCGGGTCTCGACTACCTTGCGCAGCTGGCACACCAGATTCGGGGAGTCCCGGTGCCGGCACCCGCCGGCTCCAACGCAGGGCAGTAGTGACGGGTGAGCTGAGGATGAGCGAGGTGAGAAAGACGCTGAATGTCGTTGCCGTTGCCGTCGCGGTAGGCGTGGTGGCTCTTGTCAGTGCTCCGCGCCGGTCGGTTCCGGACGCCTTCTTCGACGTGGGCGAGCCGTTCTTTCCGGATTTCAGTGACCCAGAGATGGCGGCAACGCTGGAAGTCGTGAGGTGGGACGATGACACTGCCTCCGCGATTCCGTTCAGGGTGAGCAATCGAGACGGGTTGTGGACCATCCCGTCACATCACGACTACCCGGCCGATGGAGCGGAGCGGCTGGCGAACACCGCCGCGGACGTGATCTCCATCGTCAAGGACGACTTTCGGTCGGACAACTTAGCGGACCATCAGGCGCTCGGTGTCGTCGATCCGCTCGACGAGACGGCGACCGGCTTGGAGGGGCGTGGGACACGGGTCACCTTCAGGACCGCCAACGAGGCGGTGCTCGCTGACCTGGTGTTCGGCAACGAGCTCCTGGAACGACCGGGGTTTCGCTTCGTCCGCGTTCCCGGCCAGAAGCGCGTCTACGCCGCGCGATTCGATACCGAGATCTCCACGGCCTTTGAAGACTGGATCCAGACCAATCTGCTCGAGGTCACGCGGGATCAAATCGATCGGATTGTGCTCAACGAATACTTTATCGACGAGGGGACCCGGCAGGTCGTACGTCGCGGCGAATTTGTCCTCCAGAAAACCGAGGAGGGTGACTGGACGGCCAACCGGGTGCCGGCTGGACAGGAGGTCGATGTCGTTCAGGTCAACCTTCTCGTTGGTGCGATAATCGATCTCGAGATCAACGGTGTGCGACCGAAGCCCGCTGGCATGACCGGCAACCTTCGAGATGCGGCTATGGAGGGGCGTATTACCCAGCCAGACATCCAGACGCTCGTGGGCCGCGGGTTCTTTCCGACCCCGGAAGGCGGCCTATTGTCGAACGAAGGCGAGTTGTTGGTGCAAACGACCGACGGCCTTCTGTTTACCCTGCGGTTCGGAGAGGTCGTCTACGGTCGAGGAGAGACGGTGGCAGTCGGAGACGAGGCGAGCGACGAGGCAGGGACCGGTCCCGGCGAGAACCGATATGTTTTCATTACCTCCGAGTTCGACGGGTCGGCATTACCGGAGCCGCCCGTTTCTAACGCCGAGGCCCACTCGTCGTGGGAGACGCGCTCCAGCGAAGGCCGTGAGAGGGCGGAACGACTCGCGGCGCGGTTCGCCGATTGGTACTACGTGATTGCCGCCGACAGCTACGACCGAATTCACAAGCCACGCGATGCCTTCATGAAGGACCGAGACCCAGGCGCCCAGTCCGAGGCGCCTGCTCCTCTACAATAGGTAGATGGGGAAGACTCTGCTCCAGAAGGTCTGGGACGCGCACCGCGTACGGACACTCCAGACCGGCCAGACTCAGCTGCTTATCGGTCTGCACCTGATTCATGAGGTTACGAGCCCGCAGGCGTTCGACATGTTGCGGGCCCGCGGTGCATCGGTCGCATTTCCCGAGCGAACGTACGCCACCGTCGATCACATCGTTCCGACTCGGGACCAGCGTCGCCCGTTTGCCGACGAATTGGCCGAGCAGATGATGACCGCGCTCGAACGCAACTGCCGCGAGTACGGTATCCGGCTGTCTGATCTGACGACGGATCGACAGGGAATCGTTCATGTCATCGGACCCGAGCTGGGATTGACCCAGCCTGGAATGACGATCGCCTGTGGTGACAGCCACACGTCCACTCACGGCGCGTTCGGCGCTGTGGCGTTTGGCATCGGAAGCTCCCAGGTGCGCGACGTGCTGGCGTCGCAATCCCTTGCGATGGATCCCCTGAAGGTCCGCCGCATCACCGTCAACGGTCAGCTGGGACCGGGCGTCTATGCCAAGGATGTCATTCTGGAGATCATTGCCAGGCTCGGTGTGACCGGAGGCGTGGGGTACGCCTACGAGTATGGCGGAGCAGCGGTCGATCGTATGACCATGGACGAGCGGATGACCATCTGCAACATGTCGATCGAAGGTGGTGCACGGGTGGGTTACGTCAACCCCGACCAGACGACGTTCGACTTTCTCAGGGGACGCCCGTTCGCGCCGTCGGGGGAGGCGTTCGAACGGGCGACCGAGTGGTGGGCGGCGACGGCCTCGGATGCCGATGCGGCGTATGACGACGAGGTTGTCATCGACGGGAGCGCGATCGAGCCGCGTGTGACGTGGGGCATCAACCCTGGCCAGTCGGTCGGAATCACCGACCACGTTCCCACGTTAGTGGCCGCCGGTCCTGCCGGGGCGTCCGGTGGTTCCGAGGGCGAACGGGCATCCATCGTCGAGGCCCTCGAGTTTATGGGGTTCGAGAGTGGAGCCCCGATCAAAGGGACGAAAATCGACGTCGCGTTTGTCGGATCGTGCACCAACTCTCGGTTGTCGGACCTTCGCGAGGCGGCGCGTGTGGTCAGCGGCCACAAGGTGTCGGACCATGTGATGGCGTTGGTGGTGCCGGGCTCGAAGGCAGTGCGACAGGCCGCAGAACAGGAAGGGCTCGACCGCGTGTTTCAGGAGGCGGGCTTCGAATGGCGGGCCGCCGGCTGTTCGATGTGCCTGGCAATGAACCCGGATCGCCTCGATGGTCGTCAGGTGTGTGCATCATCATCCAACCGCAATTTCAAGGGTCGGCAAGGAAGTCCCACAGGCCGTACGCTGCTGATGAGCCCGGCCATGGTTGCGGCGGCGGCCATCGCAGGTGAAGTGGCCGACGTGCGAGAGATACTCCGGGGATAGGAATCGCAACGTATGGCCGAAGACCGAACGATCGATCGCCTCGAGGGTACCGCGATTCCGCTTCGTGGAGACAATATCGATACGGACCGAATTATTCCGGCGCGGTACCTGAAGTCGGTGACGTTCGAAGGGCTTGGCGACCACGTCTTCGAGGATGACCGCAAGTCGATGCAGGATCATCCGTTCGCGAGCCCCAAGTACCGGGGGGCGTCAGTCTTGCTCGCCAACAAGAACTTCGGATCGGGATCCTCGCGTGAGCATGCGCCGCAAGCGCTCAATCGATGGGGGATCCGGGCCTGCGTCGGCGAGTCGTTTTCCGAGATCTTCCGTGGTAACTCCTTGGCGATTGGGTTGCCGTGCCTCACAGCTGCACCGACCGATGTCGAGCTCGTGATGCGGTGGGTGGAGGATTCTCCCGGCACACGCGTGAGTGTTTCGGTCTCCGCGCTTGAGCTCCAATTCGACGACAAGACGCTGACTCTCGAGCTGCCGCCCGGCATGAGGGACGCGTTGCTCAGCGGCCTGTGGGATGCAACGGGGCTGTTGTTGGAGAAGTTCGAGGACGTCCGTGCTACCGCGGCAGACCTCCCGTACATCGCCGGCTTCTAGTGACGAGGCCATATCAACCGTATTGAGGGTGTTGAGGCTGGCCCGCGATCCCCCCAAAGTGTGCCCTAGCAGCCCGTGGTGAAAGTCCTTCGTCATAGGGATCGACACGATTGACCGCTCGTACTACACTTCGGGCATGGCGATGGGCAAACGACGGCGCCGGGCGCGCCAATCGACGATGTGGGTGGCCACCGCAGATTTGCCGAAGAGCGCAGGGCACCCGTTTTACGAGCGCCTGAATCGCACGCTCGACGAGGCGGGCTTCGATGCCTTCGTCGAAGCGCAGTGCGCGGCGTTCTACGCCGACGGGGTCGGCCGGCCGAGTCTGGCGCCGGGCCGCTATTTCCGGCTGCTGCTGCTCGGCTACTTCGAAGGCCTGGACTCGGAGCGGGCGATCGCGTGGCGCGCCGCCGACTCGCTGAGCATCCGCGAGTTTCTGGACTTCGCGCTGCACGAGGCCCCGCCCGACCACTCGACGCTGTCGCGCACCCGGCGCCTGATCGACCTCGAGACGCACCAGGCCGTGTTCACGTGGGTGTTGCAGCGTCTGGCCGACGCCCACCTCGTCCAGGGGTACACGATCGGGATCGATGCGACGACGCTGGAAGCCAACGCGGCGATGCGAAGCATCGTGCGCCGGGACACGGGCGAGGGGTACGACGCGTGGCTGACCCGACTGGCCGAGGCCTCCGGCATCGCGACGCCGACGCGCGCCGAGCTGGCCCGCTTCGACCGGACACGCAAGAAGAAGGGGTCGAACGACGACTGGACGAACCCGCACGATCCCGACGCGAAGATCACGAAGATGAAGGACGGGCGGACGCATCTGGCCCATACTGCCGAGCACGCGGTCGACCTGGAGACGGGGGCCATTGTGGGCGTGACGGTGCAGGACGCGGACGAGGGCGACACGACGACGATGGTCGAAACCCTCATCACCGCGGCGGAACAGGTCGAAGCGGTCGGCGCCGCCGGGATTGTCGAGTTCGTGGGCGACAAGGGGTATCACAGCAACGAGACGATGGTCGGGTGTGCCGCGATCGGGGTGCGGAGTTACGTGTCGGAGCCGGATCGCGGGCGGCGCACGTGGAAGGGCAAGGCGGGGGCGCGCGCGGCGGTGTATGCCAATCGGCGGCGGATTCGGGGCGCGCGCGGGCGACGGCTGCTGCGACAGCGCGGCGAGCTGCTGGAACGGCCCAACGCGCATCTCTATGAGACCGGCCGGATGCGCCGGGTGCATCTGCGCGGGCATCCCAATATCCTCAAGCGCGTGCTCGTCCACGTCTCCGGGTTCAATCTGGGACTCCTCATGCGGCAGCTGACGGGCGTCGGTACGCCGCGGAGCCTCCAAGGCCGCGCGGCCGCCGTGTTCGGCGCTTTGATCGCCGGTCTCAGTTGCCTCTGGACCCTCGTATCGCGCCTCCTGGGCACCAGAGGCGCGCGATCGCCCGGATTGGTCGTGTAGCGACCCTGTGACACGGTGTCACGAACACCTACCCATCGATTTACGAAGAGCCCCTTCTACCACGGGCTGCTAGCTCTCAACAATCGAGGCTCTCTGTAAATGAGGACGAGCGGAGAGGCGTAGTTAGTTAATGTCCGTCGTATCCTGTATATTGAAGACAGTAAGCCCCGTCTTGATCCCACGGCTCATTCCCCGACGGCAGGACTCTTCGGCGGTCTACAGATAGGTCTTCTGTGTTTCTAGCTCACAGCCACTCACTCGTGTCCCGATCTGTTCGCCTGCTTGCGATGGGGGTCGCGGTTCTGCTTGCCATCGTTCTACCCGCCGCGATCACGAAGGCAGCAGGTCAGGAGGCGGGAGCCTCAACAACCGAAGTTGCAACCCAGGTCGAAGGGACCCAATCTGAAGAGGCGAACGGCGAGCCGTCGCCTGGCCCTCTCGGCGGGCGGAGGCGGCCGGCGCCTGAGCGCACCGCCGAATCACCTGCTGCATTTCCTCCAGCTGGGGAAGTCACCGGGGGTCTCAGTATTCCCGGCGGAGGGGCGCTAAAGCGCTTTTCATGACCGTGTGGCGGCCGAGTACCCGCAGTGCCGAACATAGTTGCGGCATTCGTCAGGGCTGAAGTGCGCCAAGCACTCGCCGAGGAACGGCCAGAGCGTCTCGGTGCTGCGACAGCGAGCGGTGCGAACGAGGGCTTTGAGCTTCGCGAAGCAGAGCTCGATGGGATTGAGGTCCGGGCGGTAGGGTGGCAAGTACCAGAGGGTGGCCCCGGCGGCCTGGATGGCGCGTTGGATGCCGGCGACCTTGTGGGCCCCGAGATTGTCGGCAATGACGATGTCGCCGGGCTGCAGGGTCGGCACCAGGATCTGTTCGATGTAGGCGCGGAAGCTCTCGCCATCGATCGCGCCGTCGAAGACCCCCGGTGCGGTCAGCCCCGTGACCCGCAACGCGGCGAGAAACGTGCTGGTCTGCCAGCGCCCGCAGGGGGCGTGGTCGTGGACGCGCGCGCCGCGCGGTGCCCGGCCGTACCGCCGAAGCAGATTGGTGGTGCTGCCGGTTTCGTCCAGACACACGAGGTGGGCGACATCCCAGGTCGGCGCCGCCGCGTGCCACGCGACCCGCGCGGCCGCGACGTCAGGCCGATCGTGTTCGGACGGGCGGACCGTTTTTTTTAACGGTCAGGCCGAGGGCCCGCACGGCGCGCCAGACCGTCGGCACACTCGCGGGCGTGGCGAGGGCGTCCTTCAGCTCAGCCAGCGTGCGATCCGGGTGCGCCGCAATCAGCGCGGCCAAGGTGTGTAGGTGCGGCTCAAGCATGCAGCGCCGTCCATGTCGCTGGACGCGAGGCGCCACCTCGCCCGTTTCGCGCCGCCGCTGTTTCAGTAGCCGCACCCACGACCCGCTCACGCGGTACTTCGCCGCCACATCGGCCGCCTTCATCCCGGCATCGCTGTCGAGGAGCGCCCGCTCTCGCAGATCCATCGAATAGGCACGCATCGGTCCTCCTGCATCGGTATGCGCAGAAGTACCACGACCGCCCCAGGTAGTACAAGGCCTATTTGAAAAGCGCTTTAGGTGGCGCAGGAGCGAACGCCGGCGCTCTGGCTGGGCTGGTGAGTGTTCAGCCGGAACGCACGCAGACGCCGCCGTCGATCGACGGTCGACTCGATGACGCCGTGTGGAGCGATGCGGCGCGGGTCACTGATTTCGTGCAGCGGCAACCCCTGGACGGCGCACCGGCCACAGAGAAAACCGAAATCTACATCGCGTACGATAGCTCGACTATCCACTTGGGGTTCTACGCCCACTACGAAGATCCGGGCATCATGCGGGCGAATCGAAGTGATCGCGATCGCGCCGGTTTCAGCGACGATATCTTTTCGGTCTATTTCGATCCCTTCCTTGACCAGCAGCGCGCCTACGTCTTCTCCGTCAACGGCTACGGCGTCCAGGACGATTCGATTCTGGGTTCGCGCGGCGGTGGCGGAGGGTTCGGCGGAGGTGGTCCTGGCGGCGGAGGGTTTCGTGGATTCGGTGGTGGAGGAGGCCTCCCCCGCGGCGACTCCTCGTGGAATGCGCTGTTCAGCAGCGGAGGCCAGATCGTCGAGGATGGATTCACGGCGGAGATGGCGATTCCATTCAAGAGCCTTCGATACCCTTCACGCGGTGGCGATATTCCGCATACGTGGGGCTTCCAGATCGCTCGGAGCATAAGAGGAAAGAACGAGACCGTCGTCTGGTCGCCAGTCTCGCGCGGTATCTCCGGATTCCTTCCTCAAATGGGTGTGCTTACAGGGATGACTGGTTTGTCGACTAGTCGCAACCTCGAGCTGCAGCCAACGGTTGCGGGCATCCGGTTCGGTACGCTCGATGAGGCAGCCGGTCGCGTCGTCGACGGTGACCCACAGCCCGAAGCTGGCCTCAACGTGAAGTACGGTGTGACGTCCAATCTCACGGCGGATCTGACGTTTAATCCCGATTTCTCGCAGATCGAGACGGACCGCCCGCAAGTGGAGGTCAATCAGCGATTCGCCCTGTTCTTTCCCCGAGCTTCGACCGTTCTTTCTCGAAGGCGCCGAAATCTTTCAGGTGACCGCACCCGTGACGGTCGTCCATACGCGTACGATCGTCGATCCGCTGTACGGAGCCAAGCTGACCGGCAAGGTCGGCGACACCACCGTCGGCGTGCTCTACGCAAACGACGCCGCGACAGGAGATCTCGATGATCCCCACCGATCCGGCATTCGGTAAGCGGGCGCAGACGTTCGTGGGACGCGTTCGGTACGATCTATATCCGGGAGTCGTTCGTCGGTGCCATTTTCACCGACCGAGAGTTTCTTGAGGCATCGA